>NZ_CP047943.1:1301584-2603169 GCF_014279595.1 Synechococcus sp. RS9909
AGGCGACCCTCTTGCTCTTCCACCACCATCGCAAGGCCGATCTCCGGTTGCATCGCCTCGGGCCAGCACGGGGGCAGATCGAGCTGGATGTCGCAGCGCAGATCCCTGGCCTGACGTCGCAGCTGAATCCGGGGTGGCTGGGGCAGATCCACCAGCTCCGGAGGGCTGCGATAGGTGCTGAAGGCGTAGAGGTTCCAGTCGCCGTTGGCAGCGGCGTTGAGCTCCCAGTAGCGCGGCGACTCAGGCCAGCCGAGGAAGGCCTCAAAGCAGGTGTGGTCCCAGAGGCCATCCCGGCGTTGCGGGGGGCCGGTGCGGCTGGGGCAACGCAGGCCCTCCAGGGACTCCCAACCCGGCCCGGGCCGTAGACCGAAGCTGAAGGCCATCGCACCGGAGGCCTGCCAGACGGCTTCCACCCGCAACAGCAGAGGCGGGCTGATGTGCGGCGCAAATGGCTGCAGGACGCAGAGCTGGCGCACCATCACCGCGTGACGTGCCATCTCAGGCCGGCTGCTGCGACAGCACGTCGCGGACCAGGGCTTCAATGCCATCCCACTGACGCTCGATCGAGTCGGTGAGGGCGAATTGCACCAGGGCCCGATCCAGGTTGTGGCCCGGACGCTCGGTGCGGAAGTAGCGATCTCCCTCCAGGTGATCGGTGAGGAAGCGCAGGCCCAGTTCAAAGGGCAGCAGGCGGATGCAGTCGGGCAGATAGTGGCGATCGGCTGTGCTCAGAAACGAACGTCCCACGCCCAGATAGCCCTTAAGGATGGAGCGGCAGAGGTCGAGATCAAAGTGCACCGTGCTCCACTCACGGCATTCCTCTCCGGCTGGGTTGCAGCAGGAGCGCAGACAGTCGCCGATGTCGTAATGCACCAGCCCGGGCTTGACCGTGTCGAGGTCGATCAGGCCCACGGCCTGGCCGGTGCGCTCATCGAGCATCACGTTGTTGATCTTCGGATCACCGTGGATCGGTCGGCGCTGCAGTTCGCCACGGGCACAGGCCGCCTCGAGCACATCCACCGCATGGCGGCGGCGTTCCACATGGTCGAGGGCCAGGCTCAGGGCCGCATCCGTGGATCCCTGTTGACAGGCCTGCCGCACCTGATCGAAACGGGCCAGATAGGCCGGGGTGATGTGAAATCCCTCCAGTGTGTCCGCCAGATCGGCGATCGGCAGGTCACTCACCAGGTGGTGAAACATGCCCAGGCCATAGCCGATTTCACGGGCATGGGCTTCATCGCGGATCACATCGCTGGTGGTGGCGGCGCCGATGTAGCTGATCGATCGCCAGAACTGCCCTTCATGCTCCACCCAGTGCTCCCCGTCGGCGCGCGCGCTGAGCACCCGGGGCACCTCCCAGCGACGCCCGGCCAGCTCCGCCGGTGCGTTGGCGAGGCGATGGTCGACATGACGGCCCAGGGTGAGCAGGTTGCCCATCACCAGATCGGGACGCTGGAACACGGTGGTGTTCAGCCGTTGCATCACGAAGGCGTCCGGTTCCCCCTCGCCGCGCAGCTGCACCAGGTAGGTGTCGTTGACGTTGCCCGTGCCGAGGGCGCGGATTCCGGCGATCCGCTCGGGCGCATGGAAGCGGCCGGCCACCAGCTGGAGGGAGCGTATAGACAGGGTGGCCCCATCCGCCATGGCTGATCGCATGCGTCTAAAGGGGAGAATGACGTGCTTCCCAGCCGCCGCCAGGCCCGAGTGTGCGGAACCTCAGGCAGCATGGGGCTGACCCAGGCCGTCATTGCCCTTGCCCCGTCTGTTGCATACGGCCGACTGGCAGATCGGCAAGCCGTTCCGCTGGGTGGAGGACACCGCCAAACGCAGCCGGCTGCAGCAGGTGCGCATCGCCATGATCGAGCGCCTCAGCGCCCTGGCTCAGGAGCACAGGCCGGAGGCGCTGCTTGTGGCCGGAGATTTGTTTGATTCCGCTGCGGTGCCCACCGCCACGGTGTTGGAGGTGCTGGAGGCGATCGCTGCCATCCCCTGTCCGGTGCTGGTGATCCCTGGCAATCACGATCACGGTGGCGCCGGGGGGCTGTGGCGGCGCAACGACGTGCAACGGGAGATGACCCGGCGCTGCCCGGATCTGCACCTGCTCCTGGAACGGCGTCCTGTGGAGATCGGCGATCTGGTGGTGTTGCCCTGCCCTCTGCTGCGTCAGCACGAAAGCGACAGCCCCACCGCCTGGCTGGAGTCGTTCGACTGGAGTCAGCTGCCTGCCGATCGCTGTCGTGTGGTGTTGGCCCATGGTTCTGTGCAGGGGTTCGGCGCCAGCGATGCGGACCTCAACGCCGCCACTGCCGGGCGCCGCAGCGATAGCAACAGGCTCTGTCTGGAGCGTCTGCCCCCGGCGGAGATCGATTACATCGCCCTGGGCGATTGGCATGCCCTGCATGCGGTGAGCGATCGCTGTTGGTACAGCGGCACACCGGAGCCGGACCGCTTTCCCCGCACACCGGAGGATCAGCGCGGTCAGGTGCTTCTGGTGGAGCTGGCGCGGGGCACCAGGCCGGCCGTGACCCCCCTGCCCACGGCATCGCTGCGCTGGCACAACGAACGGATCAGCCTGCGTTCCGCCGCCGATCTGCACCGGTTGGATCAATGGCTGGAGCACCGCATCGGTCGCCGGGTCGGGCGAGACCTGCTCCGGCTCGAGCTCGAAGGGCAGCTCGGTCTTGCGGAGCATCAGCGGCTCGGTGAGCGTCTGGAGGAGCTGCGCCAGGCGTTGCTGCATCTGCGTCTGCGCGGTCATTGCCATCGCCGCCCTGAGGCGGATGAGCTCCTGGCCCTGCGGGACTGCCCTGAGGGCCCCCTGATCCGGGCCGTGGCCGAGCAGCTCTGCCAGGGCCTCAAGGCCGCTGGCGAGCCAGGCGAGGTGGAGCGTCTGGAGACCGCCCTCTGTGAATTGCATCGGCTCACGGACCTGGAGCGCAACGCCCAGGAGACGCCATGCGCCTGACCCACTGCCGGCTTGAGAGTGTGCGGCGCCATCGCCAGCTGGAGCTGGTGTTTGCCCCTGGCGTGACCCTGGTTGCCGGTGCCAATGAGAGCGGCAAGAGCACCCTGGTGGAGGCGATGCATCGCGCCCTGTTCCTGCGTGCCAATGCCACCGGGGCGCCGATCCAGGCCCTGCGCTCGCAGCAACACCCCGGCCATCCCCAGGTGGAGATCGGCTTTGAGGCGGCAAACCGGGCCTGGACGCTCCAGAAGCGCTTCAGTGGCGCCAGTGGCACCGCATCCCTGCGAACAGCAGGGCAGGACGTGCTTCAGGGGGGCGAGGCGGAAGATCGCCTCGCCCAACTTCTCAGTGTTCCGGAAAGTCTGGGCAGTCGCCAGGTCAACCGCCAACTGCCAGGCCGCTGGGCCCATCTCTGGGTGATGCAGGGTGAAGCCGGGCGCGATCTGTTGGCCCAGGGCGCGGAGCATTACGCCCTGGCGGCCCTGATTGAGGCGCTGGAGGCGAAGGCGGAGGGGGCGTTGCAATCGCCCCTGGATCAACGCGTCAACGACCAGCTCGAAAGCCTGGTGCAGGCGGCGTTCACCAGCCGTGGTGTGCGCACCAACAGCGTGCTCTGGCAATGCCAACAGACCAGCGCAGCGGCTCGAGAGGGCCTGGAGACGGCGATCGAGACCCGCGAGCGGTTCGAGCAGAGCGGGGAAGCGCTCGATCAGCTGGTGCAGCAGATCGACACGATCGAACGTCAGCAGCTGCCCGCGCTGCAGGGCCGCATCCGCAGCCAGAAGCAACGCATCAGCCTGCTGCAGAGCCTCGAACCGTTGCGGCTGCGGCGTGAGCCGTTGGAACGCCAGCGCGGCAGTCTGCAGCGCCTGGAGACGGAGGCGCGCAGCCAGGCGGAGCGTCAGGTCCAGCTGGACCTGGCGCTGGAACGCTTGCAGCAGGAGAACGACCAGGCGGTCCAGACCTGCCGGCAGCAACGCACGGACCTGCAGGCGCTGGAGCAACAACGCCAGGCTCTCGAGCAACGCGGCCAGACGCTGCGACGCCTGGAGGAACGTGCTGGCCTCGAGCAGCGCTGCCGAGAGCTGGAGATCCGTCGGACGACAGTTCAGGCGTTGCAGCGTCAACGCCAGCAGCTGCAGGAGAAGCTGAGGCGTTGTCGCTCCCTCAGTGCCGCAGAGCATGAGGCATTGCAGGAGCAGCGTCAGGCCCTGGAGGCCCTCAGGATCCGGCGCGAAGCGATGGCCACCCGGGTGCGTCTGCTGCGGGCTTCCTCGCCCGTGGCGCTGGGTGGCGCAGCGCTTCAGGTGGGGGAGGAACGCCTGCTCAGCCAACCCTTCGGCCTGACCGTTGGCGAAGGAGTGGAGCTGGAGCTGACGCCCGGGGGAGGGGCGGACCTGGAGGCACTCGAACGGGAATGCCAGCAACGGCGACAGCAGCTGGAGCAGATGCTTCAGCGCCATGACTTCGCCAGTGTTGAGGAGGCCGAAGCCCAGTGGCAGCAGCGCTTGCGTCTCGATGCCGAGCAGCGGCTGCTTGAGGGGCAGTGGCAGCAGGTTGCGCCAGCGGAGGATCTCGAGACGGAGCTGCAGACCCTGCGCCAGCGGCTGGCGGCACTCCAGGAGGAGGAGACGGCTGTTTCCAGTGGCCAACCTGTATTGGATGACCAGCTGGAGCAGCTCGCGCAGCAACCCGACGCTCTGCATCGGGCTCTGGAGCAGTGCCGGATCAGCTATCGAACGGTTCAGGAGAGCTGGAAGCGCCTGCAGGGCCAACGGGACCCCGCGGAGGCGCGCCTGGCCCAGACCGCAAAGGACTTGCAGAGCCATCAGCTGCAACGGGAACGGCTGCTGACGGAGCAGGCCTCAGGCCTGAAGCAACGGCAGACCCTGGTGGAGGAGTGCGGTGATCTGGCCCAGCTGGATGCCGCCCTCGAGGCGCTGCGGCGCGAGGAGGACGCCCTGCGCCGCAGCGCCCAGGACCTCCCAGCCGAGGCGGGAGGGGTTGAAGCGGTGCGCGAGGCCGAAGCTGAGCTGCAGCGCCTGGAGGCGGAGGAGCAGCGTCTGGCACGCAGCCTGCAACAGCTCAGTGCTGAGCGGGGCGGATTGCAGGAACGCTGCCTGGCGCTGAGTGATGCCGACCCCTACGCGGCGGAGGAGGAGGCTGCCGCCCGCCTGGAGCAGGCGGAGGCGCGGGAGCGCAGTGAGCGGTTGGTGGTAGAGGCGCAACAGCTGTTACTGCACGAATTCCAACGGGCGCGCAGCGATCTCTCCAGCCGCTACACGGTGCCGCTGCGCCGCAGCATGGATCGCGTTCTCGCCCCCCTCTTCGGCCCTGACGGGGCACGCACCGCTCTGGGGTACTCCGCCAAAGATGGCCTTGGCGACCTGGGGCTGGAACGGGATGGGCTGTTGTTGCCGTTTGCGGCTCTCAGTGGTGGCCTGCGCGAGCAACTCAACGCGGCCCTGCGCCTGGCGATCGCCGATGTGTTGCGTGTGGGCCACGACGGATGTCTGCCCGTGCTCTTCGATGACGCCTTCAGCAACAGCGATCCGCAGCGTCTGCAGGCGGTGCTCACCATGCTCCGGCAAGCGGCGGATCGGGGGTTGCAGGTGATTGTGATGAGTTGCGATCCCGATCCCTACCGGGCCATCGCCGATGCGGTGGTGGAGCTGCCAACCAGCTGAGAAGCCCCGGCTTCAGAGCACCGTCATCAGAGCACCGTCATCAGAGCGCCGTTTCGATCACATTCATCGCCCGCAGGTAGGCGGGAGGTTCGGTGGCAGCGTCCAGCTCTTCGAAGCTGTTGTCGTCGCGGATCAGGCGACGGGCGTTGTCGGCAATCACCGCATTCACCACCAGATCCATCGCCTCCGGTTGGTGCAGGTTCTGCAGCGCCTCGGCGTAACGGCGACTGTGGGTGGGACGCACCGATTCCTGGCAGTAGTTGGAGAGCTCCCGGCTGTCTGTCATCACCGAGAAGGCCACCTCCTTGGTGGAAGTTTTGCCGTAGATCGCCATGTAAAGCAGGTTCACCATCGAGGCGTCATGCACAGGGATGGCGTAATTCCGCACGATCTGCGGCCAGTAACGCAGCGCCTTCAGCCCTTCCAGTCCACCTTTACGCAGACCCGCCTGTTCGCACCAGTCCTCCACCTCTTCCATCGTGTGGGGGCAGCGCTGCACCTCGCGCATCCGATCCGCCAACACCTGTCCAGCCTGGAAATTGCGCGTCGGTTTCCCCGACACAGGCAGCATCATGCTGCCGCGCACATCCGCCACCATGGCGGTGAGCTGGGCGAAGGTGTGGTCACGCACCTTTTCCATGTCTCCGCCCCGCACCAGCGCCGCTTCGATCCGCTGCACGCCATAGCCGAGTTCGGTGAGGGCGAAGGGTTGACGGTTGTAGAGCCGCTGACGATCCCGCCTGGCCATCGACACGGTGGCCGCCTGATCCAGGCATTGATCCAGCAGAAGGGTGAGCAGGGTCGGCAAGACCCCCGGATTTTGCTGGTGATAGTTGTATCCGAAGCCGGCAAACACCGACGACATGTTTTTCGCCGCCTTGATGTATTGCCCTTCGACGTTGTGCACGCCGGGGGACACTTGAATGTTGGGGGAGAGGCGATCGAGCATGCGTGCACCGAGCAGGGCGGTAAGCGCATTGGGATGGCAGAAGTTGGCAGTGAAACTGTCGAGTGGGTTGCGCAGGGCGCCGTGACGGTGGAAGCCGGAGAAGAAGGCCAGGTTCGGCACCTTCTCGCAGAGCACATACGACGCATTGGCGATGTGGTCGTGGCTGAAGGAGCCGGCAAGGCAGGCGAGCACCACCTGCTCACGTCCCAGCTCCTCCCGCAGTCGGCAGGCCTCCTGCAGGTCATCCTCCACGTGGTTGCTGTTGGCGCTGAGCACCACCAGTTCGCAGCGCTGCAGCAGGTCGGCCAGGGAATTGGGGCACCGCTCGCCAGCACCGGCGTCGTGGCTCGCCATCCGCTCCACGGCGGCCACATGCTCGGGATCCATGCCGGCGAGGGCGTCGGCGTTGAAGGCACCGAGCAGGCTGCGGCCGGGGCGGGCCGCCAGCAGCAGATCGCCTTCGCCCTCCTGCTGCATGGCGCAGTTGTAGGCCAGGGAGGCCGGGTAGAGCCCCACGCTGTAGAAGCCCACCTTGCCCACCTCCAGCTCACGGATGCGTTGACGCACCAGCTCGGCGTCGAGGCTGCGGGGGAAGAAGGTGTTGCTCTTCAGCGAGGTCTGCATCGTGCTGGCATCACGTGGGGCCTCGGGGCCATGATCCCCCGACACCTTACGCAGCGATCCGATGACGCTCACGCTCTACGGCGGGCAGCGCACCCGCGCTTCGATGCCGCGCTGGTACATGGAGGAGAAGGGCATCGCGTACCGCCTGGAGGAGCTGGATCTCCAGGCCCAGGAGCAGCGTCAACCGGAGTTTCTGGCGATCAATCCCTTCGGCAAACTGCCCGCCCTGGTCGACACCACGGTGCAGGGGGCCGATGGCCAGCCGCTGACGTTGTTTGAAAGCGGCGCGATCCTGCTCCATCTCGCCGACTGCCACAGCGACGACATCACCACCGCGGCGGAGCGGGCCCTCACCAGCCAGTGGCTGCTGTTTGCCAATGCCACCCTGGCGATCGCCCTGTTTGTTCCCAGCAACCGGGAGCGGGACTTTCCCCGTCTGATGGGGGTACTCAACGAGCAGCTCGAACCCGATCGGCCTCTGGTGGGGCGCTGCTGGGGTGCGGCTGACTGCGCGGTGCAGGCCTATCTGGCCTACCTGCCGATCTTTTTCCCCGACATCGATCTGAGCCCCTATCCCAGGATCCAGGCCGTGATTGACGCCGTGCAGCAGCGACCGGCCTATCAAACCGCCATGGGAGCGCGCTGAAGCCGATGCAGACCCTCAGTCTCAACCAGCTGCATGACGAGCTCGCCGCCAGCCCCGATCTGTTGATCATTCAGGACCTCGATGGGGTCTGCATGCCCCTGGTGCAGGATCCCCTCACCCGGAAGCTTCCGGCCGACTACGTGCAGGCAGCGGCGGAGCTTCATGGCCATTTCAATGTGCTCACCAATGGCGAACATGAGGGGCGCCGTGGCGTGAACCGCCTGGTGGAACAGGCCCTGGGCGATCGGGAGCGTCCCGGTCGCGAGGGCTTCTACCTCCCCGGCCTCGCTGCCGGTGGTGTGCAGCTGCAGGATCGCTACGGCAGCCTCAGCCACCCGGGCGTCAGTGAAGCGGAGATGGCCTTCCTCGCCGCTGTGCCCGCCACGATGGCGGCGCTCCTTGCCGAGCAGTTGCCGCCGCTGCTGCCCGAGCTGGGGGAAGGGGAGCTGAAGCTGGAGATCGAGCGGGCGATTCTCGACACCCAGGTGTCGCCCACGATCAACCTGAACAGCCTCTTCGCCCGGCTCCCCGACGCTGTCGAGCGGCAACGTCAGCTGCAGACGATGCTCGCGGCTGTGATGGCCTCCCTGATGGACCAGGCGGCGGCGGCGGGATTGGCGGAGTCGTTTTTTCTGCATGTGGCGCCCAACCTGGGCCGGGATGCAGAGGGGCAGGAGCGCCTCAAGCCGGCCCAGCCTGGGGATGTGGGCAGCACCGACATTCAGTTCATGCTTCGCGGCGCCATCAAGGAGGTGGGGCTGCTGGTGTTGATCAATCGCCACATCGCCGCCCGCAGCGGTGAGGCTCCCCTCGGCGCTGACTTCAACGTGCGCTGCGCCCCCCACGATCACGCCGCCCTGCTCGATCTCTGCCATCGCCACATCCCGGCCGATCAGATGCCCCATCTGGTGGGGGTGGGTGACACGGTCACCTCCCATCCCTGTCCGCAGGGGTCGGGCTGGCTGCGTGGCGGCAGCGATCGCGGCTTCCTCACCCTGTTGCAGGAACTCGGCGAGAGCTATGGCCAGCCCAACCGCGTTGTGTTGGTCGACAGCAGCGGTGGCGAAGTGGATCGCCCCTCGCTCGCCGATGGATCGTTGGCGGGGATCAGCGATCCGGAGGATCCGCTCCGCTTCGATGTCTGCGTTCCCGGTGGCCCGGAGGCCTACGTGACCTGGTTCAAGACGTTGGCATCCGCCCGGAAGCGGACCTGAGACTTCGGGGCAGGACCCGCATCATGAAGGGCAGGGCGGTGATCGACGGTTTGCCGCCACTGACCCACACCGCCTGCTCTTCGCTCCACATCCTGCGGCCCGGCACGATCAGGCGCGATTTGGAGGCATGGTCGGGCAGGAACGCCGCCGTGAAACCTCGGGCCTGCACAAAGCGATGCAGGTCATCGAACAACACACCATCGTCGGTTTCGATCACCTCCAGGCGGCCATCGGGCCGGAATCCATACACGATGCGCACATCGGCCAGACGCATCGGGCCATACACGCCCCGATAGCTGCTGGGCGGGGTGGCTTGGGGATGGGCGAAGGCATGCAACCCACCGATGAAGAGGCGGTAGCGCTCCTGGCGCGCGGGGGTGAGATCACCGAAGCCGTAGCGCAGCTCGCCCGCCTCGGTCACGGCGATGTAGGCACGCTCGGAGGCGGCGGCCCGATTGCCGGCACGGCGGATGCCATCGCTGAGCATCAGATCGCCATGGAGCACCATGCCGAGCGGTTCGTTCGGATGACCCTTTTCAAAGGTGGGTCCGGTGAAGAACAGCAGGGCCTCGCCATCCCGATTCGCCTCGAACTCCCTGTTCCAGCCGCCGAAGAATTCCAGATCCACCCAGCGGGGATCGAGGATCACACTGGAATACCCCACCGACACCGTGCTGCCGTCATCGCGGCTGAGCTGCTGCACCCGGTCGGCTTGGAAGACGGCGATCTCCTCTGGCGGGGGTGGTTGGGGAGGAGGCTCCGGCAGGAGCCAGGCCAACGACTCGATGGGGCTGGCTTCGGGATCAGCCTTCTGCGCGACCCGCCAGAAGGGTTGGCTGGCGGCCACCAGGGCACCGAGACAGGCGGAGGCCACTCCGATCGCCACAAGGGTGCCCGTCCTCATGATCCGAAGGGGATCTCGGCATTGTGATTCTGTCGCGATCCGGCGCGAGGCTGCGGCATTTTCACCGAAGCCTCATCCAATCGTGTGGACGCAGAGCGTCCTGGGCTTCCAGAATGACGTTATGGCGACAGGGGGGCTGATCGCACCATGGGACAGGTTCATCCACCTCTGTCGCTGCCGCGGCACGCCAGCCTCTGTCTGGCGGTCGGTCCCGACAGCGGCGATGCCGATCTGGGTCCGACCCGGGCCAGCCATGGCCACCTCAGCCTCGAAGACGCGCAGGGCCATTTCGGGCAGCGGCGTCGGGTGCGTGTGCTCTGGCATCGACGCGACATGGGCCACAGCTGCCTCGGTCTTGGCTTCACGTCCTGAGGAGAACGCCCTGGTGCTGCCTTACCGCCTGCTGACGCTCCGCCTGCTGACGCTCACCGGGGCCCTGGGGGCCTCTGCCCTCGCCGGGCCGCTGGCCCGTGCCGCCGAGCCGCCTGCGGCCTGTGCCGCACCACAGCCCGGTCAGTATCTGGTGGTGGCGCGGGGCAGCCGCGACGGTGTGCCGGTGGGCCGGCTCAATCTGGAAACCTGGCAGGCGGATGGTTCCGTGCGCGGTCGCCGTTTCCTGCGCGTGGGTCGCAGCTACAGCGCCTCCAGTTATGAGGGTCGCTGGTCCACCCTGGGTGGATGCGGGGTGACGGTGAGCCGTGGGGATGCCGGGCCGTCGAGCCAACTGTTGCTCAATCAGGTCGGTCGGCCCCGGGTGGGCCTCACCATGGCCGCAGACACGGTGGTGAGTGAGCGCTGGATTCACCAGCCCGACACAGCCTGCACCGCCACCACGCTCGAAGGCACCGTGCTCAGCGATCAACAGGGCTTCAATGCCAATGGCGCCGACTGGGTGGCCAATGCCGTGATCCAGCGGGAGGTGTGGTCGAACTGGGGCATGGCCGGCCTGGCGGTGTCGTCCTATGGCGGCAAGGCCGAGGTGGCGGCCTATCAGGGTCGCTTCACCCAGGAGGAGGGCTGCCTGGGGCGCATCCGCCAACAGGACGCCAAGGGTGTCACCTATGCCTATGTGGCGATCCTGCGCTCTGATGGCCAGGGCTATGCCTATCTGCAGACCCAGGGGGATGGCCTCACGGTGGCTCTGCTTCATCGTGAAGGCACGTTGTGATGCGACAGATTGTTCGTGAAGAGACCTGAAGCTGAGTGAAGAAATCGGCGGATCTCGCCCTTACCGGTTGCTTGATCAGGGCCCTTGATCAACACTGAGATCACTGATTCGGAGGCTCCTATGTCGGATGACACTCCACCCCGCCAGCAACGAGGAGTTGGCTGACGTGTTCGGACCCTGCTCCAACAGTCTCACTTGATTTCTGAAGTCTTCAGCTGGACAAAGTCCCTGCGAATGGACGGTTCTGCTGAGTCCCGATGCATCGCCCTAGGTGCCCCCGGGTGAACAAGACTTCCCACCTGAAACGTCATGGCCCCAGGGCCCTTCGCCGGCAACTCCGCCACACATTGTCGACTCCATTCATTTCACGGTTCACGATCACAACGATCCGCTGCATCGACAGCACCTTGAACTGGAGGCCCGGCCCTAGGTCGGGCCTCTCTGTTGTTCGCCAGAATGCGTTGGCGCCTCAAGCTGCCCGCTGACCTGCTCCTCGACGTCTCGTCTGTTTCCGCCCCTGCAGCGCCGTCGGCTGCACACCCTGCAGGTGAATCTCGGCTACCGCTGCAATCAGAGCTGCAGCCATTGCCACGTCAACGCCGGGCCGTGGCGCACCGAAGCGATGGCGGAGGAGCAGATCGAGCAGGTGCTCGAGGTGTTGGCCCATCCCAGCATCGAGACCCTCGATCTCACTGGTGGCGCTCCGGAGCTGCACCCCCGCTTTCGCTCCCTGGTGCAGCGGGCTCGGGCCCTGGGGCGGCAGGTGATCGATCGCTGCAATCTCACCATCCTGCTGGAACCAGGCCAGGAGGACCTGGACGCCTTTCTTGCCGATCAGGCTGTGCACGTGGTGGCCTCCCTGCCCTGCACAGAGGCGGAACGGGTGAACCAGCAGCGGGGTGATGGGGTGTTCGAGCGCAGCATCGAGGCACTGCACCGCCTCAATCACCTCGGCTACGGAGATCCCACCGGCCCGTTGCGACTCGATCTCGTTTACAACCCCTCAGGCGCCAAGCTGCCGCCGCCGCAGGCCAGTCTGGAGGCCCACTACCGCGAGGCCCTCGCCCGGGATTACGGCCTCCGCTTCAATCGCCTGCTGACGATCACCAACATGCCGATCGAGCGCTTCGCCCGCGATCTCGCCCATCGCGGTGCCCTCGACGACTATCTCGAGCGGCTCCAGCAGGCCCATCGGCCCGAGAATCTCGAAGCGGTGATGTGCCGCGGTCTGATCAGTGTGAACTGGAAAGGGGAGCTGTTTGATTGCGACTTCAACCAGCAGCTGGGACTGCCGTTGGGCGGACGCCACCGCCACCTCAGTGATCTGCTCGATCAGGTCGGCGACCTGGAGGGGGAGTCTGTTCGGGTGGCGACGCATTGCTTCGGTTGTACGGCTGGTCATGGCTCCAGCTGCGGTGGCGCCTTGAGCTGAGAGCATGGACCGAACACCGACTTGAGCATGGAGACCCCGGGGCCGGCCCACTGCGGCAGCAAACCGAAACGCATCGCCGTGGGAATTGCCCCGCTGGGCACGATTTCGATCGGCATCGTGCCGATGGGAGTGGTGTGCATCGGCATCGTGCCGATGGGGGTGGTCTCCATCGGTGTGGTGGCGATGGGGGTGATCAATTTCTCCGTGGTGGGCATGGGCCTGCTTGCCGTGGGGCTGAACACGATGGGGGTGTGGACAGCCGGTCCCGAGAGCCATGGATTGGTGGATTTGGGTGGCGGCCAGGGGGGGCACCACAACCATCAGGGCCATCATTCCGGCCCCGAGGGCGCAGCAACCGGAGCTGAGGCCAACATGCTGGCCTACCCCACCCGGGAGGAGGCGGAGGCGAAAGCGAAACAACTCGGCTGCTCAGGGGTGCATCGCATGGGCAGCTTCTGGATGCCCTGTGAGAATCATCCAGGCAGCTGAGCGATTCAGCTGCGGCAGTCGGGGCAGATGCCGCGCACGTTGAGGCTCGATTCGATCAGGTCGAAGCCAAACAGACGGGCAGCGTCCTGGCCGGCTTCGATCACCGGCGTGCTCTCGAATTCCTCGGTGCGTCCGCAACGCACGCACACCAGATGGTGGTGGTCGTGATGGTCGTCGCAACGGAGCTCGAAACGGCGACCGGCGTCGGTGAGTTCCAGCTCCTGCAGGAAACCCATCTCCACCAGCAGACGCAGGGTGCGGTAGATCGTGGCCAGCGACACCCGAGCATCCGCTTCGAGCAGCTGCTGGTGCACGTCTTCAGCGCTGAGGTGCCGGCCGGAGCCGATGCGTTCAAACAGATCGAGGATCCGCCGCCGCTGGGGCGTCAGACGGCGCCCATCCTCATGCAATCCACGCTCCAGGGGCTCTTCAACACGAGCCGACGTCGATCCTGAAGGCATCGGCCATGACCCAATCTTCTCAACAGTAACGACTAATGAGAGGAGGCGACAATGGCTGGAGGCCACGGCGCTCCCCAGTATGCGCATCCTTCAGCTCAGCGATCCCCATCTCCTGGCCGATCCCCAGGGGCTGGTGCGGGAGCGCCCGGCCCTCAGCCTCTGGCAGCGGGCCCTCGCCCAGGCGCGGCAGACCCGGCCCGACCTGCTGCTGGTCACGGGCGATCTCTGTCAGGACGAAAGCTGGGGCGGCTATGGCCAGCTGCGCGAGACCCTCACAGACCTTCCCGACGAGACGGCGGTGGCCCTGGTCGCCGGGAACCACGACCAGCCGACGCTGCTGCGCGCCGCCCTGGGGCGCCAGGCCATGGTGGGACCGGCGGAGATCGTCCGCGGCCAGGGCCGGCTGCTCCTGCTGTCCAGTCACCTGGCAGGCCAGTGCGGTGGCGGCCTGGGAACGCCGCAATTGCGCTGGTTGGAACAACGGCTCAACGATCCGCGCCACACCAGCACCGCCACCTTGGTGGCCCTGCACCATCCACCGCTGCCGATCGGTGACCCCGGTCTGGATCGGATCGGTCTGCGCGATGGCGAGGCGCTGATCAGCCTCCTGCAACGGGCGCCAGCGCTGAAGGCGGTGTTGTTCGGCCACATCCATCAGCACTGGCAGGGGCGCTTGCCCGGCCGAGCCGATGTGGTTCTGCTCGCCTGTCCCTCCACCCTCAAGTCGTTTCAGGCGGTGCAGCCCTGTCCACTGGGGCGCCCGGACGATCCGGGGGGGCGATGGCTGGATCTGAAAGCGGACGGTGCCCTGGAGACAAGCCTCTTGCGCTGGTCTTAAGGTGCCGCACTCTGATACGGCTCTGGCGAACGACGGTGGCAGGCTCCTGGCAAGTGGTGATGCGCTGTGTCGCCAGCGCCATGTTTCTGCTCGCCCACGGCTTGCTGGTGCTCGAACACGTGGCGATCGGCACCGCACTCCACGGTGTGGCCGAACTGTTCCTCGCCCCCTGGGCGGTGCGTCACCGCGCTTGGGACATCATCGTGATTGGTGTGGTGTTTTGTGTGTTTGATCTCTGGGGAACGGTGCGGCTCACGGGGGCGATCAGCTGAGGGAGAGCGGCTTCAGGGCGCCGATCCCCTCTCCTCAAGGCGATCCAGCCACGACCCGTTCCACCCACCAACGCTCGACCACGCCGCCGATGCGCTCCCCTGAGGACGGCGTGGTTGGGGCAGGGATCGTGACAACCGACAGTTGGCGGCTGTTGCGGCGATAGTCAAAGCGGCAGAAGCCGGCGCCGGTGCCGGAGCAGGCCGACAAGCTGGTGAGAGGCACCCCGGCCCGCTCCTGATCCAGGGGCAGGGCTGGACCGATCGGATGCGGACGCCAGCCTGAGGACACCAGCACCGCATCCGCTTCCAGGATCGACTGGCCTGCGCTGAGCGGCAGACCGCGGCCCGGCTGGGCGAGCACGGGCGCCATGCCCAGGGCCAGCAGCATGACCAGGATGGACGAGCGGGGCATGCCGGTGGAGGCGACCACCCTGATCCATAGCCACGGTTTGGCGGCCCCGACCACAGACCTTCAGGCGGGCACCGTCCCCTCGCTCAAGCAGAGGCTGGTGAGCTTCTGCACGGTGCCAGGCAGGTTGCGCGACACCGGGCAGAGGGCCATGCGCTGGCGGATGTGATCGAGGACAGCGGCATCGGCCTTGGCGTGATCGTGAGGCGTGGCCGCGGGGTCGAGGCTGATGCGGAAGTCACCCTGGAAGGCGGTCAGAATCCAGTCCTCGCCGGTCGTGACCTTGATATCGCCTTCGACGCGATGGAGGGGAAGCCCCATCTCCCGGGCATTGGCGACGAGATAGAAGTGTTGGCACAGCAACAGTGAGAGCAAGAAGAGCCGAAATCCCGGCGTGGTGAGGCTTGGATCCTGGGGTTCCCACTGCCCCTCAGCATTGAGAAACTCCACCGCCAACGCTTCGGTCTGTCGGTCCGGCGCCGGGTGGTCGCTGCGTAGGCGGAACTGGAAGACGCGATCGGCCATGGTGAGGAGGGTGATCCACTGGAAGACCCATGATATGCCTTTACCGGCATAAACGCATCCAGGGATTGATCGGATCACCTCTGCATTCAGGGGGCGAGTCGCTCCACGTGCCAGCTCTCGCCCTCGCGCTGGTAGCGGAAGCGATCGTGCAGGCGATCCGCGCCCCCCTGCCAGAACTCGATCGTCTGCGGACGCACCCGATAACCACTCCAGAACGGTGGCAAGGGCACCGCGCCAGCTTCAAACCGCTGCCGCATCGCCGCCAGCTGCTGCTCCAGCAGTTGGCGACCGGAAATCACCGAGCTCTGTTGGGAGACCCAGGCACCCAGCTGGCTGCCCCGGGGCCGGGAGCGGAAGTACGTCAGGGTCTCCAGGAGGGCAATGGGCGACGCTTCACCCTGGATTTCCACCTGGCGTTCGAGGCCATACCAGGGAAAAAGCAGGCCAACCCGGCCATTGGCAGCGATCTGCCTCGCTTTGCGGCTGCTGCTGTTGGTGAAGAAGACAAAACCCCGTTGGTCATAGGCCTTGAGCAGCACGGTGCGGCTGCTCGGCTGATCCGCCGCCACGGTGCTGAGCACCATGGCGTTGGGTTCGAGCAGCTCAGCTGCAATGGCCTGCTCGAACCAGAGGCGGAACTGGGCGATCGGGTCATCCTCCAGATCGCGGCGGCGCAGTGCCGCCGATCCGTAGTGACGACGCAGTTCCGCCGGATCCATGCCGATCAGGAGTGGCCCGCCGTGGCCTTCGGTTCGCGATAGTCGAGCCCCATCGCATGCACCAACGGTTTGAACGGCTTGAGATAACGGGCCTCATGGGGTTCGCCCGGCAGCATCCGATTCCAGTAAAGCCAGGGCAGTATCTTGGTTTTCATCAAATACATGCTCCAGCGCTCCTTGGTGGGATCCACCAGGAAGGAACTCACCGGCTTGTTCTCGTAATTGAATTCCGCCATCAGGGTCCGGTTGTAGCCCGTGATCAGGGGGCAGACGGTGTAACCGTCGTAGTGGGCCGTCAGCGGATGCCCCTCCAGCTGAGCGATCAGGTTCGCTGCGGCAATCGGCGCTTCGCCACGCACCGCCCCCGCGGTTTTCGAGGTGGGCAGCTTGGCCACATCGCCGAGGCAGAACACATTCGGCCAACCCGGGTGTTGCAGGGTCTGTTTGTCGGCTGCGGCCCATCCGCCGGGGCCTTCGCCAGCCAGGGGACTGTTGGCCACCACCTCCGGTGCCGTCATCGGCGGCACGGCGTGGAGCATGTCGAAATGGAGCTCCTGCCGGTGGGGTTCGCCCTCCTCGGGGGTCACCTCAAACACCGCCACTTTCTCCTCACCGCGCACCTCGACGAGATTCCAGCGGAAGCGGGCATCGATGCCGCGCCGGGCCACCACCTGCCGGAGGGTGGCGGCATAGGCGGGTACCGAAAAGATGCCAGCGGTGGCGGTGCAGAACATCACCTTGGTGTTCACCCCCACGCCGCTGCGACTCTTGAAGCGGTCATCGGCCATGTACATCACCTTCTGGGGCGCCCCACCGCATTTCACGGGGGTGCCGGGCATGGTGAAGATCGCGGTGCCGCCCTGGAAGGCTTCGATTGTTTCCCAGGTGTAAGGGGCGTAACGGTTGGAGTAGTTGCTGCAGACGCCATTGCGGCCGAGGCTCTCCACCAGGCCAGGAATCCAGTCCCAACGGCATTGCAGCCCGGTAGCCAGCACCATGGCCTCGTACTGGATGCGCTGACCTGCATCGGTGATGACCGTGTTCTGGTCGGGATCAAACGTGCTGGCCGCCGCCTGAATCCAGGTCACACCCTTGGGAATCAGATCCACTTCGTTGCGGCGGGTGCGCTCCACCGGCATCAGTCCGCCACCCACCAGGGTCCAGCCAGGTTGATAGAAGTGATCGCTGCTCGGCTCCAGGATCGTGAGCTGCAGCGAAGGACGCTGTTTGCGAAGGAGGTTGGCCACGGTGATGCCAGCGGCACCACCGCCCACGATCAACACCTTGGTGGAGACGGTCGCAGGGGAATCAGACATGAACAATCAGCGATACCCAAAAGGTATGCAGGCATGCGCGAAATGGCTCAGATCCACCAGGGAGCGCTGCCATCACGGAAATCGGTCTCCGTCCATGGCATTAGGCGCACCTGGTCGTCGTCCACCTGCACGTGGTTGAGGGCGAGGGAGAGGGGTGCCGGTCCGCGCACCACTTTGCCCGTGTCGTCGTATCGGGAGCCATGGCAGGGGCAGATGAACTGGTTGGCACCGCTATCCCAGGGCACGACGCAGCCCAGGTGGGTGCAGATCGCATTGAGGCCGTAACGACCGATCGCATCCTCGCCGGTGACGATCAGATAGGTGGGGTCGCCCTTGAGCCCCTGCACCAGGGAGCGATCGCCAACGTCATGGTCGGCGAGCCAACCGGTGAGAGCGATTGGTTCACCCTGAGCGTTGCGAGCGAGGACGCCACCTGCCGCAGACGGTTCCCGGCTGGGGGTCAGCATGCGCAGCACGGGATAGAGCGTGCCGAGGGCCACACCACCGACGGCGCCGAAGCTGAGCCAATTGAGCAGCTGACGGCGTGAGGGGCTGGGCACCGAGTCCGGCAGGGGAGCACCACTGGAGGAGGCCTGGGTCATGGCGGGAAGAGCCTGAATCAGCAGGCTAGCTATTATTGTTGTATCACTGTGATGTGATGTCAATCTCGGCGCTAGATCTGGAATGAGATCTGGATGGGATGGGCAGCGCCTGATGGGCCGGAGTCAGCGTCTGAGGCGCCATCGCGGCATCCTCGAAACGGAGCGGCGCAGCAGCTGGTTGCAGCATTGGCGCGAGCCTTACCTGCAGGCCCTGGCGATGTCTTGGCCTGTGTTTCTCGCCCTGGTCGCCTTCGCCTATGGCGTGATCAACGCCTTGTTTGCCGTGCTCTATCGCTTCGACCCCACCGGGATTGCCGGCGTCAGGGCGGCAGGCTTGAGCTGGGCTGAGGCGTTCTTCTTCAGCGTGCAGACCCTGGGCTCGATCGGCTATGGGGCCATGCATCCGATCAGCCTCTACACCAACCTGATGGTGACCGTGGAGGCGCTCTGCGGCCTGCTCTTCATCGCCCTGACCACCGGTCTTGCCTTTGCTCGCTTCGCCCGGAGCACGGCCCGGATCCGCTTCTCTCAGTTGGCGGTGGTGCATGCCTACAACGGCGTACCCACCCTGGTGTTCCGGCTCGCCAATGAACGCCGCAATGGTCTGCTCGATGCCCGCCTGCGCGCCTTCCTGGCCGTCGACGAAGTGAGCAGCGAAGGGCATCGCATGCGTCGCCTCCTCCCCCTGGCCCTGGAGCGGGATCAGAGCATCGCCTTCCAGCTGATCTGGACGGGAATGCACCGGATCGATGCCAGCAGCCCGCTGTGCGGCCTGGATGGGGCGGCGCTGCAGCGCCTCAACGCCGAGCTGGTGGTGGCCTTCGCCGGGGTGGATGAAACCTTGGAGCGCCCGGTGCATGCCCGCCACAGCTGGCCTGTGGAACGGATCGCCTTTGGGCGTTGCTTTGAAGACATGCTCGAGCATCAGGCCGATGCGACCCACATCCACTGGGAATCACTCGATCGCACCAGCCCCTGTTCATTGACGGGGTGACAGCGATCCCGACACAGGGCAGCATGGGGTGCTTGAACGGAGACGCATGCGACGCACTGCTCTGCTGCTGGGCGGCCTTCTGTCCTTGGCTGTACCGGCCCATGCGGGGCTGATGGACATCCTCGAGAGCATGCGCCCGGCCCAGCCCCAGCGCCTCGAGCCCCAGTTACCACCGTTGCCGGCCCGCCCCGGCCGAGGCAAAAACTGGATCGGCCGTCGGGCCCCCAACGCCAAGCTGCCGATCCTGGTGATGGCCGGTCATGCCGATTCCCAGCGCATGCATGGCGCTGGCACCCCCGGGCGAGCGGTGGATCTGGGCGGCGCTGCACCGATGCAGGCGGGAATCACCGATGAGCTCTACTGGAATCTGCGCACCGCCAGAGCCGTGGTGGCCGAGGGGCAGAAGCAGGGTCTCAACATCCGCTTCTACGACCCGGGGATCCGCACGCTGCGCAATGAAAACGATCCCCGCTCGAACTGGAGCGTCGGTGCCGAGCACGCCTCGCAGGGTGGGTATGTGGTCGAGATCCACTACGACGCCTACAGCCCCCATGGCATCGGCCCCGGCATCATCCCGGCGGTGTCCTACGGCTTTTCGGTGATCGACGAAGCCCTGGCGTCTGAGTTTGGCGCCTATCCCTACGACTACCGCGGCATGCTCGGTGCGCCGCGTCGCGGCATCGCCATGCTGGAGATCGGTCAGCTCGAGGGTGCACTGGAGGCCAGTCTGCGCGATCCCCGGCGCCGTGACACCACGTTGACTCAGATCGCCGCGCGGGTGGTGAAGGCGCTCCAGCACGGCCAGGAGCTGGCAGCCAAAGCCGCCGAGCCGACCGCCGTGTCTCAGCTCGCCAAGCCCGACATCAACCCTCTGGAATGAACACGGCGTACATGCCGCGCAGATCACCGACCTTGAAGTTGAAGGCCCGGCGTGAGGAGCAGCGGCCTTGCCTGGTTCATGCTGATGACCCGGCCTACCAACACCGCACTCCGGCAATCCATCCGTTTGTGCCCGGCCTGGATTGGCTTGGAACGCATGCAAAACCTGTGTGGCTGAATGCAATCCTCTTCTTGATCGAGGTTGATTCCGGCTCCAATAATTGTATGATTCGGTTGCCATCTGATTGATTGCTTGCCCATTTCTAAGCTCATGAATCAATCAGTGAGCAACCAGCTGCTTCGGATATTTCTGGCGGTCGGAGCCTCTTTGGTATTGGCGCCGTCTTCGTTCTCGTCTGTGTTGTGCGGGAAGCGTGAGGGTGTTTTCTCTGCAAAGCTATTTTCGGGTGCTCAGCTGTTCACAAATTCCCCCACAGTCTATGAATCGATTTCGGCTTCTTCGGCTGGGAGTGTGTCGCGCACGGAGAGGGAGTCGAGCTTGGATTCGAGTAATGGCTCTCTTGTGGGGGCAGAGTTGCTTTATGCCTTTCCGCGCTCCAGATTTTCAGCGGGAATTTCATATTCTTATTCCTCTTTTGATACTGCGTCATACGAAAGGAGGTCTGGATCTTATAGGTCTTCGGCTGAGAGGGGGTCGTATGACGACTCGAGCAGCTCCTTTCTGACTGAGGATGGATCCTCGGTTCGGCTTAGTGTCTACTACGACATGTCGCGGCAGGATTGGCGGGCTAGACCTTATCTGATTGCCGCGTTTGGTGCCAGCGATATCCGCAAAAATTCATCCTTGCAAAGCCTTGAATACAGTGGTAAAGGCTCAGGTAGGGAAAGATATAACGACTCGGTTTCGGGGGTTGGGACTTTGAGTGGATCTACCAGCTGGGTGTTCAGTCCAGAGCTTGGTCTTGGTCTTGATGTTCCCCTGTCTAAGAAGCTGAGCTTTGGAAGTGAAGTGCGATTCGCGCCGCAAAATAGTGAGACGCCGTTCCCTTTTCAGGTTTTGGGTTATTTCAAGTATAGCTTCGTTCGTGCCTCGAGCGGAAAGAGTTCTGTTGTATGTGATGTAATTGAGGTGAAGGGGGAATCTGCTGAAGCGGTTAAAGTGCTCTTGCGTGAAGCGACTGTGGATGAAATTCAAGAGCTCGCTGACTATCTCAAGACAAAGCGTTTGATGAATGATCAAATTTCTCCTTAAGCTGCTAGGTTCGTGAGTATCTGTTTAACGTGCTGTTGGACCTTCTGATTCGTGCTTGCTCGTCACAGCCCTGAATCCAGCCAGTTGGAGAATGCCTCCAGGTGCTACATCGATCCCTGAAGTAGCCGGCTGTATGTCTCGCCCAGGGATGTGCCCTCCAGGCCAATTATCGCTGACTGTAGATCTGCGATGTCGGTCTGCTCCACCACGACACCCACCTGCAAAGCCTCGGCAGCCCCCTGGCTGCCCTGGTCCAAGAGCCTGTCGCATAGCTGCTTGAGCTCGGGGTTGGCATACGTTCCACTCGGCAAACCCGTGATTGCCTCAACATCCAGATGCACTGCTTCTGCGATGCGGAGCAGTGCGCTGGCATGGCGGTCCTCAGATCCACCGATTCAGCAGAAGATCTCCAGCCCGGTTTGGTCCGCGAAGGCCTCGGCTTGCCGTGCCGAACCAGGCCGCCGGGATTGCCGCTGTGGAGCCATGAGGCATCCGCGCCTTATGTTGTCATAACAGTTACGTTCTGCAAGCGTCAGGTGTGATCTGGCTGGGAGGTCACCAGCTCGACGACAAGCTTCGCTATGGACGACTTGCAGGACGGTGTCAGGTCTCCGCCATGCAGGACGTCCTCAAAGAGGATGGTCTGCATCAGGGCGCCGATGAAGATGCGAGCCCTCAGTTCCGGCTGATCCGTGATGACGGCCAGGATCTGTGTGAGCCGCGTGAGCGCGCGCTGTTGCACTTCGGCCACGAATCCCTTGGCCAGATCAGGGAAACGACCGGATTCGCCGATCACCAGCCTCAGAAAATCCAGCATCTCCGGTTGGCGCTCGTTGACCTCCACGATGCGCGCCGCAAGCTGCGCGAGCTGCCGGCGCGCCTGTTTCGGCCCGGGGGGTGCCGGTGAGCTGGGCCCGAACACGTCTTCCACACGCCGCTGCACCATCCAGCAAGTGAGAGCCCGGAACAGCGACGCCTTGTCGCCGTAGTGGCTGTAGATGGTGGGCTTGGACACGCCGGCCGTGGCGGCGATCCGGTCCATCGATGCAGCGGCGTAGCCCCGTTGCAGAAATTCCTGGCGGGCCCCCTTCAGGATCGCATCGGCCTTGCGGGGCGAACGCTGGCGACCCCTTGAATGCCCAGCCGGAGCAGCGTTCATCCGTCGCAATTGCACTACACGGTGTAGTTTAAACAGATCCGGTGGACGTGGTTCCGCATGCTCAAGCTCGAGTGGTCACGGTTGGCTGCCCTGCGCGGGGAACGGCGTCGGCCCTGGCTGGCTGGGATGGCCCTGGCGACATTGGTCGCCGCCACCGGCGCTGGGCTATGGCACCAGCGTTCTGAGCGCCTGGCCCGCGATCGTGAGCGACAGGAGGCGCTGAGCGCTCCGCTCACCACGGTCACGGCGCTTGGCCGGATCGAGCCCGTGGGGGAAGTACGCAATGTGGTGCCGCCGGCCGCCGCTGCGGCCGGCGCGCAGGTGCGACTCAGGCGCCTGCTGGTGGAGGAGGGAGCCTGGGTGGAGGCCGGCCAGTTACTGGCGGAGATGGATTCCCTGCCACGGCTCACCCGGGCTGTGGAGGAGGCTGAAGCCCAGGTGGCGAGTGCACAAACCCAGCTGCAGGTGGCGATCGCCAGGCAGCGCAGCCAGCTCGAATCCCAGCGGGCGCGGGTAGCCAGTGCGGAAGAGAAGCTGCGCACCGCTGCCGCCGAAGAACGGCGCTACCGCCTGATCGTCGAGCAGGGGGCAGCCTCGGTGTCGCTGTATGAGAGCAAGCGACAGGAGCTCGAAGCCGCCAGGGCGCAGCTGCGGGAGGCCAGAGCGGATTTGCAACGACTGGAGACCTCGGTGACCACGTCCTTCGGACCGATCAGCCTGGAGGAAGCCACGGCCCGCCGGGATCTGGAGGCGGCTCGCGCCCATCTGCAACGCAGACGGGCCGAACGCAGTGATGCCCTGGTGCGCTCACCGATCCGCGGTCGCGTGCTCAGTGTGTTGACCCGTCCGGGCGAAGCGGCGGGGGCCGAGGGATTACTGGAAGTCGGCCAGACCGATCGGATGCAGCTCGTGTCGGAGGTGTACCAGAGCGATCGTCAACGGCTCCACGTTGGGCAGGCGGTGCGCATCACCTCCCCCGCCCTCGCCATGCCCCTGGAAGGGAAGATCACCCGGATCGGCGCGATTGTGCGTCGTCAATCGATGATCAACACCGACCCCAGCGCCAATACCGATGCCCGGGTGATCGAGGTACACGCCGAGCTCGATCCGGCGAGTAGCCGCAGAGCCGCCGATCTCTCCAACCTCCAGGTCACGGCGGTGTTCGGAGCATGACGATCTGGCAGCAGCTGAAACGGCGCACACCGCTGGGCTGGTTGCAGCTCAGACACGATCGAAGCCGGCTTCTGGTGGCCCTGGCCGGGATTGCGTTTGCCGATGTGCTGATGTTCACACAGTTGGGCTTTCAGGCCTCGATCTACGACAGCAATACACGCTTTCACCGCTCCCTCAACGCCGACATCGTGCTGCTCAGCCCGAAGGCGCAGAACCTCCAAAATCTTTCGACATTCCCTCGCCGTCGCCTGTTGCAGGCCCAGGACGTGCCAGGCGTGATCGATGCCCATGGGCTTTACGTGAACACCCTCACCTGGAAGAACCCGGATACCCGCCTTGACGCCACGGTGCAACTATTCGGTTTTGATCCAGATGTGCAGGTGTTCCGGCTGCCGGAGGTGAACCAACAGCAACAGATCCTCAAACAGGTGGATAAGGTGCTCTTCGATCGTGGGTCCCGCGGGCCCTACAAAGGCACGATCGCGGCCCTGGCCAAGGGGCAGACACTCACCACCGAATCGGAGCGGCGCACGCTCATCATCCAGGGGCTCTACAGCCTCGGCGCCAGCTTCGGCTCCGACGGCACGTTGATGGCCAGCGATATCACCTTTCTGCGTCAGTTCCCCAGGCGTGAAGCCGGCAGCCTCAGCCTTGGCCTGGTGCGGCTGCAGCCTTCAGCGGATCCTGATCTTGTGGCCGAGCGGCTGCGCCACCATCTGCCCAACGACGTGAAGGTGCTCACGCGTGCGGGCTACATCGCCTTTGAACAGGCCTACTGGCGCCGCGCCTCGCCGGTGGGTGTGATCTTTGGCCTCGGCACGGTGATGGCGTTCGTTGTGGGCGTCGTGATTGTGTATCAGGTGCTCTCCACCGATGTGGCTTCCCACCTGGCTGAATACGCCACCTTTCGGGCGATGGGTTATCGCACACGCTTCCTGCTCGGTGTGGTGTTTGAGGAGGCCTTGGTGCTTGCCAGTCTCGGCTTCATCCCTGGTTTTGTGTTGCCGCTGGGCATCTATGCCATGGCTTCCAAAGCCACGTTTTTGCCCATCGCGATGACAGCGGAGCGTGCGATCAAGGTGTTTGTGCTCACGCTGGTGATGTGTGCGGCCTCGGGAGCGATTGCCACGCGCCGGTTGCAGGCAGCCGATCCGGCGGAGCTGTTCTGATGGCAGCCTCGATTCAGATCGATGCACTGCAACACCACTATGGCCGCGGTGCTCTGCGGCGGCATGTGCTGCACGACATTCAGCTGCAGGTGTTGGAGGGTGAGATCGTGCTGCTCACGGGCCCCTCCGGTTCCGGCAAGACGACGCTGCTGAACCTGATTGGCGGTTTGCGGCAGGGGGAGTGCGGCAGCCTGCGTGTGCTCGGTCGCGAACTGATCGGCGCTGGCGATCGTCAGCTCAGCGAAGCCCGCCGCGAACATGGCTACATCTTCCAGGCTCACAACTTGCACCGAAGCCTCACGGCGCTTCAGAACGTGCGGATGGGGTTGGAGGTGCAGGGCACGCTGTCGGCCGCGGAGATGAACCATCGGGCAGCGGTGATGCTCGAGCAGGTTGGGCTGGCGGATCAGCTGCACCAGTTTCCTGATCAGCTGTCCGGCGGTCAGAAGCAGCGGGTGGCCGTGGCGCGCGCCCTGGTGCATGAGCCACCGCTGGTGCTGGCGGATGAGCCCACGGCAGCACTCGACAGCCGCTCCGGCCGTGATGTGGTGACGCTGATGCAAGCGCTGGCGCGAGAGCGCCACAGCACGATTCTGCTGGTGACCCACGACAACCGCATCCTCGACATCGCCGATCGCGTGATCACGATGGAGGATGGCTACCTGCGCGGGTGGCCAAAGGCTTGCCCAAAGACGTGAGCGCCGAACGCGGCCGGGGCTACGACTTCGAATCGATCGATGCCGACGGCAACCTTTTCTTTATCGAAGTTGAAGGGCCGCGTTGATGGCGACGAATCGGTGACGCTCACGATCAACGAGCTGAGCACTGGCCGCAACGCCCCCCGACGCTTCCGGTTGGCGCTGGTGAGCGGGGTGGACTGGGGCCTACCAGGCTTTGGCGACACGCAGATCACCAAGAACCTGCAGCAGCTGCTCGCCACCCCAGCCTCTGGATCATCTCCCCGACTCAGCTCCCCTGAATCGATGCAAGCGCGAGCGTCCATGCCTTCGTTTTGGTCAGCCCATCGGACTTTGCGCCGCCAGCGCAGCCTGAACTTCAGGGATGTAAACGGCGTACATGCCGCGCAGATCACCGACCTTGAAGTTGAAGGCCCGGTCGTTGGGGTACTTCTCCTGAATGAAGGCTGGCCGGCTGTCTCGGCTGCCATGACACGCCAGGCAGCTCGCCTGGACGTCGATCCGCCGGTAGTAGTTCACGCCCGCACCCTGTTCAGCGCTGGCTGGCTCCCAGAGCCCATTGATTTCCGGGTGCTTGGCGAAGAGATCAATCACCTCGGTCTCCTGAGAGCCGATGGGGGCATGATCGGGATTGCGATATTTGCTCGCCACCTGACGGACGGTCCAGCCGTTGTCCTGGCCAATCGCCATGGCTCTCTTGCCTACGGGCATGCACACTTCACGCATCGTGTCCATGGTGGGCTCTTCCGTGCTGCCCTCCAGGGACGAGGCAAGGGAGATGCGCATGCGATCCAGCGCTTCCATCTGATCCACGGCTTTCGCCAAGACAGCCGGGTCGACGGGAGCAGTCCCCTGGTTGGCCAGGGCGATGGCAGGCTGAACGGTGAAGAGCAGCCCTGCGATCAAAGCAGCGAGTAGCTGCGAGAGGGCAGACGTGAGGTTGTTCATCAGGCATTGAGCAAGGTGTTCAAGATGGCCACGCCGCTGATGACCTGACAGACGAACAGGGCCTGGAGGATCCAGGCCCGGATGCCCTGATCAGCTGGGCGGGGTTCAAAGCCCCACTAACCGATTGCAGGTGCTGTGAGCGCCACGGGTTGACTGTCGACCGCTGCCAGATCGAGCGGGAAGTTATGCACGTTGCGTTCATGCATCGCTTCGATGCCAAGACCGCCACGGTTGAGCATATCGGCCCAGGTGCTGATTACCCGACCCTGGTTGTCGAGGATCGACTGATTGAAGTTGAAGCCATTGACGTTGAAGGAGAAGCTCACCACCGCCATGGAGGCGAACCAGATGCCGATCACCGGCCAGGCCGCCAGGAAGAAGTGAAGGCTGCGGCTGTTGTTGAAGGAGGCGTATTGGAAGATCAGGCGACCGAAGTAACCGTGGGCAGCCACGATGTTGTAGGTCTCTTCTTCCTGGCCGAATTTGTAGCCCCGGTTCTGGGATTCCGCTTCGGTGGTTTCACGCACCAGGGAGGAGGTCACCAGGGAGCCGTGCATGGCGGAGAAGAGGGCTCCACCAAAGACGCCGGCCACACCCACCATGTGGAAGGGGTGCATGAGCACGTTGTGTTCCGCCTGGAGCACCAGCATGAAATTGAAGGTGCCGGAAATACCGAGGGGCAGGGGATCGGAGAAGGAGCCCTGGCCGATGGCATACACGAGCAACACGGCGGTAGCTGCAGCCACAGGGGCGCTGTAGGCAACGGCGATCCAGGGGCGCATGCCAAGGCGATAGGAGAGTTCCCACTCGCGCCCCATGTAGGCGTAGATGCCGATCAGGAAGTGGAAGATGATCAGCTGATAGGGGCCGCCGTTGTAGAGCCACTCATCGAGGCTGGAGGCTTCCCAGATCGGATAGAGGTGCAGTCCGATCGCGTTGGAGGTGGGCACCACCGCTGCGGTGATGATGTTGTTGCCATAGAGCAACGAACCGGTCACGGGCTCGCGCACGCCGTCGATATCAACGGGGGGTGCGGCGATGAAGGCGAGGATGAAGCAGATGGCTGCCGTGAGCAGGCAGGGAATCATCAGCACACCGAACCAGCCGATGTAGAGGCGGTTGTCGGTGCTGGTGATCCAGTTCTTGAAGGCATCCCAGGAGCCAACGCGCCTGCGGGACAGGGTTGTTGAAGACATGAGGTAAGGAAGACAGGATGGGAACAGGCGGTGAAGAAAAATCCTCCGATCGGCTGGGGGCTGAGCGGAGGATCACCGTCCCATTCACTTATAACAGTAGCGCAATGACGTGCAGATGGGGAGTTTTGGCGATGCGTACAAACGCTCAATTGTTCAGACGACCGGCCCAGGTGCTGTTGGCTCTGGTCCTCAGCCTTCTCGTGGTCCTGGGGGCAGTGGCCGCCACCAGCGCGGCCGCCCAGCGCTATCGCCTTCACGACCAGAACGGTGAGGCCTGGCTCGCTGTGGTGATCGAGACTGAGCCAGCGGATGCCATCCCCTGGCAGCTGCGGCTCACGGCCAGCGGCATGGACCAGCACCTGGACCACAGCGCCCCCCTCGCCCTGGCGGATGGCGTGGACCAGACCTGGTCGCTCAGCAACACCAGCGCCATGATGGTGCCTTCAGAGCAGGCCGCGTTACCGGCCGGTTCGGCCCAGTTCAGCCTGGAAGAGCTCGATCCGGCGCCCTCGGAGAGCCGTCCCCTGCTGTTGCACATCCCCCTGGAGTCGGGGGGCGAAGCCGTGATCATCAGCGACCCAGCCCTCACCGCAGCGTTGCATCGGGCTGGTGTTGCCTCGGATCACTGAGCCCGTTCTTCAGGCAGAAAAGCGCCATCCAGCACCGTTCCGCTCAGATCGGCGCTGCGCAGGCGCGTGTCGCGCAGGTCGCAGCCACTCAGGTCGGCACCGCGCAGGTCGGCCCCACTGAGATCAGCGCCATAGAGGCAGCTGTGTCGCAAGTTGGCGCCCTGCAGGTTCACCCCCTGGAGCAGGGCAAAGCTGAGATCGGCGGCAGCGAAATCGGCGCCGCCGAGATCGGTGAGCTGGTCGAGCCCGGAGCGGAAATCCGCTTCCACCAGGCGGGCGCCGCGCCAGAGGCTTCCGGCGGCCACCACGCCCCGCAGGCAGCAGCGGTGCAGGAAGGCGCCACTGAAATCGGCCTTCTGCAGGCGGGAGCCGGAGAGGTCGGCGTCATGCCAGGAGGAGCCCTGGGCGAGCACGCCGGAGAGATCGGCGCCCCAGATCAGCGACTGCTGGAAGCAGCAGCCTTCAATGTTGGTGCCGGCCAAGCAGGCGTGGCCGAAACGGGCCTCCTTGAAACAGCCGCCGTGAAGATCACATCCGGCCAGATCGAGATCGACGCCATCAATCTCACCGAGGCGCAGACCAGGAAATCGGGTCTGCCCGGAGTTCAGTTGATCCCGCAGCTCCTCGACCGTGGTAGGCAGGGCGCTGAAACCAGCCATCAAACGATGGCGCTGAGGGCATCGAGCTGTTGACGCCGGGAGGCGAGCAACAGCTTCTCGGCCTGGGCCACGAAGCGGAACACCGAGCGATCGATCACGTCGTAGAACACCAGCGATCCTTCCGGGCGACGCTCCACCACGCCGGCGATCGTGAGCAGTTTGAGGTGCTTGGAAACCAGGGCCTGGCTCAGACCGGTTTTCTCCACCACGGCGGTGACATTGATCGGCCCATCGCGCAGGGCTTCCAAGACCGCCAGACGGTTGGGTTCGGAAAAGACCTTGAAATAATCGGCGAGATGCTCCATCGGGCCGCGTCACAAGCTTCAGACGCAATCATCATGGCACGGATCCGTTGATCGCCGATTCCGTGTCATCACGCTTTCGTTATGGCATAGTCCTCGAAGCGACATGCCCTGCGCTCTCGACGCCATGACAGCCACCACCAGCGGAGCACCGGCGGCTCCCCATCTTCGTGAAGACCTGCTCACACCTCGCTTCTACACCACGGAGATCGCCAAGGCCGCCCGCACGGATCTCGAGGAGCAGCGCTCCTCCTTCGAGGCGATGCTCAGTGAAATGGAGGCCGACTACAACCGCGATCACTTCGATCGGCGTGCCCCGCTGGATCGCCTGCGCGACCTCAATCCCGAGCAGAAGACGGCGTATGAAAGCTATCTGGTGCGCTCCTGCGTGTCTGAATTCTCCGGCTTTCTCCTGTTCAAGGAGCTCTCCCGCCAGCTGCGCGACGCCAAGCGCCCGGAGCTCAGCCGTCTGTTCAACCTGATGGCCCGCGATGAGGCTCGCCACGCCGGCTTCCTGAACCGGGCCCTGGTGGCGGAAGGGATCGAAATCGACCTGCCCTCCCTCAGTGGCAAGCGACCGATCACCTGGTTCCCGCTCAACTGGGTGCTCTATTCGGTGTATCTCTCCGAGAAGATCGGCTACTGGCGCTACATCCTGATCGACCGACATCTCAAGGCCCATACGGAGAACGCCTTCGCGCCACTGTTTGATTTCTTCGAGCCCTGGTGTCAGGACGAAAACCGCCATGGCGACATTTTCAACATGCTGATCCGTTGTTGGCCTGGCCTCAACAGCGGCCTGCGCGGCTCCCTGCTCAGCCGCTTCTTTCTCTGGAGCGTGTTCCTGACCCACAGCCTCACGGTGTGTGAGCGCGGTGACTTCTACCGTCTGCTCGGCATGGATCCCGACCGCTTCGATGCGGAGGTGATGCGCCAAACCAATCGCACGGCCCGGCGCGCCTTCCCCCGGGTGTTTGATCTGGAGAACTCCCAGTTCCTGGCCCTGCGCGATCAACTGGTCGACACCTTCCGGCGCCTGAACAACAGCAAGCGGGATCAGCCAGGACTGGCCGGTGCCTGGACTCGCCTCGGCCTCAGGCTGCGCTTTGGTCAGTTGTTGCTGCGCCAGTTTCTGCAGCCGATGCAGGCCAGCAACGAGGTGGCGGCATGACGCCCACCGATCAATGTCCCCGCGTCTTCATCGGTTTTGATCCGCGCGAAGACGTGGCGGTGAATGTGCTCACCGATTCGATGCAGCGCCACGCCAGCGTGCCGGTGCAGATCGCCCAGATCCGCCTCTCCCAGCTGCGCTCGGTGTACACCCGGCCGCACAATCCACTGCAGAGCACGGAGTTCTCCTTCAGTCGCTTTCTGGTGCCCTGGCTCTGCGGCTACGAGGGTTGGGCTCTCTTCATCGATGCCGACATGCTCTGCCTCGGTGATCTGGCAGAACTCTGGGCCCTGCGCGACGACCGCTATGCGGTGCAGTTGGTCAAGCATCAGCACGACTGCGAGTCGGGCACCAAATTCCAGGGCATGCCCCAGACCCCCTATCGCCGCAAGAACTGGTCGTCGGTGATGTTGTTCAACTGTGGGCGCTGCAGGGCACTCACCCCCCAGGTGGTGAACACGGCCAGCGGTCTGGAGCTGCACCAGTTCCAGTGGCTCGAGGATGACGCAATCGGCGAACTGCCGCCGCAATGGAATGTGCTGGTGGGCGTGCAGGACGTTCCAGAAGACGCCCGCATTCTCCATTACACCCTGGGCGGTCCCTGGTTTGACGACTGCCAGACCATGCCTCGCTCCGAGCTCTGGACGCAGGCCCGCGAGGCCCTCAACCACCCTTTAGCGCTTCAAGCTTCTTCGTGATGACCCAGCTCGACTTTGCCAGTGCGGCCTACCGCGAGGCCTACAGCCGGATCAACGGCGTTGTGATTGTGGGCGAAGGTCTCGCCAATCGCCATTTCCAGATGTTGGCGCGGCGCATTCCCGCTGATCGCGACGAGCTGCAGCGGCTCGGACGCATGGAGGGAGACCATGCCAGCGCCTTTGTGGGCTGTGGTCGCAACCTCGGTGTGGTGGCCGATCTGCCCCTGGCCCGGCGCCTGTTTCAGCCCCTCCATGATCTGTTCAAACGCCACGACCACGACGGCAATCGGGCCGAATGCCTGGTGATCCAGGGGTTGATCGTGGAATGTTTCGCCGTGGCGGCTTACCGCCACTACCTGCCGGTGGCCGATGCCTACGCCCGGCCGATCACCGCAGCGGTGATGAACGATGAATCGGAACACCTCGACTACGCTGAGACCTGGCTGCAGCGCCATTTCGATCAGGTGAAGGCCCGGGTCAGCGCGGTGGTGGTGGAGGCGTTGCCGCTCACCCTGGCGATGTTGCAATCGCTTGCTGCAGACATGCGACAGATCGGCATGGATCCGGTGGAGACCCTGGCCAGCTTCAGTGAACTGTTTCGGGAAGCGTTGGAATCGGTGGGGTTTGAGGCTGTGGAGGCCAGGCGACTGCTGATGCGAGCGGCCGCCCGGATGGTCTGATCGCTTGGCCTGATCAATCCAGGGCCGCAGGGGCAGCCGCCGGAGGCAGCCCACTGGCATTGCGGTTGAGCCACTCCGGTTCGAGCGACAGGGGTTGGGGGGCGACGCCGAAGCGAAGCTGCAGCCAGGAGGCCACGCTGGGATCCTGCACCACCACCGCCTCCCGACCGGCCACACCGAACACCCCTTCCGACCAGGCCTCGGGGAGATACCAGATCCCGGCGTCGCTGGGGGAGGAATGGGCGTGGCGTTCCTTGATCAGTTCGCGCAACTGGCCATCGCCACTGAGGCGCCCGACGGGGGCGACCAGAGCCTGCAGGCCGGAGGAGGAGTTCTGAGGGGCGCGAGTCATGACAACAGACAACAATCCGAAAACATTGAACCATGGCATAACGGCAGCGTATTAACGTTGACACATTGGTTGCTTCGTTGCCATGACCGCCAGCCACTCGATTTCCGATCACGCCAAGCCCGCCGATGCCGACATGCGTCGCGGCTTTGGCCCCAGGGTGCGCAAGCTGCACAGCCGAATCGGCAAAGCGCATCACAAGGCCGAAGGCATGACCTTCTCCAGGGCCCTTCTCGCCGGTGATGCGTCGCCTCGCCAGCTGGCGGCCCTGATGCGGGCGCTGGCGCCGGCCTATGCCTTCCTTGAGCAGGAAGGGCCCGATCTGGCCTTCTCGCTCGGATCCGATTCGATTCCCTGGCACGATCTGGCCCGCACCACCGCCCTGTGCCACGACCTTGCCATCCTCGCCAGTGTTACCGCCACGCCGGCATCGGCGGCGGCGGCGATCTGGATGGAGCAATTGCAGCAGTTGGCCCGCCAGGCCCCCCATCGGCTGATGGCCCATGTGTACGTGCGCTACGGCGGCGATCTCTCCGGCGGGCAGCAATTGGCGGCCCAGGCCAACGCCATCCTGCACAAGGCCGGCCTTCCCGCCCTCAGCTTCTGGTCGTTCTCGGCACCGATCACCGAGCTCAAGCTGGCGCTCCATGACGGCTTCGAAGAAATGGAACTGTCCGCAGCCGAGGAGGAGGAACTGCTGGATGAGGCGGTGCAGGCCTTCCACGCCACCCAGCGCCTGCTGGCGGAACTGGCCCAGCTCGACTGATCACCCCAAAGCACCTCCACCGCCAACACCCAGCCATCGCCATGACAGCAACGCCCCAGACCAGCCGTGCCCTCGCCTTGCTGCTCAAACACGATCGGCCGGTGCCCCGCTACACCAGCTACCCCACCGCCGCTGCGTTTTGCGCCGATGTTGGCGACCTCCAGTTGCGGCAACAGCTGGCGGACGTCACAGACGCGCCCCTGTCGCTGTATGTCCATGTGCCCTTCTGTCGCCATGCCTGCTGGTACTGCGGCTGCAACCGGATCACCACCCAGCTCGGTTCCAAGGTGGTGGAGCCCTATCTCGCCTCGTTGGCACAGGAACTGGAGCTGATCACCGAGGCCATGCCCCAACGGCGGCGACTGTCGCAGATGCATTGGGGCGGCGGCACCCCGAACTATCTCAATCGCGAGGAAACGGCCCAGCTCTGGGAGTTGATTCGTCGCCATTTCGATTTCGACGACGACCTGGAGGCCTCGATTGAGGTCAACCCGGAAGGTCTCAGCCGCGATGCGGCCTGCCAGCTGCGGGAGCTGGGCTTCAACCGCATCAGTTTCGGCATCCAGGATGCGGATCCGGATGTGCAGAACGCCGTGAACCGGGTGGTGCCGGAAACCCAGTTGCGCTGCGCGATGCTCTGGCTACGGGAAGCGGGGTTCGAGAGTGTGAATGTGGATCTGATCTGTGGTCTGCCCCTCCAGACCCCGGAGCGCTTCCATCGCACGCTGGAGCTGGTGCAGGAGCTGCGTCCGGATCGGATCTCGCTCTTTTCCTTTGCCTACCTGCCCGAGCAGTTGCCGATGCAGCGGAAGATTCAGGCGGAAGATCTCCCCAGCCAGCGGCAACGGCTGAGCATGCTCGAGCACGCCAATCAGCTTCTCTGCGCCAACGGCTACGACGCGATCGGCATGGACCATTACGCGCTGCATGACGATGGTCTGGCGGAGGCCGCCCGGGAGGGCCGGCTGCATCGCAACTTTCAGGGCTACACCACTGGCGGTGAGCTGGATCTGCTCGGGATCGGGCCGAGCGCGATCAGCCAGTTCCGCCATCTGTTCAGCCAGAACGAACGGGATCTCAAGGCCTATGGCGCCGCTCTGGCCCAGGGGCAGTTGCCCGTGGAACGGGGTCTGGTGGTGACCGATCCGCAGGTGTTGCAGCGCCGAGAGCTGATCCGCGAGGTGATGTGTCAGTTTGAAGTGCAGCTGCCGCCAACCGGTTTTGAGCAGGAACTGGCTGATTTCAAGCGGTTGGCGTGCGATGGCTTGGTATGTCTGAGCCAGGGTGCCGATGGAAGCATCACCGTGCGCGTGACCAAGGATGGCCGCTGGTTGATCCGCACGATCGCTGCCGTGTTGGATCCGAATCAACGGCACAAGGCCAGCGGCTCGCGGTTGATCTGAGCAGGCCGCGGTGATGCCGCCTGATCAGCTTGCAACCACCACCCTGCAGCGGCTGGCTCCCTACCTGGTGGCGCGGCCGCGACGGGGCGTGGTGGGCACCAGTCGCCAGGCCAAAGAGTTGCGGGAGGCGATCCGCAGCGCTGCCGCCAACCAGGAGCGCCAGGCTGTGTTGCTCTTCGGCGAACCGGGCCTGGAGAAAGACAACCTGGCGGCGCTGATTCATTTCGGATCTGCGGATCGCCATCGCCTGATGCTGCGGATCGATGGCGCGCGGATGCGTTCGGATGGGGCGGACCTCTTCGGGTCCACGTCCCACGCGGAAGAGCCGCCCCTGTTGCAGCTGGTGGCTGATGGCTCTCTGCTGATCGACAACCTGGATCAGGTGCCGGAGCCGGCCCGGCAGGCCTTGCTCGATCTGGCCCGCACCGGTGCCTGGCGTCCGGTGGGCTCCACCAATCCGCCGCATCGGTTTCAGGGACGCCTCTTCTTCACGGCCGAAACCAGCCAGACGCCTTTTGATGCTTGCTGCAGCGTGATTCGGGTGCCGCCCCTGCGGGTGCGGCGTCAGGATCTGGGCGAATGGTTGCGCTATGGCGTGCGCCAGCGCAGCCGCAGTCTCGGCTGGGAGCCGGCGCCGGAGGTGCCGATGGCGGTGGTGAAGCAGCTGCAGACCCATGAGTTCCCCAACAACCTGCGTGAACTGGATGCGCTGATCGATCGAGCGATCCAGCAGGTGCGCCATCAGGAGTCCCATCAAGCCCACCAGAACCGAGCGGGGCGGCCACCGAAACAGTTGCCGGAGGAGGTGTTCTGGACGTCACCGCGGCAGGAGAACGCCCGCTTCGATCTCTGGCGCTGGAAACCGCCACTGCGCGATTGGATGCGATCTCCCCGGCTCTGGAACGGCCTGCTCTTCGGCCTGGTGAGCTGGGTGTTTGTGCTGGTGAATCTCTGGCTCTGGCTGGGCCCCCAGGATCGGGCCCACAACGGCGCCCTGAATCTGTTCTGGGCCTGGTGGTGGCCCTTGATCCTGATCGGCTTTCCGCTGGTGGGTCGGCTCTGGTGTTCCTTCTGCCCGTTCATGGTGTGGGGGACGATCACGCAGCGCCTGGCGCAAAGGCTGGGCTGGGAGCCGCTGGCCTGGCCCCGAGGTGATCACGACCGCTGGGCCTCGCGTTGGCTCAGCGCTGGTTTCGCGTTGATTCTGATCTGGGAAGCGGTGTGGGACCTTCCCAACACGGCCTGGTTGAGCAGTTGCCTGCTGCTGTTGATCACCGCTGGTGCCGTGATCGGCTCCCTGCGCTTAGAAAAGCGGTTCTGGTGCCGCTACCTCTGCCCGATCGGTGGCATGAACGGCCTGTTCGCCAAGCTTTCAATCCTGGAGCTGCGCGCCCAGGCCGGCATCTGCAGCGGCAATTGCAGCAGTTACGCCTGCTTCAAAGGCGGTCCGGCGGAAGGGGAGGGTCTGGCCACGGAGGGTTGCCCGCTCGGCACCCATCCCGCCCACCTGCGCGACAACCGCAACTGCGTGCTTTGCCTCAGCTGCGCCCAGGCCTGTCCGCATCGCTCGGTGCGTCTGGCAATCCGGCCGCCGGCGGCGGATCTGCAACGGGAAATGGTGACTCCAGCGGGAGAACCGGCCCTGCTGCTGATCCTGCTGGGAAGCGTCGCCCTGGGCCATTGGCAGCGCCTGTGGCCGTGGAGTGGTCTCGCTCCAGCCAGCCTCAGCGAAGGACCCTTGCTACCGCGTCTTGCTGTGGCATCGGCGACGTTGGCCCTGCCCGCCCTGTTGTTTTGCCTCGCCCGGCCGTTCGTGAGTGGGATCCGGCTTGAACGCTGCCTGTACGGCTTGCTGCCGTTGGTCTGGGCCCTGCTGCTGGCGCACCATCTGCCGCTGGGGATGACGGAAGCGGGACTGTTGCTGCCCGTGAGCCTGTCGCCCTGGCCTGGCGTTGCGGCCCTGCCCTTGCCCCACTGGCAGGCTCAGCCCGCGGTGATCGGCTTCTGCCAGAGCGGTGTGGTCGCCCTCGGCGCGATCTGGAGCCTGGTGATCCTGCGCCGCATGTTCAGCAGCCGCCTGAGCGCCTGGACCGGTGCCTCCACCCTGATGCTCACTCTGGCGATCTGTGGCCGCTGGCTGGTGAATGGATCGGGGTAGAGGCTGCGGCCAGCCCAAGCAAGATCACGCCGTCTACTCTTATGCGTACACACCTGGAGGCGGGGTGATGGCGGGGGTTCCCAGTCGGGTCTTCATGATCTGCAACAGCCAAGCGGTGCGCATTCCAGCCGAGTACAGGCTCAACACGGATCGCGTGCAGATCAGCCGCACCGCCGATGGCGATCTACTGATTCATCCCTGACCCACCCAGCGGGGCCAGGCGCTGCTGCAGACCCTGGCGGGTTTCGATGCCGATTTTGCGACCTGCCTTGAGCACCAACAGGCTCAATGAGGCCCGCATCCAGGGCTTGCGCCTCGAAGACTGGGTCTCAGGCTGGGACAACCACTGTGAGGACAATCCCTGAGAAGTGGATCGGGGTAGGGACGGCTGCAACGTGGCATGGGCTCATTGGTTCGCCAGCAGCTCCTTGAGGCGCCGGGCTGCAGTGGGCCCGATCGCCAGTGGCTGCTCAAAGCCATGAAACAAGAGCAGCGTGAGCGAACGGGACACGCGCTTCACGGTGCGCAGCGCCGCCAGGCTGATGATCGTGGAACGATCAAGACGTGGAAATTGATCCTCCGGCAACACGCCATCCCACTCGCCAAGCAGGCGGTTCAACACCAACGGATCACGATCCAGCAGCTGGAGATGTGAGCTTTTGCCCATGGCTACCACCCACAGCACCGCATCCAAGCGGATCTGATCGCGCCAGCCTGAGCGATCAAGCCAGAAGCCTTCGGTGTCACTGAAGCCGGGATCGTTAGCATCGGCGTCGCTCCTCGCCGCAAGCAATCGCTCCAAGCAGAGGCTGAGCCGCTCTGGACGAATCGGCTTGAGCAGGTAATCGCGCACACCGGCATCAAAGGCCTGGATGGCGAAATCGCGGTAGGCCGTGGTGATCACCACCTGGCAGGTTTCGGGAAGCATGGATAGAAGCGCTGATCCGTGGACGCTTCCGAGGCGAAGATCCAGAAACACAAGATCTGGTGGCGACGCCTGCACCGCAGCAATAGCCTGCTCCAGGCAATGTGCCTGGGCCTGCACTCTCACCTGGGGATGCTGCTGCAATAAGGCCATGAGATGCCTCATGGCAGCGGGCTCATCCTCCACCAACAAGGCCTCAAGCATGGCTGAGCTGTCCCTGCCTGACGGGTAACTCCACCGTCACATAGGTGAGATCATCGTTGTTGCTGACGCGCAATGTGGCAGCCGACCCATAGAACAAATCCAGTTGCTGTCGGATCGCCTCCAAGCCGTAGCCTCCCCCATGGGATCCCTGCCAGCAACCTGTATTCGCCACAGACAAGATCAGGCGCTGGCCCTCACAGCGACAGCGCACCTGAATCCGTAGCAAGCCATCGAAACCAGGAGAGCCATGCTTGAACGCATTTTCCACCAGGGGTTGCAGCAGAAACCGAGGCACCCGGTGCTGCAGCACGTCCTTGTCAACAAGGAATTCTGAGCGAAACCGTTCAGCAAAGCGAAGCTCCTGAACACCGATGTAGCCCTCGAGAGCATCCAGTTGCAACTGCAAAGGCTCCAGCAACTCAGGCTTTGCGATCGTGTAGCGAAGATAATCTGCCAGGGCGTTTGATCCATCCTGCACCGCATCGGGATCATGGCGACATGAGGCGATGGCGGTGAGACTATTCAACAAAAAATGGGGCTGAAATGCTGAGGTGAGAAAGCGCAACTGGGCTTGAACCAACGCCTTTTCCTGCTGGCCTCGCCTGACTTCGCTGTGCTGCAGGTCACGTGCATTCAGAAACAGAAGGAAAAATCCAGCCCAAACCAGAAGACGTAGAAGTAACCCGCCATACGTAATCCAGGTTTTCGCGGCGAATTGCAAATCCGTAGAGGCATATCGATCAGCGCTGATCGGCAGCAGACGCATCAAGCCATGCGCAACGCCAATCAGGAGGCTGACGAACAGAACCATGCTGACGAGCAAGACCACGGTTCGTCGCCTGCTCCGCAGGACGCTCCAGCCTGGATTGCACAGGAACCGTCGTTGCATCCAAGCGCAGAACAGGAACCCAGGAATCGCCCAAAACAACATCAATGCAACGCCGGATTCGGGCTGGATCGGCACATTCGCCCAACCCCAGGTGGTGGCAAAGGCATCAAGACCGATGACGAGCCAGAAGAGGGCGTTGAATAACAACAGACGATGGGTTCGAATCCAGCCGTTCCATTGGCGCCACCTCATCGTCAACATGATTCAGCGTGCAACAACGTGAGCATGCCATGGATCCAGGTGCCATGGCGCCAGCAGTCGTCGCCCTCGCCCCATGCTGATGACACATTCATTCCCTGAAACGACCGATTCATTCCAGGCAGGCCCATCAGTGCTTGCCGGTGCGGGCATGCATTCACTAAGAGTGCGTTTACTGCTTACCGACATCGATGACCAACACAGCAGCCCTGTCAACGTTGTGCGTCGCCCAGAAGGCTGGAACTCCAACTGGTGTGCTGCTGGTGGCCGATGGCAGCTGCGCCAAGATCCGCGAGCTCCTGGCGGAAGCGCTGGTGCCTGTGCTCTGGCTGGACGGCACTCAGGATCCGCTGCAGATCGTGACCGCCGCGTTGGCAGAACGGCGGCGGCAGGGCCAGCCGGTGCAGACGCTGCACTGGGTGAGCCATGGGCGGCCGGGAGTGCTGCAGGTGGGCGCAACGTGCGTTGATCGAAATGCCCTGCTGGTGGCAAGCAAGCAACTGATCGAATGGCAGGTGGATCAACTTGCGTTCTGGGCTTGCGATTACGGAGTCGACAAGTCTGTCGTGGGCCTTTGGGAGGAAGTTGTAGGTGCGTCTGTTTACTCATCAGGGGGCACATTGGGCCTCGACACTGACGGCCAAAAACACTGGACTCTCGATTCGAAACGGACCAACAAAACAATCATTTGGCCACGGCATTTCGGCGACACGAACACATGGAAGTACCAACTAGGGATTGTGTCTTACGCGACTTTTGAGGAAGGACCTTCTGAAGACAGTGAGCCATTATCAAATAGTGAGCCTATTGCAGGTGTTGGCCATGCAAGTATGTTTACGTCCTTGCCAACTGGCGTTCTCGACTCCATTGATAATCTTAACTATGAAAACAATAACGATTTTTCATTCTTAGATGAAAAAATACTCGCAGATTTTGTCTATATTTCGCTTCCAGAATCACTGCCAAGTGCTGAACAAACCAGCAATCTAAAAGAATTTGTTCAGTCCGGAGGAACACTGCTTATCAATGGGGAGATGTCTAGTAGCAGTTGGGCCGATATCAACAAAAATTTTTCTCAAATACTTGAAGATCTTGGATCTTCAATTTCGATAAGGGAATCACCAATAAGCGTGAAAGATGATAATTTATTTGCAACAAAAGAAACTGATGAATCACTAATAGAAATTGGTAACTTTGATATTACATCGGGATTGCAAAGTGTAAAAACTGGAACTTTTGGTGTCCTTGATATCGACAATGAATCCGCTGAAGCGATTCTAGTTACTAGCAACTCAGAAGCTAATATCGTGATGGCTAGTGAGTCCATTGGCAGCGGCAATGTGATCGCATTTGCCGACATCAATATCTATGATAAAAACTCACCTGACAATATTAATCTAATCAGCAATATTATCATCCAGTCGAAACAAAATCTAGCCAACGCAAATTCTGTACCGGTGAACACTGTTCCCGGGGCTCAGAGCGCCACTGAAGATACCGCTCTCTCCATCACTGGCATCAGCGTAAGTGATGCGGATGGCAACCTCGCTACCACCCAGCTCAGCGTCACTAACGGAACGCTCACCGTTGACATCAACGATGGTGCCACGATCAGCAGCGGCAGTAACAACTCCGCCGATCTCACTCTCAGTGGCAACCAAACGCAGATCAATGCAGCTCTGGCAACACTCTCATACACACCAATAACCAATTACAACGGTAGCGATACCCTCACCGTTGTCAGCACCGATTCTGGTGACGCGCCTCTAAGCGACACCGATACGGTGACCATCACCGTCAATGCCGTCGATGATTCGGCCGTCGTTTCCGGCGATATCACCGGTTCAGGCGATGAGGACACCACCACCGCAATCACAGGCACACTCAAGGCCACGGATGTCGACGGACTCACCGATGGCACTGTTTTCTCCATTGCCGATGGCAACGGCCCGGCCAATGGCACCGCAACGATTGATGAGGCCTCCGGTGCCTGGTCCTATGTGCCGAATGCCAATTTCAATGGCACCGATCAATTCACCGTCACCATCACCGACGATCTGGGCGGCACCACACCTCAAACGGTGACCATTACCGTCAATGCCGTCGATGATTCCGCCGTCGTCTCTGAAGGCACCACAGACTCCGGATCCGCCCCCAGTACAGTAGCCGACGACTCCACCCAAGTCTCTGTCGCATCAAACGGCGGCACTCAAACTCCAGCTGCTCAAATTGTAACAACATCAGAAGTTGCCAATGGCAGTAGCTTGAGCAACTTACGTGACCTTGAAATCGCCCTCAGCAATAAAGCTATCGACTTCGAGGTTGAGCTTGACGATGATACTTCAACCGCAACCGCCAATATCCCCCTTGCTGTCCTTGAGGATGACCTCACGCTCACATCAGACGATGGAGAGCGTGATTCCTCCATCGCACCGATTTACTACGCCATTAATGACCAGGGTGCTCTCACACCCCTTTCCTACGACCCCCTCGTCAATGCCGGTGCGCGCTTCTACGACACCGATGGTGATGGCATCGCTGATTTCCTCTCACTGACTCTGGTTGATGGCGGATTCGGCGACAAGGATGGTGTCAAAAATGGAGTGATCGATGATCCCTCTGCACTGGGCACCGTCACCCTCGATCCCGTGCTCACCGCGCTCGACAACGGCTTTCTTCAGGTGGCTGATGCCACCAATGCTGCGCCCGCTGCCCTCGCCCTGCAGGCGTCCCTCACCAGTCGCGCCAATGCCGTGACGGAAATCGGTTACGTGATCCTCAACGCGGGCGAGGAGGCCTCCACCGTCAGCGACATCACCGCCCTCCAGGAGCGCGCTCACCTCCTCTTCTCCGCCCTGGAAAACAACGACGTCACCCTCGCCGAGGCAATGACGTTCAACAGCGAGTTCTTGCTGCGCAACGGGCAGAGCATCCGCTTGTTCGCGGTGACCAACGGCACTCTCGCCGATCTCACCAGCCTCGATGATTCACGCGTCTCCTTCCTTGATGGCAGCGTCGATGCCACCACTGGTGCGGCCTCCTTCTCCAGCGCCAGCGGCATCGGCTTGGATCTGACCCTGCTCAACAGCGATCAGAACCTCAGCGCTCTGATCGCCCAGGAGCAACACTCGGTACCCCTGCTCGATTTCACCGCCTTCACCAACGACGAAACCATCACCGGCACGATTGTTCAGGCCCGGGAAGCCGCATACGACGCCGTCACCGGCTTCTATCGCGTGCTCGACACTTCCGGCAGTGTGCGTGCCGCCGATGGCTCCCTGCTCACGCCCGGGGATGCCGGCTATGCCGCCGCCGCTCTGCTGGAGGCCAATCGCATCAGCGCTCTTGGCGATCTCTCCATCGCTGATGGTGAATCCTCGTCCACCGCGTTCAGCCTTCAGGACTCCTCCTACATCGCACCCTTTGCCCAGGTGGAAGGCAACACCTTCTTTGCCTTCGCTGATGCCAACACCGATGGCCTCTCCCACTTCCGCTCCCTCGGCACCAACCTCTTTGGCCTGGAAGACCAACTCGGTGGCGGTGATCTCGATTACGACGATCACATCGTCGGTTTCAACGTTGAGTCGATCTCCTAAACCACATCGTTGATCGGCGGCCATGTCCATGCCTATGGCCTCAATCACCCCTGCCCACCTCTGCGGGCAGGGGTAGCGCCTGCGGATCGGCTGAACCCTGAGAAGTGAGTCGGGGTAGAGGGATTTGAACCCCCGGCATCCTGCTCCCAAAGCAGGCGCGCTACCAAACTGCGCTATACCCCGGAGTTACCACTCTAACGCCAGGGTTGTTCGCTGCTGAGGTCTGCGCTCTGGCGGCGGAACAGACCACCCAGGTAGTGACGCACCACTGAACGCTCCTTGCAGCCCTGCTGAAACAGGAATCCGGCGATCGCGGCCTGCACCAGGCGGTACTGGTCCCACTGGGGGTGGTCAGCGATGAACATCCCCATGGCGCGATAGAGATCCTCCGGCAACTGGTTTTCCACACTCACGTGAACCGGGATCGCATCAGGTGTCTCCTTCAACTCGCTCTCTCGCCGTCAACCCATCCATCACGCCACGGCAACCGGTGGACTGTCAAAACAGCTACACGGGAAGCGACGCAGCGGCTGCGGCCGAGCAGATTGCCGGCCATTACTGGGTTTTGGGGATGCCGATGTGTGCTGGGACACCATTCGGAGGCGGCCTGGAGCCCGCCGTCAAGGGGAGAGAGGGTTTTCCCGAGCTGCCCGCCACATCCCCGCTTGGCCATTCGATTGCCGTGATTGCACCTGTGGAAAAGCTGTGGAAACGATCGAATGTGAGGGGGAAAGGAGCTCTGTTCAAGGCTGCTGATCGATCCGCTCCGCTGGCTCAGCAATCGCGATCAGCAGCAGCGCCAGGATCAGGCAGTGCACCATGCCGCCCCGTCAATCCAGGCTTCGTCGGACCCATTGCTGTTCGTCATCCATTGGTGTTTTCCATCAGCACCTGAAGGATCAGATCGGCGTTGACCCAGCGGATCACGCCACTATCCACATCGGCGATCTGAAACAACGTCCAGGCCTTGGGATCCCGGGCGCCGCCACTGCAATGCACCACCTGACCCATCCACCAGTCCTGATCCAATGCCTCACCAGGAAGCGGGTCATGGCGCACGACCACGGTCATCCCCGGCTGCAGCTTCAGGAAGTCCGGGGGTGATTCCGCCGGCAACGACGGCGGTGGAGACAAGTGGTCAACCGACATCGAGATGGTGCGCCTGTACTACAAGCTACGCGAAAGTTGGTGGTCTGGCGAATCAGCCGCCGTAGGACCAGCCGGTGCTGCTGAGCTCCAGCGCTTCACCATCGCGGTGGAGTGTGGCCGTTTTCACCTCCCCCACAAACACGGTGTGATCGCCATGGGCGACCTGGCCCACCAACGCACACTCGACGGCGCCGAGGGCCTCCTTGAGGATTGGCAAGCCCAGGTCACCGAGGCTGTAGGGCGCGGCTTCAAAGCGACCACCCACCCCCTGTTGTGGCTTGAAGAACACGGCCGCCAGCTCCTTTTGATCCACCGCCAGCACGTTGAGCGAAAAACGGCCGGTGCGCTGGATCATGCCGTTGCTCGTGCTGTCGGCTCGAACGGCCATCACCACAAGAGGTGGTTCAAAGGAGCCCTGGGTCACCCAGCTGGCGGTGAAGCCGTTGATCTCCTCGCCTTCGGCCACGCCGCAGATGAAGAGGCCATGGGGGATCTTGCGCAGCAGGGTCTTTTTGGCCTCGGCATTCAGGGGCATGGAGGTCACCACAACAACTCCATTCATCTTGGCGAGGGAGGGAATGGGGTGTCGGTTCAGGCGGCATCATCACTGGAGAGTTTCGTGCCTATTCGGAAGCAACTGACTCCGGTGGTCGCCGTGCGCTGAGAACGATTCCCTCCAGTTGCCACTTCGGATGAATGGATTCAAAAGCGGAACTGGGTGCCGACCACCACAATCAACAGTGGTTCAATGTCTTGGCAATGGTCAATCTTGGGGGTGAGGGAGTAGCAAGACTCCTTGCGGTTCACTAAAGAGCGCGTTTTGAACATTGCGGCTCAATTGCCCAAGCCTCTGAACTCCTTCAGGAGTGCCCGATTGAGGTTGTCATCACAGCCCACCACCAGCTGCGGATAGATCGTTCCTTCCAGGTAGGAGGCATAGGCGGCAGCGCATAAGGCCTTTGTGGCGTCTTGCCACTGCTGCATCAGCTCAGGGGACACCTTCTCGCGCAACTGGGCATCAGATCGTCTCCAGGCCTGTTCAGCGCAGTAGCGCATTTCAGGTGTGGTGTCGCCAGGGCACTGAATCGCGGCAGGCTGGGCACTGACGACATCGGGGAACAGCGTCAGGCCGGCAACGAGAAGCAAGCGCTTCAAGGCTTCACTGACGCAGGTATGCGAAAACGTCATCTTGAATGCTGTCATGGTGTTGCAGGGCAAGAGGCACCTGATTCACCATGCAAACAAATGGCTCGGGGGAGACTTGAACTCCCGACCTTGGGGTTATGAATCCCACGCTCTAACCAGCTGAGCTACCGAGCCGTGTGAAAGGAGTTTAAACGATCGCCAGAACGGCCTTCAGGCGCGGCGGCTGGGCAGGAACGGCATGGGGTCGGTGGCGGCACCGCCGGGCTTCCGGATTTCGAAATGGAGGTGCGGCCCAGTGCTGCGGCCCGTGCTCCCCATCAACGAGATCGTGGTGCCCTGGGGCACCATCTGGCCCTTGCGCACGACCAGTCGGCTGTTGTGGGCATAGCGCGTGGCCGTGCCATCACCGTGGGCCAGCTCAACCAGATAGCCGTAGCCACTGCTCCAGCCGGAGAACACCACGAGGCCATCCTTGGCGGCCACGATCGGCGTGCCGACGTTGTTGGCAATGTCGATTCCTTTATGCATGCGCCCCCAGCGCCAGCCATAGCCGGAGGTGAACACGCCCTTCGCCGGCCAGATGAAGGCCTGACGCTCAGCCTGGGGGCGAGAGGCGCCTGGCAGGTTGGGCAGGTCAGGCCAGCTGGCACCACCAGAGACACTGGGGCGAATCGCCAACAACTGCCGCGGTGCGGCTTCGGCCACACGCACGGAGGACCCCACCACCAGGCGGGCCAGGTCCATGCCTGGGTTGAGCTTGCGGAACTGGGTGAGGCTCAGACCATGGGCCTTGGCAATCGTGGCAATGGAATCGCCACGCTGCACCTTCACTTCCGCGACTGGTGCCGGAGGAGCCAACACGGGCGCCGTTCTGCGGATGCTGGAGGTATCGAGGGAGAGGCTGCGGCTAAGACGGCGTTCCACCTTGGTGGGCAGGATCAGCCACTGCCCTTTGCTCAGTGTTGCCGAGGGCGCTTGCTCGTTGAGTTCAGCCAGAGCGATGAGCGGCAGATCCAGTTCAGAGGCCAGCGCTTCCAGGCTGGTGTCACGACTGGTCTGGATCCAGAACTTGGTCTGCAGGGTGGGCAGCGAGGCCAGGAGTTGTTGCTGGCTGACTGGTCTTGCCCCATCGGCGATACCAGGCTGGTGCCCAAGGGCAATCAAGCCAAGAACGGGAAGCGCTGACGTGGTGGTGAGAACCAGCAGGGGCTTCATACCAAAAGGAGGAAACAACAACTCCGGAGAAGCCGCCACGACCCGGAGACGCGCCGAAAGTAACGGGCCGAACACCCCGGTGCAAGGGGGCGTGGTTCAGCCTGTCAATCACCACAAGCCGAGTTGCAGACCAGCCTGGAAGCTCACAAGCGCAGCTGCCACCGACAGATTGAGGCTGCGCACCGCTGCACCACCGGGCATCGGAATCGTGCAGAGCTGGTCGCAGCGGCGACGCACGCTCTCCGGCAGGCCGAGATCCTCCCGACCAAACAGCAGCACATCCCCCGGTTCAAACCGCATCTGAGGCAGGGCCGTGCCGCCATGGCGACTGCAGCCGATCAGGCGGAACGGCGTGGGCAGGGCTTCGAGAAAAGCGTCGACATCGCTGTGGCTGCTGAGCTGCACATGGGGCCAATAGTCGAGACCGGCCCGTTTGAGATAGCGATCCTCAAGGCTGAAGCCCAACGGCTCGATCAGGGCCAGGGGTAGCTGGAAGGCCGCTGATGTGCGGGCGATGTTGCCGGTGTTGGGCGGGATCTGCGGCTCATACAGGGCGATGCGCAGGGGGGCAGCCGTCAACTTGGTTGTCGTCATGGCACCCGCTGCCCCACCTCGTGCAGATCGATGGCGCGGCCCTGCACCACCAACCAGCTGCGGCTGGATAACGCCTCGAGACGTTGGGCCAGAGCGCCGAGCCGATCGCGGAACAGGCCGCCGATCGCGGTGGGGGGCACCAGGCCCCAACCCGTCTCTTCAATCACCAGCACCACCGGTTGCTTTCGGATCTTCAGAGCACTGAGCAGATCCGACACGCTGGCGTGCCATTGGGCCTCGGCCTCCTCCAGGTGCCAGGCCACAAACCCACCGAGAGAATCAATCAACAGGGCCCGATCCGCTGCAATTGTCTCCAGGCCTGACGCCAAAGCAGGGCCGCATTCGAGCAGCTGCCAGGCCTCGGGTCGACGCAGACGATGCAGGCGCAAGCGCTCCTGCCAGGCGGGATCCTCGGGCCTGGGATCGGAGGTGGCCACGTAGGTCACGGCGGCATGGTGGCCGAGCAGGTGTTCCGCCCAACGGCTCTTGCCGCTCCGGCTGGGACCACTCACGAGGATGAGATCCCGCACGCCGCAGGCCTCAAGCCGATCAACCACCCCCATTCATGCCGCGCAGCGTTGCCACGGAGGAGGGGCTGACGCGGTTGAGATAGCGGAAGATCCAATACTTGAAGATCGTCGCCAGGATCACAGGGAAGGTGGCGATGAACAACAGGATGAAGTTATCCCGTGCCGGAAACCCGAAGTGATTGGCGATGCCATCAAGCAGCACCGTCCAACCCTCCGGGCTGTGGAAGCCCACGAAGATGTCGGTGAAGAGGATGATCGCGAAGGCCTTAGCGGAATCACTGAGGCCATACACCGCTTCATCAAAGAAGCCACGCAGCACCCGCAGTTCCTCCCGACTCACCAGACACACGCCCACGAAGGCAAACAGGGCGGCAATGTCTGAGAACACATTCTTGACGGCGTGGGTGCTCTCGGAATCCGCCTCCTCCTTCAGTTCCTCAGCCTTGGTGCTGAGGGCCTGTTGCAGGTCTTCCTCACTGGGAATGCCCTTGCCGCGCAGAAGCGCATCGAATTCAATCTCCGCCTTATACACCCGCAGTTTCTCCACCGCCTGCTCCTCCAACTGCGGTTTCGGATAGCTGAGGAACGGAAGATCGGGGGCGTAGCGATCCACCAGGGGGCTGATCACATAGGTGCGGCTCACCTGTTGCACCAGCAGGGGCACCAGGATCAACAGCAGCAACACCTTGAGTGAGATCAAGGTGGAATCACGGCGTCGCCGGAATCCGGCCACCAGGGTCGCTTCGGCGGTGGGATCCAACTGACGCCGCACGGTGTCGACCACACCGAGCAGAGAGCGGGGCAGCGGATCAGGCGCCCGGCTCATGGTGGGGGCGGCCGCTGTGCGTCGCGGTGAATAGCGACTCACCACACTTTCAATCAGCTGCAGCTGACGCAGCTCCTGCATGTCGAGCTGAGCGCGTTGCCCCTCGAGTTTGTCGAGGCTGGTGCGACACACACTCAGGGCCGCCCGGAACTTGCGCAACACGGTGGCCTGCACCGAGCGAGGCACCGATAGCTCAAGGTCGGTGCGGATCGGACGATCGCCGTAGTACTCCAGCTCCAGGCTCTGGATCAGCAGGGCGGCTTCGTAGCCCCGATCCAGATCGCTGTTCACATCGCGGTCGTTCGCCCGACCGAAGGTGCTGATCCAGTTGCGCATGATCGTATTCTCAGGCGAGGTCAGCGGGAGAAGACCCACCAGGTGGCCATCGGCACGATGGTGCCCACCACCAGCAGCACCACCACCCAGGTGAAGGCATTGCTGCTCTGGGTTTCCTCTTTGGAGGGAATGTTGGTGGGCAGGGTGGTGCGCTCCACCTCCACCGGCGGACCGGGGTCTTCACCGCCATCGAGCACCACGGCGAGACGCTCGATGCCATCCAGGCTGGCCTGCCGGTAGCGATCACCATCCCGCAGAGGCTGGCTCATGGTGGTGCGCCCGGTGCTGCGCAACAACTCGGCGGGCAAGCGCTGGCTGAGGGAGGGATCGGCCACCACAGCGGCCTGCTTGTTCTGGGCCTCGATCAGAAACAGCAGGATCGGATCACTGGAGCCCTGGCTCGACCATTGCGCAATCAGATCCTCTCCGAAGGCGGGAAGGCTGAGGCCGTAGTCGAGCCGACGCACGGTCACCAAGCGAGCATCGAGGCGCTGTTCATCAAGCTGATCCAGCCTGGCGCTGAGTTCACTGCGGCTGGCGCGGCTGAGCACATCCGCAGCATCCAGCACCGGGACTTCCGGAGCCACCACAGGAAAATCCTGAGGCGCCACCGCCAGGGCCGCAGGCACCAACAACAGCAACGACAGGCAGGCGGCGGCGAGTCCGGCCAGCAGCTTCGAGATCCTCGGCATCGGTGGAAAAGGCCTGATGCGGGCAGTCTGCCGTCAGTCGGCCAGGCTGTCGCGGTTGAGGGCCATGATCGCTCCGATCACAGCCTCGGCGCGACCTTCCGGCAACACCAATTTGGCGCCGAGTTTGCTGAGAAAATCAGCTTCTGACGCTCCCACCTTGCGATCGGCATGCACCAGCTGGGCCGCCACCGCCAGGGCGGTTTCCTGCTGATGGGGCTTGAGCTGGGGCAGGGCCTGGGTGATCAGCTGATCGATCCCCTGCTCCCGCAACACGGTCAGCAGCGTGTCAAACAGCGCCGCCATCTCCTCTTCGCTCCGGTCTTTGTAGGGCGAGCGATATTCGAGTTGGCGCCGCAAGGCGTGCGCTTCGTCCTTGCCAAGGACGCCATCACAGGCCACGGCTCCGAGAGCCACGGCGGCAAAGGCTTCGGCCTCAGTCATCCCTGCTGGTGCGTGCGCCCCCATTTGAGCAAGAGTGCAGCGATCTGACAGCCTTTTCGCGTCCCTTCATGCCAACCGCCGCCCGCATCACCCTGACTGCCGGCGTGCTGGTGCTCGTTCTGGCCGTAGTCAACGGCGTCACGGCCGCAACGATCGAGCCAAGCCTGCAGCGGGCGGAGGTGATCGCCGGCCTGGCCGGGGTGGGGCTGATGCTGGTGGCGGTGCTCTGGACCCGCGCCGTGCCCCGGGCGGCGGAGGCGGTGGCACTGAATGCGGAGCAGGGCTTTGTGCTCAAGCCGGATCTCACCGGGGCGGAACGGCTCGAACTGGCCTGGGGCAGCCAGATGCTGCTCACCGCCACCTCCGCCGCCACGATCCTGGTGAGCTGGGACGGGGAGGTACTCCTGAGGCGGGGGCTGATCAGCGATCGCCCGTTTCACCCCGGCGCGATCTGCAGCCGCGCCCGGGAGCAACAACAGCTGGTGTCGCTGGTGAAAACGGCGCTGTATCCCGGCCGCGACGAATTTGATGCGGTGGTGCCCCACTTGCCGGCCGTGATGGTGCATCCCCTCGGCCAGCGGGGCTGGGTGGTGCTCGGCGGCTGGTCGGAACGCTGCTTCAGCCGCGCTGATGAGCGTTGGTTCAGCGGTTGGTGCGTACGGCTCAGAACGACACTGGAGCCGGCTTCCGCTTCTGCTCAGGGCCTGGACGACTCTCCTCCAGGCTGAGCTGGGAGCGCACCTTGTCGCCCGGGGCGGAGAACACCACCAGACCTTTCTTGCCCACCTTGCCCTCAAGCCTCTGGCTGCGGGTGATCTGGTCATTGGCCTGGCGCCGCAACACCACCTGGCCTTCGGCGAGCACCGCGTCATCGCTCCAATTCCAGAGGCATCGCTCCGCATCGAGCTGATCACCGGGCTGCTTCAGGCGACAGCCACCGGTCACCAGCACGGTGGTGTCCTTGAGGTTGACGCGGAAGTTCTGGCCGCTCAGGCTCGATTGCTCCATGCGGGCCTGAAACGGTTCGCTGCTGGTGAGGGTCTCCTTCTGAAAGTTCCAACGGGTGGTGAGGGCCTCAAGCACGCCTTGGCGTTTGGGGATCCGCACCTGCACCGGTTCGATCAGATCGATGAATCCCTTCTGGGTGTTGCCCGTGAGCCGACTGGCCTGCAATTGCTGCAGGGTGTTCTGGTCATCCCGCCGCTGACCGAGGACGGGTCCGCGGGCCTTGAGATCACCATCGCCGAGATTCCAATCGGCCAAACCAGTGCGGATTACCGTGGTGGGATCGGCTTGTTTGTTGACCTTACCGGTCCATTGTTCGAGCTGCACCACGCCCTTGAGCGTCAGTTGCTGGGTGTCCTGGCGCAGCTGGGCCGTGGTGGAACGGATGCGACTGCTGGCGTCATCGGCCTGGGGGCGTTGTTCCATCACCAGAAGGGATTGGCCCGGGGTCCAACGCAACCGATCGCCGCGGATCAACACCTTCTGGCCCTGCAGCTGCTGCAACTGCACCTGCCCCTCCAGGATCACGAGCTCGCCGTCGTTGAACACCATCGCCGACTGGGCACGGATTGAAAAAGCCGGTCGGTTGTTGCGATACAACAGCCCGGCAGGATTTCGGGCCCGCACCAGGCGCTGCCTCACGTTGTAACGGGCCTCAGGGCTGGTGAGATCCCAATCGCGCTGCCCATCCGCCTGTTTCTGACGCAGGTCGAGGGAGCGGAACACGAACGGGGGCGTCTCCGGCGTGGAGATCTCGGGTGACGACTGGCAACCACTCAGAACCAGGGGCAGCGCGAGCAAGCCACCGGCCAGGGCTCGCCCAGGGATGGGGTGCATCAGAGAGGAGCGTCGAGTTCGAGGCGGGCCATCACCGGCTGGGGCTGGGTCAGGGGAGAACCGGCTCTCAGCTTGCCCCAGATCAACCGCTCCTTCCAGGTGGAAGCCACAGGCGCTTCACCGAGTTGGTCGAGGATGCGCTGACTCAGATCTGGCACCAGGGGCTGCAGCAACAGGCCCACGAGCCGGCAGCACTCGAGCACGGCGTAGAGATCACTGGCCACGCTCGCCTCGTTGCCGGGTTGCTTCATCTGGCGCCAGGGTGCCTGCGCATTGAGATACCCATTGGCCTGGATCGCCAGGGAAAGAATCGCCTCACAGGCCTGCTGAAAGTGCAACTCGGGCATCGCCTGCCGCACCCGTTCGATCGTCTGCTCCGCGTCGGCCTGAAGCGCATGCCCCGCAGACGCGGTGGAATCGATCGGCGGCACGGCGTCGTTGAACCATTTACGCGCCATCGACGCGGTGCGGTTGAGCAGATTGCCGATCGTGTTGGCCAGATCGTTGTTGACCAGATCGGTGAAGCGTTGCTGCTGAAAGTCACCGTCGTCGCCGAATTGAATGTCGCGCAGCAAATACCAACGCACCGCATCGGCGCCGCAGCGCTCCAGCAACACCTCGGGATCGAGCACATTGCCCAGGGATTTGCCCATCTTCTGGCCTTCTCGGGTGAGAAAACCGTGGCCAAACACCCGTTTTGGAACCGGCAATCCGGCCGACATCAACATCGCCGGCCAATACACGGCATGAAAGCGGAGGATGTCTTTGCCGATCACCTGCACATCGGCAGGCCAACCCGCTGCGCCCAATCGGTTCAGATCCACATCGCCACCGTCGTCGAGCAGGGCGGTGAGATAGCCGAGCAGGGCATCAAACCACACATAAAAGGTGTGGCCCTCGTGGCCGGGAACGGGCAATCCCCATGCCACATTGACGCGGGAAATCGAGAAATCGCGCAAACCGCCCGCCACAAAATTCTGAATCTCCTTGCGGCGGCTGGCGGGTGCGATGAAGCCCGGTTGGTTGATCAGCGTTTCGATCCGCTCCTGGAAATGGGACAGGCAGAAGAAGAGGTTCTCCTCATCGCGCCATTCCAACGGCTTCTGGTGCAAGGGGCAGCAGGGCTCCTTGGCCTCAGCAGGCTCGTCTTTGAATTCCTCGCAACCGACGCAATACCAGCCGGTCTGGCGGCCGCTGCGAATGTCGCCGGCCGCTTCACAGCGCTGGAAGAAGGCTTGCACCAGGGGGCGATGGCGCGGCTCAGTGGTGCGCACGAAGCGGTCGTTGCTGATGCCCCACTGCCGCCAGGCCTCCAGATAGCGGGCGGTGATGCGATCGCAGTGCTCGCGGGGTTCGATCCCCTGCTCTGCTGCGGTGCGTTGGATTTTCTGGCCGTGTTCATCGACACCGGTCACAAACAGCACCGTTTCCCCCTCGAGCCGCTGAAAGCGGGCCAGGGCATCGCAGGCGATCGTGGTGTAGGTGCTGCCGAGGTGGGGGCGGTCGTTGACGTAATAGAGCGGCGTTGTGAGGCTGTAGGTCATCGCTTCGGCGGTCGCTCCCGGCCTCAGGCATGACGCTGGATCCTAACGACCGCTCTTCGCTGCACTCTCCAACCGCGATCGTTCCCCATGGCCTCCCCTGAGCCGCTCGATCCCTCGCTCCAGGTCTGGTTATCAGCCCTGCACCAACTGGCCCTGGCCGATGGCGATTTTGATGCGGAGGAGCGGCGGATGCTCGCCGAACACCTCTCGGAAACCCTGCCGGAATCAGCGCTCGATTGGGAGGCGCTGGAGCCGGTGGACGACGGGGAACTGTCGCGCCTGCTGGCGGCGGATCCCACCGTGGCCGAGCAGTTTCTGCGCACCGCTGTGGTGGTGGCCCTCGCCGACGGCCATCTCAGCCGCTCTGAACTCGATCTGCTGCAGCACTGGGCCGATCTGCTGGGTTGTGATCAGGCGCCGCTGGCGGGCCTCAAGCCCTGCATCGACCACCTCAGCGACGACGATTGGCAACCTCTGGAGCCTCTCAAGCATTGGCTGGATGATCTCGACCCCAGCGATCCGCGGGTGGCGGGCTTCATTGTGAACCTGATCCCGGCCCAGTGTCCGTTTGAACGCGACATCGTGCTGTTCGGCCACAAGCTGGTGCACATCCCGCCGATGTGCAAACTGAATCCGCTTTACGACCAACTGGTGGGGCTTCGTTTCCGCTGCCTCGGCCATCTTCCGGAAGAGCAACAACTGCGGATCTGCCGCAAAGACTCCGCCCAGGCATGAGCGCCTCCCTCGACTCAGTCGATGTGCTCGTGTGGGGCGGCGGCACAGGCGGGGTGGCGGCAGCGATCCAGGCGGCCCGCGGGGGCACCTCCACACTTCTGTTGACTCCTGGCCCCTGGCTCGGCGGGATGGTGAGCGCCGCCGGGGTGTGCTGCCCGGATGGCAACGAGCTCACCCCCTGGCAGACGGGCCTGTGGGGCGCCTTTCTGCGGCAACTGGAGCGACGTGAGCCTGAGGGGCTCGATCACAACTGGGTGAGCTGTTTCGGTTACCGGCCCACCACCGCGGAGCAGATCCTCCAGGACTGGGTGGCTGCTGAGCCAAGGCTGGTCTGGTGGCCGGGATGCCGGTTGCTGGAGGTGGAGCGAGAGGGGGCGTTGATTCCCGCTGTGCGCGTTGAAGTCGACGGAGAGCAACGCCGGGTTGGCTGCCGGGTGGTGATCGATGGTAGTGATCGCGGCGATCTGCTGCCCCTGGCCGAGGCTCCCTTCCGCTTCGGCTGGGAGCCCCAGGAGCAGTGGGGTGAACCGAGTGCCCCCAGTGCCGCGCGGCTCAACACGCAGCCCTTCTTCCGCGAGCAGCCCGTGCAGTCGCCCACCTGGGTGGTGATGGGGCAATTGCAGAGTGAGTACCTGGAGGCGGATCCAGTCCGCGGCATTGATCCCGCCGCTGGCCCCCAGCTACCAGCACCGTTTGAAAGCGCCTGTGAGGCCTTTGGCCTGGAGCGCACCCTCAGCTATGGCCGCCTGCCCGGTGGCTTGGTGATGCTCAACTGGCCGCTGCATGGCAACGACTGGCACTGGGGCCTGGAACGGGCCTTTGAGGGGAATCCACAGCAGGAAGCGGAGCTGTATGACGAGATGCAGGCCCTCAGCCTGCGTTTTGCCGAAGCCTTAAAAGAAGCAAGCGGAGGCTGGCTGCAACTCGGCGATGCGTTTCCTGCCGAATCAGGCAGCCCGTCCCCCTGGCTGGCGGCCATGCCCTATTGGCGGGAGGGACGTCGCATGGTGGGACGCGCCACGGTGATCGAGCAGGATCTGCTGCCCCTTGGCGAGGGGGCCTCGTGCGCTGCCTTGCCGCGCGATGCAGCCGGTGCGCTGCAATCGATCGCTGTGGGCACTTACGCCAATGACCATCACTATCCCGGGCCGGATTGGCCCTTGGCAGCCAAGAGCTGCCGTTGGGGTGGGCGCTGGACGGGGACGCCGTTCTGTATCCCCTACGGAGCGCTGGTGAGTGCCGAGATCGACAATCTGCTGGCGGCCGATAAGGCGATCAGCACCAGCCACATGGCCAATGGCGCCACACGACTGCAGCCGTTGGTGTTGAACGTGGGCCAGGCGGCCGGAGCAGCGGCAGCGCTGGCGGTGCAATCAGGACGACGGCCGGCGCAGGTGAGAGCTGACGACCTGCAAACACGCTTGCTGAGCGATGCCCACGCACCAGCGGCGGTGGTGCCCGATTGGCACACGCCCTGGCATCACCCGCAATGGCGTGAGCGTCAGTTGCAGTTCCTCAACGGCACCAGAGATGAGACGATTGGCCTCACGCACGAGCAGCCATTCATCAGACAAGGGCAACCAGCGAGTCCGCACTTGCAATGTCTGAGAGGTCTGGTGGAACCGATGCCAGACCAGACCTATCGCCTCGTTCTGAGTGATGGAGCAACAGTGCCGATCATCACCCTCGAGCCAGCTGTTGAGCACTCACTCCACGCGGTCTCGAAACCGGAATACAACGTTGTTGAGGGGACATGGAACCAGGCTGGCCCATGGTTTTTGGTGACGCGATGGGGTGAGGTTGAGCCTTGACCAACAGCAAGCCAGGACAGCGCGCGCTTGAGGCTGCTCTCAGCCAGATCAACCAATTCGACTGGCGAATCAGCTGGTTGACGCCACCAGCTTCAGCTGATCGCGCAGGGAATCCACCTGCTGCACGCGAAGGAGCAGCGCTTCGCCAGGGTGGGTGTTCTGGGGGCACTCCGCGGCCAGGTCCATGGCCAGCTCCTCGATGCGTACCAGACCGAGACGATCCTGGGGGCGAAGCCAGCGCAGGAAATCGGCTTGCCACTGTTCGCTGCTGTGGGCTTCAAACCACACCTGCTGCCAGTGGCGCTGATCTTCTCTGGAGATCGCGATGCCTTCGCGCACGGCGCTATCGACACTGTTCAGCAGCTCCTGCAGAGCGTCCCCGCCAAGGGGAGTGGTGCCGCTGAGCTGCGCCTGGATCTGGCGTTGCACCACCAGATCGCCGTAGCGACGGATCGGTGAGGTGGCCTGGGCGTAAGCCGGCAGACCCAGGCTGAAGTGGGGCGCTGCAGTCGTGCCCATCAGCCCGCGGCCGAGACAGCGCTTGATCGCCGCAAAGCGCACCGCCCCGTCAGGAAGCTCATCCAACTGAGCGGGCGACGGCAGATCCGCCGGCAACTGGCTGCGAAACGGCAAGGCCAGGTTGTGCTCCACGCCAAAACGGGCCGCCACCGCCCCGGCCAGGATCATCGCCTCGGCCACCATCAAACGCGAGGGGCTGGGCTCGGTGATCGCCACGCTTGGATGATCATCGTCACGGCAGCGGATCCGCCCTTCCGGTAGGTCCATCAACAGCGCCCCCTGACTGACGCGCCACTGACGGCGGCGCTCCAGCAAGTCGTTCAGCTCCGCCAGGTCCGCCTCTTCCGGCGGAGCAAAATCAATCAACTCATCGGCATCCTCGTAACTGAGCCGGTAGCGCGGTGTCACCCAGCTGCGCGCAATGCCATAGGCCTCGATGGCACCGCTGTCGTCCAGCTCCACCCAGGTGCTCCAGGCGGGATTGCGCTGTCCGGCCCGGAGGCTGAAGGGACCGGTGGAGAGGATGTCCGGGAACATCGGCAGGATCCCCCGCACCAGATACAAGCTGCTGCCGCGACGGCGTGCCTCCAGATCGAGAGGAGACTCCGCTGCCACCAACCGCCCCGGATCGGCCACATGGATCCAGATCCGTAGTTTGCCATCGGGCCTGCGCTCCAGAGCCAGGCCGTCATCGATGTCGCGGGTGTCGTCATCGTCGATGGTGACGCAGCGCTGCTGGGTGCAATCGAGCCGCTCCTCATCGCCGGGCAGGATCTGGTCGTGCAACGCGAGCAATCGCTCCGCCTCCGCGATCAGCTCGGCGCTGAAACCCTGGCTCCAGGTGGTGCCGCCCATCGACACCAGGTGATGGGGGTCCCACTGCCCCAGGTCCACAAGCCAATGGCGCAGGCTGCCGCGGTCGTCATCGAGGTGGAGCTGTTTCAGTGCGCTGCGCACCAGGGGGTCGCAGTCATCGAGATCCAACTGGGATGCGGCCACCTGTTGCATCTGCAGCAGAGCGGCTTGCGACCAGGCATCGAGGCCGGAGGCTTCCACAGGCTGGCGTTGACGCAACAGCGTCAGCCAGCGCTGCTCCTGGCGATCACGCAACAGCAGCCGATAGCGCTCGCAACGTCGTTGGCGCACATCGGCGAGGCTGCGGGGTTCCACCACCCCCTGGCGAAGGCGAAACAGATCCTGCCCAGCCTGCAGAGCCAGCCACACGGCAGCACGGGCCACGGCCGAATCAGCGGCGCCCACAAGGGAGGCAAAGCCAGCAAGATCGAGCGTCTCACCCGTGTCCGAAAGCAAGACCCAGGCTTGGCCCCAGTCGCGTCGCTTGGGACTGACTTCTGTGAGCTGCTCAGGCCTGAATGACCATGGAAAGACCCCCAACCGGGCCGGTGGGTCCACACCGGACGGCAGGGGGTGAATGGGATCGATCTGACGCGCAGGAAGCACCTGTTCCCGCGCCTTGAAACCGACCTGAAGGCGGACTTTGCTGCCCTGAACGGCCAGAACCACGGCCAGCGCTGGGGACTTCTGGTCGTTGATGCCGACCAGATCACCCGGGTGATGGACCGCTGCAGCCAGAGATCAGCCCTCGGGATTCACAAAAGGCAGAAGCGCCACAATGCGGGCGCGCTTCACCGCGTTGGTGAGGTCACGCTGCTGCTTGGCGGTGAGGCCGGTGAGACGACGGGGAAGGATCTTGCCGCGCTCAGTAATGAACTTCTTGAGCAGATCCACATCCTTGTAATCGATGGGATCGCCGGGTTTGATCGGGGAAAGACGCTTCTTGAAGAAGGAGCTGGACATGACTCAGGAACGCTGGTGGATGGGGAAGACCTGCAAGGTCACTTGATCTCCTTATGGGGAGTCGACTTGTTGCAGTGGGGACAGAACTTCTTGATCTCCAGCCGTTCGGTTGTGTTCCGGCGATTCTTCTCGGTGGTGTAGCGAGACACACCGGGAGAGCGCTTGGCGGGATTGGACCGGCATTCGGTGCACTCGAGAGTGATCACGATCCGGACGCCCTTGTTCTTGGCCATAAAGGACGTTGCGCCGCAGTTGCGTAGCGAAGTGACAAACAACGAGCCTACAGGGCCGTTGCCCTCCCTTTGGCCTCCGTAGGATCAATCGCCGTTCCGATCGTCCCGATGCGGGTTTCCCTCTCCTGGCTGCAGGATCTGGTGCAGGTGACTGAACCCGCCGAGGCTCTGGCCGAACGCCTCTCGATGGCCGGCTTCGAGGTTGAGACAATCGATGATCTCAGCAGCCTGGCCCAGGGCGTGGTGGTGGGGCACGTGCTCGAGCGGGAGAACCATCCCAACGCCGACAAGCTCAGCGTCTGCCGCGTCGATGTGGGTGCAGCCGAACCGCTGCAGATCGTTTGCGGTGCCAGCAATGTGCGCGCTGGCATCCACGTGCCCGTGGCCACCGTCGGCGCCGTGTTGCCTGCGGTGAACCTCAAGATCAAGGCCGGAGAGCTGCGCGGTGTGGCCAGCAACGGCATGATCTGCTCCCTCACGGAACTGGGGCAACCCAGTGCGGTGGATGGCATCGCCGTGCTCGAGGAGCTCAGCAGCGCGCCCTTGGTGGTGGGGGCGCCGATCGCCCCGGTTCTCGGTTTGGATGATGTGGTGCTGGAGCTGGCGATCACCGCCAACCGACCCGATGGCCTCTCGATGACCGGCATTGCCCGCGAAGTGGCCGCCCTCACCGGAGCCGATCTCAGCCTGCCGGCGTTGACGCCCCCAGCGGAGCAGGGCGCCCTGGCGGTGGATCCGGCCAGTGCGGAGGCGATGCGGGCCGGCGGGATCTACGCCCTCACCGAAATCAACGGCGTCAACGCCTCTGGCCCTTCGCCCGACTGGTTGCAGCGACGTCTGCAACGGGCGGGCATGAACAGCGTCAATCCGGCGGTGGATCTCACCAACCTGGTGATGCTGGAACTGGGCCAGCCCCTGCACGCCTTCGACGCTGATGCCCTCGAGCGCCTCTGCGGCAACGGCGTGCAGGCAGCGGATTTCGGGCTGCGTCAGGCCCGGCAGGGCGAGACGTTCCGAGGCCTCGATGGTCGAGATCTGAGCCTCGATCCGCGGGCCCAGGTGGTGACCTGCAACGACATGCCGATCGCCCTGGCCGGCGTCATGGGCAGTGAGGCGAGTGGCGTCACCGCCCAGACCACCAGAATCTGGCTGGAGTCGGCGATGTTCTCGGCAGCCTCGGTGCGCAACACCGCCCGCTGCGCCGGGCTGCGTACGGAGGCGTCCAGCCGGTATGAAAAAGGTCTGCCCCGAGAGGTCACCCTGCTGGCTGCACAGCGGGCCTGCAGCCTGATTCAGGAGCACTGCGGTGGCCAGGTCGGTCCCACCCTGGTGTGCGAGGCGCCGATGGCGGCCGCCCAGCCCCTGCTGTTACGGCGTGATGCCCTGCACCAGCTCCTGGGACCGCTGGACACGCCGGAGGGGCCGGAGGATCTGGAGGACGGAGCAATCGAGCGCTGTCTTGAGGCCCTCGGCTGTGATCTCACCAGCATCGAGGCGGGCTGGCAGGTGGCGATTCCACCGTCGCGGCGTTGTGACCTGGTGCGGGAAGTGGATCTGATTGAAGAAGTGGCCCGCCTGATCGGCTTTGATCGCTTTGGCTCCCATCTTCCCGATCCCCTCAGCCCCGGTGGCCTGACACCCCAGCAGACCGCTGAACGGCGCCTGCGCCAACTGCTCTGCGCCACCGGTCTGCAGGAGGTCACCACCCTGTCGCTCACCGGACCCTCCGACGACGACGACCGCATCGCCATCGCCAATCCGCTGCTGGCGGAAACCAGTCACCTGCGCACCAGCCTCTGGGACGAGCATCTGCGCATCTGTCAACGCAATCTGCAAGCGTCCCAACCCGGTTGCTGGATCTTTGAACTGGGCCACGTGTTCTCTCGCCAGGGCGAGAGCGGAACGATCGAACAACGCGGCCGCCTCGGCGGCATGATCTGCGCCGAGCGCCGCCTGGAGCGTTGGAGCAGCAGCGGCAAACCCGAGCCCCTCAACTATTACCAGGCCCGCGGTCTGCTGACGCGCCTGTTTGCCGGCCTGAGGCTCGAGGTGTCTGATCGCCCCCTGCGCAACGACGTGCGGCTCCATCCCGGCCGCAGTGCCGAGCTGATCCTGGAGGGCCGTCCCCTGGGCTGCTTCGGGCAGCTGCACCCCCTGGTGTCGGAGCGGTTTGATCTGCCGGAGCAGACCTATGGCTTCGATCTGGATCTGGAGCGGTTGCTCCAGGCCGCCACCCGCAGCAACCGATGGGTGCCCGCCTTCAAGCCCTATCCCACCGTTCCCGCGATGGAACGGGACCTGGCGGTGCTCGTGCAACGCAGGCAGACCTCCGCTGAGCTGATTCAGGCGATCCGTAAGGCGGGCAAACCGCTACTGGAGAGCGTCGAGCTGATCGATCGGTTTGAGGGCGGCCAGCTGCCGAGCGATCAATGCAGCCAGGCCTTCCGGATCCGTTACCGCAGCCAGCAGGCCACGCTCACCGACGATGCTGTGCAACCGGTGCACGACAAGGTGCGTCAGGCCCTGGTGAAGCAATTCGGCGCCGAACTCAGGAGCTGACCCGCTCCAGCAGAGCCAGGCACTCCAGGTGGCTGGTCTGGGGGAAAAAGTCGAACGGTTGGAGCCTGTGGATCCGATAGGGCGCCTCCGGTCCCGCCAACCGCGCCAGATCCCGCGCCAGCGTGGCCGGATCGCAACTGAGGTAGGCGAGCCAACGGGGCGGGCAGGCGAGGATCTGCTCCGTTACCGACGGATCCAGGCCCTTGCGGGGAGGGTCCACCACCAGGGCCTGATGCTGCGGCAGAGCTTCGGCCAGGTGGTGCTGCACATCGCCGGCGAGGAAGCACACACCGGTCAAGCCGTTGTGCTCGGCGTTACGCCGGGCCTGCTCCACCGACGCCTGGTGCACTTCCAGCCCAAGCACGCTGTGGCCTGCGGCGGCGAGGGGTAAGGCGATCGTGCCGATCCCGCAATAGGCATCAATCACGGCGATCGGCCCCGCCTGCGAGAGCAACCATTGGCTCAGGCTCAGCACCGCCCGCTCCGCCTCGGTTGTGTTCACCTGAAAAAAGGTGGTGGAGGCCAGGGTGAGCTGCAGACCGCAGAACGTCTCCTCCACGGTGCCGGCTCCGGCCAGGGTGAGGGTCTGCGGGCCGAGCACGGTGTTGGTGCGTCTGGGTTGGAGGTTGAGGGTCACACCCTTTACCTGGGGCCAGCGATCACACCAGCCCTGGGCCAGCCTGTGCACGCCGGGCAGTTCGGCGGTGCTACTGATCAAGGTGATCAGCACCTCGCGGCTGCGGGTGGCAAGACGCAAGCCCAGGTGGCGCAGGCCATCGCCCTGGTGCAGATCGGCATCGGCGGGCCAGCCTGTGGCTTGCAGATCCGCCTTGAGCGGCGCCAACAACTCATCGAGGCCGGGATCCAGCACCGGGCAATGGTTCAGATTCACCAGCTGGTGACTGCCTCGCTTGTAGTACCCCAGGCGCAGCTGCCCCTCCGAATCACGCTGCAGCGGCAGCAGGGCGCGGTTGCGATAGCCCAAGGGTGGGCCCATCTCTGATGGCTCCAGCGGGTCCACCGGGTGATGGAGGCCACCGATCCGGCTGAGGGTCTGCACCAGGCGATCGCGTTTCCAGGCGCTCTGATGGGCATTGTCCCAATGCTGAAGGGTGCAGCCGCCACAGCGCCTGACGAGGATGCAGGGGGGCGTGCGGGCGCCTGGGGCGGCGAAAAGGGTTTCGAGGCGTCGGCCGATCCATTGCGAGCGCCGCCGCTGCACCAGCTGCACCCGGGCCAGTTCACCGGGGAGCAGCTCGGGGATCACCAGCACCCAGCCCTGCCAGCGGGCGATGCCTTCACCACGCAGGTTGAGATCCTCCCCCTTCACCGTGAGGGTTAGACCGGGACGGGGGGCGGTTGCGTTCTCGGCCATTGCAAAGGCGTTACACCCAGGCCATCCACCGCGGTCGACAGGCCGGAGAGCACTAAACTCACCCTCAGCATGCCAGCTGCCATGAGCGTTGTTCGGGATCTGATTCTCCAGGCCGATGACGATCTCCGTTATCCGACCAGCGGCGAATTGCGCTCCATGGTCGATTTCCTGGGGCAGGGAGCGATGCGCCTGGCGGTGGTGCGGATCCTCACCGACAACGAGAAGAAAATCGTCGATGAGTCGGCGAAACAACTGTTCAGCCGTAAGCCTGAATACGTCGCCCCCGGTGGCAACGCCTATGGCCAGAAGCAGCGGGCCCAGTGTCTGCGCGACTACAGCTGGTATCTGCGCCTGGTGACCTACGGCGTCCTCGCCGGTAGCACCGAGATGATCCAGAGCATCGGTCTGATCGGTGCCCGCGAGATGTACAACAGCCTCGGCGTGCCGATGCCCGGGATGGTGGAAGCGATGAAAGCGATGCGGGAAGCCTCTCTGGCCTTGCTCTCCGATGAGCAGCAGTCGCTCGCTTCCCCCTACTTCGATTTCCTGATTCAGGGCATGCAGACCACCACCTGAGCACAACCTTCACGCCTCTCTGTGAATCGATTCAGCGCCGGCCCAAGGGCCGGTATTTTTTTTGCACTCAAGTCTCACTCACCCTGCATGAGACGCAGCTCAGGTCTAGTGCCTATTCTTATCCAAGACACAAGAGAACTTATCTCCGATCGCCCTAGTCCGATCTCCGCCGCCTCGGCTGACGTCCCGGTGCCCTCCAATCGCTTGCGTATCTGCTTCTACAGCAGATACGCAAAAGCTAAAAAGACCGTCAGCACAAGGATATCCAATGGCACTGCGTGGCCTGGACAAGGACAACCGCCGTCATGGACGCTGCCTGGGGAAACAATGGCCGCACATCACCCCACGCCTGCACCCCGTGGTCGCCAGCGCAAATCACCTGAAAAGTACAACTAGAAAGCCAACCCTACTACTAAGCCCGGACCCGCCGATTAAAACTGCACGATTTTTCATTGTTGATGAGAAACAGAGAGTCTCAGGCATCTCTAACAAGACACTCTCTCGGTCCAGGTATGCATCTCATCAGGGATACATGATCAGTGATCGCGATAGAGCTCGCGCAGCATCTGATAGGCCTCATTCAGACGGCGCATGCCATCGGTGGATCCACCCGCGTCGGGATGGCTCTGCATCGCCTGCTGCTTGTAAGCTTCGCGAATCGCACGCAGGGTCAATGACGCACCCGCCTGCGTCGGCAGGCCAAGAAGCCGCAGGGCACCATGCACCGTCATCGTGGATTCGAGCGTTTCGAAGGAAGTGATCCGGCGACTGCGCTTGAAGCGATTGACGAAGCGGCGAATCAGGGTGGGGATTCGGTTCTGGAGATCAGAGGTGGCGAAGGGGTCTTCCAGCACGCCGGCCACCACCATCACCTGGGCAAAGGAAGGCTCAGCCAGAAGCCAGCCCGGGCAGCGGGGCTGAAGTTGTCGCCCCAGCTCCGACCAGGTGAAGATCCGGCCCTCCAGGCCTTCCGCATGTGGCCAGATGTCGCGCGCCAGCCAGAGCATGGCGGCTTCCAGCACGGTGGCACCCGGAGCCTGGCCATAGAGGTTCACCCAGTGCGCCTGGGCCAACTCGGCGCAATGCTGCAACAGGTCCGGCTCAATTGCCGGCAACACCATCGCCTCCTCCAGCGACTCTGGTGCTTCTGGCTCGCGCCGCAAGCTCTCGCGCAGAGTGCGACTCTTGCGTCGCACAAAGCCGGGCAGGTCAATCCCAGGGCGTGTCGCAGGCTCAACAGGCGGGAGTGAATCTGCGGCGTCGGCGGAGGATTGGCCATCCAGACGGCGCAACACCTGACCTCCGATCAACACCAGGGCCCGATCGTCGCGATAGGTGCCTGGCTCGTTCGCTTCTGGTGCGGGATCCTGTGGCGAGGGCAGCACGTCCTCACCATCCGTGGGGAACACCTCTTCCAGCAGACGGGTCAGACAATCACCCCGACCGCGCAGTCCCCACTCGCTGCGCAGGGAATCAAGCCATTCGACGAGATGTTCCGGCAGCTCGACACTGATGCGTCGACGACCGTCTCCTGCAGGCGCGCTCACTCAGCCGTCGTCGCTTGCGGCCAAGACTATCGGCCCTGCAGACGTTTGAGCCACTCCTGCTGGGCACGGATCGCATCGCGATAGCGCTGTTCCAGCGATTGATTGAGGCGATTGGGCATGATCATCGCCGGCGGCATCGGATTGAGACCACCGCTGGGGGCCACCAGCACGGGCGGCGGTGGTACGGGGGCCGTCGGTGGCTGACGCTTGGGCTTGGCCACCGGCTGGGCGGCGGGCTTCACGGCAGGCTGGGCGACAGGTTTCGCGGTGGGTTTGGCTTTCGTTGTGGCGGGCTTGTCGGTGGCGGGCTTCGGTGCGGCGTTGAGATTGGGCGGAGCCTGGGCTGGGGTGACCTGACGCTTTTTCGCCTCCTGCTGAGCCCGTCGCGCCGCCTGTAACATCTCCTCGCGCTTGCGGAGCATGGCCAGCTGCTGCACTGGCACCACACTGAGCAGGTGGCCCGGTGTGGCATCGGCGGGATAGACCAGGCTGACGCGCACCGGGTTCACCTGGCCGCCCTTGAGATTGAGCTGGGCGATCGGCAGGCTCTGGCCCGACTTGAGACCCACATGGACTTCCTGATAGCCCTCCTCGGTTTTGATGCCGATGGAGCCACGGAAGGCGGTGAATGGCGCCCGGCCGGAGGCGACGGGATGGCTGAACACCAGCTCGTAGGGACCCTCGCCGGTGAGATTCAGATCCACATCAAAGCGAACGCCATAGGTGCCCACATTGTTCACGGCAGAATCCACCATGCGGGTCTTCAGTTGGTTGACCTGGATGTCGCGGGTGCCGAAATGATGCTTGCGGGTGCTGGTCAAGGGCACGTGCAAAGGCCCCTGGCCGAGGTCATGGCGGATCGACGCTTCGTATTCATCGCCGAGGGCCACCCCCGCCACCCGCGAGAAGATCTGACCGGCCTGAATTTCTCGGATCCGATTCAGATAGATCCGGCCGGGAGCAAGCCGACCTTGATCCAGCACGGCCACCAGATCCTGATCGCGTTTCGTTTCCTCTGCCGCCACAACAGCCATCTGGAAGGGTCCATCACTGCGGCCCTTGAGCAAGCCGTTGGCGATTCCCCTTGCCGGTAACACCGTGCTCACAATCACTTTGCGGCTCCTGGGCGGAATCACCACTTCGCGTAGCAAACGACGATCCAGTTCACCGCGGAGCATCTGCACAGCGGTGGCATCACCCGGGCCGGTGTTCCAGGGCCTGGGACCAAGGGGTTTGACCCCCATCAATTTGTTGGGGTGATAAGGAGCCTCGAAACTGTTTTTCACCGACCCCCGCTCGAATGTGAGGGTCACTGGCTGATCGCCCGGATTGATCGCAATCGCCGCAATAGTTAACAAGCCGCGTTGACGGCGTCCTCCCAACTTGCTGGCATCACTTGGATAATATTTGTGATGCATATGCAAGCCAAATTCACCATTGAACGTGTAACTGGCGTTTCTTAATGGTTGATTGTTTTCGCTGGCGATCGCCGACCCCGGTGTGGTGCTCACAAGAATGCCCGGCCCCTCGACAATCTCCGGTTGGTTGGAGTGAAGAACGGGCACATTGTTGAAACTGCCGTTGAGCGGCTTGGCCCGCTGGCCAGCCATCAAGGGCACGTAAGCCCGTGAGGGCGCCATCCACACCGCCTCGACCGTTGCAAGCGAGACGCCCGCCAAGACCAGGAGTGGGATTCGCTGAGACACCTGAGATGTGGCGAGGGTCGGATTGGGGCGGTTGAGGCTTACCAACCCGCGCAAGCCCCAACGTTAAACATGACCACCCCGGAAGCCAAGCACTCCCCCAACGACCTGATCGATTCGACAGGATGGAGGCGAGATCTTCCTAGCGACATGCTGCCTCCCTTCTGCGCCTCCAGTTGCCAAAGCACCGATTGGCGCCACAAGCACCAGAAACGGAAGTTGGAGATGCTGCGGTTCTGGCGCGATGGCATCGAGCGCCAGCTCGCCGCCATCAATGCAGCGATCAGCACCCTGGAGGGACAGATCGAGCGCGATCAGCCAACCGTCACCCAGGGCTGAGTTCAGCTCACCAGCGGGCTGCAGGTCGTGGCCAGACGCTGCAGCCCCCGGCGCAGGCGCCGTTGCACCGTCATGGCGCTGACGCCCTGCTCCCGGCCGCACTGCCTGAGGCTGAGGCCTTCCAGCACCACGCTGCGGACACTGCGCTGCTCAACCACCGGCAATCGCTTCAGTTGCCGCGCCAGTTGTTCGCGCGTCTCCCGCTGGCTCAGATCCGACCAGCCACCATCTGCCGGCGGCGTCATCGCCTCCACATCACGGCCCTGGTCGTCCAACGACCACCAGCGCCCCTGGTTCCGGTACAGCGCCATGGCGAGAGCGTCGCCCCGTTGCTCAGTTCCATCCTCACCACGGTTCAGACGCTGGGCCCGTTCCTGCAGGCGGCGCGGCAGTTTCACCAAGCCCCGGCTGTCACGCAGGTAGTGCAGGATCGCTCCCCGCACATGCGGCCGGGCAAAGGCCTCGAACGGCACCCCCTTGGCGCCGTCATAGAGCCCGGCGGCTCGAATCAAACCGAGACAGCCAACCTGGAGCAGGTCATCCCTGTCTTCGCCGCTGCGCTGGGCGTAATGGCGGGCAATCGGCTGCACCAGCCGCAGGTGTTGTTCCACCCGCCGGTTGCGTTGTTTGGTTGAGGTTTTCATGGGTCTGAAGCGTCGACGTCAGCTCGATCTGCCGCCGTCTCTTCAGCGATTCATATTCACATCAGCGCTGCCAACCGTGGAAGCACGGATATTAGGAACCACCTCCCGCAGCAAGGCCTCCGGTCCGTGGCGCTCAAGCCAGTTGGCATCGGCGTGGTCGGTGAGCAACAGATAGCCGGCAAAACCGAGGCCATTGATGCTGAAGCCGTGGCTGTGTTCACGCTCGCGGTGAATCAGGGCCATCCACTGCGGCGTCAGCAACAGGTTGTAGGGATGGGCTGGGGCAGCGGCGCTCTCCGGATCACCCAGCTCCAGGCTCAGCGCCAGGCGCCTGTAGAGCCGCTGCAGGGTCAAAGCGGGATCGGAATCGGCTGACAGTCTCTCTCGAGCCAGAACGGCGCAGGCGGCCCGCAGCGGATCGCCTGCCAGGCGCTCGTGGCCCCGCCCCCCCGGCTGGTCGTTGGTGAATCGAATCTGAGTCTCGAACCAGTGCTGCCTCGGGCAAAGGGCCTCCGAGGCGCTGCGGGGCAACAACTGCAGATGGCGATGGGGCTGGCTGGCACCGGCCAAAGGGCCGCTGTTGAAGAACCACAGCCCCGTGGTGTCGGCATCCACCTGCGCCACGGCACGCCAATCGTTGGCGGTGAGCCAGGCTGCCTGGGGCACCCAGTCGCGACTGATCAACAACAGGTGACCGCGTTGCACGGGGTATTTGTTGAGAATCAGCACGTGGTCGTCCGCCACAGGCTCCACTTCAAGGCGGTGATCCCAGGGCCGGAATGGATTCGGTTTCGGTCCGGCAGGGCGGAGATGGCGGGGTAGGCGACTGCGCAGACGACGGCACTCAAAGCCGGCGTCCTGCTGCGAGGCCAGGGGAAGCAGCTCGGTGTCGAGCGGTTGCAGGGCCCCCTGCGCCAAGGCCGAGGCACTGCGCTCCAGGGCCCGCTGCCAGATCCTCGCCTCAGCCATCCCCCTCAACCACCTCCTTCAGCCATCCGTGCGCAGCCGGGCCAAGGCAGCGCCGGTGTAGTAACGCCCGAGGATCTCATTGAAACGTAGTCCCTCGCTTGCCAGTTGCTGGGCACCGGTCTGGCTCATGCTGGCACCGAGATGGCCATGGGCTTCGCGGCTGATCTCGCTCGAGGCGGCATAGAGGCTCTCCACCAGCCCGCCGCGATAGCTGAGCACCATGCCGCGGGTGGCGGCTGTTGCCTGGCGGGTCGCGTCGGTGCTGGTGGCCTGGCCGCCATAGGCCTGCCAGCGGGTGGTGTCACCGAGGTTGTAGAGGCGGCTCGCCGGACGGACCAGATGCACCAGCGCATAGGAGCGTGCGGCGACGGCCTGGGCTTTCAAGGCTTCGCTGCGCCAGTGGCTGGGCATCTCCGCCCCCACGACCGAGGCGACATAACGCTCGAGATCGAGCACATTCACCGCCAGCCAGCCGGCGTCCTGGCGATGGAATTCGATCAGACCCGGGTAGGCACGTCCATTGAGAACCAAGGCGCCATCTGCAGGGGCCTCACAGAACCAGCGCCCGTCGCCCCGCTCCAACCAGAGCGGCAGCTGATCCAAGGCCAGGCGCTGGCCAGCCGCCGTGCGGCAGCTGGCGGAGCCGCTGCTACGCACGGAGCGAATCGGCGCCTGACTGAGCAGGGCCACCCGCAGACGCGGATTGGGGGATGCCCCGGCGGGAGGCACCTTCGGGACCGGGAAGCCGCGCGGCTGCGCCGGCTGTGCCGATTGGGCCTCCGCCTCTGTTGGGCGCGCGCCAGGCTTGGTGCTGGGATCCGATGCCGCCTCGCCATGCAGCAGCGCCTCCAGGAGGGGCTCCTGCCCCGACCCTGGCGACGGGGGCTGATCAACGCTCAACCAGGGCCTCCGGCCCAGGGCCAGGCCCCCCAGCGTCAGCACGGGGAGCAATCCCACCAGCGCCCATCGGCGAAGCATCCAGGCCAAGCGGAAGCGCCACCATCATCGCTGCTTCGCTAAAGGTTGGCGATGACAAGCAGCTCCTGGAACGGACTGGCCCTGGTGGTAGGCGCCGGTGGCATCGGCCGGGCCCTGGTGCCGGCCCTGCGACGCCGCTGCGGGGACCTGACCGTGGTGCTCTGCGGTCGCCAGCTCGCGGCGTCAGAGGGCTGGTGTGTGGATCTGGAGGATCCGCGATCACTCGAGGCCTTGCGGCAACGGGTGGGAGAAGCGCTTCAGCCGCTGCGGCTGGTGGTCAACACCAGCGGTCGCCTGCATGGCCCCGGCCTGCAGCCGGAAAAGCGGTTGCAGCAGGTGCGTGCCGAAGCCCTCGCCGCCAGTTACGCCATCAACGCCATGGCACCGCTGCTTCTGGCCCAGGCGCTCGAACCCTGCCTGGAGCGGCAGCGGCCGTTTCATTTCGCCAGCCTCAGCGCTCGGGTGGGCAGCATCGGCGATAACCACAGCGGTGGTTGGTATGCCTATCGCGCCGCCAAAGCGGCCCAGAACCAGCTCCTGCGCTGCCTCAGCATCGAGTGGGCCCGCCGCTATCCCCAGGCCTGCGTCACCCTGCTCCATCCCGGCACCACCGACACGGCCCTGTCGCGCCCCTTCCAGAGCTTTGTCCCGCCAGGCAAGTTGTTTGCGCCGGCACGGGCCGCCGAACAACTGCTCGATGTGCTCCTGAGCCAGTCAGCGGCCGACAGTGGTGCCTTTCTCGCCTGGGATGGTCAGGCGATCCCCTGGTAGACGTGCTCCTTGAGGATCTCAAGGGGAACCACCTGAAGGGTCGACTGCTCTGTGGCCTCCAGGCGCACCAGCGGTGCCATGCCGTCGTCGTAGGCCTGTTTCCAACGTGGCGCACACACGCACCAATGGTCACCGGGCTGGAGCCCCGGGAATCCGAAGGCCGGCACCGGCGTTGAGAGATCGTTGCCCTGGGCTTTGCTGTAGCTCAGAAAGGCCTCCGTCATCACACAGCAGACGCTGTGCTGGCCGAGATCAGAGGCTTCCGTGCGGCAGTGGCCGTCGCGGAACCAGCCGGTCATGGGCGAACAGCCGCACAGCGCAAGCGGCTGGCCGAGAACATTGAGATCCTCGCTTGGGGACTGGCTTTTCACGGCAGCTGGCGGCGATCGTCGAGCAGGAGTCTGCCGAATCAGTGGCACATTGCGCGACAAGATGGTTGACGGATCCCGGGGGCGAGGCGTTAAAGGTCAATCAGTTATGCCTCCTCGATGGATTGGGAGTTCACGGAAGACGCGGCCTTCATGGCCCTCTGCGATGCCTTTCGCGAGAGCGGTGAAAGCTCGGCGATCGAATTTCTCGCCAACGGGGAGGGGGCCTTCCATTTTCAGGAGCTCACCCAGAATGCAGCGGGTGAGGGCGTGGACCTGAGCGATTCCGACGATCTCGAGGCCTTTCAGCAGGATGTGATCGACACGATGGAATCGCTCTGCCAGGACTAATCAGCCGTAGAAGAAGCTGATCTCCTTGTCCTTCAGGCCTTCCCAGCCGGCCGACACCAGCCGCTGGTTCAAGGTGTCCTGATCGAAATGCTTGGCTCCGGTGCGCACGATTCGATTGCGCATCGATTTCCGCACCCCACTGCGCTGGCGCTGCGCCTCGAGGTCCATCACCTCGCGGTAGAGCGTCAGCATCGGCTCGGGCAAGGGTGAGCCGTCGAGGTCGAGGCCAGCGGCAATGGCCTGGTCAATCGCATCGGGACCGCTGAGATCCATGGGCACAAGGTGGAGGCCATACCAGTCTGCTGCTGCCGGCCCCGCAGCGGCGCCGATTCAGGCGCTGAAGTAACGCGCCTTGCTGTGCAGGGCCACCAAGGCCGTGGTGCTCTGCTCGGGGTGGAGCTGCTCCGACTCATCCATCTCCAGGCCGATCCGCTCAGCGCCGAGCCAGGCGAGCTGTTGCCTCGAATCACCCACATTGGGGCAGGCCGGATAGCCGAAGGAATAACGGCTGCCGCGATACCGCTGCGCCAACACATCGCGGATGGGCAGACCCTCCGGATCAGGGAAACCACACTCCCGGCGGATCCGGGCATGGGTCCATTCCGCCAGGGCCTCGGCCATCTGCACCGCCAAGCCGTGAAAGAAGAGATAGTCGCTGTAGGCATCCCGCTGGAACAGATCCTGAGCGAAGCGACTGGCCTCCTCGCCCATGGTCACCGCCTGCATCGGCAGCACATCGGTTGGTTGGCCGTCGCGCAGGTCAGCGAAGAAATCGGCGATGCAATAACGATTGCCGCTGCGTTGGCGCGGCAGGGAGAAGCGACCGAGCTCCACGGCGCCATCGGTGGAGAACACCACCAGATCGTTTCCCCCCCGGCCGCAGGGGAAGTAGCCATAGGCCACGGCCGGCCTGAGCAGCTGCTCCGACCGCACCCGCTCCAGCCAGCTCTGCAGGATCGGCTCCGCCTTCTCCTGCAGCTCCGCCTCATAGGCCTCGCGCGTTTGTTCCCGGGTTTTGCGCATCTGCCATTGCCCGGCGAAGAGAGCCTGACGGTCGAGATAGGCGATCACGTCCTCGAGCGGAATGGCCTCCGGGCCCTCGAGCAGACTGGCACCCAGGAAAGGGGGCTGGATCGGGGCTTCGGCTGGAACAGCCTCGGAGCGCTCAGAGCTCACTGGCAGGGATGCGGCTGCCTGAGGGGTGGCCTCACTGGCCTCAGCCGTGGCTTCACCGGTAACAGCCTCGCCAGAGGCAGGATCCTCGCCACCGATGCTGAGGCCTTCAGGCGTGCCATCCAGGAAGCCGCGTCGATCATCCCAACGCTCCTCGGCCCGAGCTTTCACATAGGCATCCATGAAACGCAGATCGGTGAAGGCATCACGGCCATAGATCACCTTGCCCTCATACACCTCGCTACAATCCTTATTGACGAATCGGGGGGTGAGTGCAGCACCACCGAGCACCACGGGCACGCTGATTCCAGCATCATTGAACGCCTGCAGGTTGTCTTTCATGAAGGCAGTGGATTTAACCAACAAGCCGCTCATGGCGATGCAATCGGCCTGGTGCTCCTGCTGGGCCGCGATGATCGCGCCCACCTCCTGTTTGATGCCGAGATTGATCACCTCATAGCCATTGTTGGTAAGGATGATGTCGACCAGGTTTTTACCGATGTCGTGCACATCGCCCTTCACAGTGGCGATCAGAAACTTCGCCTTGGCCGACCGTTTGCCATCGGATTTCTCCATATGGGGCTCGAGGAAAGCCACGGCGGCTTTCATGGTTTCGGCGGATTGGAGCACGAAGGGCAGCTGCATCTGGCCGGAGCCAAACAGATCGCCCACCACCTTCATGCCGTCGAGGAGAAATGTGTTGACAATCTCCAGGGGTGGATACGACTGGAGGCCTTCCCTGAGCGCCTCCTCGAGGCCAATGCGTTCCCCATCGATGATGTGCTGTTTGAGGCGCTCCTCCACCGGCAGATCGGCCAGGGACGGCCCCGATTGGCGGGCCTCCTTGGCACTCACCCCTTCAAACAGGGTGGTGAGTTCGGTGAGTGGGTCGTAGGTGCAAACGTCGCCATCAAAGCGACGCCGATCAAAGATCAGATCACGGCAGACCTGCTGGTGCTCCTCGGCGATCTTCATCAAGGGCAGGATCTTGGCGGGCGACACAATCGCCGCGTCCATGCCGGCCTCACAGCAGTCGTGCAGAAACACGGAATTGAGGCTGATGCGCGCCGCCGGTGAGAGGCCGAAACTCACATTCGAAACACCGAGCACCACGTGCACACCGGGCAGTTCGTCGCGGATGCGCCGGATCGCCTCGATCGTTTCCAGACCGTTGCGGCGATCCTCCTCGATACCCGTGGAAATCGGCAGGGCCAGAGGGTCGTAGAAGATCTCACGGGCAGGAATTCCGAATTCCACTGCATCGCGATAGGCCCGTTTGGCGATCGCCAGCTTCTTCTCAGCTGTGCGCGCCATCCCCTCTTCATCGATGGTTCCCACCACCACGCCAGCGCCATAGCGCCGCGCCAGTTCGAGCACCTTGAAGAAGCGCTCATCGCCGTCTTCGTAGTTGGTGGAGTTGAGGATGCACTTGCCACCCGCCACCTTCAGGCCCGCCTCCATCTTCTGCCACTCGGTCGAATCGAGCATCAGCGGCAGGTTGATGTTGGTGACCACACGGGTCACCAATTCGTGCATGTCCTTCTCACCATCACGCCCCACATAATCGACGTTCACATCGAGCACGTGGGCGTTTTCCTTCACCTGGCCGCGGGCCACCGCCACCAGTCCATCCCAGTCCTCAGCATTGAGCAAGTCCCGCACTTTCTTGGAACCGCTGGCGTTGAGGCGCTCACCGATGATCAGAAACGAATTGTCCTGGTGATACGACGTGGCGCCATAAATCGAGGCCGCCGCTGGGTCGTAGCTGAGCTGCACCCGCTGGCGGTGCTCCGTGCGGCAGGGACGCTGCGCAGGCTTGAGTTCTTCGGACAACTCCGCAAGCGCCTGGATGTGGGCCGGTGTGGTGCCACAGCAGCCACCGATCACCTGCACGCCAAGATCCTCCACGAAGTGCATCAGCTGCATCTTCAGCTCCAGCGGCTGCAGGCGGTAATGCGCCACGCCACCCACATTTTCAGGCAGGCCGGCATTGGGAATGCAACTGACCACAAAGGGGGAATGCTCCGCCAGATAACGGATGTGGTCCTTCATCTGCTCCGGACCCGTGGCGCAGTTCAGGCCGAGAATGTCGATGGCGAAGGGTTCCAGAATCGCCACCACAGCGGCGATGTCGGATCCCACCAACATGGTGCCGGTGGTTTCCATCGTCACCGACACCATCAGGGGCCGGCGTTCTCCGGCGTCGGCGAAGGCGGCCTCCACCCCCTGGAGCGCCGCTTTGATCTGCAGCACGTCCTGGCAGGTTTCGATGATGAACAGATCCACATCACCGGCCAACAGCCCAGCGGCCTGTTCGCGGTAGGCCTCTTTCAGGGTGTCGAAGCCGATGTGGCCCAGGGTCGGCAGTTTCGTGGTCGGTCCCATCGAGCCGGCCACGAATCGGGGCTTCTCCGCAGTGCTGTACTCCTGCGCCACCGTGCGCGCCAGTTCCGCCGCCCGTTTGTTGAGCGCAAACGCCTGATCCTGAAGCCCGTATTCCGCCAACACCACCGAGGCGGCACCGAAGGTGTCGGTTTCGATCACATCGCAGCCGGCCTCCAGAAACTGGCGATGCACGGCCTGCACTGCATCCGGACGGGTGACCACCAGATTCTCGTTGCAGCCCTCCAGTTCGGGACCGCCGAAATCCGCAGCGGTGAGATTGAGTTGCTGCAGAGAGGTGCCAGTGGCACCGTCAAACACCAGAACCGGGCGTTCAGGGGAATGGAGGCGAGAAAGAAAGCGGGAAACAACGGGGGTCGGCGCCACCAGTTCTGCCTGCATTCCATTTGCTTGCCTCTGGGGCCATCCTAAGAATCGCCTCAGCCGTTGAGGTCGATTCGCGTGACCCAGTGCTCATAATCGGGGTCGCGCCCTTCGGTGATCGCCACCAGTCGCTCGCGAAGGGCATGCATCAGCGGCCGCTCACTGGAGAGCGTGGTGGATTCCAGCTGGCGCACCGGTGTGATCTTGGCGGCCGTGCCGGTGAGAAACACCTCATCAGCGATGAACAGCTCCGTCTTGTCGACCGGGCGCTCCACCACCGTGATCCCCATGCTGCGGGCCAGCTCGATCACGCTGGCGCGGGTGATGCCCTCGAGGATGTCCTGATCCACACCGGGGGTGATCAGGACGCCATCGCGCACGATGAACAGATTCATGCCGCTGGCCTCGCTGATCTTGCCGCGGCTGTTGAGCAGCAGGGCTTCGTCGAAACCACTGAGCACCGCTTCAGTCTTGGCCAGGGAGCTGGTGATATAAGCGCCACTGATCTTGCCGCGCAGGGGCAGGGAGCGGTCTTCCTGACGGGTCCAGGAGCTGATCCGGCAACTGACGCCCTCGGGCGAGAGGTAGTCACCCAGCTCGAGGCCGTAGATCAGGAAATCGGTTTCGATGTTGTGCAACCGAGGGGCGATGCCGAGGTCACTCGTGTAAACAAACGGCCGCAGGTAGATCGGTGTGGTGGGCCGATTCGCCCGCAGCATCGCGGTGAGGGCCTCCATCACAGTGGTTTCACTCAAGTCAGTCAGCAGCAGCCGGGCGCTTTGACTGAGGCGACGGGCATGGCGATCGGCGCGGAACAGAAGCACGTGATCGGCCCTCTGCGGATCGGGAATCGCCCGCATGCCACCAAACGCGCCCGTGCCGTAGTGGAGCGCGTGGGTGGCCACCGACACCTTCGCTTCTGAGAAGGGGATGCAACGGCCTTCAAACCAGGCGTACGGCAGGAACTGATGCATGGCTGACGGGGCCGTTCGCCAAATCTTCTCACCCACCATCCCACCGGCACGACCGACAATGGCGCCATGCACCGACTGAGCAGCGTCCCTGGATCCGATGAAGGCGGCGAGGTGGTGCTCGTGGAGCAGCCAACGGCACCGCTGTTGCTGCTCACCAGCGCCCAGACCGACATCAGCACCCTCGCCAGGGTGTTGGAGGCAGCGGAGGCGGCCCCCTGGCGCGATCGGATCCGCGCCCTGCCGCTCGATGCCCTGCAGCACCAGGCCCAGATCGATCACTATCTCGCCAGCACCGCTGCCGACGCACGCTTGATCGTGGTGCGTCTGCTCGGGGGCCGGGGCCACTGGTCCTATGGCTTCGAGCAAGTGCTGCGCTGGCAGGAGGCCCGCAGCGATCGCCAGCTGATTGTTCTGGCCGGCACCCCGGATCAGGACCGTGCCCTGCACGGCCTGAGCTCGGTTCCCGAACCTCTCTGCGATGCCCTCGCCGCCCTGATGAGGGAAGGAGGCCCGGAGAATCTCAAGCGTTGCCTCGATGCCCTGGCGCTGCTGCTGGCAGGAGAGGAACCCGAGGCCTCGGCGCTGGAGCCGCTGCCGATGGCTGATCCGGCCCCTTGGCAGTGGCAGGACACCCCCGGCCCTCGGGTGGGGGTGATCCTCTATCGCGCCCTGGCCCGTGCCGGTGACACGGCGTTGGCGGAGGCGCTGCTCAGCAGCCTGCGCCGGCGTGGCCTGGTGCCGCGAGCGCTCTGGGTGAGCAGCCTGCGCGATCCGGTGGTGCAGCAGGGCGTGTTGGATCTGTTGCAGCACCAGCAGGTGGAGCTGGTGATCACCACTACCGCCTTCGCCTCGGTGCAATTCGAGGAGGCCGGTCTCGGCAGTCCGCTCTGGGATCAGCTCGATCGCCCGGTTCTGCAGGTGCTCAGCAGCGGTCGCTCCCGCCAGGTCTGGGCCGACTCCTCCCGGGGCCTCGACCCACTCGACCTCTCACTCCAGGTGGTGCTGCCCGAGCTTGATGGACGCATCACCACCCGGGTCGGTGGCTTCCGGGAACAGCAGCAGGCCCACCCCAGCCTGGCCACAGCGGTGCATGTCCTCGAACCGAACCCCACCGGACTGGACTGGGTGGTGCAACACGCCGAGGCCTGGATTGCGCTGCGGCGCAGCTCGGCCCATGAGCGTCGTGTCGCCCTGGTTCTGGCCAACTATCCAATTCGCAATGGGCGTGTGGCCAATGGCGTCGGTCTCGACACCCCCGCCTCATTGCACAACGCCCTGCACTGGTTGCAGGAGTCGGGGCACAACCTCGGTGTCGTCCCTGTCCCTGCCACACCGGAGGCCTTGATGCAGGCTCTGCTGCGGGGGCGCAGCAACGATCCCGAGAGCCACCATCGCCCAGCCCTCGCCCACCTCCCCCTGCGCGATTACCAGGCCTGGTGGCAGCACTTGCCCACCGCGGCACGCCAGGCGGTGGAACGGCGATGGGGGCCACCGGAGCAGGCGGTGGATCTCGACAGGGCGTTGGATGGCTCCCCCGGTTTCGCCATCCATGGCCTCCGCTTCGGCCATGTGGTGGTGCTGATTCAGCCCAGTCGGGGCTACGACCCGGATCAGCTCAGCGATCTCCACTCCCCCGACCTGCCGCCACCACACCGCTACCTGGCCCAATACCTCTGGATGCGCCAGGTGCACGGCTGCCAGGTGATGGTGCATCTGGGCAAACATGGCAGCGCCGAATGGCTGCCCGGCAAGGCGGTGGGCCTGAGCGCGTCCTGTGCTCCGGCTCTGGCCCTGGGGCCGATTCCCCATCTCTATCCCTTCATCGTCAACGATCCGGGCGAGGGATCCCAGGCCAAACGGCGAGGCCATGCCGTGATCCTCGATCACCTCACGCCGCCGCTGGGGCGCGCTGGATCCCATGGCGACCTGGTGAGCCTGGAGCAGCTGCTCGATGAAGTGGTCGAGGCCCGGCAGCTTGGGTCGGAGCGCTGTGGCGTGCTCGATGAGCAACTGCTGGCGCTGCTCACTCGCCTCAACTGGCCGGGTCTGCCCAGCGGCAGCGTCCACAGGGCCCAGGAGCGCCAGGCCCTGTTTGCTGCGCCGGCGTGGAGCCATTGTCTGGACCAGGTGGAGACCTATCTCTGTGAACTGAAGGAGGCACAGATCCGCACCGGCCTGCATCGACTCGGCGCGATGCCGGAACCCGACGCCCTGGTGGAACTACTGCTGGCGATCGGCCGCTGCCCCGGACCGGATCGCCCCGGCCTCACCCAGGCGATGGCCAGGCGGCTCGACCTCAGCTGTGATCCCTGGGCTGATGAGGATGGCCAGGCTCTCCACCCAAGCGATCAGGCCTGGTTGGAGGGCCATGGCGTGGAGCGGGCGCGACGCGTCGCCGATGCCGTCGACTGGTTGGAGCGTCAGGCCTCCACGCTGATTCAGCGGCTGATTGAGCCTGAGCACCTCAACCCGGCCGGCAGCCGAGCTCTCCATCCCGATCTGGAGCGCTGGCTGCTCGATGGCAGCGACCCCAGTCTGCTGCATCTGAGGCAGACGTTGATCCCCCGCCTGCGGGCCTGCGCCGATCGGGAGCGGGCGGGATTCCTCCATGCCATTGCCGGCGGCCGGATCGCCAGCGGTCCCTCCGGCGCGCCGACACGGGGGCGACCGGATGTGCTGCCCACTGGCCGGAATTTCTATTCAGTGGATCTACGCGGACTGCCGACGGAAGCCGCCTGGGATCTGGGCCGGCGCAGTGCTGAACAGTTGCTGGAGCTTTACCTGCTGGAGGAGGGGGAGCCCCTGCAGCATCTTGCCCTGTCGGTGTGGGGGACGGCGACGATGCGCAACGGCGGCGAGGACATCGCCCAGATGCTGGCCCTGATGGGTGTGAGACCGGTGTGGGATGGACCGACCCGGCGCCTGGTGGATCTGGAGGTGATTCCCCTCGCCCTGTTGCAACGCCCCCGCGTTGATGTGACGCTGCGGATCTCCGGCCTGTTCCGCGATGCCTTTCCCCAGCTGGTGCGCTGGGTGGATCGGGCGCTGGCGTTGGTGGCCGGCCTGGAGGAAGACGCCCACGACAATCCCCTGGCAGCCCGCAGCCGCGCGAGCGGTCGTCCGCCGCGGGTGTTCGGCTCCGCTCCCGGTGCCTATGGCGCTGGCCTGCAGGCCCTGATCGATTCAGGCCAATGGGAGGAGCAGGGCGACCTGGCCGACGCCTTCCTGAGCTGGAGCCGCTGGGCCTACGACGGGCAGGGGGAACCCCAGGAGGATCGAGAGGGCCTGGAGCGCAGCCTGAGCGAGGTGCAGGTGGTGCTCCACAACCAGGACAACCGGGAGCATGACCTGCTCGATTCCGACGATTACTACCAGTTCCAGGGCGGTCTGGCCGCTGCCGTGACGGCGGTGCGCGGCAGACCTGCCGCGCTCTGGTTCGCCGACCACTCCCGGCGGGAGCGGCTGCGCCTGCATCCGCTCGGCAAGGAGATCGACAAGGTGATGCGCAGCCGGCTGCTCAATCCCCGCTGGATCGAGGGCATGCGCGGCCATGGCTACAAGGGAGCCTTCGAGATGGCCGCCAGTCTCGACTACTTGTTTGCCTACGACGCCAGCAGCGGCGTGGTGCAGAACTGGTGTTATGCCGCCGTTCAGGACGCCTGGCTCGATGACAGCGAGAACCGGACGTTTCTGATCCGCCATAACCCCTGGGCCCTGCGCGACATGGCGGAACGCTTACTGGAAGCGGCTAACCGCCGGCTCTGGTCGGATGCGACTCCGGAGCGGCTGGAACGGCTGCGTCAGTTAGTGCTGGAAGCCGAGACGCGCGTGGAGCACGACGGCCTCAGGGAATGAGGCTCAGGTGTTGAGACTCAACTGTTGAGATCCCGCACCATGGCACGAAAGGGATCGATCGAGCCGGGAGCGGCCGACTGGGCGCTGCTGGGCTTGGACGCGCTGGCTTCCGGCTTCAGTTCCGTTTTGCGGGCCACGGGAGCGGCATCGGCTGCGGCCGGAGCGTTGACGCCCGACAGAGCGCTGCCTTTGAGGCGTTGATTCAGCTCCTGCTGACTCATCGGTTCAGCGAAGGTTTTCTTCACCGGTTTGGGCACGCCCTGGGTCACCGAGACGGTCGCCTCGGTTTTGCTCACGCCGCCGAGCCCCTCAGAGGCCACGTCCACCTTCAGGTCCATGGCATCCACCTCGGTCACCAGTTCCTTGCTGCCGGGGCTGTCGGCGGTGCCGGGGAAGGTGCGGCGGATCGTCTTCGCCTCACGCATGTAGCTGAGATCCCCCAGGGAGGTGGAGGTGTCGCTGTCGAGGAAGAAGGCGTCCTGCTTTTTCGCGGGCTTCGGCTGGGCCTGGCTGTTGTCGGTGCGCGGCGCTGCAGCGCGGGGATTCAGGAGACGATCGAAGAAACCCATGCCCGATCAACAGGAAGTGGAACGAACTTAGCGACCCTTGAGGTCGTGGCCGTGGGTATCGGTGCCACACGTACGCAAAAGGCCAAGGTTCTTCAACTGGGCATCGATCGCCTCGCACACCAGCGGTGTCGGGCTCCAATGCGGTTGCATGTCGTAGTCGTACCAGGCCTCGCCGCCATCGAAGCCCAGCTCAGCCGCCGCAGCGATCAGCTCGGGGTAACCGAGGCGATACCGGGCCGGATGGGCCAGCACCGCCAGCCCGCCAGCGGCATGAATCGCCTTGCGGACCGCCTCCGCCCGCAGCGGTTCTCCCACCGCCGCATCCCCCTGGCTGTAAACGTGCAGCGCCGGGTGATCGAGCTCGAAGCCCAGGGCCAGCACGTGCACCAGACAGCCGCGAAGCACGCAACTGATCTCCATGCCGCTCCAGAGGGTGGGCACCGCGTGGCCGGCGTCCAGCTCCCGCTCCAACCAGGCCTGCATCGGGCGGAACGCCGCTGCACTGTGGTGATCGGTGACGGCGAGATGCTGCAGGCCCTGATCGCGGGCCTGACGAATCAGGGCGTCGGGGGAGAGGCTGCCGTCGCTGCAAAGCGTGTGGCAGTGGAAATTGAGGGCGGCCGGGCAGCTCTCGGGGCCCACCGTTTCGAGGATGGACCTCAGGGGGTGGCGATCAGTGGCCATGGGCTTCGGCAGGCTCGGCTGCGAGGGCTTCGGCCTTGAGCCGCCGCCAGCGGGCATAGAACTGAATCGAGGCGGCCATGAACACCACCAGGGCGAACACGAACCAGGTGGCGGCGCCGGTCGGAAACTGGGTCTTGAACACCACCAGCATCACCACGATCACCAGAAGCAGGGTGGGGAGCTCGTTGAGGGCGCGCAGCTGGCGTCCGGTCCAACGGCAGTCGCCTCGTCGCAACTGCCCCATGAGGCGGTAGCAAAAGGCGTGATAGATGAGGAGTGCGGCGACGAACGCGAGCTTGGCGTGCATCCAGCCCTGATGCAGCCAACTGGGTTGCACCACCAGCAGGCCCACCGCCATCGATACCGCCACCACCATGCCGGGAGTGGTGATGATGTTGGCCAAGCGCCGTTCCATCAGGGCGTATTGCGTCTGGAAGGGCGTGCGCAACTCAGGGGCCAGCTCCTCCGCTTCCACGTGGTAGATGAACAACCGCACCAGGTAGAAGAGCCCGGCAAACCACACCACCACGCCCACGATGTGGAGGGTTTTGAACCAGAGGTATGCCTCGGGCGGCAGGGTCATGGGAGAAACGTCAACGCGGTGACCCTACGCAGCATTCAGGCCAGGCCGTCAAGAAACCGCTTGGCCCGCTCGCGATGCTCCGCCAGGGTCGCCTCGCCCATGCGATCGAGATGGCGCGCCATCATCGCCAGACGCACCTGGCTGCGGAAAAAGTCGCCATGGCGATCAATGAAGCTCCAGAAGAGACTGTCCCACACGTCGCACCAGGGCCCCTTCGGGTAATCGGACATCTTGCGCACGTAGTTGGAGCCGGAGACGTAGGGCTTGGTGGTGAACAGCCCCCCATCGGCGAACTGACTCATGCCATAGACATTCGGCACCATCACCCAGTCGTAGGCATCGAGGAACAGCTCCATGAACCAATTGCAGATCCGGGTGGGATGGAAGCCGCAGAGGAGCATCACATTGCCGAGCAGCATCAAGCGCTCGATGTGGTGGCAATAGCCACTGCGCCGCACCCGTTGAATCACCGCATCGATCGGGGGAAGGCCGGTATCACCGGTGGAAAAGGCCTCGGGGATCGGCCGATCCTCCAGACCCCAGAAATTGCCGTTGCGCAGGGTCACCCCGTGATGGCGATACATCAACGCCATGAATTCACGCCAACCGATGATCTGGCGCACAAACCCCTCGAGTGAATTGTGCGGCACATCCCCCGCCTCCGCCCGGGCCAGGGTGCGATCGAGCACCTGTTGCGGGGTGAGCAGACCGATGTTGAGCATGGGGGTGAGCACGCTGTGCCAAAGCACGTGATGCTCCCGGCTGATGGCATCTTCGTAGGCCCCGAACTGCTGCAGGCGTTGCGCGAGAAAAGCATCGAGCCAACGCTCCGCCCCGCTGTGATCGATCGGCACCAGGCAAGTCTCCGGATCCGCCTGGGGATCAGCGCCAAGCGGATGCAGTGGATTCGGTGGCAGCTGGATCTGCTTCGGCAGCTTCTTGCGATTGTCGGCATCGAAACTCCATCGACCGCCCACGGGCTGACCCTGCGGATCGATCAACACGCCCAGGCGCCGCCGCTGGCGCTCGTAGAACCGGGCCATCGAGGGTTTCTTGCCGCGGGCCAGAAAGGCAGCGCCCTCCTCCACCGGCGTCAGCAGCATCGGCGTGGCGTACCACGTGAGCCTGAGGCCCTCCCGGGCCGACCAGCGGCGGATGCGGCGCTCCAGCCAGTCATCGACGGGATCAACCAGGTGGAGGTGACGCACCCCCTGCGCCAGCAGCAGGGCCAGATGGTCATCCGTGCTGGCAGCCTGATCGTGGCGCTGCAGCCGCACCGGATGCCCGGCCGTCTCAAGCCGACGCCTGTAGGCCTCGAGCGAGTGACGATGCAACGCCAGCTTCTGGGGATGGAGCTGCAGCGGCCAGGAGGGATCCGTGCCCAACAGCAGCGGTTCCTCCACCAGCACCACCGCACGGCCGGGGGCCAGTCCGGGATGGTCGGCAAACAGCTGGTGGGGATAGATGAGGGTGATTTCCTCCATCGGCTTCAGCTCAGTTCACCGGCCAGCCGGCAGGCCCGTCGCCCCAGGGCGGTGGCGTAGCCCCGATCCACCTGGCCCGCCCTCGGGCTGAGCACCAGGGCGCGGCAATCCATCACCACCTTCTCCCGATGGCCGAGCTGGTCGTTGAGACGCAGCACCAACTGCCAGTGGTTCTTGGCGCTGCGGGTGATGTGATCGGCGCAAACCGGTCCGGTGCAGAGGCCGGGAGCGGCCCAGGCGGCCTGGCCAGCGCAGAGCGCACCGCTCCACACCAGCGCGAGCAGGGTGCACAGCAGCGACCTCAGGCACCTCATCGCGGCGGAACATCGGAGTGATCACTCTGGCCCCCAGCCGCCGGCGGGGTGGCCTCCGCCTCGGCCTCATCGAAGCCAGGGTCATCCTGGGGATGGAAGAAGGCATGGATCTGCTCGGCGAGGGAGCGGCCGATTCCTGGAGCCGCCGCCAGACGCTCAATGGGCGCCAGCTGGATGGCATCAATGGAGTGGAAATGGCCCAGCAGGTCGCGCACCCGTTTCGGCCCCAGACCGGGTATGTCGGAGAGACGGGAGCGTTTCATCCGTTCGCCCCGTTGCTGCCGATGGAAGCTCACGGCAAAGCGATGGGCCTCATCGCGGAGCCGTCGCAGCAGGGCCACCCCCAGTTGATCCGGCTCGCTCTCCAGGGGCTGCCGTTCCCCCGGCAGAAAAATCTCCTCCCGTTGTTTTGCCAGGGAGCAGACGGTGAGGTCCTGATCCAGATCCAGTTCCCGCAGGGCCTCCATCACGGCTGAAAGCTGACCCTTGCCGCCGTCGATCATCACCACATCGGGCCAGTCGTTGAGGCCATCGGTCTGCAGAGCACTGCCACCGCGATGACGCAGCGCCCCCAGGTCAGCCCCCTCCGCCTTGGCCCGCGCCCAGCGCCGGAACCGGCGCCGGATCACCTCCGCCATCGACATGAAGTCATCGCTGTGGCCCGCACGGACGCTGCTGCTGCGGATCTTGTATTTGCGGTAGTGCTGCTTGGCGGGCAGACCATCGATGAACACCACCTGAGAGGCCACCGCATCACTGCCCTGGATGTGGCTGATGTCATACCCCTCGATCCGTCGAGGCGGGCGGGGCAGTTCGAGCAGCTGGGCCAGATCCTCCGTCGCCAGCGCCTGCTGTTCCTGACCGCGTTGGGCCCGCAACAGCTCGAATTCGGCATTGCGTTGCACCAGCTCGATCAGATCCGCCTTCTGGCGTCGCTGCGGACAGTGGATCTGCACCCGCCGCTCCCGCTGCTCCCCCAACCAGTCCTCCAGCAGGAGCCGCTGCGGCAACGGATATTGCACCAACAGCTCCGGTGGAATCTCCACCGCATCCAGCTGGCTGTAGTGCTCCTCGATCACCCGCTGCAGGATCAATCCCGGCTCCAGGCCCGCGGCGTCAGCGGTGAAACCGAGGCGGCCCACCAACTTGCCGGCGCGCATCTGGAACAACTGGACGGCAGCCACCCGTTGATCACAGGCCAGGGCGAGCACATCCCGACTCACCGAGGAATCGGGCAGGCTCATCTTCTGATCGGCGGTCAGTTGATCCAGCCCCTGAAGCTGATCGCGGATCCGGGCCGCCGCTTCGAAATCGAGCCGTTCGGCGTAGCGCTCCATCTGCTCGGTGAGCAGGGTCTGCAGCTCATCGCTACGGCCCTGGAACACCATCGCCACCTTGCGCAGGATGCGGTGATACTCCTCCGAGCTGATCTTCTCCTGACATACGCCCGGGCAGCGGCCGATGGCATGGTTCAGGCAGGTGCGGTCGGGATACAGGGGCCGCGGACGCTGCCGCAGGGGGAACACCCGTTTCACCAGAAACAGGGTGCGGCGCAGCAGGCCAACATCCACATACGGTCCATAAAACCGATCGAGGGGGCTACGAAAACGGCGGCGGCGGGTGATAAACAGACGCGGATAGGGCTCACTCCAGGTGATGCACAGATAGGGGTATTTCTTGTCGTCCTTCAGCAACACGTTGAAGTGGGGCTGATGGTTCTTGATCAGATTCGATTCCAGCGCCAGCGCTTCCGCCTCGCTGTCGGTCACGATGAATTCGATCTCGCACACCTGCCGTGTCATCAGGCGGATGCGGGGGGAGAGGTCGTGACGACTGCGGAAATAGCTGCGCACCCGGCTGCGCAGACTCTTCGACTTGCCGACGTAAAGAATGCGATCGTCCTGATCGCGCATCAGGTAGCAGCCGGGCTGGGCCGGGATCTCCTTGAGGCGGCGATCCAGCCGCTCCGGTTGCATCAGCAAGGGTGATCGCACCGACGGTGAAGCCAAAGAACCATCCGCTCCGCACCTTCATAAGATCCTGGCTCGCCCGTCGCCGCGCATGCGTGCCCTCTACCCCGGCAGCTTTGATCCGCTCACCCTGGGCCATCTGGATCTGATTGAGCGGGGCTGTCGCCTCTTCGGCGAGGTGGTGGTGGCCGTGTTGCAGAACCCTGGCAAGACGCCGGCCTTCAGCCTCGAACAACGCCTCGCCCAGATCGAAGCCTCCACCGCGCACCTCAGCGGCGTGCGGGTCACCAGCTTCGACGGCCTCACCGTGCGCTGCGCTGAGGAGATCGGCGCCGATCTGATCCTGCGGGGTCTGCGGGCGATGAGTGACTTCGAATACGAGCTCCAGATCGCCCACACGAATCGATCGCTGCAGCCGGAGATCGAAACCGTGTTCCTGGCCACGTCAGCCCACCACAGCTTCCTCAGCAGCTCGGTGGTGAAGGAAGTGGCCCGTTTTGGCGGCCGCGTCAGTCACATGGTGCCGGAGGTGGTGGCGCAAGACCTCGCCAGGCTCTTTAATTTGCCTTTCCCACCTGAACAGCGATGAGCGAGATCCGGTTTCCCGTGCTCGACCAGCTTGATCAGCTGGAGGAGATCGTCCTGGAGGGGAGTCGCATTCCCTTCAGCGGAGGCCGGTTGGTCAATGAGCAGGATGCGATCGAGATCCTCGACAGCGTGCGAGAAGCGCTGCCGGCGCAGATCACCCAGGCCGATGCGCTGATCGAACAACGCGACAGCTTCATCGCCACGGCTCGCCAGCAAGCCGAGGAGATCGTGCAGAAGGCGCAGCAGCAGCGCGAGCAGATGGTGAACGCTGCAGCGATTCGCCAGGAGGCGGAACGCCAGGTGAATGAACTGCGGGAGCACACCCGTCAGCAGTGTGAACAGCTGCTTCAGTCCACCCGGCAGCAGTCGGCCCAGATGGAGCACGACATGCAGGCGAAGCTCGCCCAACTCGAGCAGCAGTTCGCCGGTCGTCGTCAACAGCTCGAACAGGAGGCGCTGCAGCGACGGCAACAGCTTGATCAGGACGCGATGGAGCTGAAGCGGCAACTAAGCGAACAGCACGAGCGCAACCGCACCCAGGCGATGCAAGAGCTGGAGCAGATCCGGCAGGAAGGTCTGCGCCTGCAGAAGGAAGCCCAGGCCGAAGCGGAGCGGCTGCATCAGGACGCCCTCAACTACCGGCAACAGACCCAACAGCAGTGCGAATCCTTGATTCAACGCAGTCGCCAGGAGGCCGCTTCGGTGCAGGACGGCGCCAACCGCTATGCCGAGCAGACCCTGGGCGAACTGGAGACCCGCCTCAAGGAGATGGCCCAGGTGGTGCTCGCCGGGCGGCAGGAGCTGGTGAAAATCCAGACCCTGAAAACCGAGCCGGCGCAGTCCAGGCCTGCTGCCGAGAACGAAAGGGAGAAGGCGGTGCCGATCTCGCGGGCCCGCCGCGCCGCCTCACGCCTCAGACAGATCCGGGGCACGGGCTGAGGCGCTGCACCGACCGCAACACGGCCCCGATCGTTGGATTCGGGGCCCCGGCACCATTGGAGATCAGGCTCACGAACCGAGGCCCATCGGCGGTCTGGAGAATGCCGCTCACGGACCGGACGCCGCGCAGGGTGCCGGTCTTGGCCCATAAGCGTCCCTCCAGGGACGTGCCTCGGAAGTAATTGCGCAAGGTGCCCCGTCGGCCGGCAATCGCCATGGAGGCCTGGTAATAGGGCCCCAGTGGGTGTTGATGCATGTGCAGCAACAGAGCCGCCAGGGTCTGGCTGCTGACCCGATTCGAACGGGACAGGCCGCTGCCATCAGCGATCCGGAGTCCCTGCACCGGCAGATTCTGGGCCGTCATCCAGGCCATCGCCTCACGGGAGGCGGCCTTCACGTCCCACTGGTCCGCTGCCGCCCGCAGCAGCACCTCAGCGGTGAAATTGTGGCTCTCGGTGTTGGCAAGGCTGAGCAGGGCATGCATGGGCGCTGAGGTTTCCTCGTGCAGCAATGTCGTGCCCTCGCCATCAATTCCGCTCAGATCGGGCCTGACCCGCAGCGGTTGGGGCGCCGCAACCGAGAGCTGCACCGCACCGCCCTGCCGTTGCACCTGTTTGCTGAACAGGGTCTTGAACCGGGCGGCCGGGTTCTGCACCGCCATGTCGAGGGCGTTGCTGGTGAGCGCCAGGCGGGTGATCGGGGCGCCATAGGCATAGGCGCGATCAGCGGGCTCCCAGTCGCGGGGCCACCAGCGTTGCGGTGGTTCCTCCCGCAACATCAGCTTGATCGGCCCCGTTCCGGTGTCCGGGTTGCGGGAGCCCCCCTGCCCCAGGGCAGCCATCGCCAGCCGCTGCAGACCGGCCAGACCGAGGTCGGGATCGCCCTGACCCCGTAGCTCCAGCACCCCATCCGGCCTGCGCACCAACTGGGTGCGCAGGCGGAAGTCTGGGCCGAGGCGATCGAGGGCGAAGGCGGTGCTGATCAACTTCTGATTCGACGCGGGGACGCGAGCGACCCGACCGTTCACATCCGCCTGCAGCTCCCCGTTGCCATCGACGATGCTGATGCTCCAGGCCTGCTTGCCGGCACCCAGATCGGCCTCGACAGCCCGCTGCAGCGCCGGGCAACGCTGGCCATCGCGCAAGGAGGGCAGGCCACGCGCCTCCTGGGGGCCCGGGGGACTGAGCAGGGGCACCGGCGGGGGTGCGGCCATCGCCGGGGTCGCGATGGTCAGCAGGCTCAGGAGGGGAAGACTGCGGCGAAGCGGTTGAATCGGGATCATGGTCACTCCACCTCAACGCCGCTGACGGTGCCGTTCACCCGATAACGCGGCCCCTCGAGCTCCACCGGGGTGCCGATCTTCAGATTGGTGCCGGCCATCACCACACCGCTCTTGGAGACAGTCGCTTCCCCTTCCAAGACAAAACGAGCATCGAGGGTGCTTTGCCTGAGCCGGTTCGGATCCTCCGCCGTCACCACCCGCCCCTCGGGGGTGAGAGTCACCAGTTGTCGGGTGATGTCGTCAACTTTCACCAGACGAACCGAGCCATGGGGCTGGTTGCGGATCACGATGCTGGTGCGGCCGTTGGCGAGCGCCTCCTGAATCAACCTGGAGGGATCAGCCGCCGGCACACCGCGCACATCAACACTGATCTGCACGGGCTTCACAGAGCCGGTGGCGCGAGCGACGGTGTTGCTGAGCTTCGGACTCCACAGCACACCGGCCAGGGCAGCGAGGCCGACCACGGCAGCGACGCCATCGATGACGCTGATCGATCTGAAGCGGGGTCCGCTGGCCATCTGCAGTGCTCTGGAATTGACAGGTTACGGAGGTCAGCCCCAGGCTTCAAGCGCCAGGGGCGATCACCCGCTCAGGTCTTTGAGGAAGCGATCCATGGCCCCGATCTGTTGCCCCAGAGCTACTGCACCGTCGTGGAGAGCGCTGTCGATCTGATCCACGTCGGGACGCTGATCAAAGCTGGTGACCTCGCGGTAGCCATCGGCATCCTGTCGGAACAGGGTCCAGGAGGCGGGATAGCGACCGAGCAGTGCCGCTCCGGCCAGGGGCTCTAGCCAGTAGGCCACCTGCCAGGTGGCGACAAAACCGCGGCGACGGGCTCGGGCCACACTGCCGATGCCCACGGCGGCATCCTCGAGGCGACCATTAAGCATCACCACCGGACCGGTCCAGCGTTCACACACCTGTTCCAGCGTGTCGTAATCGCTCGGTTGAGGGGTGACGGTGATCAGCAGATCACCCTGGCGCTGATCCATCCGACCGGCGAGCACATCCTGCAACGAGGCATTGGCGCTCGCCAGCGCACCGCCATCGCGGCGCGCCAGGGCCGCCGCACCGGCATCGGGCCAAACCAGCAGCGGTGCGTGCCCTTGGGCGGCGAGGGCCTGGGCAAAACGAAGTGCCACCGGAAGAATGCGCAGACCCTCAAAGCGCCAGTGCACCGACCAACGCCGTTGCTTCGGCTCGGCGAGGGCCTCGAGCAGGGCCTGCTGAGCCTGATCTTCAGCCTCGAGCAGATCGGCGGGAAGACGAAGACTCACGGTCTGGTGCTGGTTGCAGGCCGGAGGGTACTGCGGCTCAAGGCGGCGCCGACGTGGCGGCGACCCGCTCAAGTGCCCCTTGCACCAGTGCGGCCACACGATCGAGATCGGCTGCGCTGAGCCAGGGGCCGAGGCTGAGGCGAAGGCCGGATCGACACCAATCCGGTGCGATTCCCATGGCCGCCAGCACTGGGCTGCCACCATCGCGGCCGGAGGCGCAAGCACTGCCACTGCTGATCGCCACACCCTCAGCGGCCAGAGCCCGCACAACGGACCGTCCAGGCAGCGGTCGTCCCTGCGGATCAGCCGCCAACAGGGCGATGTGGTGCGGCAGACGCTGCACAGGAGCACCGAGCCGCTGCAGCGGAGCGAGGTCGAGCAACTGCTGCAACAACCGATCGCGCCGTTGCTGAACGGCGCCCATGCGGCTGAGGCCTGGATCGACTCCAGGTGCCTGCGGATCCAGCCAGGGCTCCAACAGGCTGATCGCCCGGGCCATCCCGGCCATCAGGACCACCGGCTGGGTTCCGCCCCGGAGTCCCCCCTCCTGGCCACCACCAGCCTGGATGGGGCCATGCCTCTCCCGGAGAGTCCGGCGTCGCAACAGCAACCCCACCCCTTTCGGACCTCCACACTTGTGGGCTGAGGCACTGAGCAGGTCCACGGGCAGGCGGCGCCAAGCGGGCCGACCCTGGCTCACCACCTGGGTGGCATCCACATGCAACGAAATCCCCCGCGCACGACAGGCTTCCCCCACCCGCTGCACCGGTTGGAGCGTTCCCACTTCGCTCTGTCCCCAGATCAACGACACCAGCCGCGTTGGCGGCGCCAGCAGGGCCTCGAGCTGATCGAGGCGAATGGTGCCCTCTCCATCCACGGGCCAACGGGCGATCTGCCAACCCCGCTCCACCATCTGGGAGGCGGCAGCCTCCACCGCCGGATGTTCCACCGCGGAGATCACCAGCCGCCCTGGAGGCTGGCAACGCGCCACACCGAGCAGGGCGAAATGGATCGACTCGGTGGCGCCGGACGTGACGATCACCTCATCGAGATCGGCCTCGAAGGCCTGGGCGAGCTCGAGGCGGGAGCGCTCCAGCTGTTCAGCGGCCCGCAGCCCCTGGGGGTGCAGACTCGACGCGTTGCCCCAGGCCGATCGCTGCACGGCCACCATGTGCTGCAGCACGTCAGCCCTGGGGGGGGCGGTGGCACAGGCATCGAGGTAGAGCCCGGCTCCCAGATCAGGGGTGAGCTCAAGCACCACGATCCCGATCCATCCGCGCCCGCGTGCGCTGTTCCAGGCTTTCGCCTGCCAGATTGATCATGGCGTCGAGCGACATGGACGACAGCAGCGATTGCACCTCCTTCTGCGCTTCCTCCCGTAGGCAGCGCTCCGGTTGCTGACAGGTGTCGCTGCAGTCGCGGGCGCAATCGAGGGAACTCGCCGAGGCTGCGTCAGGGCTGGGCCCATCGGTGGGCTCCAGCTCCGGCACCAGAACGCCATCAAACACCGCCTCTGCCGGACCGGTCATCAGGATCGAACCGGAGCGATCCGGCCAGCTGATCGTGAGCGGGCCGCCGGGGAGCAGCACCTCCGCTGTGGCCTCCGCCAGACCGAGCAGGTGGGCCGCCACGAGGGTGGCGCAGGCACCGGTGCCGCAGGCCAGGGTTGGACCCGCACCCCGTTCCCAGACGCGGATTTGCAGGCGGCTTGGACTAAGCACCTGGAGAAAATGCACGTTGGTCTTGGCGGGGAAGAGGGGATCCACCTCCAGGGCCGCCCCCCAACGTTCAAAAGGGATCTGATCCAGATCGTCCACCGTCACCACCACATGGGGATTGCCCATCCCGGCGGCGGCCAGTGCCAGGCGGCGGCCATCCAGCTCCACCTCCCCCTGCGGCAGGCCCGCAGCCCCCACCGGCAAGGCGGTGGGCACCTGCTCCGGCTGCAGAAAGGGGCGCCCCATGTCGACCTGGATCTGCCCATCGGCCAGCAAGGTGGGGATGATCAGTCCGGCGGCGGTTTCGATCCGCCAGGTGCGACCGGAGGCATCGCCGTCGCTGTCGGCGAGGAAGCGGGCGAGACAGCGGATGCCGTTGCCACACATCTCGGCCTCACTGCCATCGGCGTTGAAGATGCGCATCCGCAACTCACCCGCCGCCGCTGGGGGAAGCGCCACGATGAGGCCGTCGGCGCCGATGCCGAAGCGTCGATCGCACAAACGCCGCACCCAGGCGGGGTCCGGCTCACAGATCGCCGCAGACAGCTGTCCCGAACGCCCCTCGAGCAGGATGAAATCGTTGCCGAGACCCTGATACTTGCTGAACTGGAGCATGGTTGTTCGCGGCGGCAGGATCGATGGAATCCACCAGTTTCGACCCCAGTCTGCCGGGGGTGCGACTGCTCCAGGACTGGTTGCGACAGGGCCGTGTGCTTCGCATTGAATTGAACGACGGCCAATGCCTGGAGGGTTCCCTGCGCTGGCAGGACCCGGAATTTCTGGCGCTCAATCGTTCAGACAGTGACCAACCGGTGCTTCTCAGTCGCCGCGCCATCGCCCTGATCCGCACCCTCGGCTGACGCGAAGGCGCTCGCTGCTGGCGGCCAATGGGGGCGGGGTGCGGTTGTGTCACGATCGCCCCAGGTGAGCCCTGCCCGTGACCGCCGCGACCCCGTCGAATTCCGCCCCAGCCCAGCCCGGTGGCCAGCGCTACACCCCCCTGGAGCTGGAGGAACGCTGGCAGCGTCAATGGAAGGCTGACGGGGTTGATCGCACCCAGGAGCCGGCCGAGGGGCAGAAGGCTTTTTATGCCCTTTCGATGTTCCCCTATCCCTCGGGAACACTGCACATGGGGCATGTGCGCAACTACGTGATCACCGATGTGATCGCCAGGGCACAACGGATGCGCGGCGATGCGGTGCTTCACCCGATGGGCTGGGATGCCTTCGGACTGCCAGCCGAGAACGCAGCGATCGAGCGCGGTGTGAATCCGGCCGACTGGACCGATCGCAACATCGCCCAGATGAAAGCCCAGCTGAATCGGCTCGGCCTCTCGATCGACTGGGAGCGGGAACAGGCCACCTGCCACGACGACTACTACCGCTGGACCCAGTGGCTGTTCCTTGAGCTGCATGCGGGCGGACTCGCGTATCAGAAGGAAGCGACGGTCAACTGGGATCCGATCGACCAGACCGTGCTGGCCAACGAACAGGTGGATGGCGATGGCCGCTCCTGGCGCTCCGGCGCCCTGGTGGAGCAACGCAAACTGCGTCAGTGGTTCCTGCGGATCACCGACTACGCCGACGCCCTGCTCGACGATCTCGAGCAGCTCCAGGGCTGGCCGGAACGGGTTCGCACCATGCAGGCGAACTGGATCGGTCGCTCCCGCGGCGCAGAAATCGACTTCGCTGTGGTCGAGCCGGGTGGTGCCACGACAGCTGAACGCATCACCGTCTTCACCACCCGCCCCGACACCCTGTATGGCGCCAGTTACGTGGTGCTCGCTCCCGACCACCCCCTGGTGGAGGCCCTGACCAGCGAGGCCCAGCGTGACGCCGTCACCGCTTTCCGTGACCTGATGGAGACCCTCTCCCAGGACGAACGCACAGCGGAGGATCAACCCAAACGCGGCCTGCCGCTTGGCAGCCATGTGATCAATCCGGTCAACGGTGAATCGCTGCCGATCTGGATCGCCGACTACGTGCTGTCGGACTACGGCACCGGCGCCGTGATGGGAGTGCCCGCCCATGACCAGCGCGACTTTCTGTTCGCGCGGCGGCATCAGCTGCCGCTGCGCCAGGTGGTGCAAGCCCCCGGCCATGAGGGTCCTGAGCCCCTGGGGGAAGCCTGGACCGAAGCCGGTGTGCTGGTGAACTCAGGCCGGTTTGATGGCCTGGCCTCCAACGACGCCAAAGCCGCCATCACCGCCTTTGGCGAGGAGCAGGGCTGGGCGCGGGCGACCGTGCAATACCGCCTGCGCGACTGGTTGATCTCCCGCCAGCGCTACTGGGGTTGCCCGATTCCGATCATCCATTGCCCATCCTGCGGGGCGGTGCCCGTGCCCCGGGAGCAGTTGCCGGTGGAATTACCGCGCACGGTGGAGCTGTCGGGTCGGGGCGGTTCGCCCCTGGCCCAGCTGGAGAGCTGGAAAGCGGTGGCCTGTCCGTGTTGCGGTGCCGACGCGCAGCGGGAAACCGACACCATGGACACCTTCATGTGTTCCTCCTGGTATTTCCTGCGCTTCGCCGATCCCCACAATCAGGAGAAGCCCTTCAGCGCCGAAGCGATTGCGCGCTGGCTGCCGGTGCAGCACTACGTGGGCGGCATTGAACACGCGATCCTGCATCTCCTGTATGCCCGCTTCTTCACCAAGGCCCTGCACGATCGCGGTCTGCTCACGATCCGGGAACCGTTCCAGCGGCTGCTCACCCAGGGCATGGTGCAGGGGGTGACCTATCGCAACGCAAGCACCGGTCGCTACGTGCCCGGCACCCAGGTGAGTGATCCCGCCGATCCCCGCGATCCAGACGACGGCAGCCGTCTGGAGATCCTGTTCGAAAAAATGTCGAAGTCGAAGCACAACGGCGTCGACCCAGCGGCGGTGATCGATCGCTACGGGGCCGACACGGCGCGGATGTTCATCCTGTTCAAGGCACCGCCGGAAAAGGATCTGGAATGGGATGACGCCGATGTGGAAGGGCAGTTCCGCTTTCTGCAGCGGCTCTGGCGCCTGGTGGATCAGGCCGACGGCTGCGGCGTGGCACTCCCCACCCCCCTGCCCCTGCCAACCGAGCTCAGCAGCGAAGACCGCGAGGCCCGCCGGGCCGTCCACAGCGCCATCGCCGCCATCGACGAGGACCTGAGCGGCGAGCTGCAGTTCAACACCGCGATCTCTGAGCTGATGAAGCTCGCCAATGCCCTCGGAGGGAGCCTCGACCAGCTCTCCGAACCGGTGCGCCAGGAGGCGCTCTCGGCGCTGATCCGCCTGTTGGCGCCCTTTGCTCCCCACCTGGCCGAGGAGTTCTGGCAGCGTCTCGGCGGTCGCGGCAGCGTGCACCGGCAACCCTGGCCCAGCCACGATCCGGAAGCCCTGGTGCAAGACAGCATCGAATTGGTGATTCAGGTGAAAGGCAAGGTGCGGGGCAGTGTGACCGTGCCTGCTGACGCCGATCGCGACACCCTGCAGCGACTGGCCCTGGCCAGTGATGTGGCCCAGAAATGGCTGGAGGGCCAGCCGCCCCGACGGGTGATTGTGGTGCCGGGGAAGCTGGTGAATCTGGTGCCCTGAGCTCAGGCCTTGCTGAAACGCAGCGAGGCGGGTTGGTCCCAGCTGCCCTGGGCGATGTAGCCCCGCTTGTTGGCGCAGAGGTGACGCAGGATCCAGAAAATCGGCTCCACGGGACTCGCACCGATCGCCTGCTGCACATCCGCGGCGGAGCGGCTCACACCGTCAGCGAGCAGAGCTTCCACCTGACCCTGCAACTTGAGGATGGCAGCCGCCGCTTTTTTGCCGGCCTCCACACCCGGTTGGTGATAGGCATTGATGTTCACCAGTTCGCCGTAGAAGCCCACCGCCCTCTCGAACAGAGCGATCAGGGCACCAAGGCGGCGAGCATCAAGGTGGCGCATGCTGATGCTGATGCTCTGGCGACCGCCCTCCGTGAGGGCCGAGCGGGTGCCCTGCAGGAAGCCATCGAGGAAATCGCCGGGGCGTTCGCCGTTGATCTCCGGGATGTCCTCCACATCGGTGAGCTCTTCGATGAAGGTGACGAAGAAATTGTCGACACCGTCCCGCAGTTGCTGCACGTAGGCGTGCTGATCGGTGGAGCCCTTGTTGCCATACACGGCAATGCCCTGATGCACCTCGGCGCCGCTGCGATCGAGACGCTTGCCCAGGGACTCCATCACCAGTTGCTGCAGGTAGCGGCTGAACACCTCGAGCCGATCGCGGTAAGGCAGCACCACCATGTCGCGCTTGCCCTTGCCCTCACCGGCCACAAACCAGGAGGCGGCCATCAGGGCGGAGGGATTGCGGCGCAGATCGGCGAGCCGGGTCGCCTCATCCATCTGGGCGGCACCGGCAAGGAAATCGCGGATGTTGGCACCGATCAGGGCGCCGGGCACAAGGCCCACGGCGCTGGTGATGCTGGTGCGTCCCCCCACCCAGTCGAACATGTCGAACCGTTGCAGCCACCCCTCCTGCTGGGCTTGCTGATCGAGGTGGCTGTTCTTCATCGTGATAGCCACCGCCTGCCCTGGCCAATCACCCCCACAGGCCTCGAGGCGATGACGGGCCTGCTCCATCCCCAGGTGCGGCTCCGGCGTGCCACCGGACTTGCTCACCGTGATCACCAGCGTGGTCTTGATCGCCTCGCCCAGGCCAGCCAGCACCCGGCTCATGCCGTTGGGATCGACGTTGTCGAAGAAGTGAAAGGGCAGGCCTTCCCCTTGGTTCTGCAGCGCCCGGATCATCAGCAGGGGACCGAGGCCGCTGCCGCCGATGCCGATCCAGAGCACATCGGTGAAGGCCGCACCATTGGGAGCCTTGATCTCTCCCGCGATCACCGCCTTGCCGAACTGCTCGATCTGGTCGATCTCGGCGCTGATGTGGTCGGCTACGTCTGGGCTGGGAGCCAGCTGGGGATGGCGCAGCCAGTAGTGGCCCACCTGCCGCTGTTCATCAGCATTGGCGATGGCACCGCCCTCCAGCGCCTGCATCGCCTGGAAGGCCTGGTCAAACTGGGGAGCGAGGGCGTCGAGGTCGGCGCTGTTCACGTGCATGCGACTCACATCGAGCCACATCCCCAGATCATCGTGAAACCAGAGCAGATCACAGAAGCGCTGCCACTGGGTCTGGGCATCGCTTGCACTGAAATCCGGAAAGCTCATGGCTGGTCAAACGCTGACGCTCACCAGCTGAAGGTATCCATGATCGGCCGGCCTGCCCATCAACTGCGACACCTCAGCTAACGTCGCGCCATGGATCGAATGCGTTCACATCTAAGTGGGCTGATTCGCCCGGTCGTCTGGTCGCCCCTGGTGGCCCTTGTGGTGCTGCTTCAGCTCCTGCAGGCCCTGCGCCAGCCCCAACCTCTGCCCATCGCCACCGCCGATGATGGGCTGGTAACGCCCCAGACCCTGCAGCCGGAAGCGGAACCCACCGACTTTTCTCCCGAAGAGCTGGCCTACCTGCAGCGGCGATTCGGGGTACATGGCCCCCAGACCCCCCTCGCCCAGTTGTTCACCCGCGGCGTCGATCAACTCGAACCGCTCCGCGCCAACACGCTCCTTCGCCTCAGGGAGCTGAAACCGGTGATCCTGCGCGAATCAAACCGGTTGCGGGTGAACCCGATGCTGATCAGCGGCATCCTCTACGACGAGATCCAACACTCCAAACCGGGCGAGGGGCTTCCCTTCGTGGCTCACTCCGGCCTGGTGAGCACCCTGGGACCGGCCCAGCTGGGCGTTAGCGAACTGATCCATCAGGGCAAACTGCCACCGGAACCCAGCGATGCCGACATCGCCGCCGCCCGCGAGTTGCTGCTCGATCCCGAATCGAATGTGGCGTTGCTTGCCGGCAAGATGGCGCGTCTCAAGGCCGAACTCGGCTTTTCCACCCGTTCGCCCCTGATCGCCAGCCGTTCGCCGATGGAAGCGAAAGCGATCGCCACCCTGGCCTATCTCCACAACGGCAAGCTCGACTACCCAGCGCGAATCCTCCGCTACATGCAGGATCCGGCCCTGCATGGCCTCATCTATTCGCAGCAACGTTCCGCCCTCGGTGGCTTGATCTGAGCGTCTGCTTCAGCAGCTCAGCCGGCGCAGAGATCACCGAGGGCGGCGAGGCGCTGCTGCAGGGCCGACCAGTCGAAGCTGCGCGGATCAGCCCGCTCTCCGCCCAGATCCACGTGTTCATGGGTGGTGATCGCGGCGGGCGGGATGCCGAAGCTGCGGATCCAGTCGTGCAACACCAGGGCCAGCGCGTCGTATTGCGCCTCGGTGTAACCGCTGTGGCCCGGGTTGTTGTGCTGACCGTCCTCCGGCGTTTCCAGGCTGAGATGCAGGGCGAAGTTGTTCACCGATCCCTGGAAGTTCGGGTTGGTGGCCGCCCATTCCCCCAGAAAAGCGGAATATCCCGCGCCAAAGGCCCGCTTGAGGGGGTCCACCACATCCACCACCGTGCCATCGAGGCCGATCAGGGTGTGATAACTCACTTGATCTTCATCGCGGGGGTGGGGGGTGCGGAAGGTGTTGAGGGCGGAGGAGAGTGAATAGACGGTTTCATGCAGCACCACCACCCGGGGGCTGGGATTGAGGTTGCGGCCCCAGGGGTCGCGGCGGTAGCGGTCACCGAAGTTGGTCGGATCGATGGCGATTCTCTGACGGCGACCAGGCAACTGGCGGCGTTCCTGTAGGAGGCGCTGGCGCAGCTTCGGGTCGATGCCGCTGCATTGCTGCGCCAGGGGCGATGACCAGGCGACGGCCCGCGGCTGCTTCGGTGGGGCTTGATCCGGTTGCGCCTGCTCCGGCCGGCCCTGCTCCGTCACCTCCTCCAATAACTCCAGCAGGGAGGGGCGACGCTGCTCCGCACCGGTCTTGGGGTCCTCGGCGCTGAGCCAGAGGGCTCCCATCAGGCCAATCGCCACTCCCGCAGCGACCACGGGCAACCAACGCCAGGGATCACGGCCCTCAGAGCCCCAGCCGGCACGCCAGCGACTCCACAGCCTGGTCAGATGATCTGGAACCATGCGTCGCGGAGTGCGCAGGCGGAGGGGGACGCCTCAGGATCACAACGGAGTTGCCAATGGTCCAGGGGCGGTTCCGCTTTGATGAGGGTCGCTGTGGCCACCACGCCGCGACGCGCCAGCACGATCGGCACCGCATCATCGCCGCGCAGGAGCTGCGGCCATTGCTCGAGCGTGCGCAGCCGGCGACCCCGCACCGCCACCAACTCGTCGCCCGGCACCAGGCCGGCCCCATGGCCGGGGCTGTGGCGACGCACCCGTTCCACCACCACCATCTCGCGGTCTTGCCGAAGCTGCAGACCGGTGTCGTCCTGGTCTGAGCGCACCGGCTCCAGACGCAGGCCGATGGCCTGGACGCAGGCCTCGATCGGCATGGTGCCCCGGTGGTCCAACCAGCCGGGCAGGGATGCGGCGAGCTGGGGGGAGACCCGGGCGATCTGGGCCTGGATGTCGGCACGGCCGTAACCGCGGCCGCACCGGCCGAGCCGGCTCCAGAGATCGCGCAACACCTCGGCCAGGCTGGACTCCGCCTGACGCAAGTGCACATCAAGGCAGAAGGCGAGGGCGGCGCCAAGCAGGTAGTAACTGATCTGGCTGTCGGCAGCAGCAGGGGTTCGTTTATAGAGGCGCACCCAGGCCTCGCGGGAACTGTCCGCCAGGCTCTGCATTTGCAGACCGGGACTGAGCAACACCCGGGAGAGATCCCTGCCCAGATCCTTCAGCAGCTGATCGCCATCGGAGCGACCTGCCAGCAGGGGCAGGGCCAGGTCGTAGTAACTGGTGACGCCTTCGGCAAACCACAAGCCATCGGAGAGCACCGCAGCGCCGTGGTCGTAGGGCACGTACTCCTTCGGGCGCAGGCGGCGCACATTCCACTGGTGCAGATATTCATGCCCCACCAGCTGAAGCAGCTCGTGATAGCCGCTCTCAGACGCCAGGGCCGACCAGGAGAACTGGAGCACGGCGCCATGATCATGTTCCAGACCGCCATAACCCTGCTCCAGCATCTGGATCACCAGCTGATAGCGATCACCGGCCGCCGGGGGCTCAGCCATGAGGCGACAGGTGGCGGTGCAGACGGCCTCAATGTCGGCCAGAAGTGTGGTGGGCCAGCCCTGGGGTGGGGCGCCGATCAGCACCAGCTCATGACGGCACCCCTCCACCTCGAAGGGCTGGGCCGGAAAGGGACCGGCATGCACCGGGCTGTCCACCAACGCATCAAAATGCTCAGCGCAATACCAACCCGACGCCAGCGGCAAGGGCACATGGGCCTGCCATTCGCCAGGCAACTGCAGCTGCAGCCGGTGTTCGCTCCAGCGCTCCCCCTCCACCAGCATCGCCACCGCCGAGAGGCAGAGAGAGGCGAAGTCGGGATCGAGGTAACAGGTGCGCACCGTGAGCTGACGCGCCTCCAGCTGATAGCTCAGATGGAGCGGCAAGCCCGGTTCAACGGTGGCGGACCACCGCGACGGGGAGCAGCGCTGCGGCGTCAGAACCTGATCGCCCTGGCGCAGGCTGAGTGAGTGCAGGTGCTGCACAGGATCGCGCACCGTGTAGGAACCCGGCGTCCAGATCGGCAGTTGCCATTGGGCCTGGTCATGACGCGGGAACCAACTCTGCTCAACGCACAGCGTCTGGGAGGCGGCATCCCGCAGATCGAGCCGGAGTGTGACGACAGGAGCGGCAGACAAGGCTTCAGTCGACGCTGACGACAGCGCGAGCGTCGACGCTGTTCAAGGCCTGAATCAAGGCGTAACGCCGCAGGATCTTCCGCAGCCGCAGCTGGGTCGCGGCACTCCACACCTGGCGCTGCAGGTCAGTGACAAGGTCGAGGGGCTGCTCCGGCGACGGGCGGCGCCAGGCAAAACAGGGCCGACCGTGGTGAGACGCCACCAGATCAACGGGCAGGACGCCGGAGGCGAGCGTGGCCACCGTGCCGTTTCGGCTGACGCTGTAGCCCTCAGCCTCCAACGCTGCCGCCAGACCCTCGAGGTCGGTGAGCACGGTGGGCAGGATGGAGAGATGGGACATGAACCAATGCCCGCTTTTTCGAACCCTAGCCAGGCAGCGCAACCCGGGGATCAGACTTCAGCCTCTCTGTTCGTGCCGGCGATCGACCGCTGGCCCCAGTTCGATCCGCCCTTGCGCCTCGGGGTGATGGCCTCAGGCGAGGGAACCAATCTCGAGGCCCTGGCCCAGGCTTGCAGCCAGGGGCTGCTGCAGGCCCAGCTGCTGCGCCTGGTGGTGAACAAGGCCGATTGCGGCGCCCAGGCGCGGGCGGATCGGCTCGGCATTCCCTGGGTGCTGCACGACCACCGACACTTCGAAACGCGAGAGGACCTCGATCGTGCCCTGGTGACCAGTTTCCAGGCCGATGCGGTGGAAGCGGTGGTGATGGCGGGATGGATGCGCATCGTCACCAAGGTGCTGATCGAGGCCTTCCCGCAACGGCTGATCAACCTGCATCCATCCCTGCTGCCCAGCTTTCGGGGCCTCGATGCGGTGGGACAGGCCCTGGCTGCCGGTGTACCGATCAGTGGCTGCTCCGCCCACCTGGTTTGTGGAGACGTGGATTCCGGTCCACTGTTGGCCCAGGCCGCCGTCCCGGTGCTTCCCGGCGACGATCCCACCCGGCTGGCGGCGCGGATCCGGGTGCAGGAACATCGACTCCTGCCCTGGGCCGTGGCGCTTGCCGCGCAGCGATGGCGCGCTCAGGGGTAGAAGGGTGCCAGAGGCAAGCCCGTGGCCACGGGCAGACCCGCCATCAGGTTGAGGCACTGCACCCCCTGACCGGCCTGCCCCTTGATCAGGTTGTCGACAGCGCTCATTAGCACCAGACGGCTGTTGCGCTGATCCACCTGCACCGACAGCAGGGAGAGATTGGTGTGGCGCACCCACTTCGTTGCGGGGTAGGTGCCCACAGGCAGCACCCGGATGAAGGGGTGATGGCGATAGAAAGCCTCCAGCACGGTGGTGCAGTCTTCAGCGGTGAGGCCGGGGTCGCGCAGGCGGCCATACACGGTGGCCAGCAAACCGCGCACCATCGGCACCAAATGGGGTGTGAACTGCAGCTCGATGCCACACCCGGCGGCCTGGCTGGCGAGCTGTTCGATCTCGGAGGTGTGGCGATGGCCGATCACGCCATAGGGCGCGATCGATTCCGACGCCTCCGAGAGGAGCAGGTTTTCCTTGGCGGCCCGACCACCACCGGAGGTGCCGGTTTTGGCATCGATGATCAGCCCTTCGGTTTCAATCAGGCCCTGCTTGAGGAAGGGAAGCAGGGGCAACAGACTGGCGGTGGGAAAACAACCGGGAGCGGCCACAAGCGGCGCTGTGGCGATCGCCGGTCCATTCCATTCCGGCAATCCATACACGGCCTGCTCGCAGAGATCGGCATCCTGCCGCTGGCGCTGGGATGCCTCCTGCACATACACCTGACTCCATTGCTCCAGTGAGCGATAGCGGTAGTCAGCGGAGAGATCCACCACCCGGACACCTCGCTCCAGCAACGCCGGCACCAGGTCACTGGCCAGACCGTTGGGAAGGCTCAGAACGGCGTAGTCAGCCTGCTCGGCGATCCGATCCGGATCGGGCTTCTCGACGATCGGGTCATCCGCCAGGGGCAGAAAGGCACACAGTTCACTCCAGCGTTGGCCGGCACTGCGTTCACCACCGAGAAAGGTGACCACCAGGCCAGGATGGTTCAGCAGCAGGCGAAGCGTCTGCAAACCGCCGTATCCGGACGCCCCGATCACAGCAACCCTGCCAACGGGCGTGTCGGGAAGGGCGGGGGTAACGCTCTGCATGAGCCGGGCTGGACGCCGGCCGATCGTAACGGTGTCGATAATGACCACAGCGCGAACAACAGCCATTTCCTTCGATTCGATTTCTGATGCCCTGGCGGCGATCCGCAACGGAGAGTGTGTCGTTGTTGTCGATGACGAACGTCGGGAGAACGAAGGCGATCTGATCTGTTCCGCCCAGTTCGCCTCACCGGATCAGATCAATTTCATGGCCACCCATGCCCGGGGGTTGATCTGCCTGGCGATGGAGGGGGAACGCCTGGACGCCCTCGATCTGCCCTTGATGGTGGATCGCAACACCGATGCCAATCAGACCGCCTTCACGGTGAGCATCGATGCCGGCCCGGAGCATGGCGTGAGCACGGGCATTTCCGCCGACGACCGCTCACGCACCATCCAGGTCGCCCTACGTCCGGATGCCCGCCCGGCCGATCTGCGCCGCCCAGGCCACATCTTTCCCCTGCGCGCACGCCAGGGCGGGGTGCTCAAACGGGCGGGGCATACCGAAGCCGCGGTGGATCTGGCCCAGTTGGCGGGCCTCATCCCCGCCGGGGTGATCTGCGAAATCCAGAACGCCGATGGCTCGATGGCGCGGCTGCCGGAACTGCGCGACTACGCCCGTCAGTGGAACCTGCGCCTGATCAGCATTGCCGACCTGATTCGCTATCGCCTCAACAACGAGCGATTCGTGCGTCGCCAAGCCCAGGCCACCCTGCCGAGCCTGTTCGGCAGCTTCCAGGCGATCGGCTATCGCAACGAACTCGATGGCAGTGAACATGTGGCGATCATCAAGGGCGATCCGCAACAGCTGCAGGAACCGGTGTTGGTGCGGATGCACTCCGAATGCCTCACCGGTGATGCCTTTGGCTCCCTGCGCTGCGACTGCAGGCCCCAGCTGGAATCGGCCCTGGCCCGCATCGAAGCCGAAGGCGAAGGCGTGGTGGTGTATCTCCGTCAGGAAGGTCGTGGTATCGGCCTGATCAACAAATTGAAGGCCTACAGCCTGCAGGATGGCGGGCTCGACACGGTGGAAGCGAACGAGAAGCTGGGCTTTCCGGCGGATCTGCGCAACTACGGCGTCGGGGCCCAGATCCTCAGCGACCTGGGCATCCACCGCCTGCGCCTACTCACCAACAATCCGCGCAAGATCGCCGGCCTCGATGGATACGGACTCGAGGTGGTGGAACGGGTGCCCCTGGTGATCGAACCCGGTGATCACAACGCCGACTACCTCGCTGTGAAACGGGACAAGCTCGGCCACTGGATCCACGAGGCCTCCACGGTGATCTGCTGGGACGGTACCCTGCCGGCGGACGCCCTGCCGCAGCCTCTGGCCATGGCCTCGGAGGCCGCCGCGATCGAAGGATTGGTGCTGGTGCCCGTGCAGTCGCCCCGACTGCTGGCCCTGTGGGAACGCCCCCAGTTCGCCTGGCGGCTGGCGGAGGCAAGCGCTGAAGCAACGGGTGAGGGCCAGACCAGCCAAGCGGAACCCTTGGACAGCCGACTGAAGCGTTTGCTGAGCGCCATGGCGACCTGGCCGATCACGCGCCGGATCGGCCTGTATCACACATCAAGGCCAGACCAGCTGAACCACCCGCCCCAGACCCTGGAGCGAGAGGAACGGCCGCTGGAGGAGCTGCGGACCAGCTCGCCTGAGCGGAACGGAGCCACGGAATTGCCGCTCTGCAGCAACGACGTCGCCCTGATTCAGTGGAGCTGAACCCCGCAGCGGCGGTGCTCAGTCTTGGAAGCTGGTCAGTCTTCGACGTTCACCTTGGTGATCCGGGAGCCGTTCTTCAGAGCCAGCACCACGGCCATGTCACCGGTCTGACCGAAGACGGTGTGGACCCCATCGAGATGGGGCTGGGCCTCATGCACGATGAAAAACTGACTGCCACCGGTGTTTTTGCCGGCATGGGCCATCGAGAGAGCACCGGGCACATGCTTGCGGCTGTTGATCTCACAGTCGATCGTGTAGCCAGGGCCGCCGGTGCCGGGCATGCCCTTGGCACCCTCACGGGAGTTGGGGCAGCCACCCTGGGCCATGAAGCCATCGATAACGCGATGGAAGGCAAGACCGTCGTAAAAGCCGTCGCGGGCCAGTTTGACGAAGTTGGCCACGGTGTTCGGAGCATCGGCATCGAACATCTCCAGCCGGATCAGGCCAGCGTCCGTCTCCATCAGAACAGTCGTCAAGGCGTGAGTTGTGCAAACAGCAAGCCTAAACAGGTGATGATGGTCGTCGACGACAACATCAGCCAATGAAGGCTTCGGCAGGCACGGCGCCCCTCGATGCGGCCCGGGTGGGAGTGATCGGTGGCAGCGGTCTCTATGCCATCGACGGGCTTTCAGGTGTGGAGGAGGTGGTGGTGGACACCCCCTTCGGCAGCCCCTCGGATCCCCTGCGGGTCGGTCGCCTCAACGGCGTGGATGTGGTGTTTCTGGCCCGCCATGGGCGCGGCCATCACCTGCTGCCGAGTGAGGTGCCCTATCGCGCCAACATCTGGGCGCTGCGCTCCCTCAATGTGCGCTGGCTGGTCTCCGTCTCGGCGGTGGGTTCCCTGCGGGAGCATCTGCGCCCCCGCGACATGGTGGTGCCCTCCCAGTTCATTGATCGAACGATGCAGCGGCCCCAGTCGTTCTTCGGCGAGGGTTGCGTCGCCCACGTCAGCCTGGCGGAACCCTTCTGTTCCCGCCTCAGCTCCCTGCTCGCCAACGCCGCCGAAGCGGAGATGCCAGCCGGGCACCACCTGCATCGGGGCGGCACCTACCTCTGCATGGAGGGGCCGGCGTTCTCGACCCGGGCGGAAAGCGAGCTGTACCGCAACTGGGGCTGCGATGTGATCGGCATGACCAATCACACCGAAGCGCGACTGGCACGGGAGGCGGAAATCGCCTACGCCTCCCTGAGCATGGTCACCGACTTCGATTGCTGGCACAACGACCACGATGCCGTGTCGGTGGAGATGGTGGTGGGCAATCTGCGCGCCAATGCGGTGGCCACCGGTCCGATCCTCCATCAGTTGATGGAGTCTCTGAAGCAGCAGCGGCCCGATTCCGTGGCCCACACAGCCCTCAAGGACGCCCTGATGACGGCGCCGGAGGCGGTTCCCGCTGAAACAAGGCAGCGACTTGATCTGTTCACCGCCCCCTATTGGGGCACGGTGAGCGCCAACACGGCGAGCGCCAGCGCCGATTAGGGCGACACCAGCGCGGCGCCGCAGGAGGTCAGCGCGGGCCGCAGTTGTTCGTTGTGCTCCCGCAGACAGACTCGCGCCGGCTCCGCCTCCAGGCCCGTGGCGGCCATCAGCAAAGCGAGCTTCACCGAGCCTCCCGCTGCCTGCAGCAAGCGTTCCCCGTCCTCGCGGGGCACCCCTGCCAGATCACGCAACATGCGCAGGGCCCGGTCCACCAGCTTGCTGTTGCTGGCGGCCACATCCACCATCCGGTTGCCATACACCTTGCCCAGGCGCACCATCACGCCGGTCGAGAGGATGTTGAGAGCCATTTTGGTGGCGGTTCCGGCTTTGAGCCTGGTCGAACCGGTGAGCAGTTCCGGCCCCGTGAGCAGACGGATGTCGATCGCGCAGGGCAACACTGCCTGGGCGCTGGGGACACAGGCCATGCCGATCGTGAGTGCGCCGAGGGAACCGGCGAACGCGAGCGCCCCGTGCACGTAGGGCGTGGTGCCGCCCGCAGCAATGCCCACCACACAATCGGCCGCGCTGACGCTGCGATCACGCAGAGCCTCGGCTCCGGCATCGCGCTGATCCTCCAAACCCTCCGAACTGCGCAGCAACGCCGGTGTACCACCGGCGAGCACGCCCTGCACCAGCTCCGGCGGGCTGCAGAACGTGGGGGGACATTCAGCCGCATCCAGCACCCCGAGCCGTCCGGACGTGCCGGCGCCCACATAGAAGAGCCGGCCACCCTGGCGCAGCCGATCAGCGATCTGATCAATCGCCTCGGCGAGGGCCGGGGCGGCGCCGGCCACCGCCTCCTGGGGGCGACGATCCTCCGTGACAAACAGATCGACCAGGTCTGCGGTGCTGAGGCGATCGAGAGCGTGACTGCGCGGATTGGCCTGCTCCGTCATCAGATGGCCGCGGTCTTCCGAGGCTGAAATGGACGTCATCAGATGGCTCCTCAGAGCAGATTTTCAAGCTGACGGCGAAACGCCTCCAGCTGGGCCGATTCATCGGAGGGCGCGACGGGTTCGGCGTCCTGCCAGCCCGTCAAATCCCGGTTGGCCGTGGGCGGCGACAACAACAGCCGCTCCTCGTCGGTTTTGGGGACGAAACCACTTTCCACAAACCGCGCCACGTAACCAGCCTCCCGGCAGAAGATCTCGATGTCGTCCCGTTCGATCGCCTCCAGACTGGGCACAGGGAAATCCTGGGCCTCGAGCAGACCGGCATAGCGCTCCGCGTCATCCCGGTTCTCGAACATCAACACCACGGTGGATCCAGCCAGTTCGAGCGAATGGATCCCTTCACTTTCACCGCCGGCGTCGTAAAGCAGCACGTGAACGAGCATGGCTGTTGGCAAAGCGCAGGCAGTTTGGCACCGGCCGGCGCTCACTCCTCCAGGGCCAGCTCCTGAAGCCGTCGATAGAGGGCCCGTTCCGCCTCCGTCAACGCCGACGGGATCACCACCACGATTTCCACCAACTGATCACCACGCTGACCATCCAGCTCGAGACCCCGGCCGCGCAACCGGAGCAAACGGCCGCTGGAGGAGCCCGGCGGCACCTGAAGGGTCACCGGGCCACGCAGGGTGGGCACCTCCACGGCGCATCCGAGCGCCGCGTCCGGGGGCAGCAGTTCGAGGCGATACAGCACCCGCAAACCCTCAATGCGCAGGCCCTCGTCGGTCTGCACGCGCAGGTGCAGAAAGTGATCACCCCCGCCCGGCGTTACCCCCGCCAGGCGCAGACGCCAACCATCTCCGGCCCTTGGTGGAGTCTGCACCTCCACCAGCGTGCCGTCGGCCAGCTCCAGTTCCACGGCGGTGCCGTGCAGCGCCTGATCAGGGCTGAGCCACACATCGGTTTCCAGACTTTCAGCGGCCTGGACCGGGGGAGGGGGCGGCGGTGGTGTGGCAGCGGGCCAATCGGCATGCGTCTCCAGCTCCGGTTCCGATCGATCCGTCGGTTCTGGCTCGGCCATGCCGAGCACCACGGCGAGGTAGTGCTCAAAACTGGGAAAGCCGCTGGCGAAGGGATCCGCACCGGGGTCTGCCGCGCCCCCCTGCTGACGCGACTCCCAGGCCTGGCGACGCCTCGGGTCGCTGAGCACCGCATAGGCCTCATTGACCAACTTGAAGCGTTCCTCGGCCCGAACGTCGTTGCCATTGAGATCGGGGTGCCACCGACGGGCTTCCCGCCGGAAGGCTCGCTTGAGGGCCTGGCTGTCGCTGTCCGGAGGAAGACCGAGCAGCGCCCAGTAATCCGTTTCAGCGGTAAGGGTCATCGTCCCAGGGGTCGAAGCCTTGTCGGGTCGGGCCGTAGCGAGCGGATGGCCGGCCACGCGGTGCCGCCCAGGGATCGTCATCCCAGTCGTCATCGGCGAAGAGCTCATCCTTCAGCGACCCGAGCGTGTTGCGGATGCCCTGCAAGGGGCTGGCCTCACTGCGCCGTTCCGCCGAAAGGCGTCGGTTGAGTCCGAACAGCGCCTCCTCCAGGGCACTCACGCTCAGTTCAAGCTCCTGCAGATCCCCCTGTTCGAGCGTGTCCTGCACATCGCGCATGGCCATTTCCACAGCGCGCTGCTGCCGTTCAGCGCCGTAGGGACCCAGCTCCAGCGCCGCGTCCCGCAAGCGACGCTCCGCCTGGGCCACCAGAGTGAGGGCTCGGTTGCGCCGTTCGATCCCGGCCCGCTTGCGCCGATCCTCGTCGGCCCGCTCCTCCGCCTCCTTGAGCAGGGCCTGCAGTTCGTCTTCGTTGAGGGTGGAGCCACCCTGAATCGTGACCGATTGCTTCCGGCCCGTGGTGCGGTCGGTGGCACTGACCTGAAGGATGCCATTGGCATCGATATCAAAGGCCACCTGGATCTGGGGCACACCGCGGGGCGCCGGCGGAATGCCGGAAAGGCGGAAGCGTCCGAGGGATTTGTTGTCGGCCGCCATCTGTCGCTCGCCCTGCCACACATGAATCTCCACCGAGGATTGATTCGGCTCCGAGGTGCTGAACACATCGGATTGCCGCACCGGAATCGGCGTATTGCGGGGGATCAGCACCTTCATCAGCCCGCCCACGGTCTCCAGGCCAAGCGAGAGGGGCGTCACATCATTGAGCAGCAAATCGCGCAGTTCACCGGTGAGAATCCCGGCCTGCACCGCTGCACCGATCGCCACGACTTCATCGGGATTGACCGACTGGCAGGGGTCGTGGGGAATCAGGGTGCGCACCAGCTGTTGCACCATCGGCATCCGGGTGCTGCCACCAACGAGCACCACATCGTCCACATCTTCGGCGGCCCAGCCGGAGTCGCGCAGAGCCGCCTGCACCGGGAGCAGCAGGCGGTCGAGCAGATCGGGGCAGAGGGCTTCGAATGTGGTGCGATCCAGCCGGGTTTCGATGTGCAGAGGGCCATCCGCACCGGTGGCGATGAAGGGCAGGGAGATGGGCGTGCTGGCCACTCCGGAGAGCTCCTGCTTCGCCTTTTCCGCCGCCTCGGTCAGGCGTTGCAGCGCCTGGCGATCCCGGCGCAGGTCGATGCCGTGCTGCTCCTGGAACGCAGCGGCCAACCAGTCGACGATGCGCTGGTCAAAATCGTTGCCGCCCAGCTGGGTGTCGCCATTGGTGGCTTTCACATCAAACACGCCGTTCGCGATCCGCAGCAACGACACATCGAACGTGCCGCCGCCCAGGTCGAACACGAGCACCCGTTTCACCGCGCTGCGGTCGAAGCCGTAGGCGAGGGCTGCCGCTGTGGGTTCGTTGAGGATCCGCTCCACCTCGAGGCCGGCCAGGCGCCCCGCATCCCGGGTGGCCTGACGCTGGGCGTCGTCGAAGTAGGCGGGAACGGTGATCACCGCGGCTTCGATCGGTTCACCTAAATAGGTGGAGGCATCGTCCACTAGCTTGCGCAGGATTGCGGCCACCAGTTCTTCCGGCGCATACTCCCGCTCCATCTGGGGGCAGGCGACCCGCACATTGCCGCGGTCATTGGCGCGGATCGTGTAAGGCACCGAGAGGCTGGAGTCATCGAGCTCATCCCAGGCGCGCCCCACGAAGCGTTTGAGGTTGGCGAAGCTGTTGCGGGGGTTGAGCACCAGCTGGCGACGGGCGGCCTGCCCCACCAGCAACTCACCCTCTTTCGTGTAGCCCACCACCGAAGGGGTCGTGCGCATCCCCTCGGCATTGGCGATCACCTGGGGGCGACCGGCCTCCAGCACGGCCACGACGGAATTGGTGGTTCCCAGATCAATCCCGACGATTCGGCCCATAACCACCTGAAGGTCGACCCCACGCTACCGAGGCCACCGCTGGCGTTCAGACGAGCATGGACAGGGCAATCCCCGCCCTTTTAAAGGGACCTTAGTGATCCGGCACCCCTACCAGCATTAGTTTGCTGGGGTTTGTTGCTGAGCAGAATGTCTCCCGATACCGGAGAGCAGTATCTCCTGAGGCGTCGGCCGGCTTCCGAGAAGCTTGTTGATGTCAGTTTCAAGAATCTGGCGATCGCGCTGGCCTCGATGGTGGCGATCGTGCTGTTCGCCATCCTCGTGGTGGTGTTCTGGGGTTCCCTGGAATCCATGGGCCGTTACGGCTGGAAGTTCCTGGTGACCTCCAACTGGAATCCGGTCGACGATGAATACGGTGCCTTCACCGCCATTTACGGCACGATTGTCACGTCGTTGTTGTCACTGGCGATTGCCGTGCCCCTCGGCGTGGGAACGGCTGTGTTCATCACCGAAAACATCATTCCACCCCGAATCCGCAATGTGATCGGCGTGATGGTGGAACTTCTGGCGGCGATCCCCTCGGTCGTGCTGGGCCTCTGGGCCATCTTCGTGCTTGAGCCCTTCATTCGGCCCTTCCTCACCTGGCTGAATCAGGCCTTCGGTTGGCTGCCCTTTCTCAGCACCGCTCCGATGGGTCCTGGCATGGCGCCGGCGATTTTGATTCTCGTGGTGATGGTTCTGCCGATCATCACCGCCATCGCCCGCGATTCCCTCAATCAGGTGCCGATCAAGCTGCGGCAAGCCGCCTATGGCGTCGGCACCACCCGTTGGGGCGCCATTCTCAACGTGATCCTGCCGGCTGCCGTGTCCGGGATCGTTGGTGGTGTGATGCTCGCCCTGGGTCGCGCTATGGGCGAAACCATGGCCGTGACCATGATCATCGGCAATTCCAACAATTTCAGCTGGTCGCTCCTGGCCCCCGGCAACACGATTGCAGCCATGTTGGCGAACCAATTCGGTGAAGCTGATGGCAGCCAGGTGTCGTCGTTGATGTATGCCGCCTTTGTGCTGATCGTGTTGACCCTGGCGGTCAACGTGTGCGCCCAGTGGTTGGTGAAGCGTCTCAGCCTCAAGTACTGATTGAGATCATGACTGTTTCCAGTTCCGCCCGTCCGATTCCCGATCTCAGCTACAAGCCGGGCTTGCAACGCAACCTGCTGAGTCGCCTGCTCACCTTGATTGCCGGGCTGTTTTCGGCCATCTGCGTGCTTCCCCTCGTGCTGGTGTTGGCCTACGTGCTGATCATGGGTGGCGGCAAGATCAGCCTGGCGTTGTTCACCCAACTGCCCCCGCCGCCGGGACTGGAAGGCGGCGGTATCGGTAACGCCATCATCGGCACGATCATCGTGTCGATCATCGCCGGGCTGATTGCCATTCCGGTGGGTGTGGGCGGAGGCATCTTCCTGGCGGAATATTCCAAGGGCGGATCCTTCGCTCAGTTCATACGCTTCGGCACCAACGTGCTCTCCGGCGTTCCCTCGATCATCGCCGGTGTGTTCGTCTACGGCATCATTGTTTCGACTCGGATCTTCTTCGGTAATTCCTACAGCGCCCTCGCCGGTGGTATCGCCCTCTCGATCCTGATGCTGCCCACGGTGATCAAAACCACCGACGAGGGCCTGAAGCTGGTGTCCGACGACCTGCGCAGGGGTGCCCTTGGCGTCGGCGCCTCCCGATTCGTCACGATCGTGCGGATCACACTGCCGACGGCCTTCACCCCGATCGCCACGGGGGTGGTGCTCTCGATCGCCCGTGCGGCCGGTGAAACGGCACCACTGATTTTCACCGCCCTGTTCTCTCCCTTCTGGCCGGAGGGAATTTTCAATCCGATCGCCAGCCTGTCGGTGCTGATCTACAACTTTGCGATCATGCCCTACCAGGCCCAGAACGAATTGGCCTGGGCAGCCTCGTTCGTTCTGGTGATGTTCATCCTCGCCATGAACCTCTTCGCCCGTTGGCTCGGTCGATTTGCTGCCAAGTAATCGGCATCCCGAACGGTCGCTTCGGCACCCCCTTCTCTGACACCTCTACCAATCACCCTCCAGGGTCATGACTCTCTCCACTGCCATTCCCAGCCAGCAGGTGTCAGAAGATACCTGCATCTCCCTGCAGAACGTCACGATCAGCTACGGCAGCTATGAAGCTGTCCGCAACGTCTTCTGCGACATCCCCCGCGGCAAGGTCACCGCCTTCATCGGCCCATCCGGTTGCGGTAAATCCACCGTGCTGCGGGCCCTGAACCGCATGAATGACCTGATTGAAGGCTGCTCACTCAAGGGAAGGGTGGTTTTCGACGGGGCCGACCTCTATGACCCCAACGTCGATCCTGTGGAGGTGCGCAGGCGCATCGGCATGGTGTTCCAGCAGCCGAACCCCTTCCCCAAGAGCATCTACGAAAACATCGCCTTCGGGGCAAGGATCAACGGCTACACCGGCGACATGGATGAGTTGGTCGAGCGCTCCCTGCGCCAGGCCGCCGTGTGGGATGAGTGCAAGGACAAGCTCAATGAGAGTGGCTATTCCCTCTCCGGAGGCCAGCAACAGCGCCTCTGCATCGCCCGCACGATCGCCATCCAACCCGAAGTGATTCTGATGGACGAGCCCTGCTCGGCCCTCGACCCGATCTCCACCCTGAAGATCGAGGAAACCATGCATGAGCTCAAGAAGAGCTTCACGATCGTGATCGTGACCCACAACATGCAACAGGCCGTTCGCGTCAGCGACATGACCGCCTTCTACAACGCCGAGGCCCAGGAAGGAGGGTCCGGCAAGGTGGGTTACCTGGTGGAATTCAACGAAACCGAGAAGATTTTCAACGCCCCCACCCAACAAGCCACCCAGGATTACGTGTCTGGCCGCTTCGGTTGATCCAGATCGCCCTGCCAAGCCCCGCTCCAGCAGCGGGGCTTTTTGATGGCAATAATCCGGTCGTTAGCAAAAAAAACCGGCCTCTTGGGCCGGATCCTGCAACGGAGAGGGAGGGATTCGAACCCTCGATAGAGTTGCCCCTATACAGCATTTCCAGTGCTGCGCCTTCGACCACTCGGCCACCTCTCCAGAGGCTGGGTGTGGCAAGTGAGAATGTAGCAGGGCGTTCCCTCACCAGCAGCCATGTCACGCAGCCATCGGGTCACAATTCATTGGCGTCAGGCGCATCGCACGATCACCCATGAGGTGCCTGAGGGGGAGTACATCCTCAAAAGCTTCGAAGCGCAGGGTGATCCGCTGCCCTTCTCCTGTCGGAATGGCTGCTGCACCGCCTGCGCTGTGCGCGTGCTGAGCGGTGAACTCGACCAACGCGAAGCGATGGGCCTTTCGAAGGAGTTGCGTGCAAAAGGTTATGGCCTGCTCTGCGTGGCGCGGGCGGTGGGACCGCTGGAGGCCGAAACCCAGGATGAAGATGAGGTCTATGACCTCCAGTTCGGGCGTCACTTCGGACGGGGACAGGTGCGCCCGGGGCTGCCGCTGGATGAGGACTGACGGGATGGACCAGCAACAGATCAATGATCTGCACGCGATTGCGCGCCAGGCTGCCGAGCTGGGCGGCGCCGTGCTGATGACCCATTACGGTCAACTCACCTCGATCCGCAGCAAGGGACGCATCGGCGATCTGGTGACGGAGGCCGACCTGGCAGCCGAAGCCGAAGTTCTGGGATTGCTGCGGCAGCGCACGCCTGAGGTCGGCATCCTGGCGGAGGAATCGGGGCTCAGTGGCCCGAACCAGGGTCTGCAATGGGTCGTCGACCCGCTCGATGGCACCACCAACTTCGCCCACGGTTATCCCTTTTTCGCCACGTCCGTGGGGCTGACCCTGGAGGGTCAGCCCCTGCTGGGAGCCATCGCCGTTCCCTACCTGAAGCAGACCTATCACGGTGGCCCTGGCCTCGGCGCCCTCTGCAACGACGTCCCCATCCATGTGAGCGACTGCACCAGCCTGCAGGATTCCCTGCTGGTCACTGGCTTTGCCTACGACCGTCACAGCCGCCTCGACAACAACTACGCCGAGTTCTGCACGTTGACGCACCAGAGTCGGGGTGTGAGACGGGGCGGCGCAGCGGCGGTGGACCTGGCCTTTGTGGCTGCAGGACTTGTGGATGGCTACTGGGAACGGGGACTGGCCCCCTGGGATCTGGCGGCCGGCGTGGCTCTGGTGGAGTTGGCCGGTGGTGTGGTGAGCGGCTACGGCGACGCCCCGTTCGATCTCCACGAGGGTCGGATCGTGGCGGCGGGGCCAGGTCTGCATGCCCCGCTGCGGCAGTGCCTGGCCGGCATCGCCCCCCTGGATGGGGCCAGCTATGGGGCGGCAGCGCTGGGGGCCATGGGATCCTGAGAAGGCCCAGTGGACCGATCGCGATGGCCCTTCAACCGGCGGCGGGAGCCCGCGATCTGAATCCCCAGCAGGTCGAACACAACCATCGGCTCAGGGAGCGCCTTGCGGCGGTGTATCGCCGTTGGGGCTACGAGGAAGTGGCGCCACCACGGGTGGAGCGGCTCGACACCCTCAAAGCCGGCGGCGGCATCGCCAGTGAAGACATCGTGCGACTGGTGGCAGATGAACCTCTCGGTCTCAGGCCGGAGATGACGGCTTCCATCGCCCGGGCAGCCAGCACCCGCTTTGCCAAGCGCAGCCGGCCCCTGCGGCTGTGGGCGTCGGGCACGGTATTTGAAAACCGCCAGGCCGATGAGGGCCGCCAGTGCATTGAAGAGAAACTGCACAGCGGTGTGGAACTCTTCGGTGCCAACGCGATCAGCGCCGAACTGGAGCTGCTGACGCTGTTGATGGATGCCCTCGCCAGCCTCGATCTTCAGGGCGATCCGCAGGTGCGGCTGCTGCTGGGCCATGCCGACCTGATGACCCTGATTCTGGCCCCCTTCCGCAGCCCGGAACGGGAAGCGATCCGCATCGCCCTGATGCGCTACGACCGCCTCAGCCTTGAGGCCCTGGATCTGGATACCACCACCATGGAGCGGTTGACACGCCTGATGGATCTGCGGGGTGAACCGAACACCGTGCTCGAAACCCTGAAGCGATTGTTCGGGCCTCAACCCTCCCTGAGCGAACTGGAGCGCCTGTTTGAGCACCTGACACCCCTGGCCCAGGAGCAGGGCGTCACCCTGCAGCTGGATCCGAGCTTCCAATCCCATTACGGCCTCTATGACGGGCTGGTGTTTCAGCTGATCTGCCAGGGACAGTCAGCGCCCGTGGTGGTGGCCCGGGGTGGTCGCTACGACGGCCTGGTGAAACGCTTCGGCGCCAGAGGCGGTGATGGAGCGGGTGTTGGCTTCAGCTTCTGTCTCGATGACATCCGCGATCTGCCCTACTCCCTGGCCGCCTCCGCTGCATCGGAGCGCCGGGTGCTGGTATGCCATGGCCCCAACCAGCGCCTGGAGGAAGCGATCGCTGAGCAACGTCGCCTGCATGGCCAGGGTCACCAGGCCGAACTGGCACTGGAACCCTGCAGCGACCGCACGGAGGCGGAGCAGCGGCTACGGGACCGGCAATGCGACGACCTGGTCTGGCTTGGTGCCTAAAGTTGTCGTTGCTTGAGTCACGGCATGGCCCACACAATCGTCACCGATGTCTGCGAGGGGATTGCCGACTGCGTCGATGCCTGCCCGGTGGCTTGCATTCAACCCGGCCGAGGGCGCAACAAGAAGGGCACAGAGTTTTACTGGATCGATTTCGACACCTGCATTGATTGCGGCATCTGCCTGCAGGTGTGCCCGGTGGATGGGGCGATTCTCGCCGAGGAGCGGGCCGATCTCCAGCGCCGCTCCTGAACGGTTCGGTCACCACCCCACGGACTGTCTTGTTTCGGCCTTCGCTCCTGCCATAAGTTCTGACGGTTATTGACCCAGGGCAATGCTGGAACAAGGCCAGATTCAGATTCATACCGAGAACATCTTCCCGATCATCAAAAAGGCCGTGTATTCCGGCCATGAGGTGTTCCTCCGTGAATTGGTCAGTAACAGCTCTGACGCGATCAGCAAGCGCCGCATGGCCTCCATGGCCGGCGACTGCTCCGAAGGTTCGGATGGCCTGATTCAGATTCGGATCGATCGCGAGAAGAAAACGATCACCGTGTCTGACAACGGCATCGGCATGACGGCCGATGAAGTGAAGCGCTATATCAACCAGGTGGCGTTTTCAAGCGCCGAGGATTTCCTGGAGAAATACAAACAGGAAAGCGATGCGATCATCGGCCACTTTGGCCTCGGATTTTATTCCAGCTTCATGGTGGCCAGGCAGGTTGAACTGGTCACGCTCTCCGCTCGGCCAGAGCAACAAGCCGTGCGCTGGAGTTGTGATGGCTCTCCCTCCTTCACGCTGGATCAGGCGGAACGCTCGGAACCGGGCACCGATGTGATTCTGCATCTGCTAGAGGAGGAGCTCGAGTATCTGGAGCCAGCCCGCCTTCGCACGCTGATCACCCAGTACTGCGATTTCATGCCGGTGCCGGTGCAGCTGGAGGGTGAAACGATCAACAAGCAAACAGCTCCCTGGCGTCAGAGCAGTCGGGAGCTGTCTGATCAGGACTACATCGATCTTTACCACTATCTCTATCCCTTCCAGGGAGATCCCCTGCTCTGGGTGCACCTCAACACCGACTATCCCTATGCCCTCCAGGGAATTCTATATGTCCCGAAATCAACTGGACGCGCCGACTGGGAAAAGGGTGAGATTCGGTTGTATTGCAACCAAGTGTTCGTGAGCGACTCGATCAAGGAGGTCGTGCCTCGTTACCTGCTGCCCCTGCGTGGCGTGATTGATTCCCCCGATATCCCTCTGAATGTGAGTCGGAGTGCCCTGCAGACCGACCGGCGGGTGCGCTCGATCGGCAATTTTGTGGCCAAGAAGGTGGCGGATCGGCTCAAGGCGTTGAAGCAGGACGATGCGACGGCTTACGCGGAAGCCTGGGAAGCCCTGGCGCCCTTCGTGAAGATCGGGGCCATGGAGGATGAAAAGTTCGCTGATCAGGTCGAGCCCCTGGTGCTGTTCGGCACCACCGCCGAGAGTGACGATGGGGAGAACGATGCCGGGGCGTCCATCCTGCGCAGCGGTGAGAAGGTTTACACCACCCTGGCGGGGTACACCTCGCGCCTGCCCCAGAGTTCCGACAAGCAGCGCGTGCTCTATTGCAGCGATGAGATCGCTCAGGCCGGCGCCCTCAGTCTCTGGAAGGGCCAGGGCGCCGAAGTGCTCTTTGCCGACACGGTGATCGACAGCCAATTCCTTCCCTGGTTGGAGTCGCGCCATGACGAGCTCCGCTTCCAGCGCGTCGATGCGGAACTGGATGACAGCCTCAAAGACGACGCACCGGACCTGGTGGATCAAGGCGGTGAGACCCAGGCGGAAAGTCTGCGCAACCTGATGAAGGAGGCCCTCGCCAACGACAAGGTGACGATTCAGGTGCAGGCGCTGAAGGGAGGAGCCGACGCTCCGGCGGCCCTCATCCTCCTGCCCGAACAGATGCGCCGGATCAACGACATCGGTGCGCTGATGGAACAGCGGCTGCCAGGCCTTCCGGAGCATCACGTTCTGGTGGTGAATCGCAGCCATCCGATGGTGGAAGGCCTGCTCAAACTCGAATCCGGCGGAGTGCTGGTGGGCGCTGGCAGCAGTTCCCCCAGCAAAGCGCTCGCCCACGACCTCGCCGTTTATCTCTACGACATGGCCCGTCTGGCGGTCGGTGGCCTCGAGCCGAAGGAGCTCAGCGGTTTCCAGACCCGTAGCAGTCGCCTGATGGCCTCACTGATGGAACGGGGACTGTGAACTTGCTTTGCTAAAATAGTTGTTTGATCCGTTTGGATCAGCGATCAGTCACGGAGTCGATCATGTCCCGGGTATGTCAGCTCACCGGCACGCGCGCCAACAACGGCATGGCTGTGAGCCACTCCCATATCCGCACCAAAAAGCTGCAGCAGGCCAACCTGCAGCAGCGTCGCCTCTGGTGGGCCGAGGGCAAGCGCTGGGTCAACCTGCGCATCACCACCCGCGCTCTGAAAACAATCCAGAAGAAAGGTCTCGGCGCCTACGCCCGCTCCCTTGGCATCGATCTCAGCAAGATCTGAGATCTGTCTAGGGTCTCGAGATTGTCAGGGTCCCTTACTCATGCAGCGTCGCACGCTCCTCCAACTGCTTCTGGTCGGAGGGGTTGTGTTGTGGCGCACCCCCCAGCAGGCTCTCGCCCTCGGCGGCACACTCCCGAGATTGAACCAACCGGCGCCAGGATTTGATTGTCCGGGCACATCACGCCGCGATCCCAGCCGCTCCCAGTGGTCACTGCGGGATTTTCGTGGGCAGTGGCTTGTTCTTTATTTCTATCCACGCGATTTCACCTCCGGCTGCACCCTTGAAGCCCATGGTTTTCAAGCCGCCCTGGCCGAATTTGAAGCTGCCGGAGCATCCATCGCCGCTGTGAGCGCCGATCCCGTCGATGAGCATGCCTCGTTCTGCAGCAGCGAAGGCCTCGATTTCGTGTTGCTCTCCGATCCGAAGGGCCAGGTGAGCCAGCGCTATGGCTCCTGGATGGCACCCTTCTCGATGCGCCACACCTTCCTGATCGATCCGCAGGGTGTGTTGCGTCAGATCTGGACCGGCGTGCGCCCAGCCGGACACGCCCGCGAGGTGCTCGCTTCGCTCCAGACGGTTCAGGCCGCAGGCTGACCCCGCCTCAGGTTTGACAAAGAGCCCGCTTTAAGGAATGGTGGAGATAGATGTAAAGCGTTGGATTGAAGCAATCCAACCGAGGAGAAATCGCTTCCATGTTGAAAGAAGAAGGCAAAAGCTCATTCATTCTTCTCTACCACCGCACCCCTTTTGACGAGGGAAAGGATGAGCAGGGTAAGCGAATCTGGATCGATCAGAAAAGCCCCAACGGCATCATTCCAACCCTGCGGAACCTGTTTCGCAGCCGCCTCGATGGCACCTGGATCGCCTGGCGTCAGGTTGAATCGACCGAAGGGGTCGAAGACGAGCGCATAGCCATGAAGGCGCCGGCAGAATTCACATTGCGACGCATTCCGCTCGAGCAGGAGCAGATCTCAAGTTTTTATCACGTCACATCGAAGGAATCGTTCTGGCCGATTCTTCACACTTTTCCCACCTATTTCGACGTCAACAACACGGACTGGACCATCTTTCAGGACGTCAATCGACGTTTTGCCCAAGCCGCCTGCCATGAGGCTGGTCACGGGGCCACCGTGTGGGTGCACGACTACAACCTCTGGCTAGCCCCCGGCTACATCCGAGAGCAACGCCCTGATCTGAAAATCGCCTTTTTCCATCACACCCCCTTCCCCGGGAATGATGTGTTCGCGATTCTGCCCTGGCGGGAGCAGATCCTGGAAAGTCTGCTCAGTTGCGATCTCGTTGGTTTTCATATCCCGCGTTACACCGAAAACTTCGCCCGAGCCGCCAATTGCCTGCTGGGCGCCCGCAAGGGACCGAAGCAGCCGGTCAACGCCCGCTTCCTCTCCACCGGCTCCGCCCTCACGGAACCGTCGGAAACCCCCTGGCTCGACTACAAAGGCCGGCGGATTCAGCTGCTCTCGTCGCCGGTGGGCACCTCACCGGATGTGATTCAGGCCCTGGTGAATCGCGACGACATTCAGGACTATGCCGCCCGCATCGAAGATGACACCCGCAAGGGTCGTCAGCTGATCCTCTCGGCCAGCCGGGTGGATTACACCAAGGGCAACGAGGAGTTGTTGCTGGCCTTCGAGCGCCTGCTGGAACGTCGCCCGGAATTGCACGGCCAGGTGGTGCTCATGCTTGCCTGTGTGTCGGCTGCCAGTGGGATGAAGATCTACGACGACACGCAGCGTTCCATCGAAGAAATGGCCGGGCGGATCAATGGGCGCTTCAGCCTCATGGACTGGGTGCCGATCCGCTTCTCGACCCGCCGGATTCCCTACGAAGAAATGGTGGCCTGGTTCAGCAAAGCCGATGTTTGCTGGATCACCCCCCTGCGGGATGGTCTCAACCTGGTGGCCAAGGAATACGCCGCTGCCCGCCGCGATCACGGCGGCGTTCTGGTGCTCTCCGAATTCACCGGTGCCTCGGTGGTGCTGGATGGTGCCGTGCTCACCAATCCCTATTCCCATCGCCGGATGGATGAGGCCATCGATCAGGCCCTGGCGATGCCTCCCGAGGAACAGCAACAGCGCATGCGCAAGATGTCGGCCGCCGTGGAGGCGTTCACCGTCAGTGACTGGGCTGAAGAGCAGATGGGAGCCCTGCGCGAGGAGTCCGCCGCGGCATGACATCCGCCCTGCGCCGTCTTCGGCCCTGGATGGTGGTAGCTCTGACCATGGCCCTGCTGCTCGCGGGGAGCGTCGCCTGGCTGCAAGCTCGGTCGATCGAACCGGTCAACATCCTGATGCCGGCGCCGTTCGCCGATGCGACCCAGCCACTGGTGCAGCGGTTCAACCAGGAGCATCGCGGCCGCATTCGGCTCACGGTGACGCGAGGCCCGTTGGAAACAGAGGCGATCTCCGATCTGGCCATCAGCAGTCTGCTGCTGGGCGACACCCCCTTCGATGCCCTGTTGATGGACATCACCTGGGTGCCTAAATATGTGGCCGCGAATTGGCTGCAACCCCTCGATCCCTGGTTTGGCACCGAGGCCATCGAGGCCCTGGCCGAGGGCGTCCGCGCTGGCAACAGCGTCAACGCTGTGCTCTACCGCTGGCCCCTCGTCGCCAGCATGGGTCTGCTCTACTGGCGCACGGATCTGATCGATCAACCACCCCGCACGCCGCAGGAGCTGGTGACGATCAGCCGGCAGCTCCAGGCCGATGGCCAGGTGCCCTGGGGCTACGTGTGGGAAGGGCGCCAATACGAAGGGCTCAGCTGTGTGTATTTAGAGCTGGTGCACGGCTTTGGGGGGTTCTGGTTCCACCCCAACCAGCCAGCAGTGGGCCTCAACCAACCCCAGGCGATCGCCGCTGCCGCCTGGCTGCGTCAACTGATCAGTGAAGGGATCAGCCCTGAGGCGGTGACCAACTACGCCGAACCGGAAGCCCTGCAGAGCTTCAAGGCCGGGGATGCCGCCTTCATGCGCAACTGGCCCTATGCCTGGGCCGAACTGCAGCAGCCGGGCAGCGCCGTGCGCGGTCGGGTGGGGATCACCACGATGGTGGCCAACAGCGGCGATCCCTCCACCGCCACCCTGGGCAGTTGGGGGCTCTCGATGCTGCGCGGTAGTGCCCACCCGGAAGCCACCGCCACGGCGATCCGCTATCTCAGCTCCACCGAATCGCAGAAGGCGCTGTTTCTCTCCCACGGCTACACCCCCACCGCCGCAAGCTTGTATCGCGATCCCGAGTTGATCGCTGTGAATCCGATCCTCCCCCAACTGGAGGAGGCCCTGGAGCACGCCCTGCCCAGGCCGGAAACGCCCCTCTACGCCCAGATCAGCGACGTGCTGCAGCGAGACCTGAGCGCCAGCCTCACCGGCCAGCAGTCCGCCTCGCAAGGGATGGAGCGGGCCAGCGCCGGCACCGAGGCGATCCTGCTGGCTGCCGGAGAAACGCCGTGATCCTGCTGCTTGGGCCCGCCGGCCTGCTCCTTCTCCTGGTGTTTGTGGCGCCGCTGCTGCATTACGCCTGGCTGAGCAACCACGCCCAGTCGGTGGTCACCGGCCTCGAGCCGGTGCTCAATCACGGCGCCAACTGGATCCGACTGCTCCAGGATCAACGCTTCTGGCAAGACGCCGCCCAGACCCTGCGCTTCGCCGTTGTGTCGGTGGGGGTGGAACTGCTGCTGGCCCTGGCGATCGCCCTGTTGCTCGATCAACGCTGGCGCGGCCGTGGTGCCGTGCGGGCCATCGCCCTGATTCCCTGGGCCCTGCCCACCACCGTGATGGCCCTGGGTTGGCGCTGGATCTTCAACACCCCCTACGGCCCCCTCGATCAACTCGCCCAGGCACTCGGTTGGCCATCCCTGAACCTGTTGGCCAATCCTGCGACCACCTGGATCGCCACGGTGGTGGGTGATGTGTGGAAAACCACGCCGTTTGCGGCCCTGATCCTGTTGGCCGGCTTGCAGACCATTCCCGGTGATCTCTACGAAGCGCTGCGCCTGGAAGGGGGCAGCAGCTGGGTCTGCTTCCGACGCATCACCCTGCCCCTGTTGCGCCCTTACCTGGCCCTGGCTCTGCTGTTCCGGCTGGCCCAGGCCTTCGGCGTGTTTGACCTGATCCAGGTGATGACCGGCGGCGGACCGGCCAGCAGCACCGAAAGCCTGGCGCTGTATGCGTACCTCAACGCGATGCGATTCCTCGATTTCGGCTACAGCGCCACCGTGGTGAGCGGAAGCTTCCTGCTCTTGCTCGGTTGTTGCCTCGGCGGTTGGCTGCTGGCCCTCAGCCTCTCCAGGCCCCAGGGGCAGCAGGAGGTGTAAGCGGATGCCACACCAACGTCGCTTCTGGATTGTGCTGTTGCTGGCATGGTCGCTCGGCCCCCTGCTCTGGCAGCTTTACACCTCTTTTTGCAGCAATCAGGCCCTGGTTTCGCCCTTCGCCGCCACGCCGGAGCGCTGGACCCTGGCCCATTACCGGGCCGTGCTCAACAGTGAACCACCGTTTTGGCGCTATCTGCTCAACAGCCTGATCGTGGGCACGAGCAGCACGGTGCTCACCCTGGTGATCGCCCTCCCCGCCGCCTATGCCCTCACCCGGCTCAAGCCCTGGATTGCGCGCCCGGCGCGGCTGCTGCTGCTGGCGGCCGCGCTGTTTCCCTACGTGTTGCTGTTTCTGGCCCTGTTGGAAGTGGCGCGGAGCCTGCACCTGGGCAATCACCTGCTCGCCCTGAGCATTCCCTATGCCGCTCTCTCCCAGCCCCTGGCGATCCTGCTGCTCACCGCAGCCTTCCTGGATCTGCCTCTCGACCTGGAGGATGCCGCCCGTCTTGAGGGCATGGGGCTGTGGCAACGCCTGCGTTGGGTGCTGATCCCCCTGATCGCACCCGCCACCACCAGCACAGCGATTCTGGTGTTTCTGTTCTCCTGGAACGAATACCCGATCGCCCTCACCTGGATCAGCGACGCCTCCCTGCTCACCCTGCCGGTGGCGATGGCCCGGATCGCCGGCTCCTCGATTTACTCCGTTCCTTACGGTGCCTACGCAGCCGCCACCGTGCTGGGGTCGATTCCGCTGGTGCTCCTGGTGTTGCTGTTCCAGAAATCGATCGTTTCAGGTCTGACCAGCGGAGCCGTGAAGGGATGAGTCTGAGCCTCTCAAACATCGGTCGCCGCGCCGGCCAGCAGTGGATTCTTCGCCATCTGGAGCTGACGGTGAGCGATGGCGAATGTCTCGCCCTTGTCGGCCCGAGCGGCTGCGGCAAAAGCACCACCCTGCGGCTGATTGCCGGGCTTGATCCAGCCGATGAGGGCACCATTGAACTCGGGGGACGCGATGTCACCCGCCTGCCTGCTGTGCAACGCCGCATCGGCATGGTGTTTCAGAGCTATGCCCTGTTCCCCCACCTCAGCGTCGCCGACAACCTCGATCTGGGCCTGAAGATTCGCGGGATCGCCATCCAGGAACGACGCCGTCGGGTGAGCGACGTGCTGGAACGCATGCGGCTGAACGAACGGGCCGCCCACAAACCGGCCCAGCTCTCCGGTGGTCAACGCCAGCGCGTCGCCCTGGCCCGGGCCCTGCTCCGCGATCCGCTCATCTATCTGATGGATGAGCCGATGAGCAATCTCGATGCCCAGCTGCGGGAAGACCTCCGGCCGGAATTACGCCAACTGGTGTTGCGCGATCAGAAACCGGTCCTTTACGTGACCCACGATCAACACGAAGCGATGGCGATGGCGGATCGGATCGCCGTTCTGCATCAGGGCAGGTTGGAACAGATCGGCACACCGAGCGAGCTGTATCTCGATCCGGTGTCGCTGTTTGTGGCCACCTTCATCGGTCGCCCCCAGATCAACCTGCTGCACACCGAGTCCAACATCGTGCGTGGCGTCCGCCCGGAGACCCTGCAGCTGCAAGACGACGGCCTGCCCTGCCGGCTCACCCATCTGGAGTGGCTCGGTGCCTCCCAACTCTGGTACCTCGACAGCCCGCAGGGGGCCTTGCGCATGGTGGTGGCCGCCGACAGCCGCGTTCCAGAGACGCTCCGGGTCGGCTGGCGGCCCCAGGACGAACTGCGGTTTGATGCAGTCAGCGGCCGCCGCCATCGCTAGGTTGATCGCGGCAGTGCTGCGGTCATGGGCGACGGCGGTTCCGGACCGATCCTGATCTGCGGCATTGGCTCTCTCGGTCAGATCTGTCTGGAACGGCTCCGCCATTTCGACGTCCCTCTGATCTGCATCGACCGGGATCCACCCGTCTGGCGCTCCGACCAGCTGGAACAGGCGGTGGCCGGCCAGCTGGTGATCGGCGACATGCGCCGGCCCGAGATCCTGGAGCGCGCTCAGGTGCGGCTCGCCCGCAGCGTGTTGCTGCTCAGTTCGAACAGCACGGTGAACCTGGAAGCGGCGCTGCAGGTGAGGATTCTCAATCCCGACACCACGATCGTGGTGCGCTCGAGCAGTCAGCAAGCTTCCCTGAACACCCTGCTGCAGAGCCGGCTACCGAAACTGACGGTGGTGGATCCGCTGCTGCTCTGCGCCGGAGCGATCGCCCAGTCGCTGCGGCCGGACCGGGCACCCGCCACCTTCCGCATCGGTGGGGAGCGGCTGCGCCTGGAGCGCCTGTCCATCGACGCTGGCCACGGCAACAGCCACCGGATCCGGCCCCTGCAACTGCACAGCGGTGACCCGCCCACGCAGGGCTCCCCCCTGGTGGTGAGCTGGGAAGCCAGCAGCAGCCGATCGCGGCAACGTCGACGCACCGCCTGGAGAAGCTTTGGCGCCGTGCGGCTGATGGCCCTGCGGGATCGCCTCCGCCGGCAACTGAGATCACGCCTGGCCCAACCCCGCGCCTGGGATCTGGCCATCCTGCTGATGGTGAGTCTCTTGGTGGTCGGTGTGCAGTATTTCGCCACCGGCAGGGGTCTGCAGGAAGGCCTGTTCATCACGGTGGCCTTGCTCAAGGGGGAACTGGTCGACCCCGTGAACATGCTGATCGAGGCCAGCGGTCAGTCGCTGAACCAACTGCCCCTGCTGGCGCTGGTCACCTCCTTGCTCTACGCCCTGCTCGGCACCGTGCTCACCTCGGCGATTGTGGCCTTGATCCTCGATCAGGTGCTCAGCCGTCGTCTGGGCCTGCAACGGCGGCGGGCGCCGAAACGGGGCAGTCGCACGGTGTTGCTGCTGGAGGGAGGTGCCCTGGCGGCACCGGTGACGGAGCAGTTGGCCCTCGATGGCCTCGATGTGGTGCGGGTGGAAGCGGGAGATGGCGAGGGCGACCAACAGCTGAACCGCAGCCTCGAGAGTTTGCGACGCACCCAGTGCCTGGGTGCCGGATTGCTCTCCAACGACCTGCTGCGCAACCTTCGGATCGGCCTGGAGCTGCAGCAGAGCCTCCCCAACACCCGATTGGCGATCGTGACCAAGGACCTCGATGCAGCCGACGCCCTCGGCGATCTGCTCGGCGGCATCACCCTGATCTCCACCCTCGACCTGGCGGCGGATGCCTTCGTGGCGACCGCCTTCGGCGAGAAAGTGGAGGAGGTGCGCCGCTTGGATGGCAACAACCTGCTTCTCGTGCGCTACCGAGTCGAAACCGACGACAGCCTGCATGGCCTCAGCATTGCCAGGTTGCAATGCGGCTTCGGGGTCACCGCCGTCGCCCTGCGCCGCCAGCTCCACGCCGCTTACACCCTGCTGCCCGGCCTCGACTGGACGCTCTCACCCGGCCAGGAGCTGGTGGTGCTTGCCGACCTGAAGGGACTGCGCCGGATTGAACGCAACGACATCCGGCCACCGCGCTGGCGGTTGCGCTATCAGGTGCATCATCGATCGGCCCAGAGCTTCGACACCCAGCAGGTGCTGGCCCGCAACCTGGGCCAGGCGCCGGGATCCTTTGCCGAGGCAATGGATGGTGCCTGGCACTGCACCCCCGCCCTGGATCTGCCCCTGGCCGAACAACTGCAGGCGGAACTCCGTCGCATGGCGGTGCGGACGGAACGGCTGGCCATGGACGACGGTGCGATGTGCTGCTGAGTACTGCAACGCCTCAACTGGATCGATGAAATGGAGCGTCGCTCGGCCGACTTCCGATGACAACGCTGCTGTGGAAACATCGCAACGACGTGATCGCTTGCCTGGTGCTCCAGGGGTTGCTGCTGCTGATCGGCGCCGCGCTGCACGCCCTGCTGCTCTCCCAGCCCCTCCCCTCTGACTCCGGACGCCACAGTCTGGTGCTGCCAAGATCGGGCCAAGCCATGCCAACGCCATGACGACGGCGTCCAACGCCTCGATCAGTTATCAGGACAGCATTCCGGAACCGATCCGACTCCCGGACAGGCCGGGGGAGATGCCCTCCCACCTGTTCGTCCATGGGGGTCTGGCACCGGTGAGTTGCCGGGCTCTGGACCTCAGCGACACCGCCGTCGGCTGGCAGCCGATTCGCAACGGAGCCACGCTCCGGGCCCTGCGCCAGGAGGGACAACCGCTCTGGGTGCAGATTCGCGGCCTGGGCGATCGCCCCCTTCTCGAAGACCTGCTCAGCGGCCTCCACCTGGATCACGAGCTCTGGCCCCTGCTCCTCGATGCCCCCCAACAGGCGCGGGTCGACTCCTTCCCCCAGGCCGTGCTGGTGGTGCTGCATCAGTTTTCCCTGGCGTCCAATCAGGTGCATCTGATCAGTGAGCAAATCGCCCTGTTGTTGGTGAATGATCTCCTGATCAGCATTCACGAAAATCCCCGCAGCGATTTCAGTGATCTTGAGGCCTGGATTCAGAGCTTGGAAGCACCAGAATCCGATCTTGATCTTGACAATCTGCTCCATTATCTGATTGACGAAGTGCTCGACACCCAGTTGCCCATGCTGGAAATCATGCGCAGCTCTTTCGATGATCTGGAGGAGGCGGCCCTCATGAGGCCGAAGCCATCACTCCTGAATCGCGCTTTTCAGCTGCGGATGAATCTGCGTCGCACCCGGCGACAGCTCTGGCCCCTGCGCAATCAGCTGATCCGCCTGCTCAGGCAGAGCCAGCGCCTGCTCGGCCCCGGCGCTCGCCAGGGCCTGCATGAGATGGCCGAACACGTGAACACCCTGCTCGACATCGGTGAACAGATCCAACGCCAGGCTGACGCCGTGACGGATGCCTACTTGGCGAGCACAGGCAACCGGATGAATCAGATCATGAAAACGCTCACCATTGTGAGCACAATCTTTGCTCCGCTCACATTCATCGCTGGGATCTATGGCATGAACTTCGAGAACATGCCCGAACTCAAGTGGAAATACGGCTACGCCTATTCCCTTCTCTTGATGACGATCATCGCCGCTCTCCAGGCCTATTTCCTCTGGCGACGGGGTTGGTTTCAGGACTGGACCGGTGGTCGACAAGGAAAACGGCTGCCATAACGCTGCATTAACCCTGGTTCGGAACGCACCGTTCAAGATGGAAGTGTTGAACCGACTCCTGATGGCCTTCCGCAAGCCTCTGGGTGCCTTCGCCGTGACCGCTACGGCCCTGACGTCGTTGCTGGCTGTTGCAGCCCAACAGCCGCTGCTGGCTCAGGCGACCATCCGGATCAGTGGGTCAAGCACCGTGTATCCGATCACGGCCCGGGCGATTCAACGCTTCGAGAAGACAAGCGAAGGCAAAAACGTCAAATTTGATCTGAAGGAAACGGGGTCGAGTGCCGGCTTCCGCGACTTCTGCAGCGGCAAGGTGCCGATGGCCAATGCCTCCCGGCCGATTTCCAGCAAGGAGATCAAGGCCTGCAAGGCCAAAGGGATTCAATTCATTGAACTGCCGATCGCCTTTGATGCGATCACCGTGGTAGTGAATCCCAAGAACACCTGGGCCACCACGGTGACCCCGAAGGAGCTGTCGCGCCTCTGGCGCAAGCAGGCCCAGGGAACCGTGACCCGCTGGAACCAGGTGAACCACGATTTTCCCGATCAGCCGATCCGGCTCTGCGGCCCTGGCAATGATTCCGGCACTTACGACATCTTCAACAAAGCGATCAACAAGTCGACCACCAACACGCGTACGGATTACACGGCCAGCGAAGACGACAACGTGTTGGTGAAGTGCGTCGCCACCGATCCCAATGCCCTTGGCTATTTCGGCTTCGGTTACTACAAGAAGAACAGCCAGCGCCTGAAGGCCCTCAAGGTGGTGAATCCGAAGGGCAATTCGATTGCGCCGTCGGTGGCCAACGTGCAGAAGGAGTTGTATCAGCCCCTCTCACGCCCCCTGTTTCTCTATATCAACGACAAGACCCTGAATCAGAACAAAGCCTTCCGCAGCTTTGTCACCAGCTACCTGCGCCATGCCCAGTCGTTGGTGGAGAAAGCCGACTACATCCCCCTGCCTTCCCGCACCTACCGGCTGGTGGAGAGCAAGCTCTATCGCCAGATCCTCGGCACCTCCTTTGGCGGCAACATCCCGGTGGGCCTGACCATCGCTCAAGTTCTCGAGCGCAGCTTCGATCAGCACAAGAAACCGAGCTATCGCTGAAGGCAGACGGGGGTCTGCAGCCGTGGATGCAAAGCCGGATCGCATCGACGCCTATGCCTGTGAACGCATCGCCACTGAGCTGAAGCGCATCGTTGGGCTCCAGGCCGATGTGCTCGAAGACCGCGATCCTGAACCGCTGCATCAATTGCGGGTGAGTCTGCGGCGCTTGCGTTGCGTCCTGCTGCAGTTCGAACCATTCCTGGTGTTACCGAGCGGTGCCACACCCCGCCGGGTGGGGCGAATGTGCGCCAAGCTCGGCCTGGCCCGTGATCTGGATGTGTTGCAGGAGCTGGTGGGCTCCAGCTTCGCCGAGATGCTGGGGCCGCAGGCGTCCGAGGAACTGGCGCCCCTGCGCAAGGCCCTCAGCCGGGAACGGCGCCGGGCCGCGGAGGAGATGAAGCAATCGCTTCGCAGCACGGCCTACCTCAAGGTGATTGCGCGACTGCAACGCTGGCTGCGGGAGCCGAGCACCAGGCCGGCAGCATCGATGCCCATGCAGGCCTGGATCGATGAATTGATCATGCCCTGGCTGCCACCCCTGTGGCTGCATTCGAGCTGGACGCTCGATCCCCTTGAGCATCCCCAGGAACTGCACAGCCTGCGCGGCCGCATCCGGCGCTGCCGTTACATGATCGAGAACCTCGAACCGATCTGCTCGGCGCCGCTCTCGGCCCATCTGCAACGGTTCAAGACCCTGCAGGACATTCTCGGGCAACTGCACGATCTGCATGTGTTCGACAACCTGGTGGAGGACGCCCGCATCAACCTGAGTGCGCACCAGACCAAAACAGTGCTCCAGCTCAGCCACCAGCGCCAGGAGAGGCTGGCGGCCCAGTGGCAGCTTCAGAGCCGTCGCATGCTCAGGAGTTCGCAACGCAAGGTCCTGATCCGTCGGCTGACCACACCGCGTTGAGCGTCGCCTGGTGCACGCCGGCGTTCTGCCGGATCCGGGCGAGACGCTCCGGATTCGGGACTTGGCCGATCTGCTGCTGCCAACAGGCCGCAATCACCTCGGCGGCAGGCAGATCGGCCAGTTCATGGCAGGGAACTGCGGCCGTTGCAGCTGCAGCGGCCACCTTCGGGTCATAACTCAGGGCCGCGCAGGGCGCACCCGCCAGTTGAGCGAGCACCAGAGCATGCAGCCGCATCGGAATCACCAGCCGTGAGCGGGCGAAGCGATCGAGCACATCGGGAAGGGAGCGGGCGACGGCGGTTGTGCTGATCGCCTGCAGCCTGGCGGGAAGCAGCCCCTGATCGCTCAACCAGCTCAGGAGTGGCCCATCCTGCTCCGCGTGGAATGCCAACCAGAGAAGGGAGACGTCGGGTTGGCTGGCCATCAGCTGATCCAGCGCCTGGCCGAGACGGCGCCATCCCTGAGGATCCAGCAAGGGGGTGGGCCGCCAGCAGAGCACGATCGGGCCATCACCATGGCGGGGGCTGCCGGGGTGACACCACACAGGGTCGGGCCCCATGGCCATCGGCACTGGAATTCGCCAACGCTGCGCCAGGGCCAGGGAGGCGGGATCGCGCCAGCTGATGCGGCTCGCGCAAGCGAGGCAACGCCGCACCAACCAACGGCTGCGACGGCGGCGCAGGGGCCCCAGCCCCTGGCCCCAGAGCACCACCGTGAGGCCGCGGGCGCGGGCGATCAGCAACAGGGTCAGGTAATAGAGCAGGCTTTTGAAGCTGGTGCTGTCTTGGAGGAGGCTGCCGCCACCGAACACGAGCACATCGGTCTGCTTCAGGGCCCGAACGGCCGCCAGCAAGGAGCGACGCGGCACCAGGCGGGCAGACGGGGCCCGTTGCAGCACGGGCGTTGGATCGTGGGCCGTGATGCTGAGCTGACAGTCGTCAGGCAGCTGACGCAACAGCACATCGAGCAGGGCATCGTCGCCAAGGTTGTGTTCGCCGTAATAGCCGCAGAGCAACACCCGCCTGCGCCCTGAAGCCCTCTGGCCCATGAGGCTCTCCGATCGCACGTCATTATTGGCCAGCTGCTGCGGCCTAGACTTTTCAAGGTTCTCCAGTGCCCATGCACGCCCTCTCGCTCGGCACTTGGTGGATCCATGTCGCCTCGGTGTTGGAGTGGATCGTGGCGATTGTGCTCTTGCAGCGACTGGCCACGCAACAACGGGAACCGTCCCTGAACTGGTTGGCGCTGGCGATGACTCCCGCCCTGATCAGTGCCATGGCCGCCTGCACCTGGCACTGGTTCGACAACGCTGAAGCGCTGCGGTTTCTGGTGGTGCTCCAGGCCGCGTGCACCTTTCTGGGGAACGGCACCCTGGCGCTGGCCGCCTGGAACCTGCGCCGATGAACCCGGATCAGATCAACCTGGCCATCGCCGCGATTGATCCGGCGCCCCTGTTCGCCCTCTCTCTGGTTCCCTACCTGCTGTTTATCTGGTGGGCGCAGCGGCGTCAGCTGATTCCCAGGCTCAGCCTGCTGGGCTTCCAGCTCACCCTGCTGTTCGTGGCGGTCACGATTGCTGCGGCCTTGGTCGCCGACCAACGCTTCGGGGCGGAACTGGTGGACGTCGACGGCCTGCATGGGGGTGCTGAAGCCTTTCTCACCCTCAGCAATGCGGTGATCGTGGCGGGGCTGATCGGCCGTTTGCGTGACCTGCACCGGCCCGGTGAATAACTCTTACGAGGAGCAGACCGGAGGCTGCTGAAACCTGAAGATGGAGCGTCGCATCATGATTGGCATGCTCCCCTCGCTTCTGGCCATCGCCCCTGCCACGGTTTCCTGGACCCCGAAAGTGGCCCTGGTGATGGTGGTTTGCAACGTTCTTGCCATCGGGATTGGCAAGGCCACGATCAAATATCCGAATGAGGGAGCCAAGCTGCCCAGCCCGGCATTCTTCGGCGGCATGGGTCATGCGGCCCTGTTGGCCACCACCAGCCTGGGCCACATCCTCGGCATCGGTGCGATCCAGGGTCTTGCCGCCCGCGGCGTACTCTGAAAGCGATTCGGTGTCGTTCCAATCGAACCAGCGGCCCCACGGGGCCGCTTTTTTGATGGTTGTGTTGGTAACGGCAACTCAGCCAAGAGCAGCCGTCGCGGCGACGCTGGAGCTGACCTGAGCTGAACCTGCGCGCAGGGGAGCGCTGCCAAAGCGAGCCACAATCCGCTCGGCCATCTGATCGGGCGTGAGGCCCAGGCTTTCGAAACTCTGCTGGGGTGTGGCGTGGTCCACCAGGGTGTCGGGGATGCCAAGACGGAGCAGGGGCACGTGCAGGTCTTGATCGCTGAACGACTCGAGCACCGCAGCCCCGAAGCCACCGGCCAGAGCACCCTCTTCCATCGTCACCACCCGACCGATCCGGCGGGCCAGGGGATGAATCAGCTGCTCATCAAGAGGTCGCAGGAAGCGGGCATTGACCACACTGGCCTCGATGCCCTGCTGGGCCAGGCGATCAGCCGTGGCCATGGCGCGATTCACCATGGAGCCGTAAGCCACGATCAGGAGGTCGTCGCCGTCGCGAATCTGCTCACCGCAGCCGATGGGCAAAGGTTCCCAACCTTCCTCCATCAGCGGCACCCCCTCGCCGGGACCGCGGGGAATGCGAAGGGCGGTGGGGCCATCGTGTTGCAGACAGGTCACGAGCATGCGCTGCAATTCAGCCTCATCGCGGGGAGCCATCACCGTGAAATTGGGCACGGCCCGGAAGTAGCTGATGTCGTATTGACCCTGGTGGGTCGGGCCATCGGCACCGACAATGCCGGCCCGATCCAACACGAAGGTGACGGGCAGATTCTGGATCCCCACATCATGAATCAGCTGGTCGTAGGCGCGCTGCAGGAAGGTGCTGTAGATCGCCACAACCGGCCTGAGCCCCTCGCAAGCCATGCCTGCAGCCAGGGTGACGGCATGCTGCTCCGCAATGCCCACATCGACATATTGCTCGGGAATCGCTTTCTGGAGCAGATCCAGGCCCGTGCCGGTGGCCATGGCGGCGGTGATGCCGATCACCCGGGGATCCTGCTCACAGAGCTTCACCAGGGTCTGGCCGAACACCTTGCTGTAGCTGGGGGGTTTGGGGGTTTTGCTCGGTCGTGCCTTGCCGGTGGAAAGATCGAAGGCCGACTGAGCGTGATAGCCCACCTGGTCGGCCTCGGCATAGGGGTAGCCCTTGCCTTTGGTGGTGACCACATGCACCAGCACAGGTCCGCCAACGCGATGGGCCGCCTGGAAGGTGCGCACCATCTCGGCCATGTCATGGCCATCAATCGGCCCCATATAGGTGAAGCCGAGCTCTTCAAACACCGCACCGACCTTGGGCACCGCCAGTCGCCGCATGCTGCCCTTGAGGCGGTTCAGTTCCGCTGGCAGCTCACCACCCATGAAGGGCAGATGCTTCATGCTCTCTTCCACGGATCCGGAGAGGAACTGCATCGGCGGGCTCAGCCGCATGCGATTGAGATAGGTGGAGAGAGCGCCGACTGGCGGTGAAATCGACATGTCGTTGTCGTTCAACACCACCACGAACGGCGTGTGCGGCAGGTGGCCGGCGTGATTGATCGCCTCAAGAGCCATGCCGCCGGTGAGGGCGCCATCGCCGATCACGGCCACGCATTTGAACTGTTCACCGCGGCGGTCTCGGGCGATCGCCATCCCCAGGGCCGCTGAGATCGAGGTGCTGGCATGGCCAGCACCGAAATGGTCGAAGTCGCTCTCACAACGCTTCAGATATCCGGCCACACCCCCCTGCTGCCGCAAGGTGTGGAAGTCGCCGTAGCGGCCGGTGATCAGTTTATGGGGATAGGCCTGGTGGCCCACATCCCACACCACCCGGTCGTGATCCAGATCGAGGGTTTGATAGAGGGCCAGCGTCAGTTCCACAACGCCGAGGCCAGGCCCCAGATGGCCACCGCTGTTGGAGACCACTTCCAGGTGACGCTCACGGATCTGCCGCGCCACATCCTCCAGCTCAGCCATCGAGAGGCCATGCAGCTGATTCGGATGGGTTAATTCGCTCAGATGCATGCCCGTCCCACGGCCGATCCGGGCAATCTACGGGGCCTACGGCGGATGCGGCGGTTGCCAGACTGACCCAATGGATCATTACCTGCCCCGCATTCTGCGCGCCCGTGTCTACGACGTGGCCCGGGAAACGCCGTTGGAGCCGGCCGCCAATCTGAGTGAACGACTCGACAACGCGATCTGGCTGAAGCGGGAAGATCTGCAGCCGGTGTTTTCGTTCAAACTGCGCGGTGCCTACAACCGGATGGCCCAGCTCTCACCGGAGCAGCTGTCGCGCGGGGTGATTGCCTCCAGCGCAGGCAACCATGCCCAGGGTGTGGCCCTGAGTGCCGAGCACCTCGGCTGTCGGGCCGTGATCGTGATGCCGATCACCACCCCCGAGGTGAAGGTGGACGCGGTGCGGCGTCGCGGCGGCACGGTTGTGCTGCATGGCGAGACCTATGACGAGGCCTATGCCGAAGCCCGTCGGCGCAGCGAAGCGGAGGAGCTTTGCTTCATTCATCCCTTCGACGATCCGGAGGTGATCGCCGGGCAGGGCACGATCGGCATGGAGATCCTGCGTCAACTGCCGACGCCGCCGGATGCCATCTATGTCGCCGTCGGCGGCGGTGGACTGATCGGCGGAATCGCCGCCTATGTGAAGAGCCTCTGGCCCGATGTGGAGGTGATCGGGGTGGAACCCCACGACGCCGCCGCCATGACCCTGTCTTTGGAAGCCGGTGAACGGATTCGCCTCCCCCAGGTGGGCCTGTTCGCTGATGGAGTCGCCGTGCGGGAGGTGGGGGAGCACACCTTTGCGATCGCCCAGGAGCACGTGGACGCCATGGTGACTGTGAGTACCGATGAAATCTGCGCGGCGATCAAGGACGTGTTCGAAGACACGCGCTCGATCCTGGAACCCGCCGGGGCCCTGGCGGTGGCGGGGCTCAAGGCCGATGTGATGCGGCGGGGGTTGCGGGGACAACAGCTGGTGGCGGTGGCCTGCGGCGCCAACATGAATTTCGATCGGTTGCGCTTCGTGGCCGAGCGCGCCGAACTGGGCGAGGAACGGGAAGCGATGCTCGCGGTGCAGATTCCGGAGCGGGCCGGCAGCCTCCGCCACCTCTGCGAGCAGCTCCAGAACCGCAGCCTCACCGAATTCAGCTATCGCATGGCGGCTGGCGACACCGCCCAGATCTTCATGGGCGTGCAGGTGCGGGACCACGACGACCGTCTGGCGCTGATCGAGCAGCTTCAGGAGCAGGGCTTCGCATGTCAGGACCTCAGCGACGATGAACTGGCCAAGGTGCATCTGCGCCACATGGTGGGGGGGCGACTTCCCCAGGGGGCCCTGGAGGCGGCAGGCCAGCACTGCCAGGAATTGCTGTACCGCTTTGAGTTCCCGGAGCGCCCCGGCGCCCTGATGACCTTCGTGACCGCCCTGCATCCGGACTGGACCATCAGCATCTTCCATTACCGCAACCACGGCGCCGATGTGGGTCGGATCGTGGTGGGCGTGCTGGTGCCCGAAGCGGATCGGGACGCCTGGAACGACTTTCTGCGCGATCTCGGCTACGGGAGCTGGGAGGAAACGGGCAATCCGGCCTATGCCTTATTTCTCGGCCATCGCCCCTGAGGCCGATGGGCGGTAGCTTGAAGCGTTGACGGCCCGGGGCATCGGGATGGCTGACGACAGCACGATCTCCCTGCCCGCCAGGCTTGAGGCGATTCTCTATCTCAAGGGGCGATCGCTCAGCCTGCGGGAACTCGCCGAACTGGCGACTCGACGCGAGCAGGAGGTGGAGGAGGCGATGGTGGCCCTGATGGCGGCCTACGCCCAACGGGACACGGCCCTGGAGATCAGCGTCAGCCAGGGTCGCTACAGCCTTCAGCTCAGAGCCGGCCTGGGCGAGCTGGTGCGGGATCTGTTGCCGGTCAATCTGTCAACGGCCACGCTGCGCACATTGGCCACAATTGCGCTCAAGAAACGGATCCTCCAGTCAGACCTGGTGGAGCTGCGCGGTTCCGGGGCTTACGACCACATCAAGGAACTGCTCAACCAGAAGTTCATCGAACGCCAGCGGCACAGCGAGGGGCGTTCCTACTGGATCAGTCTCACGGAAACGTTCCATCGCACCTTCTCGGTGCTGCCCGCCACCGGGCCTGTCGAGCCCGCCACCGATCCTGTCGACACCAGCACCGACGAAGCTGCATAGAGTCTGGAGAGATCAGCAGTCATCGATGGCCTTCGAACTCGCCTCCAACCTTCTGCAGATCCTGGCGCAGACGCTCCAGATCTATTCACTGGTGTTGATTGTGCGGGTGCTGCTCAGCTGGTTCCCCAACCTCGACTGGGGCAATCCCGTGCTGAGCACGGTCAGCTCGATCACCGATCCTTACCTCAACGCGTTCCGGGGGCTGATCCCGCCGATGGGGGGGCTGGATCTCTCCGCAATCCTCGCCTTCATCGCCCTCAGCCTGATGCAACAGCTGCTGATGTCAGCCAGCTTTGCCTTTGCCAGCGGCATGGCGTCCTATTGAGGTCCAGGCCCGCTTCAGCGATGGTCGCCACTGCCACTGAGGCGGCCCCTGGCGGCACGACTGGCCAATTTGGCCAGGTTGGCTGCCGCCACCTCCTCCAGGCTCAGGCCCAGTTCACTGGCCAGCTGGGCGACATACCAGAGCACATCGCCCAGTTCCAGCTTGAGCTCCTCGCGCACCGTCGCATCAAACACACCACCCCGATCCCGGAGCACCTTCTTCACTTTGTCGGCCACCTCGCCGGCTTCACCGCTGAGCCCCAGGGTGGGATAGATCGGATTGGCGCCAACGTGGGGATACAGAGCCGTGGTGCGGGCGGATTGCTGATAGCTGTTGAAGTCCATTTTAGAACGGGTCCTGACAGGCCTGGAGGGTAGATTCCGCAGTGACTCTGGCGCCGCTGATGGCCCTCATCGATCTGACACGCCGTACCAAGATCGTGGCCACCATCGGCCCCGCCACCGAAAGCCCCGAGCGGATCCGCGAGCTGATCCAGGCTGGAGCCACCACCTTTCGACTGAATTTTTCCCACGGCGATCACAGCGAGCACGCCACCCGCATCGCCACCATTCGTCAGGTCGCCAGCGAACTGAGCCAGCACATCGGCATCCTTCAGGATTTACAAGGGCCGAAAATTCGTCTGGGGCGCTTCGCCCTTGGCCCCATCACCCTGGCCAAGGGTGATGCCTTCGCGCTCACATCACGATCCGTAAGCTGCGATCAGCAGATCGCCACGGTGACCTACGACAAGCTGGCCGCAGAAGTGAGTGCCGGCAGCCGGATTCTTCTCGACGACGGTCGGGTGGAGATGAAGGTGGAGCGCGTCGATCAGGCCGAGCAGACCCTGCACTGCACCGTGACCGTTGGCGGCGTGCTCTCCAACAACAAGGGGGTCAATTTCCCCGATGTTCAGCTCTCGGTGCGGGCTCTCACCGAAAAAGATCGGATCGATCTCGCCTTCGGTCTGCAGCAAGGGGTCGACTGGGTGGCGCTCAGCTTCGTTCGCAATCCCTCCGACATGCAGGAGATTCGCGAACTGATCCGCCAGCACGGCTTCTCCACTCCAGTGGTGGCCAAGATCGAAAAATTTGAGGCGATTGATCAGATTGATGCGATCCTGCCGCTCTGCGACGGCGTGATGGTGGCCCGGGGGGATCTGGGCGTGGAAATGCCCGCTGAGGAGGTGCCGCTCCTGCAGAAGGAACTGATTCAGAAAGCCAACAGCCTCGGCATCCCGATCATCACCGCCACCCAGATGCTCGATTCGATGGCCTCCAGTCCGAGGCCCACCCGCGCCGAAGTAAGCGACGTGGCCAACGCCATTCTCGATGGCACCGATGCGGTGATGCTCTCCAACGAAACCGCAGTGGGGGATTACCCGATTGAAGCGGTGGAAACGATGGCGACGATCGCCCGGCGCATCGAGCGGGATTATCCGCAGCGCAGCATCGACAGCCATCTGCCGAGCACGATCCCCAATGCGATCAGCAGCGCGGTGAGCACCATCGCCAGCCAGTTGAATGCGGCGGCGATTCTGCCGCTCACCAAAAGTGGTGCCACGGCCCACAACGTGAGCAAATTCCGCCCTGCCGCACCGATCCTGGCGATCACCAGTGAAGTGGCCGTGGCCCGAAAACTGCAGTTGGTGTGGGGCGTGACCCCGCTGGTGATCGCCCAGCAGAGCACCACCTCAGGCACATTCACCACCGCCATGGCCGCCGCCCAGGACAAAGGCCTGCTGAAGGAAGGGGACCTGGTGATTCAAACCGCCGGTACCCTGGCAGGCGTCGCCGGCTCCACTGACCTGGTCAAGGTGGGCATCGTCAGTGCCGTGCTCGGCCAGGGCACGGGGGTGGGTCAGGGCACGGTGAGCGGCCGGGTCCGCCTCGCCCAGTGCCCGGGCGATGCCTGCAAGATCGAACGGGGGGAGATCCTCGTGGTGCATGACACCACTGCCGATGATGTCGACGCGATCCGCGACGCAGCCGCCGTGATTACCGAAGTGCCGGCTGCAACCTCCCATGCGGCCCTGATCGCCCAGCGACTCGGCACCCCCCTGATTGCCGGCGTGGCCCATGCCACCCGTCACCTGCTGGAAGGGGAAGTGGTGACCCTGCAGATCAAGGACGGGCTTGTGCATCGCGGCACCAGCATCAACACAGCCCTCTGATCCGCCAGGATCGCCTTAACCAGCAAGGGAACCCTGATGGCGCGCAAGCTACCGCTGAGGGACACCGTGGGCATGGCCCTCAACACCCTGCGGGCCAATCGGCTGCGCAGCCTGCTCACCATGCTCGGGATCATCATCGGCAACGCCTCGGTGATCAGCCTGGTGGGGGTGGGCCGGGGCGCCCAGAACCTGGCGGAAGACCAGCTCAGCAACCTGGGCGCCAACGTGCTGTTTGTGGTGCCAGGCAGTAACGACACCCGGCGGCAGGGGGTGGCGTTCCCGAAGACCCTGGTGCTCGAAGACGCGGAAGCGATTGAAGCGCAGGTGCCCAGCGTGCGTCGGGTCGCCCCCCAGATCAGCAGCAGCAACGTGGTGCAGGTGGGATCGCGCAGCGCCACGAGCTCCATCTCCGGTGTCACACCCGAGTTTCTGCCCGTGCGCAGTTTTGAAGTGGCCCGAGGTCGCTTCCTGTCTGAACAGGATCTTCAGGCCGCCCGCAGTGTGGTGGTGATCGGGCCCGATCTCAAAGACAAGCTGTTTCCCAGCGGGTCCGCCATCGGCCAGATGCTCCGCATCCGCAACCAGAGCTTTGAGGTGATCGGTGTGATGGCACCAAAAGGGGCCGTGTTCGGCAGCAATCAAGACGAAAATGCTTACATCCCCCTCACGACCATGGTGAGCCGGCTCACGGGCCGCGATCCCACCTATGGCGTCAGCCTCAGCTTCATCAGTGCTGAAGCCAACGACGAAGCGAGCACCGGTGCCGCCAAATTCCAGATCACCAATCTGTTGCGCCAGCGGCATCGCATCCTCCGGGAGGATGACTTCGCCGTGCGCTCTCAGAAAGATGCGCTCACGATTGTGAGCACCATCACCGGCGGCCTGACCCTGATGCTCGGCGCGATCGGTGGGGTCTCCCTTCTGGTGGGAGGCATCGGCATCATGAACATCATGCTGGTGTCGGTGAGTGAGCGCACCGAGGAGATCGGCCTGCGCAAGGCCCTTGGCGCCCGTCGCGCCGATGTGTTGTCGCAATTTCTGGTGGAATCCCTCGTGCTCGCGAGCCTCGGTGGCCTGGTGGGCACCGCGGTGGGTCTCGGCAGCGTTGCCGCCGTTGCTTCCCTCACGCCTCTGCCGGCGAGCATCGGCGCCAGCACCGTGTTGATCACGGTGTCACTGTCGGGCTCGATCGGCCTCTTTTTCGGCGTGGTGCCGGCCCGTCGTGCCGCCCGCCTCGATCCGATCGTGGCCCTGCGCAGCCTCTGAAGCCAGCGATCACGCGGTGGTCACACTTACAGTCGTGGGATCGAATGATGATTTATGAACCAGCGCTGGCGCCAGATCGCACTCTGGATTCTTCCCATCGGCGTCGCGCTTCTGCTCGGCTGGCAGCTGCTCGGCCAGGGTGGTCTGCAGGCGCTCCGGCCGGGGGGTCCCACCGTGGCACCGCGGAATGCGGCCGTGGCCCGCATGAGCTACGGACGTTTCCTTGATTACGTGGAATCCGGCCGCGTCACCGCTGTTGACATCTATGACGGTGGCCGCAATGCGGTGGTTGAGGCTGTGGATCCCGACCTCGACAATCGGGTGCAGCGCCTGCGGGTGGATCTGCCTGGCCTGGCGCCCGAACTGATCAACACCCTCAAGCAGGAGGGCATCAGTTTTGACATTCACCCACCGCGGACGACACCGCCCGCTCTGGGCATTCTCGGCAACCTGCTCTTCCCCCTGCTGCTGATCGGCTCCTTGATCTTTCTGGCACGTCGGTCCAGCGGGATGCCCGGTGGTCCTGGCCAGGCGATGCAGTTCGGCAAAACCAAGGCCCGCTTCGCCATGGAGGCGGAGACCGGCGTGAAATTTGACGACGTGGCCGGCGTTGCCGAAGCAAAGCAAGACCTCCAGGAGGTGGTGACCTTCCTGAAACAACCGGAGCGCTTCACGTCGGTGGGTGCCCAGATCCCCAAGGGTGTGCTGCTGGTGGGTCCTCCGGGAACCGGCAAGACCCTCCTGGCGAAAGCAATCGCCGGCGAAGCCGGCGTGCCCTTCTTCTCCCTCTCCGGCTCGGAGTTCGTCGAGATGTTTGTGGGCGTTGGTGCCAGCCGCGTTCGCGACCTGTTCAAACGCGCCAAGGAAAACAGTCCCTGCCTGATCTTCATCGACGAGATCGATGCGGTGGGCAGGCAACGCGGCGCCGGAATCGGTGGTGGCAATGATGAGCGTGAACAAACTCTTAACCAGCTCCTCACGGAGATGGATGGTTTTGAAGGCAACAGCGGCATCATCATCATCGCGGCCACCAACCGCCCCGATGTGCTCGATTCAGCGCTGATGCGCCCGGGGCGTTTCGACCGTCAGGTCACGGTGGATGCTCCCGACATCAAGGGCCGGCTGTCGATCCTGGAAGTGCATGCCCGCAACAAAAAGCTCGATTCCGAGCTTTCGCTCGACAGCATTGCGCGTCGCACCCCCGGGTTCACCGGCGCCGATCTGGCCAATCTGCTCAACGAGGCCGCGATCCTCACCGCCCGCCGCCGCAAGGAAGCGATCGGTTTAGCCGAAATCGACGATGCCGTCGATCGGATCATCGCCGGTATGGAAGGTCAGCCGCTCACCGACGGACGCAGCAAGCGCCTGATTGCCTATCACGAAGTGGGCCATGCCCTGGTGGGCACTCTTGTGAAGGACCACGACCCGGTTCAGAAAGTCACCCTGATTCCAAGGGGGCAAGCCCAGGGCCTCACCTGGTTCTCCCCCGATGAGGAGCAGATGCTGGTGTCGCGAGCCCAGCTCAAGGCCAGGATCATGGGCGCCCTCGGCGGACGAGCTGCGGAAGACGTGGTGTTTGGTCACCAGGAGGTCACCACCGGCGCTGGCGGCGACATTCAGCAGGTGGCCTCGATGGCCCGTCAGATGGTGACCCGCTTCGGCATGAGTGACCTTGGACCGATGTCCCTCGAGGGGGGCAGTCAGGAAGTGTTCCTTGGCCGCGATCTGATGACCCGCAGCGACGTGTCCGACGCGATCTCACGTCAGATCGACGAACAGGTGCGGGCGATCGTGAAATGCTGCTACGAGGAAACCGTGGCCCTGGTGCAGGCCAACCGCGACCTGATGGATCGCCTGGTGGAACGCCTGATCGAGATCGAAACCATGGACGGCGACGAATTCCGTGACATGGTTGCCAAAGCGACAACGATCCCCGAGAAAGAGCGATTTTCACCCATTCTTAACCTCTGACCCGGTATTTGGCCGCTTCATTTCCTAAATTGATGTGGATTGACAGCTAAGCATGAAGGACGAAGGGACACGCTCTCCCATGGAGGGTTTCAGCAGCTTCCGCGGCGACAACTGGAGCCCTCAACGCCTGATGTTTCATCAGAATTTAGAGCAGTTTGCCGATCGGGTTGGTTTGATTGTGGGTCTGCAAGCCAATGGCAAAATTGACCAAGATGCTGCTTTCGATGAGATCAAGTCTCTGTGGGCTGAACTAAAAGGAAGCAAAAAAGACCTTCTAAAATAGAAGGTCTAACAAACAACCTGTTGATCTCAACTGAGATGAAGTGAGCTCGACTAAACCGAGTGAACCGGCCGGCGATCAATCACGGAATCAATCAAGCCATAACTCACCGCATCTTGCGGTGACATGAAAAAGTCGCGATCGGTATCCACCTGAATTTTCTCCAAAGGTTGGCCGGATCGTTCGGCGAGCTCACGGTTGAGCTTATCTTTCAAGAAGAGAATCTCATCAGCCTGGATGCGGATATCACTGGCCTGCCCTCGGGCCCCACCGAGGGGCTGGTGAATCATGATGCGTGAATGCTGCAGACTGCTGCGCTTGCCCTTGGCTCCGGCACAAAGGAGAAAAGCGCCCATACTGGCCGCAAGACCGACACAGACCGTATGAACGTCGGGCTTGATGTGTTGCATCGTGTCAAAAATCCCGAGCCCGTCATACACGGATCCTCCAGGGGAGTTGATATAGAGATAGATATCCTTGTCGGGATCTTCCGCTTCAAGGAAAAGCAGCTGGGCCACAATGCGATTGGCTGAATCGCTCGTGACGGGCTCACCGAGAAAAACAATCCGCTCCCTGAGAAGACGGGAATAAATATCAAAGGCCCTTTCTCCCCGGCCCGATTCCTCGATCACGATCAGGATCATGCTGCTCCAGCGTCGGATCCACCGATCTTAACGGCGCCATCAGCGACGCTAAGGTCATTGTCATCTTCTTTCCGTGCCAACGTTGGCTGAGCATCAGACCATTGCTGACAGCAAGCGCGCCTTTCACACCGCCTTCCCGTTTGTCATTCCGCCGCTCTATCGGCGCACGGCCGACGAGCTGCTTGTGGAGCTGCACCTGCTCAGCCATCAGCAGCAGTTTCAGGTGGATGCCCTGTTTGCCGTGGGCTTGCGTCAGGTGTTTCGCGCCTTCACCCGCGGCTACAAACCGGGGCAGCACCTGGCCTCTCTGTTTGAAGCCCTCTGCAGCAGCACCGGATTCCATGCAGGCGAGCTGGAAAGCCTGGCCGATCAAAGCGAAGCCGCCGTGCGTGGCCATTCCATTGAGGAGGTGCGCCATTGGCTCGAACACGGAGGCGATGGCGCGCCGGCTCCTCTCGCCTCCGTGCTGCAACGGGCCGATAGCAGCGGCTTCCACTACTCACGCCTGATGGCCGTGGGTCTGCTCAGCCTTCTTTCGGAAGCCCAGGGTGATCAAGCCGACCCGGAGCAACTGCGCAAACTGGCCCATGAGTTGAGCGGACCGCTCGGGTTTGCCCAAACCAGGGTTGAAAAGGATCTCGGTCTTTACGCCAGCAACCTCGACAAAATGGCTCAGGCGGTGGAACTGATGGAGGAGACCCTGGCGGCGGAACGCCGCAAACGGGAACGACAGCAACAGGAGGCTGCAAGCAGCTGAAGCTCAGGAGCCAAAGCTGAGTCGACCGTCACAGCGCAGCCAGTCCGACTCCATCGTCCCCCCCGGGAGGGGCCTGAGCTCAAGGTTGAGGAGGCCGGCATCGCGCACCACCTTGGGCCAACGGCCAGGTAGCAGCTGCAACGCCTGCAGTTGCTTCGGCCGGGCCTGCAACTGCAGCCCCTGGCCTGGGGGCATCGAGGCCGCCGTGCGCCAGGGGGAGTCGGCAGGTGGCCGCCCCAACCCGATGCTGAGCAGCGCCGTTGCAGGCTGTCCTTTCGTGGCGATCCATCGCCAACCTCCCACGAGCGGGCTCCCAGGCCGCTGGGGATCCTCGAACAGCACCTCCCCCGGTGGGGTGTCGGCCTGGGCGGCTAGGCCACGCTCGATCAAACGACTCTCGATGCGTTCGAGGCTGCGGCGCCAGCGCCTCCCGTTTCCCGGAAGAGGAATCTGGATCTCCAGACCGGCCTGAAACGACCCCTTGGCCTGCGCAGTCAATTGCAGGGCAAACGGCCGGCTCGACAAGGCGGTGCGCGCCTTCTGATCAATGCCGTAGTCCTTCTCCAGAGGGGTCTGAATGATCCGCCGTGACAACAGGGCACCGAGCACATCCGCCAGTTGAGGCCCGCGCAGGCTCAACAGGGTCTGGGCCGGCAGCGGCTCAGGTTGGGGCCCGGGGTCGGCTCGGTCCGCCTTGAATGTGGCGGGTGCTGCCGCAAGGGGACGACGCCCCACCACCCCCTGCCACCGCAAGGCACGCCCCTGCAGTGCAAGCGACAGACAGCCATGGCTGGCCCGTTGCAGCAGAGGCGCGAGAGTGCCACTGACCGAGGCCAGGCCATCAGACGACCAGAACACCGCGGGCCCCTGCTGCAAACGGCTGAGGCAGTTCCTCGCGAGGGGCGACGTTGCCGGCGGCGCCCCGGCAGCGTTCAGACGCTGCAGCAATTGCTGGCGATGCAAGGGATCGGCAGCGGTGGCAAGAACCCCCTGAACCGGGGTGAGCATCAATCCCGAGCGATCGGCCGCAGGCAGCAAGGTGGCGGGAAGCACGAGATAGGCCTCCCCGTCCGTGCTCCACGCCTGCCACCAGATCGCCGACCCCTGGCGATTCCAGAGTTCCTTCGCCCTGCGAAGGCCAAGTCTCTGGGTCCAGAGCTCGGGCACGGGCCGGCTGGGGTCACCGCGAAAACCCTGCAGCAACTGCGTGGCGGCCATCAGGCGACTGAGGCCCGTCTCTCGGGATGGCACCCTGCGATGACTGGATGCGGAGTGAAGCCACACCGCCACAGCGCCAGTGCAGGTGAGCAACAGCACACCCCCGATCGTGAAGGGCCGAGCGAACAGCTGCTGCTTCAGCCTTTCCGCGCAATGCCTCGCCGCCGCCGCCGATCGCGCCATTCAATGGTGGAGAGATAGATCACGGCCACGCTCACGAACACGAGCAGCGCAGCCGCGGTGAGGGCCAGCGCCTGACCGAAACCGGGATTGAGCAGAAACTCCTGCACCTCAGAAGTTCAGAGTGCCGTCGCCGTTACGCCCCCACACCACCATGGCGATGGAAAAACTGAACACGGCGGCCAGGGAGGCCCAGGCAAGGGTGAACAGCATGGAGGTGCAAGCGAATGTTGAGACTTTAACGAGGCCCACGCCCGGATTCGCCAGCGCACCTGATTGCTCACCATGACTGTCACACCCACAGGCACAGCCACCGTGCTGGACCGCGCCACCAGCCGAAGCGATTACCCCCAGGCGCGGGTGATCGTGCTCGACGATGACGTCAATACCTTTCAACACGTGGTGGATTGCTTGTGCCGGATCATTCCAGGGATGGGATCCGAGCGCGCCTGGGACCTGGCCCACCGCATCGATTCTGAAGGAGCTGCCGATGTGTGGTCTGGTCCACTGGAGCAGGCCGAGCTTTACCACCAGCAGCTGAGCGCCGAGGGGCTGACAATGGCACCACTCGAGCGCTGCTGAGGAGCGGAGCCAGCCATGACCGCAGCCACCACAGGGCCGGAGGCACTCAACCCCAGCCAACGCCTTGGCTGGATCGATCTGATGCGCCTGAGCCTGTTTCAGGCCTGTCTGGGCACTCTGGCGGTGGTTTTCACCGGCATGTTCAACCGGATCCTGATCACGGAACTGGCCTTTCCAGCCCTGCTCGCCGGCGGCGGCCTGGCCTTTGAACAACTGGTGTCACCTTCACGGGTTCTGTTCGGCCATCTCAGTGATTCCAGGCCCTGGTTCGGTGCCCACCGCACCCCTTACATCCTTCTGGGGGCCGTCGGCATCTGCCTGCTGGCAGCGCTGAGCGTGCCGATGAGCTTCGCCGTGCGCGAAGCGATCACAAGCGGCTCCGTCGCCCTTGGCACCGCCGGGGTGCTGGCCTTCTGCGGCTTGTTCGCAGCCTACGGACTGTGCACCTCCCTGGCGAGCACCTCCTATCTGGCCCTGGTGATCGATCGCTCCAGCGAAGAGGAACGTCCCCGCTGCATCGGCATCATCTGGGCGATGCTCACGGTGGGGATCGTGGTGGGAGCCATCGTCATCAGCGTGGCGACCCGTTCCATGGATGGGATCGAGACACCCGAACTCCTCCAACCACTGCTGCAGAGCTTCATGCAGCGGGTGGCCCTGGCGGTCCTGCTGCTGACACTGCTGGCGATCCTGGGCATGGAGCGCCGCCGCAGCAAAGCTGGGGAAACGGCGATGCAGGACCTTGTCACCCTGAACGATGCCTGGGCCGTGATCACGTCCAGCCGCCAGATTCTGGTGTTCTTCGGGTTTCTGGTGCTGTACACCCTCGGACTCTTCCTCCAGGATCCGATCCTCGAAAGCTTCGCCGCCGAAGTGTTCGGCATGCCGATCTCGAAAACGACGCTGCTCAATGCCTACTGGGGCTCGGGAACCCTGGTCGGTCTGCTGTTTGCCGGTCTGTGGTTCACCCCGAAGGTGGGGAAGTTGGCCACCGCCCGGATCGGTTGCTGGCTGGTGGTGCTGTCTCTGGCGCTGTTGCTGCTCACCGGCTGGTTGGAGGCGATGCGCTTCCTTCCAGCGGTGATGGTGCTGTTCGGGCTGGCGGCAGGTATCGGCACCAACAGCGCTCTCACCTTGATGCTCGATCTGACGCTGCCGGCCATGGCTGGCACCTTCGTGGGGATCTGGGGCCTTGCCCAGGCGCTCTCCCGCGCCCTGGGCAAGGTGGGCGGCGGTGGCCTTCTCGATCTGGGCCGGCGCCTGTTTCCGGATCAGGGGCCGTTCAGCGGCTTTGCCCTGGTGTTCGGTGTCGAGATCGTCGTGATGATCGCTGCTGCCCTGGTGCTCAATCACCTCAGCGTGCGGCAATTCCGCTCAGCAACGGCCCAGCGGCTGGAGACGGTGCTGCTGGCGGAGATCGAAGGCTGAAGGCCTTCGATCTCCGCCTCAGGCGGCAGGTTGGCGGCTGGATCGGGCGAGACGGAGCATCACCGAAGTCCTCAGCCGATCGGTCTGGGCATCCATTACGTAGCGCAGGATTCGCCCGGGCGAAAAGGCCAGACCCCGCACCTCATGGCCGTGCACCTCAGCCGTGAGCACCCGAACCTCGACGCCGCAACGCTCCGCCAAGGGCCCGGAGACCTGGTGACGCAGGGCATCCACTGACTTGAGCATCACGCCGACAGGAGACCTGCCTTTGTCGTAGCCAGAGCCGCTAATTTCGACCAGTCGCAACGCAAGGTGCCACCGCTTGGGCCGTCTGGTGATCACCCACAGCACCTATGTGGAGGGCCTGATCGACTGGCTCAAACTCCTGGCTGGCGATCCGAGGATTCAAACGATCACCCCGGCCGTGATCCGCCGGGTGCGCGGTCGCGCCCCCGGCCTGCTGCTCAGGGTGTCGGCACCGATCCGCGGTGGCCACAAACTGGTGGCGCGCCGGGGCAGCAGTGTCCAGGAGGTGTTTGTGGTCACCGATCTGAGTGCGGAGGAACTGAGCGATCGGATCGGGCGCTGCCGGCCCGCCTGAACACCGGGCCTGGAGCGAAGGGGGTGAACCGCCGTGCCGTGCGAGCCCCAGTGATCGACCTGGATGAACCAGAAGGGGTAACAAAGTGGGGATTCGTTTCCGGCTGCTGGGCCGGTCTACGGCACCGTCACGACAGTCGCCCCAAGTCGACAGAGAGTCAGATCAGAGCACTAGAGAAAGGCTGTCACCAACACGGCAGTCCGCTTTCAATCTAAGGGCAGAGGCCAGATCGCTCGGATCGCGCCCCGCAGTTCCCGCGCTTCGTGAAACCGCCCTTCACCATCCGTCTGCTCCAGAAGCACCGTGACATGCCCGAGCTTGCGGCCAGGGCTCTCCTCAGCCTTGCCATACCAATGCAGGTGAAAGCGCGGGTCGGCCTTCAGAGCCTGGAGTCGCTGCTCCAGAGGCGTCGCCTGATCGGCATCCAGGCCGAGCAGATTCACCATCAGCGCCCCCTGACAGAGCAGGTCGGGATCAGGGACCGGCAGTCCGGCCGTGATGCAGAGCTGCTGGTCGAACTGGCTGCTGCTGCAGGCTTCAATCGAAAAATGACCGGAGTTGTGGGTGCGCGGTGCGATCTCGTTCACCAGCAGCCCCTGGGGGCCATAGAACAACTCCAGGGCCATCACCCCCACATAGTTGAGCTTGGTGAGCAGGGATGCGGCCATGTTGTAGGCCGTGGCCTCCACCAACTGCTCCACCGGAGCTGGCGCCAACACCCAGTCGCACACCTGCTGGTTCTGGTGGGTCTCCACGAGGGGCAGGCTGCGAACCCTTCCCTTGCCGTCACGACTCACCACCAACGCCAGTTCCCGCTCATAGGCAACCCAGGATTCGAGCAGCCAGGCGCCGGGATCCACGGTCCGGAGCAGCTGGGCCAGATCTTCGATCGACTGGAGAATGCGCGTGCCCTTGCCGTCGTAGCCCCCGCGGGCCGCCTTCGCCATCACGGGAAACACCCAGCCCTTCGGCAGAGAAGGTGCGCCGGGGTCGATCGACCGGAGTGGCACCCAGGCCGGACCGGGGATCGCCAGGTCATCGAGCAATTGACGCTGCTCCAGCTTGTCGATCAGAGGTTTCAGGCTCGCCAACGTGGGCCGGAAGCGCACACCCTGGCGCTCCAGCGGCATGAGCGCGTCGAGATCAATCCATTCATTCTCGAACGTCACGCCCAGGCAACCGGGCACCAGCTCCCGGCTGGCGACGGCATCGAGGGGGTTCGCCTCGACGAGCCGACTCGCCCACGCCGCCGCCGGATCCTCCCGGGAGCTGCACTGCACCGCCAGGGCCACACCGCGCTGGCGCGCCGCTTCAGCGAGCATCTGGGCCAGCTGCCCGCCCCCGATCACTCCGATGGTGTCGGTGGCCAGCTCCCTCGGGGTGGTGGTCATCGCTGGCGGGCCCGGCACTGCCCGAAGAATGCCATTCCACGCTGCATCGCGCTGCCTCAGGTCAGATCAGGGCCTCGCCTCAGATCAGGCCCCGGTCGCCGGCAAACACCAGGCGCACCAGCGTGAGCAGCATCACCAGCAGAAACAGAGCCAGACCGACGGTGCAGGCATAGCTGATCTCCAACTCGGCGAAGGCCTGGTCGTAGACGTAGTACACCAGGGTGCGGGTGGCATCAGCCGGGCCGCCCTGGGTCATCAGGAACACCTCCTCGAACACTTTCGTTGCCGCAATGGCGGAGATCACCGACACCAAGGTGATGTACGAGCGCAGCAGGGGCAGGGTGATGTCGACATGCTGGCGCCACCCCTCGCTCCCATCCAGCTCAGCCGCCTCGTAGAGCTCGCCGGGAATGCCCTGGAGCCCCGCGAGAAAAATCACCATGTAGTAACCGAGGCCTTTCCAGAGGGTCACCAGCATCACCGAGGGCAAGGCCAGCAGAGGGTTGGTGAGAAAGCCGATCGGCTCGAAACCGGCGCCGATCAACACCGACAGCCAGCCATTGATCAAGCCGTTCTCGGCGTAGAGCCAACGGAAGGCGATCGCAGCCACCACGATCGACACCAGCACCGGGGTGTAGAAGGCCGCCCGCAGCCCATGCATGCCAGGCAGGCTTCGGTTGACCAACACCGCCAGGGCCAGGGAGCCAAGCACAATCGGCGGCACAATCCCAATCAGATAGAGCAGGGTGGTGGCCAACACCCGATAAAACATCGGATCGAGGCTGAGCCGTCGCAGGTTGGCCAGGCCAACGAAGCGCAGCGGTTCACTCACATCCAAGCCGGTCTGGGTGAAGGTCATCACCAGGGCCATCAGGGCTGGAATCAACACCGACAATCCGAGCAGGATCAAGGCCGGCGTCAGAAAGGCCCAGGCGGTGAGGGTCTGGCGGGATCGGGCGATGCGGGGCCGGAACACGTCACGTGATCGAACGCTTGGCGGGAGCGTAGGCGGAGTCCAGCATCGGAACGGCAGAGTGGGGTGATGAACAGGTCTCATTCAGGACTGATGCGCATCCCGGTGGCGCTTGAGCAGCAGCCCTACGAGGTGATGATCGAAGCGGGCGGCCTCGATCGTTTGGGGCAGCGTCTGAGCGATGCCGGGGTCCGCTCCGGTCGCAAGCTGCTGGTCGTGAGCAATCCCGACGTGGCCACGCCCTACGGCGAGCGCTGCCTCACCTCGCTGCGGCAGGCGGGCTTCGACGCCCACCTGGTGGTGCTTGAGGCGGGAGAAGATCGCAAGACCCTGGCCAGCATCAGCCTCATTCACGATGCGGCCTTCGCCCAGCGGCTGGAGCGCAGTTCCCTGATGGTGGCTCTGGGCGGCGGTGTGGTGGGCGACATGACCGGCTTTGCCGCTGCCACCTGGCTGCGGGGCATCGGGGTGGTGCAGGTGCCCACCACCCTGCTGGCGATGGTGGATGCCGCCATCGGCGGCAAAACAGGGGTGAACCACCCCGGCGGCAAGAACCTGATCGGCGCCTTCCACCAGCCCCAGCTGGTGCTGATCGATCCCGACAGCCTCGCCACCCTGCCGGAGCGGGAATTCCGTGCCGGCATGGCAGAAGTGATCAAATACGGTGTGATCAGCGATGCGGAGTTGTTCAGGGAACTGGAGGACGCCGGGGAGCGGCTCGCCTCGATGCGCACCCTGCCGGCCGAACTGCTGAAGCGCATCCTGGAGCGCTCCGCTGCCGCCAAGGCCCGCGTGGTGGCCGCTGATGAACGGGAAGGCGGGCTGCGGGCGATCCTCAACTATGGCCACACCCTCGGCCACGTGGTGGAAACGCTCTGTGGCTACGGCACCTACCTGCACGGGGAAGCCGTGGCGATCGGCATGGTCGCCGCCGGCGAATTGGCCCTGGAGCTCGGGCTGTGGAACGCTGAGGATCAAGCTCGCCAGCGGGCGGTGATCGCCGCCGCCGGACTGCCCGGCCGCTGGCCGGAACTCGACAACGCAGCCGTGCTGGAGTGCCTGCAGGGCGATAAAAAAGTGCGCGACGGTTGCGTGCGCTTCGTGCTGCCCACCAGCTTTGGCAGCGTGGAGATCCGCAGCGACGTGAGCGGCGAGCAGGTGGTTGCCGCGCTGGCACGCTGTTAACCCTTGCGCCACATTCAAGCCAGCGGCGGGTCCTGCAGAAACAACGGGGGCGATGCGGGGTTGCTGGTGCCAGCGCTGCTGCGGCGAAAGGCGATCCAGCGAAAATCACCGAGGCTGCGGGGATCCACCAGGCGCAGCAACGCTTCGCGGCGCGCCAGCAAGGCCTCGAGGCCCGCCCCGCTCTGGTGCTGGAGCCCATGCAGTCGCTGCGCCAGACCGAGCGCCAGCAAGGCTTCGCCCTGACGGCGCTGACCCAGGGGCTGCCAACCGGCGGCCAAAGCCGCCTGCTCCAAAGTCTCCAGACAGAGATGGGCCGTGAGATCCCAGCAACCCGGCTCTTGCAGTGGATCGGGGCTGGCCCGTTGCTGCCGGTAGGCCATCAGGGTGCCGCCGCTGCGCTGGGGGGCGTAATAACGCCAGGCCTCAAGGGCGTAATCGATCACCAACAGCACACCGGAGTCCAGGGCTGCGGCTGCAGCCCTTAACCACGGACCCTGCTCGGGATGGAGCTCCGTGCACCAACCGGGGGCGTGCTGAGCACCAGGCGTCAGAAGCCCGAGGGGTTCAAGCTGGGCGAGCTGCTCAGGCCCCAGGGGCTCGCCGGGCTCAAGCCGCAGCGAGGGCTCGGCTCCCGGCACCTGCTGGAGGGCCACCTGCTGACGACGCCAGAGGGCGCCATCCCAGACGATCCGCTCCACCGCCAGGGCATCGAGCACCTCATGGGCCAGCACCACCCCCCGCACGGGCTTGGCCGCCAACTCCGCAACGCTCGGCCACCGGCAGGGAAGCGGGCAGTGGCGCAAGCGCGCGCGCTGCCGCTCGGCCATGCCGGCATTGGGTTCCAGCAGCAGCAACGTCGTGCGCGCTGCCAGCTCGGGCCAGCCAGCCGTTAGCTCCTGGGCCAGATCCCAAGCGCAATCGCCTTCACCGGGGCCGGCTTCCACCAGGGCCAGGGGCTGATCGATCGGTTGCTGCTGCAGCCACTGGGCGATCTGGGGCGCCAGGAGGGCAGCGAAATCCGGGCCCAGCGACGGGGAGGTGGCGAAATCGCCGCGGGGACCCACCTGCAGGCGGCCGCTGCCGTAGGCCCCATGCTCGGGGTGATGGAGCGCCAGTTCCATGAACTGCCGAAAGGGAATGGAGCCGCCCCCCGCTGCCAGTGCGGCAGCCATCCAGGCGGGGCAGGCAGCACCGGAAGCGTTCATTGGAGAGAATGCCGTTCACTGCATCAAGGCCATGGGAGCACAACAGCGCTTACGCACGCTGGTGATCGGGATCGCGCTGACATGCCTGTTGATCGGTGGAGCACCTGCAGAAGCGAGTGACAACCCGGAATTCCTTCCCGACCATGCCACTCCTGTGATTGATCTGGCCCGAGCCTTCAGCGACCAGCAGCGGGCCGATCTGGAAACCAGCCTCGATGACTTCGAGCAACGCAGCGGCTGGAAACTGCGGGTGCTCACGCAATACGAACGGACGCCCGGACTGGCGGTGAAATCCTTCTGGGGCCTGGATGCACGCAGCCTGCTGCTGGTGGCCGATCCCCGTGGCGGCAATCTGCTCAACTTCAACGTGGGGGATGCGTTCTTCGCCCTGATGCCGCGCACCTGGTGGGTGGAACTGCAAACCCGCTACGGCAATCAGTATTACGTGCGTGACAACGGCGAGGATGGCGCCATCCTGGCGGCGATCGGCGCCGTGGAACTGTGTCTCGATCGCGGTGGCTGTCAGGTGGTGCCCGGTCTGCCGGTGGAACAGTGGCTCTGGACGCTCACAACAGCCGTGCTCGGTGGTCTGATCGCCGGATTCGCCGCCTACCCGCGCAAGGAGGGTGACGTGATCTCCTGGTCTTGGTTGCTGCTGCTCTCTCCGCTCTGGTTGATGCTGTTCGGTGTGTTCGGCATCGCTCCGGTGATCACACGAACCCAGGAACTGTTACCGCTCCTGCGCAATGGCCTGGGGTTTCTTGGAGGGGGGGTCGCGGCCTATCTGATTGCCGGAGCCACTGTGGGCCGCAACCGTCAGAGTGGCGAGGCCTGAGGGTTCAAGCTCCCGCTCAGGTTCCGTCAACGCCTCAGATCAGAAGCCGCAGAGCACGGTGGGGCCGGTGCAGACCGGTCGGCTCACGTCTTGTTCTTGTTCGGCTGGCTCACGGCTGCTCAGCAGCTCACGACGCCGGTCGCGAATCTGGCGGAGCTGGGCAAGGCTGACGTTGTAGAAGCCACGCAACTGGGTGAAGCGCTTCACAGGCTGTCCATAGAAGCTGACACCGCGCAGGGTGGGGAAGGAGGCCCATTCAGGGGCCAGGAGGGCAGCCAATTTCGGACTCATCACCCCGGTGTCGGTAAGGCCCATCGCTTTTCGGCGTTGCACCAGGAACAGGGCACCTTGATCCTGAGCTTCAGGACCGAATCCCTGAACGCCAATGCTGCGCTTGACCAGATCCCAGGTGAACGGCATGAACTGGTAGGCCCCGGCGGCAGCGCTGGCATAGCGGGAGGATCGGATCACCCGATTGGGATGGCGATCAAGCGAAGCCATCAGACCGCCACCGAACATGACGCGATACCCGAGGTCGCGCCCACCTTTCCAGGTGCCCTCAGCAAAACGGATTGTGTTGAGGAGGGCGCGGCGCTCAGGCGTGATGATGTAAGGAAGGGCTGAGGCCTTGGGCTCCTCCGGCAGGGTGACCGAGAGGGATCGAGCCGACGACTCGACGGAAGGGAAGGGAACGGCAGCAGCCTGAGCCATGGGCTGCAATAAACCAACTGGCAAACCTGCGACGGCCGCTGCAAGAACACGACAGACGGACGGGGCGAGGGAGACCATAAAAGCGTTCTGTAGAGGACTCTGCGGAAGCAGAACAATCGAACCAGAAGCGGATGGATCGATCGATGAACGTTGCCATTGATACGAAATCAATGACGAACAATTCAGGACTGAAAACTCAGTCAGCGGAACTCTGTCGAACGCACCCTCGCGCCCCAAGCATCAACGTGCCAGTCACACTTCCGTCCATGGAATGCCCCTTGGCCATGAATCTCTCCAGAACCAGTGAAAAACCTCCTCACGATTGAGCCCCAATCTGAAAACGGAAAAGGATCAAAAATTCTGATCAGAACGGGTCGCGTCCGCCGCCGCGATGGTCACGATGGCGCGGGCCGCCTCCAACGCCCCATCCCTCGGCAGGGCTACCCCGCTGGGAGCGCGCAGGGGTTGATCCAGTTGCCAGTCGCCACACTCCAGCTGATCACGACGGAGCAGTCGGTGGTATCCATGCAGGCGCAACCCATCGATCAAGGCGGCGGCCTCAGCGAAGCCGGAGCGTTCCACCACGTGCAGGCCACATCCGGCACTGAGGGCTTCACAGAAGCTGCTGTAGCCGGGCTTGCCGAGGTGGCGCTCGCAGTGCTTGAGCACATCCAGGGGCCGGACACCAGCCGGCAGCAGCAACACATTGCCGCAGGCCTCGAGCTCGCGGCAGTACTCCGGCTCAGCAGGGGCACTGAGCAGAAAGCGGTGGGTCGGCCAGCGCCTGAACAGCTCGGGGTTCAACGCCAGGCCAAGGCCACCGAAACCCACAAACACCGTGGTGCGGGGATCTGCAGCGAGAGCCTCCTGCAGAGCGGCTGGCAAGGGTCGGGTGGGCGACACCGTCAACCCCACGGATCGCTCCGGCACACCCCAGGGCATGGCCAGGGAAAAGGGGCAGCGGAGCAGCAGGGTCCCCTGCCCGTAGGCCGCAGCTGCAGCCTCGGCATGGCCTGCGAACCGATCGCCCAGAGGGGCATAGATCTCGTCCCAACCGAAATTGGCCATCCAGATCAGGGGAGCACCAAGGCGTTGCGCCAGAGCGGCCGCGGCAGGGGGCACATCCCCCACCACCACGACAGGCTCCCCCTGGCTGGCGAGCCAGGCCGACTCGGCATCCAGCTGCTGCGGCAGCGCCTGTTCGAGTCGCCCCAGCGCGTCGAGAGTGGCGGCGGGATCAGTACCCAGCGCATCCGATTGCACCATGCCCACGTCCCAGCGCAGGCGTCGCTGCTCCACGGGTAGCCCCCTCAACACCAGGTGCAGAAAGGCGGGATCCACAGCGGAACTGAGCACCAACCGGGCTGTGGGTGCCAGGCGATGGAGAGCCGAAAGCACAGCGGCCTGGCGGGCCGCATGCCCGAAGCCATGACTGCTGAGGCAGACATAGATCAACATGGCGTCACCTCCTGATGGCGCGGCTGCTCCGACCGCTGCCACAGGGTTTCCGCATAGACGAGGCTGCCTTCGGGCTCATACCAGCGATGGCTCGCATGGGTCAGCTGCAGGCCATGAAATTCCACCCATGCCCAATGGATCAAGTCACGACCGGCCGCGTCCTGGCCGCAGCGGGGAACACAGGCGGCATTGAGATACGCCGTGCCACGACGATCCATCAGAAACGTGCTGCGCTCACCCTGGCCGCGCTTGAGGCGGTGATGCATGTGGCCGAACACCACCAGGGGCAGGGGGCGCGTGCTGCGGATGCGCTCCAGAGCCAGCGCAAGATCCTGATCGCCCCAATCGATGGCAGGCCGCTTCCAGTCTCGACCGCAGAGGCTGGAGACCTCGGAGCCAAGACCGCTCGGACCGACATGGGCCAGCACCACCAGCGGCTGATCCAGGGGTGCGCGGGCGGCGGCTTCCACCAGACGCGTCGCCGACTGCTCCAGCTTCAGCGGCCCATAGACAGCAGTGATGGCTCTCGACAGGTGATAGCCCCCACCGGCACTGCCGGGGCGTGCTCCCAGCACCGACACCGCTGGCTGCGGCACTGACGCCTCTGAGTCGATGGCAGCGTCCCGGTCCCAGCGGCGCAGATCCCAGGCGCAGTGCCGTGGGCCCAGCAAGTTGAGCTGCTGTTGAAACAGCTGGCCACTGGCGTCCTTGCCGTGATCGTGATTGCCAAGAATCACCGCCGTCGGCAACGGCAAAGCGGCAATCGCTTTCACCAGGCGCAGATCGCCATCGCTGAGGTCGCCGACAAAGAGCACAGCATCCGGCTGCAACCGCTGGAGCAGTTGCCGGTCCCGCGGCCCCCACTGGCCATGCAGATCACCAGCGATCGCCAGGCGCAGGGATGGCGATGCCGGGGGACGCGATGCGATCAGGGGCGATGCCTAGGCTGGATTCATCCTGCCCCGAGATGGTCCCGATGACCGCGGACTCCCCAGCGTCCACGGCCGCGACAGCGGTGCCGGCTGACCTTCCCGCCGCCATCGAAGCCCTGCGGCAAGAGCGCCATGCGGTGATCCTGGCGCACTACTACCAGGAACCAGAGATCCAGGATGTCGCCGATTTCATCGGAGATTCGCTCGAGCTCTCACGAAAAGCCGCCGCCACCGATGCCGATGTGATCGTGTTCTGTGGCGTTCACTTCATGGCGGAAACGGCCAAGATCCTCAGCCCCAACAAAACCGTGCTGCTTCCGGATCTGGAGGCCGGCTGCTCCCTGGCCGACGACTGCCCTGCCGACGCCTTCGCCGCATTCCGCGCCCAGCATCCCGATCACATCGTCGTCAGTTACATCAACTGCACGGCCGCTGTGAAAGCCCAGAGCGATCTGATCTGCACCAGCAGCAATGCGGTGGATCTGGTGAAGCAACTCCCCGCCGATCGGCCGATCCTGTTCGCACCCGATCGCAACCTCGGACGCTGGGTGCAACAACAAAGCGGCCGGGAGCTCACCCTCTGGCCAGGGCGCTGCATCGTGCACGAAACCTTCAGTGAGGAAGCGGTGCTCAAACTGCAGCTCCAACATCCTGAGGCGGAGGTGATCGCCCACCCGGAATGCCTGGAACCGTTGTTGGATCTGGCCGACTTCATCGGCTCCACCAGCAAGCTGCTGCACCACGCCGAAGCCAGCCCAGCGCCTAGCTTCATCGTGCTCACCGAGCCTGGCATCCTCCATCAGATGGAGCAACGCCTTCCCCAGAAAACGTTCCTGTCGGTGCCCGGAATCGATGGCTGCAGCTGCAATAGCTGCCCCTACATGCGGCTCAACACGCTGGAAAAACTCTGGCGCTGCCTCCACAGCGGCCAACCGGAGATCCAGATGGAGGAAGACCTGCGCCTGCGGGCACTGGCGCCGATCCAGAAGATGTTGGAGTTGAGCCTCTGAGCCTGCTGCATCGCACGCCTGAGGGCCTGTATTGCCCGGCGGCCCAGGCCTGGATCGATCCGCTCCGCCCCGTGCCCCGCGCCCTGATCACCCACGCCCATGCCGACCATGCCCGGCCCGGCTGCGGCGAGTACTGGGCTGTGGCCAGCAGTGAAGCGATCCTGCGCCAACGCCTGGGGGCCGAGATTCAACTCCTGCCTGTGGACTACGGCCAGCGGCATCGCATCGGTGACGCCCGGGTGTCGTTTCATTCAGCCGGCCACGTGCTGGGCAGCGCCCAGATCCGTCTGGAAGCGGGAGGAGAGTGCTGGGTCGTGACCGGCGACTACAAGCGCTGCCCCGATCCAAGCTGCGACCCGTTCGAGCCGGTGCGTTGCGATGTCTTGATCACCGAAGCGACCTTCGCTTTACCGATCTACCAATGGGGCAGCGGCGCCAAGCTGGCCCGGCAGATCCGCGACTGGTGGCAGGCCGACCAGAGCCGCGCCTCGCTGCTCTTCTGCTACTCCTTCGGCAAGGCGCAGCGCGTGCTGGCGGAACTGGCCGCAATCGGAGTGGAGGAGGAGGTGCTCCTGCACGGTGCCGTGGAGACGGTGACGCGGCACTACCGGGAAGCGGGGGTGCCGATGACGCCCAGCCGGCCCCTGAGTGACCTGCCCCGCAAGCAATCGATGGACGGACGCTTGGTCCTGGCGCCGCCCTCCGCCCATCGCTCCGCCTGGATGCGGCGATTCAAGGCACCGCAAACCGCCTTTGCCTCCGGTTGGATGGCCGTGCGCGGCGCCCGCAGGCGACGCGGCTACGAACGGGGTTTCGTGCTCAGCGACCACGCCGACTGGGACGGCCTGATTCGCACGGTGAAGGAGAGCGGGGCGCGTCAGGTGTACGTGACCCATGGCCATAGCGACGTGCTGGCGCGATATCTCAACGAGGTGGAAGAGATCACGGCAGCACCGCTGCAATCACTGCCTTAGCGTCAGCGCAAAGTCCTCTGCCTCCATGCGTCCTCTCCTGACGGCCTGTCTCGCTCTCACCACCATGGCCGCAGCGATGCCCCAGCACGCCAAAGCCCAGGAGGTGGAGGAGGTGACGATCGAACAGATCCAGACCGTCGTGTTCCCGGCCCAGGGGGATGCAGCGGCGGCGGCGATCTGTGCCGGCCTGGCCGAAGGCGTGCTCAGCCGCGATGGCATCGGCGTCGATCTGGCCCGGCTGCAACGGGCTCTCTCCCTCACCAGCGACCAAGCGCTGGTGAACCGCTACGTGAACAGCTTCAACACCACGGCCCAGCAACAACCCGGTTGCAACATCCGCATCACCGATCCTCAGAACACCGATCTCTACCAATGGAATTACTGATGGTCTGAACGCTGTGCAGGCCTTCGCAGCCCTGGTCGAGGACCTGGACGCCACCACGGGGTCCAAGCGCAAAGTGGCCCTGATCCGTGCGTTCCTCACGAGCCAGCCAGCTGCCGACGGCGCCTGGGCTCTGCACTTGCTGATCGGTCAGCGCCGCCGGCGCCTGATCAACGGGCGTCGCCTGCGCGAGATTCTGCTCAGCTGCAGCGCCATGCCGGACTGGCTGTTTGCCGAGTGTCACGGACAGGTGGGGGATTCGGCTGAAACCGTCGCCCTGCTCTGGCCCCAGGTGCAGGGCAAGCTCACAGAACCTGCCGGCGCCATCCCGGCCACGGTGCGCGCAGGGATCGCAGCGATCGCCAGTGATCCTCCCCTGCACTGGTGGATGGACACCCTCCTGCCCAGCATCGCCTGCCTGGACAGCGCCCAGCAGAGTGCCGCCATGGTTTGCCTCTGGCAGCACTGCGATCCGAGCCAGCATCTGCTGATCAACAAACTGCTCACTGGCGGATTCCGCATCGGCGTGGCCCGCGGGTTGGTGGTGCAAGCGATTGCCAGCGGCTTCGAGCTCGAGGAGACGGTCGTGCTCGAGCGTCTGATGGCACCGCAAAACCCGAGTGCTGCATGGTTCACCCAGCTCACGGTTGCTGCGACAGCGCCCCGTACCGATCGAGGCGCCATCCCCTACCCCTTCTATCTCGCCAGCCCGCTGCAGCTGGAGGCATTGCGCGACAGCCCGGCCGCAGACTGGTGGGTGGAGCACAAATGGGATGGCATCCGCGGCCAGCTCATCCGCCGCGCCAGCGGTGTTTTTCTCTGGAGCAGGGGTGAGGAACTGATCAACAGCCAGTTTCCGGAGCTGGTGACGATGGCGGAGTTTTTGCCGCTGAACACGGTGCTGGATGGGGAGGTGACCTGTTGGCCACAGCAGCATCCCCAGCCCCTGCCGTTCAGCGCCCTGCAGCGGCGTCTGGGTCGCCAACAGGTGGGACGTCGCCTGCGTTTGGAGTGCCCGGCCGCCTTTGTGGCCTATGACCTGCTCGAGCACGAGGGGGAAGATCTCCGCAGCCGGCCCTTGCATCAGCGCAGGGACCAGTTGCAGGGCCTTGATCGCAGCGCCATGGAGGAGCCCTGGCGCCTGCGCTGGAGTGAGGCCAAGCCTCTGCAGAGCTGGGAGGAGCTCGAGGAACTCCGCAACCGGGCGGTCGCCGCCGGGGCGGAGGGCGTGATGCTCAAACATCGAGACTCCCCTTACCTCAGTGGCCGCAAACGGGGGCACTGGTGGAAGCACAAACGGGATCCGATGGCCCTGGATGCGGTGCTGATCTACGCCCAGGCGGGCAGCGGCCGACGCGCCAACCTCTTCACCGACTACACCTTCGCCCTCTGGGATCGCACCGCCACCGAACCCGAACAGCACCGGCTGGTCACCTTCGCCAAGGCCTATTCGGGCCTCAACAATGAGGAGATCCTCGAACTCGATCGCTGGATTCGACGCCACACCCGCGAGCGGTTCGGACCGGCACGGGCGGTGGAACCCCACCAGGTGTTCGAGATCGGATTCGAGGGCATCCAGCACTCGAAACGCCACAAGTGCGGCCTGGCGGTCCGCTTCCCCCGCATTCTGCGCTGGCGCCGTGACCGCACCGCCGAAAGCGCTGACGGCCTCGCCCAGGCGATGGAGCTGGTCAACAGCACCACCAGCCCCACTTCAGCGGATTGACGGTGCCCTCCCTGCGTTGCCTGGAACCGATTGAACGCTGGTTTGAGCGGAAGGGCTGGCAACCCCTGCCCTTTCAGCGACGCGCCTGGGACGCCCATCTGGCGGGGGACAGTGGCCTGATTCAGGTGCCGACGGGCTCCGGCAAAACCTATGCGGCGGTGATGGCCCCCATCGCCAGGATGCTCGCAACACCAGCGGCGGAACGGGGCGTCCGCCTGCTGTACGTCACCCCACTGCGAGCCCTCAGCCGGGACCTGGCCCTGGCCCTGGAGGAACCGATCGAGGCGATGGCGTGGCCCCTGACGATCGGCATCCGCAACGGCGATACCACCACAACGGAGCGCAGCCGACAGATCAAGACCCCGCCCGAGATCCTGATCACCACAGCCGAATCCCTCTGCGTGCTGCTGGCGGGACGCCACTGCGAACGGCTGTTCCGCAACCTCGAGACGGTGATCCTGGATGAATGGCACGAACTGGTGGGCAGCAAGCGCGGCATCCAGACCGAGCTGGCCCTGAGCTGGCTCCGCCAGCAGCGGCCAGCTCTGCAGACCTGGGCCATCAGCGCCACGATCGGCAACCTCAACGAAGCGGCCCGCCATGCCCTCGGCTCCGGGGTCAGGCCCCGGCTGATCACCGGAGCACCGGATCGGCCGCTGCGGATTCAGAGCATCCTTCCCGACAGCATCGATGGCTTCCCCTGGGGCGGGCACCTGGGGCTGCGCCGCTACGACGACCTGGTCGCCCGCCTGCAACCGGAGGTGAGCACCCTGCTGTTCACGAACACCCGCAACCAGGCGGAACGCTGGTATCAGTGCCTGCGCTACGCCTGCCCGGAAATGGAGGGCCTGCTCGCCCTGCATCACAGCGCGCTGGATCGCCAGGAACGGGAGGCGATCGAAGCCGCGGTGAAGGTCGGGGCCCTGCGCTGGGTGGTCTGCACCAGCTCCCTCGATCTGGGCGTGGATTTTCAACCGGTGGAACGGGTGGTGCAGATCGGTTCCCCCAAGAACCTGGCCCGCCTGCTGCAACGGGCCGGACGCTCGGCCCACCTGCCGGGGGGCACCTCCCAGGTGCTGTTCATGCCCACCAACGCCCTGGAACTGCTTGAGCTCAGCGCCGTGCGCCGTGGCCTGAACAACGGCCTGATCGAGGAGCGACGCCCACCGCAGGCGGCCCTGGATGTGCTGCTGCAACACCTCACCACCCTGGCCTGTGGACCCGGTTTCGAGCCCGAGGCCACCCTGGCGGCGATTCGCAGCACCGCCAGCTTTCAGACCCTCAGCGATCCGCACTGGCACTGGTGCCTGCGCTTTCTCCAGCACGGCGGCGACTGCCTCGGCGCCTATCCCCGTTACCGCAAGCTCGAGCAGGCCGAAGACGGGCGGCTGGTGGTTCGGGACCAGGCGATCGCTCGACTGCACCGGTTCAACATCGGCACGATCACCTCCGCACCGGCCATCCGCGTTCGCTTTGTGCGTGGCGCCGTGCTCGGCCATGTGGAGGAGACCTTCATCAGCCAGCTGAAGCCGAAGGATGTGTTCTTCTTCGCCGGTCGCCAGCTGGAATTCGTGCGGCTGCGCGACATGACCGCCTACGTGAAGGCCACCAGTCGCAAAAGCACAGCGGTGCCGGCCTGGGCCGGCGGACAGATGGCCCTCTCCGATCTGCTCACCAAGCATCTGCGCGAGGAGGTGGCCCGCGCCGGTCGCGAGGAACTCGACACCCCCGAATTGGAGGCGCTGGCGCCGCTTCTGGATCGCCAGCGCGACCTCTCGATCCTGCCGCAGGCGGATCAGCTGCTGATCGAAACCTGCCGCAGCCGCGAGGGGCGCCATCTGTTCGCTTACCCCTTCGAAGGGCGCTTTGTGCACGAGGGGCTCGGGTTTCTCTGGGCCACCCGACTCACCCGCTGGCAGCGGGGCACGATCACGGTGTCGGTGAACGACTACGGCTTCGAGCTGCTGGCACCGCCCAGCTACCCGATGGAGAGCTTGCTGGACAGCCACCTCGACGACCTCCTCAGCAGCGACGCCCTGGACACCGACCTGGAGCAGGCCCTGAATCTCTCGGAGCTCTGCCGCCGCCGCTTCCGCAGCATCGCCCAGGTGGCCGGCCTGTTGGTGCAGGGCTATCCGGGCCAGAGCAAAAGCGCCGGTCAGCTGCAGATCAGCGGCGCCCTGCTCTGGGAGGTGTTCAACAAACACGAACCCACCAATCTGCTCTTGCAGCAGGCGCGGCAGGAGGTGCTTCAGGAACAGCTGGAACTCCCGCGTCTGCACAAGGCGCTGGATCGGATGCGCCGCGGCGAGGTGGTGCACAGCGCCACTCCCCGCCCGGGTCCCCTCGCCTTTCCCCTGCTCGTGGAGCGTCTCAACAACCGGATGAGCAATGAGTCGGTGCTGGAGCGGGTGCAGCGGATGGTGGCAGCAGCGCAGCGCCTGGAAGCGGATTAGCGTCGGTGCGACTTTGCCGTCGCGGTTCCGATGCCGAGGTCCTGGGATGTCTTTCGCCAGTTCCTGCTGCTGGGTTGCACCTCGTTCGGCGGGCCGGTGGCCCACCTGGGTTATTTCCGTGAACGCTTCGTGGCCCGCCAGGGCTGGCTCACGGATGCGGCCTACGCCGACCTCGTGGCCCTCTGCCAGCTGTTACCTGGCCCCGCCAGCTCCCAGGTGGGCATCGGTCTTGGCTTGATGCGGGCGGGTTGGCTCGGCGGGCTCGCCGCCTGGATCGGCTTCACCCTTCCCTCGGCGCTGCTGCTGATCATCAGCGCTGCCCTGCTGGCCGCGCACCCCGACTGGCTGGGTGGTGGCTGGCTGCAGGGGTTGAAGGTGGCGGCCGTGGCCGTGGTGAGCCAGGCGGTGCTCGGGATGCAACGAAAGCTGGCGCCGGATCGCGCCCGGGCGAGCCTGATGGTGGCAGCAGCGGCGCTCGTGCTGCTGCTGCCCGTGCCCTGGGTGCAGGTGCTGGCGTTGCTGCTGGGAGCCGGCCTCGGACTGACGGTGCTGGATCCAGCCGACGATCAGCCACGCGATCTCGACCAGGCGCATCACGCGCAGCTGCGCGTTCCGATCGGTCGAGGTGCGGCACTCCTGATGCTGGTGGCACTGGGAGGCCTGCTGCTGGCCCTGCCGTGGTTGAACGCCAGTGCACGGCCTGTGCTGGTGCAACAGCTCGCCTCCTTCCTGCAGGCGGGTGCCCTTGTGTTTGGCGGCGGCCACGTGGTGCTGCCCCTGCTGGAGCAGTCCCTGGTGCCTCCGGGCTGGATCAGCCTGGATCAGTTTCTGGCGGGCTACGGCGCTGCCCAGGCGGTCCCCGGCCCGATGTTCAGCCTGGCGGCCTTTCTCGGGTTCGACCTCCAGGGAGGGCTGCACGGGGTCAGCGGCGCCCTTCTGGCGCTGCTCGCCCTGTTCCTGCCCGCCTTCCTGCTGATCGGGGGGGTGCTTCCGTTCTGGAGTGAACTCGGCCGACTGGCCACCATGCGGCGGGCGCTTCGGGGCATCAACGCTGCCGTGGTGGGCATCCTTCTGGCGGCCCTGTTCCAACCCGTCTGGCAGGTGGGCATCCGCAGCAGCGCCGATTTCAGCCTTGGCGTCGCTGCCTTTCTGCTGTTGGTGGCCTGGCGACAACCGGCCTGGCGCGTGGTGCTGCTCTGCGGCCTGATCGGGTTCAGGCTGTGACCGCAGTGGCGGCATCCCACCAGAGCGCCAGCCGCTCCGGCGAGCCATACCAGGTCGTTCCAAACAGGCCGCCGTGGGCCGTGGCCGGCAACACCAGCTGGCGCCCTCCCTCAAGCAAAGCCGAGCTCACTGGCACCAAGCCATCGCCGCGCACTTCCGCTTCCCCCACGATGCTGCGGTAGCTGCCGCGGGCGCTGCGGCGACTGAAGGCTGAGGCCATCGGCCCGTTGAGATCGAGCTCTCCGGCCACGGCCAGATAATCGACGCCGGCTTCATGGCAGCCGGGGAAGCGCCGATCCACCATCGCCCGCAGGGGCGTGGCCCGTATCGCCTGATGCGGACTGCCGAGTGTGATCAGCCGGTTGCAGCGTTCCGCGCCTGCATAAACGCGACCGGCAAAGGGTTCCCGGCTCAGATAAAGCCTCAGCATCACCCCACCGGAACTGTGGCCGATCAGAGTGACTCGACCGGAGGGGGAACGGGACTGCTGCTCCTGGACCAGAGCGTCGACCCGATCGAGCAACCGCCGCCACCCGAAAGCCCAGGTGGTGCTCAGCCAATCGAGCCGGCCCGCCGGCGTGATCGCCACAGCAAGCTGGTGCTCCTGCCACAGCCAATCCGCCATCGGCGCATAGGCCTCATCCGTGATCAGAAAGCCGCCGAGAATCACCACTGGCTGCTTGGGGTCAACCGCAGGCATCGCTCCGCTCGGCATGGATCGACGCCATCATCAGGTCAGCTGGTGTGCACCTGAATGGCTCCGGAACGGGTTGCCGACTATCCCCGCCCGCCGAGGCTCGAGCCCTGCCGGGATCAGGTGCTGGTGCGGGCCTGTGGTGAGACGTTGTTTGAGGGCCGCGGCTGCATGCGGGTGCTGGAAACCTTTCATCCGCCCACCTACTACCTGCCGCCGGAGGGCATGAACCTGCAATTGTTGCAAGCGGCTGAGGGACGGAGTTTCTGCGAATGGAAAGGCGTGGCCGCCTATTTCGATGTGGTGGTGGGCACCAGGCGACTGGAGCGAGCCGTCTGGCGTTATCCCTCGCCCACAGCCCACTTCGCTCCGATCGCAGGCTGGTATGCGCTCTATCCGCGCCTCATGGACGGCTGCTGGGTTAACGGTGAGGCCGTGATTCCCCAGCCGGGCAACGTCTACGGCGGCTGGATCACCTCCGCGGTGGAGGGTCCCTTCAAGGGAGACCCGGCCCACCCCGAACTGATCTGATCCCCATTCCCGCCGTCCATTCCCGTCGCCTCCTCTTCGATGCCCAACGCGGCCGACGCTCCCAGCACCACCCCGCGACACCAGTTGATCGCCGCTCTGCGCGCCAACCCCCGCGATCCCACGATCCCGGCTCTGATCGCCCAGGTCGAATCCGACAGTGCTGTGGATCTGCGCGAGCAGGCGTCTCTGCTAACGGGAGTGTGGGAGCTGCGCTGGAGCTCGTCCTCCCAACCCTGGCTGAAGCAGGCGCCCTGGCTTGAAAATCTCCAACTGCTGGATCCAGCCAGGGGACGGGGCCTGAACCTCCTGCGCCTCCGCGGCCCCTTCGGCGCCCTGGCCGCGGTGGCCGTGCAGGCCGAACTGACGATCGAAGGGCCCCACAGGGTGGGAGTGCGGTTTCGACGCGGTGGCTGGATCGGCCCTTCCCTGCCCGGGGGATGGCGACCGGAGCTGCTCGCCGCCGTGAAGCAATCCTTCCCCGCCTGGCTGGAGATCACCGCCCTTGATCAGCAGCTGCGGCTGTGCCTGGGCAATGCCGGCACCCGCTTCGCCCTGCTGCGACGGGACGACCTGTCACTCGATGCCTTGATGCCGGCCCCGGCTCAGGACGCCTGAAGCCACAGCAACAGCAGCACCACGGCAATCAACAGCAGCAGCCACCAGAGCCAGCGACCACTGGATCGCCCCGCAGAAGCGGATTTCCGTCCCATCGCCCTGGCCGAGGCCGGAGCGCCACAGCGGCTGCAGACCAGGCGTCCCGCCAGAGAGCGATCAGCGCGAAAACTGCTGGCTCCGCAGCGTGCACAGCGGCGGCTGTTCACCATGACCTCAGCAACCCAGTGGAGAATGCCGCGATGCCGAGTCGTTCGACAAGCGCCAGGAGGTCGATCTGGCTCGATCTGCAGGCGGTGGAGGCCTGGATCGATGGACACCGGGTGTTCGATGACCTGAGCCTGCAACTGCGCTGCGGGGAGCACACGGCACTCCTGGGGCCGAATGGATCAGGCAAGAGTTCGCTGGTGCAACTGATCAGCCGCAGCCTCTATCCGGTGGTGCGTCCGGGCTCCCATCTGAAACTCTTCGGGTCGGACACGGTGAACCTCTGGCAATTGCGCCAGCGCCTGGGACTCGTCGCCAGCGATCTGGAAGCCCGCATCCCCGCCGGACTGCTCGGCAGGGAACTGCTGCTGGCCGCCTTCTTCGGGGCGATCAGCCTCGGACGAGATCGTCATCCCAGTGATGAGCAGATCGAGCGCTGCGAGCGCTTACTGCAGGAGCACGCGCTTGAGGGCCAGGCCGATCAGCCCTTCGGCCGCCTCTCCGACGGCCAGAAACGCCGTTTCCTGCTCGCTCGGGCCCTCGTGCATCAACCGGAGGTGGTCGTTCTGGATGAACCCACCAATGCCCTCGATCTCAAGGCCAAGCACCTCCTTCTCAACCAATTGCGCCATCTGATGGGCACAGGCACCACCCTGGTGATGGTCACGCACCAGCTCGACGCGATCCCACCGGAGATGCAGCGGGTCATCGGCCTGCGCCAGGGCCGGGTGATCCTCGATGGCCCTCCGGATCAAGTGCTGGCGGATCAGCCCCTCTCCGACCTGTTCGACACGCCGCTGCGGGTGGTGACCGCTTCTGGCTACCGACAGGTGCTGCCCGGATAAGCAAACTGGGCGACCAATCCAGCCAGGGTGCTTCGTGATTCTGATGATCCTGCCGGCGCTCACCCTGATGGGTGGCGGTGCACTTGGCAGTCGCTTCCATCCCGGCCATCGCCTGCGCGGCATGATCGCCCACCTGGTGGGAGGCCTGGTGCTGGGCACCGCCGCCGCCGATCTGATGCCCGCAGCCAGCCGCAGCGGCCACCCCCTGGCCCTGGCGCTTGGTTTCTCCTTGGGCTTCTCCCTGCTGCTGGTGATCAATGCGGTGCTCAAAGAGCCGGAGCTCCCCAGCACTGGGGAGCGGGCGCGGCCGCTGGCGATCCTGCTGCTGCCCTTTTTGGTGGACAGCCTGATCGATGGACTGGTGGTGGGCATCAGCAGTGAAGCCACCAGCAACGGTTGGATCATTCCGATCGCCGTGGCCCTGGAGATGGGTCTGGCCGCCCTGGGGGTAGGCACCCTGCTCGGGCGGGGTGCCGGCCGTTGGCGCAGCAGCCTGGCCGGAGTGCTGATGGGTCTGACCTATCTGCTCGGCTTAGGCGTGAGCCAATGGCTGGGGGACTGGTTGCGGGGGTCCGCCCTCACGGGCCTGCTCGCCTTCGGAACCGCAGCCCTGATTTACCTGGTGGTGGAGGAAGTGATGAAGGAGGCCCATGCCGATGGGGAAGATGATTCCGGCGTGGTGAATCTGGCCTTTTTCATCGGCTTGCTCGTGGTGTGGTTGCTTGACAGCGTGCAAGCCTGATCATGCGCTGGGAGCGATGGCACCGACTTAAACCGCTGCCGGCCATGCTCGGCGGCCTGCTGCAACCTGGTGAGCGGGATGCACCGCTCAGCCGGATGGCGATGGCGACCTGGCTGGTTCGCTGCCTCAACGCAGCCGCTCTCCCCATGGCAGAAGCGGAACGCCTGCGGCGGGAGTATGCGGCAGAGCTCGCCGCCTTGCAGTTTCGGGTCGATGCCCTCGACAGCCGTAGCACCAAGCTGGAAGCGCAGCGCTTCAGCACAACCACCAGTCTGCGGGGCACCACCACGGTGGTGGTGGGGGGCAACGCCTTTTTCGGCACCCAGGATTCCACCCTCACAGACACGAGAGCGACCTATGGCGCTGGGGTGGTCAATTACGACCAGAAACTGATTCTCAAAACCAGCTTCACGGGGCAGGATCTGCTCAACATTCGCCTGCGGGCGGGTGACTTTGACAGTGCCCGCAATAGTTTCGGCGGTGGCGGCCCCAGTCGTCTCTCAGAACTCGAGGTGGCGTTTCAGGAAGGGCCCACCCCAAACCTGCTGGGAATCAATCGCGCCTACTACCAATTCCCACTTGGATCCAACCTGCGCGCCACCGTGGGCGGCCGGGTGAACCAGTCGGTGATGCTCGGGCTTCGACCCACCGTCTATCCCGACGACACGGTGCTCGACCTGTTCACCCAGGGGGGAGCCTCAGGTGCTTACAGCAGCAATCTCGGGGTCGGTGCTGGCCTGATCTGGTCGCAGGCCGGGCTGCGTCTCAGTGGTCAGTACATCGCCGGCAATGGCCAGAACGGCAGCAACAGCGGCGGTGTCTTCGGCGCGAATGCCGGCAGCAGCACCACCGTGCAGATCGGCTATCAGGGCACCAACTGGCGACTGGCGGCCGCCGCGGCCTGGATCGAAAACGGATTCGGGATCATCGATTACGGCAGCCCGTTTGTGCTCTCGAGCTACGAGAATCCCGGCCTCACCAGCAGCTACGCCCTCAGCGGCACCTGGCAACCGCAACGGAGTGGCTGGTGGCCCTCGATCAGTACCGGTTGGGGTCTGAACCACACCCGCTACGACCCACAGGTGCGATCCACCGGGCTGGTGTCGACCAGTCAGTCATGGACGCTGGCGCTGCAGTGGGAGGACGTGCTGCTCCAGGGCAATGCCATGGGAGGAGCCATCGGCCAGCCGATCGTGGCCACCGCCCTGGTGGGTGGAGCCACGCCGAATGACAGCAGTTTCGTCGCGGAATGGTGGTATCAGGCCCGGATCACGGATGCGATCACGATGACGCCGGCCCTGTTCTGGCTCAGCCGCCCCCTGGGGGCCGACACCCCTGCGGGCACGGCACTGGCCCAGCTGGGGCTCTTGCTGAAAACGACCCTGCACTTCTGAGCCGGGCCACTGGGGGTTGGCCGTAGCTGTCATAACCTCGCTGCGCGATGTTGCCCTCGCCATGCACAGCAATGCCAGGATCGATGCGTTGGAGCTCATGCTCACCGACCTGCGCACCCGCAACGAACCAATCCGGCACAAAGCGGCATTCCGTGGCTGCCAACCGGAGTTTCAGGCCCTGGTGAGCCAACTGATCGAGCAGCTGGAAACGGAATTGCTGGAGCAGAAGCGCCGGCACAGAAATGACAAGGGCGATTAAGAGCTGGTCGCCCTTGGCACCAGCACCAGAAACAACAGCCACCAGGCGCTCACGGCAACGGCAACCAAGGCGGTGAGCCAGAGCCAATGCAGCAAAACCCAGCTGCCAACCATTGCTCCCACACCGGTCAGGAGAATCGACCAGGGCTGGCACCACCAGGGCTTCAGGCTCCAGAACGACGGAACCGACTCCGGCTCGGTGTGGCTCATCGCAGCTGCATCAGGTCACCGCGTTCGTGCAGGGCCGCGAGGGCGTCGTATCCGCCAAGAAGGGTGCCATCCACAAACACCTGGGGGAACGTGGTCATGCCGCTGCGGCCGTGCCAGTGATGGAAGGCGTCGTCGTGATCAACGCGGAACACCTGATGGGGCACATCGGCACTGCTGAGCAGCCGCAGGGCGCGCGTGCACCAGGGGCAACCGGGGAGAACGGCGATCTCCACCCGGGAGAGCAACGCTGGCCCGGACGGAGCCTGGGGTGATGGCGCCGGCATCGGCGCTGTAACCGGATGGGAGCCGGCAGCCACCCTGGGCTGGTCGAGCACGCCGAGCAGCAACTCCACGCCTTTGAGCACCAGGGTGCCGGGTTCGAGATGGCCACCCCACACCTGGCAGGCACCGTCGGAAAGACTCAGATGCAAGTGAGCGCCCTGGGGCGACACCGTGCCATTGAGGGTGATGATCTCAAGATCTCCCTCCAGCACCGTGGGCTCAGGGCGACCGGGGCACTGGAATGCAGCGCGGCTGAGGTTCCCCACCACGCCGAGCACGAAACCGGAACACTGCTGCTCCCTTGCCAGGGTGTCCAGAGACACCTTGAGATCCTGACCGGGTGCCAACGACAGCGGCAGCGCTCGCATACCTACGGAATTCCGCCTTCAAACGCGGCCAGATTACCGCTCGCAGGGAAGATAACGGTCACTCGCTGGGAGGCTGGCCTTCAAACGTTGTGCGTCCGAAGGTTTTTTCCGTGATCGCATGGATGCGGCCGGAGCGATTCAGCTCCACGATCGACACATCCAGGGCCGTACCCAGGGGGCTGCCGGCTGGAAAGGCAAAGCCATAGGTCTGATCCGCCAGAGAAAAATCGGCCAGCTTGAGGCCGTTACTGGGATTCTGCCGCTGGTAATAGCGGAGCACCGGACGGTCAAACATCACACCATGCACCTTGCCCTGCTGAAGCAGGGCAATCGCCGCATTCAGATTGGTTGCGGCAGTAGGCCTGGCTCCGTAAATCCGCGCCCACACCTCGCTGGTGGTGCCCTCCACCACCGCAATCGGCTGCCCGACCAGCGCTTCCGGGCGCTGGATCGTGCCCGGAGACCAGCGGGAGAACGACACGGTGAAGGCCGAAGCCAGGCCGGCGGTGACAGACGACAGGGCCACCAGTGACAGCACCATCCAGACCCCGGCAATGGTGCGGCCCGTGCGCGACAGGGGCGCCCGATCGCCGTATCCCACCGTGGTGAGGGTCACCAGTGCGAACCACATGCCATTACCGACCCCGTGGAAGTAGTGCCGCGGGAACTGGTCATAGTTGCGCCGCCGTTCCGCCAACCAGATCAGGTTGCCGACGATGAACAGCATGAGCATCAGCACCCCCAGCGACGACAGAGCGGCCCAACCGAAAAAGGGAGCGAGGCGGGAGAGCAGGCCCGGCGGCCGGATCGGCACCAGGAGACCGAGCTGGCCATGGAAATAGGGCTGACTGAAATCGATCGTCTTCTCGGCCAGTCGCTCCGGTGTGATGCTCAGCGGTCCAATCGCCAGATCAATCCGTCGCTCGGACACTGCCTTGAGATTGGCCTCGGCATTGGCCTGACGCACCAACACGAACGGTTGATCGAGGCGATCAGCAACCTGACGCCACACCTCCACGCTGATCCCCGAGAACGCATCATCGCGTTCAAACACAAACGGAGGACTGCCACTGACGCCCACCCGGATCGTGGCGGGCAGCCCGGTCTCAATGGCAACACCTCGGCTTCCGATCGCCAGGCCGGACAGGGTCAGCAGGGACCAGAGCAGGGTCAGCGGTCGGCACAACACGCTCCCTCCGTGAGGCTGGATCATGGCTACCACACCCGCCAGAGATCAGGCCTGGTCGAGCCGACGCACAATCCAGGCCATGGCTGCCAGGGAGCCGGCAAGAGCAATCAGAAGGGCGATGGTCATGATGGAGCGCTCAGTGGGCAAGGGGAGCACTCAGGTTTGCATTGCCATCAGCAAGCAACCAGTCGGCCACTTCCATGCGCAGGGCGAAGGCGCATTCGTGCTGCCCCAGTTGTTCGAGCCAGAGCAGGCGCTGCTCGAGGTAACGGACGATCTCGCATTCCGGGTGGTGCGGACGATCGGTTGACGCCACAATGCAACCGCGCAGGCTTGCTCAGCCTGCAGCAGCGGATGTCCCTGCGTATGCCATTGAAATCACACCGGCCTCGACCAACCGCATGAAGGCCAACGCCATGGCGAGAGGAGAGGTGCTGTGGCGCTGGGGAGAGGAAGAGCTCGTGATGCTGCCGCAACGCGCCCTCTGGCGTCCGGAAAGCCGCCAGTTGCTGGTGGCCGATCTCCATCTCGGCAAGGCGGAACTGTTTCAGGCCCATGGCATTCCCCTGCCCAGCGACGGTGACCAGGCCACCTTCGATCGCCTGATCAACCTCTGCGATCGTCTCAAACCTGATGAGGTGATCGTGCTCGGCGATCTGATCCATGGTCGCCTCGGGCTCACCCCATCCCTGCATCAACGCCTGCGCAGCCTTCCTGAGGCCTGCGGCTGCGCGGTCAGCCTGATCGGTGGCAACCACGACCGGGGCAGTGACCTGGAGGGTCTTCCGCATCAACCCAGCCAGCGACTCGGTGCCCTCTGGCTGAGCCATGAACCGGAGCCGCAGCCGCCGTCGCTGCTCAACATCTGCGGCCACGTGCATCCGGTGGCACGGCTCCGGCAAGGCAGCGATGGCCTGCGCCTGCCCTGCTTTGCCTTTCATGCCTCCGACCAGCAATTGCTGATTCCGGCCTTCGGGGAGTTGACGGGAGGGCATGAGTGCGGCCAGCGTTACCGCAAATGGCTGGTGGCTGACAATGCCATCGTTCCTTGGCTCGATCCGCTCTCCCACTCTCCAAGCAGAAGGCTGGCCCGGTGAAACGCGGATCCTCCCCTTCCAGCACCGCTGAACGCCAGTCCAAACGGCGGCGTCCTCCGGCGACCCGGCGGCGCCGCAAGCGGGGCATGCGCAAACGCTGGGTCGTGATCGGCCTGCCCCTGCTCACCTTTGCCGGGCTCCTGGCTCTGGCGCCGCCCACACCTGACGCCCCGAGCAAGAAACGATCTGCCACCAGCGAAGCCTCCGTTCAGGAGGGAGCCGAGGCCGGCACGTTCCGCTACCTCCCGGATGATGAGGTGTATGCCCTCGATTTCGACCCGCGCAAAGTGCGGGTGGGTCTCCTCGAGGGTTGGGACCGTGAACAGGATGCGTTCCAAGACACGGCGGCCCTGGCCTACGTGTCAGGCCCGATGTATGAACGTCATGTGGACAGCGGCGGTCAGGAGATCACCGTGCCCCTGGGCGATCTCAAACTGGGGCAGCGGATCTGGAAGGGTCGCAACCGCACGGCCGCTCTGCAGAGGGCCTATGTGGGCATTGCCCATGACGGCAGCGTCGACTTCGGCTACGGCGCCCTCACCCCGGAGCGGGAACAGCGCTACGACACCTTCATCGGCGGGTTGCACAGCATCTACAACGATCTGGAGGAGCCGCCCGAGAGCTACAAGGGGGCCTACAGCATCAGCATGGGCCAGCGCATTCGTTATTACCTGCCCAGGATCCGGATGATCTTCGGCCTCAAGCAGGACGGCCGCCTCGAAATGCTGATGAGCAAAGACGGGCTCACCCTCGAGCAGACCAGGGATCTGGCGCGCCGCCGCGGACTGATCGCCGCCTACATGCCCGACCATGCCTCCAAGAGCCGCCTGATCATTCCTGGGGTGAAGGGGTTCACCGAGGAAGACGCCAACTGGATCAGCGGCGGCGCCACCAGTTTTGTGCATGTGCCCTACCTGCTGCGGCTGAGCGAGCGGCGTTTTGCCCTGGAAGGCAATCTGATGGCCAACCTCAGCAACCGCGTCGGGATGGGTGCCCACTGCGATGGACCGATCCGGTGCAGCCAGTGGCTCGGCGGCCGGTTGATCGACCGTGCCCTCGCCGGGCTGAACCGCGTCATGGAGCAAGGCGTGGAACCGATCGCCCGGATGATCTGGCCACCGCGCCAACCCTCCCCCGATCCATTGGCACCCTCAGGCACCGCGCCTGCCACCGCCGTGCGCGAGCGCTCGCCCCTGCCGGAACCGCCGATCACCGCTGATCCCCTGGTGCTGCAAGACCCGGAACCGCTCCGCACTCCCTCCCCGCAGGATGACCCAGTGCTGCCGGAAGCCGATGCCCAGGCAACCCCTCGACCGAGTCTTCCCCCCGACCTGCCACCGCCTCTGGTGGTGCAGGACGAAGAGCCTGTGGAAGCGACAGCTGCAGCCCCAACCTCTTCGCCAACGACACCGCGCCGCGAACCGGTGATCGGTGCACCGCCACCGCCGGTGCTGCCGCCGCCCCTGCCCTAACGCCGGAACACGCCGTTGCAGTCGCCCTGAGGCGGCTGGCTGAAACAGACATTATCGGGAGACCAGTAGCCGATAGCGGGAAAGCGCAAGCCCTGGCGCCTGGCCTCCGCGTTCACCGCGTCCACACCCCGGGCCGTGACCACCACGTGGCCCGGTTGCTCCACCTGATCCAGGAACTTCTGTTCCTTCATTTCCTGGGCTGCGACCACAGGGGAAGGCAGCAACAGGGTGCCGAGCAGGGGCAGAGCGGTTTTCAGAGCAGACAGAGACATGACGACAAACGTTGACGATTCAGTAGTGATCAGTTGGCTTTCACCACCACGGGCGTGCCGACATCCACCATGTTGAACACCTTCACCACATCGGAATTGAGCATGCGGATGCATCCGAGGCTCACGGCCGCACGCAGCTTGACCCAGTTGGGCCAGGCGGTGCCGTGAATGGCATATTCACCCGAACCCAGGGTGAAGTAAGCCATGTAACGCACACCCACGGGATTCTTCGGCCCCGGGGCAATCACTTTGCCGTGCTTGTGATAAACGGGTTTGGCTTCCTTCCGGGTGATCGAATAGTCGCCGGGAGGCGTGGGAGATTCAGGAGCGCCGATCGCCACAGGGAAGCGGGCCACCGGTTCCCCATCATCGAGAATCGTGAGATAACGCTCCTTGAGGCTCACCTCGACGGTGCGCTCCGCCCGGACCGGACTGGCCGCAACGGTCGCCAGCACACCAGCTCCGGCAACGACGGCGAGGCGCTTGAACAGAGCGGAACCCATGGGGTGGAGGCAACGGCAGCGGCAGCATTGTGACGCAAAGGGGTTGGCAGTAACGTCGCCACGTTTTTGTGAAGGCTTGAGGCGATGCGCGGATGGATGCTCACGGCAGTGCTCGGCGCCTCCCTGACCCTGCCGGCCGTGGGGGCCAGGGCGGGCTTTTCGCCGGAGCAACTGGCCGGCCATGAAGTCACCGAAATCCAGGCCACCGTCACCACGGTGATTCCGGATGAAAAGGTGCTGGAAATCGAAGACCCCCAGGGCCACACCGAAGTGCTCACGGTGGGCACCGATCTCACCCCCCTGGCGCTGCAGGCCGGCGATCGGGTGAAGCTCTCGATCCTTGATGGCCTGGTCGTGGATCTGGAACCCTCCGAGGAGCAGGAGCTCAGCTTCAACAGGGAAGACATCATCCTGCCGATGGACATGGGGCAGATGAAGAAAGGCATGCGCGTGGCCCTGGCCTCGGGAACAGCGCGCGTGATCCGGATCGATCGCCAGGATCACAGCATCAGCCTGATGGGCCCCCTTGGCGGTATCCACAACCTGGATGTGCTCAACGCTCAGGGGTCTGATGACTTCGCTGACCTCAAAACCGGCGACCTGGTCGACTTTCGTCTGATCCAACCGATGGCGCTCAGCGTGCGCAAGCTGCCAGCATCGAGCCGCACCAAGGCGCCGGTTGTTGCCGCTCCAACCTCGGTGCGAACGGTGCGCCCCTCCGCATCGCTCAAAGCTGAGCTGCTCGAGTCTTTCGAATTCGCCCATCTCAATGGCACCATCACCCAAGTGATGGAGGACGGCCAGGCGTTTGAGTTGCGGGGGCCGGAGGGTCACACCATCACCTTCTCGGCAGGCCTCGACCTCGGCCGCACGGGCCTGCGCAAGGGCGATCAGGTGGGTGTCGATGTCTTGGAGGGCCTGGTGGTGGACCTGCTGCCAGCCTCAGCGACGCAGCTGGCGGTCACAAGGGAAACCGTGATTCTGGGCAGTCCGTTTGGGCCGGTGCCCAAAGGCACCCGGGTGACGATGGCCACCGGAACGGCCGAAGTGGTGCGGATCGCCAGAAAGGATCACACGATCAGCCTGCGCGGACCGGATGGCCATGTGCACAATCTTGATGTGCGCCGAGCCCTGGAGCAGGAAGCCCTGGCCTCGCTTCAAGTGGGTGATCTGGTGGATTTCCGCCTGATCCAACCGATTGCCTACGCGATTCAGCGACAAGCAATCGGCAGGGGCTGAGGTCAGGCCTCCGCACCGGCGGCAAGCGCCCGCACCACATCGCCGCGGGTGATGACACCGATGGGTTTCTGCTGATCATCGACCACGATCAAGCGCTGGGTGCTGCGTTCATGCAACAGGGACGCAGCCCGTGGCAGGGGCAAGGCAGCCGCGCAGGTGTGGCTGTCGCGGCGCATCAGGTCGTTCACCGCCGTGCCCAGCACCTGATGGACCTGCCGATCCCAGTGCAGGGGATTGCGGAGGTAGATCACGCTGTCGAGCAGCATCACGTAGGGACCCACATCCACGCCGCTCTCGCGCACCATCAGATCCTGTTCCGTGATCTCCCCCACCAGGACCCCCGAGGCATCCACCACCGGCAGGCCGCTGATGTGGTGATCGCTCATCATCGCCACGGCCTCCTGAAGAGGGGTCTCCGGCGTGACCGTCAGCACCGGCGTGGTCATCACCTCACGAACCGACTGCTGGAGCACCATGGAACACATGCGAGTGCTGGCATTCTGAGCCTTGAACAACCCATGGCGCATCTGGGCTGACCGCGTCACGGTGATGCGGGCGATCGCGGGCCTGCCCTTGATTCTCTGCCTGGTGACCGGCCGGGAAGGCATCGCCTGGCTCCTGCTCCTGTTCGGTGGTGCGAGCGACGCCCTCGACGGCTGGCTGGCCCGACGGGCCGGCGCCGGCAGCAGCTGGGGCGCACGCCTGGATCCCCTGGCCGACAAGCTGCTGATCCTGGCCCCCCTGCTGGTGCTCACGGCCCGGCAGACCTTGCCCGTCTGGGCGGTGTGGCTGCTGCTGGCGAGGGAATTGCTGATCTCCGGCTGGCGACGGGACGCCCAGGATGGAGCCCCCGCCTCAAGCGGGGGAAAAGCGAAGACGCTTCTGCAGTTCCTCAGTCTGCTGCTGCTGCTCTGGCCGGGCACCTGGGGGCCCACCGGCCTGGTGGATGGGCTGCAGCGCCTGGGCTGGTGGCTGTTCTGGCCCTCCCTCGCCCTGGCGCTGCAATCAGCCCTGCTCTATCTCAGGCGGCCCCGATCAGGGTCTGATCCGCGCTGAGGTCCGGCGCTGGACCCGGATCGCGATGGAAGTCGCGTCCATAACTGTCGTGGAAGGCGGACGCCGCATCGAAGCGGGGGCTCCAGGCCAGTTCACGTTCCACCCGGGTGATGTCGGTGAGGAAATGGCTGATCCGCAGCGGGAAGGCCTTGCGCGCCTTGGGATCGAGACCACTCGGATCGAAGAAGCGCACGTCGATACTCTGCGGCTCCTTGCCGGCCGCAAGAGCCGCTGCCGTCACCAACCCATTGAAGGTGATGCCACGCCGGGAGGAACAGTTGTAGATCCGATTGGTGGCGGCATCGACCGCCAGCGATCGCACCATGGCCTCAGCCAGATCCTCCACATGGCCCACCTGGGTGATCGTGGTGCCATCGCCGGGAACCGGCACCGGCAGGCCATGGTGGATGCGCGCGAAGAACCAGCGCTCGATCGGGTTGTAGTTGCCAGGCCCCACGATGTAGGTGGGGCGGAAGCTGGTGAAAGGAATGCCCTCCGCCTGCAGCCAGGCCTCGGTGTGGGCCTTGCCGGCATGGCGACTGGCCGGATCCAGCGCGCTGTCTTCATCGAGAGGCCACTGCTCCGAAGCGGCGTACACACCGGCTGAACTCACATAGAGAAAGCGGTGGCTGGGGCGTCCTGTGTGGTCCAGCACGAGGCGACTGTCGTCCAGCGTGCGGCCGGAGCTGTCGATGATCACCTCAAAGCGCCGGCCCTGGAGTTGCTGCAGATCAGCCGCCTTGGTGCGGTCCCCGCAGCAATGCTCCACCCCATCCGGCAGCCCCTGACGCCCGCGGGTGAACAGGGTGAGGGCATGGCCCTGCGCCAGAAGAGCTGCCACCAGGGGCCTGCCGACGAAGCGGGTTCCCCCCATCACAAGGATGTTCACGACTCCTGCAGCGGTTGAGGCGCCATTGAAGCGCGTGCGGCGATGCTGCCGAAAGCCCGCAGCACGGGCAGGATGCCTGCGATCCAGGCACCGATGGTGCGATGAACGATCTGGCAAGAGCTTCCCTGAAGACCCTCGTGGCCAGTGGCTTGGGCATCGCGGTGATGGAGTGGGCCGATCGCGGCCCCTACCTGCCGCTCACCTTGATCATGACGGTGATGTTCATCAGCGAGACCGACACGGCCCCGGTGCGCCGCAGCGTGATCGCTGCCGAAGGTGCCGCGATCGGCGTGGTGGTGGCGATGGCCTGCCACAGCTTCGCGAGCAACTGGGTCACCCTGAGCATCGCCCTGTTGATCACCCATCTGCTCGTGAGCCAACTACGGCTGGAGGCGGGTCGGGGGATGGCCTACCTGGGTTGCTGGTCTGTGAGTCTGTTCTGGCAGGCCGATACCCGCTTTCACTGGGCCCTGTTGATCAATCTGATCGTCGCCTCCCTGGTGGGCATCGTGATGGCCCATCTGGCCACGCAGGCCTTCTTTCCCCGGCTGCGCCGCGATCGTGCTCAGGCTCTGGATCAACAGATCAGCACCGCCTTTGAACAACGCACTGAGCAGGTGCGCCACTGGCTGCTCAACGGCGGCGAGAGACCTGCCGCCGACCGCCTTGATGCCATTCAAACGGCGGTTCTCCAGCTCACCCAGCTGGTGCAAACAGCGCCTGCACAGGATCACCGCAGACGACGGCTGCGCTCTCGATGGCGCCAGAACGGCCTGCTCTGGCAACAATGCCTGCGTCATTGGGCCCTCCTGGAACAGCAGCTGCTGCACGGCGAGCCCCTGGCGGGGCCACCCTTGCTGAGCAACCTCGAACAGCTGCAGGATCTGGTCGGCTCGCTGCGCCTGAGCGACTGGAGCGAGGGGCTGCGCCGCGGTGATCAACTCAACGCGACTCTGCAGCACCAGAGAGCTTCGGAGGCAACGGTGGGCAACTCCATCCTGAGCAGCCTCACGATCCGAGCCCAACTGCAGGTGGTGCTCAACCTGCTCATCAGCCGAGCCCTGCTCGGACCGTCCCTCTCCAAAACCTGAGGGATGGCAGCGCCGCAATCCCATCGCATTGCCCTGCGGCTCGCTTTTGTGGTGGGTCTGCTGCAGGGCCTGGCCCAGATCAGCGGACTGGCCTTCGGCTATTACGCGCCCCTGGCCTGCCTCAGTGTGATGAGCGGCACCTACGGCAACACCCTGGAGTTGGGCCGCCAACGGGTGATCGGCACGGTGATCGGTGGGGTGATCCTCTTCTTCGCCTTCAAGGGGTTCATCGGAATTCCGCTCGCGATCGCATTGCCGCTGGCCTTGCTGCTGGCCCGCCTCGTGGCCGGGGCTTTCGGGCTCACCGTGGGCTACACGGTGTGTTGCTTCGTGGTGGCGATCGGCTGGCTCAAGCACGAAAACGTCTACGACAGCTGGATCAGCCTGCGCATTTTCTGGACCTCCCTGGGGGTGATCGTGAGCCTGCTGGCCCTGCGACTGATCTGGCCCTCACGGGCCCGGATGGAGCAACGCCTCGGCCTGCTCAAGCTGTTGGTGGACCTGGCCAGCAGCCTCGAGGCCCACATCCAACGGGAGCAGCAGATCCTGCTCTGCCAGGAAGAACAGGAGCACAACCGGCTCGTGCGCCACGACAGAAAGCAATTGCAACAGCAACTGGACAACCACCGCCAGACCCTGTTGCAACTGCGCAGCAGCCGACCCGCCGCCCTGCGCGAACTCGGTGCCAGAGCTGCCCATCTCCCGGTCGCCAGGATGTGGCAGCTGCTCGATGGAGCCGCCTTCACCCTGATCCTGGCGATGGCGGAACTGAGTCGATTGCCGGCGATCCCCATGGTGTTGTCGGCGCTGCAGGCAGCGGCAGAGGAACGCCGGCAGCGGGCCGAGGCGGTCGTGGCCCGGCTGAGGCTCTGGGAATCCAGCCTCGGCAGCTCCATGGTGCTGCCGCCTGCTCCGGCCGACACCTGGAGCCTCCCTGGCCTGTCGGCGCGCCATCGTCAAAGCCTGGAGCAGGCATTCCAGACCCTCACGGATCAGGAACAGACCGCACTGGCCAGCCGCCTGTTCCAGATCGACCGGATCGACCAGATGCTGCGGGAGGTGGAGGTGAGCTGGGGCCAGATCATCCAGCCGCGCCAGGCCCCCGTGATCGATCCGATCGGCGCCCCTGACCGATGAAAGCCGAAGATGGACGGCTGCAGAGTGCTGGCTGTCATGGAGATCATTCCCGCCATCGACCTCCTGGGTGGGGCCTGTGTGCGCCTGCACCAGGGGGATTACGACCAGGTGACGCGGTTCAGCGATGATCCGGTTGCCCAGGCGATGCACTGGCAGACCCAGGGGGCCAAGCGTCTCCACCTGGTGGATCTGGATGGCGCCAAAAGCGGCGAGCCCGTGAACGACAGCGCCGTGCGCGCGATCACGGCCGCACTCGCCATCCCCGTGCAACTCGGCGGTGGCGTCCGCACCCTGGAACGCGCCGAAGCGTTGCTGGCCTGCGGCCTTGATCGCGTGATCTTAGGCACCGCAGCGCTGGAGAACCCCGAGCTGGTGAAGACGCTGGCGTCGCTCCATCCCGGCCGGATCGTGGTGGGCATCGATGCGCGCGATGGAAAGGTGGCGACGCGCGGCTGGTTGGAGACCAGCAACACGGAGGCCACGGGCCTGGCTGCAGCGTTGAACAGCACCGGCATCGCCGCAATCATCAGCACCGACATCGCCACCGACGGCACCCTGCAGGGCCCGAATCTGGCGGCGCTCCGATCGATGGCCACAGCGAGTGCGGTGCCCGTGATCGCCTCCGGCGGCGTGGGCTGCATGGCCGATCTTCTCGCTTTGCTGGCCCTCGAACCCCTGGGCATCAGCGGTGTGATCGTGGGTCGGGCCCTCTATGACGGTCGTGTCGACCTGGCGGAGGCGATCAACGCTCTGGCGACAGAGCGGCTGCAGGACCCGCCGACTGGATCCGTGCGCAGCTGTTGATCGGCAAAGAGCATGCCCTTGCCTTGCGCTTTAAGGTGAAGTCATTCCTGTTACGCCTGTGAACGGAGCGTCTGCCTCCATCGACCCGCAAGGAAATCGCGCCATCGATGGCGGCGTGCAGACCGCCTTTGAGCGTTGCCGGCAACTGGGGATGCGCCTGAGCCGGCAACGCCGCATGGTGCTCGATCTGCTCTGGAGTGAGGCCAGCCATCTCAGCGCCCGGGACATTTTTGAAAAACTCAATGCCCGCGGACGCCACATCGGCCACACGTCCGTGTATCAAAACCTCGAAGCGCTGCAGAGCGCCGGCGTGATCGAGTGTCTCGATCGGGCCAACGGCCGTCTCTATGGCTACCGCAGCGATCCCCACAGCCATCTGACCTGTCTGGAATCCGGCCAGATCGAAGATCTGGACATCGAACTGCCCGAAGACCTGCTGCGTTCCATCGAAGAGCGCACCGGCTATCGGATCGAGTCGTATACCTTGCAATTGAATGGTCGGCCTGTGGCTGAGGCCGACTGATCCGCCGTTGCACTCTGGAGCGGAAGCGCTGCCCCCGTTACGTTGTCGGCAACCATGAGCCTCCGGGGATGCCGTTGTGAGCAGCGCGAACACCGAACTCCTCCTGCTCGCCCCTGAACTGCTTGGCGAATCCCTGGCCCTCCAGCTCAGCCAGCGCTTCTCCGATCTGGAGATCAGGCTCAGGGCCGAGGCTCTCAACGGATCTCCCTGCCTGGTGATCTGGTCGATCGAACCAGCAGGCACCCTCGAGACCATCCGCCGGGAGCTTCGCCATCTGCAGGAGCGTTGGCAGCCCGCCGCTCTGCTGCTGCTGCTTCCGGCCCATCTGCAGCTGAGCTCAAGCGATCTGCTGACCCTTGATTGCCCCGGTTTGTTGCAGGATCCGGATCTGCAGACCCTGGCGGAGGCGATCACCACCCTTCGCGGAGGGGGACGGGTGGTGCGGCTACGGCAGGAGCGCGCGGCGGCTGAAGCGACAACGCCCGCCTCGACCATGGGGCTGGGGCAATGGCTGCTGGTGAGCGGTCTGCAACAGATCAGCCAGGATCTTCAGGTGATCGAAGCGCTGCTGAATCCCCCGCCGGAGCACCTGCTGCTGCGCCTTGTGCTGGAGGGCCGTCAGCGGGAACTGCGCAGTGCCCGTGATCTGTTGCTCTGGCTCTGGGGTCCCCTGGAGATGGGTCTGACCGATGCCGTGCCGCTGCGCCGCTCCAGCGATCGGCCTGGCCACTCCCGTGATGAAGCGAGGGAAGACACCGTGGCGATCACCCTGCGTGAGCGCCATGCCACCGCGGTGTGGGCCGCCATTCAGGAGCGGCTCAATGGCGCCGTGAACGCAGGCCTGGGCAACGCCACCGGCAGTCTGCTGGCGATCGAAGGGCTCCATCCGGAACGGCGTCGAGACCTGTTGCTGGCACTTCTCCAGCAACTCGACCGGGTGATGGCCCGCCTGCGCAGCGAGGGCAGCCTCGAGGGGACCCTTCAGGACAACTGGCATGCTCTGCAACCGGAACTGCGACGCCAGGCCCTGCAGGCCATGGCTGGCAGCTACGTGCGACTGCCCCAGGGCGAGAGTCTTCAGCCCGTAGCCGCCTCCCTCCTCGCCCAGGCTGATTTCGACCAGGGGGATGACGAGCTGCCCGATCCACGCCGCATGCTCGAACCACTCCTGCTCGACCAGCCCGTGCTGGTGGACGGGCAGCTGTTGCCGGCGGATCATCCCCGGGCCCTGCTGCAGCTGGAGACCCTGGTGAGCAACTGGCTGGTGCGCACCGCCGAACTGATCAGCGCCGAACTGATCAGCGCCTGCAGCGCCTGGCCGGAACTGCGTCGCTATCTTCTCGATCAGCGCCTGATCTCCACCCGGGAGCTCGAGCGACTGCGCAACCAACTCAACAACCAAAGCCGCTGGCAGGACTGGATTCAGCGACCGATTCGCCTCTACGAAAGCCGTCGATTGCTGTATCGGCTCAAGGCCGGTCGCATCGAACCGCTGTTGCTCACCGAGCCCCGCGACAGTGAATTGCGTCAACTCGGTTGGTGGCAACAACAGGTGGCTCTGCTGCTCGAGGCCCGTGATGCCCTGGCCCCGCAGATTCAGGCCCTGGTGCGCACGATCGGTGACCTGATGGTGGTGGTGCTGACCCAGGTGGTGGGTCGAGCCATCGGACTGATCGGTCGGGGCATCGCCCAGGGCATGGGGCGAAGCCTGAGCAGCCGGCCAGCCGGCCGTGGCTGAGCCGGAGCGTCAGAATGCCGCCTGCTCTGGAGATCGGATGGCCCGCCTGCTGCAAGCGCTGCTGAGTGTCTGTCTTGCCTTTCTGATGATCGTGCCGCCAGCGCAGGCGGGCCGCGACGACGACGCATACGACGGCAACATCTTTGCCCTCTATGCCGGCAACGGCTCCCTGGTGCCACCCGCCACCAGCCTCGACGACGCCCTCGCCGCGGGCCGCACGAGTGTGCTCGTTTTTTATCTCGATGACAGCCGCACGAGCAAAGCCTTTGCCCCCTCCGTCTCGGAACTGCAACGGCTCTGGACCCGAAGCATCGACCTGATGCCCCTCACCACCGACGCCCTCCAGGGTCGCGCTGACCAGGGCCCGACCGACCCGGCCCATTACTGGAGCGGACACATCCCCCAGGTGGTGGTGATCGATGGTGCGGGCTCCGTGCTCCTCGACGCCACGGGGCAGGTGCCCCTCGACCGCATCAACGCGGCCATCAGCAAGGCGACGGGATTGCCGGCACCGGAAGGGAGCAGCACCAGCCTCAGTTTCAATGAGTTGAACACTGAGATCCAGACCCGCTGACCGCGACGGTCCTGATCACTCCAGCGAAAGCGCTTACGCTGCGCGGCTGAACATTCGGTCGGATGACCGCTGGGGCATGGCCGCGTTGATGCTGGTTCTTCTGATCCTCGGGCTGGCGGTGGCCTGGCTCGAGGCACGGCATCGCCTTCGCCCCGCCTCGCCGCTCCGCCTCACCCCCCTCGACTGGCAGGTCCAGGCGATCGATCAGGACCTCCTGATCAGCGGCTGGCTTGAGATTCACAACCCCCATCCCCGCATGGAGGTGATGGTGCCCGAGTTCACGATCCAGCCTGTGCTGCTTGGTCAGCAGGACCTCAGTGATCTGCAGACCCAGACCCGGATCACCCCCCATCACCCCGATGAGGACGCCCGTCCCGATGGGTACTGGGCCGCTTACATCGTTAAAGGACGCAAAACCACGCGGGTGGAGGTGGAGATCCGGATCAGCGCCCCCGCCGCAACATCCCTGGCCGGAAGCGTCGACACGCTCTGGGCCGAGGTGCAGTGGGTGAACTACGGCCCTTTCGGACGGCTGCAACGCCGCCAGGGCGTGGTGGTGCCCGTGCGCCGTCCAGCGGTGGTGGAGGCGAATCAGGTCGTGTTCCGCGAGGGCGAGGGTTGCGCCGTGCTGCCCATCCGCACCCATCTGCTCGGCCCGCTCGATGACACGATCGAGGTGCTGCGGACCTACGCCGGCCACCTGGTGCAACCGGGTGACGTGCTCACCATCGGTGAAACGCCGGTGGCCGTTATCCAGGGTCGCTACCAGCACCCCTCGATGGTGGAACCCGGCTGGCTGGCCCGCCTGCTCTGCCGCGTGTTTCATCCCACCAGCAGCCTCGCCACCGCCTGCGGCTTGCAGACCCTGATCGACCAGGTGGGGCCGACTCGCGTGTTGGTGGCCTGGGGACTGGGCCTGGCGCTCAAGCTGGTGGGAAGCCCAGGCGGTTTCTATCGCCTCGCCGGCGACCAGGCCCGTCTGATCGACGACATCACCGGCACGACGCCGCCCTACGACCAGACCATCGTGCTCGGGCCGGACGCACCGGGGGCGCTGTGCGAAGCAGCGGCGGCGGCTCTCGGGGTGGATGTCGCGATCGTGGATGTCAATGACCTCGGCCGCGTCAAAGTGCTGGCCTCGAACCAACACTGCGATCACACTCTGCTGCATCGCGCCCTGCGTCCGAACCCGGCAGGCAACGCCAATGAGCGCACTCCCCTGGTGCTCGTGCGCCCGGCCTGAGAACGCGGCACCTCGCCACGGGAGATACATTGAAGTCACTCTTGTTGAGTGTTCCGGTGGAGTCTTCCGGCAGCTCCCTTCGGGTTGAGCCGCTGCGGGCGGCTCACCTCCATGGCCTCCAGTCCGAGGAGTTGGGCGACTGCCTGCCCCGGTTGCAGGGGTTGTTGCTGCGCAGCCTGGTGGCACGGCTCGATGGCCTCTGGCCCGGTGAGCCGATCACGCGTCAACCGCGGGTGCTCGTCGCTCTTGAACAGGGGATCCTTCGAGCCCTCGTTCAGGTGCGTCCCTACAACCGGCAGGGGAGCTGCTGGTTGCTGTCCCTCGAAGAGCTCAGCCCCGGCCAGTGGGTGGGCCGGCGTCAACTTCTGAAAGCCCTGCTGCAACAAGCCCTGCTCGGCACCGATGTGCACTCCCGCAGCTGGGTGATCCGTTGCGACAGCAGCTGCGATGAGCAACTGGATGTGCTGCGCGAACTGGGCTTCCAGCCCCTGAAAACCCAACGCATCTGGCAGGCAGGGAACGGGGAGTCCAGCCAGCCTGCGGCCCTCCCTCGCACCCCCACCTCCCTGCCGACCTCCTGTCAGTGGAGTGCCTTGAACCGGCGCACAGCCCCCCTGCTCTGGCCCCTGGAACAGGCAGCCTGCTCCAGTCATCTGCGCCAGATCATCGATCGTCGCTGCAACGATCTCCTCGATCAATCCGGACGCCATACCGGCGTTCTGCTCTGCGACAGCGGTGAAGGCGCCGTCGCCATCGCAGGCCTCGTCCGCCAGGAACTGGCGGATGGGTCATTCGGGATCGAGCTGTTGCGGGATGTGGCCTGGGATGGGCGGCTCAAGCAGGCATTACCGGCCCTGCTGCATCAGCTCCTGACACAGCGACCAGGCGTCGCCCTTGTGACCGACCAGGCGGACTCGGCCCTGACCCAGCTGCTGAGCACAGGAGGCTGGCAACCCGTGAAAGAGGAACTCCTGCTCGGCCGCAGCCTCTGGCGCCAACACGGACGCAGCCGTGCCGTTCCCCTCACCCACTCGCTCGACACCATGCTCGGACGTCTGCAGCCCCAGCATCCTCCGCTCCCCACCCCGAGCCTGGGGCGGCGTTGAGCCAGCCGATGGCCAACGCCAGACCACGCCCTCGCTCCAGCTTGAGCCTCGATGTGGGTCGCCGCCGCATCGGCCTGGCCGGCTGCGACCCCCTCGGCATCACCGTGCGCCCCCTGGCAGCCCTGCAGCGCCGCCGCTTTCCCGAGGATCTGGCCCACTTGCGCGACCTCTGCCTCCAGCGGCGCGTCGAACTGCTGGTGGTCGGACTTCCCCTGGATCGCAACGGACAGCCCACCGAACAGGCGATGCACTGCCAACGCTATGGCCTGCGGCTGGCAGAAGCCCTGCAGTTGCCCCTGGCCTGGATCAACGAACACAGCAGCAGCTGGGCGGCCGGCGAAGCGCTGGGACTTCACGGCGATCGCAGTGGAAAACTCGACAGTGCGGCGGCGGCGCTGCTGCTCGAGCAATGGCTGCGGGAAGGCCCCGAACCGGAACCGGTGACCGCGGCGGCCTCGGAGCGTGGCAGAAGACCCGACGATGCAGGATCCTGGAGGAACAGCGCAAGCCAGAAATGAGCGCCAGCGGAACGGGGAACAGCGGGGAGGTCCCGACTGTTCTGGTCAAGGACAGTGGCGGACTGGATCTGCTCTGCTTCCTGGAACAGCTGATTCCCCTCGATGGAGAGGATTACGCCCTGCTCACTCCGGTCGACACCCCGGTGTGCCTGTTCCGTCTCAAGGACGGCCAGGATCCGGAGCTGATCGATGCGATTGCCGACAGCGAGCCGATCCTTTCCGTGGCCGATGTGGTGCTTCAGGAGCACGACCTCACCCTGGTGCGCTCGGCAGTGACTCTCACGGTGAGCGGCGAACTCGACGAGCCCGACCCGGATGACCTCGACGATGAGGGCGAGGACGACGACGACTCGGAAACCTACGAGCTGCTGGTGAGCTTCCTGGTGGCAGAACAGGAATATGGTCTCTACATCCCACTGGATCCCTTCTTCGTGGTGGCTCGCATGGTCGACGGGGCGGCGGAGCTGGTGGAAGGGGAAGCGTTCGACCGCATTCAGCCCCGGATCGAGGCCGAGCTCGAGGAACGGGAGCTGCCCAACTGATGAGCCGCCACTGGCTGCAACCCGACTGGGATCCAGGCGTCACCGTGGCCCAACTACCGCTGCAGCCCCTGATGCACCGTGGTATCCACGCGCTACTGCTCGATGTGGATCGCACCCTGTTGCCCGGCCATGACGTGACCCTGCCGGCGCCGGTGCTCACCTGGGCCAACGAAGCGCGCCGACATCTGAACCTGCATCTCTTCAGCAACAACCCCTCACGGCAGCGGATCGCCGCCGTGGCCGATCAGCTTCAGGTTGAGTTCACCAGCGGTGCGGCAAAACCCAGGCGGGCAGCCCTCCGTCGTGTGCTGCACCAGCTCCAACTCCAACCGGAGGAAATGGCGATCGTGGGCGATCGCCTCTTCACCGATGTGCTGGCCGGCAACCGGCTGGGGCTGTTCACCGTGCTGGTGCGTCCGCTCCGGGCCGATGGCACGCCCTGCCGCCATGACCGGGTGCAGCGGCTGGAGCGTCACGTCGCCCGTTGGATGGGGGCAGGGCGTCGATGACGCTGCGGGTGGTGAAGGTGGGCACCAGCCTGCTCCGCGGCGACGACGGCTCTTCCACCTCAGCGGTGATCGGCTGGCTGACGGATGCGCTCGCCGCGAGCCTGATCCAGGGCGATCGCACGGTGCTCGTGAGCAGTGGCGCCGTAGGCCTGGGCTGCCGGCGCCTGGGGTTGAGTCACCGCCCCGACAACGTGGTCGCCCTGCAGGCGGCCGCAGCCGTGGGCCAGGGGCACCTGATGAGTCTCTATGAAGAAGCGATGGCTCGCCATGGCCAGCCCGTGGCGCAGGTGCTGCTCACCCGCTCCGATCTCGCCGACCGCCGCAGCTACCGCACCGCTTCAGCCACCCTGCACCAGCTTCTCGACTGGGGGGTGCTGCCGGTGGTCAACGAGAACGACACCGTGTCGTCAGCGGAATTGCGCTTCGGCGACAACGACACCCTCTCAGCCCTGGTGGCGGCAGCGGTGGAAGCCGATGAGCTGATCCTGCTCACGGATGTGGATCGTCTCTACACCGCCGATCCCCGCACCGATGCCAATGCCCATCCGATCACGGATGTGCACCATCCCGCCGAACTGGCCCGCCTGCAGGATGGGGCCGGCGATGGCGGCCGCTGGGGAACCGGAGGCATGACCACCAAACTGGCAGCAGCACGGATCGCCACGGCCAGCGGCATCACCGTGCACCTGGCCGATGGCCGGCAGCCCGAGGTGCTCAAGAAGCTGCTCAGCGGTGGCCGGGGTGGCACTGTGTTTCATCCCCACCCCGAACCGCTGGGCAACCGCAAAAGCTGGCTTGCCCATGCCCTTCGGCCCCAGGGGGATCTCAGGCTCGACAACGGAGCCTGCAACGCCCTGGAACAACGCGGTGCCTCCCTGCTGCTGGTGGGAATCACCGCCGTGCAAGGGCACTTTGCCGCCAACCAACCGATCCGGCTGCTCGCAGCCGATGGTCGGGAAGTGGCACGGGGGTTGAGCTCATGGAGCAGCGAAGCGCTTCAGCGGGCCCTGACCCAGGCCCCAGCCAACGCCAGCGGCTCCCCCGTTGTGGTGCATCGCGATGCCCTCGTGCTCACCACGCCTACGATCCGCCCGCAGGACACCTGAATCATGCGTTTCAGTCAGTTGGTTGCGGCGCTGCAGGAGGGCGAGGCCGGCCTTCTCCGCCACGGACTCGGGCGCGACCCTCAGTTGCACTCCGCCGCCTCCCTCGAGAGGGCCACGGCCGATCAGCTGAGTTTCCTGGAGCCTGGCAATGCTCTGGTCCAGGCGCTGGCCAGCAGTGCCGTGGGAGCCGTCTTGCTGCCGGATCAGGATGACCTGGTGCAGCAGGCGGAATCGCGCCAGCTGGCCTGGGCCGTGTGCAAAGACCCGCGCCTGGCCTTCGCAGAGTCGCTCGAGCAACTCCATCCAAGGCGACTCCCCCAGGCGGGCATCCACCCCACGGCGGTGATCGGTGATCGCGTCGAACTCGGGGCCGGTGTCTCGATCGGCGCCCATGTCTGCATTCATGACGGCAGCCGGATCGGCAGCCAGAGCGTGATCCACCCCGGTGTGGTGATCTACGACGACGTGGTGGTGGGGGAGCGCTGCGAAGTGCATGCCAATGCCGTGTTGCATCCCGGCTCTCGCCTCGGGAACCGTTGTGTCGTTCACTCGAACGCCGTGGTGGGGTCGGAGGGGTTTGGCTTCGTGCCCACCGCCCGCGGCTGGCGCAAGATGCCCCAGACCGGCCTGGTGGTGCTGGATGAGGGCGTTGAGGTGGGCTGCGGCAGCACGATTGATCGCCCTGCCGTGGGCGAAACGCGCATCGGTGCCGGTACCAAGATCGACAATCTGGTGCAGATCGGCCACGGCGTGGAAACCGGTCGAGGTTGCGCCCTGGCCTCCCAGGTGGGCATCGCCGGTGGTGCCCGCCTCGGGGATGGCGTGATCCTTGCCGGACAGGTGGGTGTGGCCAACCGGGCGGTGATCGGCGACCGGGCCATCGCCAGCTCCAAGAGCGGCATCCACGGCGAGATCGCGGCGGGGGAGGTGGTGAGCGGCTACCCGGCGATCCCGAACCGCCTCTGGCTGCGTTGCTCCGCCGCCTTCAGCAAATTGCCCGAACTGGCGAAACAGCTGCGGGAGCTCAAGCGTGCCCAGGAGACGGGGACCACCCCTCAGTAGTCTCGCCGCGTCAGGTCGTGGCTCTGGTCCCATGCGTCAGCATCGCGTTGTTCTGCTGCCCGGTGACGGGATCGGTCCAGAGATCACGGCGGTCGCTCGGATGCTGCTGGAGGCCGTGGCAGCACGGCACGGTTTTGCGCTTCAGTTTGATGAGCAGTTGATCGGGGGTGCCGCGATCGACGCCACGGGTGTCCCCTTGCCAGAAGCCAGCCTCGAGGCCTGCCGCGGCGCCGATGCGGTGTTGCTCGCGGCGATCGGCAACCCCCGTTTCGATGCCCTGCCCCGAGAGCAGCGCCCGGAGAGCGGTCTCCTGGCCCTGCGCTCCGGCTTGGGACTGTTCGCCAACCTCAGACCGGTGAAGATTGTTCCGGCCCTGAGCGCCGCCAGCAGCCTCAAAGCGGAGGTGATCGAAGGGGTGGATCTACTTGTGGTGCGCGAACTCACCGGTGGCATCTATTTCGGTCAGCCCAAGGGACGGGTGACGGCCGATGGAGAGGAACGGGGCTTCAACACCATGACCTACTCCGCCTCCGAGGTCGACCGGATCGCCCGGGTCGCTTTCGAGCTGGCAAAAGAACGCCGCGGCCAGCTCTGCTCGGTGGACAAGGCGAATGTGCTGGATGTGAGTCAGCTCTGGCGCGACCGGGTCGAGGCCATGGCTGCCACTTATCCGGAGGTCAGCGTGAGCCATCTGTATGTCGACAACGCCGCCATGCAGCTGGTGCGTGATCCGCGCCAGTTTGATGTGCTGCTCACGGGCAACCTGTTCGGCGACATCCTCAGCGATGAAGCGGCGATGCTCACCGGCTCGATCGGCATGTTGCCCTCCGCTTCCCTCGGCAGTGCAGGGCCCGGCCTGTTTGAACCCGTGCACGGCTCGGCGCCCGACATCGCTGGTCAGGACAAGGCCAATCCGATGGCGATGGTGCTGTCTGCCGCCATGATGCTGCGCATCGGCCTGAAGGAAACGGAGGCTGCCGATGCGCTCGAAGCGGCGGTGAACCGGGTGCTCGCTGCCGGTTACCGCACCGGAGACCTGATGGCGGAGGGCTGCACACCCCTCGGCTGTCGTGCCATGGGTGAACAGCTGCTGGTCCACTGCAACGGCTGAGGCCATTGGCATTCCCGGCCCAGCTGCCACGGTGCCGGTCCGCTGACCTGCCAAACTCTTCCAGCCTGCTCAGCCTGCGTCGATGTCGAAGCGTCACCCCGTTGTCGCCGTTACAGGGTCCTCCGGTGCCGGAACCAGCACTGTCAAAAGGGCCTTTGAACACATCTTCGCCCGGGAGAACATCACCCCGGCCGTGGTGGAGGGTGACAGCTACCACCGCTTCGAGCGCGCAGCGATGAAGGAAGCCATGGCGGAGGCCATGGCCAAGGGCGAAAACTTCTCCCACTTCGGGCCGGAAGCCAATCTCTTCGACAAGCTCGAAGAGCTGTTCCGCGTTTACGGCGAGAGCGGTGGTGGTCAGAAGCGCTACTACCTGCACAGCCCTGAGGAAGCGGCTGAGCACAACGCTCGCCTGGGCACCGATCTGGCTCCCGGTCAGTTCACCCCCTGGGAAAACATCCCCGCCAGCACCGACCTGCTCTTCTACGAAGGTCTGCACGGCGGTGTGCAGGGCGATGGCTACGACGTGGCGGCCCTCGCCGATCTTCTGGTGGGCGTGGTGCCGATCACCAACCTGGAATGGATCCAGAAGATCCACCGCGACAACGCCGAGCGTGGTTATTCGGCTGAAGCGATCGTTGACACGATCCTGCGCCGCATGCCCGACTACATCAATCACATCTGCCCACAGTTCAGCCGCACCGACATCAACTTCCAGCGTGTCCCCACCGTGGACACCTCAAACCCCTTCATCTGCCGGAACATCCCGACGCCGGATGAAAGCTTTGTGATCATCCACTTCCGCAAGGGAGCTAGGGAGAAGTGGGGGATCGACTTCCCCTACCTGCTGAGCATGATCCACGATTCCTTCATGTCCAGCCCCACCAGCATCGTGGTCAATGGCGGCAAGATGGGCTTCGCCATGGAATTGATCCTCACACCGATCATTCATCGGATGATCGAAGAGAAGCAGAAGCTGGCCTGATTCATTTCCAGGCGGGAGCTCTATCGTGGGTCCATCTGAGCAATCAGGTGGGCCCATTTCCGTTTCGTCGCCATCCTTTCTGATCAGTGGAGCCGGTGCCCCCATCGGTTCAACGCCGCGATGGGATCGGGTCAACAGCCAAGCGCTGATCGCCCTCGCCCGACAGATTTATTTCCGCTACCTGAGCGAAGCAACGCGGAGCCAGGAACCCAGTGGTGTGGTGGTGTGCCAGCGCAGCGGTGAAGGCCGGGTGGTCTTCGAACCACCAACCCTGTTGCCGGATGAGGAATTCCTCTCCACAGCGCTGCTGCGCAATCGCGCCCGACGCTCCGGTGGGCGCTGAAGCCTCCCCCCATGGCCGCCTTCGTTGCCCTGATGCCGCCCCTCGCCCCGGTGCTGATCCTTTTCGGGGCCTGCGTGGGCAGTTTTCTCAATGTGGTCGTCTGGCGGCTTCCCCGCCGCGAATCGCTGATCTGGCCCGGTAGCCATTGCCCCAACTGCGGCCACGCCGTGCGCTGGCACGACAACATCCCGCTGTTCGGATGGCTGCTGCTGCGGGGCCGCTGCCGCGACTGCGCCTGGCCGATCCCTGCGCGCTACCCCGCCACCGAAGTGCTCTGCGGCGGGCTCTGGCTCACGGCGGCATGGGCCCACGGATCGGCCCTCCAGCTGATCGCCGGCCTCGTGCTGGTCAGCCTGCTCCTCACCCTGAGCCTGATCGATTGCGACCATCTCTGGTTACCCGAACCGCTCTGCCGCAGCGGCGTGATCCTGGGGTTTCTGGCCACACTCGCCCTCACAACGCCGGAACGCTGGCTCAATCATCTGGTGGCGGCAGCGGCCGCGCTGCTGGTGATGGAGGGACTGAGCGCTCTCGCGGAGCGACTTCTCGGTCAACCGGCGCTCGGGCTCGGGGATGCGAAGCTCGCCGCCCTCGGGGGTGCCTGGCTCGGCCTGGCCGGAATCACCGCCGCCATGGCCCTGGCGGTCTGCAGCGGCGCGATCATCGGCCTCCTGGGCCGGATCAGCGGACGCCTCGGCCCCCGCCAGCCCTTTCCCTTCGGTCCGTTCATCGCCCTTGGCATCTGGTTGGTGTGGCTCACCGGGCCCCTGTGGTGGTGGCAGAGCTGGATGCGACTGATCGGGGCGAGCTGAGCCTCACTGCGATGCGGTGGGTCTTAAATAGGCCCCAGCAGGAGCGATGGCGTGTCACTGTTCGACTGGTTTGCTGATCGCCGCAAGGGTCAATCGGTGAACAAGGTGGTCCAGGAACCGGAAGAGGGCGATGGCCTCTGGAGCAAATGCCCGGAATGCTCCCAGGTGGTGTATCGCAAAGATCTGCTGGCCAATGCCAGCGTGTGCAGCAACTGCGGTCATCACCACCGCATCGACAGCAGTGAGCGGATCGCCGTCATCGTCGATCCCGGCAGTTTCGTTCCTCTTGACACCGACCTGGAACCCACCGATCCCCTGGGCTTCAAGGATCGTCGCGCCTACGCCGAACGTCTGCGGGAGATGCAGGCGAAAACAGGCCTGAAAGACGCCGTGGTGACTGGCCTCTGCCGGGTGGAGAACCACCGGATGGCCCTGGCGGTGATGGATTTCCGCTTCATGGGCGGCTCGATGGGCTCGGTGGTGGGCGAGAAGATCACCCGCCTGGTGGAACGGGCCACCGAGGAGCGCCTGCCACTGCTGATCGTGTGCGCCTCCGGGGGGGCGCGCATGCAGGAGGGGATGCTCAGCTTGATGCAGATGGCGAAGATCTCCGGGGCGCTGGAGCGCCATCGCGACGCGGGCGTGCTCTACATGCCCCTGCTCACCCACCCCACCACCGGCGGCGTGACCGCCAGCTTCGCCATGCTTGGAGACCTGATTCTGGCGGAACCGAAAGCCTTGATCGGCTTCGCCGGACGGCGGGTGATCGAACAGACCCTGCGGGAGAAACTGCCCGACAATTTCCAGACCGCTGAGTATCTGCAGGAGCACGGATTCGTTGACACGATCGTGCCCCGCACCCAGCTGCGCTCCACCCTGGCCCGACTGCTGCGGCTGCACGGCAGCCGCCCGCTGGAGGCCGTGGGCTGATGGGGCGACTGCGCCAGTGGTGTCAAGGGGGTCTGCTCTGCGGCTTGGTCCTGCTGTTGAGCTGGTGCTGGAGCGGACCGGTCTGGGCAGGCCCCGTGGACTGGCGTGAAGTTCCCGCCACCAGCGAAGGCCGCCAATGGTGGGATGCGGGCAGCCTGCGCCGCGATCGAGACGGCAACCTCTCGGTGTTGAGCCGCTACACCGCGGAGACCGATCCCGACACCCCCAGCCTGGGGACCCTGGTGGTGATGCAGATTGACTGCGGCCAGAAGCTGTATCGCGACCAGCAGGTGAATGGATTGCCGCGCTGGGGTGCCCAGTGGGAAGCTGCCGGCGATGATGCCCTGATCAGCAACGTGATCGAGGCGGTCTGCAGCTCTGCTCCGGCCTGAATGCCACTCTCTGCCTCGACGTCCCCCTCGAATGCCCCAGTGCCGATCGGCGTCGCCATCGCCGGCCTCGGCTTCGGCGAAGCCGTGCATCTCCCAGCCCTGCGCAGCCTGGCGGATGCCCAACCTGTGGCGCTCTGGCATCCCCGCGCCGAACGGCTTGATCAGGCCTGCGCCCAGCATGGGCTGAAGGGGTACCACCACTGGGATGCCCTCATGGCCGATCCGGCCGTTGAGGCCATCGTGATCGCCACCCCACCGCAGCCACGGTTTGATCTGGCTCGCCGCGCCCTTGAGGCGGGCAAGCACCTGCTGCTGGAAAAACCGGTCGCCCTCGAGGCTGACCGGGTGGCCGAACTGCAGCGACTCGCGATCCGGCAGGGGTGCAGCGTGGCGGTGGATTTTGAATATCGGGCCGTGCCGCTGTTCATGCAGGCGGAACGCCTGCTGGCGGCGGGGGCGATCGGCACCCCCTGGCTGGTGAAGCTGGATTGGCTGATGAGCAGCCGCGCCAACCCCGAGCGGCCCTGGACCTGGTATTCCTCAGCCGAGCAGGGGGGCGGTGTGATCGGCGCCCTGGGCACCCATGCCTTCGACATGCTCGCCTGGTTGGTGGGCGAGATCGACCAACTCCAGGCGTTGCACCACACGGCCATCACGAAACGCCCCCTGCCCGGTGGCGGCCAGGCCTCAGTCGATGCGGAGGATGTGGCCCTGATCCAGGCCCGCCTGCTCAGCCATGGAGGCACTGGGCCTGTGCCCGCCCAGGTGAGCCTTGCCTCCGTGGCGCGCAACGGACGCGGCTGTTGGCTGGAGATCTACGGCTCCGAGGGAAGCCTGGTGCTGGGCAGCGACAACCAGAAGGATTACGTGCACGGCTTCGGACTCTGGCTGGCCCAGAACGGGGAGTCGCCCCGCAGCCTTCAGGCGGATGCGGATCTGCGCTTCGCCACCACCTGGAGCGACGGGCGGGTGGCTCCCGTGGCGCGCATCCAGCAGTGGTGGATCGACAGCATCCGCTCCGGCCGCCCCATGCTGCCGGGGCTGAGCGAAGGGCTACGCAGCCAGCAGGCCTGTGACCGCTGCAGACTGATGCCTTGGGACTCGCCCGGAACAACACGGAATCGGGCGAATGAGATCCGGTAGATTCGCCCACATTCGTCCCCACGACGTACCACCACCGAGGATTTCACCATGGCGCTCGTTCCGCTTCGGCTTCTGCTCGACCATGCCGCTGAGAACGGCTACGGCATCCCTGCGTTCAACGTGAACAACCTGGAGCAGGTGCAGTCGATCATGGAAGCCGCTGCCGAAACCGACAGCCCCGTGATCCTGCAGGCCTCCCGCGGCGCCCGCAGCTACGCCGGTGAAATTTTCCTACGCCACCTGATTCTGGCCGCCACCGAGACCTACCCGAACATCCCGGTGGTGATGCACCAGGACCATGGCAACGCCCCTTCCACCTGCTACTCCGCTGCCATCAACGGTTTCACCTCGGTGATGATGGATGGTTCTCTGGAAGCCGATGCCAAGACCCCGGCCAGCTACGACTACAACGTGGCTGTCACCAAGGAAGTGGTGGATTTCGCCCATTCCGTGGGTGTGAGCGTCGAGGGCGAACTGGGTTGCCTCGGTTCCCTGGAAACCGGGAAGGGTGAAGCCGAGGACGGCCACGGTTTCGAGGGCGAACTGTCGAAGGACATGCTCCTCACCGATCCGGCCGAGGCTGCTGATTTCGTTGCCAAAACCAAGGTGGACGCCCTGGCGATCGCCATCGGCACCAGCCATGGCGCCTACAAGTTCACCCGCAAACCCACTGGTGAAGTGCTGGCGATCAGCCGCATCGCCGAGATCCACAAAGCCATCCCCAACACCCACCTGGTGATGCACGGCTCTTCCTCCGTGCCTCAGGAGTGGCTGGACATGATCAACAAGTTCGGTGGTCAGATCCCCGAGACCTACGGCGTCCCCGTCGAGGAGATCCAGGAGGGCATCCGCAACGGTGTGCGCAAGGTGAACATCGACACCGACAATCGCCTCGCCTTCACCGCCGCTGTGCGTGAAGCGGCCTTCGCCGATCCCGCCAACTTCGATCCCCGTCACTTCAACAAGCCGGCCCGCAAGTACATGAAGCAGGTCTGCCTCGATCGGTACCAGCAGTTCTGGTGCGCCGGCCAGGCCAGCAAGATCAAGCAGCAGAGCATCAACTACTACGCCGGCCTGTACGCCAAGGGCGAACTGGACCCCAAGACCGCTGTAGCAGCCTGATCACCGCAGGGATTGATCCAGAGCAATTTTGATCCAGAGCAATTGATGGGGGGGGGGCGCTTTGCCCCCCTTTTTTGATGGAATCGACGGACAGTCAGCGCGGACAGTCAGCGCGCAGATTCAGCGCAGTGCCAGGGAGCCGTTGCGGCCATCCAGGAGCGCCATCTCACCCAGTGGTAAGGCTAGGTTCGGCTGGCCGTGACCCACCGGCAGATCCATCACCAGCGGAACTCCCAGATCGCCGAGGCGCTCCTCGAGGATCGCCGCCATCGAGAAATCGCCGGGCAGGATGTCATCTTCCGCCCAGCTGAAGCGGCCGATGCCGATCCCGGCGACACCCCGCAACACCCCGGCGGTGCGCCAGTGCGTCAGCATGCGATCGATCCGATAGGGCGCTTCCCCCACATCCTCGAGCACAAGAATCGCCCCCTCGAGTGACGGCCACCACGGCGTGCCGATCAGATGGGTCGCCACCGTGAGGTTGGTCACCACCAGCGGACCGGTGGCTCGACCGGACCGAACCGCCCGGCCCGTGAGTGGCGCCACCGCGCGGCCACTGAGCAACTCCACCGTTCGCTGCCACTGGGCCTCACTGCCACCGCTGGAGCCATGAATCGCGCCACGGGACCCTGCGGCCCACTGCGCCAGCAACAGAGAGCTGGTGTCGGAAAAGCCCAGGGTCCAGAGGGAACGACGGGGGAACTGGAAGCCAGCCTCCAGAACCCGAGCACCACCCCAACCGGCACCCACCACGATCAGGCCATCAAGGCTTGGATCGCGCCACGCCTCCTCCAGCGCTTCACAACGCTGGGCATCCGTGCCGGCGAACCACTGCCATTGACGCCGCACCGATGCTGGAATCTCCAGGTGCCATCCCTGCGCCGCGCAGCGGTTCTGCAACGGCGTGAAGTCGGTGTCGGGAGCGATCCAGGTGCCCAGGTTGAGCGCCCGCAAGCGCGAGCCAGGACGCAACGGTGATGGCGGCGGCAGCGGTGACGGCAAGGAACGACCCCGCAGCCAAGCGGGCAGCGCCGTACCGAGCAGGGCCCAAGCACTGCTGGTCAGAACGGTGCGACTCAGAAACGTGCGCCGCCGCATCGTCATCGGTCCAGCCCCCCAGCGGTCAGGCGATCAGAGCGCGCAGGAGGCCCTGACCATCGACTCCGCCGAGCTGAGGATCGCAGGCGCGCTCTGGATGGGGCATCAAGCCGAGCACGTTGCCGCTGGCATTGGTGATCCCGGCGATATCCGCGATCGAGCCGTTGGGATTGTTGCAATAGCGCAGGGCGATGGCGTCGTCGTCCTGCAGCTGCTTGAGCGTGTCGTCGCTGCACTGATAGCGCCCCTCACCATGGGCAATGGGCAGCACCATCTCACTGCCGACGCTCTGATGCCGCAACCAGGGCGTGCGGGAGCTGGCCACAGCCAGGGCAGCGTCTTCACAGATGAAATGGAGGTTCTGGTTGCGGGTCAGAGCACCGGGCAGCAAGCCCAGCTCCGTCAGCACCTGAAACCCATTGCAGATGCCCAACACCCGCCCGCCTTTGGCGGCGAAGTCGACCAGAGCCTGAAGCACGGGAGCAAACCGGGCAATGGCACCGCAACGCAGGTAATCGCCGTAGCTGAATCCGCCCGGCAACACCACCGCATCCAAGCCGCTCAGGTCCTGGTCCTCATGCCAGAGGAAACGGGTGGGCAGGCCGAGGCAGCCCTCCGTGGCCCAACGCACGTCCCGGTCACAGTTGGAGCCGGGAAAAATCACCACCCCGATGCTCATGACTGCTGCAGCTCCAGGCTCCAGTTTTCGATCACGGGATTGGCCAACAGCCGATCGCTGAGCAGCTCCAGTCGCCGGCGGGCCTCCTGCTCATCGGGCGCCTCCAGCTCCAGCTCCACCGCTTTGCCGATGCGCAGCCTGCTCACCCCGTCGACGCCGAGGCGGACCGCGGCGGCACGGGTGGCCTCTCCAGCCGGATCGAGCACGGAGGGACGCAGGTTCACCAAGACGCGGGCTTGAAAACGCGGCACGGACTCCGGGCAGGGATTGTTAAATCTTGACAGGCCGGGGCACCGCTGCCGGAACGCTCTGGGCACGGTGAAGGAAGGCCTCCATCAGCGCCTTGGCTCTCGCTCCTGCCCAACGGATGCCACCCGCCCGCTTGCCTGGAGGGTGCTGGATCGCCCTGGGCACCCTGGGGCTGACACTCGCTGTCGCGCCGACAAGCCACGCCGCCGCCCCCCCGGAACTGGTGCTGGAGCTGGAATGCCGCGAGAACGGTGGACACTGGCAGAGCTGCCGGATGGGGGTGGTGAAGCTGGGGGAGGAGTGGTGGCTGGATCTGGCCCATCAACGCATTCGCTTCCGCCATGACGGCAGCGGTCGAATGCGCATGAAAGGATCGCGCGATCCGAGCTGGCAGTCGGTGCAGGCCCGCTGGATCGCCGAGCGCACCCTCTGCTGGGATGGGGTCTGCGCCCGGGGAGACCTGCCCCTGGATTGAGGGCGAGGAAGAAGCGAAAGCCAAACCGGGAACTGGCTTTTTCTCTCGTGAGCGTTAAAAACAATCCGTAGTTTCGGCATCCGTTTGCGTGCTGCCGATGCCGCTATCCCGGCTCACCACTGCCCTGCTGCTGACCGCCGGGCTGAGCTCCGGTGTCGCCAAGGCCGACACCAGCCCGGAGCAGTGGCTGGCGCTGCTTCAGGAGCGCCAGGAATCGGTGCTGGTGTTGGAGCGGACCGATCGCTCCCTCCAACCCACCGGGGATCCGATCTGGGATCTGCGCCTTGAGATCCCCGGCCAACCGCCACGCCATTACCCGGCCCTCAGCGGCCGTGCCAATCGCCAACTGGCCAACCGGGACCAGATGGGCAGCCGTGCCCCCCTCCCCCGAGGCCATTACACCCTCGGCGCCGTGGAGCCCCTCGCCGCCGGCGCTTATCCGGAGCTGGGTCCGATCTGGATCAGCATTGAGCCGACCTTCCCCACCGGTCGGCGCGTGCTCGGCATCCACCAGGATCCCAGCGCCGGCCTGAATGGCAACAGCGGTACCCTCGGCTGCATCGGCCTCATTCACCGCAAGGACCTGCTGGAACTGTCCACGCTGATTCAACGCAGCGGCACGCGCCAGCTCGTGGTCCGCCACTAGAGGCCACGCAGCTGAAAGGAGCGACGCTTGAGCCCACCCCCAACCCTGCCATCGCTCACAGCGCCCCTTGATGTGGCGGCAGCGCCTGCACCGCTGCGGCGGCGGGTGCTGCTGGCCTACGGGATCGGCGATGCGGGCACCGGCATGGCCTCGGCCCTCGTGGGGTTTTACCTCTTCGTGTTTTACACGGCCGTTGCCGGGCTGCCCCCCTGGTTGGCGGGCACGGTGCTGATGGTGGTGCGTCTCTGGGATGTGTTCAGCGATCAGCTGATCGGCTGGCTCGGAGACCGCACCCGCAGCCGGATGGGACCCCGCATCCCCTGGATGCTGGCCAGCGCCCTGCCCCTGGGGATTTCGATGGCCCTGATGTGGTGGGTTCCACCATTCCCGGATCCCTGGCGTTTCCTCTGGTTTGTGTTGATCGCCAGCCTGTTCCAGGCCTCCTATTCCGGCGTGAATCTGCCCTATTCAGCCCTGGCCACCGAGCTCAGCACCGACGTGAATCTGCGCACGCGGCTCAACAGCGCCCGCTTCACCGGTTCCGTGCTGGCCTCCCTGGTGGGGCTGCTTCTGGGCGCCGCCCTGAGCCACAAGGGCGCCGCGGGCTACTGGAGCATCGGCGTGGCCGCGGGCGCGATTCTGATTGTGGGCAGCCTGCTCAGTGCGTTCGGACTGGCTCCAGCAGCCGCCCGGTGTCAGCGTCCGAGCCAGGAGCATCGCCGGCTGCTGCCCCAGTTGCGCAGCCTCAGCCACAACGGATTCTTCCTTCGGGTGGTGTCGCTCTACCTCCTGATGTGGGGCGCTCTGCAGCTGATGCAGCCCGTGGCGATCATCTTTCTCTCCGATGGCCTGCACCTGCCCCACAGCTGGAGCACCTCCCTGCTGATTCCCTTCCAGATCAGTGCGATGGTGGGGATCTGGATCTGGAATCAGGTGGCAGCGCAGCGCAGTCGCCTGCTGGCACTGCAGATCGGGGGATCCGCCTGGGTGATCCTGTGTCTGATCACGATGCTGCTGCCCGCCCTGCCACAGGGGCAGACCCCTCTGGGGCCGGCCAATCACACCGACCTGGCCCTCTTGCTGGTCAGTCTGGTGGGGCTGGGCATCAGTGCCGCCACCGCCTATCTGCTGCCCTGGGCCTTCCTCCCCGATGCGGTGGACGCAGAACCGGAACATCCGGCTGGCCTGATCACGGCCTTCATGGTGCAGATTCAGAAACTCGGCAGTGCCCTCTCGGTGTTCGCCCTCGGTCTGCTGTTGAGCTGGAGCGGCTACAACCCCGCCCTCAACGACAACCAACCCTCAAGCGCCCTGGTGATGATCCGTTTGTGCATGGGGCTGATTCCCGCGCTGCTGGTGATCGCCAGCCTCTGGGTCATGCGGGACTGGAACCGTTTGTTGGCGACAAAGCCTGCAGCTGGGCACTGAGCTGATCCGCTGCCTCCGGATCGAATCCGATCAGCACCAGATCCACCCCCCCACCGCTGACCGGTCGCCAGGCCTGGTCGGGGGCGGCTTCAAACCAGCTGTCGAGCCTGGGGCCCACCATTTGCAGCTGGAGCGGCAGGTGTTTGCCTTCCAGCCAGATGCGCCCTTTCAGGCGAACCACCCGATGCGCCTGCACAAAGGCAGGCAGGCAGTGCTCCAGTTGCTGCCGCGTCAGTGGCACCTCAAGGCGCACACTGCCGCCAACCACCTCCACATGGCTGTGATCGTGATGGTCGTGATCGTGATGGCTGTCCTGGTGATGGCTGTCGTGGTGATGGCTGTCGTGGTGATCGCCCGATGGCGTGGGGTCAACGGCCGAGGCCGTGTTAAGACCCAGCACGATCCGAGGGTCCACCTGCCCCCGCTCCATCGCCAACAGGCCCGTGCCAGGACGCACCCGCGCTTGCAACTGGGCCTGGAGTGCGGCGAGAGCTGAGGAATCCAACCGGTCGGCACGACTGATCAGCACCTGATCGGCCGCCTGCAACTGATCCTCAAACAACGCATCGATCGAGCTGAGGTGATCGAGACTGGGATCCTCCCGGCGCTGCTGCTCCAGGGCTTCCGGATCACCCACCGGACTACCGGCGACCAGGGCCTCCCCATCCACCACCGTGACCACACCGTTCACCACCACCCGGGAGCGCACCTCCGGCCAGGCCAGGGCCTGAAGCAGCGGACGGGGAAGCGCCAACCCACTCGTTTCAACGACGATCCCGTCAAGGCGGTCAGCGCGTTCCAGCAGGGTGTTCATCGTGGGCAGGAAGTCGTCCTGCACCGTGCAGCAGAGGCATCCGTTGTTCAACTCCACCAGGCGCCCATCGAGCTCATCCTCCGGGCAGAAGCCGCAACTGCGGATGAGATCCCCATCCAGCCCCACGGTGCCGAATTCATTAACCATCACCGCCAGGCGCTGACCGCTCTGGGCGAGCAGATGGCGCAGCAGGGTGGTTTTGCCGGCCCCGAGGAAGCCGGTGATCACGGTGACGGGAAGCCTGGCCATCAGCGGCAACCCAGACTGTCGCGGGTGAGCACACCGGTGCGGCTGTTCTCTCCGGCGGCGCGGGCACAGAGGGCCTTCAGCTGGGGCAGATCGATCACGGCATCCGTGAAATCTGCACCATCAATCTGGGCATCGCCGAAGCGGCTCTGCATCAGCATGGCGTTGGTGAACACGGCATTGCGCAGATCGGCACCATCAAAACGGCTGGCGAAGGCCACCACATCCGACAGATCGGCACCCTGGAGATCGGCACCCTGAAGGGACGACGTGTTGATCACGGCCCCGCGAAGATCACTCCCCGACAGATCAACCCCCTGCAGATCCGCCTTCAGAAACTCCTTTTCCTTGAGATCCATCCCGTGCATGTCAGGAACGATCTCCTGAACAGCCCGTTGCCCGCGCAATTCGGGAGCCGTGATCGCCAGGGCCGGTGCAGCGGGGAGCCAGAACCCGATCGCGAGAACGCAAGCCGCCAGGCTGATCGCCAGGGTGGTGAGGCGGCGGGGAACACGCATGCGCGGCAGATCAAGCGTCATTCGTTCGTCAGGCGACCTGACGTAATTTGAAGGGTCACGTTATGGCAGTCCTCCGCCGCCCCACGCGTCATGGCCAACACTCTGCGGGTGGTGGTTCCCCCCCATCCCCTGATCGCCCACTGGCTGACCGTGCTGAGGCATGGCGACACACCGGCGGCTCTCTATGGCACCGGCCTGGAGGAGCTGGGCCGCTGGCTCACCTACGAAGCGGTGCGCGACTGGCTGCCCCACCGCGCCGAAACCGTTACCACCCCGGTGGCGACGACGGAGGGCCGGGTGATTGAAACGGGAGTGCCCCTGTTGGCGATCCCCGTGCTCCCTGGGAGCTTGTCGCTCTGGCAGGGGGCCCGTCAGGTGCTTCCCAATGCGAATCTCTGCCTCTCGGGTATCCCCGACCAGGTGGAAGCGCAGGCGGGCCTGGTGCTGTTTCTCGATCAAATCGCCGACGGCACCACCCTGCTGGCCCTGTTGGAGGAGCTCCAGACCCGAGGCGTCGAGGATGCCCGGCGCCTCCGGGTGATCACGGCCGTGGCGGCGAGCCCCGGCCTGAAACGGATCGGCGAGCGCATGCCCGATCTCACGATTCACACGGCCTGCATCGATGAGGCACTCGACGCTGAGGGACGCATCACTCCGGGCATTGGCGATCCAGTGCAGCGCCAGCAGATTCGATCGGCGAGCCACTCGGCCGGAGCGACCTAATCTGGATGCACTGCGACACACCCCATGGCCCAGCAGCGGGACACGGCCAGTGGCACCTTGATCACCTTGGTGAGTGGTGCCGTTCTCGGAGCTGCCGGGCTCGCCTGGTGGCTTCTCTCCGAAGCGGACCGACGCCAGCGCCGCCAGCGGCAACGCAACATGCTCTACGCCTCTCGCCTCCAGGACGGCAGCGAGGCCAGTGATCCCAGCCGGCGGCGCAACAACCAGGCCCAGCTTGAGCAACGGGTGGAGCAACTCAATGCCGCCATCGCCGACGTGCGCCGTCAGCTCGAGAATCTGGGCGCCAGGGGCTGAGGCATTTGCTCGGTAGGTTGGGCGAAGTCAAGCCCGTGCTCCGGCTCTCCACAATGCTCCGCTCCGCCGCGATCACCCAGGGGATTCAGCGCTCTCCGAATCGAGCCATGCTCCGTGCTGTGGGTTTCGGCGACGGCGACTTCAACAAGCCGATCATCGGCATCGCCAACGGCTACAGCACCATCACCCCCTGCAATCTGGGGCTCAATGATCTTGCTCGACGCGCCGAGGAAGCCGCCCATCAGGTGGGAGCGATGCCCCAGATGTTCGGCACCATCACCGTGAGCGATGGGATTTCGATGGGGACCGAAGGGATGAAATATTCCCTTGTGAGCCGGGAGGTGATTGCCGATTCGATCGAAACGGTCGTCAACGGGCAAAGCATGGATGCCCTGCTGGCGATCGGTGGCTGTGACAAGAACATGCCTGGTGCCATGCTGGCGATGGCGAGGATGAACGTCCCCTCGATCTTCGTGTATGGCGGCACCATCAAGCCTGGCAAGCTCGGTGCCTGTGACCTCACCGTGGTGAGTGCCTTTGAGGCGGTGGGCCAGTTCAGTGGCGGCAAGATCGAGGAGCAGGAACTCACGGCGATCGAGAAAAACGCCTGCCCTGGGGCGGGCAGCTGCGGGGGCATGTTTACTGCCAACACCATGAGTGCCGCCTTCGAGGTGCTGGGGCTGAGCTTGCCCTACAGCTCCACGATGGCGGCCGAAGACCCCGAGAAGGCCGATAGCGCCGCCCGTAGTGCCGAGGTTTTGGCCGACGCCATCGAGGCCCAGATCCTCCCGCGCGATCTGATGACGCGCGAAGCCTTCGAAAACGCCATCAGTGTGATCATGGCCGTGGGTGGCTCCACCAACTCCGTGCTGCATCTGCTGGCTGTCGCCCGCACGGCGGGGGTGGCGCTGAGCATTGACGACTTCGAGCGGATCCGGCAGCGCGTGCCGGTGATCTGTGATCTCAAGCCAAGTGGCCGCTTCGTGACGGTGGATCTGCACCGGGCTGGGGGCATTCCCCAGGTGATGAAACTACTGCTCGATGCAGGGCTCTTGCACGGCGACTGCCGCACGATCGAAGGCAAGACCCTTCACGAGGTGCTCGCCGCTGTGCCGTCGGTCCCCCCCGCCGGCCAGGAGGTGATTCGGCCCCTGAGCCATCCGCTGTATGCCAAGGGGCACCTGGCGATCCTCAAAGGCAACCTGGCCGAGGAAGGCGCGGTGGCCAAGATCAGCGGCGTCAAAAACCCGGTCATCACCGGCCCTGCCCGCGTGTTCGAGAGCGAAGAAACCTGCCTGGCCGCCATTCTCGACAAGCAGATCAACCCCGGCGATGTGGTGGTCGTGCGCAATGAGGGGCCGGTGGGCGGTCCTGGCATGCGGGAGATGCTCAGCCCCACCTCCGCGATCGTGGGCCAGGGGCTGCTCGACAAGGTGGCTCTGATCACCGATGGCCGCTTCTCAGGCGGTTCCTACGGCCTGGTGATCGGCCACGTGGCTCCGGAGGCCGCCGTGGGGGGCACAATCGGCCTGGTGCAGGAAGGCGACAGCATCACCGTGGATGCGAATCAGCTGCTGATTCAACTCAACGTGGATGAATCCGAGCTAGCTCAACGTCGCGCCGCCTGGACCCAACCCGAACCCCGGTATCGCACCGGCATCCTCGGCAAATACGCCCGACAGGTGAGCTCCAGCAGTGTGGGGGCGGTGACCGATCAGCCCTGAGACCCAGCCAGCAAGGCCCGCAGTCGCCGCGCCAATGCTTCCAATGGCGCCCCATCGCGAGGGCGCTCACACCGTTGGCCACTGCTGCCATCCATCCACACCGGATGGGATCCCTGCCAGAGCAGCGGCCTCCCATCCTGCTGCCACCAACTGAGCATCAGGTGCAGATCAGCGCCACTGCGATAAATCTCCAGCTCCAGATCCAGCTCAGGGCGCCGGTCACCGCCAGGGTCCCTGCTTTCAATCCGCAGGTGGGCGTCGTCCGCGGTCAGATCCACCGCACCACTGACGTTTGACTCCACGACCACGGGAACCACCGCATGCCGCTGCGGTTTGAGGCATACATCCGCTGCTGCGGCAATCAGCACCTGCAGATCCATCAGAGCACCGGTTCAATCGCACGCACGAGCAGCTGAATCGGGCCGGAGCGGAAGCCGGGGTTCTCCCGGCCATCCTCGGCAAAACGGGAATGGAGCAACTGGAGCCGGGTCACTCCCGAGGCATCAAAACGCACCGGCAGGGTCACGGGCTTGGCCCGGACCACGGGCTTGAGATCAGCCAAGGGAATCACCGTGGTGGTGGTTCCCTCAGCCTGGGTCGGTAGCGAAGCCACCCAACGCAGCCCGCCCGGGATCAGGTCGGTGAGGCCCAACACACCATCGCGGCAAGCAACGGCCAGCTTGAGGGTGCGACCAGCTCCGTCCACCACGATCCGCACCCCCTGGGCAGCGGACCAATCCAACGGCGGACGGAACACCGGAGAGCGGCAGCTCACAAAGCCGCCACCCTCAGCCACCAGCTCCCCCTCGAGCCAGAGGCCCTCGGGGCTGTAGCGGCAGCCTGCCCTGCTGGACCCGCCCATGATCGTGTCATTGAGGCAGGTCCAATCCGCAAGTCGCACAGACAAGGACGCCAAGCCTCAGTCGACCACGACAGCTTCGAACACCACCAGATCGTTGTTCTTCAGGGCTTCGGCGACGGCGTTACCAACGGAAATCGCCCGGATGCGCGCGTTGATCACGTTGAGCGCAGCGTTCGGATTGACGTTACTGGGCAAGGTGCCGAGCACATCGCCGAGGCTGAGCTGGCCGATGGCGATCACGGGCTGCTTGGCGATCTTGCCGGCCACGAAGTAGTCACTGAGCGCCACGATCCCGGCGGGAGTCGCCGTTTTGGTGGCGAGGGCCAGGTTGGTGAGGCGGGTGGCGATGGAGGAGCAGCGCTTCTTCACCGAAACGCCTCCCTGGGGAGCGTTCACCAGGGCCACGGGGTAGGAGCCGGAACCCGCCAACGGTGCGATCGTGCTGGGGTTGATCGCCACACCATCAGCGGGGCGGGGCATGGGACCGAGACCCACCACATAGTTCTTACCCGCCTTGAGGCACTGGAAGGCAAAAATCGATTGGCTCTTGGCCTCAGCCATCGGCGCACCGAAAGCGAAAGCCGAGAGGGAGAGAGCGCCAGCGGTGGCAGCGAGGCGTTGCAGCATTGGAGGGAGGAGTAACGGGCCGAGCTTAAGGTGTTCCCAAGGCCGCTTCATCGGCAAGGATGATCAACTCGCCGGCCGGTTGCACCAGGCGAGCCGGGGTGCGCTCAGGTGACTCGCCGGGATCGAGCAAGCGACTGAGGGCCTGACGCTTGCCCTCACCGCTCACGAGGAACACCACCTGACGGGCGGCGCTGAGCACAGGAGCGGTGAGGGTGATCCGATCCAGGCCTTTGCCTCGACCGATCGTGGTCCAGCGGTCGCGCACCAACGGGGCCTCCGTGCCCGGGAACAGCGAGGCGGTGTGACCGTCATCGCCCAGACCGAGCAACATCAGATCAAACACCGGCGGCGCCCCACAGCACAGGCGCGACACAAGGTCGGCGAAGGCATCGGCACTGGCCTCGGCCGACGCCAGCTCCACCGTCGGTACGGGATGGAAACAGGCGCGTGCACCCGGCTGCCCCGGCTTCAGGAGCGTATTGCGCAGCATCCGGGCGTTGCTGGAGGCATCATCGGCGGCGACCCAACGTTCGTCGCCGAGCAACACATCCACCCGATCCCAGGGCAGATGCTCATGGCCGAGCAGCTCGTAGGCCCTGGCCGGTGTGGTGCCTCCAGAGAGGGCAATCTGGGCTCGGTCGCGCTGATCAAGAGCCAGATCAATCGCCGTGGCGATGTGCTCGGCGGCGCGGCGGGCCAGATCCTGGGAATCCTTGGCCCGCTCGATGCGATAGGAGGTCATCCGACCAACCTCAGTTCAGCCACTCGGTGTGGAAGACACCGTCCTTGTCGACCCGCTCGTAGGTGTGGGAACCGAAGCAATCGCGCATGGCCTGCACCAGGTTCTGGGGCAAGCGCGAGGTGCGGTAACTGTTGATGTAATCCAGCGTGCTGCTGAGGCAGGGGACGGGGATCCCGGCTTCAGCAGCGCCGGCCACGATCCGGGCCAGGCCAGGCAAGCGACGGTTCACCTGATCGGCGAACCAGGGGTCAATCAGCAGATTGGGAAGCTGGGGATCAGCATTGAAAGCATCCTGAATGCGCTTGAGCAGACGGGCGCGAATGATGCAGCCGCCCTTCCAGATCTGGGCGATCGAGGGCATGTGAAGGTTGTAGTTGTGCTCGGCGGAGGCGATGCGCAGCAGTTCCATCCCCTGGGCATAACTCGCCATGCAGGCCAGCACCATCGCATCCATCAACGGCGCCATGCCATCGGCGGGGCTGCCCATGTCAAAGGGCTTGATCGCCGGCCCCTTGAGAAGGGGTTCGGCCTTGATGCGCTGATCCTTCATCGAGCTCATCACGCGACCGTTCAAGGCGGCGTAGATGGTGGGCACGGACGCGCCCATCTGCAGGGCACTCACGACGGTCCAGAGGCCGGTGCCCTTCTGGCCCGCCTTGTCCTGGATCTTCTCCACCAGGTCACTGCCGTCGTCGGGATCCTTGGTGCGCAGACACACCTCCGTGATCTCCACCAAATACGAGGACAATTCCTCGGTGCTGTTCCAGTGGGCGAACACTTCCGCCATCGCGCTGCCGCTCAGGCCACCGACCCGCTTCATCAGGTCGTAGCCCTCCGCCAGGATCTGCTCAATGCCGTACTCGATGCCGTTGTGCACGGTCTTGACGAAATGGCCTGACCCCCCGGGGCCGATGTAGGTGACGCAGGGCCCGTCTTCCACCTGGGCCGCCATCTTGCACACCAGACTCTCAATGGCGTCGTAGGAGGCCTTGGTGCCACCGGGCATCATGCTCGGACCTTCGAGAGCACCCTTGGCACCACCGGACACGCCCATGCCGATGAAGCCGAAGCTCTTGCTCTCCAACTCGGCCACCCGTCGCTCGGTGTCGTGGTATTCGGAGTTGCCACCATCAATCAGCAGATCACCTTCCTCCAGGTAGGGGGAGATCTGCTGAATCACAGCGTCGACCGGGCCACCGGCCTTCACCATCATCAGAATCCGGCGGGGACGCTCCAGCTTGTTGACGAAATCCTGAAGATCCGTGGCTCCCTGGATGTTGCGGCCAGCCCCTCGCCCGGCGAGGAACTCCTCTGTTTTGGCGTAGGTGCGGTTGTAAACGACGCTGGAGAAGCCGTTGCGTTCAGCGTTGAGGACGAGATTCTCGCCCATCACACCGAGACCGATCAGACCGAAGTGCGCCTTGGACATGGATCCGTGAAGTCATTCACTGGCGTCAGTGTGACCACGACGGAGCGATTCGGCTGCAACCTGCACCACCTCTGTCAGAAGGAGGTGATCGGCGGCGATCCCGCCGGTGGGATCAGATCACCGTGCCGTCAGGGATGGAGGCATTCTTCACCACCACAACGATGCCGTTGCGGATGTAGAAACCCAGTTCAGGCCGGTCGGCTTCTTCCACGTGATCCTTGTTGACGATGGTGACGTTGGAGCCGATCCGCGTGTTCTTGTCGAGGATGGCGCGCTTCACCGTGGTGCCCTGACCCACACCCACCGGAATGCCACCACGCTCCCTGAGAACGGAGCGCTCAGTGGAGGATTCAAAGAAATCAGCCCCCATCAGCAGCGAGTCCTGGAGCACGACGTCGTTTTCCACACGGCTGCGCACACCCAGCACGCAATGGTGAATACTGCAAGACTTTAGAATAGTGCCCTCGCCGATGATCGACTCCGTGATCTGGGCATCCACGAGTTTGCTCGGCGGCAGATAACGGGGCCGGGTGTAAATCGGGAAGTCTTCGTCGTAGAAGCTGAAGGGCGGTGAGGGTTGCTGGGTCAGGGCCAGGTTGGCCTCATAAAAGGCACCGATCGTGCCGATATCTTCCCAGTAATCATCAAACACATAACTCTTGAGCGTCATGCCACCTGCCAGGGCCTCAGGAATGACCTCCTTACCAAAATCTTTGTGTTGGGGGTGATCGTTGAGGAGATCGATCAGCGCCTTACGGCTGAACACATAAATGCCCATCGAGGCCAGATAGGGCTTCTGCTCAGCCGATTCCGGCGACAAGCCGAAGCGAGAGGTGTCCACAGCCATCTCTTTCAGCGAGTCCCCTTTGGGCTTCTCCCGGAACTCCTGGATCGTGCCATGGGCATCGGTGCGCATCAGGCCGAATGCCTCCGCCTGCTGGGGATCCACAGGCAGGGCAGCCACGGTGAGGTCGGCACCCGACTGGCGGTGATGCTCCACGAACAGGCTGTAGTCCATGCGGTAGAGCTGATCTCCGGACAGGATCAGATATTCATCAACATCCCATTCCTGAAACAGCCATTGATATTTGCGCACCGCATCGGCGGTGCCCTCAAACCAGGACGGGCTCTCGGGTGTCTGTTGCGCCGCCAGCACCTCCACAAACCCCTGGCCGAAACCTGCACTGAGGTCGTAGGTCTGGGAGAGGTGTCGGTTCAGCGATGCACTGTTGAACTGCGTCAACACATACATCTTGGTGATGTTGGAGTTGATGCAGTTGCTGATCGGGATATCGATCAATCGATATTTTCCGGCCAGGGGGACCGCCGGCTTGGCCCTCATCTTGGTGAGCGGGTAGAGGCGGGTTCCAGCCCCCCCCCCCAGAATGATGGCCAGAACGCGCTTCATGCCGCCCCCTTCAGATCGGCGTTGCGCGTGCAAACTTACCGGACATTACGCCCTTCAAACCGCCATCCGGCGAAGATCGGTCAAGAATGCTGGGAATCAGGTCTGGACTGCAGTGCTGGCCGACCGGACGGGCGAGGTCTCAGGCATCGGGCGAGGTTGAATCCAGCTACAGCTCGAAGATCCGCTCCACCACGCGCAGGGCTTGCTGACGATCCTGACGGGGCTGGGGACTGCGCAACTGGGTCACGGGCGTGTGCAGGATCTTGTTGATGATGCCCTTGCTGAGGGCTTCCACCACCTTGCGCTCCCGGGCCGAGAAGTCGGGCCCCATGCGGCTGAGCGCTTTCTGCAGTTCATCCGAGCGGATCTGCTCGAGAGCTGAACGCAGGCGGTTGATCGTGGGAACCGCCTCCAGACTGTCCCACCACTCCAGGAACAGACGCCCCTCCTCATCCAGGAGGCCCTGGGCTTCACGGGCCACCTGCTGGCGGGCTTCCTGATTGCGCGCCACCACTTCCTGCAGGTCGTCCACATCGAAGGCCTCAACGCCGGCGATGTCAGCCACATCCGAGGCGATGTTGCGGGGAACGCCGATGTCGATCAGACGCAGGGAGCTGCGCCGATTCAGCCGTTGCAAGCGAGCGGCATCGATGATCGGATCATCGGCAGCCGTGCTCGTGAACACCAGGGAACAGGTGCTCAGGCAATGGTCAAGCTCCTCCAGGGTGCGGCACTGGGCCGGCAGCCCGGGGAAGTCGGCGGCGAGCATCTGGGCCCGTTCACGGGTGCGGTTGAGCAGCACCACACCGGAACACCCCTTGGCCTGCAGGTGCTGCAACAGCAAACGGCTCATGCGGCCGGCACCCACCACGGCCACCTGCTCCGACTCGAGGGTGACCAGCTGATCGAGACCGCGGGCCTGGCCGAGCTTCAACTGGGCCAGCTCCACCGCAGCCGAACTGATCGACACCGCACCGGTGCCGAGGTTCGTTTCAGTGCGCACCCGCTTGCCGGTGCTGACCGCCTGGGTGAGGAGACGATTGAGGATCGGACCGATCGATTTGTGTTCCTGGCCCAGGCGCATCATCTTCTTCACCTGGGAGAGGATCTGGCCTTCGCCCAGCACCAGACTGTCGAGCCCGGCGGACACCCGCAGCAGGTGGGCGACAGCGTCCTGATGGTGATACGTGAAGAGATGGGGGGTGAGGTCATCGGTCGGCAGACCGGAATGGCCGCTGAGAAACTCACGCACGGCGGACATGCCCAGCTCGGGATGCTGCACCAGGGTGTAGATCTCAAGCCGGTTGCAGGTGCTGAGAATCGACGCCTCGAGCACCTGCTCATGGTCACGCAGGGTCTGGAGCGAGGACTCCATCGTCTGCTCCGGGATGCTGAGCTTCTCCCGGACTTCAACGGGTGCCGTGCGATGACTGAGGCCGACGACGGCAATGTGCATGGAGTGAAACCCTCGAATCCAGACGAAACGGTGATCAGCTCAGAGCGATGCTCTGGGCGCCGTCCTTGATGTGCACCGTGTTGGTGAAGCGGCAGGTGTTGTCGAGATTGCTGATCACCAGGCTGCTGGTGCGGGTGCAGTCCTTCTCGAACTTAACGCCGTGGAACAGGAGGCCGTCGGTGATGCCGCTGCCGGCGAACACCACATGCTCACCGGAGGCGAGCTCCTCGGCTTCATAGATCTTGTCGGGGTCGCTGATGCCCATCTCGGCCAGGCGGGCCAGGTTGCCCTCCTTGGTGAGATCGGCCCACTCCTTGGTTTGGGCGACGGCGGGGTCGTAGACGAGCTGGCCCTGAAAGTGACCGCCGAGGGCGCGCATGGCAGCCGCGGAGATCACCCCCTCGGGGGCGGCGCCGATGCCCATCAGGCAGTGGGTGCCAGTGCCGGCGAAGCCACAGGCGATGGCCGCTTGCACATCACCATCGGAGATGGGCTGCACACGGGCGCCGGTGGCGCGGATCTCAGCGATCAGATCCTTGTGGCGGGCCCGATCCATCACCACGATCGTGAGCTCGCTCACCGCCAGGCCGAGGCACTCGCTGAGGATCTTGATGTTTTCGGTGGCCGACTTGCGGATGTCCACCTTGCCCTTGGCGGCCGGAGGAGCAGCCAGCTTCTTCATATAGAAGTCGGGAGCATTGAACAGACCACCGCGATCGGAAGCCGCGAGCACGGCCATCGAACCGCGCTGGTTGTTGGCGCAGAGGTTGGTGCCTTCGCAGGGGTCAACGGCGAAGTCGACACCGGGGCCCGTTCCGCTGCCCACTTCTTCACCGATGTAGAGCATCGGCGCTTCGTCACGCTCGCCTTCCCCGATCACGATCCGGCCCTGCATCTGGATCTGGCCCATGCGCTGCCGCATGGCCTCCACAGCAGCGGCATCGGCTTCATCCTTCTTGCCGAGACCGGTGAGGCGAGCGGAGGCGATGGCCGCCTGCTCCACGACCTCGAGTATTTCCTGGATGAGAGTGCGATCCACGGGTGTGCGGCGTTGGGGACGATTGCAGCGAACTGAGAGCGGTGCGGACCGGTCTGGGACTCGCCGAGAGCATCGGCAGGCCTGGGCCAGGGGCGCGATGCCGCAGGGCTTTCCAGCTCTTGAGCGCGGCTCACTGTATCAGTGGCATCAGCGCTTCCTACAATCGCCGCGCACTCCCGCGGACCCTTCATGAGCACCAAGCCCCTGGTGATCTCCCCGTCGATCCTCTCGGCCGATTTCGCCCGCCTCGGCGAGGAGGTGAAAGCGGTGGATCAGGCCGGTGCCGACTGGATCCACGTTGACGTGATGGATGGTCGCTTCGTGCCGAACATCACAATCGGCCCGTTGATCGTGGAAGCCCTCCGCCCGGTGACCCAGAAACCTCTGGATGTGCACCTGATGATCGTGGAGCCCGAGAAGTACGTGCCCGATTTCGCGAAAGCGGGAGCCGACATCATCTCGGTGCAGGTCGAGGCCTGCCCGCACCTGCACCGCAACCTGGCGCAGATCAAGGATCTCGGCAAACAGGCTGGTGCTGTGCTCAACCCCAGCACCCCACTCGACACCCTGGAGTATTGCCTTGAGCTCTGCGATCTGGTGCTGATCATGAGCGTGAACCCCGGCTTCGGTGGTCAGAGCTTCATCGACAACCAGGTGCAGAAGATCCGAGATCTGCGTCGCATGTGCGAGGCCAAAGGTCTCGATCCCTGGATCGAAGTGGATGGTGGCGTTAAAGGAGCCAACGCCTGGAAGGTGATCGAGGCAGGGGCCAATGCGATTGTGAGTGGCTCCGGCGTGTTCAATCAGCCCGATTACGCCGCCGCCATCGAGGGCATCCGCAACAGCAAGCGCCCGGAAGGTGTTCTCGTTTGATCAAGACTGCATCACGATCACGAAGGAGAGGCCCCGCCAAGGCGGGGCTTTTTTGATGGATCGATCCGATCAGCTCTCGAAGAACCAGCCATAGCTGTGCAGGCCGATTCCCAGCAGGTTCACGCCGATGTAGCAGACCACAATCACCACCAGTCCGGCAGAGGCCACCAGGGCAGGCCGACGGCCCTGCCAGCCGCGGCTGAGGCGCGTGTGCAGATAGGCGGCGTACACCAGCCAGCAGATCAGAGCCCAGGTTTCCTTCGGATCCCAGCTCCACCAGCTCCCCCAGGCTTCATTGGCCCACACGGCGCCACTGATGATGCCCACGGTGAGCAGCAGGAAGCCCACGGTGATCGTGCGATAGCTGAGGCTGTCGAGCTGCTCAGCTCGGGAAAACTGCACCGGCGAGAGCTGCAAGGACGCGGTGGACTCAGGCTCCAGGCTGGGTCCGGTCAGCGCCGCACGACGAAAGCCACCGCTGCCGATCGAACTGCTGCGCAATTCCAGGGCATTGCCCCGATCGATCACGAGCACAGCAATCGACAGCAGGGAGCCCACCAACAGGGCGGCGTAGCTGACCATGATCACGCTCACGTGCATAACCAACCAGCTCGATCTCAGGGCCGGCACCAAGGGCGATGCCTCCTGCAGACGATCGGGCAGGGCAAAGCTGGCGAAGGCAATGCAGCCCAGACCCATCGGCGTGGCGGCAGCCGCCACCAGGGGCGAGGCCCAGGCCCTCTCCACCAGCAGCTGGGTGAGGGTGCAGGCCCAGGCGAGGAAGCAGAGGGATTCGTAGAGATTGCTGATCGGGAAGTGGCCCGACTGCCACCAACGCAACACCAGCTGGGCGGTGAAGGCCAGGTTCGCCAACGCCACCAGGGTGCGCACGGAACTGGAGCTCTCCCCGGTGGAGAGGGCCCAGAAGGCCCAGGGCAGTGCGAGCAATAACAACGCGAACGCGATCAACCCCAGCAGCAGCACGGGCTCAGACAGGGCGGTGTCCAGGAAGGGCGTCAACGCGGAGAACACGAGAGCTGGGGAAGGGATCATCGGCCGATTCTGACGTTCGGATTCAGCGGCTGGCCTGCCGCAGCAGCAGGCCACCGCCGGCGAGGGAGATCAACACGGGCGCCCAGGCAGCCACCACCGGGGGGAGGGTGCCTTTGACGCCAAGGGAACTGAAACTGAAGCTCAGCACGTAGTACACCAGAATCAGCACCACACTGATGCCGAAGCCCTGGCTGCGACTGGTGCGGCCATTCGGCTTCGCCCCGAGGCTGCTGCCGATCAGACCGAAAACCAGACAGGCCATCGGCAGGGTGAACTTCTCCTGAATGCGCACGCGCATCCGCCGCGCTTCCTTGCGATCGCCGGCTTCATCGAGCATGCGCTCAGCTTCGATCGCCTCGGCCACCGTCATGTTGTTGGCATCCTTCGGCAACTTGGCGATCCGGATCGGTGCGGCACTGAGCGGATAGAGATAGCGATCGAAATCGGCCGAGGTCACGCTGCCGGAGGGAGACAGGGTGAGGATCTGGCCATCGAGGAACTCCCACTTGCTCTCACGCTCGTTCCAGCGAGCCTCATCGGCCACCAACATCTGGGTGAAACCGAGACGGGAGAAATCGAGCACCGTGACGCCACTCATGACCCCCTCGTTGAACTTTTTGGCATAGAACAACTGGGCCAGCCCGGTCTCCGATTCACCATCACCGGCCACCAGGCGCCCGAAGCGGGAATAAATGATGTTGTTCCCCTTCTCGGTTGACACGGAGCGGCCCAGCGCCCGCTGCAGCGTGATCTCCGCCGAGAGGCTGGTGCGGGGCACGATCACATCGTTGAAGACGAAGGTGAGGCCCGTCATCACCAGCGCGAGGGCCAGGGCCGGCGCAATCATCCGTGTGGCACTGATGCCAACGCTGCGCAAGGCCGTCAGTTCACTGTTCGCCGACAGGCGGCTGTAGGCCAGCAGGGTGGCCATCAACGTGGCCATCGGGAAGGAGATCACCAGAAAGCTGGGCAGGCGCAGCAACAACACCTGCACGGCGATGCCCACGGGCAGGCCCGACTCCACGATCCGGCGGACCAGCTCAAACATCACCCCCACCGAGAGGGAGACCACAGTGAAGGCCGCGATCGCGAAGAGAAGGGGCCCGATCAGCTCACCGAGAAGCCAGCGATCCAGCAGAGGAATGCGCCTGCACCAGCTGCCAACGCGCGCCATCATCCGTTGGATCACAGCTGGAACCCCTCCCCGAGATAGTGGCGCCGCACCTGGGGATCGTGGGCAACCTGATCGGAAGGACCGGAGGCCAGGATCGAACCGTCGGTGAGGATGTAGGCGCGATCGGTGATCGCAAGCGTTTCACGCACGTTGTGGTCGGTGATCAGGATGCCCATCCCCCGATCGCGCAGGCCCTGAATCAGCTGTTGCAGATCAGCCACGGCGAGGGGATCCACCCCAGCGAAGGGTTCGTCGAGCAGCAGATAACGCGGACCCTCCAGGCCCACGGCCAGGGCCCGGGCCACCTCGCAGCGGCGTCGCTCACCGCCGGAGAGCTGGTAGCCGCGACGGTTGAGAAAGGCACTGAGGTGGAAATCCTCCACCAATTGGTGCAGGCGCTCACGGCACTGCTGCGTGGGCAGGCAGCTCTGGGCGAGGACGAGCTCAAGATTCTCGCGCACGGTGAGCTGGCGGAAGACACTCGGCTCCTGCGGCAGGTAACCGATCCCGAGACGGGCCCGTTCCGGCATCGGCAGCCCGGCGATCGGATGTCCATCCAACAGCACCTGGCCCTGGTCGGGGCGCAACAAGCCGATCACCAGATTGAAACTGGTGGTTTTGCCAGCCCCGTTCGGCCCGAGCAAACCGATCACCTCACCAGGTGCGAGCGCAATCGAGAGATCGCGCACCAACGGTCGGCCCCCCAGGGTCAGGGAGACCCGTTCCAGGGTCAGGCTCATGGCAGGAGGGGGGTGACCGCCGGCCGCGGTTGGCCCTGGTCCTGGCGGATCACCATCTGGCTGAAGACCTGCCCCCCCTGCGCTGGTTCGGCCACGGCACGTTCGTCATCCAGTGAGTACACCACACGTTCAGCCCGCAGGGCATTGCCGCCCTCCTGAATCACATCCACATCGCCGCTCAGCACCAACCGACCCTCCTTGCTGTAGTACTGGGCCTGACGCGAGGTGGCCACCATCCCCCTGGCGGGATAGACGATGCGCACATTGCCGAGCGCAGTCACCACACCGGTGATGTTGTCGGCGCTCTGGGTGTCGGATTCGATTGTGATCAAACCGCCCTGCTGAGCAGGCTGTTGCGGCTGAGTCGATGCCAAGGGCTGGGCGCGCAGGCCCGGCGCCAGAGCACTGAGACACAGCATGGAAACCCAGGCGGTCGACAGCCGTGACACAGAAACCGACAAGGCGTGGCCAACAATGCAATGGCTCAATGTACCGACATCCCGATCAGGACAACAGACGCAGCGGCGGCGACGTGATGTCTGGATCCTCACCGTTCTGCAGCGCCTGCAGGCGCTGGGAGACGCGTTCGCGCAAGCGCGGCAGATCAAGACCGAGATCGGGATCAGAGCGACGACTGAGACGACCGAGTCCTTCACCGAACAGGATCGTGGCACCCCGCACATTGCCGCGCTGCAGGTGCACCTGGGCCACGGCAATCTGGATCAGCCCCTGCAGCACCCGCCGCTCGGGATCAGAGGTCTCATGCCAGAGATCCTCGAGCACATCGTGGGCGGCATACCACTCGCCTTGATCGAACAGAGCGACACCCCGCGCGAAGCGGGGATCGTCTGCCGGCGCGGTGGGATTGACGCTCAACGCTTGGCCATCTTCTTGGCGGGCAGCTTGCGCAGACGGATCGACTCAGGGGTGACTTCGAGCATCTCGTCGGGGCCGATGTACTCCAGCGCCCGCTCCAGGGTCATCTGCACAGGGGCCTGCAGGGTATCGAGTTCATCGGCACCTGCTGACCGCATGTTGGTGAGCTGCTTCGCCTTACAGATGTTGATCTCCAGATCCTGAGGACGATTGTTCTCACCGATGATCATGCCCTTGTACACCTTGGTGCCGGGTGAGATGAAGAACTGGCCCCGATCTTCGGCGTTCTTGAGGGCATAGAAGGTGGCGGTTCCCTCCTCAAAGGCGATCAACACACCATTACGGCGGGTATCGAAATCACCCAGCATCGGCCGGTATTCAAAGAAGGAATGGCTCATGATCCCTTCACCGCGGGTGGCGCGGATGAATTCACCACGGAAACCGATCAGGCCGCGTGAGGGAACGATGAATTCGAGCTGGGTGCGACCATCCTGGCCGGTTTCCATGTTCTGCATCTCGCCTTTGCGGGTGCCGAGCTTCTCAATGCAGGCCCCAACAGCTTCCTCGGGCACATCCATCACCAGAGTCTCCACAGGCTCGCAGGGAGTGCCGTCAATCGTGCGGAAGATCACCTGCGGCTGGGACACCTGGAACTCGTAGCCCTCGCGCCGCATGGTTTCAATCAGGATGCCCAGGTGGAGTTCACCGCGACCGCTCACGGCAAAGCGATCCGGGGAGTCGGTGTCTTCCACGCGCAGCGCGACATTGGTGAGCAGTTCGCGCTGCAGGCGGTCGCGCACCTGGCGACTGGTCACGAATTTGCCCTCCTTGCCGGCGAAGGGGGAGTCGTTGACCACGAAGGTCATCTGCAGGGTGGGCTCGTCCACCTTGATCAGCGGCAAAGCTTTGGGTTCATCCGGGCAGGCGATGGTTTCGCCGATGTTCACATCGTCGAAACCGGCCACGGCCACCAGATCACCGGCCGAGGCATGCTCGATCTCCACACGCTGCAGGCCCTCGAAGCCGAGCAGCTTGCTGATCCGCCCCTTCTTGACGCTGCCGTCGTCCTTGATCAACGCCGCACTCTGCCCCTGTTTGATCACGCCGTTGTGAACGCGGCCGATGATGATCCGACCAAGGAAATCGGAGTAGTCGAGGGTGGTGATCTGAAGCTGCAGCGGCTTCTCGGGATCGCCGACCGGCGGCGGAACATGGCGGAGGATCGCATCGAACAGCGGTTGCATCGTCTCGCTGTCGGTCTTCATGTCGGGCTTGGCGAACCCACCCAGACCACTGCCGAACAGGTAAGGGAAATCGCACTGATCGTCATCGGCGCCCAGCTCGATGAACAGATCCAGCACCTTGTCGACAGCCGTCTCGGGATCGACGCGCGCCCGGTCGATCTTGTTCACAAACACAATCGGACGGAGCCCCTGCTCCAGCGCTTTCTTCAACACGAAGCGGGTCTGGGGCATCGGCCCCTCATTGGCATCCACGATCAGCAGGCAGCCATCCACCATGCCGAGCACCCGCTCCACTTCGCCACCGAAATCGGCGTGGCCGGGGGTGTCGACGATGTTGATGCGGGTGTCGTTGTAGGTGACCGCCGTGTTTTTGGAGAGAATGGTGATGCCGCGCTCCCGCTCCAGATCGTTGGAGTCCATCACGCAGGTGGGCACCGCTTCGTTGTCGCGGAAGATGCCGGACTGGTTGAGCAGGGCGTCGACCAGGGTTGTTTTGCCGTGGTCAACGTGGGCGATGATCGCGATATTGCGAATCGCCTTGTTCGGGGCGCTCATGGGGTCCGTATCGGTCTGAAAAAGGCTGATTTCGCCCGTGGGCGCAGCCGGCCCAGGCTATCTCAACGTGAGATCCGTCAGGAACCGAGGTGACTGGTGCGTTCGGGCCTCGCACCCCGCAGGCCGCCACGGGTGACCCCGAGCCGATGATCGATCCGTTCCTGCCGCCACACCGCCTCCGAGGCAATCCGGCCCTGGAGCGCCTGGCCATACAGCCTGACGCGGCGCACGCTGGCCTCAGCGGTCTCCTCCAACAGCTCCAGCCGGAAGTGGCGCAAGCCCGCCGCCAGCAGATCGGGCAGAGCCTCCACACCACTCTGGGCTCGGCCATTGAACAGGGTGTTGCGACACCCCAGGTCGGCCCGCAGCGGATGGTCGACACCACTGCGATCGCGCAGGCTCACCACATGGTGCTCACAGGGGCGACCGCAATCGGTGTGATCGTGCCCCTCGGAGAGAAAGGCACAGAAGAGGCAGTGCTCCATGTGAAACAGAGGCATGTGCTGATGCAGGGTCACCTCCAGCTGGTCCGGATCCACCGCCCTGGCCAGGTCGAGCAACTGACTCAGGTTCAGGTCATAGCTGGCGGTGAGCCGCTGGAGCCCCCAGTGCCCGAGCATCCAGCGATGGCTCAGGGGGTTGGCGATATTCAGGGAGAAGTCGCCGACGCAGGGGGCGAGGGGGCTGAGGGTTTCAAGCTGGTCGGCATTGCGCACCAGATAGCCATCGGCTTCGGCGCGAATCAGCGGTTCCAGGCTCCAGCGCTCGTCGGGCCGGGTGATGCGGGCACCGGCCAAACGGATCCCCCCGGGCCAGTGACCACGGCCCAGCCGCACCGCCGTTTTGAGATCACTGGGGCACTCCAGATCCGCCACCACGCTGGCGATCGGGACGGCATCACCCACCTCGATCAGGGCCTGAAGCTGCTCAAGGCTGCGCACCAGCACATGCAGGGCCGGCGCTTCAGTGACAGCGGCACGCTCCGGTCGCTGCGGCGCGCAGGCCGCCAGAGCGCGCTGGATCGCCTCGTGATCCCTCGCAGGCGCGGCGGTTGGCGCGCTGTGATCCGTGTGATCCACTTCGGCCATCGCCGCCAGCAGGCGTCGACGCATCCTGTTGAGTTCAGCGACCGGTAAAAACAGCCCCTCGGCCAGGTCAAGCTCCAGTGACTCCAGCCGCCAACCGCTGCCGCCAAGCCGGCCCAACTGACCCTCGAGTCGCGATCGATCCAACGCCTGAGCCTGGGCTGCCTGGAGGTCCATGGCACTCTCCACTGTGATCGGCCCGGAACGGTTCGCCCCGGAGGCCAGGGGTGGCATCACCGCCTCGAGCCGAAGCGGCACCCCGAACTGACCCGACACCCGCAGCCGCAGCGGCCGCTCCAGGGCTGAGGCCTCCAGGGCCGCCTGCCGCTGCCAATGGCTCTGCCATTGGGGATCATCGGTGAGCCACACTGTGGCGCCGGGACGCAGGGCACGCACATCGTGTCGTTTCGGCCCGAGGCGCAGACGACAGCGATCCATTCCCAGACCTTGAATCTCCATGATCCGCCCCCCGAGCTCCCGCGGCGGCTCCAGGGGATCGGCGCTGGCGTCCTCCACCTCCAGCACCAGCCCCTGCCCGGGCCGGAGCGATTCGGAGCTGCGCAGCACCAGCCAGCCCCGCGCTTCCACTCGCTCGAGGCGACCGATCACGGGTCCACGCTTCTTGCTCCAGAGGCCATGGACCAGTCGGCGGTGGTTCACCCCCTCCAGCCAGCCACTCGAAAGGCCACGGGAAAAGCCCAGCTCCAACTGGCGACGGATCGCTGCAGGATCCACCGCGAGACCATCCAGCTGCTGGCGATAGGCCTGGGTGACCGAGGCCACGTAGGTGGGATCCTTCAGGCGACCTTCGATCTTGAAACTGGCAATCCCCAGGTCGACCAGCTCCGGGAGCAGCGCCCAGGCCGAGAGGTCCTGGGGTGAGAGCAGATAGCGCTGCTCCACCAAATCCCGCTGTTCACCATCCACGATCAGGGCGTAGGGCAGGCGACAGGCCTGGGCGCATTCGCCCCGATTGGCACTGCGCTGCCCGAGCGCTTCGCTGGTGAGGCACTGCCCCGAGTAAGCCACACAAAGAGCGCCATGCACAAACACTTCGAGCGGCATTGGCTGCTGACACTGACCTAACTGCTGACACTGACCTAACTGCTGACACTGACCGAACTGCTGGCGCTGGCGCAGCTGCTGCTGGAGACGCCGCAGGTCCTTCAGGCTCAGTTCCCTGGCGCACACCACCCGCTCACAGCCCGCCGCCGCCGCCTGGGCCACACCGGCAGCGCTGGTGATCGACATCTGGGTGGAGGCATGCAGGGCCAGCTCGGGAACGAGTTGGCGGGCGAGCAGGCAGAGGCCCAGGTCCTGCACGATCAAGGCATCAACCCCAGCCCGTGCCGCGGCCAGCAGCAGGTTCGCCGCTGCAGGCAGCTCATCGGTGAACACGAGCACGTTGAAGGTGAGAAACCCCTTCACGCCCCTGGCATGCAGCCAGGTCATGATCTCGGGCAGCTCCTGGAGACGGAAGTTTTCAGCCCTCAGGCGGGCATTGAAGGCCTCCACCCCGAAATACACCGCATCGGCACCCTGGGCCACGGCCGCTTTGAGTGCGGCCCAATCGCCGGCGGGGGCGAGAAGCTCGGGCAACGTCAAGGCGTCTGGGCAAGCTGGCGGGCGGGCTCGAAGCGCCGCAGAGCCTCGGCGGAGCCCTCAAAACGCCAGTGCCAAGGCTCGTAACTCACCCCCTGGGGGTTCGCGGGTGGGAAGGAGAGCACAAAGTGGTAACTGGCCGCATGGTCCTGAAGCCAGCGGAAGGCGCGGGTTGTTTCAAACGACTGGGAGAGGTTGGTGCCGGGCGCATCGCCATCCCCCAGATCCATGGCGAATCCGGTGCTGTGCTCGGAATAGCCCGGGGGGGCACTCACCTTGGCCCGCTCCGATGCCGTTTGATTCCGCTCCGATTTCACATCGAAGAAAATGCTCTTCTGAAGGGCATGGGAGCGGTAGCCGCTGAGCAGACGAAGATCCACACCATCGACTGCGGCGGCTTGCTGCAGAGCCCGAAACGCGGAGGCCGCATCGGTATGGAGCTCGATCCCAGGCTCCACCGTGACCAGTTCGGTCCCAGAGGCCTCCGGGTAGGGAAAGTGTCCGAGCAGGCGACCGTCGGTGCTGGGGGTTTCCTCGATCCCTTCCACCACCACAGGTGGTGGTGACAATCTCGCCAGAAGGGACGGGCCGAAGAGCACCGTGCCCAGAGAACCGCCAAACACCAGCACACAGGCGATCCAGACACCCGAGCCGCCGGTGCGGCGCCGCACCGGCCGGGCACGACGTGCGACCGGAATGTCATCCCGGCTGGTGCGACGGGGCGCAACGGCACGAGCCACAACGTTGATGCAGTCTTGTGACGATCGTAAGGGGGGGTGCCAGGCCCCCTCCACAGCACCACCGTTGATGGTGATAGCTTCGCGAGAACAATCCAGCGGAGTCAGGCTGCGATGCTTCGAGTTGCCGTCGTCGGTGGGGGTCCTTCCGGATCCTGTGCTGCAGAAATCCTCGCCAAAGCCGGCATCCAGACCTGGCTCTTCGAGCGAAAACTCGACAATGCCAAACCCTGCGGCGGGGCCATCCCGTTGTGCATGGTGGATGAATTCGAGATTCCTGATCACATCATCGACCGCAAGGTGCGGAACATGAAAATGATCTCCCCCTCCAATCGAGAGGTGGACATCAAACTCGATCCGCTCGGTTACGACCAGAACGCCTACATCGGCATGTGCCGGCGTGAGGTGTTTGATGCCTTCCTGCGCAACCGGGCCGCCGAGCTCGGTACCACCCTGGTGAATGGTCTGGTGCAGAAGATCGACACCGGCAATCAACGCCAGGGCCCCTACACCCTCCACTACGCCGACTACAGCAGTGGTGGACCCACCGGGGAGATCAAAAGTCTGGAGGTGGACCTGATCATTGGTGCCGACGGTGCTAATTCCCGTGTCGCCAAAGCGATGGACGCCGGCGACTACAACGTGGCGATCGCCTTTCAGGAGCGGATCAAGCTTCCTGCCGAAGAGATGGCCTATTACGAGGATCTCGCCGAAATGTATGTGGGCACCGATGTGTCCCCTGATTTCTATGCTTGGGTGTTTCCCAAGTACGACCATGTGGCGGTCGGAACCGGCACCATGCAGCAGAACCAGTCGCTGATCAAAGGGCTGCAGAAAGGGATTCGGGAGCGAGCCAGCAAGCGCCTCTTCAAGGGTGAAGTGATCAAGGTGGAAGCCCATCCGATCCCCGAACATCCCCGTCCCCGCCGGGTGGTGGGACGGATGGCCCTGGTTGGCGATGCGGCCGGCTATGTGACCAAGAGCTCTGGTGAGGGGATCTACTTCGCCGCCAAGAGCGGCCGCATGTGCGCGGAGGCGATTGTGGAAATCTCAGGCAACGGTGCCCGCATCCCCACCGAAAAGGAGATCAAATCCACCTATTTGAAGCGCTGGGACCGCAAATATGGCGCCACCTACGCCGTTCTCGACATTCTGCAGCGCATTTTCTATCGCAATGACGCTGCCCGCGAAGCCTTCGTGGAAATGTGCGATGACCGCGACGTGCAGAAGCTGACCTTCGACAGCTACCTCTACAAGCGGGTGGTGATGATGAATCCCTGGCAACAGATCAAGCTGACCCTTCGCACCCTGGGCAGCCTGCTGCGCGGCGAGGCCCTGGCCCCCTCCGACTACGACCCGGTTCCCTCAGCGGTGGGACGATCGGATGGCGATTTCCTCGCCCAGGAAGCGGCCGAAGCGATCAAGGCGAAGGCCCAGGCCCAGGCCAGCGACAGCAGCGATCACAAAGAAACCGCCACCATCGCCTGAAACCGTGCGCTAGATCCGATCCCTGGATCCAGGCCTCAGGCCTGGATCCGCTCGAACTGGGCCAACACCCCGGCTTGATTGCGCAGCACAGAGAGCAGATTGAGACGATTGCGGCGCAGCTCTGGGTCGTCGGCCATCACCATCACACTTTGATCGCCATCAAAGAACGCTTCCAGGGTGGGCGTGGCCTCCACCAGAGCATGGGCAAGCGCCTGATAGTTGCGGGCTTGGGCCAGAGGCTTTAGACGCTGCACCACGCCATACATCGCCTGCTCACTCGGTGAGGCAAACCGTTTCGGATCCACGGTGTCGGCGGCATCGAGCACGCCGCGAGCCAGATCGCCCTTCTCCGCCAGGCGGGCGGCCCGCTGCACCACCGCCTGAACGGCCACCAGTCGGTTCTGCTGACGCAGCTGGGAGAGGAGGCGGATTCGATCCAATACATCGATCGGATCGCAGAGAAGGCGTTCATCGCTGACCGCATCCCCTGCCACGGCCTGCACCAGGTCGGGGGCATGGCCGTCGTCTTCCAGCTGGGAATGGATGCGCTGACGCAACAGGAGCACCAGATCCCTCACCAGGACATCGGTGTCGACAGCGAAAGCCGGCAGCAGCTCCTGCCAACGCCCGGCGGCGCCCTTCAGGAGCTCGAGCAGGTCGAGACGCCAGCCCCGTTCCCAGAGGATCTGAAGGATGCCGTTCCCAGCGCGGCGCAGGGCATAGGGATCGGAGGAACCGCTGGGTCGCTCACCTTTGGCAAAAATGCTCAGGAGCAGTTCGAGGCGCTCGGCCAGAGCCACCACGGCGCCGGCATCACTGGACGGCAAGGCATCGCCGGCTCCCCGGGGTTGATAGTGCTCGACCACCGCCAGCGCCACGGCGCGGGACTCCCCCTCCTCCAGGAGATATTTGCCTCCGATCAATCCCTGCAATTCCGGAAACTCACCCACCATCTGACTCACCAGGTCGTGTTTGCAGAGGTGGGCGGCACGACGGGCCGCCTCCTGCGTGGCCTGGGGACACTCGAGCCGCTCGAGCAGCTGACCTGCGAGATGCTCGATCCGATCGGAGCGATCGCGCAAACTGCCCAACCCCTCAGCAAAGGTCACGGCCTGCAGCGCCTCTCTCCGCGCGCTGCTGGGCTGGCGGCGATCCACGCTGAGAAAGAATTCCGCATCGGCCAGGCGAGCACTCAACACCCGTTGATTGCCTTCACGAATCCGATCATCCGCCGAAGCCAGGCCATTGCTCACCAACAGGAAGTCGGGGCACAACACCTCGCGGGCGCTCAAGCCGAGCGGATCCATGCACACGCCTGGACGGCGGAGGGGCACATAGCGTTGATGCGATTGCATCACGGTGATGATCACCTCCGGCGGCAAGGCCAGATAGCGATCGGCAATCGAGCCGGTGAGCACCCGGGGAGCCTCGACGAGATCCACCAGCTCCTCGAACAGAGCAGGCGGGCAATCAGCCACGCCCTGCAGGACCTCGGCACGCTCCTTGAGGGCGGTGCGGATGATCTCCGCCCGCTTGTTGCGATCCACCACCACGCCCGCCGCCGCCAGGGCAGCGCCGTAGGCCTCCGCATCGGCAAGATCCACCGTCCGATCGAACAGGCGGTGGGCCCGGCTGGAACGGCCGCTGTGCACCACCGGATCGCTGGCCGCCAGGGTCACCGGCACGCAGACCTCACCGAAGAGCGCCACCAACCAGCGCACCGGACGGCTGAAGCGCTGATCACCCGAACCCCAACGCATGAAGCGACGCCCCTGGAGTGCATCCACCCAGCCGGGAATGCGCTCCTGCAGCAGCGACAGGGTGCTCTGACCCTCCACCAACACCGTGGCAAACACACAGTCGCCTTTGGGTGTGGCCCGAACCTCCAGAGCTGAGGGGTCGACGCCGCAGCGGCGCGCGAAACCAAGGGCAGCCGGACCGGGCTGGCCATCGACATAGGCCTGGGCGACGGGCGGCCCCTTGCGGTCTTCGCGCAGATCTTCCTGGCGCTCGACCAGGTTCTCCACGATCACAGCCAGGCGCCGGGGGGTGCTGGTGACCTGAATCGCGCCATGGTTCAGACGCCACTCCTTCAGGTCGCCCGTCACCGTCGCCTTGAGCTGGGGCAGAGCCAGGCGGGCAAAATCGGCCGGCAGTTCCTCCGTTCCGATCTCCAGCAGAAAGGTTGAAGCCACGCCCGTCGGTCCATCCAGTGGCCGACTGTATTGGAAGCCGTTTCGCTACTTTCATAGGGGTGTATTTCGCGTGCCCATGAGCCAGCTCGACGTCGATGCATCGCAGAGTCCGCTGGGCTCCGGCAGCGGCGACGGTGCTCAGGCACTGCCCAAGGCGGAACAACGCAAGATCGACAGCGATTACCTGCGTGAACCGTTGTTGACGGAACTGGCGAACGATCGGCCCCAGTTCAGTGAGGATGCGCTCCAGATCCTCAAGTTTCACGGCAGCTATCAACAGGACGATCGCGATCGGCGCGAGAAGGGCAAAGACAAGCAGTGGCAGATGATGCTGCGTCTGCGCAGCCCCGGCGGCCGAATCCCCGCCTCATTGTTCCTAGCTCTCGACGATCTTTCCAATCGCCTCGGAGACGGCAGCCTGCGGGCCACCACCCGCCAGGCCTTTCAGATGCATGGGGTGGCCAAAGCCGACCTCAAGGAAGTGATCGGCACCATCGTGCGCCACATGGGCTCCACCCTGGCGGCCTGCGGAGACATCAACCGCAATGTGATGGCACCGGCGGCCCCATTCGATAAAGACGGCTATCCGGCAGCCCGGCAGCTCGCCGACGACATCGCCGATCTGCTCAGCCCCGAAACAGCCGAAGGCTCCTATCTCGACCTCTGGGTTGACGGCGACCTCAGCTATCGGATCAAACCGAGCCGCATCGTCAAAGCGGCCCGGCAGCGCCAGCGCGATGGCGCTGTGTTTTCCGGTGATCCACAGGAGCCCCTTTACGGCGACACCTACCTACCCCGCAAGTTCAAGGTGGCCGTCACCGTTCCCGGTGACAATTCAGTGGATCTGCTCACCCAGGACATCGGCCTGGTGGCCTTCAGCGAACCTTCTGGCGCCCTGCGAGGCTGCAATGTGTACGTGGGAGGGGGCATGGGCCGCACCCACAACAAAGAGGAGACCTTCGCCCGGATCGCCGACCCCTTGGGCTATGTGGCCGCCGACCAGGTTCTGGATCTCGTGCAGGCGATCCTCGCCCTCCAACGCGATCACGGTGATCGAACCCTGCGGCGCCATGCGCGGATGAAGTATCTGATTCACGATCGGGGCATCGACTGGTTCCGCGACGAGCTGCTGGCCCGCTACTTCCATGGGGAGCTGGGCGCCCTGCGCCATGAGGCAAAGCCGAAGCTCACCGACTACCTCGGCTGGCACCGCCACCGGCCCGGCATGTGGTTTGTCGGCATTCCCCTGTTGTGCGGTCGCCTGGAGGGAGAGCTCAAGGCCGGGCTGCGGCGGATCGTGGAGACCTACCAGCTCGAGATCCGGCTGACGCCCAACCAGGATCTGCTGCTGTGCAACATCGGCACCCCGCAGCGGGCCGGCATCCGCCAGGCCCTTGCCGATCTCGGCATCGAGACGCCGGACGCGCCCGCGCCGCTGGCCCGCCATGCGATCGCCTGTCCGGCCCTGCCCACCTGCGGACTGGCGATCACGGAATCGGAGCGCATTCTTCCCGACGTGCTCGAGCGGCTCAACACCCAGCTGGAACAGCTGGCGATCAACAAACCGATCCTGGTGCGGATGACCGGCTGCCCGAACGGGTGTGCTCGCCCCTACATGGCGGAACTGGCCCTGGTGGGCAGCGGCGTGAATCAGTATCAGCTCTGGCTTGGCGGCAGCGCCAATCTGCAACGCCTGGCCCGCCCCTTCCTGCAACGGATGCCCCTCGACCAACTCGAGGCCACCCTGGAACCTCTGCTGATCAGCTGGCGCGACGCCGGTGGCCGGCGCAGCCTCGGCGACCATGTCGAGAAACTCGGCGATCAGGTGGTGGCAACCCTGCTCGGTGATCCGGCGGTGGCCCCCACCTGATCCACCCGGCCGTACCGGGCCGATGGCGCCTGCGTGCGCCAGGCCCAGAGCTGATCACCGAAACTGAAATGCCACCACTCGTTCGGGTGTCGGACCAACCCCTGGGTGTGCAGGCAGTCCGCCAGCAGGCAGCGGCGCTGATGCCAGAGCGCAGCCTCCGACACAGGATCGGCAGCAGCAGCGGCGGCGTAGAACTCCGGCTCCGACACCGCATCGATCGCATCAATGGCCCCGCCCATCTCCAGGGGATTGCCGTCGCGATCCGCCAGGGTGAGATCCACTGCAGCGCCGGTGCTATGGGGGGGTGGCGTGGCTGGGTCAGCGCTGGGAGGAGCCCAGAAACGGCCCACCCGGCGACGAAGCTCCTGACGCAACACCGGCTGATCGGCGCCGGTGGGATGCAAGCCATGCCGCCGGCATTCCTCGGCCACGGCATGCTCCACCATGAAGGCCTGCACCGCCACCGGACGCCAGGCATCAAAAATCGCCAGGCGCAAGGAGGCATCCCATTGCTGCAGCTGCTGCTCGGCCCGGACCAGCCGCTCGCGCACGCCCCGGCGCAAACGAAAGGGATCGGCCCCCTCCCCATAAGGGGCACCGAGGCGCTGATAGGGATGGGGGCGGAGGCAATGAAGAACGGATGGGAGCGGCTCCAGGGGTTCGCCGCACTCATGGATTGCACACTTGCTCCAGGGCCTGGGCATGATTCGCGCGTCGAGAACCTCACCGTCGCATTCCAGACGGTGGCCTTCAATTCAACTGCCCGGCAGCGGCGGTTCGCTGAAGCTGATCCGCCAGGAGTTGCCGCAGGATCGGCTGGTTCTGCAGGCTGGGATCAGCGCTGATCAACGCTGCGGCCTCTTCCCGCGCTTCTTCCAGCACACTGCCGTCATCAGCCAGGCTGGCCAGGGCCAGATCGGGCAATCCCGACTGGCGGGTGCCGAGAACCTGCCCGGGCCCGCGCAGACGCAGATCCATCTCGGCGATTTCAAAGCCGTCGTTGGAGCGCACCAGCACCTCCAGCCGCTGCTTCGCCAGCACATTGCGGCTGTCGTTGATCAGCAGGCAATGGGAGGCGGCCGCCCCCCGACCGACACGACCGCGCAACTGATGCAGCTGCGCCAGGCCAAAGCGATCGGCGTGGTCGATCACCATCACGCTGGCCTCCGGCACATCCACCCCCACCTCCACCACGGTGGTGGACACCAGCACCTGCGCCCTCCCTTCCGCAAAGGCATGGATCACCGCCTGCTTCTCCGCACTGCTGAGGCGACCATGCAACAACCCCACCTCGAACTCGGGGAACACCTCATCGCAGAGCTGGCGATGGACCTCCACCGCTGAACGAAGATCCAGTTTTTCTGAGTCCTCCACCAACGGCAGCACCACATAGGCGCGCTGGCCACGTGCGACCTCCTCACGGATCAGGGCATAGGCCTCATCCCGGGCTGATGCGGTGAGCAGCCGGGTCTTGATCGGCGTCCGACCCGGCGGCAGCTCATCGATCTGACTCACATCAAGATCGCCATGGAGCGACAGGGCCAGAGTGCGGGGGATCGGCGTGGCCGTCATCGTGAGCAGATGGGGCTGCAATCCTTTGCCAAGCAGGCGGTTGCGCTGTTTCACGCCGAAGCGATGCTGCTCATCCACCACCACCAGGCCGAGCCTTGAGAAATCAACCGGGTCTTCAATCAGGGCATGGGTGCCCACCAGCACGTTCAACTGGCCATTCGCCAGATCCGTGAGCAGGCGTCGCCGCACCGGCCGAGGCGTGGCACCGGTCAGCAGCTCCACCGACACATTCAAAGGAATCAACCAGCGACAGAGGCTGCGGTAGTGCTGCTCCGCCAGCACCTCGGTGGGGGCCATGAAGGCGCCCTGCCAACCCGCCTCCACGGCTTTGAGCAGGGCTGCGATCGCCACCACGGTCTTGCCACTGCCCACGTCACCCTGCACCAGCCGTGCCATCGGTTCCGGCCGGGCCAGATCAAGTTCAATCTCCGCCAGTACACGCTCCTGGGCCGCCGTGAACCGAAAGGGAAGCTCGTCAAGGAAACGCCCCACCAGGCCATCACGGGCCCCCAATGCGCGCAGGGCTGGCGCCTGACGCTGGCGCAAGGCTGCCCGGCGCAGCATCAAGCCCAGCTGAAGCAGGAGGAACTCATCAAACACCAGGCGACGCCGGGCCTGCTGGAGGCTGTCGCGGTCGGGTGGCTGATGAATCGCCTGCAGCGCTTGCGAGCGGGTCAGCAAACCGAGCCGCTGACGTTGCTGGACCGTCAACGGCTCGGGCCAGAGCCGTCCCAGGGGCAGAACGGCGTCAACCGTGCGACGCAGACGGTCGGCGGTCAACCCTTCCGTCAGCGGGTACACCGGCAGCAGCCGTCCGATCTGGCGCGACCGCAGCGGCGCCTGGGCGCTCTCCATCACCTCGATCAGGGGATCCTGAAAACTGAGTCCATAGGGGCCCGCTTTCACCAGACCGCTGACGGCAACCGTGGCTCCGGCAGGGTATTGGCGGGTCTGGCTGTGCAAGGCCGCTGGAGAACTGAAGCGTCGTCCGGCCAGAAAGCGCGTGACCTTCAAACGGCCGGTGGGATCCTGCAATTGCAGCTCCAGAATGGAGAGATTGGGATTGCGCGGACTGGTGAAGCCATGGCACCGGCGCACGCTGGCGACGATGGTGGCGGTCTCTCCGGCCTGCAGGGCCTCAATCCGGCGCAAGGCGGAATAGTCGACGTAATCGCGGGGGTAATACAGGAGCAGGTCGCGCACCAGCAGCAGACCGAGCGCGGCCAGGCGCTCCGCCAGTTTTGGCCCAACCCCCTTCACCTTCCCCAGGGGCGTGTCCAGGGTCGGCTGGCCGCCCTGGCGGCTCGAGGAAGGCAGCTGTGTTCGCGCCGCCTGAGCGACGGGCGCGTCGAAGCGCAGCCGCGGCGGCGCCATCGGTGCGCTGGGCTCCAGCCGTTGGCGCAGATCATGCAACCACTGCCGCGTGCTGGTCACCAAACGACGCCGCGCCGCCTCATTCAGCTGCGGATAGCCAGCGAAAGACGCCGCCATCTGAGCCAGACGCTGCTGGCTGTCGGCGGGCAGGGGACAGGGAGGCGGTGTCTGCAGTTGCCGGCTCAGAAAGGCGTGGAAGCGCTCCTGGCGGCCCTGCAGATCAGGACAACCCCGTTCAGCCTCGAGACCCAGTGCGGTCTGCAGTGGCTGCAACCAGGCCCGCAGCACAGCCAGATCTTTAGCGGCGAGACCCAGACCTGCCGCCCCGGGCGTCAGCTCTGATCCCGCGGAGGATTGGAAGGGCTGGGCCACCACTGTTGTTGCACCTGCCGGGTCGTTGCACGCCGCTGCCAGTGGCGTTGTTGTCGCACCATTGTGAGCAGTTGACGGCGCCGTTGGTGCAGCCGGGAACGACAGCGACGCAGATCGATCCGATCAAACTCCAGGTCGGCGGTGCGCAGCAGCACACCGGTCAGGTCGACCCAATGGCCGGCTGGAGCCGTGGGTAAAGGCACACGAAGCCGCAGCAGATTGGACACGGATGGCAAGGTCTCGAGCTGGCCGGCGAGAGCGGCATCGAGCAGGCTGATCGGCAACAGGCTGTGCATCAGCTGCGCCCGCATCAACTCCACATTGATGGCATGGGAGAGATTGCGAAGCCGGCGCATCAGCGCCTGATCCTGGCCATCCATCCAATGCAGCAGATCCAGCGGCAGGCTCGGCAGGAGGCGATTCGAATCGGCGTCAAGCCAATCTGCATCGGTGGTTGATTCCTCCTGTTCAGCCTCATTGCCGGCATCGGACACTGCGGCACCACTGGCCATCACCTGACCGGCCATGGCAAACAACGACCTCAGGGTGGCGAGATCGTCCGACTCGGGAGCCGATCCGTCGTCGTCATCGTCTGCGGCGTCGGAGGATGCCGCAGCCTGGGGCGCTGGTAACTCCGGAGTGGGCGGCAGCAATCCCTGCAGCAGCTCCGGCTGATCGATCGGTGGTGTGAGGCTCAAAGCAACCGAAGCGGACGACTCTCCGCCCCCTGGCGCCTCATCGGTGGCGGGTCGATCCTCGAGCAACGCCCTCTGAGCCTGCAGTCGCCTCACCAGGTGCTCGCGCTCGATCTGACGCGACAGCTCCATGAGCTGCTCCACCGTGAGCAGGGAGCAGCAGCGCTGCACCAGCGCATCAACCTTCGCCTGAAACGCCTGGCGAGCCATTGCATCGAGCAGATCCAGACGCGCTCCCTGATCAGCGGTCAGGAGTGCCGAGAGCACGGTGCGAACGGCGGAAGGAAGCTGCTCGCGCAGCAATTGCAGATAAAGGGCCTGATCCCTGTAGAGCGCCGGGGCCAGGGATTGGCCCCAGGCGCTCAAGCGAGCGAGTTGTTCGTTCGGATCGCGCACCTGTGAATCGTGCAAGGACGCAGGCTCTGGGGCGGCGACCAACTCAACTCGCGGTCATGGAGGCGACTTCGGTGGCGAAATCAACCTGCTCCACCTCGATTCCCTCACCCAGGGTGTAACGGGTGAAGCGACGCACCTGCACGTTTTCGCCGATCTTGCCAGCCACCTGCTTCACCAACTCCGCCACGGTGAGGGAGCTGTCGCGAATGAAGGGTTGATCCAACAGGGCCATCTCCTTCAAGCGCTTGCCGATGCGACCCTCCACAATCTTGGCCTTCATGGCCTCGGGCTTGCCGTCGAGATCATCGCGGCCCATTTCAATCGCCTTCTCGCGATCCACCACATCCTGGGGGATGTGGTCGGTGCTCACGTACTCCACACTCGGGCAGGCCGCAATCTGCATGGCCACGTCGCGCAGCAGCCCCTGGAACACATCGCCACGGGCGACAAAGTCGGTCTCACAGTTGAGTTCGAGCAGCACACCCACCCGCGCTCCGGTGTGGATGTAGCTGCCGATGGCGCCTTCAGCAGCGGTGCGACCGGATTTCTTCTCGGCACTGGCGATGCCCTTCTGGCGCAACCACTCGACCGCCTTGGTCATGTCGCCCTCGGTCTCCGCCAGGGCTTTCTTGCAGTCCATCATTCCTGCGCCGGTCTTATCGCGCAGGTCCTTGACAAGCTTGGCAGAAACGGCAGCCATCGGAGAGAAGAAAAAGGTGGGACGAAACTGTGACGAACCGCCGATCCGCAACAGCGCATCGGCGGCGTGAACTTAGCGGTTCAGGCGACTCAGCCCTGGGCGTCGTCGGCACCACGCTGATCATTGGCGCCGTGGCGACCTTCATTGATCGCATCAGCGAGGCGACTCAGCACAAGCTGCACCGAGCGCACGGCATCGTCGTTGCAGGGAATCGGCACTTCGCAGAGATCGGGATCGCAGTTGGTGTCCAGCATGGAAACCAGGGGGATATCGAGCTTGCGCGCCTCCAGCACCGCATTGGTTTCACGGCGCTGATCCACCAGGATCACCACGTCGGGAAGACGACGCATGTTCTTCAGACCGCCCAGATATTTCTGCAGACGATCGAGTTCGCGCCGCAGCACAGCGGCTTCCTTCTTCGGACGCATGGCGATGGCACCACTGGATTCCATCCGCTCCAGATCCTTGAGGCGATCGATGCGGGCCTTCATGGTGGTCCAGTTGGTGAGCATGCCGCCCAACCAGCGCTGGTTCACGTAAGACGCGCCACAGCGGCTGGCCTCCAGGGCCACCACTTCCGAGGCCTGCTTTTTGGTGCCAACAAACAGGAAACGCTTGCCGCTGCGGGCCGCCGAGCGGACCCACTTGTAGGCATTGTTCATGCAGACGGCGGTCTGCACGAGGTCAATGATATGAACCCCGTTGCGCGCGCAATAGATGTAGCGCGACATCTTGGGGTTCCAACGACGCGTCTGGTGCCCGAAGTGGGCGCCAGCCTCCATCATCTCGGCGAGAGTGACAACAGCCATGGTGTTTGGGTTTCGGGTTCGCCTCCACCTGTCAGGGATGGTCTGGGACCAGCACCCGAAACAGACAGGTGTGCGGAATGAATGAACCCATTGAACTTATCAAAGCGACCGTTGCCGCTCAGGCGATGCCCTGCTGCCGCGCTTCCCGCGCCATCGCCCGCACACCGATCCGATTGAGCGGCAACCGCAGCAACTCCAGAGCCAGATCGGGACGACCGCGGCGAATCAACCAGGCAAGAATCGGCCGCAGACTGCGTTCATTCAGCAGCCCTCCCAGGGTGAGCAGCTCCCAGAGCAACCGATGCAGCCAGGTGAACTGAATGATGAAACGTACCCGACGGCTGGGGTGCTTGCGATAAAACACCAGTCCCATCCGGGCCCGTTCCCGCTCCACCCGCACCAGATCGGGAATCTGCTGCAGGCGAAAGGCGGGATGCCAGTGATATCCCACAGCCTCCGGACACTTGACCAAGACGACGCCCATCTGACGAAGGCGCTCACCCAGCTCGAGGTCTTCCCAGCCATAGAGACGAAAGCCGGTGTCAAACAGACCGGAGCGTTCCAGCACCTCCCGATCAATCGCCACATTGCCGGTGGCGAAATAGGCCCAGGAGAGGTCACGCAGCTTGTGACGTTCCGAGGTGGGATCGGCGAAATTGGCCGTGTTGATCACGGCGCCATAGGTGAAACAGAGTCGATCACCCCGTTGCCGCCAGGTGCTCTCTAAGGCGGCGGCGTGGGAGGCCAGGAATCCTGATGTCACGACCAGATCACTGTCGATGAACACGATCACATCGCCTCGGGCCTGATCGACGCCGCGGTTCCGCCCCTCAGCGGGTCCGCCATGGGCCTGCTCAACGAGTCGCACATGGGGAAAGCGGTGGCTGTTGTCGCGCAGCCAGTCGGGTGTGCCATCGGTGGAGCCATCGTCGACGACGACCACCTCATACCCCTGCAGCAGTGGACCGGCTTGCTGCTGCTCCAGGGCGTTCAGACACTTCTCAAGGATCGGCCGCCGGTTGTAGGTGGGGATGACGATGCTGGCAAACATCCGCACGGAATCGGCAGGGGTTGTCTCAGCCTAAAGACATGAAAAAAGGGGGCCGAGGCCCCCAAACAGAGTCTTGCGACCGCGGATCAATCGGCGGCGCCACCATTGTTAGCCGTCCCGGTCACCCCATTGCCAGCACCTTCACCGCGGCCGTCGTTACGGAGCTTGCGCTTCTTGAACTTGCGGGCGTAGGCGCGATTGCGCTCCTGCTTTTCCTTCTTGAGATTTCTGCGCTTGGCCATGCGGTTCGAAGAATGGATCGTCGAGAACTGCCACCAACCTACCCTTCCGCCGCATAGAGGCGGCCGTCTTCCATGCGCACCAGCCGATCGGCCAAATCAAGGATGCGGGGGTCATGGGTGACCATGAGCACCGAACAGGCCTGTTCCCGGGCAAGCCGACGCAAGAGCTCCACCACTTCGCGGCCGGTGGTGCTGTCGAGCGCCGCCGTGGGCTCATCAGCCAGAAGCAACTGGGGCTGGGCCGCCAGCGCCCGGGCAATGGCGACGCGCTGCTTCTGACCACCGGAGAGATCGTGGGGGCGCTTGTTCATGTGATCCTCCAGGCCCACCGCCCGCAACCATTCCCGCGCCTGACCGCGGCGGGCGGCATAGGAGAGGTTGGGCAGAAGGTCGGCGCCCATCTGCACGTTCTGTTCCGCCGAAAGGCAACGCAGCAGGTTGTGACCCTGAAAGATCATGCCGATCCGGCGTCGCAGGCGCTGCCTGGCGCCCCGACCTGCGCCGCGCAGTTGCTCGCCGAACACGCGCAGATCGCCCTCCTGCACCTGACGCAGCGCCCCGATGAGGGTGAGCAGGGTGGTTTTGCCGCATCCGGATGGTCCGGTGAGCAGCACCACCTCGCCGGGCTCGATGCGCAAGAACACCTGCTGGAGCACCTGACGGCGCATGTCGCGACGGCCATACCAGTGGCTCAGGCCCTCGATGTCGACCGTGGGGGAACCAGCCGATGGGCTGAACGCCAAGGGAGACAGGGGCCTGGTCATCGCGTCAGAAGATCTCGGCGGGATCGGCATCGATCAGGCGACGCATGGCGAGACAGGCGGACACCATGCACATCACCAGAATCATGCTGAACACGGTGATGGCACGGGAGAAGTCCATCCCCACGGGCAGCCGGGTGGCCTGGCGCACGAACCAATACAGGCCCTGACCGGCGAGGTAAGCCGGCACATAACCGAACATCGCCAGCAGCAGCCCCTCCCGCACCACCACACCCAGCAATGAGGAGAGGCGATACCCCATCGCCATCAGGGTGGCGTACTCGGGCAGATGGTCGCTCACATCGGTGTAGAGCACCTGATACACAATCACGCAGCCCACCACGAAGCCCATGGCAGCGCCGAGGGTGAAGATGAATCCGATCGAGGTGCTGCTGCGCCAGTAGTTCTGCTCGAAATCGATGAATCCCTGCTTTGTGAGCACGCGCACGTCCTGAGGCAAGAGGGCCTGAAGTCGCTGCTGCACCAGGGCCGGATCCGCGCCGGGCTTCAACCGGATCAGGCCGAGCTCGATGCTCCCCGGCGGAGTGTTGGGCATGAGATCGAGGAAGGTCTCGGAGCTGGTGAGCAGGTTGCCGTCGGCCCCGAAGCTGGTGCCGAGCGCCACCAGACCGGCCACCCGCACCCGGTTGCCACTGATCTCGCTCTCCACGGTTCGCCCGTCGCGGAACCATTCGGCGACGGGGCCGAATTCAGGCCGGGAGCGTTCGTCAAAGAGCACCCGACCCTTCTGCGAGAGAAGACGAGCCTTGGCGGGCAGGTCCTGATCGGTGAAGAAAGGATCGCCCGGATCAAACCCCAGCGCCAGGATGGAGCGGGTCTGAAGCGTTTCCGGATTACGCCACAACATCAGACTCCAGTGCACCGGGGTGATGCCTTCCACGGCCGGATCAGCCATCACCTGGATCAGCCGCCGCCGCGGAAACCCCGCCATTCGCACCGAGCTGGTGGAGCGGGGACTGATCAACACCAGGTCAGCGTCAAAGCGACGATGCACGGTGACGCTGGCATCAAACAACCCATCCCGAAAGCCGAGCTGCATGAACATCAGAATGCCGGCGAAGCTGATGCCCGCCAGGGCCACCAGAAGCCTCACCGGTTGGCGCACCAACATCAGCGACGCCAGGGGAATCCGACGCCACCACCAGAACCGGCCCATCAACGCCCCCTCGTCACGGATTCTGGAAGCGGGCGATCACCTTCATCCCAGCCAACCGGCTCACCTTGGCCGCTGATTCAGGCGAAAGCCGCACGCGCACTTCCACGATGCGCGCATCGGCATCCCCGGTGGGATCGGTGGAGAGAACCCGCCGTTGGCGCACCTGGGGGCTGATCCGCACCACTTCACCACTGAGGCGACCGCTGAAGCCACCGTTCTCGCTCACCAGGGCAACGGGCTGACCGAGGCGGATGCGATTGACATCCGATTCGTACACCTCGATCAGGGCCTCCATCTGCTGGCTGGCACCCACCTCGAGCACACCATCGGCACTGGACCGTTCACCAACGCGGGTGTGCAGCTTCAGCACCACACCATCGATCGGTGAGCGCAGCTCGGAGTCGGCCAGATCGGCCTTCAACTTGCGCTCCCGAGCAAGAGCTTCACGCCGCTCACCCTCGAGGCGCACCAGCTCATCCTGCTTGTCTTCCAGCAGCACAAGCGCGGCGGCTCCTTCCCGGGCAGCAGCGGCGTAACGGGACACTTCCCGCTTGCCCATACGGATTTGAATGTCGAGGGTGCGCAGCTTCTCCCTCACCGCCGCAAGGTCCGCCAGGATCTGGGGGCGGCTGTCGAAGCGGGCGAGCACATCGCCTTGAGCCACAGGATCGCCCTCCTGCACCAACAGTTCGGCCACCCGAGGCGTGCCGCCGAAGCCACTCACCGGAGCGGCCAGGCGCCGCACATCACCAGCGGGCTCCAGCTGACCAAGGGCCGCAACGGCTTCCGGTGGGCGGACCGCTTCAGCTGAGGGAGCCACCGGCCTGGTGGGGGCGGAAGGGCGACGCAGGATCGCCACCAACAGGATCACCACCAGCAGACCCAGCCCCCCCACGAGCCAGGCGAGGCGAGAACGGGTGTTCAAGGCTGCGGCGGATTGTCGAAGAGCAGGTCCTCGATGTAGCGGTCCGCCCACTCCGGACTGAACGCCTTTTCCAGAACCCGTCGCGTCTTGTCGTTGCGTTTCTGTTGGAGGCAATAGGAGAGCTGACCCTGATATCGGGCGATGGTAGGAACTGCCTGAGGCGGATCGGGCTCGGCCTGGTCGATGGCGGCCGCAAGAATCGCCAGGTAGGACCCCACCAGATCCACAAACCACCCCTCCTCCTCCCGATCAACCGGGCGGATGAAGCGCACGTACGGGGAGAAGATCGTGCCCCAGGGCGGCAACTCGCGCACCTGCTGGAACGGCGGCAACACCAGATCCTCCAGCGGACTCCGCACCGCATCGGGCAAGCGGTCTGTCACCGGGGAGAGATCGACGATCGCGGCGGAGATGCCGGCCGGACTGGCGACCAGATCAGCGCCGAAAACAGGCAGATCAAAACGCGGATCCGGAAAAAACACGCAATGAAGGATCTGCAGGCCAAGCCCCAGTCGGGCCGTTTCCAGATGGAGCTTGCGCAGGCCCCTGCAGCGATGCAGCTCGTTGCGAATGAACAGCGCTTCGCCATCGAGGCTCGCGCTGATCTCCTCCAGGGAGGGATCCACCGCCAGATCGTCCAGCGCCGGCAGCTGGGAGCGGCACTCCCGGATCCGATCCGCCAGGGCATCCATCAAGGGATGCATGGGCCGGTCGGGAGCGGTGACGGTCGTCGACACAGGTGCGAAAGAGCACAGAATGGGACTTTGCCACGGGATCCTGAGCCACCCCACCCCCGGCCCTGAGCTGTTGCATCAGACCCTGGCCAACGGCAGTCGCTGTGTGCTCGCCCCCATGCCGGAGAGCCCGCTCACCTGTCTGGATTTCTGGTGCCGGGCCGGTAGCGCCAGCGAAGGGAACGGAGAGGAAGGGCTGGCCCACTTCCTCGAGCACATGGTGTTCAAAGGCAGCGACCGGCTCGGCGCCGGGGAGTTCGACCTGCGGATTGAAGCCCTCGGCGGCAGCAGCAATGCCGCCACCGGTTTTGATGACGTGCACTTTCATGCCCTGGTGCCGCCCGATGCAGCGGCGGAGGGACTGGAGCTGCTGCTCGATCTGGTGCTGCAACCGGCCCTGCAGGCGGAGGCCTTCGCCATGGAGCGGGATGTGGTGCTCGAGGAGATCGCCCAGTACCGCGATCAACCGGATGAACAGGTGATCCAGCAACTCCTCTCAGCCTGCTGCCCCGACCAGGCCTATGGACGACCGATCCTCGGCTGGGAGAGCAGCCTGCAGGCCAGTGATCCCGAGGCGATGCGGCAGTTCCACCGCCGTCGCTACCAGGGTCCCCAGTGCTGCCTGGCCATGGCCGGAGCGATCCCAGCCGGCTGGGAGCACTGGCTGCAATCGAGTGCGCTGGCCGGGCTCGACAGCAAGGGCGACGGCACCCCTGGCCCCAGCGAACCCATGCTCCACTTCCGCCCCGGTCGGCAGGAACAACGGGTGCCCCGACTGGAAGCAGCGCGGCTGCTGATGGCCTGGCCGGCACCGCCCGCCCGGGAGCAGACCACCCTCATGGGCTTCGATCTGGCCACCACGGTGCTGGCGGAAGGACGCCGCAGTCGCCTGGTGCAGCGCCTGAGGGAAGAGCTGCAGATCGTGGAATCGATCGACATGGACCTGACCAGCCTCGAGCAGGGAAGCCTGGTGATGCTGGAAGCCTGCTGCCCTGCGGATCTGGTGACGCGGGTGGAAGCGGAGGTGTGCGCCGTGCTGAAAGCGATGGTCGACGCACCGATCGAACGCCAGGAGCTCGATCGGGCCCGACACCTGGTGGGCAACGGACTGCGCTTCAGCCTCGAAGCTCCGGGGTCGGTGGCGGCCATCGCCGGCGCCCAGACCCTCTGGCGAGGTCCCCAGGCCCTCCTGGATCCCCTGCTGCAGATGGAGGCCTGGGACGGCCCCAGCCTGCGGGAGCGGATTGTTCCGGCGCTGCAACCGGAACTGGCCAGCACCTTGATCGCCCTCCCTGCGGATCCCGCGTGATGGCGACACCGGAATGGATTGTGGATGCGATCAGCACACCCGGTGTGATCGCCGCCAAGCTCTGGCTGCGGAGGGGAAGCGGCAGTGATCCGCTCGGACAGCGTGGCGCCCATCAACTGCTGGGATCCAGCCTCACCCGAGGCTGCGGCCCCTACGACCATCTCCAGGTCGCCGACCTGGTGGAGGGCTGCGGCGCTGGCCTGCGGTGCGACACCCATGAAGACGGCATCCTGATCAGCCTCAAATGCCAGGACCGTGATGCCAGGCGGCTGCTGCCCCTGCTGGGGTGGATGCTCGCCGATCCCCATCTGGCCGAGGAGCAGGTGGAGCTGGAACGGGATCTCAGCCTGCAGGCCCTCCAGCGCCAACAGGAGGATCCCTTCCACCGGGCCCATGACGGCTGGAGACAACTGGCCTATGGAGACGGTCCCTATGGGCACGACCCGCTGGGAATCGCCGCCGAACTGGAGACGCTGAATGCGGAGATCCTGCGTCCCCTGGCCGGGCAGTTGGCCCGCCGCCAGGGCATCCTCGCCCTCTCCGGCACGATTCCTGACGGTCTGCTCACGGAGATGCAGGCCTTCCAGGGGTTCAGCGAACCGGCCACCGACCGCGACTGCTCAGGCGCAACCGGCTTGCCACCCATGGCAAAGACCGACCGATCGGCACGGGTTGGCCTCCAACCGCTCGACACCGAACAGGTGGTGATCATGCTCGGCCAGCCGACCCTGCCCCATGGCCATGCCGATGACCTGGCCCTGCGCATGCTGCAGGCGCACCTCGGGGTCGGCATGACCAGCGTGTTGTTCCGTCGACTGCGGGAGGAGCATGGCGTCGCTTACGACGTGGGCATTCACCATCCAGCCCGCGCCGGTGCCGCTCCCTTTGTGCTGCATGCCAGCAGCAGTGCGGAGCGGGCGGCGCTGAGTCTGCGCTTGCTGCAGGAGGCATGGGATGAGCTGGCCCAGCGGCCGCTCACGACCCAGGACATGACGCTGGCCGCAGCCAAGATCCGCGGTCAGATCGCCCATGCCACCCAGACCTCAGGCCAACGGGCCGAGCGTCGCGCCCAGCTCAGGGCCCTCGGACTGGCCGATGATTACGACCACACCAGCCTGGAGCGCCTGGCCACACTCGAACCCGAGCAGCTGCGCAGGGCCGCCGAACGTCACCTTGATCGCCCCCTGCTCAGCCTCTGTGGACGCGGCGCCGTGATCGACTCTCTGGCATCAGAGTGGAGCCAAAGGACTCAGCGCAGCCGTTAAGAGGCAGGGCCAGCGGATGCACCGGCCTCGGAGATCCGCTGCAACTGGTCGAGGGGAATCAGAAACGTGCCGCGACGAAAGCGCACCACGGCGGTGTTCAGCGGCCGCAGACCGACCAGTTCTCCCGGTTCCTCGGTGGTCACAAGATCAGCCGGCCTGAGCATGGGCATCGGATCAGCGGTTTTCAAATAGGGCAAAGGGCGTCGGAGCTGGACGCGATCGCCGATGACTGGGTTCATGATCCCTGGGCAATGGATGCGTCCTACAGCAGGATGGTGGCCAGTTGAGTGATGCCCGTGCGGGCTCTGGCCACCTGGAGCGGCGCCGTCGCCGGCCTGATGCTGATTCTGGTGGGCAGCCTCATGCCCGCTGCCGTTGTGCTTCCCGTGCTGCCTCCCCAGGTGCTGCCGCTGCCGAGCACCTGGCAGGTGCCGGCCCTGTTGCTCACGGCCCTGGTCTGCGGCCCCCGCGCCGGCGTGATGGCGGCCATGGCCTATCTCACCATCGGCCTTGTGGACCTGCCCGTCTTCCATGACGGCGGTGGCCTCGGGTATCTGCTCAATCCCGGCTTCGGCTATCTGGCCGGCTTTGTTCCGGCCGCCTGGCTCTGCGGGCGCCTGGCCCAGCAACGGGGCATGAACGATCTGGCGCGTCTCAGCCTGGCCGCGATCGCCGGGCTGCTCACGATTCAACTCTGCGGTCTGCTCAATCTGCTGCTGGGCAGCCTGTTCGGACGCTGGAGCGAACCACTGCCCACATTGCTGTTCAGCTACGGCATCGGTCCGTTCCCAGCCCAGATCGCTCTCTGCATTGCCGCCGGGGTGTTGGCCCTGCCGCTCCGGCGCCTGCTGATCATTGATTGATGACGCAGCGCCGGCCCCCATCGATGCCCACCCTCCCCTCCAGCAGGCGGGGCCTTTCGAGGACAGCGCTCCTCGGCCTTGCCACTCTCCTGGTGCTCCTCGACCAAGGCAGCAAGGCCTGGGTGCGGCACCATCTGCTCCCGGGTGTCGTGGCCCCGCTGATCCCCGGCCTGGTGCAGCTGCGCTGGGTCCGCAACAGCGGCGCCGCCTTCAGCCTCTTCACGGATGCCACAGGGCTGCTCGCCCTGCTCAGCCTGGTGGTGGCGTTGGTCCTGTTGGTCTGGTTGTGGCGTGCTCCCAGGCTTGGGCTGTGGCAAGGGCTGGCCCTCGCCTTTCTGCTGGGCGGAACGGTGGGCAACGGAATCGATCGCTGGCGGCTCGGCCATGTGACCGATTTTCTGGAACTGGTGCCGATCCCGTTTCCCATCTTCAATGGAGCTGATCTCGCCATCAACCTTGCCGTCGCCTGCTTCGCCATCGACGCCCTCAGCCGACGCCGTGACCCCAACGGCACCTGAGCCGCCTACGCCAGGCCCCCCCTCGGTGGCACGGCTCTGCATCGATCAGGCCGGTCAGCCCTCGCAGTCGATCCCCCTCCATGGCGAGGCCTACCGCCTCGGGCGTGAGGAGGGAATGGAACTGAGCCTCGACCATCCTGCGGTCAGCCGGCAGCACGCGCTGCTGCGTCGACGTGGCCGCCGCTGGGTCCTGGAGGATCTCAACTCCACCAACGGGCTCTGGTGGCGGGGGCGACGGGTGCAGGAACTGGAGCTGCGCGATGGCGATCGGATCAGCCTCGCTCCTGCCAGTGAACCGGGAGCCCCCTGCCTGCGTTTTCTCAATCCAGCCGAACAGGGCCGGCGCAGGCTGGAACGGCTGCTGGGGTTCGGGCTGTTGACGGGCCTTGGGGCCACGGCGGCGCTGATGCTCATCGCCGTGCTCGATGTGCCGATCCGCGGACGCCTGGCCACGGTGCAGGGACCGATCGCCATCTACGACCGCCTGAACAAACCCCTCGAATCGGTGGATTCCAGCCGCCACCGGGAGTTGAAGACGATTTCAGCGTTCTCTCCTGCGCTGGTCGATGCCCTGCTGAGCTCAGAAGACAATCGCTTCTGGTGGCATCCGGGTGTGGATCCCATTGGCACCCTGCGCGCATTCGCCACCAATCTGAGCGGCGGTCGCCTGATCGAAGGGGGCAGCAGCCTCACCCAGCAGCTGGCACGCAGCCTGTATCCCGATCAGGTCGGGCAGGGCGACACCCTGGGCCGGAAATGGCGGGAGCTGCTGGTGGCCCTGCAGCTGGAAAGCCGTTTCAGCAAGGGAGAGCTGCTGCTCAGTTACCTCAACCGGGTGTATCTCGGCGTGGGCTGGGGGTTCGAGGATGCCTCCCGCGTCTACTTCAACAAATCCGCCTCCAAGCTGTCGCTGCCCGAAGCGGCGCTGCTTGTGGGGCTGCTGCCATCGCCCAATGGCCACGATCCCTGCCGCTACCCGCAACGAGCCCTGGAGGCGCGCAACCGCGTGCTCAACAAGATGGCGGATGCCGGGCGCCTTTCCCTGGAGGAGGCCCGTCTGGCAAGACGCCAACCGATCCAGCTGGCTAAGGCGGCCTGCAGCAAGGAATCGTTGCGCCGCTCCGCTCCCTTCTACACCGATCAGGTGCGGCGCGATCTCAGCGCCCTGGTCGGACCTGATGTGGCCGCCGAAGGCAATTTTCTGATTGAAACCCACCTCGACCCGGTGCTTCAGCAGGTGGTGGAGCGGCAGCTGCAGGAGCTCCTCAACCAGGCTCAAGGGCTGGGCGTGGGCGAGGGCGCCGCGGTGGTGATCGACAGTCGCAACGGCGGTGTGCTCGCCATCGCCGGCGGCAGGGACTACCGCTCGAGCCAGTTCAACCGGGCCACCATGGCGCTGCGTCAGCCCGGCAGCACCTTCAAGCTGTTGACCTACCTGGCGGCGCTGCAGCGGGGGATCAAGCCAGGCGACGGCATCGATTGCAGCACCCTGGAGTGGGGCGGCCAACGCTTTGAAAGCAGCTGCAATGGTCGCCTCAGCCTCACCAGTGCCTTTGCCTCCAGCAGCAACACGGCGGCGCTGCGCCTGGCGCGGCGGGTGGGGCTGGAGCAGGTGGTTCGCCAGGCTCGGGCCCTGGGGATCAACACGCCGCTCGATCCTGTACCCGGGCTGGCGCTCGGCCAGAGCGAGGTGCGCCTGATCGAACTGACCGGAGCCTATGCCGCCGTTGCCAACGATGGGCTCTGGCACCCCCCCACCACGATTCGCAGGCTGCTGGATGCGGAGAGCTGCTCCGCCGACACGTTGAAACGCTGCGGCAGCCTCACCGGCGATGGCTCGGCGCAGGTGAGCAGCGCCCGTCGCGCCATCAGCAAAGACGTGGCGCGACGCATGCAGGCGATGCTGCGGGCTGTGGTGCGCGGTGGCACCGGCTCCGCCGCCTCCCTGGGGGGCCTGGAGGGGGGCAAGACCGGCACCACCAACGATGGCCGGGATCTGCTGTTCATCGGCTACGAACCAAGCCGGCACTGGGTTCTCGGCATCTGGCTCGGCAATGACGACAACAGCCCCACCGCCAGCTCCAGCGCCCTGGCCGCCTCCCTTTGGGGCGACATCATGCGCGCCGCCGGCAGGGGCAGCGCTGGTCAGCGATGAAAGGGCAGAAGCGATGGATCGTCTGGGCGGGTGGCGCCCTGGTGGTCCTGATCGTGCTGGGGATGGTCCTGCAGGCGATTCGCAACCTGCTGTGGGATCTCAGCTACTGGCTGCCGCCCTGGCTGGTGGGTCCGGTGCTGCTGCTGGGATTCGGTGTGATCGCCGCCCTGGCCTGGCAGCTGGGTTGGCCCTGGTGGCAAGCCTGGCGCCAGGGAGCGGGCCGAGCGGGTGGCGCCGGCCGGGGTCGCACCGCAGCAGCGCCGCCAGCGCCGGACAATCGCCGCCAGGCCGCCGAACAGAGCCTGGAGAGCATCGACCGCCTGCTGGAGAAGCTTCAGGATGAGGTGGCCCGCGAGGGCCTGCGTCAGGAGCGTGAGCGGGTGGCGCAGGAACTGAAACGCGGCGATCTCACCGTGGTGGTGTTCGGCACCGGATCAAGCGGCAAAACCTCCCTGATCCGCGCCCTGCTCCAGGAGATGGTGGGGGAGGTGGGCGCCGCCATGGGCAGCACCAGCGAAACCCGCAGTTATCGGCTGCGCCTCAAGGGCCTCGAGCGCGGCCTGAAACTCATCGACACCCCCGGCATTCTCGAAAGTGGTCGCGATGGCCGCGAACGGGAGCAGGAAGCCCGCCGAGAGGCCAGTCGAGCCGATCTGATGCTGGTGGTGGTGGATGGCGACCTCAGAGCGGCGGAGCTGGAGGTGACCCGCCATCTGGCCGGACTGGGCAAACGGCTGCTGCTGGTGCTGAACAAATGCGACCTGCGGGGAGAGGAGGAGGAACGGCGCCTGCTCGCCCTGCTGCATCGGCGTTGCGGCGATCTCCTCAGCAAAGACGACGTGGTATCCGCGAGTGCAGCCCCCCAGTCTGTGCCGAGACCTGGACGCTCCCCCTGGCAACCGCCGGCCGAAGTGGACCGCGTCTTGCGACGCCTCGCCGTCGTGCTCCATGCCGATGGCGAGGAACTCCTGGCCGACAACATCCTGCTTCAGTGCCGCCATCTGGGTGAAGCCGGCCGGGACTTGCTCGATCGTCAACGTCGCCAGGAGGCCGGCCGCATCGTCGATCGCTATAGCTGGATCGGTGGAGGGCTGGTGGCGGCCACTCCCCTCCCCGGGGTTGATCTGCTGGGCACCGCTGCGGTGAATGCCCAGATGGTGATCGAGGTGGCGGGGGTCTATGGGGTGCAACTGACCCGAAGCCGGGCCCAGGAGCTGGCGATGTCGGTGGGTCGCACCTTGGCGGGCCTGGGGGTGGTGAAAGGGGCTGTCTCCCTGATCGGCACAGCCCTCACCCTCAACCTGCCCACCCTGCTACTCGGCAGAGCGGTGCAGGGGGTCGCGGCCGCGTGGCTCACCCGCATCGCCGGTGCCAGTTTCATCACCTTTTTCCAGCAGGATCAAGACTGGGGCGATGGCGGCGTGCAGGATGTGGTGCAGCATCACTACGACCTCAGCCGGCGCGAGGCCTCGCTCAGGCGCTTTCTGGAGACGGCGCTGCGTCGGGTGGTGGAACCACTGCAGCGGCGGGAGGCGAAACGACTGCCGCCCCAGCCAGGGCCTCGGGCGGCGGCGGACGCATCGGACCGCGGGAATCCAGCACCGTGATCAACGCGAGGTACACCACACCGATCAGCACCGACAGGGCGCCGGTGACAATCGCCACCCAGCGACCACGGGGCGAGGCAGGTGCAGCCATCAGCCGTTCTCCAGAACCGAACGATTGAGCATGGCAGCCAGCTGATCGAGGTGATGACTCTGGGTGTGGGGATTGCCCAGCACCGCCTTCAAGGGATGGCAACCGCCATGGAAGGGGCGCGACAGCATGAACCCCTGCTCCAGCAGCCTGGCGCGTGTGGCCTCTGACCAGGCATCGACTTGGTCGGGCGCAGCGATGCGGGGCCGGCACACCAGCAGATGCAAAGGGCCGGAACTGACCTGAATCCGCTCCGGATCCAGAAGGGCTTCCAGTTGCTGGCGACGCTGCAAAGCACCCTGGAGCAGCGATCGGATCCCGGTCTCGCCCAACTGGCGCAGGCCCAGCCAGAGCTTGAGAATCTCCGCAGGTCTTGAGCCCTGCAAACCCTGCTCGCCGCCATGGGCGTCGCCCCAGGCCGGCTCCATGTAGGGCAGACCGGTGGCAAAGGCCTCCGCCAGCAGGCGTCGGTCGGCCACCAGGAGCAGGGAGGAGGTTTTGGTGATTCCGAGCAATTTCTGGGGATTGACCGTGATCGAATCGGCAAGGCCCAGCCCCTCAAGGGGGGCCGAGGTGTCGGGGGAGAGCGCATAAACGGCTCCAATCGCACCGTCCACATGCAGCCAGATCCCGCGACGACGACAGAGCTCCGCCAGCTGGGGCAGGGGATCGATCGCGCCGCGCACGGTGGTGCCGGCGGTGGCCACCACGGCCAGACAGGGTCGTCCTTCCGCCTGAAGCTGCTCCAGTGCGGTCTCGAGCGCCTCCAGCCGCATGGCGCCGTCGGCATCGACGGCGATGCGACGCAGGCCATCAGGCTGCAACCCCATCACGCGCACCGCCTTGGCGAGCGACGTGTGGGCCTCGTCGCTGGCGAGCACCACCGCCCCAGGCTCGGCGCCCAGACCAGCCCGCTGCCGGGCCACCACCAGGGCCATCAGATTGCTGAGGCTGCCGCCACTGGCCGGCACGCCACCGGCGCCTGAGGGCAGGCCAAGGCGCTGTGCCAGCCACTGGCAGAGCTGTCGCTCCAGATGACTGAGGCTGGGCGCCAACTCTTCGGCGAGGAGATTGTTGTTGAGGCCGGCGCAGATCAGGTCGGCGGCGATACTTGCTGTCAACGGCGGCGGATCCAGATGGGCCAGAGCGCCGGGATGGGACGGGCGGTAGGCCCCATCCATCACCAGTTGCAGGTCCTCCAGCAGCGCGGTGGCCGAGCGCGGGGTCGGCTCCGGAGCGATCGCCGGCAACACCGAGAGGGCCGGCAAGGGCCCCCGGCCCTCGGCATCGGCGAGCCAGCGACAGAGCCTTTGGCTCGCCTGATCGAGAAACTCCTGCAGCGCCGGATCAAGCCCCTCCGGCGCAGCAAAGAAAGGCAGGGTCAGCATCGGTTCGCGCGCGGGGTTGCCGACCAAGACCATCGCCAGAACAAACGCCATTCTCCCCTGCGGTGGCACAGTGCCAACGGCAGGTCTCCGTTTCGAGCGCCGTGGCTACCCACCATGTTCTGGGCGATGCGGAACAGCGCCTCTGGATGGGGCGGCTGCTGCGGCGCGCCGACCAGCTCGGCCGCGAGGGCGAAGTGCCGGTGTGCGCCGTGATCCTGGATGGACTGGGGCGCTGCATCGGTTACGGCGGCAACCGACGCGAACGGCAACGGGATCCCCTCGGCCATGCCGAACTTGTGGCCCTTGGGCAAGCCAGCCAGCTGCGTCAGGACTGGCGTTTCAACGACTGCACCCTGCTGGTGACCCTGGAACCCTGCCCGATGTGCGCCGGCGCCCTGGTACAGGCCCGGATGGGCCAGGTGATCTTCGCCGCCTGGGACAGCAAGCGTGGGGCGCTTGGAAGCACGATCGATCTGAGCCAACACCGCAGTGCCCACCACCACATGCGCGTGGTGGGTGGGGTGATGGAGCCGGAGGCGAGAACCAGGCTGGAAGCCTGGTTCAGACAACGGCGGCAGCGACCGACTTGAACCGGGGCAGTTCGGTCTCAAACAGGTTGAGCAGTCGATCCACGTTCTCAGGATTGGAGTTGTAACCCATCAGGCCGATCCGCCAGATCTTGCCGGCCAGGGTGCCGAGCCCACCACCCACTTCGATGCCGTGGGTGTTGAGCAGGTGCTGGCTGAAGGCCTTGCCATCCACCCCTTCCGGGATGCGCACGGTGGTGAGGGTGGGGAGACGCAAGGCCTCGGGGGCATGGAGCACCAGGCCGAGTCGCTCGAGGCCAGCCCAAAGCGCTTCGGCATTGCGACGATGACGGGCCCAGGCCTGCTCCAGCCCCTCTTCCGCCAGCAGACGCAGGGCTTCCCGCATGCCGAAGTTCATGTTCACCGGTGCCGTGTGGTGGTACACCCGATCACTCCCCCAGTATTGATTCAACAGGGAGACATCGAGATACCAGTTGGGCACTTTGCTGGAGCGGGAAGCGAGTTTCGCTTCAGCGCGGGGGCCCATCGTGAAGGGTCCGAGGCCTGGAGGGCAGCTCAGCCCTTTCTGACTGCAGCTGTAGGCAAGGTCGACTTTCCAGGCATCGAGGAAAAGGGGAACGCCACCAAGGGACGTGACGGTGTCGAGCAGCAGCAGGCAATCATGCTTGCGGCAAAGATCGCCCACACCCTCCATCGGCTGGCAGATGCCCGTGGAGGTTTCGGCATGCACCATCGCCAGAATCGCGGGCCGATGCTCGATCAGGGCTGCCTCGAGCTCCTCCAGGCTGAAGGCCTCTCCCCAGGGACGCTCGATCACCCGCACATCGGCGCGGTAACGACCGGCCATGTCAGCGAGGCGATGACCGAAATAGCCCTTCACAGCCACAAGCACGGTGTCACCGGGCTCGACCGTGTTGGCCAGGGTGGCTTCCATGGCAGCACTGCCGGTGCCGCTCATGGGAAGGGTGAGGCGATTGTCGGTTTGCCAGGCGTAACGGAGCAGCTCCTGCACCTCGCTCATCAACTCCACATAGAGAGGATCGAGGTGACCGATCGGGGTGCGCGACAGGGCCTGGAGCACCGTCGGATGGGCATTGGAAGGGCCAGGACCCAACAGAAGCCGATCCGGTGTGGCGATCGGGGCAAGAGCCTGGCGGTGGCTCGAATCAACCGGACGCTGAGAGAGCGATGTCGCCAAGGCCTGCACAAGAAATTAATGGCGTGAAGCCTACGCAGTCGCTCCGCCAAGACGGGGAGAGATGTGCGTTTGCAACGGTGAAAACAGCAAACCGTCAGCGCTGCCGCACGTCGGTGGCCGCCAGGCCGGAGGCCATGTGATCAAAGGGCTGACGAATCACGGCACAACGATCGATCTCCAGACCCTCCGCCACCAGCCGTTCACAGAGCACCTCAGCCAGCAGGGTGATGCTGCGCACGGTCGGACCCGTCGGCACTCCCAGGCTCTTGTAAGTGTCATCGAGTCCGTTCAACACCCGTTCGTTGAGGATGGTGCTGTCACCGGCCACCAGGGCGTAGCTGGCATAGCGAAGGAAGTAATCCATATCGCGCAGACAGGCGGCCAGGCGTCGGGTGGTGTAGGCATTACCGCCGGGAAGCAGCAGTTCCGGGTCGCCGGCAAACAGCCGCTGGCTCGCTTCGCGCACCACCTCCGCGGCTTCGCGGTTGATCAGTTCCACGGCCTTGAGCCGAATGGAAGCTTCCGAGAGATAGTCATCAATCCTGTCCATGGCGGAGCGATCGAGATAACGACCGAGCTGGTCGTAGCGGCCGATCAACCCGGTGATGGCATCACGCATGGCGCAGGCTTAGACGATGACAAGCTGGAAAGTAACACCAGCGAACCGTGGAGAACGCTTTGGGTGGCTGCGATATGGCCCAATTGACAGAAACGGTTACCAAGCAGAAAATCGGCGCAGCCGCCACGCTGCAGGTGTCGACTGCGGCTGACGAGCGCGGGTCAGGACCGAGGACCCCAAAAATGTACGCATTGATACAAAAAGAGGGTCGATCCCTCCCTACGGTCCGCCACGACTGAGGCTTCGTGCCACCCACATCATTCATGGCCAAGACCGCACAGGACGTTCTCCGGCAGATCAAGGACGACGGCATTGAGCTGATCGACCTGAAGTTCACCGATCTGCATGGCAAGTGGCAGCACCTGACGGTCTGCGCCGACATGGTGGATGACCAGGCGTTCAGTGAAGGACTGGCGTTCGACGGGTCATCGATCCGGGGCTGGAAAGCGATCAACGCCTCCGACATGGCGATGGTTCCCGATCCCAACACCGCCTGGATCGATCCTTTTTATCGGCACAAGACCCTGAGCCTGATCTGTTCGATTCAGGATCCGCGCACCGGCGAGCCCTACGACCGCTGCCCCCGGGCCCTGGCGCAGAAAGCGCTGGCCTACCTCGCCGGCACAGGGCTGGCCGACACTGCATTCTTCGGTCCGGAGCCGGAATTCTTCCTGTTCGACGACGTCCGCTACAGCTCCAGTGAAGGAGGATGTTTCTACAGCGTTGACACGATTGAAGCCCCCTGGAATTCCGGCCGACTGGAAGAAGGCGGCAATCTGGCCTACAAGATTCAGTTGAAGGAGGGTTATTTCCCTGTCGCCCCCAACGACACCGCCCAGGACATCCGCTCCGAGATGCTCCTGATGATGGGACAACTGGGGATTCCCATCGAAAAGCACCACCATGAGGTGGCCGGCGCCGGCCAGCACGAACTGGGCATGAAGTTCGCCGAGCTGATCCAGGCCGCCGACAACGTGATGACGTACAAATACGTGGTGCGGAACGTTGCCAAGAAATATGGCAAAACCGCCACCTTCATGCCGAAGCCGGTGTTCAACGACAACGGCAGTGGCATGCACGTGCACCAGAGCCTCTGGAAAGGCGGCCAACCCCTCTTTTTCGGCGAAGGCACCTACGCCAACCTCTCCCAGACCGCCCGTTGGTACATCGGCGGCATTCTCAGGCACGCCCCCTCCTTCCTCGCCTTCACCAACCCCACCACCAACAGCTACAAGCGCCTGGTGCCCGGCTTTGAAGCACCCGTGAACCTGGTGTATTCCGAGGGGAACCGCTCCGCCGCCGTGCGGATTCCGCTCACCGGCCCGAACCCGAAAGCGAAGCGTCTCGAGTTCCGTTCTGGCGATGCTCTGGCCAACCCCTACCTGGCCTTCACGGCGATGATGATGGCCGGTATCGACGGGATCAAGAACCAGATCGATCCCGGCGACGGCACTGATGTGGATCTGTTCGAGCTGCCCGCCGACGAGTTGGCGCAAATCGCCACCGTGCCCGCATCCCTGAACGGGGCTCTGGAGGCCCTCAACGCCGACAAGCACTATCTGATGGAAGGGGGTGTCTTCAGCGAAGACTTCATCAACAACTGGATCGACATCAAATACGAGGAGGTGCAGCAGCTGCGACAGCGGCCCCACCCCCACGAATTCGTGATGTATTACGACGCCTGATTCGATCAGCGAAAGGCGTGCCTCAGCTGGGCCAGGGCGCTGTCATGCAAGTGGCGGCGGTGCTGGTCCCGCTGGGCCCAGGCCCGTTGCTGGGCCATGGCATTGCGGCCATCCAATCGGTCGGGATGGGTTTCCATTTGCGCTAAAAGCGCCTCGTGGTGGCGCTGGTCCTGAGCATGGTGATCAGACCAGGCGACGAATTCAGCGGCTGCCCGCTGGCGACGCTCCAACAGGTTGCGGCGATCACGATCGGTCATGGCTGAAGCCTCCGATTCCTGCCATCAGTCTGTAGCAACCACTACCGTTTTTCCGGGCTGCGACATGAAACGTGCCATGGTCACGCCGGCAGGCTCCGGTGAGCTGGAATGGGCAGCATCTGGATGCCCGACTGCCGCGATGGCGACGCCCACTCTCACTGAAATCGCCTACCGCACCCTGCAGCAGAGCCGCAGCCTGGCGGGCCTCGCGCACAAGGAATTGAGCACCAAGCTCATGGAGTGGGTCGCTCCGGAGGCCACCCCCCAAACCGAAGCGGTGCCCCAGGAGATGTTTCTGGAGCTGCGCCGTTCCCTCGCCGCCCTTGAGGATCAAGACTGGCAAGACGCCGAAGCGGGGCTCTACCCCACCCGTCAGCTTTTCGATCTCCCCTGGGTCGACTGGGCCACCCGCTATCCCCGGCTCTGGCTCGATCTGCCCTCCACCTGGATGCGGCGCAAAGATCGGAATGTGCGCGACCTGCCCGATGAGGCGCAGGATGCGCTCTACCCCTCCTATTACCTACAGAACTTTCACCATCAAACCGATGGCTACCTGAGCGACCACTCCGCGGAGCTCTACGACCTCCAGGTCGAGATCCTCTTCAACGGCTCTGCTGATGCCATGCGCAGGCGCGTGATCGCCCCCCTGCTGCGCGGTGTCCGCCGATTTAACAACCGCCCGGCCGCCGCCCTGAAGGTGCTCGATGTGGCCACGGGAACGGGGCGAACCCTGCATCAGATCCGGGCTGCGCTCCCCGACGCCACCCTGATCGGCCTGGATCTGTCCGAGGCCTATCTGCGTCAGGCGAATCGTTGGCTGAACCAGGGCCGGCAGGGTCTGGTGCAACTGTTGCAGGGCAATGGCGAAGCCCTCCCCTTCGCCGACGGCAGCATGCAGGCGGTGACCTGCGTGTTCCTGCTGCATGAGTTGCCCGGCGACGCGCGTCAGGCCGTGCTTGCAGAGTGCTATCGCGTGCTCGAACCCGGCGGCGTTCTGGTGCTGGCCGATTCGATTCAGCTGGCTGATTCCCCCCAGTTCAGCGTGGCGATGGAGAATTTCCGCCGCGCCTTCCACGAGCCTTACTACCCGGATTACATCCGCGATGACATCGACGCCAGGCTCAGCGCAGCCGGCTTCCAGGGGATCACGGCCGAGTCCCACTTCATGACGCGGGTCTGGGCCGCCCAGAAAACCCCATAAGGTTTTCCTGACACGGGCTCTTGCGCCGGGAGCTCTCGACCATAAGGTGCTCCTATCCCTGTTGCGGGAGTCCATGACCAACCCCTTTCGTTTGCGCTGGCTTCAGGGCTGGACCTTCCAGCTGGTGCTGATGGAGGGAAAGGTTCAGGTTGAAGCCCATGGCTTCGGCATCTGTCTGCGCACAGCCCTCTTCCCAGGTGAAAGCCCCCACGCTGCCGCTGATCGCCTCGTGCTGGCAGAAGATCGCCGTCGCCGCGCCCTCCATCAGGCCTGGATTCGCGGACAGGATCTGCCCCAGGCCAGCCCCCAGGTGGTGCCCAACCTTGACGCACCCCGCCCCGAGGCACCGGAATCGCTGGTGGTGGTCCACCCCGAACCCCTGGCGGCCTGAGCACTTCGCCACCAACCGCTGACTCGCCCGCCTCAGCGTTGCGCCAGGATCCAGCCCAGGAGCAGGCCCGGTCCACCCCAGCGCAAAGCGCGCCAGAACCACCAACCGGAGGGCCTCAGGTTCAGTCTCTGCCGCTCCGGCAGTGCTTCAAGCAGCTGACGCAGCAGGGCCTGGCGTTGCCGCAAACGCACGCGCTGCTGCCGGCCATGGCCCCTAGTCCTGACGGGAGCGGAGAGTTGCTGCTCAACCCGCAACCAGGCCCCCAGGCGATGCAACAGCCCTTGGTGTGTCAACAGCCTTTGTTGTTTCAACAGCCTTTGCCGCGCCATCGGTTGCCGTCGCCCTGAAGGCATGGCTCCATTCCGACGCCACAGCCTCCAGGATAGGAATCCGCCTCTTTGCTGCCATGGCTCCCTCCACCGCCTCCTGGCCCGACACCGCACCGGACCTGGCCCGGACCCTGCATGCGCAGCTGAGCCTGAACGATCGCAACTGGCATCAGCTGAAAACCGATCCGGATCGCCGCGCCGCTGAACTCCTCGCCGGCGCCCTGGCCCAGTTGCTTCAGGGTGGACAGCGCGAGGACGTGGACGCGCTCCTGTGCCAGGGACTGCGTTGGCTCAGACGGGAACTGAAGGATCCAGGCTGCCCGCACCGCTGACGGCAGGGCGGACCGAGACGGCATCAGGCCGGCGACAGGCCACCTGAAGACGATTGCCGCGCTGACTCCAGCGCACATCGTCGAAGCACTGGTGGATCAGAAACAGGCCGCGGCCATGGTCGATATCCAGGCGGCTGGGGAGATCGCCGCGGCGGGCATGGGCCGGCAAGCCCGCACCCTCATCCTGGATCTGCCAGACCAACCAGTTGGGGGTGAGGATGCGTCGCACCCGCAGGCATTTGCGGGGATCGCCGGCATTGCCATGGCGCACCGCATTCACCAGAGCCTCCTGCAGGCCGAGCTCGAGGCGACAACAGGTGTCGCGGCAGCGCACGGGCTCGAGAAGCAGCTCCAGCAGTGGACTGAGCTGCAGCGTGGACGGCAGGATGAAATCCGCCCAGCGGAACATGGGCGCCACGCCAAAGGACTGCAGCAGACTCTGCAGTGGGTCAACGCTGACGCTCCGTTGCCCGGACGACATCGCAGATCCTGCATCCTGTTTCGACCATACCGGGATGCGGACCGGCTGCCACTACCGCCTGGAGCTGGATCGACGGGCCAGCAGAGAGGGGTGATTGAGGATGGCATCCATCAGGCGCACGCCTCGGAGCTGGTTGATCAGGGGCATGTGGCCTTCCGGCGCCGTGATCGACCAGTCGAACGCACCGGGATACCGGGTCCAGACCCCGTCGAGCTTCCAGCCGATCCGCGGCCAAAGGCGGTCGTAGCGGCCATTGAGGCCCTCCAGGAGACGGGCCTGCACACTGAAACCGAAGCGCCCCTGGGAGTAAGCCAACCAGAGACGATCGAGCGTGACCAGATCCTGCCCCGGCATGGCAGGAACTTCGCTGAAGTACACGTAACCGCGGCGCTCCGCCTCCGCACCGGCCAGGCGGCGGAGAATGGCGCTGGTGCTGCGGTCGGCATCCTCGAACCGCTCGGCCAACAGATCCCGCTGCAACGGGCCGTAATCGATGCCGACCGACGAGGGGGCCTGGAACCAGCCATCGCAAGTGCCGAGCAGGGCGGGCAACACCTGGGGCTGATGGCGTTGCAACACCTGCAGCAACCAGCCGGCTTCCCAGGCGTCGCCGGCCGGATCAAAAGCCGCAAGAGCAGCAGAACCGAGCGCCGCGATCTCGCTAGCCCTGGATTCCAGCGTGGGGATCAGGGAGCGACGCTGCCGGGTGGAGCCGCTGCTGAAGCGTTCCAACAGTTCTTCAGCGCTGAGGCTGGTGCTGGGGGAGGAACCGGAAAGCATGGGTCAGGGCCGGCGCTGACGGGCTCGGCGTTGGCCCACTATGTCAGGCATGGGCCCATCGACTTCACTCGAGCTGGAGACCTTCCGTTGCACGGCAGGTGCTCTGGTGGACGTGCGCAGCCCATCGGAATTCCGGCAGGGCCACTGGCCCGGCGCGATCAATCTGCCGTTGTTCAGCGATGCCCAACGGGCCGAGGTGGGTCTCACCTACAAAACCGTTGGCCGGGAGGAGGCGATCCAGCTGGGCCTGGAGGCGGTGGGCCCGCGGCTGGCCAGCCTGGCCACACAGCTGCGGAAGGTTGCGGCTCCAACGCAAGACTCCGCTTCTGGCGCAGCCGTGCGCATCTATTGCTGGCGCGGCGGCATGCGTTCCGGCAGCGTGGCCTGGCTGGCCCAGCTGATCGGCCTGTCCCCCGTGCTGCTGGCGGGGGGCTACAAGACCTATCGCCGCTGGGTACTGCAGCAGTTCACACGCCCATGGCGTCTGCATCTGCTGGGAGGACGCACAGGAACCGGCAAAACCGACCTGTTGCTGAGCCTGCAGCGGCATGGTGTGGCCGTGGTGGATCTCGAAGGACTCGCCCATCACCGCGGCAGCAGCTTCGGCGGTCTGGGCCAGCCGGAACAACCGAGCACGGAGCACTACGAAAATCTGCTGGCGGAGCAGCTGGAGCACCATCGTGCGCACGGAGCGGCGCAGATCTGGCTGGAAGCGGAGAGCGCCCAGGTGGGACGGTGCCGTATCCCCCAGGCCCTGTTTCAGCAGATGCGGGAGGCGCCCGTGCTGGAAATCCAACGCAGCCTGGAGGAACGCATCGCCCAACTGGTCAAGGTCTACGCCCCCCTGGGAGCCGCCCCCCTGCAGGCAGCGACGGAACGGATCAGCCGTCGTCTCGGCCCCCAGCGCACCAAGCAAGCGCTTGACGCGATTCAAGACGCTGACTGGGCGACGGCCTGCCGGGCGATGCTCGATTACTACGACCGCTGCTACGACCATGAGCTCGCCCGGGCTGTGAAGCGCCGGGAGGTTGATCTGCAGGGGCTGAATCTGGAGCAGTCCACCCAGGTGCTGCTGGAGCAGGGCTTGCTGGATTGGTCGGTTTAGTGTTGGCGTTTGGCCTGCTGGGGGACCGCAATGGCAGAAGACACAAACGCTGGGGCAGCGAACAGCGCCGGGCAGGCGGCGGCGGCCATCCAGTTTTTCCGGGGTGTGAATGAGCCGGTGGTACCCGACATCCGCCTCACCCGCAGCCGTGATGGACGCACCGGCCAGGCGATGTTCGTGTTCGAGGAACCGGATGCCCTGGCACCGGAGAGCATGGGTGACATCACCGGCATGTTCCTGGTGGATGAGGAAGGCACCCTGGTGACCCGGGAGGTGAAGGCCCGCTTTGTGAACGGCAAACCGAGCGCGATCGAGGCCACCTACACCTGGAAGAGCGAAGTGGACTTTGAGCGATTCATGCGCTTCGCCCAGCGCTACGCCGATGCCCATGACCTGGGCTATTCGCAGAATTCCGGCAACAATGCCGAGGACGCTGACGGGAACGGGTGAAGCTGCCCCAATGGCTTGGACTGGCGGCCCTCGTGGCCGCGGTCGTCCTGCTCTGGACGCTGAAAGACGTCCTGATCCATTGCTTTGCCGCCATCGTGTTGGCGATGGCGCTCTGCACCCTGGTGGGTCGGCTGCGCCAACGCCTGCCCATGCCCAGACCCCTGGCCCTGCTGGTCTGCCTGGTGGGTCTGGCTCTGGTGATCGGCATCGGCGCCGCGATCGTCGTGCCGCCCTTCACCACCCAGTTTCATCAGTTGCTCCTGCAGCTGCCCGCCGCTGCCCGCGAGTTGAAATCGCTCGCGATCCAGAGCATCAACGGCATTTCCGGCATGGTGTATGGCTCGGGAACGGCGGCCAGCTGGAGTGAGCGCCTCTTCCCCGATGGCGTGAACAACTGGCCCGACGGTTCCGCCCTCGCCTCCGGACTGGGGGGGAGCCTTCAGGGACTGCTCGGGCTCGCCGGCAATCTGGGCAGCGGCCTGGTGCAGATCGTGTTTGTGATCGCCGTGAGCCTGATGGTGGCCGTGCAGCCCCAGGCCTACCGCGAGGTGGCGATTCTGCTGGTGCCCTCCTTCTATCGGCGCCGGGCCCGGGAGATCCTGCTGCAGTGTGGTGATGCGCTGAGCAGCTGGATGGTGGGGCTGCTGATCAGCTCCCTCTGCGTGGCCGTGCTGGCGGGCATCGGCCTCTCCCTGCTCGGCGTGCGCCTGGTGATGGCGAACGCCCTGCTGGCGGGGCTGCTCAATGTGATCCCCAACGTGGGGCCCACGATGAGCACGATCTTTCCCATGGCGATGGCCCTTCTGGATGCCCCCTGGAAATCCCTGGCGGTGCTGGGCCTCTACGTGGTGATTCAACACCTGGAGAGCTACGTGATCACCCCTTCGGTGATGCACCACCAGGTGAAATTGCTCCCTGGCCTTACCCTCACGGCCCAGTTTGTCTTCACGGTGTTGTTCGGCCCCCTCGGTCTGCTGCTCGCCCTGCCCTTGGCGGTGGTGCTGCAGGTGCTGATCCGGGAGGTGGTGATTCACGACATGCTCGACCGCTGGAAACCGGCCCATCGCCACCGGCTCAACCGCCAGCTTCCCCACCAGGCCCGATGAACGCCAGGACCCTGCTCGCCGCCCTCACCCTCGTGGTGCTCGCCCTGCTGGTGTGGGAGCTGCGCTGGGTGCTTCTGGTGCTGTTCGGGGCCGTGGTGTTGGCCGTTGCCCTGGACGTGCCGATCGGCAAGCTGATGCATCTGGGGCTGCCGCGCCACCTGGCCCTGCTCGTGGTGCTGGCCGTGATGACCCTGGGGGGAGCGCTGGTGATCCAGCTGCTGGTGCCGGAACTGCTCACCCAGCTGCAACAGCTCACCTCCCTGGCGCCGAGCCTGTTCGACAAACTCAAATCGATGGTCGCCAGCCAGCCCCAGCTGAGTGAGCTGGAGCGGTCCTTGCCCGATCAGTTCAGCTGGGATCGCATCCAGCCCGTGGGGGTGCAATTGCTCGGAGTGGCGGGGGGCGCCGCCAACAGCGTGATCCAGCTGTTGCTGATGAGCCTTCTCGCCATCCTGATGGCCCTGGACCCCGGAGCCCATCGGCGCATGGTGGTGGCGGTGACGCCCAGGCCCGCCCGGCCGATGATGAATCGGGTGCTGGATCGGTGCCGCACGGCCCTCGGCGGCTGGCTGGCCGGGATGACCCTCTCGGCAACGGCTGTGTTCCTCCTCACCTGGCTCGGCCTGGCCCTGCTCAAAGCCCCCCTGGCCCTGCTCAGTGCGCTGGTGTGCGGACTGTTCACCTTTGTGCCCACCATCGGTCCGACGGCGGCGACGCTGCTGCCCATGGGCCTGGCCCTGCTGATTTCACCCACGCTCACCGTGCAAGTGCTGGTGCTGCGGTTGGTGCTGCAGAACCTGGAGGCCTTCGTGCTCACGCCGGTGCTGCTCAGCCGCACGGTCAACCTGCTGCCCACGGTCGCCCTGATGGCCCAGCTCAGCCTGGGGGCCTTGCTGGGTTTGCCCGGCGTCCTGTTGGCCCTCCCGCTGGTGGTGGTGCTTCAGGTGGGCATGGAGCTGGTGGTGGTGCGCCAGATCATGGATCGCTGGTCTTGATCTGACGGATCGTGTTGCGCGGGCTGGTGCGGGTGGGTCTGGCCTTGGAGGGGCGCAGCTTGGTGGCGGGTTGCCCGGGGCGATGGGGCTGAAACTGGGAGCGGCTGCGCGCCAGCAGTATCACCAACACGAGGCCGCAGAGCAGATACACAGCCCAGAAGCGCTGCAAACCCATGGATCACTCCTGACCTGAGGGTCCATAACGCCGCCACAACGAAGGCATGGCACAGAGCACCGTGATGGCGAGCGCATGATGACGAATCGCGTAGGAGAGCGCCGTGATCGTGACGTGATCACGAAGGAGGAGAAGCTCCGTGCGCAGGTCGAGCAGGGCCAGCAACAGGAGCAGCAGCGGGAACCAGCGCTGTCCGCCCGGGGCCGGGCCAACGACACGCTGGCGCCGCCGCGACGCGAGCGGATCAGGCACCACGACGCTGCTGGGACCAGAGCATGAGCAGGGAGGGCGCCAGGGCAATGCTTGACCAACTGCCCACCACCACCCCCACCGCCAGGGCGATGGCAAACCAGTAGAGCGTGGCGCCACCGAAAAGGATCAATGCCAGGAGAGGCAACAGGGTGGTGCCACTCGTATAAAGCGTGCGGGTGAGGGTGGCATTCACCGCAATGTCGACCTGCTCCGGCAGGGAGAGCGCCTCATCGAACCGCTGCCGCTCGCGAATCCGATCGAACACCACCACGGTGTCATTCACCGAATAGCCCGCAATCGTGAGCAGGGCCACGGCGAACAGGCTGTCAACCTCCAGGGAGATCAACAGACCCAGCCAGGCGAACAGGCCACACACGATCACCACATCGTGGGCCAGGGCCACCAGGGCGAGGAAGGCATAGCGGCGGTCGTAGCGCACGCTGATGTAGGCCGAAATCCCGATGAAGGCCACCGCCAGGGAGATCAGGCTGCTGCGCAGCAGCTGACTGCCGAGGGTCGGGCCGATCGTATCGACCGCTTCGCCACCGGCTTGAAACGGTCCAGCCACAGGCTGGAGTGCCTGAATCAGCGCCTGCCCCTGGGCGGCCGTGAGCGTGGGCAACCTCAACACCAGCGACTGGCCGCGATCGAGCAACTGCAGCCGCGCCGAGGCGAGATCGGGAGCCGCGGTGCCGTCCTGCTCAGGTAGGGAGAGCTTGGCGAGGCTGGCCTGCACCTCGGAGACCCGCAAGTCGGAGCAGGTGGCGCCACAGGCGCGTTCCAGTTGAATCTGGGTGCCGCCCGTGAAGTCGAGGCCGGGGCGGAGCGGCGCCTGAATCGAGGGATTGGTCCAGCAGAGCAGCAGACCGAGGAGGCTGATCAGCAGCACCAGCAACGACACCCACCAGACGCGGCGACGAAGACGACTGAGAGGAAAAACGACCATGGCTCAGGCGGGAGTCGAGGGGAGCTGCCGGGCCGGCAGGAAGTTGGTGGGACGGCGGAGCGCCTGATACCCCATCAGGAAGCGCAGCAGCGTTCGCGTGCAGGTGAGGGCCGTGAACAGACTGAGCAGCACGCCGATGCCCAGCGTTGCCGCGAAGCCCTTCACCAAACCGGTGCCGAGGAAAAACAGGGCGGCACAGCTGATCAGGGTGGTGAGGTGACCATCCACGATCGAGGAGAGCGCTTCGGAGAAGCCGGTTTCAATCGAGCGAATCAAGGTGGTGCCGCGCCGCAATTCGTCTTTGATGCGCTCGAAGATCAACACATTGGCGTCGACCGCCATGCCGATGCTGAGGATGAATCCGGCGATGCCCGGCAGGGTGAGCGTGACCGGAATGAGGGCATACACCGCCAGGTTGAAGAGGGCATAGAGGCTGAGCGCGAGAACAGCCACCAGGCCGGCGAGGCGATAGACGAGCAGCATGAACAGGGCCACGAGCGCCAGACCGGAGAGGGCGGCAATCAGGCTGCGCTGCACGTTTTCCGCCCCCAGGGTGGGGCCGATGGTGCGCACCTCGAGGATTGTCACCGGCAGGGGAAGGGAACCGCCCCGGAGTTGCACCTCAAGATCGCGGGCTTCCTCGGCGCTGAAATTGCCCGTGATGCTGGCGGCACCCCCCGTGATGCCCGCCGCCTTGAACTGCTCCCCCACGCTCGCTTCGCTGATCGGCTGACCATCGAGCACGATCCCCAGCAGGCGACCGCTGCCAGCAATCGAACGGGTGAGGTTGGCAAACGCTTCTCCCCCTTCTCGATTGAAGGTGAGCGTGACCTCCCAACCGGTGGCATTGGGCTGCTGCTGGCGCCCGGCGGTGACCAGATCCTTGCCGGTGAGCGCGGCCGGTTCAAAACGGGCGACGATCTCCTCGTTGACCTTGGCCTGCAACTGCTCCAGCTGCTCCTGTTCACTGCCGGCGCTGCCGCTCAATCCCAGCGCCTGCTGAGCCTTGGCCAGCTGCTCCTGATCCAGGGCCGTTTCGGCATCGCCTGCGGACGACTCCGCACTGCCATCACGGCTGCGAGCCTCCCGCAGAGCGAGGATCTGACGCACCTGGTTGCGCAGTCGCAGCAGACCGCGCATCTCCTCCTCAGTGCCGGGCTTCTGGGCGCGGAATTCGAGCAGGGCTGTGCTGCCCAGCACCTTGGCGGCGCGGGACGGGTCGGTTTCGCCTGGAAGCTGCAGAACCAACTGGTCATCACCCACGGTCTGGAGCGTGGATTCCGCCACACCCAGGCCATTGACGCGGCGATCGAGCACGGCCTTCACCGCCTCGAGCTGCTCCGGCTTCACGGTTTGAATCGAGCCTCCCGGCTGCACTTCAAGGGTGAGCTGACTGCCGCCACGCAGATCGAGGCCCAGCTGAAGCGGGAAGCTGGCGAGCACCGAAGCGGCGGCGATCGCCAAGGCGAGGATGAGGGCAAACCAGCCCTGCTGTCGGGCCATGAATCAGAGCCCCTTGCGCACGATCTGCATCGCCGCCTCAACGATCTGATGGGGCTGGATGATGGTGAGATTCTCCAGGGTGCCGTTGTAGGGCGTGGGGATGTCCTGGCTGGACAACCGCAGGGGCCGGGCATCCAGGTCGTCGAAACAGTGCTCCGTGATCAGAGCGATCAGCTCGGCGCCGATCCCACCGGTTTTCATGCACTCCTCCACCACGATCACGCGGTGGGTCTTGCGGATCGATCGGGCGATCGTGTCCATATCGAATGGCTTGAGGCTGATCAGATCGATCAGTTCGGCGCTGATGCCATCGGCCTCAAGTTGCTCCACGGCTTTCAGGCAGTGATGACGCATGCGGGAATAGGTGAGGATCGTGATATCCGATCCCTCCTGCACCAAATCGGCCTGATCGAGCGCACAGGTGTACTCGCCGGCCGGCAGTTCTTCGCTGAGGTTGTACAGCAACACATGCTCGAAGAACAACACCGGGTTGTTGTCGCGAATGGCGGCCTTCATCAGGCCCTTGGCATTCGTGGGCGTGCTGCAAGCCACGATCTTGATGCCGGGCACCGCATGGAAATAGGCCTCGAGCCGTTGGCTGTGCTCGGCACCCAACTGCCGGCCCACCCCACCGGGACCACGCACCACGGTGGGAATGGTGAAGTTGCCGCCACTGGTGTAACGGAGCATCCCCATGTTGTTGGAGATCTGGTTGAAGGCCAGGAGCAGGAACCCCATGTTCATGCCCTCCACGATCGGGCGCAGCCCCGTCATCGCCGCACCCACTGCCATGCCGGTGAAGCTGTTTTCCGCGATCGGGGTGTCCAGCACCCGCAACTCGCCGTACTTCTCGTAGAGATCCTTGGTGACCTTGTAGGAACCGCCGTAATGACCGACGTCCTCACCCATCACGCAGACATGGGGATCACGGGCCATCTCCTCGTCGATGGCTTCACGGAGTGCATTGAAAAGGAGCGTCCCTGCCACGGCGTTGCTGTCGGTCCGGCCAGGCCGGCGTCAGCGGCCAAGCTATCTCAGTCCGGTCAGGCTCAACCGCCGGCGGCAAAGGTGGTGAGCAGCAGCACCGACAGGAGCAATCCTGGTGAGAGCAGCAGCACCAGTTGACCGAGGTCATGCAGCGTCATGGCAGCCACTCCCCTGAGTGCATCGCATTGGTTGGACCCTAGGCAGGGTCGGCGGGCCGGCCTGTGAAAAGACTGCGAAGAAACACCAGCGCCAGGCCGAGGCCGATGAAGGCAAAGCTGAAGGTGGCGACAAAACACATGCCGGTCAGCAGGGTCTTGAGCGCCGAAGCAATGCTCTGGGCAATCGCCGAGCTGTAGTGGGGTGGATGCTCCGCGAAATAGAGCACCATGCGCTTGCTCAGACCAAGGCTGAGCCAGGCCAGCAGCAGGCTCGTGAGGGATCCGGAGAGAAAACTGAGCGGCCCTTTGCGCCGCGCGTCGACCGGGGGGGTGCTGTTGGTGTCACTCATGCCAACAGCTTGGCCCCATGGCCGAGAAAGGAACAACTCCAGGCCTCCAGCCCGGCGGCCTGAAACTGCGGCATCCCCTGCTCCAGGGCCCCGTCGGCCTGGGGTCGCCCCGGAAACAGGGCGAAGCAACTCGGCCCCGACCCGCTCATCGCCACCCGCAGCTGGCCAGGAAGCGCCTGCAACAGCTTGAGGGCTGTTTGCACTGCCGGCGTCTGCGGCGCCACCACATCCTGGAGGTCATTGCGCAGTGGCGGTGGCGGTGGCGAAGCGGCCTGGGCCAACGGCAACCAGGAAGCCTGCCGCAGGGCGGAGCGCCGTTGCTCAAACGCCGCTTCTCCTTCGAGGTAGGAGGCACCACGCAGGCGACGGCATTCGCCGTAGGCCCATGGCGTTGACACGCTGACGCCGGGATCTTTCACCAGCACAATCCCCAAAGGCTCGGACGCCTCAGCCGCAGCGGGCAAGGGCTCGAGGCGTTCGCCTCGACCGAAGCACAGCTGGGTACCTCCCGACACGCAAAAGGGCATGTCGGAGCCCAGCTCGGCAGCCATCCGCTCCAGATCGGCCTGCGAGTGCCCCAGTCCCCAGAGCGTGTTCAGGGCCACGAGGGTGGCCGCTCCATCACTGGAACCACCGGCCAAGCCCGCACCGATGGGAATCCGCTTGCGCAGATGAAGGCGTGCCCCCAGCTCGGCAAAGCCTGAGCGTTGTCGCAGCAGCTCAGCGGCGCGAAGGATCAGGTTGTCGGCACCGCAACTGAGCTCAGGCCGATCGCAGCTGAGCTGGAGTGAGGCATCGGCGGTGTTCTCGCAGAGCAGTTCATCGGCCAGGTCGATGCTCTGCATCACCATCGCCAGTTCATGAAAACCGTCGGGTCGCAACCCGAGCACCTCCAGATGGAGATTGATCTTGGCGGGAGCGCTGACGCGAACCGTGGCCGTCATGGCATCGATGCGGCGGGATCGGCCTGATTCAAGCCCCTGGCCAGCGCCACCCAGGCCGCCGGTGCGATCTCCTGAGGCCGTTGCTGAAGATCGATCCCCGCCGCACCCGCCAGGGCCTGCAACTGATCCGGCGCCGCGAGAGGAGCCAGGGTGTTGCGCAGCATCTTGCGGCGAGCCAGAAACGCCATGCGCAGCAAGCGCTCAACGTCACGGGCCAGCTCGACCGGCAAGCGCTGGTCCGCAGGCAAAGGGTCGAGTCGCACCACTTCCGACTGCACCTTCGGCGGCGGCTGAAAACAGCGCGGCGGCACAGGGCAGACGCTGCTGCAGTACGCCAGCAACTGCATGCGCACGCTCAACGCACTGAAACTGCTCTGCCCGGGGCGGGCACGGATCCGCTCGGCCACCTCCTTCTGCACGAGCAGCACCAGCGACTGATAGGGCGGATCCACCGGCCGGTCCAGCCGTCCGACCAGGCGCTCCAGCAAAGGACCTGTGATGTTGTAGGGGATATTGGCGACCACCTTGGTGGCACGGCAACCGCCCGGGCCCTCCAGGGCAACGGCCAGCACATCCCCCTCCTGCAGGGAGAAGCGGGGCTCGGCCGCGAAGCGCTGACGCAGCCCGACCACCAGGTCGCGATCGAGCTCAACGGCATGCACCGACGCGACCGGTGAGGCCAGGAGACGCTCGGTGAGGGCGCCGCGGCCGGGCCCCACCTCCAGCACCCGGTCACCCGCCTGCAGATCGGCGGCCTGCAGGATCCGCTCCAGCACCTGGTCATCCCGGAGCCAGTGTTGGCCGAAGCGTTTGCGCGCGGTGTGACCGGAGAACGTCATGGCGTCGGGCTCGACATGGTTTCAGGGACGACGCAGCGCACCACTCAATTCAATCGGTGTGCGCGTCTCCACCTCAATCGCCTCGAAGGGAATCCGGATGCCGTTCTGATCCAGCGCCTCTTTCATCGCCTGCTGCACAATCCGGGTGGCCCACCACTGATTTTCATTGCCATGGATTTTGGTGTTGACGCGCACCACCACCGCATTGGCACGCAATTCCTCCACATTGGAGAAATAGGGATTGTCGAGAAAAACCTCTTTGTATTGCGGGTCCTGCCCCAACGACTTGCCGGTGGCGTTGATGATCGCCTCCACCTGGCGCAGATCAGCGTCGTAGGGAACCGGCAGTCGCACCAGAGACCAGGTCCAACCTTTCGACTGATTGGCCAGAAACGTGACCTGGCTGTTGCGGATGTACCAGACCACCCCCCAGTAATCACGGATGCGGATGTTGTAGAGATTCACCTCCCGCACCTGCCCCAACACCTCTCCGATTTTCACCGAATCACCGATCCCGAGCTGATCCTGAAAGATGATCAGGGTGCCGGCGATGATGTCGGCCACCAGGGATTGGGCACCGAAACCCACCACGCCGGCCACGATGCCCGCGCCAGCCAGCAGGGGCACCAGATTCACCCCGAGGGAATCGAGCATCCAGAGCAGCGCCATGAAGGCCACCAGCAATCGCCACAGGCTCTTGAAGAGGTTGCCCAGGGCCGACACGTGCTGAGCACGCCGGTCGAGCATCAACTTGGTGGCCATCTCGAAGTCGGTCTCGCCGAAGAAGGCCGCCCGATCCTGCGTCGGGCGTTTGCGCACCAGACGCCCCACCACCCGCTCGATCAGTCGGGATCCCAGCCACACCGCCAGCCAAGACGCCAGAAGGATCATCAGCAGCTGGGGCACAGCAACCAAAGACACGGGATCGATCAGATCAGTCTCTCCACCATGACCCAGCGCACCGGCCGTGTGCTCGGCGCCAGGGGCACCAGTGCCAGCACCACCTCCAGCCCAGCCGTGGCCATCCAGGGATGGTCCGCCTGCCAGCAGGCCAGAGCCCGGGCCAGCCGCAGTCGTTTGCGGTGATGAAAGGCGGCCAGTCCGCCGGCATCAGGACCGAGGCGCCGCCGTGCCTTCACCTCCACGGCAAGCAGACGCATGCGGCAGGAGCGCCCCTTGACCATGAGCAGATCGATCTCGCCGTAGCGGCAGCGCCAACGCTGGGCCAGGCAACGCCAACCCTGACCCTGCAATAAGCGCAGGGCCCGCTGCTCCGCCCAGCGACCATCCAGGGTCCGGCCGCGGTTCCGTGGTTCCATGCTCTTCACCCAGACTCCGCTCTTAGGGTTCCCCTGTGGTCTTGCGATCGTGGTCTTGCGAGAGATGTCGTTCCGTCCCGCTGCAGCAGCCCTTGCCCTGCTGCTCTCCGTTTGCACCCTGGTGATGGCAGCGCCAGTCGCCCAGGCCGCCATGGACTACGCCAAGCAGGTGCTGATCGGCGCCGACTTCTCCGGACGGGAGATGCAAGGCGTCACCTTCAACCTCACCAACCTGCGCGAAGCCGATCTCTCCGGCAGTGATCTGCAGGGGGCCAGCCTGTTCGGCGCCAAGTTGCAGGATGCCGATCTGAGCAACACCAACCTGCGCGACGCCACCCTCGATTCCGCCGTGCTGGATGGCACCAACCTCAGCAATGCGGTTCTGGAAGACGCCTTCGCGTTCAACACCCGCTTCATCAACGTGACGATCAGTGGCGCTGACTTCACGAACGTGCCCCTGCGCGGCGATGTGCTCAAAACACTCTGCGCGGTTGCTGAGGGCACCAATCCGGTGACCGGCCGCAACACCCGCGACACCCTCGGCTGCTGATGAGCTTCGATCCCCGCAGCCTCGAACGCCTGAAGGAACTGGGGCGGACCCTGCCCCAGGCCCTGCCGACGCCTGAGGCGAAACCAGCGTCAACGCCGAAGGCCAGTGAACGGCGCCACAAGGTGGAAACGGAGCAGAACCCGGAGCAGCTGTTCCGAGAGCTGATGCAGGTGAGCCCCGATGGCACGGTGCCCGAGCATCTGATGCAGCGCCTGAAGGAGGCGGAACAGCGCAGCCAGGCGGAACGCCGGCCGGCCACAGCGGCCACCAGCTCCCCCTTGCCGGCCCCGACGACCGGTCAACGGCCGATCAAAGGCAAGACCACCCGCCCCCAGCGGCCCTCTGTGGCGCCGGGCAGCGAAGAGGAAAGCCTTTATGTGGCCTTCGGGCAGCTGCTGCTGGAAGACGAGGCGGAGGATTGAATCCCTCCCGCTGCCGGATCATCGCCGTCGGCAAGGTGCGCAAAGGCTGGGTGCAGGAGGGGGTGGAGCTCTACCTCAAACGGCTGCCTGGGCTCCAGGTGCTGGAACTCAAGGACAGCAGCCAAGACAAGGAAGCGGCGGCGATCCGAGCGGCGTTGCGCTCCGATGAGCGGCCGGTGATGCTGATGGAGCAGGGGGAGAATCTCGCTTCGGTTCCCTTCGCCAAGCGGCTGCAGCAGTTCGGCAATGAACGCCTGGCCTTCGTGATCGGCGGCGCCGATGGACTCAGCGATGGGCTCAAAGCAGATGCCCACTGGCAGCTGAGCCTCTCACCGATGACCTTCCCCCATGAACTGGCCCGGCTGCTGCTGCTCGAGCAGCTCTACCGAGCCCAGGCCATTCTGCAGGGGAGCCCGTATCACCGGGCTTGAGACCCGTGGCATGGGTCCCATGCAGGGGGGGATCCCTGTTGCTGATCAGCCCGGCCAGCGCCAGGCGCCTCGTTCCAGGGTTGTCTGGCCTTGCACGTGTGTTGCTTCCAGCGCACGCTGCAACTGCACGTGGCGACAGTGCGCCTGCACCGCCAGCACCTCGATCAACTCCGGAGCATGGGCGATCACCCACACCTGGGCGCGCTCCGCCGCCGACTGGATCAGCCGCGCAAGAGGGGCCAGGAGGTCCGGGTGCAGGCTGCTCCTGCGGATCGACACCGCTCTGGAACAGGCTGCGGTCGGGATCAGCCATGCCGAGGCTGCTGCTGAGCAGATTGGACTGGCGCTATGAGCAACGCAGCTGCCACCACGATCCGCCAGCGGCTGGACGCCCTGAAACCACAGGTGTTGGCGGTGGCCACCAGCCATGGCGCCTCCAACCTCAGGATCTATGGATCCATCGCCACGGGCCGGGAACACCCCGCCAGCGATCTCGACTTGCTGGTCGACCTGCCTGAGGAGCAGTCCCTGCTGGGCCTGATCAGCCTGCGTCAGGACCTGGAAGACCTCCTGGGCTGCTCCGTGGACGTAACGGAAGCAGAGACCCTGCATCCCCTGATTCGCACTCAGATCCTGGAGCAAGCCCTGGCCCTGTGAACAAGGACCGCCTCTATCTCGAAAGCATTCGCGACTGCCTGGAGCGCATCGCCGAGTACACCGCTCCAGGGGAGCAGGCTTTCCTGACTTCGCGGCTGATCCAGGACGGCGTGATCCGCAACCTGGAGGTGAATCTCGCCAGGGTCTGGCGCACCGTGATCACGGATCTACCGCCGCTTACGATGCCCGCCCCGAGCTGGAATTCCTCTGGGATCTGTATCCAGTGGTGGATTGGCTCGCCGATCGCGGCCAGATCACCTTCCCCCGCCATTGCGCCCCGGTACTCCACCTCTCAGAAGGGCTGGATCCTGGTGAGGCGGTGATGGTGCTGCAGGGAACAATTCCCAACCAGAAAGGCATGCCTGTGGTGCAGGAATGGGTGGCGGTGCGCTTCGCCGGCAGTGGACTCAGGGTGATGGCGGTGGAGCCCTTTGAAACGGTGGCCGAACGGCTGCAGCTTGGCCGCAAGGCCTATGCCAATCCCGGTGCACCAATCCCGGAATCGCTGAAACAACAGCGCCAGGTGGCGGTGGATGCCGCGCACCGCTATCTGGTGCAGAAGCAGGAGGCCTGGAGTGCTCGGATGAAACCCGAACTGGAAGCCCAACGGGAGCGACTCAGGCAGCTGCGGGGTCGACAGCAAGAACAACTGCAGCTGGCTTACGAGAGCAGCCAGCGCCCTCAGCAGGTCAAAGAGAAACAACGCATCGCCGACCAGAGCCGGATCGATCGCCGCTTTGACGACCACGAACGGTTCATGCAAGAGGTGATGACGATCGAACCCGCCCCCTACTTGAAGTTGGTGGCCGTGCTGCACCGCGACAGCAGTTGAGCACCCGTTGCGTCAGAGACCTCAATAGCGTTCCAACACTGCCCATCCGAAACCACCTCACCATGAGCTCATCCACTTCCCTGATCACCTGCACACCAGGCGTGCGTAGCGGCAAAGCCTGCGTGGCTGGCACACGAATCAGCGTCTCAGATGTACTCGAGTACCTCGCCAGTGGCATGAGCCAAGAGGAGATCCTGGCGGACTTCCCCGATCTGCGACCAGAGCACATCCAGGCCGTGTTGCGCTACGCCGCCGATCGTGAAAAGCGGCTCAGCGAAGTCACCGTGGCCTGAACGAAACAATGAGGGGCCGTTTTCTGCTGGATGAGAATCTGAGCCCTCGGCTCGCTGCGGCGCTCTCGGAGTTGTTTCCAGGCAGCGTGCATGTGCGGGATGTTCAGTTAAGGGGCCAAAGCGATGAGCGGATCTGGGCCTTTGCAGCCGAAGGCGGCTACGCGATCGTCACCAAAGACGATGACTTTCGCGGCATGAGCCTGCTGCGCGGTGCGCCGCCGAAGGTGATCTGGCTGGTGGTGGGTAACACCAGCACAGCGGAGATCCTGCGCATCCTGCTCGCTCACACCACGGCCATCAAGACCTTCATCGCCGAACCGGTCACTTCTCTACTCACGCTGCGCAAGCCTTGACCCATGGCACTACCAGTGGGGGTCCCCCGGTTTTGAGGACAAGTCGGTAAGGGTCACGTCCTGACCACCAGACTGTGGTTCACGACGCAGCAGAAAGCCGAGGCCGTGGAGCTCTGCCTGCAGGAGGGCCTCTCCTGCAATGCCGTCGCTGAGCGGCTTGGGCTTCCCTCCAGCAGCCTGGCCCGCTGGGTGCGTCAGGCCCGCATCGACCGCGGTCAGGCCGGACCCCGTGATCAGGGCCTGCTCACCAGCGAGGAGCGCGCTGAACTCAACCGGCTCCGCAAGGAAAACCGTGAGCTCAGGAGGGAGAAGGATTTTTTCAGGCTGGCGGCAGCGCACTTTGCGAAAGAGCAGCTGCCGCCGAGAGGTTTCGCCTGATCGACCAGCTGGCCGCTCAGCACTCGGTCTCCTGGCTGTGCCGCCAGCTTGGGGTGGCCCGCAGTGGCTTCTACGCCTGGCGGCGCATCTGGAGTCGCGGAGAACTTGCTGCAGCAGGACTTCGCTGCTGGGCGGGCGACATCACCTATATCCGCACCACGGCGGGCTGGCGGTATCTGGCGGTGTGGATCGATCTGTTCAGTCGCCGCGTCGTCGGCTGGACGCTCGCTCCGCGGATGGATGCGACCCTGGTGATTGAGGCCCTCAACCGAGCCCTCGGCCAGCGGCATTTGGAGCCCGAGCAGCTGCAACGGGATCTGGCCTTCTGGATCGAGGGCTACTACAACCGCGAGCGTCGTCACTCAACGATCGATTACCTCAGTCCAATCGACTACGAACAGCAGTTCATCACTGCTCGTACATTCTCACCTGTGAACCCCTGAGACCTGTCCACGAAATCGGGGGAAGCCCACACCCACGAGTATTTGAAAGTCAGTGATCCAGTGGTTGGGGTGCGATCCAAACAGATCTGCCGGTTCTGATCGAGCACTGCAGCCAGCTGCTCAACCAGCTCGACAAGGGGAAGGGCTGACCCATGGCCACCCTCACGATCCGCAACCTCGACGAAGCCGTGCGCGATCGGCTTCGGCGTCGCGCCGCCGAGGACGGCCATTCGATGGAGGAAGAGGTGCGCCAGATTCTCAGGCAGCTGATCAGGGCCCCCAGGGCCTGGTGGCAGGCGCTGGAACAAGAAGGCCACAGCAATCCCTGGCTCCTCGGCAAACAAACGAACGCCGACTACGCCGCCGCCAGTGCAGCGTTTGCACAATGGGTGGAGTTCATCCACCAGGCCACGCTTTACAACGACGAGATTAGCGGCATTGCAGTCGCTTGAGCAGGAGCAAAAGGTCTTCAGACCAGCCTGCTCCGCTCAAATCGCCACACTCATCATCGGCAACCACGCCGCCGGGATCTCTCGCTCCAACCGCCAGCGAATTGCCATCGGGCGCTCACCCTCGTGACTCTCGTAGACGGCAAAGCCCAGACACGCAAAAGGCTCGGTGATAAGGCCCTGTTTTCGTTGCTCCCGCGCAAAGAGCAACACCCGTGAACCACCACTCACGTATCGCTGGCCTGTCGGAGAGGAAGCCGTGGTGGTGCTTTGACTTTCCCAGTGGAAAAGGCGTGGGCCGAGGGCCAGGTCGCGGTAACGGGTGGACGGGGAGAAAAGGGCCTCGCTCTTTTTGAGGGTCACGAACAGCAGGTCACACCGGCTGGGTTCATGCCAGAGCACGCCTTCACGGTGAATCCACGGTGCGTCATCACTGAGGACGCCAAAAGCCGCTTCGATTTCGGCACGGCTGTAGTGACCATGCACGCGAAGCGGCACTGGTAGCGCCCAAGGAAGTGGGTGCAGGCGGTGATCGGCCCTGGCGGCAAGGAAGACAAGCAGCTGGCGCAGTTCGTCGCGCCAGGCGGCGGCTTGCCAGAGCACAGCCAGAGCGTCGGGAAGCGGACGCCACTGGCGGCCTGTACCGAACAGCTGAGCCGTGAGCATCAACCACTCACGGCGCTCGCGTTCTCCCATGGTGAGCGGATCCGGCGGGGCAGGTTCAGAAAGGGCGGCGGCGAGGGTGAGCAGACGATCAGGATCGTCGCCATGCAGCAGGCCGGTACCGATGGAGCGGCTGAGGCGTTCTTCCTCCGGATGGGGCCCATCGCACAGCCAGCCCAGCTCACGGCGCAGGGCGGTGAATGAGACGCCGCGGATCCCGTAGAAGTCGACCGGATCCATCGCGAGCGCCTCGAGCCAATCGGCGAGACCGCTGGCGGCCGTGATCTTTCCCTCAGCCGCAAGGGCGCGGAGCTCCTCGAGGATCTGAGGGCGTCGGCTGGGTAGGCACTGGCGCAGATTGGCCAGCACCCGCTCACTTGCCACGCGATCCAGGACCAACCGGCAGCCCGGGGGGAGGAATGGAAAGTCCTGAACCAGCTGCTGCTGCAGTTGGCGCCGGCTGCAGCCAAGCAAGGCGCGATAGCGCAGGTCGAACCGGAAGCGGCGGTGCTGCTGGCCGATGAAGTCGAGCACCGTGAGACAACTCTTGCCGGTTTCTGGCGAAAGACGCAAACCACGACCGAGCTGCTGCAGGAACACCACGGCACTCTCAGTGGGGCGCAGCAGCAGCACGGTGTCGATCGAGGGGATGTCGAGTCCCTCGTTGAACAGATCCACCGCAAAGAGGATCTGCAGCTCACCAGCGTGCAGGCGGCGCAAGGCCTCTCGGCGCTCGTCGCTGGGGGTGGAGGCGTCGAGGGCCTCGGCCTGGAGGCCAACGGCACGGAAGCGCTCAGCCATGAAGCGGGCATGCTCCACACTCACGCAGAAGCCCAGAGCGCGCATCCGCCGAGGCTCAGCGACCGCCTTCTCCAGTTCGCTGAGGATCAGCGCGACGCGACGATGGTCGCCGGTGTAGAGGGTGCTGAGCTCAGCGGGCACATAACCACCCCGGCGCCACTCCAGGGAGGAGAGGTCCGTGGCGTCAGCGACGGCGAAGTAATGGAAAGGCGCGAGCAAGCCCTGATCGAGGGCGGTCCAGAGACGCAGCTCCGCAGCGATACGACCGCCAAACCAACGGAGGACGTCGAGCCCGTCGGCGCGCTCGGGGGTAGCGGTGAGGCCAAGCAGCAGCTGGGGGCGCAAGTGGTCGAGCCAGCGGCGATAGCTCAAGGCAGCCGCGTGGTGGAACTCATCCACGATCACCACGGCGAAGCGATCAGCAGGGATCTCGGCCAGATCGCGCTGGGCGAGAGACTGGACAGAGGCAAACACATGCCGCCACTGGCGCGGCAGTTCGCCATCCACATAGAGCTCACCGAAGGCCGGGTCGCGCAACACCTGGCGGAATGTGGCCAGGGCCTGCTGCAGGATTTCCTTGCGGTGAGCGATCAACAGCAGCGGCGGCGGATCGGCTGCGGGGAACCGCTCAGGGAAATCGCTGTGCAGGCGGGCCACGTCGAACGCGGCCAGCACCGTCTTGCCAGTACCCGTGGCAGCGACAACCAGGTTGTGCCAGCGGTCATGGACCGTGCGCTCGGCCGCCAGGGCTTCGAGCATCTCGCGCTGGTAGGCGTAGGGCCGCAGGTTGAACCACGCCAGCGCCGAATCTTCCCTGACTTCATCCACGCCCCGGGCCACAGCGAGCTGGTGATCGATACGAGCCTGTTGATCTGGCGTTGCGGCATAGGACTCGAATTCGCCCTCCTCCCAGTAGGCGTCAAAGGTGGACTGAAACTTGGCCACCATGGCCGGCGTCTCCAGGGCAGCCAGGCGCACGTTCCACTCCAGCCCGTCGAGTAGGGCTGCAGAGGAGAGGTTTGAGGAGCCGATGTAGGCCGTGCTGGTTCCACTCGCACGATGAAAGTGCCAAGCCTTGGCATGGAGCCGGGTGCGGCGAGTGTCGGTACTGACCCGCACGTCGGCGCCATGCTCCACAAGCCAGTCGAGTGCTTTGCGATCGGTAGCGCCGAGATAGGTGGTCGTGAGCACCCGTAGGGATCGTCCGGTCCCCAGGTACTGGGCGAGCACCGGCTGCAGCAACCGCAGGCCACTCCACTTGATGAAGGCGCAAAGCAGATCGATGCGGTCGGCAGAGGGCACTTCTGCCTGCAAGGCCAGCCCCACACTGGGCTCGCTGGGGGCATTGATCAGCAGGGTGCCATCGGCCAGGGGGATGAGGGGCCGGACCAAGGGGGCCTCGTTTGGCAGTAACGGCGTAACTCGCAGTTCCTGCAGCAAGCGAGCGCTTGGGTGCAGGAGATCTCCCGAGCCGATGGCAGAGCTGTGCTGCTGGAGTAACCCAACGATCTGGTTTACCAGGGCCAGTTGCTGCTGTTGCCGCTGGGCCTCAGGTAATGAGGCCAGAGCTATCTCACTCAGCTGGCGCAAGTACCGGGCCAGGCGCTGGGGCGCTTCGGCGGGATCCAGGGGTTGGAGGTAGTGGAAGGATTCCTGCTGGCCGGCAAGGAGCTGGTCAATCGTTGCACTGAGGGGGTGGTCGTAGAGGCCGGGAGGGAACGTTTGCTCATGCATCAGGGATCAGTGGTCTTCTCTGAGATCTGCTTGAGCCACGCACCTAGCTCAGTGTCACACGCAAACACCCAGCAGGCCTTTGTTCCCCGGCTCATCAACGTTCGGTATGTGTTGCGGATGATCGCGTCTGCCTTTAACCGGATCGCCTGGGGGTCACGCTTCAGGCCCACTTTGTATCCCTTCAGCGACTGATCCGTGCGCGCACGCGCCGTAGGAACCGTCACCACCTGGCCATCCCGGTAAGCCAGATCTGGCCCGATGATCACACCGATCGTTTCCAGCTCCAGGCCCTGGCAGGTGTGGATGCAGCCCACCTCCTCCACCGTGCCTGGCTTCATGATCCAAACGCTGCCGTCTTTGCTCAGGTTCCAGCGGGCCCTGTAGCCCCAGGGCTCGATCGTGATGTCCCAGGCGTTGGGGTGGTATTTCGAGGCCCAGTTCCAGCAGTAACCCGCCACCATCCGTGCCTGGTTGGCGTGGTTGGCCTGACGGATCGCCTCGTGCAGCTCCACCGGATCGTCAAACACCCTGAAGTCGTAGCCGGCGGGGTCCAGCTGCTCGTTGGCCGTGGCCCGAATCCCCAGGGTGGAATCGAGCCAGGCCAGGTAGCCATCGGAGCCGCAGCAGCGGAACTGCGAGGGCAGCACGTCGCGGTGGAGCTCGGCCTCGTGGAACTGACTCCACTTTTCGATCTCGGCCGTACTCCCAATGTCGTCGAAAGTGACGCGCTGGTCTTCATCGAGGAAAAACACCGCCAGCTTGCTGGCATGGATGATCTCCTTGACCTGGTTCTCGCCCTGCTTGTCATAGATGGTCTTGGTCATCAGCCGATGGCTTTCATCCACGATCAAGGCGTCGTAGAAGCCCTCCGGACAGCCAACGAAGCAGGCCGAGCCACAGAAGAGGTTGTCGTATTCTCCCTTCTGCAGAGAACCGGTGAGCTTGGCACGGTACACAGCCCGTGGCGCCGCGTTCTTGCTTACGTAACGGGCATTCAGGCCCATGCCCAGTAGCCGGGCCAGCAGGTTCACCGCCAACACCGATTTGCCTGTTCCGGGCCCGCCCCGCACGAGCAGCACACAGTGCCTTCCTTTTTGTAGCCGCCGTGCCAGGGCTAGCGCCTTTTCGTACACCACCTTCTGGTCGTCGATCAGCACGAACTCGACGTTGCCCTTCAGCATCCGCTCCACCGCGTCGGCCAACTGTTGGCTCGGCTTTGGCTTTCCGTCGCGGATCCGCTCGATTGTGTGGCCCCGATCGCCAACTACCAGACAGCGCCGCAAGAAGGCCGCCATGGCTGCGTTGTCGTGTCGCAGGAACACCGGTGCCTGATCGATGTATGGGCGATAGCGGGCATCGGTGATGCCACTGCCATCCGTGCAGTTGTGTAGGTAAGCGCAGGGTTGCAGAGCAATCCTGTGCTCAACCACCGCTGTATTGAATCCCCGTAGGAGCTGCCCGTAGCTCATGGCCTGATACGAAGGATGAATGGTCTCGCGCGGACCCTTTCCGAGGAAAGTTCGTACCACCCCATCCAGCTCAGTGGGCTCCACTGATTCCCACTGCTTCAGTTCCACGATTACCGCAGCTGGAGCGCCAGAAGCATCACAGCCTGAGAGCAGCAGATCAATACGCTTCGCTGTGTTGTGGATGCGGTATTCGATCGCCACACCCAGCTCGGATGGGACCTCCTCGAACTGCAATACGTTTCCAACGCACTGAAGTGAGTTCTTCCAGGATCGAAACTCGTTCGCGGCGACTTTGTGGCCTGTCATCGCGATGTAGCGATCCCGCACCTCCTCCTCGATGCGCTGCTCCCGCACGTGCTTCAGGAAGCATTCCCGAGTTGCGAGATAAATGATCACGAAAGTAACGGGCTGGATGGACACACCTAAAGGGATTCTGGCTGCATCTGATTGTCGGGACTGCAGTTCGCAGCTGGGTACAGATGAGCTTCAGGATTGAGGACTGGATTAATGGAACGCTGATCTGACATCAATACCTCTGCCTCTGCGAAATCACCCCCCTCACACCACCCCGCGGGTCAGGCATGTCGCCCTTGCGCCTCGGGATCAGATGCCAGTGGGCATGCATCACCGTCTGCCCCGCCGACTCACCACTGTTCAGGCCGATGTTGAAACCGCTGATGGAGGCATCCGCCAGCTCAAGATCCTGCCGCCGCTGCTTGAGGAGTGCAGTGACGGCATTCCACTCGGGCTGATGCAGCTCCATCCCATCCGCCACATGCCGGCAGGGGATCACCAGGCTGTGGCCTTCGGTGACGGGGTAGGCATCGGCGATGCAGACCGCCAGTTCGTTCCTGAGAAGCACCCGGTCTGAAGTCTGCAGTTCACAGAAGAGGCATCCCTCCTGCCTGTGGCCGTAGCTCTGCAGAACCCCGCGGAAGTCGGTGCTGTCGCTGTCCCGCTTGCCGGCGTTGCAACGGAAGCAGAGCGCCTGGAAGTTGGAGATGTCATCGGAACCACCGTGGTTCTTCGGGATGATGTGATCCACCTCCAGCGCCGCCTGGTGCTCATGGGCACCGCAGCATTCACAGCGGCCCTTCGCGCGGGTGAACACCCGATAGCGGATCGATCCGCTGATGGCCGTGCGATGGCGTGAGCGATGGGCGAAAACCTCGTCGCCGCGCTTCAGACGAAAGGCATCGAGCTTCTCCCGACAGAGCTGCAGCAGTGCATCCCGCTCGATCTCGCTGAGGTCGTCCACGCCGATCAGGCTGTAGACGCCTCCGGCATGGGACGTGATGCCGTTGGAGGTCATCACCCGCCCCACCATCCGTTTCACACGTTCGGTGTAGTACTCGATCTGGGAGCTGTCCTCGCCGAGGATCCGCCGGGCGATGTCTTCTGCGGGTGCAGGGCTGCTTCTTCCGAGCAGCTCCATCAGCATCAGTGGCTGATAGATGTACGACATGCGCATCCGCCGATTGATGTACTCGGCGAGTCGGTCGTAGGCACTTGATCGAGCAGGCTCCATCGTCAGCAGCAGCCGTTCTGAACCTGAAAGGAATCACCCATTGCGCCATCTTAATCAGTGATTGATTCCGCTAATGGGCCGATCGACCAAATTGGCAAATCCTGCCGTTCAGATGCACTCCACAAAGTTGCAGCATTGATGGCCAATCTTTTGTTCTCACCATTGCCGCCCTTGGCGCCATATGAGTTATCATGAATGACCTTGATTCGACAAAACCTGCATCAACTCCGAAATCAGACCTATTGTGGTCGCATCGGCGGAGCGAGGCATAGCAGAAGCAGTCACAAGCCAGGTTGCGGTGCGGGACCTCAAGACCCACCTCTCCGAATGGCTCGGCCGGGTGCAGGCCGGTGAGGTGGTGGAAGTGACTTCACACCGCAAACCGATCGCCCGGATCATGACCGTGAAGCAAGCGGACTCAGAGATCAGCAGCCCGATGCAAAAGGCGATTGATGCTGGTGTGATCAGCTGGAGCGGTCAGAAGCCCAATCAGAGCAGCTGCGGCAGAACAGCACCACAGTTGATGCCATCGGGGTCTGCCCTCCAGCGTGTTTGACGACAATTAGGTAGGTGGCCGCCTACGTCGTTGACGCCGGGCAGCTTGAACGCTGCATAGACGACGTCTACCTGCTTAGGTAGGATCAGTTGTGATCGATTAGCTGGATATGGCTGCGACTCCTCGCCTCAGCTGGAACCTGCGGGTGTCACCCGGGGATCAAGACCTGATCGATCGAGCTGTGCGGGCTTCGGGGCTCACCCGAACCGACTTTGTGCTGCAGGCGGCGCGGGCTGCAGCACAGAACCTTCTCGTGGAGCAGACCTGGTCTGTCTTGGAGCCCCAGGCCTTTGAGACCTTCCGCCGCCAGCTCGATGCCCCTGCTGGTCCGAATGAGCGGCTGCAGCGCACGATGGCCGCATCCAGGCCCTGGAAGGCCTGATGGGGCTGCAAGCGCCGCAGCCTCTTGACGATCACCACGTCATGAAGGGGTTCGACTGCGGTGACCACACACTCAACCAGTGGCTGCAGCAGCGCGCCCTGGCCAATCAGCGCAGCGGCGCGACCCGCACAGTTGTGGTGTGTGACGCCGACCACGCGGTGAAGGCCTACGTCGCTCTGGCCTCAGGTGCTGTGGCGGTTGCCGCAAGCCCTGGCAGCTTTCGCCGCAACATGCCCGACCCGATCCCAGTGGTCGTTCTCGCTCGCCTGGCGGTCTGCCGCAGTGTGCAGGGGCAGGGCATCGCACGGGCCTTGCTGGCCGATGCCTTCGAGCGCGTACTCCTGACCAGTCAACAGATCGGCGTGCGGGGCATCGTGGTGCACGCTGCGGCAGCAGCAGCGCGAACCTTCTATCTCCACATGGGCTTCGACTCATCCCCCAGCGATCCGAGCCTGTTGCTCCTTCGGCTGAGCGATGTAGCCGCAGCCTTGGAAGCCTCAGCAAAATGAACCACCCAGTCATTCGCTCTAGGGTGACTAACGTGCGGCCTTCATACCGCGATTTCCTCGTAGAACATCGGCAGCGCATCGCGGAGCGGTTGAACATGGTTCTCGCGGCCCAGCAAGGCGCAGATCGCTTCGCGATCGAGCGGGGTCTCCAAGCTGCAGGTGAAGCTCTAGGGGTTGTGGTCATGGCTGCACCTCCTAACTTCAGGATGCCTTGACCAGGTCAGCGAGCACCATCCTGGCTTGCCGAGACTGCGCGGTCAGCCCGCTCACCACTCCGTCAACGTCAGCGGCTGGAACTTGTCGACGCTCAGGGTCCAGCCGCGCCCGGCCATGGCCCGAAGGCCGGCCTGGAAGGCCGAAGCATCCCCCGTGTTCAGCCAGGCGGCTTTCAGGGCCGGGAGATCCTCCGGTAACCGCTCCATCGGCAGCTCCACCAGCAACAGGCTGTCCACGCCGCAGGCGCGGCGGAGCGGTCCGTCATCACTGCGCTGCCACACCCGCAGCAACAGCTCCAGCGCCAGGGCATGGGCCACGTCCACGGGCTTCTCTGAAGCAGCAGCCTCGGCCGTGAGCGAACGACCGGCCAGAGGCAACGCCCGTCGCCCCTCCTGATCGATCAGGGCCAGAGCGACGAGATAGGGAGCCTCAGCCATCGGAAACGCGCCAGTGGGCGCATCCTCACCGATCACCCACGCCATCACTTCAGAACATCTGTACTATTGCAGTGCGTCGGATGGTCTCCCGTGGCGGTCGATCGCTGCTCTCTTCAGGCCGCGCTGCCCCTGCGGGCCCAGCGCCAGCCCCTGCTGCTGCCTCTGGCGGGCGAACGTGTCGCGGCGGGGTTCCCCTCACCCGCCGACGACTACGTGGAGGTGGGGATCGACCTCAATGAGCAGCTGATCCGCCATCCCCTCAGCACCTTCTTCCTGCGGGTGAGCGGTGAGTCGATGCTCGGCGCCGGCATCCACGACGGCGACCTGCTGGTGGTGGACCGCAGCCTCGAACCCAGACCCGGCCGGGTGGTGGTGGCCGTGCTCGATGGCGCCTTCACCCTTAAACGCCTGGCCCGCCATCGCGGCCAGCTGCGTCTGGAAGCGGCCCATCCCGACTATCCGCCACTGGAGCTGCACCGCTGCGGTGATGTGCAGATCTGGGGCGTGGCGATCCATGTGATTCACCCGCTCTGAATCCTCAGAACGCAGCGCCATGCCTGCCGCCACGGCCCTGATTGATGCCAACAATTTCTATGCCTCCTGCGAGCAGAGCCTCGATCCCTCCCTGATCGGCCGACCGGTGGTGGTGCTCTCCAACAACGACGGCTGCATCGTTGCCCGCAGCGCCGAAGCCCGGGCCATGGGCATCGCCATGGGCACGCCATTCTTCAAGGCGAAACGGGACCTGGAACGCCATGGCGTGGTGGTGCGCAGCTCCAACTACGCCCTCTACGCCGACATGAGCCAGCGGCTGATGAGCCTGTTGGAGCGGGAGGTGGAGGAGCTCGAGATCTATTCGATCGACGAGGCCTTCGCCTGCGTACGCCGGCCGGCCGGCGGCGACCTGCTGCCCTGGGGCCGGCGCTTGCGCGCCCTCACCCGGCGCGACCTGGGGCTGCCGATCGCCATCGGTCTGGGCGCCAGCAAGGGGCAGGCCAAACTCGCCAACCGCCTGGCCAAGGTGGTGCCGGCCCATGCCGGCCTGTTCGACCTGACGCGGTGCAGCGACCCCGACCACTGGCTGGAAACGATCGCGATCGAGGATGTGTGGGGAATCGGCCGCCAATTGGCCCACTGGTGTCGGGCGCGGGGGGTGACCCACGCCCGGGCACTGCGCGACATGCCCAGCGGCGTCCTGCGGGCCAAAGCGGGGGTGGTGGGCATGCGGCTGCAGCGAGAGCTGCAGGGTCACAGCTGCCTGCCGCTGGAGCTGACGCCCGCACCGAAGCGGGAAACCTGTGTGAGCCGCAGCTTCAGCCGACCCATCACCAGCCTGGAGGAGCTGCGCGAAGCGGTGGCCACCTACGTGGTGCGCGCCGCCGAAAAATTACGCCAGCAGCATCAGCGCGCCGCCGCCCTCAGCGTCTACACCCGCACCAGTCCGTTCGTCCCCGATTTCTACAGCAACACCGCCAGCACCCGTCTGGACCTGCCCAGCAACGACACCCAGGCCCTGCTCAACGCCGCTTTACCGCTGGTGGAGCGGATCTTTCAGCCGCACCGCCAGCTCGCCAAAGCCGGCGTGTTGATGCAGCACCTGCAAAGCACCGACCAGCTGCAACATCATCTGCTGGTGCCCTGCAGCGCCGCCGAGCAACAGCGGCGCGAGACGCTGATGGCCACGATCGATCGGCTCAACCGACGCTACGGGCGCGGCACCGTGCAGTGGGCCGCCTGTGGCCTGGATCCGAGCTGGGCGATGCGGCGGGAACGGCTGGGCCGGGCCGCCACGACCCGGCTGCGTGATGTGCCGATCGTGCAGGCCTGAGCCACGATGTAAGGCAGCGCACAATCCAGAGATCAGCATGAACGGACTGCTCAGAACGCTGGCCACAGCCCTGGCGGGGGTGGGACTGCTCGGAAGCGCGGTGGGGGCGCCGACCCAGGCCTGCACCAGCTTCACCTTGAAGGGCAATGACGGTGGCCATGTGTATGGCCGCACGATGGAATTCGGCCAACCGCTGAACAGCGAGGCGATTCTGATTCAGAGGGGCACGCCGTTGCGCGGCAATGGGCCCAACGGCGGCATCGGCAATGGCCTGGCCTGGACCAGTCGCTACGCGGTGGTGGGCATGAATGCCCTGGGAGTCGATGATGTGGTGCCCGATGGCATGAATGAGAAAGGCCTGGCGGGCGGCCTGCTCTATTTCGCTGGCTATGCGGATTTTCAGACAGTGCCGGCAGGGCAGACGAAGCGATCGATCAACAGCGCCCAACTGCTCACCTATGTGCTGACCAACTTCGCCACCATCGAGGAGGTGAAGCAAGGACTTCCGAAGATCCTGGTGAATGGAGCCGCCGTGAAGGCCTTCGGCGGACCGATGCCTGTCCACATGACGCTGCATGACAGCAGCGGCAAGAGCCTGTCCGTGGAATACATCCAAGGGGAGCTGACCATGATGGACAACCCCACGGGGACCTACACCAACGATCCACCCTTTCCTTATCACCTGGCGACGGCAGGGAATTACGCCAATTTGAGCGCCATGCCACCGGCGGAGATGACGATCAATGGCCTGAAGCTGCCACCCACCAGCACCGGTGGTGGCCTGCACGGCCTGCCCGGAGATTTCCTCTCCACCTCCCGCTTCATTCGCGCCCTGCTGCTCAGCCGCTTTGCACCAACCAATCTCAGCACCCGGCAACAGGTGGGCACCGCCTTCAGGCTATTGGGCCAATTTGACCTGCCACCGGGGAGCATTCTGCTGCCACCGGGTGGGTCTTTCGGCGGTGCCGGATCCACAACCACTTATGAGATCACGGAATGGACCGTGGCAGCGGATCAGAAAAACCTGGTGTATTACATCCAGACTTACGACAATCCCGGCTTACGCAGTCTGAATTTCGACCAGCTGCCCCTCGATGGTGGAACGATCAAAGTGATGCCGTTGAATCAACCTCTGGAGGTGACCGTGCTGACTCCCTCCTGAGCCGGGCTCAGATGTGCTGGAGCAGCTGCACAGCCTGCTCGCGCTGGCTGAGCAGCAACACCATCCGCTCGCCGTGGCTGTTGAGACCGGTCTGCTCCCGGAGCAGATCGTTGCTGGCCAGGGCCAGACCGCAGGTTTCACAGAACAGCACCGGCAGGGTGCCGTCATGGCCAGCCATCCCCTGAAGGTCGAGAGCCTGACGCACGGCCCGCTGCGCTCTCTCAAGACCGAGTCGTTCCACCAGAGCTGGCCAGAGGTGGTTGACGGGGGTGCAGCTGGCGAAATCAAACGACGACGCTGTCATCAGATCAGACCGGAAGCTGCTCGATCGCGACCACGATCATCTGCGGTGTGACCGGGATCGTCTCCAGGGCATCCTCGTTATCGAGATAGGCGTCGAAGGAGGCGAAGCGTTCGATCCGAGGCGCCGCACCGTCGGCGGCACAGGCCTCGATCCAGTCATTGTTGTCGGGCTTCACCGCCACGTAGGCCTGAAGGGCTTCCTGCAGGTCGCCGCCATCGCCGATGCCCTCCCCGTGCCAGATCGCTTCAAAGAATTCAGACATGACCCGTGGGAAACAGACGACGGTTGCGGTTGGCGATCGCCACCAACGACAGCATGACCGGAACTTCCACCAGCAGCAGGGCGGCAATCGGCGCGAAGGCGAACACCATCGCCGAGCTCGGCAGGTTGATCCCAGCCACCTCCAGGGAGGCGATCGCCTCCGGCCATGCGGGCACAGCCGCCCCGAGGGCGAGACCAGCAAGGATCGCCAAAGCCACCCACCCACTGAGAAACCGCTCAAAGATGCCCATCAAATCTCGAAAGTGTGTCGTCATTGTCGATGACACCGTGCGCCGCCATGCAGCCAAGCAACCTTGCACATCCATCTACATACAATCCACGAGCGTGGAAAGCGGCGCGGTTTCGCTCAGAACCAGACCAACATGCCTCTAAGACAAGACCAGACTCAAGAACTCAAAATTGATGTTTTGATCGTGGGGCTTGGACCAGCGGGCACCGCCTGCGGCCTGGAACTCAACGCAACAGGCATCAAGGCACTTGGTATCGACCGAAGTCACTTTCCTCGCGACAAGATTTGCGGTGATGCACTTCCCACAGAAGCACAACTCGAGATCAACAAGCTCGGACTGGATCAGTCTTGCCCTGAAATAAGGACAACATCAAGATTTGCGCAATGGAGCCATAAGGGGAGCCCATACTATCAACGCCGCTTTCATACACAAGCGCCCATCTTTCAAGCTATTCGACGATACGATCTTGATGATTGGCTCGTCAGCCAATGCGCCGGCAGAGGCCTCTGGATGAAATTCGGATGGAAAGTGCAATTGATTCAACGCGACAAGCTGAATAACACGTGGATCGCCAGCGGATCAATACACTCAAAAAAAGGCATACGGACCGGCTCTTTCTCGATTCATACCCGCTGCATCGTTGGCTGTGACGGAGTCGGCTCCATTGTAAGGCGCGCAACAGAACGAACCAAAGAAACAAAAACGATTGTCCTGGCATCGAGATGCTATCGACCAGTCGATCCCAGAAGGGATCAACATCAGTCGAGCATTGCTTTTCGGTGGCCAGGAACGGGGGCATACTCCTGGCGCTTCGCAGTGCCGGGTGGACACAACTGCGGCGTGGCTTGGCTCTGCCAGTCGGATCAACCAACAATCTCAGGAAAAGCCATCGTTGAACTCACTCGAACGCTCGAGCCAGGCTGCGGAGACGTCCGCACCATGGGGCTCCCTATCCTTCAATCCATCCCTTCGATCGATGGCGATGAAGGGATTTTTCTTTGCGGAGACGCCGCCTGTTTAGTCGATCCACTGCTGGGCCATGGAATCGATCGTGCCATGAAAAGCGGAAAGCTCGCTGGCAAGCTCATAAAGGAGAGCCTAAAAAAGGACGAACAGCCTGCAGAAACAAGCTTCCGTTATCGAGTGAGCTTAGCGAAGCAATGCAAAGAGTGGCTGAATCGATAGTCGTAAATTCAAGCAACGGGAGGTACAGCACGCGATGATTCCGAATCGGCATGGATAGGAACAGAGGCTGCATACCCGGCGCAGCGCTGTTGATCGAGAAACAACAGATGTTGACGCTCGCTGTAATACAGCTGCTGAAAACGCAAGGCATCCGCATTCAGCGTTTCGAACATCAACTGAATGCGCTGCTCCATGTCGACCGAGGGCTGGGGGTCCTGCTGTTCCTCTTGAATCAAGGCGGCAATGCAGCGTTCCAGCGTTTCCAGCCGTTGGCCACCCCAGGCCTCAAGCAGATGGCGACAGCGCTTGAGACTTTTCTGGCGCTCGAGCATGGCAGCGGTGCCCCGCAGCTGCTGCAACGGCTGCTCCAGGCTGAGTCGCTGCAACTCGCCTGGTTCCAGCAGCGGGGTCAGCCTGGTGACCAGGGCACTGTTCTCCAGCAACAACTGATCGGTGAGCAGTCGCGCCAATTCAAGATCGGCCAGCGCATCGCCAGGATCGTCGCCCCGACTGATCGCTTCCAACCGTCCCGCACCCAGGTTGGTTTCCTCCAGTTCACTGATGGCCGCCCAGAGCAGGCGATGGTGCTGAAGGCCGAAATCCTCCAGCTCCCGCTGGCGCAGCTCGCGCCGGATCTCCGGACGATGGGACGGGCAATGGAGATACAGCATCAACAGCTGGGCCTCACAACGCTCCCGTTGACTCGACTCGCCCGGCTGCTCAAAGCGGGCTGCCCGGCCATGCCAGCGCTCACCCTTCACCTGCTGACGCAGGTCGTCTTCCAACTGCAAGGCCACCCGGCTCTGACCACCGCTGAGGCGTTCCGCCACCTGCTGCAGGTAGTGGGTGCGCAGTGCGGACTGGGGCAATTTGCCCAGCAGTTGCACCATGCCTGACACCGCCTGCTGGAACTGGTCGGCCCGATCCAGATCACGCCCCTCCAGCACCTGCTCGATCTGCCAATCGAGCCAGAGCGGCGCCTGATCCAGGAGGGCGCGGTAGTCGCCGGCGCCATGATCCTGGAGAAATTCATCCGGATCCTTGCCCGAGGGCAGGTGGAGAACCCGCAATTCGAGTTGCCCCTGAAGCGCCAGCTGCTCCACCTCACCGATCGCTCGGTTGGCGGCACGCACACCGGCGCGATCGGCATCAAAATTCAGGATGATGCGTTTGCTGTCTGTGCAACGGCAGAGCTGGGTGATCTGCTGACCGCTGAGCGCCGTGCCCAGAGACGCCACCGCATTGGTGATGCCGGCAGCGTGGAGGGCGATGACATCGAAATATCCCTCCACAACCACAGCGCGATCGGCTTTGCGAATCGCGTTGGCGGCCCGATCCAATCCAAACAGGTGCTTGCCTTTTTCAAACACCTCCGTTTCCGGTGAATTGAGATATTTCGGTTCGCTGCCATCGAGGCTGCGCCCACCGAAACCGATCACCCGGCCCTGGCGGTCGTGGATCGGCACGATCACCCGATGGCGAAACCGGTCATAAAAGCCATTCCCCCCCTTGCGCGGCACCACCAGCCCCGCCGCTTCGAGCAGTTCAGGGGCCAGTCCCTCCACCTGCTGGAGATGCTTGAGCAGACCATCCCACTGATCCGGGGCATACCCGAGACCGAACTGCTCCAGCGTCGCCTCCCGCAGCCCCCGTTTCTCCTTCAGATAGCCGAGGGCCTCAGTGCCGCCGGCGCTTTTCAACTGGCTGCGAAACCAGCCGGCTGCCAAGGCGAGAGCCCGCTGCAACGTCTCACGACGGGACAGTTGCTGCCGCAGGCGCTCCTGCTGGGGGCCCTCGACGGTTTCAACCGGCAGCTGATACTTGCGCGCCAGCTCCAGCACCACGTCACTGAAGCTGCGGCGCTGCAGCTCCATCAAAAACTTGATCGCATTGCCGCCGGCACCGCAGGAGAAGCAGTAATAGAACTGCTTGGCCGGGGACACCGTCATGGACGGCTTGCTGTCGTCGTGGAAGGGGCAGATCCCCACGAACTCCCTGCCCTTCTTCTTGAGCACCACGTGCTCGCCGACGACATCGACGATGTCGGCCCGTTCCTTGACGGCGTCAATCGTGCGCGGGTGGAGCCTGGGCATCGCCATCACCGCATTCTGCGAGACCCGGAGCCGGGTGGCATGGTTGACAGGCGATCAGCGCTGGATGGGGATGGCGAGCCTGCTCAAGGCCCTGCGTGGTCGACAGTCGGAGGCGGAATGGCGGGCCTGCGGACTGCTGCTGGCCTGTGCCCTGGCGTTCAGCCTGATGACCGTGTGCGTGAAGCATCTCGGCGGACGGCTGCCGGTGGCGGAGATCGTGCTGGTGCGTTCCGTGATCAGCCTGGCGATCACCCTCGCCATGCTCCGGCAAGCCCAGATCTCGCCCTGGGGACAGCAACGCCCCCTGCTGATGCTCAGAGGAGCCCTCGGCACCGGCGCCCTGCTGCTGTTCTTCGAAGCGCTGGCACGGCTGCCCCTGGCCGCCGCCACCCTGATCCAATACACCTATCCGACCCTCACGGCGCTGACCGCCTGGTTGCTGCTCGGGGAACCCCTCCGCAAGCGCATCGGCCTCGCCGTGCTGCTCGGCTGGCTGGGGGTGACCCTGGTGGTGCAGCCCGAATGGATGGGAGAAACGGTGCGGAACCTGCCGCTGCTGGCGGTGCTGATCGGCCTGGGAGGGGCCCTGCTCACCGCCCTGGCCTATGTGAGTGTGCGCCGCCTGTCGGTGCGGGAACACCCGCTGGTGATCGTGTTCTATTTCCCGTTCATCTCGGTGCCGGTGACCCTGCCAATGCTGTGGGGGCAGGGCGTCTGGCCCACCCTCACCGAATGGTTCTGGCTGATCGGCGTGGGGTTGTTCACCCAGCTGGGTCAGGTGTGGCTCACGGAGGGACTGGCGGTGCTCCCCGCCGCCAGGGCGACCTCAATCAATTACGTGCAGGTGGCCTTCGCCACCCTCTGGGGTGTGTTGTGGTTCGCCGAACCGATCACGGGCACGGTGGTGATCGGGGCCGGCTGCGTGCTGGCCGCCACCCTGATCAGCCTGAGCGCGAGGCAGCCGCGCAGCCTTCAGGAAGGATCGAGCGGCAAGGGGTAGGTGACCCATTCCTGCGTGAGGCCATCGGACGATCCCACCGGCTGGGCCAGCCTCCAGCTCTCGCCCCGCTCCCCTTGTTCCAGGAAGAGCTCGAAGGGACTGTCGACCCGCACCCGATCACCGGGCAATCGCCAGTCGAACCGACCGGTGAGATGAACGCCGCGGTGCTCGCCCAGGCGAATGCTCTCCTGGTCTTCCAACCGCACCCGGCTCACATCCGGATCCCCGGCGACATCGAGGTCGAGGGACTGGGCGATCGCGGATTGGGTGAGCTGAATCTGCAGACCGAGGGCGCTGAGCAGCACGGAGCGGGGCGGCTGGGAGCCACTGCCGCAGGCGCTGAGACCGAAGAGAAGACACACACTCAGAAGCAGACCGAGCGATCGTTTCAGCAGCACTGCCCTGGTGCGAGCCCAGGTGCAACTCAGCACGGAGACCCCCTGGGTGAACGGCGTCGGGTCGGGCAGCATGGGCGCAGGCGGGAACATCCCCATGATCGGCTGGCTGCAAGGGGATCGCATCGACACCTGGGAGCAGGGAAGCCGGCGGGGATGGCTGATCGCCTGTGCCGGCGTGGGCTACGAGGTGCAACTATCGGAACGGCACATGGCCGATCCAGAACAGCAACGCCAGGTGACCCTCTGGATCCACCAGGTGCAGAAGGAGGATGGCAGCAGTCTTTTCGGCTTTCCGGAACGGCGTGAACGCGATCTGTTTCGTCAGCTGATCAGCGTGAACGGTGTGGGACCGCAGGTGGGGTTGGCGTTGCTGGCGTGCTGGCGTGCTGATGAGCTGGTGGACGCGATCCTGGATGGTGATGTGCGCCGCCTGAGCCAGGCGCAGGGGGTGGGGAAGCGCACGGCCGAGCGTTTGGCCGTGGAATTGCGCGATCGCCTCGCCGCCGGTCGCCACCAGATGGACGCGCCACTCTCCCTGGTGGACCGCCAGGACCTGCACGCCCTGCCGATTGCGGCCGACCCCCTGCAGGACCTGCAGCTCACCCTGACCAGCCTCGGTTATGAGGATCTGGAGATCCGTCGTGCCCTCAAGGCGGTGGCGACCGGCGCCACCAGCCCTGCCGCAACGGACGGGGAGGCCTGGCTGCGGGAATGCCTGCGCTGGCTCAGTCGGGAGGCGAGCTGACGAGGGGCCGTCGAGGAGGTAAATTGGTTGTTTGCACTGTCAGGGCCAGACGCCGCGCATGTCGCTCGATACCACCGAAAAGCAGCAACTGATCAACACCCATCAGACACACGCCACCGACACCGGATCGGCGGAAGTGCAGGTGGCGATGCTGACCGAGCGAATCTCCAAGCTCAGCAGCCATCTCCAGCAGAACATCCACGACTTCTCGTCCCGGCAGGGCCTGCTGAAAATGATCGGACGCCGCAAGCGCCTGCTCGGCTATGTGCGCGGCAAGAGCGAGGAGCGCTACACCAGCCTGATCGCCAAACTGGGCATCCGCGGCTGATCCGCCGCGGTTCCGCCTCGCTCTCCTGCCTTGATGGCTGATCCACGCCGCCCCCTTCCTTTCGAACCTCGTCGAGCCCCTGCCGCTGGAAGGTCCAGCGGCAGGGGCTCGAACACGGAGGCGATTCCCAAGCATGTGGCCAATCGGATGGCGCGCCGGGTGGCGATCGCGACGGGTGTGCCCTCTGTGTTGGGCATGGCCGTGTTTGTGATCAGCTACTGGCTCGTGAGTCGAGGCATTCTCGAGATTCCCCCCGGTGTGACCCTGCTCGCGTCCGGAGGCTGCTTTCTGCTGGGGCTGGTGGGGTTGAGTTTCGGTGTGCTCTCCGCCAGCTGGGAACCCGAGGCCGGAAGCCTGCTGGGGCTGGAGAACATCAAGCCCAATCTTCAACGCATGCGCAGCTCCATCAAAGCCCAGAAGAGCTGAATCAGCCGAGTGCTGAATCAGCTGAGCAGGGGATCGGTGCAGCGCGCTGTGAAGGCCTTCGCGACCAGATCGCTGGCGGCCAGGGACGCATCGCGCACGCAGAACTGGGGGCCAAAGCGCACGTAACGCACCTGAGGCCCCTGCCGGACGGCCGCCACCACAGGAACCCGCACCCCCAACTCATCCTGCTGCGGCCGGTGCGACTGCAGGCATTCCCGCAGCCGGTGCTGCACCGCTACATCGCTGGCCTGATCGGGATCAAGCTCCACCAGCAACAGACGCAGATCATCGATGGCGCGGCAGTCATCCACGATCAACTGAACCCGCTCATCGCGGCGATCCACCGCAGCCCACACCAACAAACGGGCCTCCACCATCAGGTGATCAGCCAGACGGGCATAACTCTTCGGGAACACCACGGCTTCGCAGCTGCCGGTGAGATCCTCCAGCTGCAGCACGGCCATGCGATCGCCCTTGCGGGTGGTGACCTGACGCAGCTCACTGACCATCGCGATCGCGCTGACCTTGGCCTTGTCGGCCTGTTCCTGCAGGCTTGCCAAACCGATGGGAGCCAACAGCCTGGCCGGTGGCTTGAGCTGCTTGAGTGGATGATCAGACAGGTAGAAGCCCACCAGTTCCTTCTCAAGCCGCAGTTTTTCGGAGGGGTGGTAGTCAGGAACGGGGGCAGCCTTGGGGGCCAGACTGAGATCCGCAGGGCCCGATCCTGCGCTGTCTGCGGCGGACGCCATCAGATCAAACAGATTGCCCTGGCCGCTGTCGCGATCCTTTGCGCGCGACGAAGCCCAATCGAGCAGCAGATCAAGATCGGCGATCAGCTGGGCCCGATTCGCCTCAGGCGCCAGGGCATCCATCGCACCGCAGTGAATCAGGGATTCAAGGCTGCGGCGATTCAGCACCGATGAAGGCAGACGGTCGCAGAGATCGGCCAACGACTGGAACGGACCATCCGCCTCACGGGACGCGATCAGCTGCCGGATCGCACCATCGCCGAGATTGCGCACCGCCGAGAGACCGAACAGGATGCGATCGCCGGTGGGCGTGAAATCGGTGCCCGATGCATTCACGTCCGGTGGCATCACTTCGATGCCCATGGCATTGCAATTGGCGATGTAGCGCTGCACCTTGTCGCTGGCACCGGCATTCACCGTGAGCAGGGCCGCCATGTAGGCCACGGGGTAGTGGGCTTTGAGATAGGCGGTTTGATACGTCACTGCGCCATAGGCCGTGGAGTGACTTTTGTTGAAGCAATACTCCGCAAAGAGCACCATCTGATCAAACAGCTCATCGGCGACCTTGTCATCGACGCCGCGTTCGCTGGCGCCCTTCACGAAAATGCTGCGATGTTTCTGCATCTCCGCCACCTTCTTCTTGCCCATGGCGCGACGCAACAGATCGGCCTCGCCCAGGGAGTAGCCAGCCAAATCCTGAGCGATCTTCATGATCTGCTCCTGATACACCATGATCCCATAGGTCTCCTGAAGGATCGGTTGCAGCGACTGATGGGCGAAATCAATCGCCTCGCGCCCATGCTTGCGGTTGATGAATTTCGGAATCAGGCCGGCATCGAGGGGTCCGGGGCGATAGAGCGCCAGAATGGAAGAAATATCCTCCAGCGACGAGGGCTTCAGATCGCGAACAATTTGCCGCATTCCCGTTGATTCCAACTGGAAGATGCCCTCCAAGTCACCGCGGGCGAGCAGGGCAAACGTGTCGGGATCCTTGGCAGGCAGTTTATCGGGATCAATTCGTTCTCCCAGGCTGGTCTCCACCAGCTCGAGAGTTTTGTCGATCATGGTGAGATTTTTGAGGCCAAGAAAATCCATCTTAAGGAGTCCCATCGACTCCACATCCTCCATGAAATATTGGGTGATCACCTGGCCGTCGTTGTTGCGCTGCAAGGGCACCAGTTCATCCAGTGGATCAGCGGCAATCACCACCCCGGCTGCATGCACACCGAAGGTTTTGTTGGTGCCTTCGATGCGCATGGCCATGTCGACCCAGCGTTTCACCACCGGATCCTTGTCGTATTTATCGCGAAATTCAGGATTCGGAGACTCCTCTCCAATCATCGCCTTGAGCTTGGCGGGCTTACCGCGCACCACCGGAATCAACTTCGCCAGACGATCGGCATCGCCATAGGGGATATCCAGCACCCGCGCCACATCCTTCAACACCGCCTTGGAGGTCATGCGGTTGAAGGTGATGATCTGCGCCACCTTGTCGTCGCCGTAGCGGCGGGTGACGTAGTCGATCACTTCACCACGGCGCTCGATGCAGAAATCCGTGTCGATATCCGGCATCGACTTCCGTTCCGGGTTGAGGAACCGCTCGAACAGCAAGCCATTGCTCACCGGATCGATGTTGGTGATGCCAAGGGCATAGGCCACGAGAGAGCCTGCCGCAGACCCACGGCCCGGTCCCACCGGAATGCCCTGGTCGCGAGCGAAGCGGATGTAGTCCCACACCACCAGAAAGTAGGTGGGGAAACCCATCTGCTCCATGATTCCCAGCTCATAGGTGAGCCGTTCGCCATAGGTGGGGTCGATCACCTCATCGGCACCGAGCTCCAGGCGCTCGCGCAGGCCACACTCCGACACCTCCCGCAGATAACTCACCGGGGTGTGCCCCTCCGGAATGGGGAACCTCGGCATCTGGTAGCGGCCGAGAATGTCGTAATCCTCCACCTTGTCGGCCACCAACGCCGTGGTGGTAATCGCCTCCTGCACCACCTCCGGCGCGAGATGGTCAGCGAACAGTCGCCCCATCTCCTCTTCGCTGCGGATGTATTCCGTGCCGGTGTAGCGCAACCGTTTCTCGTCGCTGATCAGCTTGCCGGTGAGCACGCACAACAGGGCATCATGGGCCTCAACGTCGTGGCGCGTGAGGTAGTGGGCATCGTTGGTGGCGATCAGACCGATGCCCAGCTCCTTGGCGATACGCACGATCTCCACATTGACGATGCGATCTTCGGGTGACCCATGATCCTGAATCTCAAGATAGAAATCATCACCGAACACCTCCTGATACCAACGGGCTACATCCCTGGCCACATCCGGACGACCGCGCAGAATCGCCTGAGGAATCTCACCGCCAAGACAGGCTGTGGCGATGATCAGACCTTCGCTGTATTGCTTGAGTAGATGCTTATCAATGCAGGCCCGCGAAAAGATGCCTTTGCCGCGCATGCCGCGCAGATGACTGAGGCTGGTGAGCTTCACCAGATTGCGGTAGCCGGTGGCATTCTTGGCCAGCACCACCAGGTGGTAACGCCGTTCTTTCTTCTGCTGGGGATCCTCGATCGAGCCGTTGATCACATACATCTCATTGCCGATGATCGGCTTGATGCCTGCGGCTTTGCAGAGTTTGAGCAGCTCGATCGCCCCATACATCACGCCGTGATCGGTGAGGGCCAGCGCCGGCATGCCCAGCTCCTTGCAGCGCTCCACCATCTGGGGCAGCTGGGAGGCGCCATCAAGCAGGCTGTAGTCGCTGTGGTTGTGAAGGGGAACGAATGCCATGCCCCCAGCCTAGGGGGCGGCGCAAGATAGGGCGTCAGGGGCTGACGCCAGACACCAGATCTGGAGCCTCGACCACTCCGGGGCTGGGTCAGCCCGGGATCAGGGCCCCCTCAGGACGATGCTGCATCACGGCCGCCGCCTGTTCGTATTGGTGGGCCACCTGCAGCAACCGGGGCTCTTCGAGCACGTTGCCGATCAGCTGAACACCGATCGGCAGCCCGGCTTCATCAAAGCCACAGGGAACGCTGATCGCCGGCAGGCCGGCGAGATTGGCCGGGATCGTGAGCAGATCGGCCAGATACATCGCCAGAGGGTCATCGGCATGGGCACCGCGACGGAACGATGTGGTGGGAGCCGTGGGCGTCAGCAGCACATCCACCTGGCGGTAGGCCGCATCGAAGTCCTGACGGATCAGAGTGCGCACCTGCTGCGCTTTTTTGTAGTAGGCATCCACATAACCGGCCGAGAGGGCGTAGGTGCCGATCAGGATGCGGCGCTGCACCTCGGCCCCGAAGCCTTCAGCGCGACTGCGGGCCGTCATGCTGGCCAGGCTGTCGGCGTCCTCGGCCCGGTAGCCGTATTTGACGCCGTCGTAGCGAGCGAGATTGGCGGACGCCTCCGAGGGGGCAATCACGTAGTAGGTGGCAATGCCATCGTTGAAGCGAGGGCAGCTCACATCCACCAAGTCGGCGCCGAGGGCCTGCAGCTGCTCCGCTGCGGCCAGCACCGAAGCCTTCACCTCGGGGTCCAGCCCCTCCTGATCAAAGCATTCACGCACCAGACCCACCCGCAGGCCATCGATCGGATCGGCCAACGTGGCGCTGTAGTCGGGCACCGGCGCCCGCAGGCAGGTGGAATCAAGCGGATCCGAACCGGCCATCACCTGGAGCAGGGCGGCGGCATCGGCCACCGTGGAGGTGAACGGACCGACCTGATCGAGGGAGCTGGCAAATGCCACCAAGCCGTAGCGGCTGATCCGCCCGTAGGTGGGTTTCAGGCCCACCACACCGCAGAAGGAGGCGGGCTGACGAATCGAGCCGCCGGTGTCTGAGCCAAGGGCTGCCATGCATTCACCCGCGGCCAGCGCCGCTGCACTGCCCCCGGAACTGCCGCCGGGCACATGCTCCAGATTCCAGGGATTGCCGGTGGGACCAAAGGCGGAGGTCTCGGTGGATCCGCCCATGGCGAATTCATCGAGATTGGTTTTACCGAGCAGCACGGCACCTGAGCGCCAGAGACGCTCGGTGACGGTGGATTCATAGGGAGGCACAAAGTGCTCCAGCATCCGGCTGGCGCAGGTGGTGCGCACCCCCCGGGTGCAGAGGTTGTCTTTGATGGCGAGGGGCACACCGGCCAACGGCGGCAGGCTCTCCCCCGCCTGCCGTGCCGCATCGATCCGATCCGCATCGGCACGAGCCCGCTCCGCCGTCACATCGAGAAAGGCGTGAAGGCTGGGATCCACCGCAGCAATCCGGGCCAGATGATGATCGGTGAGCTCCCGGGAGGACACCTCACCTCGTTCCAGTTGCTGACGCCACTCGGCGATCGCCATCGGCAGGGTTGTGATGCAGTTGCGACGCTATCAGCCGTTGTCTGCGGCAATGGTGAAGGGTTCGCCGCGTCGGCAACGCAGCAGGCTGTGATCGATGGACTGAGGCGATTCAGAGGAGACATCCTCCAGAAAAGCCGGCAGTTCTCGCTCCAGGCTGGTGCGGGTCACAAACGGACCGAACCAGTAGGTGACATCAGGGCCATGGGTCTGAATTCGTGCCCACCAGGCCATGCCGAGGCCGTTGGCAAGGGTGCGCAGCGGCCGGATCAGGGGGCCCATGGAGCGGGTGGCATGTCTCCGTCATTTTGGCCCGATTCCGCGGCGATGGGACCCACCGATCCGAGGAAAACAGCGGATCGGATCCGAATCAGAGCTCGATGCTGCCTTCAAACACCGTTGGCGGCGGCACTGAAGCAGGGTCCTGCTCGCTCCGATTCAGGTCGAGGTACACCGCCTCTGCCGATGGCAGCTCGGGTTGGGGAGCCTCGGGTTGGGGAGCCTCGTCGGAAAGTTCAGACGGCCCAGAGGTCGCCTCCGCTCCAGGCGCCTGAGCGGCGTTGTTGAAGCGAGGGCGCCGGATGGCAGGCGAGGGGGCCTGGCCCCGCAGATCCTTCATCCAGCCGCGGCGGGCAACCTCATAGAGGCACAGCGCCGTGGCCACGGAGGCATTGAGACTCGGGGTGATGCCGCGCAGGGGAATGCGGATCAGTTGATCGCAGTGGCGACGGGTCAACAGGGAGAGGCCATCGCCCTCCGAACCGGTGACCACCACCAGGGGCCCCTCCAGATCAGCCTCGGCCAGGGTCAGATCGCCCTCCTCAGCCAGACCGACCACCCGATAGCCCGCATCCTTCAGGCTTTCGAGGGAACGATTCAGATTCACCACCCGGGCAACGGGAAGGTGCTCCAGCGCTCCAGCCGCCACCTTGGCCACCGATCCGGTCAGACCGGCACTGCGGCGCTGGGGCAGCACCACACCGTGGGCACCAAGAGCCTCAGCGGATCGAACGATCGCCCCCAGGTTGTGGGGATCGGTGAGGCCATCGAGGGCGAGAAGCAGGGGGGGTTCCCCCAGGGAGGCGCACCCTTCGATCAGGGTCGGGAGATCGAGGGTTTCTGCAGCGGCGGTCTGCAGGGCGATGCCCTGGTGCACGGCACCGCCGGTGATCTGGCCCAGCCGAGCCCAGGTGACCTCCTCCACCAGCACTCCGGAGGCCTTGGCCTCCCGCAGCAGGCCCAGGAAGCGGGGTGCACTGCGCATGTCGGAGGTGCACCAGATGCGATGGATCGGCCGTCCAGCCTCCAGCGCTGCCTGGGTGGCGTGGCGCCCCCAGAGCAGATCATCGGCCGGCGGCTCGGCCGCATGGCTGCTGGCCTCAGGCGCAGGCGCAGGCGCAGGCGCAGGAGCAGCCGTGCGCTCCGGTGGGGTCCAGCCGGCACGCTGGGGTCCGCGGCGAGAGTCGGGGCGGGAGCGTTCCGGACGAGAGGACATCGGCTTGCGCTGATCCCGATCAAAGCGACCTGTTCGATCAGAACGGCCGAATCGATCGGAACGGCCGACCCGATCAGAACGGCCCTCTTGATTCCAACGCGGCTCCCGCGGGGAACGCTCATCCCGATTGAAGCGATCGGACCGATCACGCTCCGGGCGACCCCGATCGAAGCGGTCACGACTGGGGCGCTCCCGAAAGGAGCGTTCGCGATCAGGGCGCTCACGATCCGGGCGACCCCGGTCGAAGCGGTCGCGGTGGTCGCGATCCTCGCGGCGGCCATCGCTGGGCGGTCGGTCATCGCCCTGGCCAGCCCCATCGCGGCGGCTGCGGTAAGGACCACTGGAGCGACCCGCTCCTCCTGGCGAACGGCGATCAGAACGGAAGCTCATGGGCAGAACGGTCTATGACAGGGCGTTGTCGGTCTCCTCGAGTCGATCCAAAAGCTCGGCAAGCCGCGCCGGATTCTGCAAAAAGAGCCAGCCCACCATTGTCTCAAATCCCGTGGCCCGGCCATAAATCGACGCCTCACCGCGGCGGGGTCCACGACCGGCGCGATTCCGCCCCCGGCGCACCCAATCCCTCTCCTGGTCGGTGAGCAGTGGATCAAGCCGCTCGAGCAGATCGGCCTGGGCAGCTGCTTTCACCTCCGCCACCACGGCCCGATGCAGGTCATCGGAGCGCCCGGGACGACGGCAGTGGCGCAAGCGCTGATGCAGCTCCCACACCGCATCACCCAGCCAGGCGAGCTGAAGCGGCCCAAGACCATCGGCGATGCCGCCCTGGGTCGCCTGGGCGCGGATCCAGTCGCTCAAATCAAGCCGCCAGCTGATTCATGGCGCTCTCCAGATCGGGCACCAGATGAAGAAACTCCTCCAGACGCACCAGTTTCACCGTCTGAATCACCCGGGCATTGCCAACCACCAGGAAGCTGCGCTTCCCGTCGTTGCACTGCTTGGCGAGCTGCACCATCGCCCCCAGGCCGGAGGAATCGATGAAATCAATCTTGCTCAGATCCACAACGACCGCAGACTTGTTGGTCTGCAGCACGTCGCCCGTATAGGCCAGGAACTGCTTCTCGGAATAGGCGTCCAGCTGGCCGGTGAAATGGAACACCAGGCAACGGTCCCGTTGCTCGAAACCGCCGCGCAGAGAAACGGTCAATCGCTGCAGTTCAGTGATGGAACCAGACCCCCTCGAAAGCGTTGTGCCGAAGTGTAGGGATCCTCACCGCAGAAGACCACGATTCAGCGCTGTTCCGCCATCAACGCCACAAATCGAGCGAAGTGATGATCGGCATCGTGAGGGCCTGGACTGGCTTCCGGGTGGTACTGCACCCCGAAAACCGGTTGATGACGATGGGCCATGGCCGCCACGGTGCGGTCGTTCAGGTTGAGGTGGGTGATGGCGATCGCCTCAGGGTCGAGCGATGCAGCATCGAGGGCGAAGCCATGGTTCTGGCTGGTGATTTCCACCTGCCCGGTGGTGCCGCACGGATGGTTCAGACCGCGATGGCCGTAGGTGAGTTTGAAGGAGGAGCCCCCCAGGGCGAGGCCGAGGATCTGATGGCCGAGACAGATCCCGAACAACGGCAGGGTCTTCTCCGCCAGCAACCCGCGGGCCAGGGCAATGCCGTTGGTCACAGCGGCGGGATCACCGGGGCCGTTGGAGAGGAACACCCCTTCGGGCTGTTGGGCCAGCACCGTGGCCAGATCAACATCGGCCGGCATCACGGTCACCTCGCAGCCATGGCCCACCAAGCGATCGAGAATCGCCCGCTTGATGCCGAAATCGATCGCCACCACGCGATACCGCTGGGAGGGCGACGGCTGCAAGCGTTGATCAAAGGCGGCCGAGCAGGCGCTTGTCCAGGTGTAGGGCTGCTCGGTGGAGACCTGATCGGCCAGGTTCAACCCCTGCATCGACGGGGCGGAGCGCACGGTGTCGAGCAAGGCCTGGGGTGACTGACCATCACTGCTGATGACGCCATTCATGGCGCCGGTCTCGCGCAGATGACGCACCAGGGCCCGCGTGTCGATGCCATGAATGCCCACCACCCCGTGGGCATCGAGCCAGTCGGGTAGCGGCTGATGGCAGCGCCAGTTGCTGGGACGGGGCGCCAGCTGCCGGGCGATCAGCCCAAGGGCGTGGGGCTTCTCCGCCTCCTGATCCTCAGGGTTGACGCCGGTGTTGCCCAGTTCGGGATAGGTAAAGGTGACCAGCTGGCCGGCATAACTGGGGTCGGTCAGCACCTCCTGATAGCCGGTCATGCCGGTGTTGAACACCACCTCGCCCACCACCGAGCCCCGGGCACCGCAGGCCAGCCCTTCAAACACGGTGCCATCGGCCAGCACCAGTCGCGCCGTCGCTCTGGCCTGAGCGCCTGAATCAGCCACAGTCATCGGCAGCGCGCTCCCTTCGGCGACAGTCGTGATCTCATTCTTCCTCGGCGGGGTCCAGGGCCTGGCGCAACTGCTCCAGACGCTCCCAGGCTCGCCCTTCCGCCAGGGCGGTGATGGCACGATCGACACCGGATCGGAGATCCATCTCCACGCCGGCCACCCAGAGCACCAGCGCCGTGTTGAACGCCACCACATCCCGCTGCGCCTCGCTGCCCCGTCCCTGCAACAGCTCGCGCAGGATCGCCTGATTCAACTCCAGGTCTCCGCCTTTGAGGGCCGACAACGGCGCCTCCCGCAGGCCGAAATCGGCCGGCGCCAATATTTCGGCCCTGATCCGGCCATCCTCCACGATGCGCACGGCATTGGGACCGGCCAGGGAGGCCTCATCCAAACCGCCGGCGCCATGGACCACCACGGCGCGCCGTTGCCCGAGCTGCAGCAGGGCCTCCGCCATCGGATCGAGCAGATCAGGGCGCGCCACACCGAGCACCTGACCATCGGGCAGAAGGGGATTGACCAGGGGGCCGAGCAGGTTGAACACGGTGCGCACGCCAAGGCTGCGCCGCAACGGCGCCAGATTGACCAGGGCCGGATGCCAGGCCGGAGCGAAGAGAAAGGTGACGCCCACGGCGGGCAGCGCCTCCACCACCTGGCGGGCCTCAGCCTGCAAACGCAACCCCAGGCCTTCGAGCACATCGGCCGAGCCCACCCGACCACTGGCGCTGCGATTGCCGTGCTTGGCCACCACCGCCCCGCAGGCCGCTGCGGTGAAGGCCACCGCGGTGGAGATATTGAAGGTGTCGGCACCATCACCACCGGTGCCGCAGGTGTCGACCAGCAGCCCCTCGGGGCGGGCGCAGGGCAGGGGACAAGCCTGGCGCAGCACCCCGGCCATCGCCGCCAGCTCTCCCCCCTGGGCACCCCGCGCCCGCAGGGCCGCCAGGAAGGCTCCGGTCTGAACCGGGCTGAGCTCCTCCGCCAACCAGGCCTCCATCAGCACCGCGGCATCCGAGGGCAGCAGTTGCTCACCCTCGAGCAGGCGATCGAGCAAACGGGGCCAGGGGGCGGAGGCAGTGGCCATGGGCAGACAGAAAAAAACCCGGGTGCGAAGCACGCCGGGCCGGGTGATGGGGACTTTCCCAATATCCCTCAAAAAGCAACATCTGGCCAGAACGCCCCGGTCGTGTCCGGCGGACCCCTGCGCAGACCCCGGGTGGAGCCCAATCGCTTCCTAAGTTGATCTCTGCACCGCCGACTGCATGGCTGCCTTTCGCATTGACCTGATCGGCCGATATCTGAGGCCCCATCGCCGCACCGTCCTGTTGGGCGCCGTGGCCCTGGTGATCGTCAATGTGCTGAGCGTCACGATTCCTCTCGAAGTGCGGCGGATCATCGACGAGCTGCAAGGCGGCTTCGCGGTGAGCGATGTGCTGCGTCAGGCGGGCTGGATCGTGCTCCTGGCGAGCACGATGGCGGTGGTGCGACTGATCTCGAGGCAGCTCGTGTTCGGGGTGGGCCGCCAGGTGGAGGTGGATCTGCGCCAGAAGCTGTTTGAACGGATGCTCGAGCAGGAACCGGGCTGGGTGCAACAGACCGGCAGCGGCGAGGTGATCAGCCGGGCCACCAGCGATGTGGAGAATGTGCGCCGCCTGCTCGGTTTCGCCGTGCTGAGCCTCACCAACACCGCCCTGGCCTATGCCTTCACCCTGCCGGCAATGCTGGCGATCGATCCTGGGCTGACAGTGGCGGCGATCGCCCTCTATCCGGTGATGCTCGGAGCTGTGCGTCTGTTCGGTGGGCGGATGATGCGCCAGCAGCGGCGTCAGCAGGAGGAACTGGCCGGCCTCAGCGATCTGATCCAGGAAGACCTCTCCGGCATCGCCGCCATCAAGATCTACGGCCAGGAGACACAGGAACAGGCCGCCTTCGGCGAACGGAACCTGCGCTACCGGGATTCCGCCATGCATTTGGCGCGCACCCGCAGCACCCTGTTCCCCCTGCTTGAGGGCATCTCCTCAATTTCACTGCTGCTGCTGCTCGCCCTGGGCAGCGGTCAGCTGGAGCGGGGCAGCCTCACGATCGGCGGCCTGGTGGCCCTCATCCTTTATGTGGAACGGCTGGTGTTCCCCACCGCCCTGCTCGGCTTCACCCTCAACACCTTCCAGACCGGTCAGGTGAGTCTGGAGCGGGTGGAGGAACTGCTGAAACGGGAGCCTCAGATCAGCGATCCGATCACACCCCAGCAACCGACAACGCCAGCGCGGGGACGGATCGAAGCCCGAAACCTCCACATCCGCTACGACGGCAGCAACCGCGACACGCTCAACGGCCTCTCCTTTGTGGTGGAGCCCGGCGAGCTGGTGGCTGTGGTGGGCCCCGTGGGCTGCGGCAAAACCACCCTGGCCCGGGCCCTCGGCCGCATGGTGACTGTGCCGCAGGGGGAGTTGTTCATCGACGGTTGCGACGTGACCCAGCTGCGTCTCACGGACCTGCGCAGCCTGATCGCCCTGGTGCCCCAGGAGGGGTACCTGTTCACGAGCACCTTGGCGGACAACCTGCGCTACGGCGAACCCTCCGCCCCCCTCGAAGCGGTGGAAGCGGCGGCAGCGGAAGCACGCCTGCTGGATGACGTGCGCGGCTTTCCGGATGGCTTCGACACCCTGGTGGGTGAACGGGGGATCACCCTGAGCGGCGGCCAGAGGCAGCGCACCGCCCTGGGGCGGGCCCTGATCATGGCGTCGCCGGTGCTAGTGCTCGACGATGCCCTGGCCAGCGTGGACAACAACACGGCGGCGGCGATCCTGGCGTCGGTGCGCGCCCAACGGCAGCGCACGATTCTGATGATCAGCCATCAACTTTCCGCCGCTGCAGCCTGCGATCGGATCCTGGTGATCGAAGACGGTCAGCTGGTGCAACAGGGGCATCACAGCGTGTTGGTGGAGGAGGACGGCGCCTACCGACGCCTCTGGGAGCGGGAACAGGCTGCGGAACGTCTCGAAGCGGTGGCCTGATGGCCCTGGCGCGGCTTAGCTGGAGATGACCCATGGCCTGCCGCCCATGACGCCCGGCACACCGTTTGCGGTGCGTTGCACCCTCACCTTCGGCGACATCTACCTCCAGATCCTGGCCTGGATGGCGGTGATCTTCGTGAGCCTGGCCGCTGGCCTCGGCTTGATGGGAGCCAGCCGGCCCATCTTCGCCCTGGTGGGCGTGGGCCTGATCCTGGTGCTCAGCCTGCCGTTTCTGCTCTTCGCCTTTGTCACCACCCTGCTGAATCACATTCAGCTGGAACCGGTGCAGGCTTCCTAGGGTCGCGCGGTCTGCCCTTCCCTCCATGCTTCCCTCCTGGTTGACCGGACAGCCGGCAGCTGCCGATGCCGGCACCGCTGAGCGCCATGCGGTGTTGAAGACACCACTGCATGCGCCCTTGATGGACGACCAGGAGGAGGCCCTGTTCGGTTGCGGTTGCTTCTGGGGCGCAGAAAAGGGGTTCTGGCGCCTCCCGGGCGTGGTCACCACCACGGTGGGATACGCCGGAGGCACCAGCCCATCGCCCAGCTATCAACAGGTGTGCAGCGGTCGCACCGGCCACGCCGAGATCGTGCGCGTGGTCTGGAGCACGCCAGCGATCGATTTCAGCGATCTGCTCAAGCTGTTCTGGGAATGCCACGACCCAACCCAGGGGGATCGCCAGGGGAACGACCGCGGCAGCCAATACCGCTCGGCGATCTTCACCACCACGGCGCAGCAGCTGGAGCTGGCCCAGGCCAGCAAGGAGGCCTATCAGCAGGCCCTGAGCGAGCGGGGGCTGGGCCGCATCACCACCGACATCCGCCCGGATCAGACCTACTACCCCGCGGAGACCTATCACCAGCAATATCTGGCCAAACCGGGCAGCCGCCCCTATTGCTCAGCCATGCCCACCGGCGTGCCTCTCGGAGCCTTCCCAGGCGCGGCCTACAAACTTCCCGCCCGGGTGTGGAGCCACTACGACTGGTCGATCGACCACTGCGTGCTGCGGGGCGACAACGCTCCGATCCAGCTGGCCTGATGAAATCCCCCTGGCCCGATTGGATGGTGCTGCTCACCCTGGCCCTCACCCTGGTGCTTGTGTTCGCCCTGGTGTTGAGCCAGCGCCCTTCCGGCACGAAGGAGCCGCCGCTGCTCTGGCGCACGCCAGCCGGCCAGGAGAACTCCGGTTCCCTGCAGATCTGACCACCGACGGGAACGGAGCGGGAGCTTTGCTGGCAAGGTACGCCTTGGCCATGCAGGATCGCCGATCGTGACCTCCCCTCCCGATCCTCATCAGCGACGCCAACTCCACCCGCTGCCGAAGGGGCTGGTGGAGCTCTACGGCTTGATCGCCGTGCTCGTGGTGCTGATCCCCGAATGGCTCGCCGATGGAACGATCAGCCTGGGCAACGGCCGCAGCGGCTCCAGCCTGCCGCTGAAGTCCCGCGCCTGGCGCACCCTGCCGGAGCTGCAACTCGCCTCGATGTCGCTGGCGGAGCTGCGTCAGCTGGCGCGCCAGCTGCGCCTCTGGGGCTACAGCAGCGACAGCCGCACCGGGCTCACCGCACGGCTGCTGAAGCGCATCCAACGCCGGACTCAAAGCGGAAGCCGAGGAGGGAATGCCTTGTGATAACTTGCATCTGACGGGGCGTAGCGCAGCTTGGTAGCGCACCACTTTGGGGTAGTGGGGGTCGTGGGTTCAAATCCCGCCGCTCCGATTTCTTTCCATCGTCACCCCAACACAAAGCCCCTCCATGGAGGGGCTTTTTTTGTTGATGGAGGGTCAACGCCGGGGCAGGTGGCTGATCACCAGATGACGCTGATCATCGATCTTCAACCAGCCTTCATCCCGCAACAGACCGATCACCCGGGTCACGGTCACCCGGGTGGTGCTGAGGGCACTGGCCATCTCCTGATGGGTCAGGCGCAGATTGAGGCGCAGACCGTCTTCACAGACCTGGCCGTAATCCTGAGCAAGCAATTCGAGAAAACCGCGCACCCGCTCCTCGACCCGACGTAACCCCAGCAGCGACAACAGGTATTCAGCCTGGCGGTAACGCACGGCAATCGCCTCCAACATCGCCGTCGCCAGCGCGGGTGACTGCTCCACCTCAGCCATCGTTAAACAGAGCAGATCGCAGTCGGTGAGCGTGACGGCCTCATAGGCCTCCACCGTGCTCAGGGGCTCACCGAAGGGCTCATTAGGGCCCGCGAGACCCAGCAGCAGCTCATCGCCATGCACCGACACAGCGCCGAGCTTCACCATGCCGCGCACCACCAACCAAAGGTTGTTTTTCAGGAGGGGCACCACACTGCCGGCCGAGAGATGCACCAGATTGCGTTTCTGATAATTCGCCTCGAGCAGATCACGGAAGCCGTCTCGACGGCGAGCACTGTCGCGGGAGGGAACGGCAACCATGGCAGGTGTCTGTCGGTACGTTCCAACTGTATGGAGCGCCACATGCCCTGCAGGCAAAGGGCAGGAAGTGAGGCTATTAAGAGTGGCCTAAGTGGCTGCTAACAACCAAGAAAAAAGGGGTCCTGACGGACCCCTCCGAATCAAATCTCGCATCACCACAGCGGTGAAGCGATTCAGGCAGGCGCTCAGCTGCCGATCTTGTTCACAGCAGCGCGGGCCTTGCTGAGGATGCCGCCCTTGAGAGGAACGAAACCCAGATCATCGGCCTGGTTCTGAGCCTTATCGCTCAGCATGAAGTTGAAGGTCTTCTTGATGGCGTTGGTGTTCTTGCCGTTGCCGGTCTTGTAGGCCAGCACCCAGGTGAGGGTGGCGATGGGATAGGCACCCTTGGCGGAGGGATTGGGATTGGAGCCAGCCAGGTTGGCATCGAGCTTGATGCCGTTCAGGGCTTTGGCACCGGAGGTGAAGCTGGGCTTCACATACTCACCAGACTTGTTCTGGACGGCAGCGGCCTTGACGTTGCCCTTGATGTAGGACTGGTTCACGTAGCCGATGGCGCCCACTTTGCTCTGGATGACGCCGGCCACACCGGAGTTGCCCTTGGCACCCACAGCGTTCTTACCGGGCCACTTCACGGACTTACCGGCGCCGAGGGTCCACTCGGGAGAGAAGGCAGCCAGAGAAGCGGTGAACGCCTTGGTGGTGCCGGAACCATCAGAACGATGCACCCAGGTGATCGGGCCAGCGGCGCAGCCGACCTGCTTCCAGTCGGTGATCTTGCCCATGGCGACCTGCACGGCCTGCTTCTGGGTGAGCTTCAGGTTGCAGCCGGGCTTGTTGTAACCGAAGGCGATCGTGCCACCCACCATGGGGATCTGCACCACACCGCGCTTCACCTTGGCCATGTCGGCCGCTTTCATCGGATCATCGGAGGCACCGAAGTTGACGGTCTGGTCAATGAACGCCTTGCGGCCGGAACCGGAGCCCACGGCCTGATAGTTCACCTGGGGGCCACCAGATTTGGCCAGTTCAGCAAACCAACGCTGATAAATCTTGGCGGGGAAGGAAGCACCGGCACCGTTGAGACGATCGGCAGCGGAAGCGGAAACACCGGCTCCAAGAGCGAGCACGGAGGAGAACAGGAGAGCCTTCTTGGCGAAGCTCATGGGAAGCCATAGGGAGATCGGCGACCTATGAGTAGCCAAACGCAAGCGAATTAGTCGTTAGCGACAGGTTAAGGAGTTGGCCTATTGGCGGCCTGCGAGGGGGAAGTTGCGCCTTTTTTATTCACACCTCCCCCATGAATCTGTTTGCTGCGATACCAAAGCGCGATCCTGCAACCGCGTCGCCACGGCATAACGCTGCAACCAGCGATTGACCCGATGTCGTTGTGTCGGAGGCACCTCCTCGAGCAACTGCGACAGTTCCAGGGCACCGAGGCGCTTCAGCTCTCGCACATCCACATGCCAGAGCGCTTCGGCCTCCCGGATCAGCCGGGCCCAGGTGCGCACCTGCTGCCAATGGCGCAGGCGAGTGCAGGGTGAAGGTGAGACGTGAGCAACCATGCCTTCAGGCTGCTCGCGGCACAGCGATCCGGCGCAAACCATCGGTGTCCTTTCAGACTGCTGAAGCAAATCCTGTCGTGCACCCGCTTCAGGAGGCCAGAGGCTCGGAGACCTCGAGGGGCACCACCGGGAAATCCAGCGCCTGGGCTTCCCGAGCACTGAGGCGGCGGGTCCAGGCCCCGGCCACCGGATCGTTCCAGCGGAATCCCGCCTCCCGGGCCAGATGGCGCTGCTCAAACGACACCTGGGCGCGCATCAGCAGCCTCGGTTCCAGCCCGAGCCGAATCAGAACCTCCAGATCATCGCGGCGTTTGAACACCTCCGCGATATAAACACAATCCGCCAGGGCGCGGTGCACGGCCCAGACCGGAATGCCGTGGGCCAGGGCAAGGTCGCGCACCGAAGGCCGGGGGCGCAGCTGCAGCTCGGCGGGCCAGCGGATGTCGTCCATGGTGCAGAGCCAGGCGGCCCGGGCCGCGGGCAGATGGCCACGACCGAACCACTGCCGATCAAAGGCTGCGTGATGGGCGACGAGCAGATCCGCTGTGTCCATCAGAGCCTGGAGATAGCGCAGCCCCTCGCGCCAGGGCTGGGGACAGCGGGTGGCGCTGGCGGCGATGTGGTTGATCGCCTGGGCTGGATTGTGTTCAACCGGCAGCAGAAACGACTGCTGCACCAACACCTCCCGCTCCGGCACATCGAAGAGAATGGCCCCCACCTCCAGGCATTGATCCTGTTCAGGGTCGAGACCGCTGGTCTCCGTGTCGAGGATCAGGAGGGTGCGCGGATCAGCATCGGCAGGAGCAGGCGTTGGCAGCGCCGCCGGGATCGGCTCCGCAGGCATCGCCTCGGAGAAGCCCGAGAGCAGATTCAATTGCGATGCGCCAGCCCCGCTCTCCATCCCTTCAGCCTCGACTGCCCCCATTCTCCAATCGTTCGCCAGCGCCCCCTAGGGTGCGGGGCCGATCCGTGCAATCCCCCATGGCCCTTGGCGTCGGCGATTCAGCCCCAGCAATCCGGTTGGAGGATCAGAACGGCGTGCTGCGCGACAGCAACGCCCTGGAGGGACGTTGCCTGGTGCTGTTTTTCTATCCCAAGGATGAGACGCCGGGATGCACCGCCGAGGCCTGCGGGTTCCGGGACAACTACAGCGAGCTGCAGGCCCAGGGCGCGGAGGTGTGGGGGGTGAGCGGGGATGACATCGTCAGTCATCGGCGTTTCGCTGAGCGGCACCAGCTGCCCTTTCCCTTGCTGAGCGATCGCGACCAGGGCCTGCGCCGCGCCTTCGGCGTGCCCAAAACCCTTGGCCTTCTGCCATCGCGGGTCACCTACGTGATCGATGGCTCCGGCACGATTCGCCATGTGTTCAACAACCTGCTCGATGGCCCCGCCCATGTGAACGAGGCGCTACGGATCCTCCAGGGCCTTCAGGGAGGGGCATGAGCCGCTGGCGACGATCGGGCGACTGCTGGTGTCTCTGGCCCGCCCAACCCCGCGCTCTGGTGGAGTTCATCGGCGGCAGCTACCTGGCGGCGACGCCCCAGATCAGTTACAGGCGCTTGCTGGAAGGGCTCGCGCAGCAGGGCTGGGCGATTCACGCCTGGAGCTACGTGCCGGCCTTCGACCACCAGCTGCAGGCCAGGCAGGCCTGGGATGCCTTCCGGAGCTGCCGCAGCATCCTGATCCAGCGGGTGGGTGAGCTGCCCCCGTCGCTCCGGCTCGGTCACAGCCTCGGCTGCAAACTGCACCTGCTGGCTCCGGATGGCGGTCGCAACAGCAGCGGTCTCGCCGCCCTCAGCTTCAACAACTTCGCGGCCGATCGCTCGATCCCCCTGCTCGGCACCCTGGCACCGAGCCTGGGAGTGAGCACGGAGTTCAGCCCCAGCCCGGAGGAAACCCTGCGCCTGATCGCACGCCACTACCTGCCGGCCCGCAACCTGGTGGTGCGCTTCGGCACCGACAGCCTCGATCAAAGCGCAGCGCTGCTCGCCTGCCTCCAGAGCCGTGCCGGCGACCAGAGCACCTGGTTGCCGATGGAGGGCGATCACCTGACGCCGGCGAGTGCCGGACTGCGCCAGGGCCTGCTGGGCGACTGGGCCGATGATCCCAAACGCAGTCGCAGGCTGCGACAACTGATCGAGGCCCTGGTGGCCTGGGCACCCTGAAGCCCCCAGGCGAGCTGGCACTCAGCCGATCAGGCCCGCAGCCGATCCAGCACGGAGCGATCCTCCAGGGTGCTTGTGTCACCGCTCACCTCCTGACCTGCCGCAAGCGAGCGAAGGATGCGCCGCATGATCTTGCCACTGCGGGTCTTGGGCAGGGCATCGCTGCAGCGGATCTCATCGGGCTTGGCGATCGGACCGATCTCCTGGCCCACATGGGCACGCAACTCAGCCACCAAGGCCTCGCTGGGGTCGCGATCGGCCTCCAGGGTGACGAAGGCGACGATGCCCTCCCCCTTGAGCGGATCGGGACGCCCGACCACCGCCGCTTCAGCAACGGCGGGGTGGCTGACGAGCGCTGACTCGATCTCCATGGTGCCGAGACGGTGACCGGAGACATTGATCACGTCATCGACCCGTCCCATCACCCAGAAATAACCATCGGCATCGCGGCGGGCGCCATCACCGGCGAAGTAAATGCAGGAGCCATCGGCGGGGCGGATGTGCTCCCAGTAGCTCTCGCGGAAGCGCTGGGGGTTGCCGTGCACAGTGCGCATCATCCCGGGCCAGGGGCGACGCACCACCAGGTAGCCGCCTTCATCGGCGCCGACACTGCGGCCCTCAGCATCCACCACATCGGCAGCGATCCCCGGCAATGGCAGGGTGGCGGAACCGGGCTTGGTGGGGGTGGCGCCCGGCAGCGGGCTGATCATCACGCCACCGGTTTCGGTCTGCCACCAGGTGTCCACGATCGGGCAGCGGTTGCCACCGATCACCTCGCGGTACCACATCCAGGCCTCGGGGTTGATCGGCTCACCGACCGTGCCGAGCAGACGCAGGCTGCTCATGTCGTATTGATCGGGCACGGCGCGACCGCTCTTCATGAAGGCGCGGATCGCCGTGGGGGCCGTGTAGAAGATCGTGACGCCGTGCTTCTGGATCAGCTCCCAGAAGGCACCGGGCTTGCTCGGCCGGGGCGCCCCCTCATACATCACGGTGGTGGCCCCGTTGGAGAGCGGGCCGTAAACGATGTAGCTGTGGCCGGTGATCCAGCCCACATCGGCGGTGCACCAGTAGATGTCGTCGTCCTTGATGTCGAAGATCCACTGGAAGGTGAGATGGGCCCAGAGGTTGTAACCGGCGGTGGTGTGCACCACACCCTTGGGTTTGCCGGTGGAACCGGAGGTGTAGAGCACAAAGAGGCGATCTTCGCTGGCCATCGGCTCCGCCGGGCACTCGGGGCTCTGGCCCTCCACCAGCTCGTGCCACCAGCGATCGCGACCCTCCACCATCGCCACCGGTTGCTCGGTGCGGCGCACCACCAGAACTGACGTGACGCTGGGGCAGGCGCCGTCGTCGAGGGCCGCATCGACGGCAGGCTTCAGCGACACCGGCTTGTCCTTGCGGAACCCGCCATCGGCGGTGATCACCGCCTTCGCCTCCCCATCAATGAGACGATCGCGCAGGGCCTCGGCCGAAAAGCCGCCGAACACCACCGAATGGGGGGCGCCGATGCGGGCGCAGGCCAGCATCGCGATCGCCGCCTCCGGCACCATCGGCATATAGAGCGCCACCAGATCCCCCTTGCCGATGCCCATGGCCTTCAGGGCATTGGCGGCCTTGCACACCTCGGCATGGAGCTCCCGGTAGCTGAAACGACGCACATCACCCGGTTCGCCCTCCCAGATCAGGGCCGTTTTCTCCGCTGTAGGCCCCTCCAGATGGCGATCCAGGCAGTTGTAAGCGAGGTTGGTGGTGCCGCCTTCGAACCAGCGGGCAAAGGGAGGATCCCGCCAATCGAGCACGGTGTGAAAGGGCTCGAACCAATGCAGTTCCCGCCGGGCTGCCTCACCCCAGAAGCGATCGGGATCCGCCAAGGCTGCCTCGGCCATGGTGCGATACGACTCCAGGCTGTCGATCCGGGCCCCAGCCGCCAGCGCCGCCGGTGGCTCGAACACCCGCTGCTCATGCAGTACCGATTCGATCGTGGTGGAGGGATCGGAAGCCATCAACGAAGCTCACTGGGGCAATGGCCGCATTCAAGCCAGTCGGGGCCACCCGTCAGGGCGGGGTGACACGCTTGTTCAAATGCATCCGATCACCACGGACCATGCCCGCCCCCGCCGCCTGTCTGTTTGATCTGGATGGCCTGCTGCTCGACACCGAGCCCCTGCATGGCCAGGCCTGGACCCGGGCGGCGGCCCAGTTCGGCGGCCAGCTCAGCCCAAGCCAACGGCGTCAGCTGCGGGGACGGCGTCGCCAGGACTGCGCCGCCCAGGTGATCAGCTGGCTCCAGGCCGCCAATGCCAGCCCGCAGAGCGCCACCCCGCTGAGCGTCGAGAAGCTGCTCGCGGTGCAGCAACCGATCTCCCGGCAGTTGCTCGCAGCGGCGCCAGCGATGCCAGGGGCGGAAGCGTTGCTGCGCTGCTGCAGCGAGCTGGCGATTCCGATGGCGCTGGTCACCAGCAGTGCCGAGGAAGCGGTGCAACGCAAAAGTGCGCCCCATCCCTGGCTGGAGCTGATCCAGACGCGGGTGCTGGGGGATGACCCGGAGCTGGCGCAGGGGAAACCGGCCGCTGATCCCTTCCGGCTCGCCGCGGCCCGACTGGGCGTTGATCCAGCGTCCTGCTGGGCCCTGGAAGACTCCCTCGCCGGTGCAACGGCAGCCCTGGCGGCGGGGTGCCGGGTGTGGATTCTCGAGAGCGAGGGCGAAGGCGATGGCCTCCCCCTCGAGCAGTTGCCCAAGGGGAACTGGACCCTGATTCAGCGGCTGGACCAGGTGCAACAGGACCTGCGGCTGCTTGCGGGGGCCTGAGGCCAGACCACCAGCAGATCAGTAGAGACGGCCGAGCACGAAGTCGGGCAGATCGAGCAGAGCCCGGCGACTGGGCGACTCGGGTAACCAGGCCAGGGCCTCCCGGGCTTCGCGGGCGAAGGTTTCGGCCAGCTCCCGGGTGCGCGGAATGGCGCTGGAGGCGCGCACGAGCTCGAGGGCCTGCTCCAGATCGCCATCGCCACTGAATTCCCGCTCGATCAGGCCCGCCAGGGTGTGCTGCTCCTCGAGTGCATAGAGGGCAGGGGCGGTGAGATAGCCACTGGCCAGATCACTGGCGGCTGGTTTGCCGAGCTGCTGATCGCTGCCGGTGAAATCGAGGATGTCATCCACCACCTGGAAGGCGAGGCCGAGCTGGCGGCCGTAGTGATACAGAGCCTGCAGGTGATCGGGGCTCTCACCACTCAACACCCCGGCGGCTTTGGCGCTGTTGGCAATCAGGGATGCCGTTTTGCAGTAGCTCTTTTCGAGATAGGTAGCGAAGGTCTGACCGGTGTCGTAGCGAAACAGACCCTGCTTCACCTCTCCATCCGCCAGGTCCATGATCACCCGGCTGAGCAGTTTCACCACCTCCAGGTCATCCAGGTTGGCCAGGTGCCAACTGGCCTGGGCGAAGAGAAAATCCCCGGCCAACACCGCCACCCGATGGTTGAAGCGGCTGTGCACTGTGGCCACACCCCGGCGTGTGGCCGCCTCATCGACCACGTCGTCGTGCACCAACGAGGCGGTGTGAATCATTTCCGTGATCTCCGCCAGCCGCCGATGACGCGCCGTCAGGTCGCCGCTGGGGGAGAGAGCACGGGAGATCAACAACACGATGCCCGGCCGCAGCCGCTTGCCACCCGCACTGAAGAGATGTTCGGCCGCTGCCTGCAGGATCGGATGACCGGCACCGATCAGGCTGCGCAGATCGCTCAGGAGCGCTTCGAGATCCTGCTCAACCGGCTGCAGCAACTCTGTAACGGTGCTCATGACTCCCCTCGGCGCAGCGATCCTAGGGGCAGCGAGCCGATGAACGCTGAAGGCTCAGCGCAGCTCCACCAGCTCCACGAGCGGCCTCTCCCCCAGCCAGGGAGTGGCCCGGCAGGCAAAGCCTTCGGGATCGGCGGTGACACACAGGCGGGTGGTCGCCAGGGAGAGGGGTTGGTCCGGTCGGCCCTCCCGGGGTGTGCCGAGCAGGGCATCGAGCTGGCGCGCCACCCCTTCCGCTGGATCGATCAGCCGCACATCGGGCGGCAGCAGGCTCTGCAGCAGCGGTTGCAGCAAGGGATAATGGGTGCAACCCAGGATCACCGATTGCACCGACGCCTCCAGCAGGGGCGTGAGATACAGCTGGGCGATCTGGCGCAGGGCCGGGCTGCTGAGATCACCGGCTTCGATCCGGGGCACGAACTCCGGGCAGGCCTGCTGCACCACCAGTGAACCGGGATGGAGCGCCTCGATGCTTTCCCGATAGGCACCGGAGGCCACCGTGGCCGGCGTGGCCAGCACCCCGACGCGGGACTCCCGCACCAGAGCCGCTGCTGCACCGATCAGGCCCACCACCGGCACCCCCGCCTGGCCCTCCGCCACATCACGGGCGAGGGCATTGGTGGTGTTGCAGGCCATCACCACGGTGGACACCTGCTGGGATCGAAGCCAGGCCACCACCTCCGCGGCGATCGAGCGGATCTCGGAGGGCGCGCGACTGCCGTAGGGCACCCGGGCGGTGTCGCCGAGATACACGCAGGGAACCGGTCCATGGCGATGCAACACGCTGCGGAGCACGGTGAGGCCACCGACGCCGCTGTCGAACAGTCCGAGACAAACGCTCACCGCACCCCCTGGAGGTACTCGAGGATGCCGGCAGCGATGGCGAGCGCCAGGCGACGGCGATGGCTCGCATTCGCCAGCCGGGGCGCATCGATCTCCCCGGTGACAAAACCGGTTTCCACCAGCACCGAAGGCATGGTGGTGCGGCGGATCACAAAGAAGCGACCGCGACGCACGCCGCGATCGGGACTGCCCGGCGAGACATTGAGCACCTGCTGCTGAATGCGCGAGGCCAGCCGAGCCGAGCGGGGGTCGGAGAAATAGAAGGTCTCGATCCCGTTCACCTCCGGGCGCGACATGCTGATCGCATTGGCGTGAATGCTCACGAAGGCGGTGGCACCGATGCGGTTGGCGATCGCCACGCGGGGCGGCAGATCGACATCCACATCCGCCGTGCGCGTCATCGTGACCTGCACCCCCTTGGCCTCCAGCAGCTGGGCCACCTGCAGGGAAATATCCAGCACCACGTCGGTCTCGCGCAGCCCGCCGATTCCCACCGCTCCGGGATCAGGACCGCCATGACCGGGATCGATCACGACCCGATACCGACCCCGCGGCACATCGGGCAGGCCGGAGGCATTGATCGGTGTGCGCGTAGGGGTGATGCGCACCCCCGGCGTCCAGCCCCCGGAGCGGGCGGTGAGGTCGCCCTCTCCGATCGCCCGCAGTCCTCGCGTGGGCAGATCGGAGAACACCAGTTTCCAGCGGTCGGCGGCCGTGCCCACCAGCTTGAGGCGACCGGGGTCGAGATCAACACCGGGCTGGAACTCGAGCACCAGCCGGGTGGTGCCCGGGGTGGGCTTGCCGAGTCGCACCTCCCGCAAGGCCCCACTGCCGGCCAGACTGCGCGCCCGACTGAGCTCGCCGGGAAAATCAATCCACACCCGCGGGCCCTGCCGGCGATCGCCGGCTTCAAAAAAAGCTTCCAGGCGGGCACCGGTGGCGGTGCGCAGCTCGAGAACACCCTCGCGATTGAACGACCAGGCGGCCAGGGCGCTGACCGCTCGCGCCGGCAGAGCCAACAGCAAAGCCGACAGCTGCACAAGCGCCAGGCTCGCCAGCGCCAGGGGACGGGGACGGACCGGGCGCATGGGCTCAGAACAGCGCGGGCCGGCGATGTTCAAGGCTGGGCATCTGGCCGCGGATCCGCTTCAGGTGGTCGGGATCGATCGGGGCGATGGCAGCACCGGGCGCAACGCCGGCATCGGCGAGCACCGTGCCCCAGGGGTCGATCACCATGGCGTGACCATGGGTCTGACGCCGGCCGTAGTGGAGCCCCGTCTGAGCCGGTGCCAACACATAGGCCGTGTTCTCGATTGCCCGGGCCTGCAGCAGAACCTGCCAGTGATCCTTCCCGGTGAAGGCAGTGAAGGCGGCTGGGATCATCAACACCTCGGCTCCATCACCGACGAGATGGCGGTAGAGCTCAGGGAAGCGCAGGTCGTAGCAAATGGACACCCCCACCCGGCAGAGACCGGGGATGGTGACAACCGGTGGATGGTTGTGGCCCGGACTGAAGCTGGCGGATTCCCGGTAGGTACTGCCGTCCGGCAGATCCACATCAAAGAGGTGAATCTTGTCGTAGCTCGCCAGCAGCTGGCCATCGCGGCCCACCAGCTGGGCCCGTTGATAGGTGTGCTGGCCGTCGCCGACCGGCACTGGAAAACCGCCGCCGAGGATGGCCAGCTGGTAGCGACAGGCCATGGTGACCAGGAAGCGCTCGCACTGCTCCGCGAGGGTGGGGGCCAGTTCGAGGCGGCGCGGATCGTCGCCCATGTAGGCGAAATTTTCGGGTAGGCCCACCAGCTCGGCACCGCGTCGGGCCGCCAGATCGATCTGTTCTTCCGCCGCCGCCAAGTTGGCCTCTGGATCAGAGCCGCTCGTGAGTTGCACAGCCGCCGCCAGGAAGTCGCTCACGGAAGGTCGAGAAAGGCCTGATCGTAAGGGGATCCCCCTGGGCGGCAAAAATTAGTTGGTGAGCACCACCGCCCGGAGCACACCCGGCTCCACCTGGGTCGGCACCACACGCAGCTGATCCAGACCAGCGCAGCAGCGGAAATCGGCGTCGTGATCGCCGAGCCCGATCAGACGTTGACCATGGCTGGCGGTGCGCAGACAGGCTTCAGGGTCGGCCTGCCAGCGCTGCCAGAGCGCCAGAGCCGCCTCCAATTCATCGTTGGCGACCTGGGCTCCCTGGGCGATCAACAGCGCGGCGAGGGCGCCGGCGGCAAGGGAATCCTCCAGGGAATAGGCCCCCTCCCAGCCACTGCCCACGATCCACAGCTGCTCCAACGGCTCCTGCAACAACCGCTCCGCCACAGCCTGGCGATTGGGCAGGGCCGCGGTGAACACCCGTGACACATCGCGCACCCGCTGCAGCGAGCGGGTGCCGTTCGTGGTGCTCATGAACAAGCGTTTGCCCTGGACCAACTCCGGCACCACGGCCACCGGAGAGTTGCCCAGATCAAAGCCATCGAGCTTCTGGCCGCCCCGTTCGCCCACCAGCAGTCGGGATCCTTCCGGCCAGACCGCCGCCGCGGCCCGCAAGGCATCGAGATCACTGAAGGTCTGCACCGCCTCCGCCCCGTTGTGGAGGGCCCAGGCGATCGTGGTGGTGGCCCGCAGCACATCGATCACGACCGCTGCATCAGGACAGCCTGCATCAGGACAGCCTGCATCAGGAGAAGCAGCCTCCGGCACGTCGTTGGCAACGTGGAAATAGGCAATCTGCAGGGCCACGGCGATCCGGCGGGTGCGTCACAGTACCGGGATCGCCCGATCCGCCACCGTCTGCTCCATGGCCCTGTTTCGCTCCGGACCGGCGACCCGCGACCTAAGAGGCTTCCTGCAGCTCCTGGAGGAGCGGGGCCAGTTGCGGCGGATCACCGCGGCGGTGGACCCCGATCTGGAGCTGGCTGCGATCGCCGATCGGGTGCTGGCTGCCGGTGGCCCGGCGCTGCTTTTTGAGAACGTGATCGGCTCCTCGATGCCCGTGGCCGTGAATCTGCTCGGCACCGTGGAGCGGGTGGTGTGGAGCATGGGGCTGGAGCGGGCTGAGCAGCTGGAGGATCTCGGCTCCCGCCTGGCCCTGCTCCAGCAGCCCAAACCTCCGAAAGGCCTGAAGGAGACCAAGGCCTTTGCCCGCGTGTTCTGGGATCTGGTGAAGGCGGTGCCCGACCGCGACCTCACCCCCCCCTGCCGCCAGCGGGTGGTGATGGGCGATGCAGTCAATCTCGACGCCCTGCCGCTGATCCGCCCCTGGCCGGGGGATGCGGGCGGCGTGATCACCCTCGGCCTGGTGATCACGAAGGATCCGGAAACCGGTGTGCCGAATGTGGGGGTGTATCGCCTGCAGAAGCAATCGATCAACACGATGACCGTGCATTGGTTGAGCGTGCGCGGCGGCGCCCGCCACCTGCGCAAGGCGGCGGCTCTTGGCCAGAAGCTCGAGGTGGCTGTGGCAATCGGGGTGCACCCGCTGCTGGTGATGGCGGCCGCCACGCCGATTCCGGTGCAACTGAGCGAATGGTTGTTCGCCGGGCTGTACGCCGGTGAAGGGGTGCGGCTGGCCCCGTGCAAAACCCTCGATCTGAAGGTGCCGAGCCACAGCGAAATCGTGCTGGAGGGCACGATCACCCCTGGAGAAGTCAGCCCTGACGGCCCCTTCGGTGATCACATGGGCTTTTACGGCGGCATCGAGGATTCGCCGCTGGTGCGCTTTCACTGCATCACGCAACGGCGCGACCCGATCCTGCTCACCACCTTCAGCGGCAGACCACCCAAGGAGGAGGCGATGCTGGCCATCGCCCTCAACCGCATCTACACGCCGATCCTGCGCCAGCAGATTCCGGAGATCAGAGATTTCTTCCTGCCGATGGAGGCCCTCAGCTACAAGCTGGCGGTGATCTCCATCGACAAGGCCTACCCGGGCCAGGCGAAACGCGCGGCGATGGCCTTCTGGAGCGCCCTGCCCCAGTTCACCTACACCAAATTCGTGGTGGTGGTGGATCAGCAGATCAATGTGCGCGATCCGCGCCAGGTGATCTGGGCGATCGCCGCCCAGGTGGATCCCCAGCGGGATCTGTTCGTGCTCGAGAACACCCCCTTCGACAGCCTCGATTTCGCCAGCGAACAGCTGGGCCTCGGGGGGCGGATGGCGATCGATGCCACCACCAAGATCGGCCCGGAGAAGAACCACGACTGGGGCGAACCGCTGAGCCGGCCGGTGGAGCTGGAACAGCGGGTGAGCGCCCGGATGGAGGAACTCGGCCTGGCGGACATCGACAGCCATGACCCCGACCCGGCCCTGTTCGGCTACGTGCTCGACCGGTTTCTGCAGAACCGACCCATAGGATCGGCTCCATCTCAAGGGGGGTGACCCACCGTGTCCGGAACCACTGGCTCTCCCCGTGACCTGAAGGCGGGCGGACGACTGGGCGGACGGGTCCGGGTGCCGGGCGATAAATCGATTTCCCACCGGGCCCTGCTCTTCGGTGCGATCGCCGAAGGCACCACCACCATTGAAGGCTTGCTGCCGGCCGAGGATCCGATCAGCACCGCCGCCTGCCTGCGGGCGATGGGGGCGGTGATCAGCCCGATCGAGGCCGGAGCGGTGATCGAAGTGCAGGGCGTGGGGCTTGATGGCCTGCAGGAACCATCCGAAGTGCTCGACTGCGGCAATTCCGGCACCACCATGCGCTTGATGCTCGGTCTGCTGGCCGGTCGCGAGGGCAGGCACTTCGTGCTCAGTGGCGATGCCTCCCTGCGCCGGCGACCGATGCAACGGGTCGGGCAGCCTCTGGCCCTGATGGGAGCGGAGGTGCGCGGACGCAACGGCGGCAACTTCGCCCCCCTCGCCGTGCAGGGCCAACCGCTCCATGGCGCCGTGGTGGGCACGCCGGTGGCCAGCGCCCAGGTGAAATCAGCGCTGCTGCTCGCTGCCCTCACCGCCAAAGGGCCGAGCACCGTGATCGAACCGGCCCATTCCCGTGACCACAGCGAACGGATGCTGCGCGCCTTCGGCGCTGATCTTGAGGTGGGTGGCGAGATGGGACGCCACATCACGGTGCGGCCTGGCGCCAACCTGCGCGGTCAGCACGTGGTGGTGCCTGGAGACATCAGCTCAGCGGCCTTCTGGCTGGTGGCCGGTGCTCTGGTGCCGGGCGCGGATCTCACGATCGAAAATGTGGGGCTCAATCCCACCCGCACCGGGGTGTTGGCGGTGCTGGAGCAGATGCAGGCGCGGATCGAGGTGTTGAACCGACGGGATGTGGCCGGCGAGCCCGTCGGCGACCTGCGCGTGCGTCAGGGGCCGCTCCAACCCTTCAACTTCGGCGAAGAGATCATGCCCCGACTGGTGGATGAGGTGCCGATCCTGGCCGTGGCGGCCTGCTTCTGCGATGGCGTCAGCCGCATCAGCGGCGCCTCCGAGCTGCGGGTGAAGGAAACCGACCGGCTGGCGGTGATGGCACGCCAACTCAAGGCGATGGGAGCCTCGATCGACGAACACGACGATGGCCTCACCATCCATGGCGGCCATCCTCTGCGCGGGGCCGCCCTCGACAGCGAAACCGACCATCGAGTGGCGATGAGCCTGGCGGTGGCGGCGATGCTGGCGGAGGGAGACTCCACGCTGGCCCGCAGCGAAGCCGCCGCCGTGAGCTATCCCGGTTTCTGGAGCGACTTTGAGCGACTGCGCTCCTGAAGGGTCCGGCGCCGAACCCAGCGGCCATCCGCTCGGGTCGCTGACCCCCCTGAACACAGCGGACGGCAGCCTCAGCCTGCACAGCAGCCTTTTCCAGGAGGCCTTCCACAGTTCTGCCGGAGCGCTGGCGGAAGCCAGGGCAAAGTTCGCCCAGCCGGCTGAACTGCAGCGCTTCGGGCCCAAATCCACCCTGCGGGTGCTCGATGTGTGCGTGGGGCTCGGCTACAACAGCGCCGCCTTGATGACAGAGCTCAACCAGCCCAGGCTCGCCTGGTGGGGGCTGGAGCTGGATCGCCGCCCTCTGGAGCTGGCACTGGCGCAGCCATCCTTCCGCAGGCTCTGGCCCGAGCCGGTGCTGCGGCGACTTGAGGCGCTGCAGCACCAGGGCACCTGGCAGGACAGCGGCAGTGCGGGCACGCTCCTGTGGGGGGACGCGCGCCAGACCCTGACGCAGCTGCCGGCGCACAGTCGCTTCGACCTGATCCTCCACGATGCCTTCTCCCCCAGCCGCTGCCCCGAGCTCTGGAGCGAGGAGTTCCTCAGCGCTCTGGCGCAGCGCCTGGCCCCCGGCGGTCGCCTGCTCACCTACTCACGGGCAGCGGCGGTGCGAGCCAGCCTGCGCCGGGCCGGGCTGGCGTTGCGCTCACTGCTGCCGGCACCGGGCCAACGCCAGGAATGGAGCTCGGGGACGCTGGCCCAGCGACCGAACCCGGTGGACCCCCTACCGGAGCATGGGCCGGGCTGGCAACCGCTGAGCGCCATGGAGGAGGAGCACCTGCACACCCGCGCCGCCATCCCCTACCGGGATCCCCACCAACAGGACGCAGCCACGACGATCCGCCAACGTCGAGACGAGGAACAGCAGCGCTGCGCCCTGGAGAGCACCAGCGCCTGGCAACGGCGCTGGATCGGCACCAGCATCGGCAAGAGCAGCGGACTCTCCCGGTAGATTCCGGCCGACTCGCCTGCCGCGCATGCTCGCCGTTGCCGTTCTGGCCGCCGGAAAAGGCACCCGGATGAAAAGCGCCCTGCCCAAGGTGCTCCAGCCCCTGGCCGGCGCCACTCTGGTGGAGCGGGTGCTGGCCAGTGCCCGCCGCCTGCAGCCGGAGCGACGGCTGCTGATCGTGGGCCACCAGGCGGAGCGGGTGGAGCAACAACTGAGCCATGTGGAAGGGCTCGACTTCGTGCTGCAGCAGCCCCAGAACGGCACCGGCCACGCCGTGCAACAACTGCTGGAACCGCTCAGCGACTTCGACGGCGACCTGCTGGTGCTCAACGGCGATGTGCCCCTGCTGCGGCAGGACACCGTGGAACAGCTGGTGGCGACCCATCGCAGCAGTGGTGCCGATGTGACCCTGCTCACGGCCCGGCTTGCCGACCCGACCGGCTATGGCCGGGTGTTCGCCGATGCCCAGGGCCAGGTGAGCGGCATCATCGAGCATCGCGACTGCAGCGAGGAGCAACGGCGCAACACGCTCACCAATGCGGGGATCTACTGCTTCAACTGGCGACAGCTGGCGCGGGTGTTGCCGCAACTCAGCACCGACAACGACCAGGGAGAGCTCTACCTCACCGACACCGTGGCGATGCTCGAGAAGGCCATGCATGTGGAGGTGGCCGATCCCGCTGAGGTGAACGGCATCAACAACCGGCAACAGCTGGCCCAATGCGAAGGGCTGCTGCAGGAGCGCCTGCGGCAGCACTGGATGGCGGAAGGCGTCACCTTCATCGATCCCGCCAGCTGCACCCTGAGTGAGGAGTGCCACTTCGGCAGAGACGTGGTGATCGAACCGCAGACCCATCTGCGTGGACGCTGCCGGATCGGCGACAACTGTCGACTCGGACCGGGAAGTTTGCTGGAGGATGCGGTTTTGGGGTGCGATGTGACCGTGCTGCAGTCGGTGGTGCGCGGAGCCACCGCGGGCGATGGGGTGGCGATCGGCCCCTTCGCCCACCTCAGGCCGGCCGCGGAGATCGGCGATCAGTGCCGGATCGGCAACTTCGTGGAGGTGAAAAAGAGTGTGCTGGGCAGCGGCAGCAAGGTGAATCACCTCAGCTACATCGGCGATGCCGAACTGGGCCGGGATGTGAATGTGGGGGCAGGCACCATCACCGCCAATTACGACGGCGTCAACAAACACCGCACCGTGATCGGCGATGGCAGCAAAACCGGCGCCAATTCCGTGATCGTGGCCCCGGTGACCATTGGCCAAGCGGTGACGATCGGGGCCGGCTCCACCATCACCAAAGATGTGCCCGATGGCGCCCTGGCCCTGGGCCGCGCCAAACAACTGATCAAGGAACACTGGCAGGGCCCCAAGCCCGAAGCCTGATCAGGCCAGGGCCCGGCCGAGCTCCGGCAGTAGGCGCTCCAGGGCCACACCGCGACTGGCTTTGAGCAGGAGCGTGTCACCCGACTGAAGCCAGGCCGCCAGAACCGGCACGGCCTGCTCGGGGGTGTCGACCCGCTGAAGACGGGGGAGGGGCGCAGCGGCCTCGGCCATGGCGTCGGCTTCCGCTCCCGCCATCACCAGCACCAGACCATCGAGCCCGCAGGCCACTGCCCGCTCCGCCACCTGCCGATGCAGCGCCACGCTCTGGTCACCCAGCTCAAGCATGGCGCCCAGCACCGCAAAGCGCCGCCCAGCCTGGTGCGCCAACAACTCCAGGGCGGCGAACACCGCCTCCGGTGAGGCGTTGTAGGTCTCATCGAGCACCTGGATGCCGGCCAGCTCGATGCGGCGATTGCGCCCGCCGGGAACGGCAACCTTCAGATCCTGAAGCTGCGCCAACGGCACGCCGAGCTCCTGCGCCACCGTGAGCGCCAGCAACAGATTGCGGGCGTTATGGCGCCCCTCCAGCGGCAGACGGATCGCGAGGCCCTCGAGCCGCAGCACCCCGGCGCAGACATCGACGACACCGAGGCGATCCACCGGCGCCTCGGGCCGCACCGACTCGAGAGCATCCCCCTCCAGCGCCACACGCCGCACCCGACCGGCCCAGCACTGCGCCAGGGCCGCCTCCAGCAGGGGATCACCGGCAGGAATCACCACCAGGCCATCGGCCGCCAACGACGCGGTGATCTCACATTTGGCGGCAGCGATCGCTTCCCGACTGCCGAGACGACCGATATGAGCCGTGCCGATGTTGGTGATCACCGCGATCTGCGGTTCGGCGCATCGGGAAAGCCGGGCGATCTCACCGGGGCCGCGCATGCCCATCTCGATCACGGCAGCGCCATGCTCCGGGCCCACACCGAGCACGGTGAGCGGCACGCCGACGTCGTTGTTGTTGTTGCCGCTGCTCGCCTGCACGACACCCAGGGGCGCCAAGGCGGCGCGGATCAGCTCCCGGGTGGTGGTTTTGCCTGCGGACCCTGTCACCGCCACCACCGGGCACGGGAGCTGGCGGCGATGGGCGCGGGCCAGCATCTGGTAAGCCTCCAGGGTGTCGTTGACGCGCCAATGGAGCAGCCCAGGCGGCACGGGGTCGCTCCAAGCGGTCGCCACCACGGCGGCCTGGGCCGGGCGAGCGGCGGCTTCTACCAGGAAGCGATGGCCATCAAAACGCTCGCCCACCAGGGGCACGAAAAAGGCGCCGGCCACGAGCTGGCGGCTGTCGGTGCAGACCGGGCCCAGGGGCTGATCCAGCAGGTCTGGATGCTGCAATCCCACCGGATCGCCCCAGATCTCGATCAGTTGCCTCAGTGTCAGCACGGTCAGCGGTTGTCGACGTTGAACAGGATCATGCCGTTGCCAACCCGGGCTGTCCTGGCCAGGAGGCGCTGATCAGACGATTCGATCGTGAGGGCGCTGAATCCCTCGGCCTCAAGCCGCTCCCACCAGCTCTCGGCCAGCGCCTGGCGACGGGCTTGGGGCCAAGCCAGCCAGTCGTCCGACACGAGCAGGCGCACGCTGTTGCGGTTCAGTTGGGGTTCGGCGGCAAGAATCAGCCCATCGGAATCGTCAGCGGCGAGGAACTGCAACAGAGGGTCGAGGCGCGGCAACGCAGCTTCCGGCTCAGGCGCTGGCTCCGGTGCTGGCTCAGGGGCTGGCTCCGTGGCCGGCTGGTCCGGCAGTAGCCGGGCCTCAGGCAGGGGCGTGGTGGTGAGCTGCTCCACCTGGGGAGATGGGGGTGGGGGTGGCTCGGGGTGCAGCCGCTGCCACTGCATCACTCCCGCAGCAAGCAGCAGGGCAGGCAGCACAAGCACCAGAGGCCAGAAGAGCGGCGCCAGATCCCGGGGCCAGAACCCCGGCGTGGAGAGATCACCCTCGCGGTTGCGACGCCACAGCTCCTGCAGACGCAGGCGCAGATCGGCAGCCACAGCGCGGAGATCCTGGGCTAACGACGACCAGGGGTTGGCATAGGGAGCCGGAAGCGAACCGCTCTCCTGGACGCCTGGATCGGAACGATCGGATCGATCCGCCATTCAGGGTCAGGAGCGGGAGCGGCCGAGCAGGCGAGCCAGGGGATTGCGCCGTTGCACCGGAGCAGCCGCAGGGCCTGGCGCTGAAGGGGTGGGCTCGACAGCCACCTGATGCTCCTCCGCAGGCTGAAGTGCTGAGGGGTCCATCCGGCTGGGATCGGCGTCCTGGCCCTGGGAGAACCGTTCCACGGCCGCCGCATCCGGACTCGGCTCCTTGAGACCACAGACATCGCGGTACATCTGGTCGTAGGCGAGGGCGGAGCGATCCCAGCTGTAGTCCTGCCCCATGCCGCGCAGCTGCAGCTCCCGCCAGCTCTCCTGATGGCGGTAGGCCTCCCAGGCCCGCACCAGGGCGGTGTAGAAATCGACCGGTTCGAAGCGATCGAAACAGAATCCCGTGCCGCTGTGGTGGGCGGGATCGTGGGGCGGCACCGTGTCGACCAGGCCACCCACCTTGCGCACCACCGGCACGCAGCCGTAGCGCATCGCCATCAGCTGACTGATTCCACAGGGCTCGAAGCGGCTCGGCATCAGGAAGGCGTCACTGCCGGCGTAGATCAACCGCGACAGGGCATCGTCGTAGGTGAGGAACACGGCGACCCGGCCGGGATGGCGCGAGGCCAGCTGCCAGAGCCCGGATTCCAGCCCCCGATCGCCGGTGCCGAGCACCACGATCTGGGTGTCGGTGTAAGCGAGCAGCCGGTCGGCCACCTGCAGCAGCAGATCCACGCCCTTCTGATCCACCAGCCGACTCACCATGCCGAGCAGGAAGGTGTCGGGATTGAGCGTCAGCCCCATCCGCTCCTGCAGCACCCGCTTGTTCTCGGCCCGACCGGAGAGGTCGTCGGCACTGAAGTTGGCCGGCAGGGTGCGGTCGGTGGCTGGATCCCAGGCCTCCAGATCGAGGCCATTGAGGATGCCGCGCAGCTTGCCCGAGATGTAATTGAGCAGGCCCTCCAGTTGTTCGCCATATTCGGCCGTGCGGATCTCACTGGCATAGGTAGGCGACACGGCGTTGACCCGATCGGCGTACAGCAGCGCCGCCGCCATCGTGTGATCTCCCTGCATGTACCAGGGGCACCAGGTCATCCGATCGAGCTTCCAGCGCCAGGGGCCCTGGTATTTGAGGTTGTGGATCGTGAAGACCGTGCTGATCTCAGGGTCTTGATGCATCCACACCGGAATCATGCCCGTATGCCAGTCATGGCAGTGCAGCACCTGGGGCTTCCACACATTCCAGGCGAACTCTGCCGCCGCGCTGGCGAAGAAGGTGAAGCGCCAGTCTTCGTCTTCACCGCCGTAGATCCGTTCCGGATCAAACACCGGATGACCCACCAGATAGATGGTCATGCCGTTGCTGGGATGGCGTGTTTCGAACACGGCAAACTCGGTGCCCATGGTCTGGGCCCGCCAGATCGGCTCGTCGGGGATCTGCAGACGGCTCCAGAGCTTGCCGTAGCCCGGCATGATCAGGCGCACATCGTGGCCGAGCTTTGCCAGGGCCGGCGGCAGGGACCCCACCACATCGCCCATGCCACCCACCTTGACCATCGGGGCGCACTCGGCAGCAGCGAACAGGATGCGCATGGACGGGGAGGCCCCAGGAAGGCGCCGCGACTTTAAGGGGAATCGGTGCCGGTTCAGGGAATCACCGTGACCGGGGTGCCCAGTCGCACCAGGTCGAACACCTCCTGCACGTTTTCCTCATAGAGACGCACGCAGCCATGGGACACAGCCCGGCCGACGGTCCAGCGGTAGGGGGTGCCATGGAAACCGGCGACGGTGCAGCCATCGATATCGAGGTATTGCTCACCATCCCAGCCATTGCGGCCCTTGCAATCGCGATAGAAGCCGATCCAGCGGGATCCGAGGGGATTGCGCTCCCCCTGGCCGATCCGTTCACCGGTCACGGGGTGCACCCAGATCGGCTCAGACACCTTTTCGAGCACCCGATGGCGGCCGGCGGGCGTCTCCCAGCCCACCGTGCCCACCGCCGCAGGGAAGCGATGGGTCAGCTCGCCATCCTTCAGCACCATCAGCTGGCGATGGGTGCGGTCGAGCACCAGCTGCACACCCACCGTCTGAAACAGATCGGGAGGGATCCGCGCCAGCGACTCCTGCTCCGAGATCGGCTGGGCCAAAGGCGGAATCGGATCGGCGGCTCGATCTGCGGGCGGGGCTGAAGGCGACGATTCAGCACCGCCGATTTCGCCCTCCACCCTGGCCGGTTCGGGAACCATGGCCTGGCAGGGGGAGACCAGCAACAGGCCCAATGCCATGGCAAGCGACAGGAGACGTGCGCTGCGGAAACGCGACAGAGAAACAGCCAACAACACAGTCAACAGCGATGGCGAGGCCGCACCTTCTTTAGCTATGGCAACCAGGGGGATGACGAGAAATCAGGACGGCGCTTCTCCAGGAAGGCATTGCGCCCCTCCTGGCCCTCGGCGGTCCGATAGAAGAGGTGGGTGGCCTGACCGGCCAGCTCCTGGATCCCGGCCATGCCGTCGGTTTCGGCATTGAAGGCAGCCTTGAGGCAGCGAATGGCGGTGGGGCTGTGCTGCAGCACCTCCCGGGCCCAGCGAACCCCCTCAGCCTCCAGCTGCTCCAGAGGCACCACCTGGTTCACCAGCCCCATCGCCAGGGCGTCCTCAGCGCCGTATTGACGGCAGAGAAACCAGATCTCCCGGGCCTTGCGTTGCCCCACCAGCCGGGCGAGATAGCCGGCACCGAAGCCGCCATCGAAGCTGCCCACCTTCGGGCCCGTCTGCCCAAACACGGCGTTCTCCGCCGCCAGGCTGAGATCACAGAGCAGATGCAACACCTGGCCGCCGCCGATGGCATAGCCCGCCACCAGGGCGATCACCACCTTGGGCAGGCTGCGGATGATGCGCTGCAGGTCGAGCACATTGAGGCGGGGCAGGCCGTCGTCATCGAGGTAACCGCCATCGCCACGCACGCTCTGATCACCACCGGCGCAGAAGGCGAATCCCCCATCGGCAGCCGGCCCGACGCCGGTGAAGAGCACCACACCGATGTCGCTGGCTTCGCGGATGCGACTGAAGGCATCGCAGAGCTCCACCACCGTGCGCGGCCGGAAGGCGTTGCGTTTCTGGGGCCGATTGATCGCCACACGGGCGATCCCCTCGCTGCAGCGATCGAGCAGGATGTCGCTGTAGTCGCCCCAGGGCTGCCAGAGCACCACAGGCGCACCGGGCAACACAGCGCGGGCGGAACATTCGGTCATGGCAGGCACCCCGTGGCGGAGTCATTGTGATCACCCGCGTGGTGATCACCCGCTTGAACAGCGCGGCGCAGGGCCAAGCGCAGGGCCGCATCGCGCCCGCGATCGGTGCGCACCCGCAGCAGGGCCGGACGGCCCTGGGCCCAGCCCCAGTCGAGGGCCTCAGCCAGATCCTCGAGGCAGGCCACCGCACGACCAGGCACCCCATGGGCTGCGGCCAGAGCGAGATGGTCGACGGCCTGGGGCATGGCGAAGAGCTGGTCGAACTGATCCGCTGAAGCCACCGGCACCGGCAGTTGCGCAAAGATGCCACCGCCATCGTTATCAATCAGCAGCACCAGAAGAGGCGGACCCTGCGCCGAGGCGAGCAGCCAACCGTTGCTGTCGTGCAGCAGGGCGAGATCGCCCGTCAGCAGCAGGGTGCGTCCATGGGCGCGGGCAAGGCCGAGCGCCAACGACAAGGTGCCATCAATCCCGGAGGCCCCCCGGAAGCTGATGCAGCGATGCCGACCACGCTCCGCCAGGGCGAACGCCTGCCAATCCCGCACCGGACTGCTGGCCGCAAGCATCACGGCGCAGTCGGCGGGCAACAAGGTTGGCAAGGCGCACATCAGGGCCGGTTCGCTGAAGGCCCCGCGCGCAGGAAGCTGCGCTTCCAACCAGGTCCGCAGCGCCTGATCCTGCTGCTGCCAGAGCTGGCGCAGCGCCTGGGAGGGGCCCTCAGCCGCTGCAGCCTCAGGACACTCCAAGGCCAGGGCCTGCCACCACGAAGCCAGACCTCCAGACCACTGGCTGGCCAGCCGCAACGGATCGAGACCGCGCCGCTCCCCCTCGCTGATCACCACCTGGGGGCCAACCAGCGACTGCAGCCAGCGCTCCAGCCTGCGACTGGCCGGCATCGGGCCGAGCCGCAACACCTGCAGGTCCCGCGGCTCCAGCCCATCGAGCAGGGGCAGGGCATCGGGAAGCAAGAGATCCCAGGCGTGGATCTGTCCCGGCAGATCGGCAGGAATGGCGGCGAGGGGATCCACCAGCAGCGGCCAGCCGCTGCGCTGCTGCCAGGCGCCAAGGGCATGGCAATAGGCTCCATGCTGATGCGGCTGGCCCCGCCACGGTCCGGCGATCACCACACCGGGACGATCGGGATCGAGGCGGCACTGGGCGTCCAAGGCCGGTGCTGCGGACCGGCGCTCGGACGCCGCCACGGCAGAGGCATCCGCCCAGGCCCGCCAGACCTGGTCCTGCTCCTGCGCCGAGGGATGGAGCGGCTCCTCAAAGGGCAGGTTGAGGTGCACCGGGCCGGGCCAGCGATGGGCCTCCCCCCAGGCCTGAACCGCCAGCGCCTGCAGCGCCTTGGGCGCCATCCGATCGATCCCGGCGGGATCGCCGTGGCCGATCCAGCGGCAGACGCTGCGCAGGAACGTCTCCTGATTCACCGTTTGATTGGCACCGCACTGCTTGAGCCGTTCGGGGCGATCGGCACTGAGCAAGAGCAAGGGCAAACAGGACCGATCCGCCTCCACCGCCGCCGGCAGCAGATTGGCCACGGCCGTGCCGGAGGTGGTGATCACCGCCACGCCCCGACCGCTCCCAGCGGCGATGCCCAGGGCATGAAAGGCGGCGGAGCGCTCATCGATGGCGGTGATCAAGGTCAGGCGACCACGGCGGGCCAACCCACCGACGGCATGGGCCAGCGGACCGCTGCGACTGCCGGGGCAGAGCACCAGATGGCGAAGGCCCTGGGCGCAGAATCCCTCCAGCAGGGTCAAGGCGGCCTGCAGATTGGCGATCGATCGCGTCAAGCGAGGATGGCAGTGCTGATGGGATCCTCGGTGAGCATGACAACGGACCCCAGGCCTCAGACAAGCGGACCGGCCTGGCGGAACCTGCTGGTGTGGGTGCTGGTGGCGCTGCTGTTGCGCTGGTTGGTGCTCGAACCGCGCTGGATCCCCTCCGGCTCGATGCTGCCCACCCTGCAACTGCAGGACCGGATTCTGGTGGAGAAGCTGCGGCCAAGATGGGCGGAGCTGCGCCACCAACCCTTGCCCCTGGGCAGCGTGGTGGTGTTCGGGGCGCCGCCCCGGCTGGTGGAGGCGGGCTACGACCCGAACGCAGCCCTGATCAAACGGGTGGTGGGACGGCCCGGTGACACCCTGGAAGTGCGCGACGGGGTGTTATTCCGCAACGGACAGATGGTGAGCGAGCCCTGGCTGGACACACCGATCGACTATTCCCTGGCAGCGGTGACGGTGCCGGAGGATCAGCTCTGGGTGCTGGGAGACAACCGCAACGCCAGCCTGGATTCCCATCTCTGGGGTTCGCTGCCGCAGGATCGGGTGATCGGCACCGCCGTATGGCGCTACTGGCCGCTGAATCGGTTCGGTCCGATTCGGTTCCCCCACCCGGATGCGGAGCTTGCGCATCAGACAGCTGCGGTAGGGTCAACGTCGTGACGGAGAGCACACGGGATGTTCAACCCGGAGTTCCTGACCACCGATAGCCAGGACGGACAACCCGTCAACGGTCTGATTCAGTACCTGCAGGATCAGTCGCCCGATGTGCTGCAACGGGTTGCCAAATCGGCCAGCGGCGACATCCAGGACATCATTCGCCACAACGTGCAGGGGCTGCTGGGCATGCTCCCCGGCGAACATTTCGATGTGAAGGTGACGGCAAGCCGCGACAATCTCGCCAATTTGCTGGCCTCAGCGATGATGACGGGGTATTTCCTGCGTCAGATGGAACAGCGCAAGGAGCTGGAGGAAGCTCTTTTTGGTGACGATCAGATGGCGGTGAATCCCGACGACGATCTGCGTCTCTGATCACGTGGTTTCCGGATCCGAGGGCACCAGCTTGAGATCGAGCAGCCGTTGATCGAGCGCCCCAAGAAAACTCCAGTTGCCCTCACTCGGTGCCCAGGTGCGAGCGTTCAGTTCCGCCCGCAACTGCTGCACCCGCTCCGGCGTGAAGGGCAAGGGAGCGCTGTAGTGGGCGGGCACCAGCCAGCGCAGATCGGGCAGGGCTTCGAGTTGTTCCAGCCAGGCCAGCAGGGTGCGACGGGCGCGGGGGAGCACCAACCGCTCCAGCACCGGTGCCACCTGCAGTTTGGGGGTGGTCTCCCCCATCAAGCGTGCGGCATCGGCCTGCCAGCCGGGTTGCCAGGCAAAGGGATAGAGCCCGAAGTGGGCCCGGGCATTGCGCAGGCCGGGGCGGAAGGCACGGCGCATAAGCTCGGCCAGGCCCGGAATTTCCAGGGGCTGCGGGCGTAAATACGACGCGAACAGCACCAAACGGGCCCAGCCACGGCGCCTGGCCTCCGGCGTATCGGTGAGGGGCGCATCGCCACGATCGCGGGCATGGAAGAGCAACGGGGTGGGATCGCGATCGAAGATCGCGGGCGGGGTGGCCGAAATCCCCACCAGAGCATCGGTGATCAACAGACTCCCCGAGGGACGATGCAGGCAACTGATCTCCTGAAACCGACCCACACCGAGATCGAGGGGGCCCAGCGAGAACCAGTGGCAGACCTCAGGGTGAGGCACACCGTCTTCAAGTAGCAGGCGCCGACGGCTGCGGGGAATGCCTAGCCAGCTGAGCGGCAGCGGCAGGGGGAAACTCCACTGGCCGGGGCAGAGCCAGAGCTGGGCGTTGGGAAAAGCCCGAGCCAAGGGAGCGAGTGGCAGCTTGTGCTCCAGACCGGAGGCGGTGGGCAACACGATCGTGCACACGGGCCCATGCTCGACTTCCAGAGCCTGGAGGGCTGCACGCAATTCGGCCGTGGGGGGCAGCGGATTCACCAGCATCAAGCCGCCCGGCACCTTCACCACCGTGAGCCGAATCGGCACCGCCACGTAATACACGCCCTGGAGCTGCACGAAGCTCCACACCTGGCCGGGGATCAGCTCCTCCATGCAGGTGGCCCGGCGGCCATAGGGATACAGAGGCAGCAAGGGCCACCAAGGCCAGCGTTGATCGCGCCTCGACAAATCGGCTCCAAAAACAACGTTGACGAGCAATGTAAGTGCTCTGTCTGGCCACTCCTGGGAATTGATCAGGCGATGGTTGCCGCATCGAGGTCTGGGGCGTGACCTTGCTCAGATTGTGGGTTCCGCCCAAGCGGCAATCTGCCCCGTGAAGGCCTCCAGATGTCGCTCGGAGCCCTCGAGCAAATGGCTGTAGACCCGGCCCAGGGCCGAATCCTCCAGGCCGAGCATCGCCTCCTGCAAATCCGTGTTGGCATACTCGCCGCTGGGAAGCCCGGTGATCGCATCAACAGCCAGATCGGAACGCTCAGCGACACGCAACAAGGCGTTGAAATGGCGATCTTCCGACTCGGCAATGCGTGAGAACACACTCAGGCCGGTCTGGGTCGCGAGCTGTTCATACAAATCACCAGCCAGCTTCTCCTCTTCCAGCATGTAAAGCAGGTCCTCAGCCTGCTCAGCCATGAGGGAGCCCCCACGGGACGAGAATGGCCTGGGCATGACACTGCTCCAAAAAACAACAGTTTCACGATAACGAGATATCAAAAAAGAGACGGGTCTTGACCGATCAAAATCTGACATCATGTTTCCGTTGTCACGCAAGTGATTCGCAATAGCAGTAGAATCACGGCATGACCAAGCCCACCACCCTCATCCCCCTCAGCCAGGCGCGCGCCGGCCAGCGGGTCCGCATTCACTCCCTGCCCCAGCACCCCGAGTGCCGCAGCCGCCTCGCCGCCATGGGAATCCAGATCAACTCCGAGCTGGAGGTGCTCAGACTTGGCGCCCCAGGGGGCCTTCTGCACCTCGCCAACGGCTTCCTCGAGTTCATGCTGCGCCGGGATATAGCCCATCACATGACCGTGGAGCTGGTGGCGAGCGCCTGAGAGCAAAAGCCCAGGCTGGAATCTTGCTAGCCTGAGATAACGACACAATGATTCCATGTGCCCATTGCAACTTGATGGCGCCAGCTCGGCTCCAACCTTGACGGCTCGAGACTGGGATGCGCGCTATCGGCAGGGCACGGACCGCTGGGAGCTGGGCATGGCAGCGCCACCGCTGCAAGCCTTTCTCGAGCAGCACCCCCTGGCACCCAAGCCCACTGGGACGGTGCTGGTGCCCGGTTGCGGGCGCGGCCATGAAGCCGCCCTGTTGGCCCGCCTAGGCTTCGATGTGGTGGGGCTGGATTTCAGCGTTGAAGCAATCCGTGAAGCCCGGCGTCTGCAGGGTGAACACGAGAACTTGCGCTGGCTTCAGGCCGACCTGTTCAATGGCGCCGCCCTGGACAGAGCCGGTCTGGGGGCCCACAGCCTCAGCGGCGTGGTGGAGCACACCTGCTTCTGCGCCATCGATCCCAGCCAACGCGACCACTACCGCAGCACGGTCGATCGCCTGCTGGAGCCGGGGGGATGGTTGCTCGGGGTGTTTTTCTGCCATGACCGGCCCGGTGGCCCTCCCTACGGCAGCGATGCGGAGCAACTGGCGGCGAGCTGGTCGCAGATCGGCTTCACCGGCGTGATCTGGGAGCCGGCCCAGGGCTCGGTGGCGCAGCGCAGTGATGAATGGCTTGGGCTCTGGCGCAAACCGAGCCAGGCTGACAACGAAGCCATCCCGGCAGGTTCGCGATGACCCACCCCAACTCTCTGCAGGAACGGCTCACGCGCTGGGGCTTCAGCTGGGCCGGCCTGCGCGATAACCGCCACGGTGAATGGTGGGTGCTCGCCCAGATGACCCTGATCGCAGCCCACGCACTGCCACCGGAACCATCGCTGCAGGCCCTGGGCTGGCACTGGCCTCTGGTCTGGCGCGGGGTCGGTGGCTTGGTGGTGCTGATCGGCGTGGCTGTGGGCGCCCAGGCGGTGTTCCACCTGGGCGATTCCCTCAGTCCGCTGCCGGAACCGATGCCCGGTGCCGCCCTGGTGACCGAGGGGGCCTATGGCCGCTGCCGTCATCCGCTGTATCAATCGCTGTTGTTGTGTTCGCTGGGTGTGGTGCTGCTGTTGGGGAGTCTGCTGCACCTGGGCCTGCTGCTCGCCCTGGCCCTCGTGCTGGGCTGGAAGGCGCGGCGGGAAGAGGCTCGCCTCTGCGCTGAGCATCCGGATTACGCGACCTATCAGCAGACCACGGCTGCGATCGTGCCCTTTCTGCCCTGGCTGGATTGGCGCGGTTGAACCGCCGCTGCCAACGCAGAACGCCGAAGGCCCGGGCCAGGGGAGTGAACGGGCGCAGGTAGCCCCCCTCGTGGGGCAGGCCTTTGAGCATGCGATTCCAGTAGATCCAGGGGAAGCCGAACCGCTCCAGCAGCCACTGGAACCATCTCTCCCGCAGGGGGTTGACCAGAAAGCTGCTCACCGGCTGGCGGCTGTAGTCGAATTCCATCAGCATCACCGTGTGATCCGTGGTGATCAACGGGCAAGCGGAATAGCCGTCGTACACGGCCGAGGCCTCTCGCCCCTTCAGTGCAGCGAGCACGTGGGCCGCCACCACCGGCGCCTGCTTGCGGATCGCCGCTGCCGTTTTGGCCGTGGGGAAATTACCCACATCACCGATGGCAAACACGTTGGCGAAGTGGCGATGTCGCCCACTGGCCGGATCCACATCCATCCAGCCCCCCGGCTCCGCTGAGGCGAGGGGACTGGTCGCCACCACCGGCGGAGCCGTCATCGGCGGCACCACATGCAACAGGTCGTAGTGCAGCGTCTGCAACTGTTCGGATCCGTCAGGTTCCGTCACGGCGAACACCGCCTCGCGACTGCTGCCATGCACGGCCACGAGACGGTGGTTGAGATGAATCTCGGCGCCGTGCTCCCGTGCAATCCGCCCCATCTGCTCGGCATAGGCGGGCACGGGGAAGAGGTTGGGCTTGGCGCTGCAGAACAGGTAGCGGGTGCTGACGCCCACCCCACTGCGTTGCGCGAAGCGATCGTGGGCGAGATGCAGAATCTTCTGGGGCGCGCCACCGCATTTGATCGGTGTTTCCGGTTCGGTGAAGATCGCCGTTCCGCCGGCGAAACGCTCCAGCATCCGGCGCGTGTCCTGGGCGAAACGACGGCTGTAGATGCTCACCACGCCCTCACGGCCCAGCGCCTGCACCAGACCCGGGATCGAGGTCCAGCCCAGCTCGAGACCGAGGGCCACGATCAGCACGTCGTAGTGGAGCCGTTCACCCGTGATCAGCTCCACCCGGTTGGCCGCAGGCTCAAAACGGGCAATGCGGCTGTGAATCCACTCCACATCGGGCGGAAGCACACTCTGCTCCGAACGGCTGGTCTGCTCTGGGGGGATGAAGCCACCAGCCACCAACACCCAGCCCGACTGGTAGTGGTGTTGCGTGGATGGCTCCACCAGGGTGATCGGCACGTCGGGATCGAGGCGACGCAACCAGCTGGCCAGGGTGACGCCGCCGGTGCCACCACCGGCGATCAACACCCGGCGACGCCTTGATGCTCCTTGAGGGATGAATGCCATGAAAGCAAGCCTCTCGACATATTCTTTAACCCCTTCATAGCGATACCGTGATATTTCACACCAGAGTGTTTTCACCTGTTTTTCCGCCGCTTCACGGGCAAGGCCACACTAGGCGAAATAACTCATAGTCATAACGAGTCCGCCTTAGTACGCTCAATGCATGCTCATCAACGCATACGAGCATGTCCAACTGCCATCCGACCATGGACTCCACCACCCAAGCCGCCACGCCGAGCCTGCCGCGCCTGAAGGAGCCGGCACCGGCCTTTGAAGCTCGCACCACCCACGGTCCGCGCAAACTCAGCGATTACAGCGGACGTTGGCTGGTGCTGTTCTCCCATCCGGCCGATTTCACTCCTGTGTGCACCACGGAATTCATCGGTTTCGCCCGTGCCTATTCCCAGTTTCAGGATCTGAACTGCGACCTGCTTGGCCTATCGATCGATAGCAATTACGCCCATCTCGCCTGGGTTCGCAACATCCGCGAGAAATTCGGCGTGGAGATCCCTTTCCCGATCATCGAGGACCTGTCGATGAAGGTGGCCCATGCTTACGGCATGATCCAACCGGGAGCCTCCGACACATCTGCGGTTCGCGCCACCTTCGTGATCGACGATCACGGGATTCTGCGCGCCATGGTGTATTACCCAATGACCAACGGCCGCTCGGTGGAGGAATTCCTGCGCCTGGTGAAAGCGCTCCAGACCTCCGACACCCATGGCGTTGCCACCCCGGAAAACTGGAAACCCGGGGAACAGGTGATCGTACCCCCACCGGCCGATGCGGCCGCCGCCGATCAACGCATGCACGAAGGCTACGACTACACCGATTGGTACTTCTGCAAGAAGTCGCTCTGAGCCAGCTGAAGCGATGACGAGATCAGCGACAGCCGTTGCGACTCGTCATCGCTTCTTCCCATTCGGCGAACACCGAGATAGCCAGCAATAAGGATCACCAAAAAAATCACAATCAGCCAAAGAGATCCAGGCAAAGCTCTCGAAGGCATCGAACAACAGCACCACAGTTGCTATCATCTCGGCAGAGACTATACGACTCTGAAAATAAACAACAAAGCGAAGTATCATCAGTCACATCCCAACGCGGGTGGGCTTCTTCTGCTCGATCGTTTGCATCAAATCGTTCTGCCACCGCCGACCCAAGACTCTGGCGGCCTTCTGCTTGTGACCCTGGAAACGGGTTTTGTTCGCATCCTGATGGAAAGCAAGAACGCAGACATCGAGACTTTGACCCTAGGATTCCTTTCGGCTGATCACTGTGGATTCCTGCGTCTTCCCACAGACATTCCAATCCGGCTCGAGGCCTTGACCAAGAGCACACTCAAGCTCAATCAGCCCCTGGAGCCAAATCCTGCCAACCCAACCGATGAGCTTCTCCTACCCTGGCTGATTGAGCTGCACCGCATCCGCCAGATGCGCAATGCCAGTGATCGGCTGCTCAACCTGCTCCAGGTGTTAGTGGAACGGTTTGGACGACGCACCAGCGACGGCTTTGTGATGGCCTGGCCGTTATCTCATGAAAGATTAGGGGAAGTGATCAGTGCCAATCGATCCACCATCACCCGAATTCTCAATCGCTGGAGTGAACGGGGTCAGGTTGTGATCGATCCCACCAAGAAAACCCTGTGGATGACGCCCCAAACGATGGCCCAATCTTGACCAGCAGGCTGGAGACCGGGTTCAGTCTCTGCCGCAACGGCAGCTCGAGCCCTTCCACTTGGAGCATTTGGCCTTCTTGCAACCCTTTTTCTTCGTGGGTGACGGGATCAACACTCGGTTGTCAGGCGCCATGGCGCTGGCTATTGCGAATGCGGATCATCCTAAAGGGTTCCAATCGCACGTGAACGAGGATTCAAAAGCCAGGCCAATCCTCGTAACATTCCTCACGTTGATGTGTGCTGATTCAAGCCAAGCTCCTAATCGCCATGACCAGTGCAAATCTTGAAAGAACGAGCAGCCTTCAGGTTGGCCCCGCAGGGCGAGCCATGGCCGAAGCCATGGATCCAGCGATCCTGGATGCAATGCAGCAACACCTCAATATGGAGCGCAACGCACACGCTGCCTATTTCGCGGCGGCAATCTGGTTTGCAGAAAGAGAATACAGGGGCTTTGCCCGCTTGTTTCGTCAGGAATCGGCCGATGAACATCAACACGCCGCCAAGATCAGCGATTACCTGATCGCCCGCGGCCAAACGGTGCAACTCAACGCACTGGACGCCCCCAATCAGGCCTGGGGGAGCCCCGAAGAAGCGATGGCCACAAGTTTTCTGATGGAATGCGACGTGACCACATCACTGCAACAACTGCACAGCATGGCCGAACGGGTGGGAGACACCCGCACTACCGTGTTTCTGGAACCGATGGTAGATCAACAGATCCAGTCTGAACACACATTTGCCCACCTGCTTGGTCGAGTTCGCCTCGCCCGCGGCGAAGCCTCGGCGATGTTGATCATCGACAACGAGCTGGACCATGGGCATCACAATCCCGCCTCGCTTCAGGACGGTAACGACTGAGAGCACTGCAAGCGATGAAGGTAGCGGCGCAGCCTCTCCCTCAGATACTCAAGACTCAGGCTGGCTGGCCAAGCAGTCTCGATCAACGCGGTGATCGCATCGATGGCGCCCAACCGGTTGAGATGCGCAGTTTGTTCCTGAACCAGGCGGGAACGCAGGTGTTCATCCTGCACAGCGCCTAACTGCTGCTGCACAGTGCGAAGTCGTCGCTCCAGCCAGTCCAATTCACGCACAATATCGGCCACAAGAGCCGCAGACGTGAAAGCCATGGTGCCCACTCAGAAACTGAGGGGTGATGTGGCGATCAGCTCAGGAGCGATGGCCATGACCATGTCACCCGGTGGCGTCGCCAGTTGGCTGGCCTGACGCCAACGCGACAGCAGCCGGGTGGTGGTGACCCTTGTGGCGCCGATCAGCTCCCCGAAGCGTTCATGGGTGAGACGAAAGGGAAGCTGATAGGAGTCGCTGCAGCGCAGACCCAGCCGAGACACCAGCAGAACCAGCAGTGCATGCAGGCGTTGCTCGGCCTGACCGAGATGGCGAATCCGAAGCAACTGGAGGGTCCACTCGTTCACTGAATCCATCCCAGAGGCGTCCTCAGCCAGTGACTCGCGTTGCATCTTCAGGGCGGTGAGAGCCTCAACACACACACCCTCCGCACAAAGGCGATCGATCCGCAGGCGATCACCCGACTGAAGGAAGGCCAGTGTGATTCCTTCGGTTTCCTCACAGGCGCAGTACACCCGACAGACGCCCTCCAAGACGGTGAGCATGGAGGCCTGGCCATGGGAAGCCGGATCGAGAAGCACGGTCTGCTGCCGGGGCATGCTCATGACCGCCAGAGGCTCATCGGGCAGAAATCGGAATGACAGAGACGACACCATGGGAACGGAGGTGCTATTGAGAATCGAACGCAACCCTAGGGGGTCGCCGCTGATTCTGCAAGTCATTCGCAACTACTGCCCTGGCTTCATCAATCAGAAGGACCAGCCATTGGCGCGCATCAGGGCCAGCGCCTGGCTGTTCTTGGCACCGAGCTGGAATGCCGAGACGCCATCGGGTCGGAAGCTGCCGAAGCGCTTGAGGATCGGATTGTTGCCGAATCCCTTGAGCGGGTACTCGTCATTGGCGTTGGCGTAGCTGGATGCAGCCTTGGCGGAGGCGAGAAACTCAAGAAACCTGAGCGCTGCGGCCGGTTGGTCAGAAGCCTTGGTGACGCCACCACCACTGATGTTCACGTGGGTGGGAGTGGGAAAGACCACCCTCACCTTCTCAGCCAGCTTCTGATCGCTCTTTCCATTCTTCCCTGCCAACATCCGGGCCACGTAATAGGTGTTCACGACCGCAGCGCCACATCGGCCTTGCGCAACGGCGCGAATCATCGGGGTGTCAGAAGAGAAGAAGGGCTCCTTCATGTTGGCCACCATCGCCTTGATCCAGGATTTCGTTGCCGTGTCACCCCGAAGAATCAACTGATCGGCAACCAAGGATTGGTTGTAGGGGCTTTTGGCGTTGCGCAAGCAGAGCTGATTTTTCAGCCCAGGTTTGGCCAGGTCGGCGTAGGTGCGGATCTGCGCCGGATTCACCTGCGAAGGGTTCACGACCACCACCCGCGCACGTCTGGTGAGGGCATACCAGCGCCCCTGAGGATCACGCAGATTGGCGGGAACTTCGCGGTTGAGAACGGCGGACGAAGTGGGGCGGAACAGCCCCATGGCCGCAGCGCGATCAAGCCGCGCGGCATCGACCAGAATCAACACATCAGCAGGACTTCGGGACCCTTCACTCTTAAGCCGCTCAATCAACGCGTCGTCTTTCGATTCCAGCAGCTTGACCTTGATCCCAGTCTGCTGGGTGAATTGCTTGTAGAGCTGCTTGTCAGTATTGTAATGGCGGCCGGAGTACACGCCGATTTCCTGGGCGAGCGAAGGAGAGGCGAGCACTGCGGCGAGGGCAGCCGTCAGTGGAAAACGGTACAAGGTTGAGATAATCAACAACCCTCCAATCCTGACCAACGAGGCCAATGATCTAGGGAACGAAGGGAACAGCAAAGAGTATCAAAAGGCACAGATCGCAGCGACAGATCACACCGACGGGACGTCTCAACTCCCCATGGCCAGGATCAACAGCCCTCCCTGATACACGATCAGCGCCAGAATCCAGGCCAGACCAAGTGACCAGGCGAGCGACGTGATTGCAAAACTGCGGCTCTTTGATTCCTTCAGCTGAGCCGCAATGGTGCCGAGACAGGGGGTGTAGAGCAACACAAAGGTCATGAAGCTGAGCGATTGCAACGGCGTGATCACGTTCTGAATCGCACCGCCAAGATTGGATTCGGTGGTCTTGTAGATCACGGCCATCGCCCCCAAAAGAATCTCCTTGGCAATGAAACCGAAGAACAGCGACACCGTGAGCTCCGGATTCATGCCGATCGGCCCCAAGATGGGCTGAAAGAACTGACCGATTGCAGCGGCGTAGGTGCCGCCGGATCCCTCCCGCGCACCCGGCGGCAAGTTGGTGAGCAGCCAGATCGCCGCTGCACCACCGATGATGAAAATGCGCGTGGTGAAGAGAAAGTTAAGCATCGATGACCATCCCCGCCGCAGGATCGTGATCAGGCTCGGCGCCCGATAGGGAGGCAGCTCCAGCACAAACGCCTCCTTGCTGGGGTAAGCGCGTTTGAAGATCAGACCGGTGATGATCGCCGCCAGAAAACTCATCAAATAGAAACTGAACAGCACCAGCCCCGGCGCCCACCAGGGTTTCGGGAAAAACACACCGGCAAGGAACACGAACACGGTGAGCCGGGCCTGGCAGAGGGCAAAAGGAATGCAGAGCATCGCCAGCAGGCGCATGCCCCGATCGCGGATCACGCGGGTTCCCATGATCGAGGGCACATTGCAGCCGAAGCCCATCACCTGCAGCACAAAGCTGCGGCCATCCAGCCCCAGCCAACGCATGAAGCCATCCATCAGGAAGGCGGCGCGCGGCAGATAGCCCGAGTCTTCGATGATGCCGATCAACACATAAAACAGAAAGATCAACGGCAGGAAGGTGGCCACCGTGCTCACCCCCAGCCAGATGCCATCGATCAGGAAGCGCTTCAACCAATCAGGCGAACCGAGCCACTCCAGCCCCGGCTCCAGCCAGCTGCCCTGGATCCAGTCGAGGCCGAAACCGAGCCAGTCCTGCAGTGGCGTGGCGACCGCAAACAGCAGCTGGAACACCGCCAGCACAATCGCCAGAAACAGCAGCACCCCCACCAGGGGATGCAGCAGGATGCGATCCACTGCCCTGGTGCGGCGATTCAGCAACCGCTCCGGCAAGGTCACGAAGCGGGCGATCAGCTGCTCCTGCTCCTCATCGGAGACGTCCGGCTCCAGGTTGAGAGGCTGCTGAGCCCGGCCCAATCGGCAGTCCAAACGTTCGCCCAGCTGGTGGACGCGATCAATCAGAGCGTGAATGCCCTGGTTGCGCTTGGCACTCACCGGCAACAGCGGCAAACCCAACGCCTGGGACAGGCCTTCATGGTTGATCTCAATCCCGAAGCGCTGCGCTTCATCGCTCATGTTGAGCGCCGCCACCACCGGCAGCCCCAGGGCCTGGATCTGCATCAACAAGCGCAGCTGACTGGTGATCTGGCTGGCATTGAGCACCACCAACACCAGGTCGGGCGGCGTGTTGCGCATGAAGCGCTGCACCACGGCCTCGTCTTCACTGCTACCGCTGAAATCGTGGATGCCGGGGAGATCCACCAGTTCATAGGCGCGCCCTCGGCGATCCGCCGGCATCGCGCCGCGCAGCAGCTCCACAGTGAGCCCGGGCCAGTTGGCGATCTGGGCATTGCCGCCGGTGAGGCGGTTGTAGAGAGTGGACTTTCCCGTGTTGGGCATGCCGATGAGGGCCACGTTGAGCGCGTCCTTCCCAACGACACGCTGGTGTGACCCGTTGTCATGACAGGAACCCGTGCCGCCAAAGCGCCAACCGCGGCGGCGGCGACGTCCCGGCTCTCGCGGGGCTGATTCGTCGCACTGGGGACAGGCGCCTGGATCGCCTGAATCAAACGCAGTCATTCACGGCCTCCATTGCATCACAGTAGCGTTGTGCATTCATTCAAGCCCCGCCACCGCCGCCCGCACCAACGCCGTTGCCTTTCACGTAGCTCAGGGCCGTTCCCTCCAGGAATTGCTGATCGAGGAGCCCCCGGTTTCAGGAAAGTTGTCACCCCTGTGATCAGTACACCCGGGGGCTTGAGGACATGACCAATGCGTCGTTACAGCGAGGCTGTAAAGGCTGACGTGAGGAGGCGAATGAGCCCACCGCAGCGGCAAAGCGTGGCCCAGATCTCCGAGGAGCTGGGCATTCACGTGGTGACCCTTTACAACTGGAGGAAGGCATGGCGGTTGCAGGGAGAGGTGGTGCCGGCATCCGAGAAGGAACCAGAGGGCTGGAGCGCTGCCGATAAGTTCACGGTGGTGATGGAGACGGCTGGCTTGAACGCCACCGAACTCAGTGCCTACTGCCGAGAGCGAGGCCTGTTTCCTGAGCAGGTGGAGCGTTGGCGGCAGGCGGCCCAGGATGCCAATGAAAAGCCAGTGCTGACCTTGAAAGAGCAGAAGGAGCTGGAAAAGCTCCGCGCCCAGGACCAACGGGAGATCAAAGCCCTCAAGAAGGAGCTGCAGCGCAAAGAGAAGGCCATGGCGGAGATGGCGGCCCTGCTGGTGCTGCGAAAAAAGTGGGAAGCCTTCTGTTCGGAGGACGCGGAAGGCTGACCAGCGCCGCTCACAGGAAGAAGGCCATCGAGCTGATCAGCGAGGCACATGCCGCTGGCGCGGGTTTGGTGCGTGCCTGCAGCGAGATCGGGATCTCTCTGCGCACCCTCAAGCGTTGGCGCAAGGCCTTGACGGGTGATGACGGTGGTCACGATCGTCGTAAAGGCAGCCCACGCCTGGTCTCCCACAGACTGAGTGAAGAGGAGCGCCAGCGCATCCTGCTCACCTGCAACCAGCCCCAGTACGCCGCATTGCCACCAGGTCAGATCGTGCCAGCACTGGCAGATCAGGGGCTGTACATCGGCTCGGAGAGCAGCTTTTACCGGGTGCTCCACGCCCACGGACAGGTGCACAGGCGCGGTCGTGCACGGCCACCACAGGAACCGCGCCCCATTCCACGGCTCAGGGCCTCAGGCGCAAACCAGGTGTGGAGTTGGGACATCACCTACCTGCCCACCACCGTGCGCGGGATCTGGCTTTACCTCTACCTGGTAATCGACGTCTGGAGCCGCAAGGTTGTGGCCTGGGATGTCGCCGAACGGGAAGATCCAGCGATTGCAGCGGATCTGGTGAGTAGGGCTTGCCTGAGAGAACGGATCAGCAAAGGCAGGAAACAACCTCTGGTTCTCCATGCCGACAACGGCAACGCCATGCGTGCAGCCACGCTGGAAAGCCGGTTGGAGGAACTGGGCGTACTCAGGTCGTTCTCACGGCCACGGGTGTCCAACGACAACCCGTACTCAGAATCCCTGTTCAGGACAGTGAAGTACCGGCCTGATTACCCCCGCAAGCCATTTGCCTCCAAAGAGCAGGCTTGTCAGTGGGTGGCCGCGTTCGTCGATTGGTACAACCACCAACACCGCCACAGCGGGATCAAATTCGTGACGCCCCAGCAACGTCACAATGGCCGGGCTGTGGAGATCAGCCGCCATCGCGCTGTCGTCTACGAGCGAGCCCGACAGCTCAATCCAAGGCGTTGGTCACGATCAACCAGGTGTTGGCGTCAACCGGAGGTGGTCTGGATCAATCAGCCGCCAGATGAACTCAATGAACCAGGGCAGCTACCGTTGATGCAGGCGGCCTGAAAGGCAGCCCAGGAGTGACACCTTTCCTGAAAGTCACCGGAGCAGCAGGGCGGCGGAGTTGTCGCCGGCCAGGCGCAGCCGCTTGCGCACAAAGCGGGCTTCCGCCTCTTCCTGAAGCTGCTCGGCGACGAACCAATCCAACATGGCGGTGGCGCTGCGCTCACCCACCTGTTCGGCGAGGCTGTACAGGCGATTGATCGAGGCGGTGACCCCCTTCTCGAGGTCATAGACCACATCGAAGAGGGTATTGACCGAGGGCCAGCCTCGCTCCGGCGCCTGCACCGTGGGCAGCTCCACTTCTTCATCGCTGTCCACCAGGTAGGCGATCATGCGCGAGGCATGGCCCCGCTCCTCGGTGCTCTTGTTGAGCATGTAGGTGGAGAAGCCGGCCAGATCCTTCTCACGCAGCCAGATCGACATGGCGAGGTAGGTGTGGCTCGCCTGAAACTCCGAAGCGAGGTGGTCATTGATGGCGCGCGTGAGCTCCTTCATTGGTACGGATCTGAATCACTCCACACCGTGATAGCGGCACCGATTGCAAACCACTGCCGCAAATCAGGCCAGTCATGGCATCAATTGCTACAGCAACACGCTGTCGTGACATCCATCACCCTGCGACGTGATGGCTGAACGAGCCTTCCCGGCGAGAGCCAGGAGCATGGCCAGCGACGAACAAGGCCGATGAGTCACGAGTCACTGAACAGCCAGCCCATCCCCAACGGCTGCCGACGCCAGGCACGACAGATGGAAGCAAGCGAATGGCGCGATTGGTGCATGGAGCGACTCTCCAAGCTCAGCCTGGACCATCGACACAACGACGCCCGCGCCCTGACAGCAGAACACCTCGAACTGCTCGAACAGGTGGATGCCTGCTCGATCCTCTGGATGCGCATCGAGCCGGTTTAGCTGATCCACGGCATCGGACGTGCCAATCCTGGCTGATACAAAGGGTGCGCCGGCTCACCGGATTGATTGATTTTCAGGCACATCAAATCCGGAATCATCGCCCGGACTTCCTGGGAGCGCCCCAAATAGGAGCCATGATTCCCCCATGCCGCGACCACAAGCCCAGCCTGCTTGACCAGTCTGATGATCCAATCATCATTGCCTGAACCAATGGGTTGACCAGCTGCCTTCAGATCACCTGGGGACGTTGCTCGAAAGGCAAAGAGGTTGGCCATGCATAACCCTCCATATCCCCAGTCGTGAGAAAAAGCGATGCATCGACGGATCGTTGGATCATTGACGGCTTCATCGGCACTGGATGGATTCAGTCCGATAAACATTGTGCAGGGCCTAGAGTCATCCCAGAGGCGCCACAACGCATACCGATACGTCCTGCAGTCTGACAAAATGGCATCGGATTTCACGGCTGCTCCTTTGAAACTTTTGCCCCATCACCTTCGTTCGAACTAGCACGACACAGCCACGGGCGCCCCAGGGGTCAGCAGCCGGCGTGGTGGCAGCAGGGGTCGACAATGGTCCTTGACAACGTAGAATGATTCTCGTTTGAGCACTGATTGCGCTTCGCCTCCCTGCTTGCGTTGATCGTCGATCCAACAATGCCTGATTCGGTGTGATGAAGCGTTCGACCCTTGTGGCCGATGGTGTGGTGGTTCGCCATGGATCCCATACCGTCTTGGCGAACATTTCTCTCAGGCTTGAACCCGGGACCCTCACCGCGCTGGTTGGCCCCAATGGGGCTGGCAAATCGACCCTGATGCAGGTGCTTCAGGGGCAACGACAGCCGACGTCGGGATGGGTGACGCTTTCCGGTGCACCGATCAGTCGCTGCCGTGACCAGGTGGCGCTGATGCCCCAGCGGGGCCGAATTGCTTGGTCATTCCCGATCACCGTGCGAGACCTTGTCGGCCTGGCCTCAAGCCACAGGACAGCGCGCAGGCACGGCTGTTGTGAGGTGGAGGCAGCACTGCAACGTGTGGGCATGGCGGCACTGGCATCGCGTCGCCTGGACTCACTCTCCGGTGGTCAGCAACAACGCGCTCTGCTGGCAAGAGCGCTGGCGCAGTCCACCGGGGTGCTCCTGCTCGATGAGCCCTGTGCTGCCATTGATCCACCATCACGCGAGCAGCTGCTGCTTTTGATGCAACAACTGGCTGGCTCAGGCCAGACCTTGTTGGTGAGTGGTCACGACTGGGGCTCAGCGCTCCATCACTACGACCGAGTGATTGTGCTTGACGGTCGGATCGTCGCCGATGGTCCACCGACTGTGATCCAGCAAAACCTCGGTGATCGCTTGGCTGGAGGATGGGAGTGCCGTGGATGAGATCAGCCTCTGGATCCTGCCGTTGCTGATGGCAGCGCTGGTGGGACTTCTCTGCCCAGTCACTGGCACATTGCTGGTGACACAGCGAAGGGTCTTGCAGGCCAATCTGATCTCCCACGCGGTGTTGCCAGGCCTGGTGGTGGCCGTGGCCTGCGGGGTCGATCCCGCCATTGGAGGCGTGATCAGCGGCCTCCTGGGTGCCTGGCTGGCAGAGCGCCTGCAGTTACAAGAGGGCGCCAGTCAGGATGCTGTGATCAACACGGTGCTGGCAGGTTTTCTTGGGCTTGGTGTTCTGCTGGTCCCCTTATTACAGCTGCGACTTGATCTAGAGGCGCTGCTTTTCGGTGACCTGTTGATTGTGACCGGATCAGATGTCGTGCGCGTCGCTCTCGCCGGCCTTGCCTTGATGACTCTGCTGCTCTCGCGTTACTCACAGCTTGTCTATCTCGGCGTCGATGCCGATGGAGCTGCAGCGGCGGGTCTACCCGTGCGCGGTCTGCGTCTGTCTCTGGCTCTGGTCACAGCCATGGTGATCGTGAGCGCGATGGCGGCCGTTGGCGTGATTCTGGTGATCGGCCTGCTCTGCGCCCCGGTGTTGCCTGGGTTGAACACGGCGTTGAGTCTTCGTGTGGCAATGGCACGTGCCGCTGGAGTGGGGCTGGGAATGAGCGGCGGCGGCTTTCTGCTGGCCCTGCCATTGAATCTGCCACCAGGCCCCCTGATCGGGGTGCTCTGCCTCTTGATGCTGCTGCTGCCTGGGGGGCGTGGCGCCAAAAAGCGCTGAGCCATGCAAGCTGGTTCGATAATCGTTATCATTTCGTGCAGTTGGTCATCTTGGAATGCCGCTGCCAATGTCGCTGTCTCTGGCAGCTCTGTTGCTGGCTTCGTCTCCTGCCAAACCAGCCATCGTTGCTGCCGATGGCGTGCTGTGTGATCTCACCCGAACCCTGGTTCGCGATCAGGCGAGCGTGTTGTGCCTGATCCCCGCAGGCGCTGATCCCCACACGCTGTCCTTGCGTCCTGCCGATCGCAGGAATCTCAACAAGGCCCGATTGATCCTGATCAACGGTTACAACCTCACACCCGCTCTCAACAACGCTTCCGGTGGCGGACCTGTTGTGCGTGTTGCTGAAAAGGCCGTCCCCAACAGTGCCAACAACGATCCACATGTCTGGCATGACCCGGCGAACACAACCGCGATGGTGAGCATGGTCGCCTCCCAGTTAGAGCCATTGATGCCTGCTGGGGGCGGTCGGCGCATTCAGCAGCGACGAGCGGCGATGACGTCCGTACTGCAAGCCCTGGGCACCTGGACAACACAACAGATTCAGACAGTACCTAATCAACAACGGGTTCTGGTGACAGGTCACCGCGCCTTCTCCGCCTTTGCCAAGCGCTATGGCATTCGCGAGCTTCCCGTGATTGATGATTTCACGACAGGCGGTCGTTTGCGTCCAGCCAGTCTCTCCGCGATCAGCAAAGCGATCCAATCCTCTGGAACGCGAGCCATCTTCCCTGAATCGCTGCCAGCATCGAAAACGATGCGACGCATCAGCCGGGCCAGTGGAATCCCCATCGCCAAACAAGCACTCGTGGCTGATGGTTTGGCACCAGGGAAAAGCCTGATTCAGACCGCCACCGCAAATGTGTGCACATTTGTCGATGCGCAGGGAGGCCGCTGCGACACCAAGGCAGCGTCGCAGCTTCAGCAACGTTGGGCTGCCATTTTCTGAGTGGTGTCGGCCAGTATTTTTTTCTGCTCTTTTGTAATCTTTTGCGATGAAATTCGTGTTTTCGCCAAAACGAAATCTGCTCGTCGCTCTCTTGCCCCTCAGCCTATGCCTGGGTGCCGACTTGTTCAGCCGTGCTGCCAGGGCCCATGGTGCTGGCGGTGGTGAGGCTCCATTGCCCGCGGGACAATTCCGTGCCTTGCCCGTCATCACCATTGAGGGCCATGGCGGTTTTGAAAACAATTTGGAGGGGCGCCCGCAGCACTATGCGATTGATGGCATGTTCGGTGTTGTTTTGGAGTGGGGACTACCTAACAACGGAAGCTTTACCCTTGAAGCGCAACTCGGACCTGCGTTGGTATGGGGTGAAGCTGAACATTTTTACGGACGAGTGCATGTCGAACCCGATGATCATGATCACGATGAGCATGCGTCAGAGCATGAGGATGAACATGAGGACGAACATGAGGATAAGCATGACGACCATGCGTCAGAGCATGAGGATGAACATGAGGATGAGCATGACGACCATGGAGACCATGCGTCAGAACATGGGGGAGAACATGAGGACGACCACGACGACCACGACGACCATACCGAACATGCTCATGCGCATGGATCAGGCGCACCATTCCGACGCACAGACATCAAGGGATTTCTGCAAGCGCGTTATCAACCCAATGATCGACTGGCGTTGTCGGTGGCCTGGGAGCCTTATTACGTCACAGGTGATGAAGGAGAGGATTTTGGCATTGGCCTGAAGAATGAACTTGGCGCTGAAGTGGTCTATGCCTTCGGCGATGGTGATGTGAATTTCGCTCTAGGCGATGGCCTCGAGTCTGTCATTGACGGTGTGTTTGTTTCAGTCGAGAATAGAAGCGGCTGGGAATCCGATGGCACCTTTATTGGCAATTACACCGATCCATGGCTTGGCTTCGGGTTTAATGTTGATCTCCTCAATGTCACTCTCTCTGGTGGACCGCGCTTTTACACGCCGGGGAGTTATTCCGGCTTGCCACAGCGTACCGACTGGGGTGGAGAGATCGAACTGGAATATCCCATTGCAGAGAATGTCGTGCTCTTTGCCCACTGGGAACCCATTTACAGTACGGAAGGCGGCCCGGGCTGGGGCGTTGGCTGGCAGCACCATGTTGGAACAGGGCTCAGCTTGTTGTTCTAAGGACAGCCTGATTCATGTCGCTGTGCCATTGGTTGCCCGGCCCTGTCACTTTCTGGCTGGGCCAAGCCGAATGATCACGCCAGGGTGGTGCAAGACATGCCATCCCGCTCCATGCTCCGCCTCCACGGGACCCGCGACAGCCTGCTGGCTGCACTGACAGCCCACTGGGCCGATCAGCAGCTGCAGCTGCCGTCAGGCATCAACCCCACTGCCGCGCGATCAACTGCTTCTTGCTACGGGCCTCGGGATTCACCGGCGGCATCCCCGCAAACTTCGGCGGGATCTCGATCATCGCCTTGTTGATCAGTAGCTGATTCAGTCGGCGGAGTAAGGACTGGCCAAGGGATGCGGTGGCTGTGCGCCGGCCCTGGTGGCGAAGCCCTCCCTTCCCTGCCTGCCTGGTTGCTGGCTGCATTTGAGCAGAAGCCCCAGACTGGAAGGACTCCGCTCAACGCCGATGAGCACTGAAGAGCCTGGGATTTGAGGAAGTGCGCCAGAAAGGCAGCCACCTGGTGCTCCGCCGAACCAGCAGCAACGCCGATGGCACGCCTGCGTCGGTGATCTGTGTGGTTCCCCTGCATCGCCGGGATCTGGCCGTCGGCACCCTGGCCAGCGTGCTGCGTCAAGCCGGCGTCGATAGCGACACCTTCATCGAGGCCCTTTGAACTCCGCGCGCCATGACGAGGCCTGCGCGGCAGCCATCCCCAGTGCCAGGCGCTTCAGGTGCCTCCGGGCAAATCAGATCGGCAGCTTTGCGGGCATTACTGAGGACCTGCAGCAGCACTCGAGGCGACTCCTTGAGCAGCTCCACCCAGTGGCTCAGATAGGCGGCGTGATTTGCCATGGCACTGCCGATCTCCAGACGATCCCCGAGGAGCACCGCCCCGAGCTCGGCCACCAGCTCCTCGCGGGCATAGGCCCTGCCGCCATCGCCGCCCTCACCCATGCCGCCGGAGAGATCACGGGCCAGCCGGGAGCTGTGGCCCGTGGAATGAATCACCTCATGGGCCCAGGTGGCATAGAGGGCGCCAGCCGAGTGAAAGGCGCTGCGATCAGGGAGCTGGATGCGATCGGGAACCGGCAGGTAGCAGGCCCGATCCCCCGCGAAGCTCACGGGCACCGGCCAACTGCTGAGCACCGCATCGGCTCCAAGCAGCCGCTCCGGCTCGGGCCGCAGCACGGCCCCTTCTGCCTGGCGGCGCTTCTGAATCAGCCCCTCCAGGGCCTCGCCCTCCAGATCGGCAGCATTGAACAATGCCACCGGCCGGTAGCTGACCCAGCTGCGGCCAGGCTGAGCCGACGGCTGGCCATCGGCGTCAGGCGATCCGTGGCTACCTTCACCTGCTGAGACCGACGCCGCAAGCTGGCCTTCGCCCAGCTGATGCACCTGGGGCCGCAGCACATGCACCGCTTTGCTGCCCTTACGGGGAAAGATCCCCAGGGCCTTGGCCTCCGAGAAGCCACACCAGTAAGGCAGGGCTGATCCCCGCAGGTGCAGGCCCAGAGTGAGCAGTGCCGGATTGGCGCCGCGGTAGCGGCGGCCGGAGAGCAGATTCACATGGTGGCCCCCCGAGGCGGCATCCCACTCCCGCCGCCAGGGGGTGGTGCCGGCCTCCAGCAGGGCGACCAGGGAGGCCACCAGCTTCTCCTCAGGGGAGACCTTGGCAGCAGCAGCTCTCCTGGCTGACCGAGAGGAACGGGATGGTGAAGCAACAGCCACGGATGAACAAGCGCAGGACCGCAAGCGCCAGCGCGGCCAGCGGCAAGGGGCCGGCCACAGCGCTCCGTCAACCCAGTGCCACCGGCGTCTCATCACCAGTGGTGGGCCGGCTTGCGCGGCCGCGCACGCTGAGGATTCCTGCGCGTTACCCCTCAGACCAGATCGAACTCAGGGGGATAGCTCAGCGACTGGCTCTGTTTTTCCGAAACGGACTTTCAGCTGATCAGGGCCTGGACGTTGTCCTGGATGTGCTGCTCTGGGCGCGCTGGGTTCCAGCTTCCGATGGGGTTCTGATCGGTTACTTCGATGCCATGCGCAGCCTGGCCAGCTTGCGGTCGTAGTTGTCGGCCGTCTTGTCTTCGTAGAGCCAGCCGTGGCTTGCGAGGACCTCGCAGACCTCTGTTTCAAAGGCGGATTCGAGATGAACGCTCATGGGGTCAGCACCTCCACGGGGCAGCGCAGGCCGGGGGCCCGGGCTGCGCGGGCGTCAGCGGTGAGCAGGGTGGTGCCCAGCTGTTCGGCCAGGGCCACGTAGATCGCGTCGTAGGCGCTGAGGTTGGTGCGCAGTTCCCAGGCCCGCGGCCAGAGATGGCGACTGGTGTGGCGACGCAGACCCAACCGCTGGCTGGTGGCCAGGGCTTGAAGGGCGTGTTGCTCGCCCAGGCGCTCGGCAAGCACCAGGCGGCGCAACACCGAGAGGAGTTCGGCATCAATCAGTTCTGGTGCCTGGAGGTTGGCCTCCGCCAGCCGCGCGCGTGCGGCGCCATCGAGCAACAGCGCATCCACCAGCACCGAGGCATCCACCACCACCATCAGTGTTCAGCTCGGCTCTGGCGCAGGGCCTCGAGGATCTCGCCGGACTCGAGCTGCGCTGAGGGCAGCGCCTGAAGCAGCTCGGCATTGTCGGCACGGCGGGCTGTTTCGCTGAGCTCCTGCAAGGCGAAAGTGCTCAATGGCAGCCCAGCGCGACTGGCCAAGCGTTCCAGCCGTTCGGCCACGTCATCGGGCACGTGGCGGATGTAAAGCGTGCGGGTCATCGCTGTCTTCTGCTTGCTCGTTGCTAGCAGCTTAGGGGTGTTGGTCATCGGTGCAGCCCTCCCGGATCAGTTGATGCAGGGTTGGCCCTTGGGGGCTCTTCCATTCCCTCCAGCCGTTGGCGGTGCGACCAAGCAAGGCAATGGCAGCTCCGCTTGGGGACTTAAACAAGTGGTCTTTCGGGAACACAAGACGGCCACGGTCATCAGGTTGCATGACTCCGCCGTCTAGCAATCGTTGTCTCCATCGTTCATTCGTCTCCCCGAGGGACGGGGCTGTGTCACCACGGCCGACGGAACCGGCCAATACGACGAAGCCTTCGGCTGTGTAGAGCCCCTTAGCCTCAACTCCGTTGGACGGGCTTCTCAAGCTGAGGACCTCCGCTGGCTCTTCGCTCTGCTTCGGCTTGGCGACAGGGTCAAACAGGGGGAATCCAAGGCTTGAGACAAGGACGCTGCCCGTCTCAAACACTTCAAAGCACTCCGCTTCCAGCGGAGCTGGGGTGTGCGGCCTTGAGCCGCTGTTGCCGTTTTCATCGGCAAAACGACCGGCACCCCGAATCTGCTGGAGGGCATGCCACTCCAGGAACAGCGCGTGGGTCTGCGTGAGGCTGTTGGTCTTGGAGATGAGGACTAAAGCCCGCTCCCAGCAGTCCTTCTTCTGGTTGTGGGCTGTCAGTCGAGAACGAAGGTCGCCGGTTTGTCCGACGTACACCAAGCGGTCTCCGTCCTCTGTGTCTTCCCCAATCAGAAAGTAGACGCCCACCTGGGAGCTCTGTTCCATGGATAAGAAGCTGCCAAGAAGGCTCCGGGGGACTTCGATGACCTGAACAATCCGGGTGGTTATCTCCGCGATGCGAATGCCGTGAGGCTCGCCGCTGGGGAGAAAGATTTGGATTGTCTTGGGGGTTGCAGTCACTGCTCAACTGCCTCGGCTTCTGCCAGCCCTCGGACGTCTATCTGGCCGGTTACTACGGCGGAGATGAGGGCTGAGCGGCGTTCCTGAAGTAGCTCTATCAGGCGTTGCTGCTCGGCGATCAGGGCGTCAATCTTGCCGGTTTCGCGGTCGAGGAATCTGGTTACCTGGCTTTGTTCCTCAATTGAAGGAAGTGCGGAGGTGAAGTCTCTAACGAAAGAATCAGGGACACGCTTTTGCCCACCTGCACCATACATCTCTGACTCGCCAAGTCGGCGAAAAGTCTGTGATCTAAAAAGGTAGTCAAGGAACTCACTCGTGATTTTCTCCTTGACAGGCCTGGTGACAATCAGCTCCGTCGTACCGAAGCCAATGCCACCTTTCAAATCGCGAAGAATTGCACCTTTCACGTTTTCAAATCAAGGAGTGATCTTTGCGACGCAAACGTCCCCGTCTCGAAAATATGTATATCCAGAAAGGCATTCCCCGACTTCCTTCTCCTGCTCCAGCCTTATGCTCCCATGTTCGCCAATCGCTTCCATCGGCAGGAAGCTCACCATTTTCTGATCGCCCAGTTCTTTGGCTTCTTGCTTGGAAGGGTTGAGTTGGGTTGCAAATCTGAGGCGTAACGCCTCCCAATGCTCCGGCACCTCCCCCAGCCACTCCACACCGCTGGGCTAGTAGGCCGGGTAACGGGGAAAGCTCATGCTCGTTCACTCCAATAGCCTGGCTGCCGATGCAGGTGCATGACGGCCAAAATCAGAATCGTTGATTGGGTATCGTCAAATGAGTAGATCACCCCATAGGGGAACCTGTGAATCAAGCAGCGGCGCACCCCCTGATTCAGCAGGGGCCATAGGAGCGGATTTGCTTTAATCCGTTCAACTGCGTAGAAAACCTCAATCGCAAATTGATGGCCAAGGCTTGACTCGTTATCTTCATAGTAGTTGATAGAAAAATTCAGCTCTTCCTGAGCATCAGGGTGGAAGACAATCTGCATCAGCTCAATCGTCGCCAGATCCCATCAAAAACATCATCGCTTGTCACGGGCTTGACACGGCCTGCCTCAATGTCATCCAGTCTTTTGGTGGCCAGATCTGCCCACTTCAGATCAATTTCAGACACAGTTGAATTGAGGGAGCGCAGGATGCAATCGGCAACACGCGCACGCTCCTCTACGGGTAACGATTGAATCTCAAGGATCAGGTCGTCAGTCTTCATAATGGTTGGCTAGCCCAGAAACCACCTTAGCTCGTGTTCCCGTGGATACTTGGATGCATTGTTGACTAAACTGTCCGATTCCAACAGCGGGAAAAGCGAGTACCTCGCTGGCTGCGCACTCAAAACCCGACGGACAGGATCGAAGGCGAGCTGGAGTGAGGGTGTTGGCGCCTGACCTGCCGTTCATCTTCGGATCGAACTTGTAAGAACTGCTTACAAGTTCGATCTTCCGCCAGCTCCCCTTCCTTGTAGAGCGCCTTGATGTGCTGGGTCATATTCTGCGGCGTAGCCTGGAACAGCTCCGCCGTCTGTGCCTGCGTGAGCCAAAGGCTCTCATCCTCAAAACGGAACTGAATGCGTGTTTTGCCGTCCTCCGTCTGATCAAGGATCCGCTCAGAAGGTGTGGCATCGACGGGACTGCTCAAGGTTGTTTCAGCACGTCTGGATCAGCGAGGGCAGCATCCAATGAAAGCCCAGATCTCCGCCAGATCACCGTTGGCATAGGGCGTGAGAACGATTGCCCGTGCCGCAGTTGGCATCGGCGTCGATGGCCACCCTTTCAGCCCTCATCCTTTGTCTCCATAGCACTCTCGAGCTCTGCACCCTGAAGGATTCTCAGCTCGCCGTCGATGCGCACGGCAATACCTGTATCGGTCTGCCGCGCCAGCTGACGGGCCCGCTGGCCGGCACGAAGCAGCGCAGCGGAGACGCGATCAAGATCTGGATCGTTGAGGTGGCTGGTAAAACCCGGGCTCATTGGTTTCTGCCTTCTGCCAGCAGGACAGGCATGTCACCTCCATTATTGATCAACTGCCAGCTATCGACGGCGGTATCGGCTGGAACCAGTCGCCCTCAGTGCCTGATGTCGGTGGCCTCGAGCCGCTCCAGCAGCACCTCGAGTGTGCGGGTCTGACGCTCCAGCTGCAGCAGGAAGCCCCCACTGATCAGCGCCAGGATCACCAGCCAGACCGCTGAGGTGAGCGCCACCCACTGCAAGATCGGTTGCTGGGGCAGGCCAGCCGGAAGCGGACTGCGGGAGGAGGATGAATGGTCGTTGCTGAGCACCAGCTCCAGCACCCGCTCTGCGCTCACTGGCACCAGGGCCGAGCAGGCCTCGGCGTCATTGATCTGCTCCGCCAATAACTCCCGGCAACGCTGCAGGCCGCCACCAGCCCAGAACAGACCCCAGGCGCGCTTGTCTTGCTGCAACGCCACCCAGCGGTGCGGCCGGGCGTCGTTGCGGATCAGCTGGGCTGCTTTGGCCAGGCTCCAGCTCCTGCCTTCTGCGACGGAGGGTGCGGAATGGAGCAGCAGGCGCCCATGGGGATCACGGCTGTAGCCGGTGGCGACTTCCAGGGAGAACACATCGACAATCTGCACCCGGCCATGCAGACGTGGGTGGGCTGGCTGCGGTGACCAGAACACCAGGGCATCCCGGATCCGGTGGATGCAGTCCTCGGTCTGGTGGTTGGTGGGCATAACCAGAAGGAAAGCAGCACTGTTCGCTGCTGCTGGAGATGACCACAAGTCTCGCTGCGACCTGGGCAGGTCTTTCCCGTTATCAGCAATCGATGCAGCTTTTGCATGAATCCCCGCTGTCATGCCGATCTCAACCCAAGTGCCTCAGGGTGGGGTGGGATTGATGTGGTGCGCCTCCTATGGCCATGCAGCTGGTTCTCGTCCTCGGTGCGCTTGCAGTGCTGCCTGTTGTCAGTGCCTCCAACGCCCTGGCCCAGCAACCGGTGCGCCCCCTCCCCAGGGTGGGTGGCTGTCCGATGGGGTACTACGCCTCCGGCAGTTACTGCGTGCCAAGCAAGAGCGGCAACACGCGCGGTGCGATTGAGAAGGTGGGCAACGGCTGTCCAATCGGCTTCTATGCCTCTGGGAACTACTGCCTGAGCAGCCCGAGCAACACACGCCAGGCGATCGAGAAGACCGGCAATTCTTGCCCAATGGGCTGGTTCAGCTCCGGGCGCTATTGCGTCAAGAACCGCTGAACCGTTGCTGACGCCATGGCCTTTCGCTTCCGCCGCTCCGCCCGCTTGGGTCCCCTGCGCTTTCACTTCTCGAAGAACGGACTGAGCTCGATCTCCGTGGGCAGTCGGGGTGCCTCGTTCAACATCCCGGTGAATCGCCGGGGCGGCAACCGCAGCACGGTGGGGCTGCCGGGCACGGGCCTGAGCTGGAGCGTCGAGCATGAGGCCGATGCTGCTCGGGGCCTGCCCAACAGCCGCCGGCTCAAGCCAGGCCAGTTGCAACTGCTCAAACAGGAGTGCCTGCAGATCCTGCACCAGGAGTTGTTTGCGCCAGACAACGACGCCCACCGGCTCTGGAGCGAGGGCATGGTGAGCAGGCTGCTGCTGGATCCACGCGTCAAGGGAAGCCAGGCAGGACTCTTGGCGCTGATCGAAACCCCAGAAGCGATGCAGGCCTACATCGAGCGTGGGAGGAGCCAGGACGACGTCAAACGGCGGGCACAGCGCTGCCTCCAGGCGGCGGAGCTGGCCGGTCGGTTGCTCAATCCCGGTGGCACTCGCCACCTGAATGAGACAACCGAGAAATGAGTGGTTGTACGGATCGCAGCACCCCGACAGCTGCGGGACGCTCGGGACAGCGGGCTGGGAAGCCTGCATCGGCCGTTGTCATGCCAGGCGGGATTGAGACCCCCGCCTTTTTTGTTGGTCAAAGCGTTCTCAGCACACAGCAGGACACCGTTACTGGCTCTAGAACCATTTGAGATGCCTGAGAATCATGTCTGCCTTTGCTGTTGCCTCCACGCCCCGCGGTTCTTCGATCGAAAGGCTCGACTCCGGTCGCTACCGGGTGTGTGACGTCGATCATCACTGCCGTGAGGTTGAGGACGTCTGGACCGCCTTTGAGCTGGTGCATGGTCAGGAGCTGGAACTGGAAGGCGCACCGCTCTCTGACACCAATCTCGCCCAGTGCAGCTGATCAGCTCTGCCCTTACCTCTGCCAACGCTCATGTCAGCTGCGCGCCGTTACCGCCTCACCGATGCTGCGATGCAGCCCCATCCGTATCTGGACGTTGATTACCCGTCTTTGCAGGAGGCCCTGGATGCAGCACGCCACTGGAGCCGCAACCGGGCCCTGGATTCCTATCAGGCCTGTATCGGCGTGGAGGTGAGCACCGAACGGGGCGACTGGCGCACCCTGACGCTGCCGACCGAGATCCAGCAACTGGAGCTGATCAGCAAGGGGTGAGCGGATGATCACTCCTTCGCCAGCAGCTCCTTGAGGCGCCGGGCTGCAGTGGGCCCGATCGCCAGTGGCTGCTCAAAGCCATGAAACAAGAGCAGCGTGAGCGAACGGGACACGCGCTTCACGGTGCGCAGCGCCGCCAGGCTGATGATCGTGGAACGATCGAGACGGGGAAACTGGTCCTCCGGCAACACGCCATCCCACTCGCCAAGCAGGCGGTTCAACACCAACGGATCACGATCCACCAGCTGGAGATGTGAGCTTTTGCCCATGGCTACCACCCACAGCACCGCATCCAAGCGGATCTGATCGCGCCAGCCTGAGCGATCAAGCCAGAAGCCTTCGGTGTCACTGAAGCCGGGATCGTTAGCATCGGCGTCTGGTCTCGCTGTAAGCAATCGCTCCAAGCAGAGGGCCAGCCGCTCTGGACGAATCGGCTTGAGCAGGTAATCGCGCACACCGGCATCAAAGGCCTGGATGGCGAAATCGCGGTAGGCCGTGGTGATCACCACCTGGCAGGTTTCGGGAAGCATGGATAGAAGCGCTGATCCGTGGAGCCTTCCGAGGCGAAGATCCAGAAACACAAGATCTGGTGGCGCCGCCTGCACCGCAGCAATAGCCTGCTCCAGGCAATGTGCCTGGGCCTGCACTCTCACCTGGGGATGCTGCTGCAATAAGGCCATGAGATGCCTCATGGCAGCGGGCTCATCCTCCACCAACAAGGCCTCAAGCATGGCTGAGCTGTCCCTGCCTGACGGGTAACTCCACCGTCACATAGGTGAGATCATCGTTGTTGCTGACGCGCAATGTGGCAGCCGACCCATAGAACAAATCCAGTTGCTGTCGGATCGCCTCCAAGCCGTAACCACCCCCATGGGATCCCTGCCAGCAACCTGTATTTGCCACAGACAAGATCAGGCGCTGGCCCTCACAGCGACAGCGCACCTGAATCCGTAGCAAGCCATCGAAACCAGGCGAGCCATGCTTGAACGCATTTTCCACCAGGGGTTGCAGCAGAAATCGAGGCACCTGGAGCTGCAACACGTCTTTATCAACCATGAATTCTGAGCGAAACCGTTCAGCAAAGCGAAGCTCCTGAACACCGATGTAGCCCTCAAGAGCATCCAGTTGCAACTGCAAAGGCTCCAGTAACTCAGGCTTTGCGATCGTGTAGCGAAGATAATCTGCCAGGGCGTTTGACCCTTCCTGCACCGCATCGGGATCGTGGCGACACGAGGCGATGGCGGTGAGACCATTCAACAAAAAATGGGGCTGAAACGCTGAGGTGAGAAAGCGCAACTGGGCTGAAACCAAAGCTTTTTCCTGCTGGCCTCGCCTGACTTCGCTGTGCTGCAGGTCACGTGCATTCAGAAACAGAAGGAAAAATCCAGCCCAAATGAGAAGGCGCAGAATCATTCCGCCGTACACAATCCAGGTTTTCGCGGCGAATTGCAAATCCGTAGAGGCATATTGATCAGCGCTGATCGGCAGCAGACGCATCAAGCCATGCGCAACGCCAATCAGGAGGCTGACGAACAGAACCATGCTGACGAGCAAGATCACGGTTCGTCGCCTGCTCCGCAGGACGCTCCAGCCTGGATTGCACAGGAACCGTCGTTGCATCCAAGCGCAGAACAGGAACCCAGGAATCGCCCAAAACAACATCAATACAACGCCGGATTCGGGCTGGATCGTCAGCTGAGCCCAACCCCAGGTGGTGGCAAAGGCATCAAGACCGATGACGAGCCAGAAGAGGGCGTTGAATAACAACAGACGATGGGTTCGAATCCAGCCGTTCCATTGGCGCCACCTCATCGTCAACATGATTCAGCGTGCAACAACGTGAGCATGCCATGGATCCAGGTGCCATGGCGCCAGCAGTCGTCGCCCTCGCCCCATGCTGATGACACGTTCATTCCCTGAAACGACCGATTCATTCCAGGTAAGCCCATCAGTGCTTGCCGGTGCGGGCATGCATTCACTAGGAAATGTGCGTTTATTGCTTACCGACATCGATGACCAACACAGCAGCCCTGTCAACGTTGTGCGTCGCCCAGAAGGCTGGAACGCCAACTGGTGTGCTGCTGGTGGCCGATGGCAGCTGCGCCAAGATCCGCGAGCTCCTGGCGGAAGCGCTGGTGCCTGTGCTCTGGCTGGACGGCACTCAGGATCCGCTGCAGATCGTGACCGCCGCGTTGGCGGAACGGCGGCGGCAGGGCCAGCCGGTGCAGACGCTGCACTGGGTAAGCCACGGCAGTCCAGGCGTGCTGCAGGTGGGCGCAACGTGCGTTGATCGAAATGCCCTGCTGGTGGCAAGCAAGCAACTGATCGAATGGCAGGTGGATCAACTTGCGTTCTGGGCTTGCGATTACGGAGCCGACAAGTCTGTCGTGGGCCTTTGGGAGGAAGTTGTAGGTGCGTCTGTTTACTCATCAGGGAGCACTTTGGGCCTCGACACTGACGGCCAAAAACACTGGACTCTCGATTCGAAATGGACCAACAAGACAATCAATTGGCCACGGCATTTCGGCGACACGAACAGATGGAAGTACCAACTAGGGATTGTGTCTTACGCGACATTTGAAGAAGGACCTTCTGAAGACAGTGAGCCATTAACAAACAGTGAACCTATCAAAGGTGTTGGCTATGAAAATCCAACGTATGGGACCGCCCGTGCCTTTTTTGGCGAAATTGAGAACCTAGACAATAATGGATATATCGACTATTCCTTCTTAGATGAAAATCTGCAAGTTGATTTTGCTTTTATCTCACTCCCAAAGACACTGCCTACTGAAGCGCAACTTGATAACCTAAAGACATTCGTTGAGTCTGGCGGGACACTATTGATTAACGGGGAACAGCATTCAGGACCTTTGAGTATTAATGCCAACGAGAACGCTAATAAGATTCTTAAAAGCCTAGGGACTTCCATTTCGATACTGACAAATCCAAGCTCTGTTAAAGATGACGACTTTAATGCAACGAAAAGCACAGATGAATCACTGATTGAAATTGGCAACTACGAAATCACTTCCGGAATAGCCAGTGTGAAATCAAGTATCTTCGGCGTTCTTGAAATCAATGATCAATCGGCTGAAGCTATTCTTGTTACCAGCAATTCAGAAGCCAATATTGTGATGGCTCGAGAGCCAATTGGTAGCGGCAATGTGATCGCATTTGCTGATACTGGTCTTTACGACAGGTTTAAAGGTGATAATATTGCACTTTTCACGAATATCATCGTACAGTCTAAACAGAATAAGGATTCTTTAAATGTAGCACCAGTAAATACTGTTCCCGGGGATCAGAGCTTCACAGAAGACACACGTATTAATCGATTCGGTATCATTACTGTCAGCGATGACGATGGGAATCTATCCACGGTCCAGATCAGCGTCAAAAACGGTATTATTGGAATTGGTGTTACTGCTGGTGCCGAGATCATCAACGGCAGTAACAATTCCGCTAATCTTACCCTCAGCGGCTCGCAAGAGCAGATCAATACTGCCCTGAAGACACTCTTCTACACACCATCAGCTGATTATTTCGGTAGCGATACCCTCACCGTTGTCAGCACCGATTCTGGTGACGCGCCGCTGAGCGACACCGATACGGTCTCCATCACGGTGAATCCAGTGGATGATGCCGCTGTCGTCTCTGAAGGCACCACCGGTTCTGGCGATGAGGATGCTGAGGCCATCACAGGCACACTCAAGGCCACGGATGTCGACGGACTCACCGATGGCACTGTTTTCTCCATTGCCGATGGCAACAGCCCGGCCAATGGCACCGCAACGATTGATGAGGCCTCCGGTGCCTGGTCGTATGTGCCGAATGCCAATTTCAACGGCACCGATCAATTCACCGTCACCATCACCGACGATCTGGATGGCACCACAGCGCAAACGGTCACGATCACGGTGAATCCAGTGGATGATGCCGCTGTCGTCTCTGAAGGCACCTCAGACTCCGATGATTCTACCGCCGTTACTGGCGAATCCTCAGTCTCCGGATCCGCCCCCAGTACAGAAGCCGACGACTCCACTCAAGTCTCTGTCGCATCAAACGGCGACACTCAAACTCCAGCTGCTCAAATTGTAACTACATCAGAAGTTGCCAATGACAGTAGTTTGAGCAACTTGCGTGACCTTGAAATCGCCCTCAGCAATAAAGCTATCGACTTCGAGGTTGAGCTTGATGATGACACTTCAACCGCAACCGCCAATATCCCTCTCGCTGTCCTTGAGGATGACCTCACACTCACATCAGACGATGGAGAGCGTGATTCCTCCATCGCACCGATTTACTACGCCATTAATGACCAGGGTGCTCTCACACCGCTTTCCTACGACCCCCTCGTCAATGCCGGTGCGCGCTTCTACGACACCGATGGTGATGGCATCGCTGATTTCCTCTCACTGACTCTGGTTGATGGCGGATTCGGCGACAAGGATGGTGTCAAAAATGGAGTGATCGATGATCCCTCTGCACTGGGCACCGTCAGCCTCGATCCCGTGCTCACCGCGCTCGACAACGGCTTTCTTCAGGTGGCTGATGCCACCAATGCTGCGCCCGCTGCCCTCGCCCTGCAGGCGTCCCTCACCAGTCGCGCCAACGCCGTGACGGAAATCGGTTACGTCATCCTCAACGCGGGCGAGGAGGCCTCCACCGTCAGCGACATCAGCGCCTTCCAGGAGCGCGCTCACCTCCTGTTCTCCGCCCTGGAAAACAACGACGTCACCCTCGCCGAGGCAATGACGTTCAACAGCGAGTTCCTGCTGCGCAACGGGCAGAGCATCCGCTTTTTCGCGGTGACCAACGGCACTCTCGCGGATCTCACCAGCCTCGATGATTCACGCTTCTCCTTCCTTGATGGCAGCGTCGATGCCACCACTGGTGCGGCGTCCTTCTCCAGCGCCAGTGGCATTGGCTTTGATCTGACCCTGCTCAATAGCGATCAGAACCTCGGCGCTCTGATCGCCCAGGAGCAACACGCGGCACCCCTGCTCGATTTCACCGCCTTCACCAACGACGAAACCATCACCGGCACGATTGTTCAGGCCCGAGAAGCCGAATACGACGCCGTCACCGGCTTCTATCGCGTGCTCGACACCAGCGGCAGTGTGCGTGCCGCCGATGGCTCCCTGCTCACGCCCGGTGATGCCGGCTATGCCGCCGCCGCTCTGCTGGAGGCCAATCGCATCAGCGCTCTTGGCGATCTCTCCATCGCTGATGGTGAATCCTCGTCCACCGAGTTCAGCCTTCAGGACGCCTCCTACATCGCACCGTTTGCCCAGGTGGAAGGCAACACCTTCTTTGCCTTCGCGGATGCCAACACCGATGGCCTCTCCCACTTCCGCTCCCTCGGCAGCAACCTCTTTGGCCTGGAAGACCAGCTCGGTGGCGGTGATCTTGATTACGACGATCACGTCTTTGGCTTCAACATCGCTGGCCTCACCCCGGCAACTCCCGACGTGGCCTGAGTTACCAAGCAGTCGCACTTGGAGCCCTATCGCTACCAGGCCTCGATCGGCGTGGAGGTGAGCACCGAGCGGGGGGATTGGCGCACCCTGATGCTGCCCACCGAGATCCAGCAACTGGAGCTGATCAGCAAGGGGTGAGGCTTCTGAAACAGCAGGATCAGGCCTCCAGCAACAACCCCCGTAACCACTGCCAGTCACTGCCTTGGAGTTCCAATCTGCTGGTCAGCTCTGCCACCAGCCGTTGATAGTGGCGTTCTGATGGGGAGTTGCACTCCACCCTTTCAGCGATCTGCGTCAGGAGCACCGGATCGCGCTGCTCGCGCCTTGTCAAGGGCGCTCGGGGCCTCAGCCGATGTGCTGTTTTGAACCCTCAGATGTGGCGATCCGCATGCCCGCGGCAGGTCAGTGCCGGATGAATTCGATCAGGCTGATGGCCATGCGGAGCGATGCTGCCAATGCGTGAGATCACCTTTGATGTGGAACAGGCCAGGCCCCGGAAGTTGACCGGGCGCTCCAGCAACCCACAGCTGCGGATCGATGCCAGCAGCCTGGAGGAGCTGCAGCATGAGGCCCGCGATGCCTTGATCCAGCACTACGGGCCTGCCCACGTGGGCTACCGGGTCCGTTTGCGCCGCCGCGTCAAGCTCATGCCGAGTGCCGGGGAGCATCGCTGAGCAAATCGCCCTCAGCAAAGGTCTTGATCACCGCCAGGTGCTCCAGGCGGGTTTCATACTTGGCTGCCTCGATCAGAGTGAGGTCCATCGGTGCTGCACTCCCGGGGTCCGGCCCCAGTTCTCTTCACCAGCCATTGCCATGCTGGTGAAGAATCAGTCCCATGAGCTCAGGGCTGCTCCGGCTCCAGTCGCAGCACCTCCATCGGTGTCTGGATGAACTGAAAGGCGCGGTCGTTGGTCAGCAGCGCATCACAGCCCCAGTGCACCGCGGCGGCCAGATGGATGGCATCGGCTGTCTGCAGGCGGGTGGAGGCCCGCAGCTCCGCCGCCCGCTCCATCACCTCTGGATGCAGGGGCACCACGGTGCAATCGGAGAAGAAGCTGCGAAAGGCCAGCAGGCGGATCTGATCTGCCGAGCGCAATGGACCCACAAGGCATTCCATGCGCACCAGATCACTGATCACCCAGTCGGCATCGCCGTAGCGCTCCAGCTGCTGCAGGGCGTGACGGCGCAGGTGCTCAGCACCATCAAGGGCATAGATCAGCACGCATGAATCGAGGTAGAGCTGCATGCCTCAACGCCAGCCGGCCCGCTCCTGCTCCAGTGCGGTATCGATCTGCTCCTGGCTGAAGCCCTGAGCTGCGGGGATGACTGCCTGTAGGTCCAGCAGCTTGGCCAGTAGACGACGACCTGTCGGTGCGACCTCCTCAGCAGGTGTGATCGCCACGGTCACACGGCCGGTGGGGGAACCAGCAGGAAGCTGCAAGGTCCGATCCTCCTTGATCTCTGCTGTGAAGGAAAAGCTGCCCATCGCCAACGCATGGATGCATCCACGTTAGGAACGGAAGCTGCAGATGACCGGTCAGCTGGGCGCAGCGGGCCTGTGCATGACGTCAGTGGCCATCGCAGTCGGCGAGGGATGGAAGCCCTCACCGCAGTGGCGGATCGGGTCAGTGTGGTTCCGGGTCGGCTGGGCCTCCACCACGAATATGGCGCCCTCATGGCCCGGCAACTGCTGGAGACCGACGCGTCGTTTGACTGATCGTCAATGCCACCACAAAGCCCAGGAACTGCACCATCACGACTGAAGGGCCAGAGGGAAGGTTAGTGAGGCCAGAGGTCAGCAACCCCACCAGGGCACAACCACCTCCCAGCAAGGCCGAACTGACCACATAGACAGGAAAACGACGGCTGAGCAGGCGGCCTGCGCACGCAGGAATCACCACAAAGGCACTGATCAGCAAGACACCCACCGCTTTGATCGAGACCGCCACCACCACCGCTAACAGCACGATGAAAGCCAGGCGGTGCCTGCCGCTGCGCACGCCCATTGCCCCAGCCAGATCTTCGTTGAGCGTGAGCAACACCTGAGCGCGAAGGCTCAGGGTGAGATACAGCAAAGCAACCAGAAGCAATCCAGCAATCACGCCGAGATCCAGCCAGCTGATGCCCAGAATGTCGCCGAAGAGCAACTGCTGGATCCCACCGCGATAGGTCTCCACCAGGCTCAGCGCGAGCACCGCCGCCGCCAGGGAGCTGGAATAGACGATGTTGAGCAGCGCATCGGTGGGTAGAGCACTGCGTTGCACCAGTTGATGCACCAGCAAAGCGAAGACCACGGCAAACGGAATCAACACCAAGGTGGGATTGATCCCCAGCAAGATGCCCACGGTGATCCCCAGCAAGGCCGAATGGCCAAGCGCATCGCTGAAGAACGACAGCTGGCGCAAGACCGCAAAACTGCCCAACACACCTCCGAGGCTGCCCGTGAGCAGCCCCCCCATCAGGGCCCGTTGCATGAAGGGTTCGGCCAGGATGGAGGTAAGGGCGACAGCGTCAGCCATGGTGCTGAATCAATCACATTGCGCTGCATCCCCACAAAATAGTTCCAAGGCGCACGGCTGATCCGAGTAGCCCCTGGCGACAGGCTCGATTCGACGAGATAGACTCTGTGTATATCCCTTCAAGGGTGAGCCGTGACCAGTGTCACCAAGTTGTTCCTGAGCAACCGCAGCCAGGCGGTGCGCATCCCCGCTCACCTGCGCCTGCCGGACTCCGTCAAAGCCGTCGAGGTGCGTGCCTGCGGCCTGGAGCGAATCATCTCGCCCGTTGGCCAGCGCTGGGACAGCTTTTTCCATCACACCCCGGTGCCACCGGAAGACTTCATGGCCGAACGCTCAAGCCAGGAGCAGGCCGAGCGCGAAGCGTTCTAAAGGCAGTCATGTTGCGTTATCTGCTGGATACCAATATCTGTATCTACGTGATCAAGCGCAGGCCTGAATCACTCTTGGATCAAAACTGGGTCTGAACGACCGATCAGGATGAGGCCAGGATGGAAGCCAGGGCGACAGCGTCAGCCATGGTGCTGATGCCGGTAGGTGATCATGTTGGGGCCGTAGAGCTCATTAAGCCGCTCCGGGCTGAGGGCATGATCGGGGCTGCCACTGCAGCGCAACCGCCGATTCAGGCAGAGCACCTGATCGCAGCTGCGACGCACCATGTCGAGATCGTGGGAGACCTGCAGCACCGTCCAGCCCTCCTGACGGCGCAGGTCAAACAGCAGTTGTTGGAACTGCTCATTGGAGGGCGCATCCAGGCCCGCCTGAGCCTCATCCAACACCAACAACTGGCGGGGGCGCACCACACAGAACGCCAGCAACACCCGCTTGAGTTGACCGCCTGAGAGCTCACTCAACAAGCGCTGGCCCAGACCCTCGCAACCGGTGCGCTGCAGGGCCTGCTGCACCGCCACATGGCGGTTGCGATGATCCTTCCAAGGAAGGCCCAGCCCTGGGGGGTCGAAGCCGAAGCCGACGAACTCCGCCACGGTGAGCGGGAAACGCCCTTGCAGAGCCAGAGTCTGGGGCACATAAGCGATCTGGGCGCGGACGGCTCGAGGCAGCTGCCCATCGATGCCCAGCGGTTGCCCAAGGATCTCCACCACGCCGGATCGCCGCGGCAGCAGTCCCAATAAGGCGGCCACGAGGGTGCTTTTACCGGCACCATTGGGCCCCACCAGGGCGGTATCGCTTTCCGGGGCAAGAGCGAAGGTCACGCCCTCCACCGCCAAACGCCCACTGCGCTCGACGCTGAGATCGTGCACCTGCAGGACCGGTTGGGTCATCGGGCCTTAACCACCGAACGCCTTGATCAGATCGGCCACGTTGCGCCGCATCACCACAAAATAGGTGTCCGGCTCACGGGCGGACACCTCGGAACCGGTGCCCAGGGGATCAAACACACTGATGGCAACACCCAGATCGTTCGCCAGGGCTCGATAGGAGGGCTGGTGCTCCTGGGGCTCGGAGAGCAACACCCTGATCTGCTGACGCTGCACGACCGCTGACAGCCGCTGCAGATCAGCGGGGCTCGGGTTCAGCTCCGGCACATCCACCAGGAAATCGGCCTTGAGCTTGTAGCGCTGGGCGAAGTAGGGGGCGAAATCGTGGAACGTAATGAAAGTCTTGCCTTGGTAAGGCTTCAGTTGGGTGGCGAATGCGTCGTTCAGCGCCCGCAGCTCTGCGGTGTAGGCCGCTGCATTGCGCCGGTAGCCCTCAGCGCAGCTCGGGTCGGCCTTGATCAGGCCATCTCGGATCGTTTCTACCTGCTCCACAGCCCGCAGCGGATCGAGCCAGATGTGGGGATTCACCTCCCCATGGCTATGGCCGTGGTCGTGGCCGTGCTCCTTGTCGTGGTCGTGCTCTTCAGGGGAGTCGATGGTGGCAATGCCGCGGCTGGAATCAATCACCACCAGCTCGCTGTTGCCAGCCGAGGCCACCAGCTTGTCGAGAAAGGCTTCCATCCCCAGCCCGTTTTTGACGAGCACCCGGGCCTGGCGCAGCGCCGCCAGATCTCCTGGCTTGGCCTGGAAGTCGTGGGGGCCCGTGGTGGGGGGGATCAAGGACTTGACCGTGGCGCAATCGCCGGCGACAGCGCGGGTGAACAGGGTGATCGGCAGGAAGGTGGTGACCACCGGGAGCTTCGAGGGGGTTCCGGCCGATGGCTCCGAGCGAGGGGTGACGCCGCAGGCCGTCATCACACCGGCGAGGAGCACTGCAGCAGAGCAGCGCCAGACACGGGGGATCAGCGACACAGCAGCCATGGCAGCGATAATCGTTCTCAGCCTAATCTCCTGTCGAGCGATTTCTGTGTGAGGGCCTCTGAATGAACATCTTCCAGCACCTGCTGGTGGCGCCTGCAGCCCTGGGCCTGCTGGCTCCACTGGCTGTTGACGCCAGCAAACCCGCGAGCGCCGCTGAGCTGAACGCTAGACCGCTAAACATCCGTGGCGTTTCCGACTACGCCAGCAGCTCGTCACCCAACAGCCGGTCATCCAACAGCCTCGAGCAGGTCACCAGCATCACCCAGTTTTCTGACGTTTATCCGACCGACTGGGCCTACCAGGCTCTGAGCAACCTGATCGAGCGCTATGGCTGCGTTGCCGGATATCCCAACGGCACCTACCGCGGTCAGCGCGCCATGACCCGCTTTGAAGCGGCCGCCCTGCTGAACGCCTGTCTCGATCGCGTCACCGAAGTGACCGATGAGCTCAAGCGCCTGATCAAGGAATTCGAGAAGGAACTCGCCATCCTCAAGGGCCGCGTCGATGGCCTCGAAGCCAACGTGGGCGAACTGGAAGCAACCCAGTTCTCCACCACCACCAAGCTGTCAGGGCAGACCACCTTTGTGGTGGGTGCCAACAGCTTTGGGGGGAATGCCAAGGGAATCCTGGATGAAGCCAATGCCACCCGAGCGAACAAGGACTACGGAGCCACCAGCTTCAACTACGACCAACAGCTGGTCTTCAACACCAGCTTCACCGGCAAAGACAACCTGATCGCCGTGCTGCGCGCCGGCAACTTCGATGGTGGCACCAATGCCTTCGGCGGCGGTGGTCCGAGCCCACTCTCCCAGCTCGAAGTCGCCTTCCAGGAGGGAGACACGCCGAATTTTGTCGTGATCGACAAGCTCTTTTACACCTTCCCTCTCGGTGACACCATCGTGCTGACGGCTGGCGGCAGCGTTGGCCAGGAAGACATGCTTGGCATCTGGCCCAGCGTGTATCCCAGCAGCACCGTGCTCGATGTGCTCACCCTCAACGGGGCGCCAGCGGCCTACAACAAAAACCTGGGAGCAGGCGCCGGCATCACCTGGACCACCAACGGCTTCAGCGTCACCGCCAACTATGTGGCCGCCAATGGCAACAGCAGCAACCCCAACGAAGGCGGCATCGCCACCAACGGATCGGGCGGAACCGGCACCGTGCAGATCGGCTACCAGAGCGACACCTGGGGACTGGCCGCTCTCTATTCGTCGATCCAGAACGGGAACGACATCATTGTGTACGGCACCACCTTTGCTCTGGAGAGCTTCACCAACAAAGGCACCACCTCAGCCTTTGCCCTCAGCGGCTACTGGCAACCGGAAGAGAGCGGCTGGGTGCCCTCCATCAGCGCCGGCTGGGGCATCAACTCCACCTCCTACAACGGCAGCGTTTACAACGATCCGAGTGTGGATGCCAGCCGCTTGGTCACCACCAGCCAATCCTGGAGTGTGGGGCTCAACTGGACCGACGTGTTCATCCGAGGCAACAACGCCGGCATGGCTGTCGGCCAACCGGTGTTCGCAACTGCCCTGGAATCCGGGGACACACCACGCGACGGCAATTATGTGTGGGAGTGGTGGTATCAGTTCCAGGTGACGGACAACATCAGCATCACCCCCGCACTCTTCTATCTGTCTCGTCCTTACGGCCAGGACACACCCACTGGCGACACGTTCAACCAGTTCGGTGGCTTGGTGAAAACCCAGTTCCTGTTCTGAGCAGGCTCAGGTCCAGCCGTTGCCTGCCTGCTGCTCCACATAGGCCGCCACATCGGCAATGTCGGTGTCGCTCAGCTTGCCGAGGAAGGAGGGCATGGCGTTTTTGCCTTTGGTCACCTGGGCGGCAATCGCTGCTTCGTGACCTTCGCCATAGCCGCTGAGGTAGGCATCCAGATCGGCCTGCTTCAGGGTGCGCTCCGCATTCACCACGTTGCCGCCACCGATATGGCAGGCCGCACAGTTGGCGGAGAAGATCTGGGCACCATGGGCGGCATCGGCCGCGAACGCAGCCACGGGTGAAAGGAGACCGATCAGAAGGGCCAGGGCGGCACCGAGCAGAACACGCATGGGTGAAATGAAAACCGGGTTCATTGTCACGCCCGCACGGCGCGGAAGCAGCTGCGCAAGCCGATGCCGTGATGAAGTGTCACCACGGGCAGCCCGGGACCCCAGCTCGGGGCATCCGCTGCGTTGCCGCATCTAACGTCATGCAGCACAAGGGTTCCCGCAGGGCTGAACGTTGATGGCTGCGATCCGGCTCCTGGAACTGTTGATCTTGCTCACGGCCCTGATCGGCTTCTGCGGGCTGCTGCTGCGCAAAAACCTGATCCAGAAAGTGCTGGCGATGGATGTGCTCGGCAGCGCCGTGGTCGCCCTTTTTGTGCTGCTGGCTGCCCGCACCGGACTGCGCAGTCCGATCCTCCCCACGGCCGACCAACCCCTCACCCAGGCCCTGCTGCAGAACGCCGACCCGATTCCCCAGGCGGTGATCCTCACGGCCATCGTGATCGGCCTTTCGATTCAGGCCCTGCTGCTGGTGGTGATCAGCCGCCTGTCGGCTGTGGATCCCTGCCTGGAACCGGAGAGCTTTGAAGAATGAGCCCACTTGCTCTCCCCATCACCGCCCTGCTGGGCCCCTACCTGGCCGCCTTTCTCAATGCCCTGCTGCCCTTCCTGGGGCGGCCCTTGTTGCTCGCCTGCAGCCTCAGCAGTGCCGGGCTTGGCCTGAAGGCGATCCTCAGCAGCAGCCCGCAGCTGCTGGCCTGGCTCGGCCCCCTCGGCGTGAAGCTGTCCATCGACCCTCTGGCGGGTTGGTTTCTGCTTCTCGATGGCCTGGTGTTTTGCGCCGTGTTGCTCGATGGCTGGAGCCGACCGCAACGGGCCAGCCAACTCACCCTGATGCTCGTGCTGCTGGGTGGCCTTGGCGGTGCCGCGGTGGTGACCGACCTGATCAGCCTTTACGTGACCCTGGAGGTGATCAGCATCGCCGCCTTTCTGCTCATCCTCTCCGAAACCGACACCAACCTCTGGATCGGCCTGCGCTATCTGCTGTTCGGCAACACTGCCATGACCCTCTACCTGGTGGGTGCAGCCTTGCTCTATGCCCAGACGGAAAGCTTCGGCCTCAGCGAGGCCGCCTCGCTGCCCCTCTGTGCCGGGCACGTGTTCCTGCTGATCGGCCTTTTCACCAAGGGAGGCCTGTTCCTGAACGGGTTCTGGCTGCCTGCCACCCATGCGGCAGCCGCAGCACCGATCTCAGCCCTGCTTTCAGGCTCGGTCGTGACCGCCGGGGTGATCCCCCTGGTGCGCTTCAGCCTCCTGAATGAGCCGCTGGCCCTGCGCATCGGCACGGTGGGATTGGCCAGTGCTCTGCTCGGTGTGATCGCCGGTCTGATCTGCACCGATGTGAAGCGGTTACTGGCCTGGAGCACCCTGTCGCAGATGGGATTGCTGGTGTTGATGCCCGCCAGCGCCGGCCTCTTCGGCCTGGCCCATGGGCTGGCCAAGGCCGCGCTCTTTCTCAGTTGCCGCCAGCTGCCCACCCGGGCGCTGGCCCACTGGAACCTCGGGAACTGCCGCCCGGATCAGCGTCTCGCCTTCTGGCTTGCCCCCCTCTCCCTCGCCGGTCTGCCGCCCCTGATCGGCGCCCTGGCCAAAACCGGCACTCCCTCCCTCGCCGGCCCCTGGCTCGCGCCCCTGCTCAGCCTGATCGCGATCCTGGCGATCGCGGCGTATGCCCGTCTCTGGAGCCGGGGCGGCGCAGCCGACGCGCCGGGGGAGCTGGCCCTAGTGACCGCCGCAGGCGACCGGGGCTGGTCGGCGGGAGTGGTGCTGCTGCTGGCGCTGTTGTGGCTGCCCCTGCTCCGGCCCACCTCCCTCACCCCCCTGCTGTTGCCCACCAAGTGGCTCTGGCTCGGCGCGAACCTGGCAGCAGGCCTGCTGCTCCATCAGCTGCTGCAGCACCAACGCCAGGCTCCAACCGGCACTCCCAGCACCGCCCCTCCTTTTGTGCTCGAACGCCTGGAACACCTGATCGGAGGGCTGGGCTTGATGGGCAGCGGCCTGCTCCTGAGCCTGCCGGGAGGGTGGCCGCGATGACCTGGTTGCTCAGCTGCCTCTTCCGCCTGCTGCTCTGGTTTCTGCTCACCGGCGATCGCTCCGGCCTGAACCTGCTCATCGGCGCGATCGTGACCGTGTTGTTGCCCCAACGGCGCGGACGCAGCGATCTGCTGTCCTTGCTGCGGGCGCTGGTTCAGGCGGTCGCCGCCATCCCCCATGCCTATGCCGAAGCCTTTCGGCTGATGCTGGCGCCGGCGGAAACGGAACAGTGGCTGGAGCGGCCCTCAAGCGGCACCCGCACCGCGGCAGCGATCTTCCTTGAGGTGTTTGCGATCACGCTCACGCCCTTCACCCTGGTGCTCGGGGTCAGCGCCGGGCCCGATGGCCCCACCTACCGCATCCATCAGCTGCAGCCGAGCAGCGGCCTCGAGGAGCAGGAACCATGACGCTGCTGCTCTGGGGCATGGTGCTGGCCCTGCTGGTGCCGATCACGGTGATGGTGCGACCGATTCCCGCCTGGGATCGATTAGCGGCCTTCGCCAGCGTGTCAACCAAGGTGGCGATGATCATCCTGGTGGTGGCGGTGATCCGGGACGAGCGGATGCTCGCCCTGGTGGGTGCGATCGCCCTCAGCGCCGGCAACGCCGGCATGATGCTGCTCGCCCATCTGCTGCGGGAGGTGGAAACCTGATGCACGCCTGGCTCCATCCCCTCAGCCTGTTCCTGCTCAGCCTCGGCCTGCTGATGTGGTTCTGGGGCACCTGGCCCCTGCTGCAGCAGCGCAGCCTGCTGGTGAAGCTGCATCGCCTCTCGGTGGCCGACACACTTGGCTCGGCCCTGATGCTCGCAGGCCTCTGGCTGCGCCGCGCTGATCTCTGGCCCCTGCTGCTGCTGGCGCTGATCGGCCTGATGCTCTGGAACACGATCTTCGGCTACGTGCTCGCCAGCTCCTCCCAGACCCCCCGAAGCCGATGACGACCTCGCTCAGCCTGCAGGGACAGCTGGATGTGCTGCTGCCGATCACGGCCCTGCTTCCCCTCTGTGCCCTGCTGTTGGTGAGTCAGTCGAGCCCGTGGCAGAGCCTGATGCTGCGCGGCATTCTCGGCTCCCTCTCCACCATGCTCTACGCCCTGCTCGGCGCCGTGGATGTAGCCCTCACCGAAGCCCTGGTGGGCACCTTGCTCTCCACCACCCTCTACGCGGTGGCGATGCGCTCCTCGATGACCCTGCGCCTCGATGACCGGCGCCAGCAAGCCGGCAGCGAAGACGAGGAGTTGCTGCAGTGGATCAGCCCCCTGCATCTCCGGCTCCGGCTGATGACCAGCGCCGACAACATCAGCGGCCAGACCAGGGTGCGTCATGGCTGGCTCGAGGAGGGCCGCACCCTGGTGCTCACCCGGGCCGCCCTGGCACGACGCCTGCGGAACTCACCGGGATTCGAACGCTGGCAGGCCCTTGGCGGCAGCCTCCGCCTCCAGGAGGACGCAACAGCATGAACTGGATCTGGATCTATCTGCTGGCTGCGATCGCCCTGTTCGCGGCCCCCCTGCAGAGCGCACTGCCTTCGGTGGATGGCATCACCACCACGATCGAAACGATCCGGCAACAGACCGGGGTGCCCAATCTCGTGTCGGGGGTGATCCTGCAGACCCGCCTGTTCGACACGGTGGCGGAAGTGGTGGTGTTCACCCTGGCCGCCAGCGGCGTGCGCCAGGTGCTGAGCGGCGAACCCCAGCGCCTGAGGGTGCGTGGCATGGTGGATGCGCCATCGCGGGTGCTCTGCGAGGTGGGATCCACCGTGGCCGCCCTGATCGCCGTGGAACTGGCCCTGCGTGGTCACCTCAGCCCCGGCGGCGGCTTCGCGGCAGGCGTGGCGGGCGGCACCGCGATCGGCCTGCTGTTGATCAGCGGCGGCGCCGAACGCTACGAAGAGATCTATCTGCGCTGGCGGGCCGATTGGCTCGAAAAAGTTGCCGTGGTGGTGTTCATCCTGATCGCCGCGGCCTCCCTGGCCGGGCTCGACCTGCCCCAGGGGCGTTTCGGTGCCCTGTTCAGCGGCGGCTGGATCCCGCTGCTCAACGCCCTGGTGGCCATCAAGGTGACCCTCGGCTCCTGGGCGATGATTCAGCGACTGGTGCGGCACCGCGGCTTGCTTTAAGGCAGCCAGCGGGCCAACGCCACCGGGGAATCGAGCACGTTGAGCTGGAGCCCCGCCAGCTTCACCAAGGCCGGTTGGGCCGCTCCCTGTGGGCCCTTGCGCAGGGTGAGCAACAGCTGTTGCCCCACCGGATCGAAGCCAAGGGATGCACCGCTCTCCAGCGACCATGGCGCCAGAGAACGCCGAGCCTGCACCGTTCCCTGCGCATCCAGCTGCAGCAGGGTATCCGTGCCCTGCCCGCCCCCCTCGCGCAGCACCACCCAGATGCGGGTGCCCATCGCATCACAGCTGGCCGCCATCACCGCCTGCTCCCCCAACCAGAGCTGCCGGGGAGCCTGCGACGGAATCACCAGCTCCAGGGAGCGCCGGTAGTCGGGCCAGTGACGCACCAACACGGCCCGTCCGGCACCACTGCAGAAGGCGCGCAGATCCCGGCTGCCAGGCAGGAGCTGCCGCCGCTCCGTGCCACCTTCCGCCGACTGCAGCGCCTCCAGCGAAGCCAGGGCCAGACCGTTATCGGTCGGCAGCACCACGGCGCCACCGCTCGGCAGCAGCTGCATCGTGCCGGAGGGTTGCACAGCGAGATCCACACGACGCCCAGTGCGCTCGCGCAGAGTCACCTGATCACTGTCTGGCTCCTGACCACCGGTCTGGATCAGCAGATCCCCCTGGCGGTCGGCGCTCAGGTGCACAAACATCTGGGCAGGGGCTGTGAGCGGGACCGTCTGCCCCCGCACCGGAAACGCGGGACGCTCCGGGGCCGGCACCAGCGACCGGGGTTGCAACCGTTGCAGCCAACCCTGTTGATAGCCCTGGGCATCGGCGCTGACGTAGGCCACGCCAGCCCCCTGACCGAGAGGCTCCACCTGCAGGATGCGCGGATGCATGCCGCTGAGGGGCATCCAGGTGCCGTCATGGCGACGCAGCCGCAGTTGTTCCCCCTGGCGCGTGCGGGCCACCGCCAGCAGATGGGGGCGTGGATCCCACCACCAGGCCGTTGTGGGCAGAGCGAGGCCGCGGTTGTCGTCTCCGCCCAACTGAAGCCGCAAGGGCTGACGCAGCGGCTGCTCCAGATCAAGCAGCAAACGCAGCAGCCGTTGCTCCCCCTGAAAGCGATGGGGACGGTCGGGCTGCAGCCGACTGTCCTGCAGCACGGACGCGAAGCGCATCGGTCGGCTGAAGCGCAGATCCAACGCTGCAGCAGCGGAATGCACCGGCGCCGGCGCGATGCTTTCCAGATGGGGCGGCTGGCGCAGCAGGAACTGCTGCTGGACGGTCGCCAGCCCGGCCGCACCGATCAGCAGAAGCCACAGCGTTCGTGTCATGGCTCCAGGGGCCGCTCCGGTCGCGGAATCGGCGTGATCCGCTCCGGCACCACCACCGGTCGCTGTCGACCCGCCACGCTCTTCACGGTCATGGTGCCATCAATCTCCAGCCATTGATTCACCGCTGGCGCCACCCCACCGGGCCAGGCCACATCCAGCCCGGCCGGCGTCGCATCAGCCAGACAACAGCGCACCAGCAAACGCGCCAGCTGGGGCGGCTCACCGGCACGCTCCAGCACGAATCCACTGATGCGCACTGGCGCCCCGTCATGCAGGGCGGGGTCGGGCTGACTACGCAACAGACGCACCCATTCGGTGAGGCTGCGCTGCTCCGGGGGCAGATGAAAGATCAAAACCGGTCCGTCGGGCAGGGCCGTGGGCCGGGTGGCCGCCAGGTCGCTGAAGGAGGGGGCCGGTGGAAACGCCAGCACGGCAGCTGCCGCACCAGCGCTCAACACCCAGTGCCAGGGCACCGCTCCACCGGCGCGCAGGCGCAGAGCCGGCGGGCGACGCCACCCCAGAGGCAGCCACCAGAGCACAGCGAGGAGAAGCAGCAGGGCACCGGCCAGGCTCACCAGGGGATGGAAGGCTTCGCGCAGAAGCAACGACAAACGGCCGGACCAACCACTCCAGAACAACAACCAGCCCCAGAGCGCCAGCAGCAGGGAGGGAAGCATCGCCGCCAGCACCCTCACAGCAGCAGCCCATTGACCCATTGCCCCATCAGCAGCACCACCATCGCCGCCGCCACCGCCGTGATCGCAATCGCCCGGGGCTTGAGCACCACCGTGAACAAGCCAGCGAGCTTGAGATCCACCACCGGCCCCAGGAGCAGAAAGGCGAGCAGGGCCCCGGGCGTGACCTGGGCCGCGAAGCCCAGGGCCAGGAAGGCATCCACACTGGAGCACACCGAAATCACCACCGCCATCAGCATCAGGGCGAGGATCGAGAGCGTTGGCGCCTCCCCCACGGCCAGAAGCCAGCTGCGGGGCAGAAAGGTCTGCACGCTGGCAGCGATTGCGCAACCCACAACCAACAGGCTGAGAAGATCGAGGAACTCACGGCTGCTGTGGGCGAGCAGATCCGCAGGCGCCAGCCGGGCCTGTGCCGGTGCCGGCAGAGGCGCCTGTGCCTCGATGGCAGAAGCGCCGAGCATGCCGCTGCGGCGCTCCAACAGGCCCACCTGGGCGAGAGGCTGGCTCAGACGCCGCTCCTCCAGGAGAGCATCGGTGAGCAGGGCGTGTTCGGGAACAGGCCGCAACACGAACGTGAGCACCATGGCGATCAGAAAGGCACCGCAAGGCCGGGCGATCAGTAGCCAGGGTTGATCGGGAAACGCCGCCCAGGTGCTGGCGATCACGATCGGGTTGAGCACCGGCGCGGCGAACAGAAAGCCGAAGCCGGTGCCGAGGGGCGCACCACTGGCAATCAGACGCCGGGCGATCGGCACGTTGCCGCACTCACAGGCTGGCAGGGCAAACCCCATCAGGGCGCCCACCACGGGGGCCAGCAAGGGCTGGCGCGGCAGCCGACGGATCCAACCGGTCTGGGGCAGCAGCCAACGCGCCAGGGCGGAGATGGCCACACCGAGCAACAGAAAGGGCAGGGCCTCCAGCAACAGGCCCTGAAAGATTGCCCAGGCTGTGGAGAGGGGAACCATCAAGGCTCCGCCGCAGCCTCAGCTCCAGCCCTTGCTGGCCTGCTCTTCCACATAGGCCGCCACATCAGAAATCTGAGTTTCGGTGAGCGTATCGATGAATGCGGGCATGGCGTTGCGGCCGTAGGTCACCTGGGCGACGATCGCGCTCTCATGACCATTGGAATACTGGGCCAGATAGTCCTGCAGATCAGCCTGCCTGAGGGTGCGCTCGCCGTTAACGATGTTGCCCCCACCGGCATGGCAGGCGGCACAGTTAGAGGAAAACACCTTCGCTCCCAGGGCGGCATCCGCAGCGGAGGCGCTCAGTGGCGCCCACAGAGCACAGAGCAGAGCAAGGGCAAAGGAGAGAAGCAGGCGCATGACCGACAGCGCAGTGTTGGTCACATTGTTGGCAGGAATCTTCAGCGGGGTTGATCGCAACCAGCAGTTGTCATCGATTTGTCACCGAAGGCCCATCGATCCGCCATCAACAACCGATCGGAGACAGATCCCCTGGCCATCCGTATCGTCCAGACAATGGCGTCAGCACCTTGATCCCTCCCCTCCCCCGGCACTGTCTCGCCGTCGTGCTCGGTCTGCTCTGCTGGCTGCAGACCCTGACGCTGCCGACCGCGGCGTTGGCCTGTGTGCCAGGCCTGGATTGGGGCATGCAGCGCTCCCATCTGGAAAACCGCCTCGGGGTGTCGCTCATCGAGGCGGGCGATCGCACCCTTGAGGCCCATGGCTTGACGATCGGTGAGCTGCCCGTGACGCGCCTGCGGCTTCAGCTCAACGATGGGGGGCTCCAACAGCTCGCCTATGAGCTGGAGCCGGATGCGATGACGGAGGTGCTGGCTGGCCTGCGCTCGCGCTATGGCGCCCCGGTGAGCACCACGGTGGAAACGGAAGGCCACCCCATGCAGCAGGTGTGGGTCTGGAACACCGGCACTGATTGCATCACGGCGGTGCGAGCAGGAGACGAAGCGTTCCTGCTCAGCTATCGGCCCAGTCGACTCAATCCAGCCCTGCTCTGATCTCGCTGGGCAACGCCATCAAGCGCTGATCGCCACCGGCAGGAGCAGCAAGCCACCGCCCAGCACCACAAACACAGCACCGGCACGACGCAGCAGGGGGGCGGGAAGGCGTTGCATCAACACGGTGGTCACACCCACCACCAGGGCAGAAGCCAGCAGGGCACCGGTCCACCAGAGCAGGCTGCCCTGATCGCGGGGGGCTTCCAGGCCGTGGAGCATGGCGTGGATCGCGATGCCACCCGCCACCAACGGACCAGCCACAGCGGCCAGACGGGCGGGCGCCAACAGCACCAGTCCCACCGAAGCGATCGCCAGGGAAGCGAGGATTTCAGCGGCGGGAACCGTCACACCACCGAAGCCGATCGCGGCACCCAGCAGGGCACCAGCCAGGGCCCAGAGCAACAGGCGCGTGGAAAGAGCCGCCGCAACGGTGCCGACCGCCACCAGCATCACCAGGTGATCGAGTCCGAGCAGCGGGTGGGCAACACCGGCGAGCAAGCCACCGGAAGCCTCGCCGTGGGCCTGGGCGGAGGGGGACGCAAGCGTGGCCACCAGGGCGGCTGTCAGTCCGACCGGCAGAAGCAGTCGGCGATTGTTCGTGAAAACCATGGGAATGAAACCGAGAAACAACACCGAAAAACAACGCGGAGTGATCAGGCCACCAGGGCCGTCCAGGCGAAGGCGGCGCCCATGCCGATCCAGATGCCGGCTGCCAGACGTCGACCGTTCTCACCGATCGCGGCAATCCAGCGCCTCGAACCGAGGCACACGGCGAGAAGCAGAGCTCCCTGGCCGAGAAACAGGCCGAGGAAATAGGCGAACAACGGCGTGGGTTCGGCCCCCACGATCGTGCCACCGAGCAGATAGCCATGCAGACCCATCACGGGCATCAGCAAGGCGGTGGGCAGGCTGCCCAGGGCGATCAGGCCTTCGATCGCCAGGCTCAGCGACACCAGCGCTTCCGCCTGCGGCGCCAGGTCGGCGGACAGGGGCATCACCTGGGTGAGGGCCGCCCCCAGCAAGCCGGTGGCCAGCAACGGCAACACCCAGGCCACGGGACGCCCCAGGCCGATGAACCCGATCGCCAGCAGGAAGAGCAGATGGTCGGGACCCAGCAGGGGGTGGCCGATGCCGCTCACCAGGCCCTGCCAGGCATTGAGCTCAGCCCCCTCAGCCATGCCGAAGGGGTGATGGGCGAGGGCGGGGCCGGCCAGGCTCAGCAGCAACAGGGCACTGACCCCGATCAAACCGATGCCGCGAGAGGCACCGGAACAGTGGGAAAACTTCAAGTCGATCCTCGTCGATGGAAACCCCGGCGGGCGTTCTGACTGCCATCCGGCCTGGGCCGATGGTTCACAGCTGCGGGACAGCGATGGAATTTCACCATCTTTCCCCGTTACCTCCGGTGGCTGATCCCCACCGGAACCGAGACACCCTGTTCTAGCTCAGGACTCAATGGCCGGACTGGGCGTTCCCACCATGGTCATGGGCACTGCAGGGCATCCACTTGCTGCCCATGGCATGGGCCCCCTTGCAGTTGAACAGAGGAGCTGCCGCCTCGGCCTCCGCCTTGGTGTCGTAGAGCGCTTTCACCGCACCGCTGCCAGAGGAAGACTCACCACTGGTGTGTTGGGCACGGCCGGGTGCGGCCAGCAAGCCTGCAGACCAGAGGGACAGGGCGATCAGCAGGGTCGCCAGTGGTGACTGAACCATGGGAGCCAAGAGTTTCACCCCATTGTCATGCCAAGCCGCCATCAGGCGGAGAGGTTGGCTTGCCGGCGCCGCAGCACGCCGTGCTCGGGCGCCAACAGGAAGGCGAGCAGAAACAACCCCGTCTGCACCAACACGATGCAACCGGCCGTTGAGCTGTCACTCCAATAACTGAGATACACCCCGAACAGACTCGACACCACGCTGCTGCCCACGGCCAGCCAGGTCATGCGATCAAAACGATCGGTGAGCAAATAGGCGGTGGCACCCGGGGTCACCAGCATCGCCACCACCAGGATGATGCCCACGGTCTGGAGGCCAGCCACCGCCGCCAGAGACAGGATCGAGAGCAGCAGATAGTGCAACACACCGGTGTTGATCCCGATCGAACGGGCATGGGTGGGATCAAAACAGAACAGCAGCAGATCGCGTCGCAACAGCAGCAGCACCGCCGTCACCACCGCCGAAATCAGCAGGGTCTGCTGAATGTCAGCGGCGGAGATGCCCAACACATTGCCGAAGAGAATGTGGGTGAGATCGATGTTGCTGCGGGTCTTCGACACGAGCACGAGCCCCAGGGCAAAAAACCCCGTGAACACCAGGCCGATCACCGTGTCTTCCTTGATGCGCGATTTCTGCTTCACGAAACCGATCGCCGCCACCGAACCCACACCGAACACGAAAGCCCCAAGCGAAAAGGGCAAGCCAAGGGCGTAAGCCAGCACCACACCCGGCAGCACCGCATGGGAGACGGCATCCCCCATCAGGGCCCAACCCTTCAGGGTCATGTAGCAGGAGAGCAGGCCGCACACGGCCCCCACCAGGCCGCTCACCACCAGGGCACGCACCATGAAGTCATGACGCAGGGGTTCCAGCAACCAGTCCATCGGCAGATCAGGCGACCGTCCGATCTTCGCTGGCCGGATCGGCGCTGGCCCGATGGGGGATCGTGCGGTTGAGCGGGGTGCGATCCAGGGAGGGTCGCTGCAGCAGTTCCTGACGCCATTGCTGGGCCCAGCGCATCTGACTGCGCTCGTAGATCCGCTCCAGTTCCACAACGGCATCGTCGTGAAAATCCACCCGCAGATCCAGCAAGGGGAACGCCGCTTCGCCGCTCACCTGCAGCGCCGCCGATGTGGAGCGCTCCGCGCGCCGATCCCCCCCGGCATCTTCCCCGGCGCGCAGCGCCTGGAGCAGCCGTCGCCCAAGCTTCCAGCTGGGATCGGAGGCCAGAAACGCGGCCTCCATCGCCAGCAACACCTCCTCCCCCACCAGCAGATTGCCGGCCACAGCGACGTTGTCGCGGCAGCGATGCCCTGCCCAGGCGCCGCAGGCGTCGCCGGTCCAGCCGGCGGTGTGACCTGAGCCATCGATCAACTGCACCTGGCGCAGCTCCGCCTGGGGGTCATCAGCGAGCAATCCGCTCAGCACCACTGAGGCGCTCTGGTGCTGCTCCAGGCGCTCCAGTCCGCAGATGCCGAGGTAGGGGTTGGTGTGGGCCTGGGTGGCCACCGCTCCAACCCCGGCACGGATGTGGGGCACGGTGGAACCAACGGCAAGATGGCAGGTGGCCACGGCCACGCCGAAGCGACCGTTGTGGGGATCCCGGGCCAGGATCGAAAAGGTCATGGCGCCGGATGCAGGCTGCGGTCGAGCAGACGCAGGCTTTCCAGCAAGACGGCAGTGCCTGCCTGGCACTGATCCAGGCTGGTGAATTCAGCGGCGGAATGGCTCAGGCCCCGATGGCTGGGCACAAAGATCATGCCCATCGGCCAGCGACGACCGATCTCCTGGGCATCGTGACTGGCCCGGCTGGGCAGACGGCTGCTGGGCAGGCCAAACCGTTCGGCGGCCTGGCGGATCGCTGCCATCACGGTGGGGTCAGCCGGGGTTGGGGCCACCGCGAACTGGGGTTCCATCGCCAGGCGGCAGCCGGAGCGAGCACGGATCTGCTCGAGGGCCTGCTCAAGGCCGGCTTCGAGTGCATCGAGCACCGTGGCATCGAGATCGCGCATGTCGACCGTGAGCGTCACCGCACCCGACACCACATTGGCCGCATTGGGCCACACATCGAGCCGACCGACGGTGGCCACGGGGTCGCCGGGATGGTCCGAAGCCAGGCGCTCCACCGCCAGCACCACCTGGGCGGCCGCCACCAGGGCGTCCTGACGCCGGTCCATCGGGGTGGTGCCGGCATGGTTGGCCTGACCCTCCACCCGAATCGTGAAGCGGCGCTGTCCGACCACCCCCTCCACCACGCCGATCAGGTCACCGCGATTCTCAAGCACGCCCCCCTGTTCCACGTGCAGCTCCAAAAAGGCTGCGATCGCCTGATCGTCGCGGCGAGCCTGGGGCAGGGCATGCCAATCGCCACCGATGCTGGCGAGATTGCGCTCGATCGATTCGCCATTGCTGGTGGCATAGGCGTCAGGGTCGGCAGGGGCAACACCGGCCATTCCCTTGCAGCCCACCATCGTGGACTCCTCATCGGCGAACACCACCACTTCCAGCGGATGGCGCAGGCGGAGGCCCCGCTCCCCCAGGCAGCGCACCACCTCCAGACCGGCCAGCACCCCCAGGGCGCCGTCGTAGCGTCCACCCGTGGGCACCGTGTCGAGATGGGAGCCGGTCATCAGGGCGGGCAAGCTGGGTTCGGTGCCCTCGAGGCGACCGATCAGGTTGCCGGCCGCATCAACCCGCACCGTCAAGCCGGCCTCCAGCAACCAGGAGCTGAACAGTTCACGCCCCTGGCGATCGGCAGGGGTGAAACCGCGACGGCAGACGGAACCATCCTCCTGACCACCCACTTCCGCCATCGATTCCAGGCTGGCGAGCAAGCGCAAGCTGTTTGGTTCAATGCGACCCTGCCCGGCCTGACCGTGCATCTCAGCAGTGGGGAGCGTTTGCAGCAGGGTCAAGCACCAGCCTCAGTGTGAAGAATTAGAGATTAACGATCGCGGCAATGCTGAGGCAGTGATGTAGCGAGCGCCACCATTCCCCATCCGCTCACACGTGCCAGCCGAGGGCATCAGCTTTCTGGCGCGCTTGGGCGGGAACATCGGTGGCAATGAACATGCGATGCAGCATCTGCACCCCGAGCAGATGGTTGATCAGGGCATCCATCTGCACCCGATCGGCATCGGTGGTGGCGGGATCCTCATGGCGGGCGAACAGGTCGCGCACCCCCTCGGCGCTGAGCAGGCCGGCCTCGGCGATCGCCGCATCACTGAGGTAGTCGTCGGCCAGCTGCCGCATCTGGTTCCACTTGTCGGGCTCGGTGTGGGCTGGAGGGGCCATGAAGGCGAATTTCTCGCGCTTGTAGAGCACTTCCGGCAACAGCCCAGCCATCGCTTCTCGTAACACATATTTCTCCGTTTTGCCCTTGATGCGCAGCTCCGGAGGCACCTGCACCGCCGCCGCGGCCAGATGGTGATCCAGGAACGCGGGCCTCGCTTCCATCGAATGGGCCATGTCCACCCGATCGCCACCCCAGGTGAGGATCTGGCCCTCGAGCATGGTCTTGATCCACACGTATTGGGCCTTGTCGAGGGCGTGGCGCCCCTCGAGCTGATCGGCATCGAGGGTGGCGGCGATCGCCTTGCCGGGCGCATAGCCCTCGAGCGCCTGGCGATGGGGCTCCGACAGCAGGTCGGGCACGAGAGGAGCGCAGGCCAGCCAGGGCTGCAGGCAGCTGGGGGTGAAGCCCACCACCGCATCGAGATCGGGATCATCCACCTGATCCGCCGCCAACATCGCGCCCTGCACCAGGGCATTCGACTGCTGCAGCAGATCTTCCCAGCTGCGTCGCTCCGCCTCCGGCAGGTCGTTGAAACCATGCAGAAACATGTCGCGGCGGAAGGCGGGATAGCCCCCGAAGAGCTCATCGGAGCCCTCTCCGGTCATCACCACCTTGTAATCCACGGCATTCACATGGCGGCTCATCAGAAATTTCGCCACCGCCAGGGTGTTGTAGATCGTGCGTTCGGTGTGCCAGAGGGTGCGCTCCATCCAGCCATAAAGCTCCTTCCCTGACAAACGCATCAGGTCCTGTTCGGCGCCGGTCGCCTCCGCCATCTCCCGGGCGATCGGCGATTCGTCATAGCGGGCGTCATCGAAGCCGATCGTGAACGCCTTCACCGGGTTCTGACTCACCGCCGCCGCCAGCCCGAGGATCGAGCAGCTGTCGATGCCGCCGGAGAGGTAGCAGCCCACCGGCACGTCGGCCACCATGCGCAGCTCCACCGCGTCCAGCAGGGCGGCCCGGATCGCGTCGATGTGCTCCTGCTCGGTGATGGAAGCGTCGCGCTCCCCCTGCCTGGGGAAATCAAGATCCCAGTATTTCCAGTGCTCCACCGTGAGCTGGCCATCGCGGCGACGCACGGTGATGCCATGACCGGGTGGCACCTGGTGCACACCGGCGAAGGCGGTGGTGCCCGGCACCATCGTCTGCATGAGCTGGTGGAACAGGCCCTCGGAGGTGAAACGCCGCTCCACGGCCGGATGGGCAAACAGCACCTTCAGCTCGGAGCCGAACACCAAGCCCGCCGGCGTCAGCGCCCAATACTGGGGCTTGATTCCGAAGCGATCCCGCACCAGATGCAGGGCATCGTCGGCTTCGTCGTAGATCGCGAAGGCGAATTCGCCGCGCAGCTGCGGCAGGGTGGCTTCAAGCCCCTGCTGTTCATAGAGGCGCAGCAGGATTTCTGAATCGCTCTTGCTGTCGAAACGCACGCCGCGGGCGGTGAGATCAGCGCGGATGCGCTGGAAGTCGTAGAACTCGCCGTTGTGGGCCATCAGCAGCCGCGCCCCGGGGCCGGCGGCCTCGCTCAGGAAGGGCTGGCGGGCCCGCGTCTCGTTGAGGTCGATGATCGAGAGGCGGGCATGGCAGAAGCCGACGCCGGCATCGTCAAGGCTGCGGTAGCCGAAGCCGTCCGGACCACGATGCTCCTGGATCGCGGCCATGTTCACCAGCAGCTGGGGATCGACGCGCTGATGGGCCTGGGCGCTGAACACCCCTCCGATTCCACACATAATGGTCCTCAGATCACATCCATGACGCGGTCGATGCGCTCCACCATGCAGGTGAGCAACGCCATGCGCAAAAACACCGCACCGCGCGCCTGCGAGAAATACCAGTTATGGGGCGTGGTGTCCATGCAGGTGCTCAACTCCGCACCACGGGCGAGCGGATGCAACACGATGGCGTTGGGCTTGAACGGCAGATCATGGGTGATCCGAAAGGAATCACCGTGGGTCTCGTAGCTGTCGCCCACCCAGGCGATCGCGTTGATGTAGAGCACATCCAGCTCGGGCAATTCGCTCCGCAGGCTGGAGGTCCAGCGCACCGTCAGCCCCGCCTCCAGCAACTCCTCCAGCTGGCCGGGATCAAACAGATCCCCACTGGCATTGGTGGCGGGGTCGTGAATGATCACCAGCTCCGACACCATATGGGGGAATTTGGCGAGGATGCGCAGCAATGAGCGCACCGTGCGCATCCGGCTGGGGATTCCGATCACACCGATACGAATGCGTTCCGCTTCAGGCAGAGAGGGATTGGCCAGCTCAGGCCGCCATTTGAGGATCGTGTAGAGATCGGCCATCGCCTGGGTGGGATGTTCATCGATGCCGTTGCCGGCGTTGATGATTGGAATCCGCAATCCCTCCACCATCTGATACACGGCATCCGACTGGTTGTCGCGCAGCACCACGCAGTCGCCGTAGTTGTTGAACATGTGGGCGACATCCAGGAGCGATTCCCCCTTGGCGATCCCGGTGGAGCCACGATCGGTGATGTTGATCGAATCGCCGCCCAGGCGGTGCCAGGCGCTGTCGAAGGAGAGGCGGGTGCGAGTGCTCGGTTCATAGAAGGCGTTGATCAGCACCTTGCCGCGCAGGGGGTGGTTGTGGGCGATGTAGCGGTTGGGATTGCTCTCAAACTTGGCCGCCAAACGAAACAGCTGCAGCAAAGAATCGGCGCGAAAGGGCCGGATCGAGATCACATGCTGATCGGCGAGATCCAACAGGGCATCGCCGTTCTCCTGCACCGCATTGAGCAGCGACTGGGGATGGCTGGATCCGTACACATCCGGGCCAAGACGCTCAAAACGCTGGGGATCGCAGCGGTGGTCGCGCTCAATCACAGGACAACTGGCCATGACAACAACAGCGACACCACCGAAGGCGGCAATGTGGAGCGGGTGAGCATCCGGTGTGTCTCTGAACACCCTTAGACCAGGCTGCGCAGGGGGGGCGAGCCCATGCACGGTTTTCTTTACGCAATTGACGCTTTTTTGTAGCCGCTCAAACGTTTGACCCGAGCAAAGGTTCGCTGAGCTACCAGATGCGCCCCCGGCGCCATTCGATCCACCAGATCAGCAGCAGGGCGAGCACGGCGAGGATCAACCCCACCAGGCTTCCCACCACCACCAGTTCAAACAGGGTCGGTCCGGCGATCCAGGTCATGGCCAACATCGCTCAACCCTCCTTCAGGATGTGCCAGGAGAAACGCTCCGGCCACAGCTGGGTGCCCACCGCCATCACCAGGGCCGACACCGCCGCGGAAATCAACGCAGCGCAGTAAGGCGCGATCAGGGTGTAAGCCAGGAGGCCGCACACACTTCCCGCCACCATCGCAGCGATGGCGGCGACGCGATTGGCACTGCGCCAGTAGAGGCCATAGGCCACCGGCCAGATCGTGGAGGCCACCAGGGCACCGGTGAAGAACAGCACCGAGGCGAGCGAATCCAGCCGCGGCCAGGAGAGCGCCAGGGTGACGACCCCGAGGCCGATCACCACCAGCCGGGTCGCGCGTTTGAGCTCGGCATCGCTGAGCTGGGGGTTGAGCAGTTTGAACACCACATCCTCAGCCACCAGATCGGCCGTGGAGGCGAGCAGGGAATCCAGCGTGGAGGTGAGCGAGGCGAACACCACAACAAACACCATCGCCGCGCCGCCGGCGCCCAGCAGCTGGGAGGCCACCACGGGGAACACCATGTTCACCTGGGGCAGCTCAATCGCCTGGGCCAGCGCCACCAGCCCGATCGAGCCGGTCACCACGGGAACGGTCATCCAGGCGAGGCCACCGAACACAAACGAGCGAAACACCACCGAGGGGCGGCTTGCGAACACCCGCGACCACCAGATGTTGTTGTGAAACACCTCACCCATCGAGAAGAGGGCCGAATTCCAGGCGATCAACAGACCGGCGGGAAGCAGCAGGTTGAGGCGGCCGGGATGGCTGGCCACCAATTCGCGATGCACCTCCGGCACGGGGAACTGGCGAAAGGCGAGCACGGCCACCACCACCAGGAGCACCATGATCAGCAACGACTGAATGAAATCGGTGCCCACCACAGCACGCATGCCGCCATAGAGGGTGTAGATCGTGGAGACGCCGATCACCACCACCATGCCGAGGCGGTAATCGAAACCCGATAAGGCCTCCAGCAGGATCCCCGCCCCCATCGCCTGGGTCATCAGGAAGCCGAGGGTGTAGACCGCCGTGATCACCATGAACACCCACCAGGCCGCCCGGCCGTAACGCAGCCGGAAGAAATCGCCGCTGGTGCGACCGGCGGGCATCAGCTGCTTGATGCGCAGGGCCAGCGGGGCGAACAGGATCAGGCCCAAGCCGGCCAGGGCGTAGCTGACCATGCCCCAGAGCCCGTTGCGGTAGCCGAATTCGGGCGCCAGCAGGGTGGTGTTGCCGGTCACCCAGGAGGCCATCAGGGTGGCGGTGCTCAAGGCCAGGCCGATATTCCGCCCCGCCAGCATGTAGTCATCGGCGTCACCCTTGCCCTTCCGCCCCCAGGACACGCCGAGGGCGATCCAGAGCACGGAGAAGATCACCACCAGAGCCCAGGCGATCCCTGGCGCCAGAAAGGGTTGGGCCATCAATCCGCTCCCTCGAAGGGGTCGCGGCCCTGCCAGTGCCGATACCCCTGCCAGATCATCAGCGTGGTGGCCAGTGTGACCACGGCACCGAGCCCAAAAATCAGCAGGGCCTGTGGCAAATCATCCATGGGATTGCTTGCTGCCCTTCGGGGAACCTACCCGTGCCGCCATCGCTTGCCCATGCCGCAAGGGAGAGGAAAACTTTCTGAATCCGTAACAACACCCACATTCAGCTGTCACCGCGCTCCTGTTCTGTGTGCTCACACGAGTGGGTCACACACCATGCCCTCAGCTGCGCGCCTTCAGGCTTATCAACAGATTCAGCAACGCCAACCGGTTGCCGTGGAGGCCTCCCAGCCCCTCGCCACCAGCTGGGCCGACGATGTGTTCACCCTGGAGCGGATGAAGGGTGCCCTGCCCAAGGCGGTGTTCAAGTCGATCCAGCGTTCGATCCGTCAGGGCAGCAAACTCGACCTCTCCGTGGCTGATGCCGTCGCCCAGGCGATGAAGGAATGGGCCACCGCCCACGGGGCGCTGTATTACGCCCACGTGTTTTACCCGCTCACCAATCTCACCGCGGAGAAACACGACGGATTCATTTCACCGCAATCGGATGGCTCGGCGATCAGCGAATTCTCCGGCAAGTTGCTGGTGCAGGGCGAACCGGATGGGTCGTCGTTTCCCAATGGCGGCATTCGCTCCACCTTTGAAGCCCGCGGTTACACCGCCTGGGATGTCACCAGCCCCGCCTATCTGATGCGCACACCGAATGGGGTGACGCTCTGCATTCCCACCGTGTTCGTGAGCTGGACCGGGGAAGCCCTCGACAAAAAAACACCCCTGCTGCGCTCCAATGCGGCGATGGATCAGCAGGCGCGCCGGCTTCTGCAGCTGCTGGGCGAAGCCGAGATCGCACCCGTGAATTCCAGCTGCGGTGCGGAGCAGGAGTATTTCCTGGTTGACGAAGCCTTTGCCGCCCTGCGCCCCGACCTGCGCCTCGCCGGTCGCACCCTTTACGGCGCTCCGCCAGCGAAAGGGCAGCAGTTTGACGACCACTATTTCGGGGCGATCCCGGAGCGGGTGCAGGTGTTCATGCAAGACGTGGAGCAACAGCTCTATCGCCTCGGCATCCCGGCCAAAACCCGTCACAACGAGGTGGCGCCGGGGCAGTTTGAAATCGCGCCGTTCCACGAAGCGGCCAATGTGGCCACCGATCACCAGCAGCTGATCATGACCGTGCTGCGCAGCACGGCCAAACGCCATGGCTTCACCTGCCTGCTGCACGAAAAACCGTTTGCGGGCGTGAACGGCAGTGGCAAACACGTGAACTGGTCGGTGGGGAACAGCACCCAGGGCAACCTGCTCGACCCCGGCGACACCCCGCATCAGAACCTGCAGTTTCTGCTCTTCTGCGCCGCGGTGATCCGGGGTGTCCACCGCTTCGGCCCCCTGATGCGTACGGCGATCGCCACCGCCAGCAACGATCACCGCCTCGGTGCCAACGAGGCCCCGCCGGCGATCATTTCGGTGTATCTCGGCAGCCAGCTCGAGGATGTGTTCTCCCAGATTCAGAGCGGCTCCCTGAGTGGATCGGCGACCAAGGCGTTGATGTCGTTGGGGATCGACACCCTGCCCGAACTCAACCGTGATCCGGGCGATCGCAACCGCACCTCCCCCTTCGCCTTCACCGGCAACCGCTTCGAATTCCGCGCCGTCGGCTCCGGCCAGTCCGTGGCCGGGCCCCTGGTGGTGCTGAACACGATCCTGGCCGATTCGATCGCCTGGGTGGCCGACCAGCTGGAGGATCTTCTCAAGGCCGGCTCCTCCCTGGAGGAAGCGGGCTTCCAGGTGATCAAACGCACCATGGACGATCACGGTGCCGTGGTGTTCGGCGGCGATGGCTACTCAAGCGAATGGCATCACAAAGCCGTGGAGGAACGCGGGCTGGAGAACCTGCGCACCACCGCCGATGCCCTGCCGGTGCTGCATCGCCCCGAGATCCGCGAGCTGTTCGAGCGTCAGGGGGTGCTGAGCCCGGTGGAACTGGAAAGCCGCTTCGAGGTGTATGCCGAGCAATACGTGCTGGCGATCGAAGTGGAGGCCCGGCTGGCGTTGCGTCTCGCCCGCACCCAGGTGCTGCCGGCGGTGATGGCCTATCAACGCACGCTCACGGAAGTGATGCTGGAGCAGAAGCACCTGCACCAACCGGTCACACCGGAGATCCCGGCCACGATCGCCGAGGGGATCGGCATCGTGAGCAGCCGATCCACCGACCTCGAGCGGGCGATCAAGAGCCTGCCTGAAAGCGATCCCATCGCCCAGATGCGCTACTGCGCCGACACCCTGCTGCCCCTGATGGAGGCACTGCGCGGTGCGGTGGATGGCCTGGAAGAGCTGGTGGATGACAACCTCTGGCCCCTTCCCACCTACGAGGAGATGCTCTTCATGCGCTGAGTCGCCGAGAGCCAGAGCACCACTCAGGCGGGGGGCTCATCGGAACTGTGACCGGTGAGCAGATCCGGAGGCAAGCCACCGAAGGCGAGGGAGAGGTTCTCCGGCGTGAACACCTCCGAGGTCTCGCCGTAGGCGAGCACGGTTTTGTTGATCAGCACCACCAGGTCGCAGAAATCGCGCACATGGCTGAGATCGTGGGTGGAAATCAGGATCGTGCGCCCCTCGCGGCGGAACTGAAAAAACAGTTCGGCCATCAGTTTCTCGGTGCGCACATCCACACCGTTGAACGGCTCATCCAGCAGCAGCACCGAAGCCCCCTGGGCGATGGCCCGGGCCAGAAAGGCCCGCTTGCGCTGTCCGCCGGAGAGGGCACCGATCGGGCGATGGCGCAGATCGAGCAGATCCACCCGGCTCAGGGCCTCACGCACGGCCACCCGATCGGCCTGGCTGGGAATCCGCAGCAGATTCATGCCGCCATACCGCCCCATCATCACCACATCCCACACCGACACAGGAAAGGCGCAATCGATCCCCTCGTTCTGGGGCACGTAGGCCACGGCCTGTTCTCGCTGGGCTTCGCTCACCTGCAGGCCATTGATCCGGATCCGGCCCCGACTGGGCCGAAGAAAACCTGTGAGTGCCTTGAACAAGGTGGATTTGCCAGCGCCATTCATCCCCACCAAGCCGCAGATGCAGCCAGGGGGCAAATGCAGCGATGCGTCATAAAGGGCAACGCTGCCGTTGTAGTCCACGCAGAGCTGATCGGCGTCGATGCGAGCCACGCCCGAACGCTCCGCATCAACCTGTTTGCCGCGCTGCCGCTCCCCCATCCAGGCATCAATCGAGGCCGTCATCCTGGCAGATTTGATCCCTTCAGCCCGTCGAGCAGCAGCTTGACGTTGTGGCGCTGCAGATCGATCAAGGTGGGGGCTGGTCCTTCGGGTTCCGACAGGGAATCGACGTAGAAACTGCCACCGAAGCGGGCACCGCTGGCCCGGGCCACCTCCCGCTGCGCCTTGTCGCTCACTGTGGTTTCACAGAACACCGCCGGCACCTGGCGCGAGCGCACGGTCTCGATCAACTGCACCATCCGGCGGGGCGTGATCTGACTCTCCGCATTCACTGGCCAGAGGTAGGCCTCCTCAAGGCCATAGTCATGGGCGAGATAGCTGAAGGCGCCTTCGCAGCTCACCAGCACCCGTTGCTGGGGCGGAATGGTGGCCAGGGCCACACGCAGCTCCTGATCCAGCGCCTGCAGGCGCTGCTTGTAGGCCGTTCCGTTCTGCTGATACGTGGCTTGTCCTTCGGGATCCAGTTGGCTGAACGCGTCCACCAGGCGGTCCACATAGCTCTGGGCCCGACGGGGCGACATCCAGGCATGGGGGTTGGCTTGGCCTGCAGCGGCATCCGAAGCGATCAGCAGCGGCTCCATCCCCTGCGAGAGGGTCACCGTGGGCACATTGCCGGCCGCGGCGATGTAGCGCTTCGCCCAGCGCTCCAGCCCGAAGCCGTTCTCCACAATCAGATCCGCCCCGGCGGCCCGCTCCATGTCGCTGGGAGTGGGTTCATAGCCATGCACCTCCGCACCGATCCGGGTGATCGATTGCACCACGAGGCGATCACCGGCCACCTGCCGCGCCATGTCGGCCAGCACGGTGAAGGTGGTGAGCACACGCGGGCGACCGTCCGCCTCCTGCGGCGGGGTTGATCGCGGGCCAGCACAGGCGACAAGCAACGCCAGAGCAGCGGCGCCCCCCAGGCGAAGCAAGGCCGATCCCACCCCTCCAACGCACGCCCTCATCCCACCTTCATCCCGCCTTCAGCAGCAGCTTGTTGCAAAAAACGCTAATGAAGTGCCGAGACTCCCCGCCACCTCCGCACGCGATGAACAGCGAATCCCAGATCTGGCCGGTGGTGCTGGTGTCAGCCACGGTGGTGATCCTGCTGATGATGCTCTCGATCACCAGCACCGGCAGCGGCGAGGTCGTGGGTGTGGGCTGATCAGGCGCTGATCCAGGCTTCCGCCTCGCTGCGATTGTGGAAGTGACGCATCTCGCCAGCGAGCAGCAGCTTGCCGATGTTGCTGAGCAACTCGATCCAACGGGCGTTGGTGACCAAGGCCATCCGCTCCACCTGGCGGCCGTGGCTCATCACCACCTTGAAGTCGTCGAGCGCGGCGCGCAGTTCCCACCCCTGAAGCTCGCGGGCATCAAACAGCAAGCGCAGGCGATCACCGGTCTGTTCCGCAAACGCCGCATCCAGTTGGGGCATGAAAGCGACGTAGTCGTCGTGGGTGAGAGTGCCCCGGGCGGTGACGCGAACCACGGGCATGGGAGCCAACGTCAACGACTCGATCTGAAGGCCGTGGCTGGTGGAAGTCGTCATCGGCGTTGCTGCAGTTGCCCCAGCGTTAGCAACATTGGGGCCGAGAGCAGCCGATGTCGCCTCAATCGTCAAAGTCATGGTCGTGCTTGTTCATCGCCTCGATCACCAGGTCGTGGATCATCAATCGGGTTTCCAGGCGACTGTGATGGGCCACCGTGCGCTGGATCACGTAGTACACGAGCAACATCACGGGGAGAACGGCGATGCAGGTGATTTCATACATGGCGTTCAGGCATGAACGGCTCTTGCACCAGCATGCCGCTGTTTTCCGCCTGTGCAGTATTGGATTCCGCTCCTGGGCATGGTGTTGGGTAACACGCTCAATGCGATCTCACTCGGACTCGACACGTTGATGGAGCGAATGCTGAGTCAACGCGCCATTCTTGAATGCGCACTTTCACTCGGTGCCAGTCGCTGGGAAGCCTGCAGAGCGCAGGTGCGAGAAGCCATTCGTGTGGCGATGATTCCCACCATCAATTCGATGATGGTGATGGGCCTGGTGAGCCTGCCTGGAATGATGACAGGCCAGATTCTTGAGGGGGCGATGCCTTCAGCCGCAGTGCGCCATCAAATCGTGATTCTGTTCATGATTGCTTCGGCCACAGCCCTTGGCGTCACTGCGATTGTCGCCCTCGCCTAAGCCTGCAACGCCTCGATCAACCATCGAGGAAACGGATGCTTCAGGGCAAAGGGTGATTCACCCGATACCCGGCCATGGTGATTCCAACCATCAACAACACCAAGGCCAGCGAACCCAGCCAATCCACATGATCCATACGCTCTCCCTCGCGCCTAACTCCTTTATTGAAAACCAGCCAAGCGACTGGCACAAGGGCGGTCGAGAGCGAACACGCAAATCTTTACAACAAATCGTTTCAGGCGATGGATCGGAGCCCAATGCAAACGTCAAAGCATAAAAATCACCGGAAAAGCATCAAGAACCACCGCCGCGCCCCGGCGTGGTCAGCCAGCAAAGCGCCCACCGGCAACTGGCACAGTGCCAGTGCGAGGGCCATGGTGTGTGCGTGAGGAGTGCCCCTCCGATCCGGAGTCGAAACAAGGTCAGACGCCTGGATTCGGATGTGCAACAGAGCCCTGCCTTCGGCGGGGCTTTTTTCTTGCTCCCCCTCCCGAACGCATCCAGAAGCACCCGGGAAAATGACGCAACCGCTACACCCGCTGCAGCACCGAGTCGGTTCAGTGCAAGGAGATTCGGCGACGCGATGCGCGCGCTCTCCATCCACCTCCTGATCCTGGCCCGACTGGTGGCCAACGACGGCATCTTCCTCGACAAGCGGCGCATGCCCCAGCGCACCCGTTCGCGCGAGGTGAATGCGGCGATTCAACGCACCTGGCGCCGGGGCGGACGACCACAATCTGGACAATCAGCCGATCGTCCACACCAGATCTGGTGCACCTGAGCCCGGAAGCACCAACGTGGTGATGCAGGCCTCCCGAAAGGGTGCCAAACCCGGCCCACCACACCAGATCTGGGACTTGCGCCGAGCCAACCACCAGGACTATTGGTATGGGCGGTGGATGGCATGACGCGCTTTCGCTCTAACGTCCGCTCAGGGTCGGGTGATGGGGCACATCACCGACTGACGTGACCCCCGGTCTTGAAGCCGGGGGATTTTTATGGGGCCTTGCTACCACCGGGGGGTCCAGGTCGTTTCTGCCTCGATGACCATCTATCCCGGCCGCCACCTCTCCCCCGAACTGCGCCAGTGCCTGGGCCGAGCCGGCCTGCCCTGCCTGATGACCATGGCGCGCCTGCACGGCGAGCCATCGAAGCGGGCCCTGGCGGCGATTCGCGGCATCCGTGATCACCTGCTGGAGTTGCCGGACGTGGATCTGAGCCGTCTGCCCAGCCTGGAGCCGGAGGCGATGGCCGCGGGCATCACGGCCTGCGATGCCGATCCGGAATGGCGGGAACGCATCCTGCGCGGCATGACCCTGGTGGCCCTATTCGATGGAGAGCCGAGCCCTGAGGCCCTCGAACTGCTGGAACGCACCGCCCGCAGCTTTCAGGTGAACGCCTCGCCGGTGCGCTCCTACCGGAATGTGATGCAGGAGCGACTGGGGATGGTGCGTCTGGATCTGGCTCGACGCAGCTTTGTGCGCGATGCGGCTCGCGCCACGCTGCGGGATGGGGGTCTGCCGATGTTGGCCGCCACCTTGAAGGTGCTGAGCGGACACCGTGATCAGGCAACGCTGGAGCGGTTCCAGGCTCTGGAGGACTACCCGAACGGCAGCTTCGGCAAGGCCTACGCCGACTTCATCAGCATCAATCAATTCAATTTCCCGGGTGATGTGGGCGGTCCGCCAGTGCCGGTGTTTCGCCACGATTGTTGCCATGTGCTCGGCGGATACGGCACCACGGCAGCGGAAGAGGGCGGTGTGGTGGGCTTCCAGGCCGGTTTCGAGCAGCTCGATCCCTTTGATGTGGTGATGTTTGCCATGGCGGAATTCGAGCTGGGGATCGGCGCCTCACCGTTCATCCCTGGGGAATTCGGTCAACTCGATCCCGACCGCCTGTTCGCAGGGCTGGAACATGGCAGCCACGTGACCACCGATCTGATCCGCGACATCGATCCCTGGGACCATTTCGCCGATCCGCTGGAGGAGGTGCGGGAGCGCTTCGCCATTCCGCCCCGGGGCCGCTCTCCTGAGTATCCCCAGCCCAGTGCTGCCCCTAGTCAGGGGTGAGCTCAGTATGACGCTCGCGCTGTTGCTGACGGTTGCGATCACGGCGACACCGCTCTGAGCAGTAGCGCACCTCATCCCACACGTCCTTCCACTTGCGACGCCACTGAAACGGACGACCGCACACGGCACAGATCTTGGTGGGGCGATCACGCGGGCGCGTCATTGGGGCGAAGCCATTGCACCCCGAGGGCTGCGATCATCTCAGCATCATCATCACGCCATCGCACCCACACCCGATGGAGCTCAGACTCACCAGTCGTCGAAGGGATCCGAAGCTGCGCCTGATCTCCCGGCTGCAGCCGACATTCGTTGGCGATCGCCAGGCAGGCTCCACCCTCACCGAGATCAAGCAGGTCGGCTGCAATTGCTGTTCGAAATCTGAGCTCATGCGCTGCGAAGGGCAACCAAGTGCTCGGCGAACTGCTCTGCCGGCATGGGCCGCTGGAACAGATAGCCCTGGAACCCGTCACAGCCCATCTCCAGCAGGGCATTCTGCTGCTGCTCGTTTTCCACGCCTTCGGCCAACGCCACCATGCCGAGGTCGTGGATCAATTGAATCGAGCGGCGAACAATCGCAAGGTCAACCGGATCGCGTTGCATCCGCTGCACAAAGCTCCCGTCGATCTTGATTGTGGTTGCCGGCAGCACCCGCAAGGTGAGCAAGGAGGCGTAGCCGGTGCCGAAATCATCGATCGCCAGCTGAAAACCCGCCTCCAGCAGAGCGATGAGTTGGTTGCGAGACACCTCCAAATGCTGCAGCAGCGCTGTTTCGGTGATTTCCAACTCAAAAGCCGACGGATCGAGCCGATAACGCGCCAAGGTCGCCAAAAACACCTGATCAAGCTGGCGATGGGCAACACCGAGCAGAGCCGCGGATAGATTGATCGCCAGACGCGGAACCTGCAGGTTCTTCTGCTGCCACTGCACCACCTGGGCGCAGGCCGCGTCCAGAACCCAATCGGTGATGGCGGCAATCTGCCCAGATTGCTCCGCCAGCGGGATGAACACGCCGGGCGGCACGAGATGGCCTTGAGGATGCCTCCATCGGAGCAGCACCTCGGCACCCAACAGGGCACCATCACGGCCCACCTGGGCCTGAAACACAAGATGAAAATCTTGGTGCTTGATCGCCTGCTGCAGATCGGCCTCCAGCGAAAGCTGCTGGTGGATGCGCTCACTGATCGCGGCGCTATACAAACAGCGGCCCTGCTTCGCCCGCCGCTTGGCCTCCATCAGTGCGGTGTTGGCGGACTGCACCAGGGCGATGGGGTCATGACCGTGGGTGGGGAAATGGCTGGCACCCACCGACGCCGTGGGTGCGAGGGACTGTTGCAACGGGTCTGCATTCAAAGCGCCGACAAGCGCCTGAATCGAGTCAACCCAGCTGGCCATTTGCTCGAAGGCTGCGGGAATCACCACCAAAAACTCATCACTCTCCAAACGCGCAATCAGGGCATCGGCGGGCAACTGATCGCGCAAGCGGGCTGCCAGGGCGACCAACAAGCGATCGCCCGCAGCGACGCCGAAGCTGTCGTTGAACGCCTGAAAACCATCGAGGTCGAGGTTGATGAGGGCCAGCGCCTCCCCAGGCTCGTCGCCACAGCGACGGGTCAGCTCACGCATGAGCGCCTGACGGTTGAGCAGCGTCGTCAACGGATCGGTGAAGGCAAGACGGGCCAGCTCCTGCTCCGTTTCAGCCAGGGCGGTAATGTCCTGAACGATGCCAACGGAACGCAGGGGCTTCCCCTGGCGATCGAGGCTGGTGGTGGCTCGTGCCTGAATCACCTTCAGCTGGCCATCGGGTGTGACGACGCGGTGGCGCATGTCGTATGCCTGCCCGGTGGCCACAGAGCTGCGATAAGCCTGATCGACGCGCTCGCGTTCGTCGGGATGGACGCAGGACAGGAACAGGGCGTAGTCGGGGGTGATGGTGGGCGCAATCCCGAAGACCCGATGGGTGCCCAACGACCAGAGCAACTCACCGCTGGCGTGAATCAGCTCCCAGCTCCCCATCATGCCGAGCTGCTCCGCTTCGATCAGCAGCTGCTTCAATCGATCAGTCAGGCTCTCGCGCTTGAACTGCATGCTGAGAGCAAGCCGATTCAAAAAACTGCAATCAATTTACTGAGAACTGATGCAGGCGCACAGACTGAGCGGCGGCTTGACGCTGCAGATGGAATTGCTGGGAACGAGTCTGCAGCGACACCTGATCAATTGATGCAGAAACTTCACACCCTGCCGCTGCACCTGGGCGAAGGGCTCTGGCAGGAACTGCTGGCCGATGTGCAGAGCTGGGAGGATCTCACCAGCCACCTCGATCGCCTGCGCGACAACAACAACCTGTTTGTGGGCCTGCGCCTGGAGGGCCGAATTCCAGCTGGAGAACGTGAGCGGCACCCTGGTGGGCTTCTGGACCCCCAGCTATGCCCGCACGATCAACGTGCCGGGATACCACCTGCATCTGCTCAGCGATGACCATCAACACGGGGGCCACGTGCTCGATCTGCACTGCCGCGAGCTCAAGGTGGCTCTGCACCGCGAAGATGAACTCCATCTCGCCCTGCCGGAAAGCAAACACAGTTGACCTCCCCACCCCCGGCATCACCCTTGGACCTGCGTTCTCTCGAGTTGCACCAGAGCCAGGAGCTGCTGGAGTGGATCATCCGTTTCGATGCGGTCACCGTGCGGGAACGGGTGGAGGCGATGCGGCGTCGCTGGCCCGATGACAGTTCCTTCGCCCTGGCTCAGCGGGCCTTCGATCAGGCCGGCCTCTGGGTGATCGGGGCGGGGGTGGTGACCGGCCTGGCCGCCAATCCCCTCCTCGGTGTGGTGGGCACCCTGGCGGACCTCTCGATCACTGTGCGCACCCAGATCTTCGCGGCCGCCTGCGCAGCGGAACTGCTGATCCCCGGTTTTCTCGATGCCGAGACCGCCCGTCAGGAATTACTGCTGCCGATCTTCGGCACCGGTGTGATCAGTCAGGTGGGGCTGGAGCTGGGCGTCAAGGCCCTCAACACCGCCAGCCGCGAGGTGGTGGTGAAACTGCTGAAACGCCAGGGGGCGGAGATCGTGAACCGGGTGACGGCACGGGCCCTGGGGCGGCGCGCCATGCAACAGGGGCTCATCACCAAAACCCTGCCCTTGCTGGGGGGCCTGCTCGGTGGTGGCTGGAACGCCGTGGAGGTGCGGCTGGTGCGCGATCGCACCCTGCGTTATCTCACCAACCACAGCCTCGATGCCTCTCCCGTGATCGACGTGGAAGCCCGACCGATCGACACGGCCCAGAAGGTTCAGCAGGAACCATTTTGGTAGCAACTGTTACAGACATCCCCTTAGAATGTGCTCACGTTGAGCCCCTCGGGGCTGCAGTTCGTTCCACGCCAGGCAACGGGGGCGTGGGCACTGTGGAGTTCCACCATGAACACCCTCGATCTCACCCGCAATCGCATCCAGAAAGCGGAAGCCTTGCGCGAAGCGCAGCGCCTGATGGCGAAGGCCTACCGGGGCGTCGAATACATCGATGCCCATCACACGGCCCAGAAACCCAAGAAGCCCACCGAACTCCGCTACCGCGGTGTTCGCTACAGCGTCTGAGCCCGGTTTCAGGCCCCACAAAAAGCGGCGGGTGTCTCACGCCCGCCGTTTCGTTTGCCGATTTCAGGACGCCGTCCTGCCCCGCAAGTTTGCCGCAGATTGACGCGTTGGCCGAGGTTTGACTCAGCGTTTCGGGCCTTCAACCTGTGACTGAATCTGATCTCCAGCGCGCTGGCGCCGATGCGCACGGCGCTCAGGTCTGCTCCTGGGCGAGCAGATCCTCTGAGAGCATTAACAGGGCGAGGCCCATCAAGGCAAAGCTGATGCCGAGATCGGCAAAATGGCTGGATTCGAGGGTGCGCGCGGCCTGCAGATGCTGGGACCAGGTCAGGCGCATGGGAACTCGTCAGACCTGCCGAATCTGACGGCGGCACGGGCCAGACGCGAGCAGCGTTACAACCCGAAACACTGACAATCGGGGCATGGCGTGGCTGTTGTTACAGCTTGAACGTGTCCACTCGATACATTCACGTCCATCCATTGGAGGCTGATGAACATGACGAGCGGAATTCAGTTCACCACCGAACAGCTGTTTCACGTGGAGCAGTTCAACCGAGCCCTGGATGCCACCAGTGATCCCACCCAACTGCGGGATCTGGCCAAACAGCTGCTGAAGGCCTGGCAAACCCAGAAAGCGGCCACAACCTGGATCATGCATCAGCAACTGCAGGGCTCCACCAATGCCTGGGCCATGGCCCGTTCCCTGCAACACGACCAGGCCGATCCAAACGCCGACTAGCCGAAGAGCATCCACAGCCCCACCAGCAAAGCGGCCACGGCTCCCGCACTCAGTAACACCAATAGCGTGAGCCCCAGGCCAGCGGCCACCACAAAGCGGCGGGTGGTGAGCGGAAACAACAGATACAGGCTCAGGCCCAGGGCCAGGGGCCACAGCGGAGGGATGATCAAACAGATGAGGGTGAGCGCCCACAATTTGCCGCGGTTGCGCTCGATCTGCTGCTGGCGCTGCCGCAACCGAGCTTCCGCCTCGGCTGCCGAAAGCGCCTCCTCATCGCTGAGCCAGCGCCCAAGCCGCTGAGCCTGGGCGAAGTCGCGTTCAATCTGAAATCTGTTCGCGGAATCAGCCATACCTCACCCTAAATCGATCAGGATGGACTGAAGCGAAGAACCGAACCATGCGTGAGATGAGCCTGATGGAGCTGGCTCTGCGGAACCTGGCCAAGGTGGCCGCTGGCGCTGGCATCGCCGCGGTGCTGCTCTGGCTCACCTACGTGATGCTCGATGTGCAACACATGCAACGTGGTTTCACCCTGCCGAGCTGACGCTGAACCCACCCCAGCTCAGGCCACGGCCTGATGGAACGGAGAGGCCATCGCGTTCGAGGCCAGTTCGGGGTCACTGGCATTGGCGGCGAAGTCACTCACGTCCGCGCGGACGCTGAGCAGTTGGCCATTGATCGCCATCTGCCAGATCTCCACCCGCGATTCCTCCGGAGCGTTGAACCAATAGGTCTCCGACGGCAGGATCACCTTTTCGAGATAAAAGTGGTTTTCACCGATACACTTCAGCACCACCATTTTTGGGGTGCTGTTGGTGTAGAGGTAGTCGCCCATTCAGAGAAAAGCTGCTGCTGCCACAGTGGCGCCGACCCGTCGACCCGGTTTGTCGGATCCAACACAGAACTGCCACTGCTTCAGATTTTGTTCGGAAACAGGACTTAATCCACGAAGCGTTTGTATAGCCAGCGCACAAAACCACCCACCACGGGCACCGGCGCAAAGGTGGGCCCCACGAAATCGAAGTAGTCGCGGTGATCGCACACCTTGCCCTCCGCGTTGAAGCGCAGGCGACTGGTGCCGGGATAGAGGAACTCGATGCCCTTGATCTTCAGACCCATCTCCCACTCCACAAAGGCGGTATCGCCCTCGATCGCGATCGCCCCTGGCGCCAGAAACACATCATCACAGCGCTGGATCAACCCGTCCTGGGCGGCGATGTAGGCAGCGATGCCCTGCCGCTCCTGGGTGGGATCCTGAAAATGCACGTTCTCGTCGTAAAGCTCACGCCACTGGGCCTCCGTGGGCGCCGGCTGGCCGTAGGGCTTGGTGAAGAGCGCGCGCAACCGCTCGGAATCATGCAACGCCATCAGCAAGCCGCAAACGCCTTCAGCTTATGGAGGTCCGTTCTGCCGCGGTGAGCTCATGCAGGGCAGAGTAGTCGGCCCCATCCAGGTCGGTGCCTTCCGCCCGGGCCAGCAAAGCGGCCAGGCCCTCCAGGGCCTCGGCGTTCACCCCGGCCAGTGAGGCCTCGCGCAGGAACAGGTTGAGGTCCTTGCGCAGGAGGCTGGTGCTGAAGTTGGGGTCGGCGTAGTGATGCTCAAGCATCCGCGTCAGCTTCTTATCGACCGTGGGGGCGTAAAGGGCGGAGGGGCGCAGCACCGCCATGAACCGCTCCACGTCCAATCCGGCGGCCTGCACCAGGCGCAGGGCCAGCGAATAGCCATGGGTGAGGCTGGCGATCAGCTGGTTGAGCGCCAGTTTTGCCGCTGCCCCGGTGCCCACCGCACCCATCAGGCGCGGCTCGCTCGCCAGACCACGCAACAAGGGCAGTTGACGGGCGAAAACGGCCTCATCACCGCCCGCCATCACAAGCAAACGGCCCTGGAGCGCCTCCGGGCGGCTGCCAAGCACCGGCGCCTCCAGATAGCAGCCTCCCTGCCCCTGCGCCTGGGTCTCCAGGGCCACGCTTTCGCTGATGCCCATCGTGCCCATCGGCATCACACAGGCACCGCGCAGAGAACCGATCCGCGCCACCACCTCGGCCGTGACGGGGCCATCGCGCAGCACCGTGATCACCGTGCCGGCTTCCTCAATGGCCTGGGCTGGATCCTCCAAGCGCTGGGCACCGGCGGAAACCAGAAGTTCACAGCGGGCTGGATCCCTGTTCCAGACCCATAGCGAACAGCCAACCGTCAACAGGCGGTGGCCGATGGCGGAGCCGAGAAGGCCAGCCCCAAGCAGAGCAACCTTGGTCATCAGGCCGGACTCGTCTCCATTTCTGGCTCCAAGAGCCGATCGCGGGCATTGTTGAGCCTGGTCATCAACTCACGGAAACCTTGGCTTTCCACCTTGCTCGATCGCCGATCACGGATCAGGTGCCCAAGCCAACAAAGGGTCGTGGGTCCTGATCGAAGCGATGCTCAAAGGGCAGCGGAGTCGGTTGGTCGTGACCTGCCAGAGCCGCTGTGCTCTCCAGTGCTTGCCGCAGCAGCCGGGCGCTGTGCAGAGGCATGTCGCGAGGCACCGAAATCCGGTCGCGCAGATAACGCAGAGCTGCCGCTGAGCCTGGAGCTGGCATCACAGGCGTCCCACCGATCAGCTTCGTGAGTGCTGCGCGCAAGGGCTGATCAAAACCCTCCCCGAGAGAACTGCGGGCCAGCAGCGTGCTGCGATGGCGCAACACCCGCTCCAGGGCTCTGGCCTGGGGAGTCACCCCTCCTTCGGACGGTGACCAGCGGCATTCGAGGGCGCCAAGTCCCTCCCCTTGATCCACCGCCGCGGCCATGCGTTGCTGCTGAGCACTGCCATCCGACCAGCAACCGCCCATCTGGGGAGGCAGATCATGGGCGTGGGTGTGCACGTCACTCTGGGTGCCCCGGTAAGTGGGCAGCTGCTCCAGCGCCGTGAGCCAGCGATCGATGCCGGGATGGGCTTCGCGCAAGGCAAACCCCTTGAAATAGGCCAGCGAGGCGTTCATGCGCTCCACATAGGGGATGAACACCAGATCCGCGCTGCCGGGTGTTGACCCCATCGGATCATCAGGATCCAGCCAATGTCCGCCACCACTAGCGATCGCCTCCTCCATCTGGGCGGCCAGCCGCTGGAACTGATCCAGGGCACGTCGTTCCTGGTCCTCGCGCAGGCCTGGGCTGCAGAGCCACACACACCAGGCGCGGAACAGCAGCCGTTCCAGCTCACGCAATCGCCTCACCCGCCCGTCGTGCATGCCGGCTCCCAGCGGCCCGAAGGCGCGTTCGAGGGCCTCCAGGATGCGATCGCTTTCCGTGATCAACCGGCCATCCAACTCCAGGGCCGGCAGCATCCCCGAGGGCACCTTGGCGGTGAACCAAGGCTCCTTGGGGCCATAGCAGCGCATGGTCACCTTGCGGATTCGATAGGGAATCCGGCGGAACTCCAGCCACAACCACACCTTCTGGCAGTACGGGCACCAGGCGTGATGGTCGCGATACAGGGTGACGCGAACCGCGTCCTCGGGATGACCGAAAAGGCGCAAGGTCGCCTGGGCGTTCGTGGGGCCTTGGACCCGCTCCTCGGGTTCGGGAGCCAGGGCTTCCAACTCAGGCCAGCTCCAAGCCTCGTCTGCGGCTGCCCTCATTGCCACACCATCCCCGCAAACCCCGACGGGCCAAAGGTTGGCAGAAAAAAAGCGCCCGCTGGTGTGAGGAAGACGAGCGCCGATTTCCCAGCCCCATGGTTAACGCCACGTAAAGACATGGCGTCGTTCAATCCGCTACCGAATCGAGAACAAAGCGATAGCGCACATCGCCACGGCGCAGCCGATCGATCGCTTCATTGAGCCGATCCATCGGCAGGTGCTCCACCTGCGGGCGGATGTTGTGCCGCACGCAGAACTCCACCATCTTCATCAGGCTGGCGGGTGATGAGGTGGGGCTGCCGGTGATGGAGCGGCGGGCCATGATCAGGTCGAAGGCGCTCACCTGCAACGGTTCGAGCACAGCGCCGAGCTGATGCAAACGGCCGAGGGGAGCCAGGGAGCCCATCACGGCACCCCAGTCGAGGGCGTGGTTGACGGTGTTGATCACCAGGTCGAAGCGGCCGGCCAGATCAGGCAGCTCCTCCAACGACTCGACGTGATGGGCCCCGAAACGCTTCGCCTCCTCCGCCTTGGCGAGATGGGTGGTGAGCGCGGTGACCTCACACCCCCAGGCGCGGGCGAACTGCAGGGCCATGTGGCCAAGCCCACCGATGCCGATCACCGCCACATGGGCCGTGGGCGACACCACCTCATCCACCAAGGGCGCAAACACGGTGATCCCCCCGCAGAACAGAGGGCCAGCCGCCGCCGGATCCATCCCCTCCGGCAGGCGAATCGCCCAATCCTGGCGGGCGGTGACGTGGCTGGCAAAACCACCCTGGCGGCCCACGATCGTGGCCTCGAGGGACCCGCAGAGATTGGCGGTGCCGCCGAGACAGAGGGCGCAATGCATGCAACTGCCGCTGATCCAGCCCAAGCCGCGCAGCTCGCCGATCACACCGGGATCCACCCCCTCACCCACGCGCACCACTCGGCCGACCACCTCATGGCCGGGGACCAACGGATAGGCACTCAGGCCCCAGTTGTTGTCGAGCATCGACAGGTCGCTGTGACAGAGGCCGCAATGCAGCACCTCGAGCACGAGCTCACCGGCCGCCGGCTCCAGCATCGCTCGCTCGGCCCGCTCCAGGGGTGCGCCGGCCTCACGGGCCTGCCACACGGTGATCGTCACAACCAAAACCTACGTGAACCCTCGTTCTAACCAGGGCCACCCCACTCGTGGTTGACACATTTGTACTACGGCTCTAGAACAAGCGTACCAGCGCCGGATCCATGGCCTCCAGCTCCCCCTACGCCCCCTTCAAAGCCGAGGCCTGGATGCGCGCCATCGTCATCGCGCCCCGCAAGCCAGTCCTCTCGCCCCGCAAGCAATGCCCAGGCACGGTTGGATCCAGGACCCCCGCACGAGCGACACGAAGCGTTTCCATGCCGACGAAAAAAGCTGGAACCGCGATCCGCGCGTGTTCGTGGATTCAGGGCGACCTCTTCCAGGCCAGCCCCCACTGCTGAAAACCAGGGTCTATCTGCGCCGCGACACGGCGGAACTGCTCTGGCGCGAGCTGCTGCGCGTCGGCTGGCGCACCTGCGAGCCCCAATGGGGTGCCGATGTCGACGTCTGAGCGATCAGGTGAAGCGGTAGTGCTTCCGCACGGGCTTGTGCACAGTCCAGGTGCAGCGCAGCCCCTTGGGGAAATCCACCAGATCTCCCGCGCCGAAATGCACCGGCTCACCATCGTCGGGGGTGACGGTCACCTCACCTTCGATCACCAGGCAGGTTTCGTGCTGGTCGTAATGCCAGGGGAAGCTGCTCACCTCACAGCCCCAGATCGGCCACTGCCGCGCCCCCAGAGCGATCACCACGCTTTCCGGGCAAGGAGAGGTCACACGAATCGGCACAACGCCTGCATCACAGCCAGTCACTCATGATTGCGTGGCGCCTGGCCATCCCCGGCGAGCAGGCCCTGCTCCCAGCGCCCCAGCTGACGCAGCGCCAGTCCTGAAGCCAGAGCGAGCCCAAGGCCAACGGCACTGATCGAGCCCCACTGACCCAGGCCCACCAACGCCGCCGACAGCCAGAGCATGGCGATCAGCCAGGGCCGCAGGGCACGAAGTCGTTGCAACGCCCCAGAACAGCTGCGGCAATGCCGGGTATGGCTCCGCTCGCGATCCATCAGCGCCTCCAGCCCCTGGCGCGGCGGCAGAGCCCGACCCGGGAACGGACCACCACCCTGGCGCTGCACCCAGCGATGCAGAGCGGCCACATAACAATCAGAGTCGGTCGGCAGGTAGAAGGCGTTCTCAGCAGCCGCAGAGCCTCCAGCGGCCTCGAGCACCCGCTCCTGCCAGTGCAGGAACACCTGGTCGTCTTCCAGCACCTTGTGGTTGCCGATGTGCTGCAACCAGCGAGGGCGCAGACCGAGCAGCAACCGCGGCGCAGCCGCCTGGAACTGGAAGGGGAAGCGGGCAAAGAGCCGGCACTCCCCCGGCCGGATCGGCACCGCATACACCACCGTGAGGATGCGGGCAAACCCCTTGGCGGTGAGGTCGTGCCACATCAGCTGGGGGGCCCGGAAGCAGGTGGCCTGGGAGCCGAGCTTGCCCCGCCGCGGCCCCTCCTGCCAGAACGCCTCGAAACCGGTGCCATCCTCCCGGGTGATCTCGGCCTGCACAGGAGCGGCGTTGTCGCGCCGCCCTACGGTGCGGTGGTGGGTGAAGGGCACGTGGCTCACATCGAGCACGTTCTCCAGCAGCGTCAGCGCATCCATCGGCAGGTCCCGGAAGGTGTCCTGCACCACCCAGCCATCGGCCCACCCCTCCCCCTGCTCCTGCAGCACCGGCACCAGGGGGAGCGCCGCCGGATCGGCTGACGCCGGATCGCCACTCCACACAAAGAGCAAGCCCTGGGCGCTGGCGGTGGGCAAGCTGCGGCAGCTGGATCGCCGCCCCTCCGGCCTTGCCTCCTCCGTCATCTGGGGAATGCGGCGGCAATGGCCGCTGCCATCAAAACTCCAGCCGTGATACGGGCACTCCAATTGCCCCTCCGCATTGATCCGCCCCTCACTCAGGGGCACGAGGCGGTGGGGGCAAACGTCGTCGAAAGCGCGCCACTGACCAGCCTCGCGATCCCACCAGAGCACCAGATCCCGCTCCAGCAGCGTGAAACGCGAGGGCCGACCCCGATCCAGGTCGCACAGATAGGCCACGGGCCACCACTGTTCGCTCCAGCTGGGGGGCATGGCTCAGACACAGATGCGGCCATGATCGCCCCATGGGCAGCATCACCGTGACCTCAGGCCGATGATCGAATCCGGCAACTACGGCGATCCACCGCGCACGCGCCGCAAGGACTACTCGCATGTGCTGCTGCAATTGCTCAGCCGCATGCGCTACGACCTCCTCTTGCTGCTGGTCGTGACCGGCCTCGTGATGGGGGGGGTGATCCCGAGAGGCTGGGTGGAGAGCGATGAGATCGTGCGCATCCTCGGCATCGCCGTCTCGATCTTCATCGGTTTTCGCAACACCCAGGCGATCAGTCGCTGGTGGGAAGCCCGCAAACTCTGGGGAACCATGGTGAACCAGAGCCGCAACTGGGCCGACAGCCTCGCCGCCTACCTCCCGGTTTCACCCGCGGGGCGGCGCTGGACGACGCGGCTGGTTCGCCTGCAAGTGGCGATCGTGTGGCAGTTGAATTTTCAGTTGCGCAACTCCTGGCACCGGGATCTGCGCAGCCTGCAGAACGAGCTTCTCCAAGCCCTGCGGCTGCCGGACACCACCACCCTCCGCCAGCTCGGCAGACAACGGGGGCTGTGGTTGCAGCGCTTGCACGCCGAAGGCTTGATCGATGGCTGGGGACGGCACCAGCTGGTGGAGGTGGGCAATGCCTGCACCGATGCGATCGGCGGTCTGGAGCGGATCCGCAACACCCCCCTGCCAGCGTCGTATGACGTGTTCGTGCGGATCATCAACTGGGTGTTCGGCATCCAGCTGTTGCTCAGTTTTCACTACCAGAACGGAGGCCGCTTCAGCAGCTTCAACGGCTTCATGATCATGCTCTGCTTCCTGATGGCCGAGCGAATTGGTGCCTATGTGGAAGGGCCCTTTGATGCCGATGGCAGCAGTTTCTCGCTACCTCTCAACAGCATCTGTCTCACGATCAGTCGCGATCTGCTGGGATCGGAGGCTGATCATGTGCTGCACCTGCAATCGCAGGATCCCGTGCGCTGGACCTGACCATGGACCCACTCATCCGCTTCACCATCCCCTTCATCCTGGGGCTCCTGCACCTGATCGGACCGGTGCCAGCCGACCTCGGTGTCCAGCAGGGCCAGCTCAGTCCGTGCCCCTCACCGGCCCACTGCGCGCGTCAGGCCTGGAGCGTGCAGAACCCGGCGCAGGCGCTGGAGGGTCTGGCCGACCAGCTGCGCGAGGCGCCGCGCACGACCGTGGTGGAGCAGAGCGACACCTACCTGCATGTCACCTGCAGCAGTCGTCTGTTCGGCTTTGTCGACGATCTCGAGCTCTATGCCGATCAAGAGCGGCAGCAACTGCAGGCCCGATCGGTGTCCCGCCTCGGCGACTCCGACCTGGGCGTGAACGCCCGGCGCCTGGAGGCACTGCATCAGCAGCTGAGCAATAGTTGATCGGCGAGATCGAGGGCGCTCTGAAGCGCGCCTTCGGCCATGGCGAAGCCCGGGCCGGCGATCCAGTCGCCACAGAAGCCAACCCGGCTTCGGGCACACCACTGCAGCGGCGGCGCCAAACCGGGTGCGATGGGTTGGGCCGCCCCCCAGCGCATCACGCCGAGCTCCTGGGCCTGGGCCAACGACGCCTGCAGATCCGGCCAGGGGCTCAGAAGCTCGGGCAGCAGCTCCGATTGCTTCGCCGCTGCATTCGCGGCGCCCCCGTCGAGGCCATGCACCACCAGTGCCAAACGGCCATCGCGCTGACGCTGCAACACGAGCCGTTCCACCCCGAAATGCTGCTGCGCCTGCGGCGTCAGCCAGATCTGCCGCGGAACCGCCGCCACCTCCGACGACGCCTGCGCGGGCAGCTCCAGCATCAGGTTCCAGCGCACCGACGGCTGCATCGCAGCGATGGCCCGTAAGGCCTGATCCAGGCGGGGATCCTCCCCCTCGGGCAGGGCAAGCCGCAGCGGCACCTTGGGCCAGCCGAGCAGGGCCAGGGACCGGGGATGGGCCAGCAGCGTGCCACTGAGCACCAGCGTGCGAGCCAGGATCGCCTGGTCGAGCCTCCAGCCCTGGGGGCCATGCTCCAGCGTCCGGATCCGCCCGCCGAAACGGGTGGTGGTGGCGCCACCGCCAGCGGCCAGCAGCGCCTCCGCCACCGCCGCCATCGTCGGCAGCCCCCGCCAACGGGGTCCGCCCAGCAAGGGGTGCTCAGGCGGGGCCACCAGCTGAACAGCGCCAGACCCCAGCGCGAGCCCCACCACCTCGCCCCGATCAGGCACCAACACCCCCTGGGCGATCAAGGGCTCCAGCAACGCAGCCAAGGCCGCCTGGGGCTGCTGGCTGAAGCTCAGGGTCGGGCTGCCATGGTCAAGCCGCCAGAGCGGATCATCGCGGCGACGCCGGGTTGACGCCCGTCCGCCCGCACCACGCCCCGCTTCCAGCACCAGGATCGAGCCGCCAAAGCCCCTGGCCCGCAGGGCCGCCACCAGGCCACAACCCGACAGACCAGCGCCGATGATGGCGAGATCAACACGCTGATCGGCGGTCGCTTGCATAAAAAAGACGGGTGGCGGCCCGTCTCTCAACTCCCGACATTGTTCCCGAGGAAACCCCAGGCCCACGCGTTATCGCGCACCTCCCCCAGGGACTGCTGTAGGAATCAATACTCAAAGCGCAGCTCCCAGCACCGCGCCGAGGGGTTGAGGCGCCAGATCGGGGCGACTGGTGACCTCAAGAATCCGACCGATCGACGCCGGGGTGTCCAACGCCTCCACACAGGCCGTCGCCACCAAACGGCGGGGAATGGCATTGCTGGTCTGCGCGTCGGGGCCCGTCCAGAGAATGCCCTCCGACGCCAGTCCGTCTTCCCGCTCGGAGAGCCCACCCGGTCGGATCACGGTCCAGTCCAGACCGCTGCGCTCAAGAGCCCTCTCGCCCACGCGCTTCCACACCAGGATCAACCCGAACAGGTTGAGCGGATGGCGCCAACGACCAGCGCAGAGGGAACTCACCAACAGCACCCGGCGCACGCCCAGCCGGCGGCAGCTCTCCACCTGGCGCTGCACGCCCCAGGCATCCACCCGCATCGGTCCGCTGAGATCCACCGAAGGCCGCGCGCCCGTGGCGATCACCAAGCCATCGACTCCCATGAGGGCGGCATCGAGGGCGACGGCATCGGAGAGCTCAAGCCGGCGCTGGTCGCAGCCGTGCAAGCTCTCAGGCAGCTGCGATGCAGGCCGAAGCAGCAGACGCGGTTGATCACCGCGCTTCAGCAGTTCTTCAGCGATGCGGTACCCGGTCTTGCCGGAGGCACCGCTGATGGCAATCGTGCGTGGAGACATGGCAGAACGTTCAGCGATCAGTGGAGGAGACGGGCTTGGTGGCGATCACGGCAAAAAAAGGATCGCCCTGACCACCGATCCAGCCCAACGGCCCCGATGCGCGCGTCGACTCGGCGATCAGCTCCGGGCGGGGCCATCCCTGGGCGATCAACACCTCCGCCACATAGGCGAGGTGGTCACGGTCACCGCCATCGGTCCAGATCTGCGGCGCCTTGCTGAAAAACATCCGATTACTGAAGGCCACGATCAGCTCGCCTCCCGGTCGGGTCACGCGCCAGAGCTCTGCCGCCACCGCTTCCGGCTGCTGCAGATATTGCCAACCGGCCACGATCAAACTGCAGTCGACGCTGGCATCCGCCAGCGGCAACGTTTGCGATTGGTTGAGGTTCTGCACCCAATGGCGATCGAGGCGCTGGTTGGCCTCCAGCTCTGCAGCATTGAGGCCATGGCCGATCACCTGCTCGTAGTGCACCTCCTCGGGCAGGTGGCTGACCCAGCTGCTCATCAGATCGAGCACCACGGCGCAACTTGGAATGCGCTGCCGGTACAGCTGGGTGAGACGAAGGCGGAAGGCCGCATCCAGATGGTGCACGAAACGGGGTTCGGCGTAGAAGAGCGCGTCATCGCTGCCGTCGAGCTTGGTGCGCTGCGCCGCCGTGAGCACCTGCACCGCCATGGCCACTCTCGCGCTGAACACTGCTGCGGAACCTAAAGAAACCCTCGAAAAAACGCGATGCGCCCCCCTTCTCCCGAGCTAGGGCAGGGATGAACCCCACCCCCCCCAGACCCATGGTTCCCTTCGAAACCGAACTCGCCAGCACCGGCACAGCGCCGGTGGCCGAGCCCACCACCTCCACCACGACCGCCCGCCGCAGCATGCGCGAGCAGATGGTGGAGGTGATCGATCCACTGCAAAAGCAGCTCGACGCCAAGCTGCACGAACTCGATGAAACGCTGCGCCCTCGCCTGGAGCAACCCGTGAAGGAGAAGCCCCTGCTCGCCGTGGCCGTTTCCGCAGGTGTCGGCGTTCTCGTGGGCGCGCTCACGGTGATGGCCGTTCTGGCTGGCGCCCGCTCAAAGGCCGAGTGAGGCGAGCAGCTCCCGTTGCGCCCTCCTGCCGGTGATCGCATGGGCGGCCATGGCGCCGCTGGCGGCCACCGGCGGGATGCCGATCCCCGGAAAGGTGCTGGCACCGCAGTGAAGCAAGCGCTTCAGCGGTGTCTGCACCCCGGGAAACAACCCCTTGGCGGCAGACAGCGCCGGGCCATAGCTGCCCTGATGCACCGAAAGAAAATGGCGATGGGTGAGCGGCGTGCCTTCCATCACCAGATGGCAACGGCTGCGCAGGTCGGGGATGCGCTGCTCGAGCACCTGCCAGAACAGGGCGCAACGCTGTTGACGCAGCTGGGCATAGGCCTCAGAGCCACGGTCAAGATCAGCCCAGAGGTGCCAGGGTTCGTTGGCCGGTGTGTAGGCATGCAACACGTGCTGGCCTGGAGGCGCCAGGGTCGGATCGAGCACGGAGGGGATCGACACCACCACGGCATTGCACTCCGCCGCGATCCCACGCTGCCAGTCACCCACCCAGACGGTGTGAATCGGCAGATCCTCCAGACCCGCCGCATCAAAACCGAGATGCAGATGAAGAAAGGAGCCGCAGGCCGGCGTCTGCAGCCGCTGGCGCCGCCAGGCAGGCACCGCTGCTTCGGGCAACAGGGAGGCAGTGTTCCAGGCATCGGCATTGCTCACCACATGGTGGGCACGCCACTGCTCGCCATTGGCCAGCACCACACCAACGGCGTGATCATCCTCCACCACCACCTGCTGCACCCGCGCCCCCAGACGCAGCTCTCCGCCATGGGCCTCCAGCCCCCGCACCAGGGCCGCCACCACCGCCGCACTGCCGCCACGGGGGAAATCAAGGCAGGCTTCCGGATCAAACCATTCGCCGAACAGGGTCGCCATTGCCGCGGCATTGGTGTCGGCCATCGGCATGCCGCTGATCAGGAAGCAGAGCAGATCCACCCAATGGCGCAGGAAGGGATCCTGCAGATGGCGGTCCACCAGCGGGCCGAAGGCACCACTGAGATGGCGCAGGGCGGGCAGGTGGGGCAACAGGCGACCACTGCGCCGCAACAACGGCCCCAGGCCTTCGAGCCCATTGGCAGGAAGCGCCAACAGGGGCAGGGCGTCGGCAGCTGCAGCGATCGGCTTCAGCACCGCAGCGAAACGACGCCATTCCTCCACCACCGCAGGCCCACGCAGGTCGGCCACCACCCGCTCAAACCCCTCCGCCCCCACACCGATGCGCAGGTGCCCCTCCGGCAGCAGCACATCCCAGTCGCGATACGACACCACCTCCAGGGGCTGGTCCAACGCCCGCAGGATCTGGGCCAGGGGATTGGCACTCGGCCATCGGCCCAGACCGCTCCAGAGCGAGGGACCTGACTCGAAGTGATAGCCCTGGCGTTCAAAACCATGGGCGGCGCCGCCCGCATGGCCGTGCGCCTCCAACACCACCACCTCAAGGCCCGCCCGGGCACAAAGCGCTGCACAGCAGAGGCCGCCGATGCCGCTGCCGATCACGATCACGTCGGTTGTCGATGCCATCGCCCCGCCACCCGCGGATCGTTCAGTCCGAGTCATAGCCGGTCATCCCTGGTCAACGAATGATTCATGCCGAGGTGGCTGGGCATCGATAGGTTCGGAACACCACAACCAACGGGCATGGCGGGCGAATCAGAGACCATCAACAACGCAACAGGGCCATCGCTGCCGCTCTGGCGCCGGACGCCACCGTTGGTGTTGCCGATGCTGGTGTTAAGCGCCGGTCTGGTGATCGCCGGAGCGGTCGCCGTAAAAGGGATCCGCACCGCCGCCGACACGATCACGGTGACTGGAGCAAGCACGGAACGCATCCGCAGCGACTACGCCGACTGGACCGTGGTGGTGTCGGGCAGTGGCGGCAGCCAGCAGGCGGCTTACCAGAATCTTCAACCCGATTTGCAACGCACCCTCACCTTCCTGCGTGAGCAAGGCCTGCCCGACGAGGCGCTGCAGCTCGCGGTGCTGGAGTCGAACAGCAATCCCGTGCGCAACCGGGTCACCGGTGCCCTGATCAGCACGGAGTGGATCGCCCGCCAGCCGATCCGGATCAGTTCCGCCGATGTCGATCGGATCGCCAAGGTGTCCCGAGCCATCGGCAGTCTGATCGGCGATGGCGTGTCATTGACGATCCAACCACCGGCCTACACCTACACCAAGCTGGAGGGGAAGCGGGTCGACATGCTCGCCAAGGCCACCGCCGATGCGCGCAACCGGGCTGTGGCCATCGCCCGCCAGGCCGGCTCCGGAATCGGCGCGATCACCAAAGCCGACACCGGCACCTTCCAGATCACCGTGCCCAATTCCACCGAGATGGGCAGCTACGGCTCCTATGACACCCGCACGATCGACAAAGACATCACCGCCGTGATGGGTGTGACGTTCCGGGTGCAATAGGGATCAGCCGTGCGGTGGACACGACGGCTGCTGGCGCCAAGAGTGCTGCTGCCCTGGATCCTGTTAGGCCTGGCCTGGCTGCTGGAGTTACTTGACCAGCTGATCGGTGCAGGGCGCTGGTCACTGGCCATGGGCCCAGGCACGCCCTGGTGGACGCTGTTCACCGCCCCGTTCAGCCATGGCGGCCTCGGGCATCTGCTGACCAACAGCCTGGTGTTTGTGCCCCTGAGCTATCTCGTGCTGATCCGAGGCTTCAAGGCCTACCTGGCCGTGTGGATCGGCGTGATCCTGATGGAGATTCCAATCTGGCTGCTCTGGCCGGTCGGCAGCCATGGGCTGTCGGGGGTGATCTACGGACTCCTGGGCTATCTGCTGCTGATCGGCTGGCTGGAGCGACACCCCCTGGCCCTGGCCCTCAGCCTGACGGCGCTGCTGCTCTACGGCAGCGCTTTGCCGGGGCTGCTTCCTTGGCTGACGCCAGCGGGAGTGAGCTGGATCGGCCACGCCAGCGGCTTTGCAGGTGGGGTCGTCGCCGCCCTAGCGGTGTCACGCCAACAGCGCCGATCCTCCGCCAGGCCCTGAACGATCAGGCGTCGTCATCCGACGGGGGTTGCTCGCCATGGGATGGTGCGCCAAGAAAGCGACCCGACCAGCGCACGGCCAGCACCACACAGGCCGCCCCGTAGCCGATGAAGGTGATCACCTGACCGGCCGAACCACTGGCATACACCTCCTGATTGAGCAGGAGCCAGTCGACCAGGGATGAGGCCGTGCCCCAGAGCAGCACCCACACCGACACGTACAGCACACCTTTCATCACTCAACCCCCTTCCATCGACTGCTGATGGCTGTGCTGGCGATACACGTCACTCAAAGGCTCATCCTCCGTTTCACCCGCGGAAACAGGCGCTGACGGGTGGGGCGTCGGCGGAGGCTCGGAATCGGAACGCTCCACGCCAGCTTCTTCTCGGGCGATCGCGCGCGCATAGGCGGACTCAAGGTCGGATGCCTCGGAGGCTGGATCGCGGGCATGATCACGGGCCATGGGAGCGGGTGCCTGAAGCCGGTCAACCCTCCCATTCTCCCAGGCCTTCGCCAACACCCAAGAGCCTTGAACAAGCAGCAGCGGGCCCAGCGCATTCTTGAGCGCCTGAACGAGCACTATCCGGAGCCGCCGATCCCGCTCGACCACAGCGATCCCTTCACCCTTCTGGTGGCGGTGCTGCTCAGCGCCCAATGCACCGACCGCAAAGTCAACGAGGTGACGCCGGCTCTTTTCGCCGCCGCACCCACCCCCCAGGCACTCGCCGCCCTGGAGGAGGGCGAAATCCTGAGCTTCATCCGCCAGCTGGGTCTGGCGAAGACCAAGGCTCGCCATCTCAAGAAATTGGCTCACATCCTCGTGGAGATCCATGGCGGCGAGGTGCCACGCAGCTTTGAGGAGCTGGAGGCCCTACCCGGCGTGGGCCACAAAACAGCCAGCGTGGTGATGGCCCAGGCCTTTGGCGTGCCCGCGTTCCCGGTCGACACCCACATTCACCGACTGGCCCAGCGCTGGGGCCTCAGCAAGGGACTGAGCGTGGAACGCACCGAAGCCGACCTGAAGGCCCTCTTTCCGAAGGAGGCCTGGAATCGCCTGCACCTGCAGATCATTTTTTATGGCCGGGACCACTGCACGGCAAGGGGCTGCGATGGCACGGTGTGCCCGCTCTGCCGGGAGCTGTATCCCAAGCGCCGCACGCCCGTAACCTGGCGCAAGCCTTAGGGGATGTGGAAGCCACGACACTGCAAACGTCAAAAGACTGTTACGTTACGTAGCAATCCACCCCGGAGAGTCGATGGACCGCGATCAAACCCTTCCTAACCAGGCCAGCGACAAGTGGTTTCAGAACGCCGCAGCCCGCGCCATCCACGAAGAGCAACTGGAACGCGTCGAGCGCTTCAACGGCCGCGCTGCCATGCTCGGCATCGTGATCGGCATCCTCACCGAAGCCCTCACCGGTCAGGGCATCGTGCACCAGATCGGCCTTGGCCCCCTCGTGGATGGCTATGCCGCCTGCAGCACCCGCTTCCTGCCCTTCTGCTTCTGATCCCCGGAAGAAGTTCAGTCGCCATCAAGGATCGAGGCCGCAGCTAAGGTGATGAGCTGCGAAATCCACCTGGATGGCCAAAAAACGGCGCAAGCTCAGCAAACCGATGGAGGCCGCCATCAGTGCGGCCCAGAAAAAGGTGGAGCTGATCACCGCCAAAATTCGCGACATTCGCGACGAAGACATCCAGAATGAATTCGCGGAGGCCTTCTCGGGTGTCCACGCCACCCTCACGCAGCTCAGCAAGCTCTACATTCTCGAAGGTTTTTCAGAGGAGAGCGAAGCCCTTCTGAGCGACTATGGCCGTCTCATTCAGGAATTCGAAGAGGACTACGAGCTTTAACCGAATCATCTTTCGGTCTGCTGGGCTCTGCTTCTGCGCAAGCTTCCTAGCTCTTGTTGCCACACCCGCCTCCTCAGCAAGACCATCGCCCAATCTTGAAGATCGAGAACTGGAGACTCTGAGTCGCCGTTACGAGGTTGACCTCTCCACCAAAGCGCAAAGGCTCAACCTCCATGAGATTGCCATTCTCAGTTTCAAGCAGAATCCACGTCTTCCCGCACGACAGCTAGACCAACGCAGTCAGGAATGGAAAACGATCCAACTGCGAAGAGAGTGGCTTCCAGAGCTTGGTTTGAACGCATTCATCGGACGAGGTCGCCGCATTGAAACGATTAATTCAACCCGAAGCGACGGCGTTGACCTGTTCGAATTCAACTTTCGTGATTCCGGCTCTTTCTACCCCTCTGCATATCTTGACTGGAGCCTGATCAACCTTTCTCGAACCAGTCGCCTCAAAGCAAGCAAAGCTGGGGTTCGCAGCCGCAGCCTTCTCACAGTTCAGGAAGGCAGGGATCTACTCCTTTCCCTGCAAAGCACGTATTACTCACTCCAGACCCTGCGTCAACTGGAGGTAGTGATTCACGACCTTTATAAGCTCTGTCGTCTGATTATCACCGAAACCCCGGCTACAGATCGCAGCGATTCTCCAAACAACATCACCGACTCTCTCACCACGAAGGCCCTGGAATTACATACCCAGCGCATTCGTACTCAGCAAGAGGTCATTCGGGCAGCGGCCATGTTGGCTCAGCTGGCGGGATTACCAGGCGATGCTTTCATTCTGCCAAAAACAGCACTGAAACCCTCAGCGCCGTGGTCCTACGATCTTGCCAGCAGCCTAAAACTAGCGACAAAGCAGCGCGAAAGCATTCAGATCGCATCGAGCCGAGCCGAGCAATACGCTTGGACAGCATCAGCAGCTGAAAATCGTTATTTCCCTGAGCTTTACCTCGAAGCCTATGCATCGGTGTGGAGAGAACGGTATTCCCTCAGTGAAACCAATAAACTGGACATTGTGACGGCTGATGGCATCAGCAGCGAGCAATACGTTGGCTTCGGGATCTCCTGGCCTCTGTTTGATAGTGGCGTGAACAGCGCCGCCGCCACCGCTGGCCGCCTCCAGGCTGCAGCGGAGCAAGAACGCATGCGCCAGCAACAACTCATTGCAGCTCAGCAGGTCAAAACGGCCTACGCCAAGTACACCGCCCAGTTGATCCTCAGGGACAACACCCGCGATCAGTTGCGCAGTGCCGAGCGTGCTCTCACGGGAGCCCGCCAGCATTACAACAAGGACCCGAGCCGGGGTGTCACCACGCTCATTCAAACGATCGATCTATATCTATCCGCCTACCGCGACGTTCTTGACAACACCCTCGCCTTCAATACAGCTGTAGCCCAACTCCACCGTTACACCTCAACCTGGCCGGAACACTTGCCATCGATGACCCAGCAGCATTGACTTCTCCCACCCCACCCCTCGCCAACACGCCATGACCCGCGTCCACTGCCGTTACACCGGCGACCTGCGCTGTGAAGCCGAACATGGCCCCAGCGGAGCCGTGATCCGCACCGATAACCCCCTTGAGGGGGAACGGGATCCGGAGGCATTCGGGCCCACCGATCTGGTGGCGGCCTCAGTGGGCACCTGCATTCTCACGGTGATGAGCATCGTTGCCCGCCGCCGCGGCTGGGATCTCACAGGCAGCTCGGTCGATGTCGACAAAACCATGGCCAGCGAAGGGCCGCGCCGGATCGGCCACCTGCGCGTGGCGATCAGCCTGCCTGAAGCTCTCGATGCCCAGCAGCGCAGCCTGCTGCAGCGCGCCGCTGAGACCTGCCCGGTGAAACACAATCTCGAACAAACAGCCGAGATCGAACTGGTCTGGTTGTGAACGGGGCGCTCAACATGTGGGCGATTGCCTGTACAACCGGTGGGTGGATCAGGAGCCCTCAGCCACCATGCCCGAGCAAGCCAACCCATCACCATCGCCCTCTCTCTCCAGTGAGCCGCGCTGGTTCAGGCTCGCCCTGGCCTGCCGTTGGCCCCTCGCTGTGGTGATCGCCGCCTGGGCCGTGGCGGTGGCTGCGATTCAGATCCTCAAGCAACCCCTGCCCGTCGGCCTGCCACTGAACCAACCCTTCCCCGTGCGTCTGGTGGGTGGTATCACGGTGGATCAACTGAAGGCGCCGATTCAGGTGAACAGCGCCACCCCTCTGAAGATCGAAGCTGCCGCCACCCTGCCGGTGCAGGGCGAGGTGGGTGTCCCGGCTGGCATTGCGGTCAACCAACCCGTCACCGTGACCGGCGGCGTCGATGTGCAGGGCCAGGTCTCGGTGGATGAGGTAAGCGCACCGGTCAAGGTGCATGGCAGCGATGAGGGACCGATTCTGGTCGGCACGCCCGAGGATCAGTCCTTGTCGGTGCAGGGTGGCGTGAACGTGAAGCAGGTGGGCGGCAAGATCAATGTGCAGATCCGCGATGCCGCCCAGTCGATCCTGCCAATCCCTTGATGCAGTCATCTGATGCAGTCATCGCCCCACGGTCAGCACCTGCCCAGGCTGCGGCTCGCCGTTGTCGGCCACCTCGAATGGGTGACCTTTCTGGCCGTCGATCAGCTCCCCCAAGCCGGGCTGATCAGCCGCGCCCATCGCAGCCTGGAGGAACCCGCCGGAGCTGGTGCCGTGGTGGCAGTGCAACTGGCGCAACTGTGCGGCGCCGAGGTGCTCTTTTTCACGGCGCTGGGGCGGGATGCCATCGGTGAGCGCAGCGAAGCGCGTCTGCGGGAGCTGGGGGTGACCCCCCAGATCGCCTGGCGCGATCAACCCACGCGCCGCGGTCTCAGCCTGGTGGATGGGAGCAGTGATCGAGCCATCACCGTGATCGGCGAACGGCTCTCCCCCACCGCGGCCGATCCCCTGCCCTGGGAAGAGCTGGCCCACTGCGCTGGCGTGTTTGTGTCCGCCAGCGATACCGAAGGCTTGCGCTTGGCACGCCGCGCAGCGGTGCTCACGGCAACGCCACGGTTGCGCTTGCCGCTGCTGCTCAACGCTGGCGTGGTCCTCGATGCCCTGATCGGCAGCGGCCTCGATCCGAGTGAACAGATCCCCAAGGGTGCCCTCGCGCCTGCGCCGCGCCTGCAGATCACCACCGAGGGCGCCGACGGTGGCCTGCTGATCCCCGGTGGGCGCTTCTCCGCCGAGCCGCTTCCAGGGCCACTGGTGGAGTCTTACGGCTGTGGCGACAGCTTTGCAGCCGGTGTCACGGCAGGTCTGGCCGCCGGCTGGAGCGTGGCGGACAGTGTGCGTCTTGGCGCCCGGTGCGGCGCCACCTGCGCCACACGCTTCGGGCCCTACGGCTGAGCTTGGCGCGGTACCGCAGCTGTGCATAGCTTTCTGGTAGTGCCTCCCGAACCGCAGCGGTTGATCGAGCATGTCGGAACTGCAATGCCCCTTCAGCGGCCACACCGGTGCCACCACACCAGCGGGCGGCACGCGCAACAGCCAGTGGTGGCCCGACCAGATCGACCTGGGGATCCTGCATCAGCACCACCCAGCCGCCAATCCACTCGGGGTTGATTTCGATTACCCCGCGGCCTTCGCCCAACTCGACTACGCCGCGCTCAAGGCCGACCTGAAGGCCCTGATGACCGACTCCCAGCCGTGGTGGCCCGCCGACTGGGGCCACTACGGCGGCTTGTTCATCCGCATGGCCTGGCACAGCGCCGGCACCTATCGCAGCGCCGACGGTCGCGGTGGAGCCGGCCATGGCAACCAGCGCTTCGCACCGCTGAACAGCTGGCCCGACAACACCAATCTCGACAAAGCCCGCCGCCTGCTCTGGCCGATCAAACAGCGCTACGGCAATGCCATCTCCTGGGCGGATCTGATCATCCTCACCGGCAACGTGGCCCTGGAATCCATGGGCTTCCGCACCCTGGGCTTTGCCGGCGGTCGCACCGACATCTGGCAGCCGGAAGAGGACGTGTTCTGGGGCAAAGAGACCCGCTGGCTTGCCGATGAACGCCACAGCGCCGATGGCCAGCTCGACAATCCACTCGCGGCGGTGGAGATGGGCTTGATCTACGTCAACCCTGAAGGTCCGGAGGGGCACCCGGATCCGCTCGCTTCCGGCAAAGAGGTGCGTGACACCTTCGCGCGCATGGGCATGACCGTGGAGGAAACGGTCGCCCTGGTGGCCGGTGGTCACACCTTCGGCAAATGCCATGGCGCTGCCACAGCAGACCATCTGGAGGCCGAACCGGAAGGGGCGTCGCTGGAGGAACAGGGCCTCGGATGGCGCAACCGCTATGGCAGTGGCACGGCGGAACACACGATCACCAGCGGCATCGAAGGGGCCTGGAAACCCCATCCCACCCGCTGGGATCAGGGTTACTTCGAAATGATGTTCACCTACGAATGGGAGCTCACAAAGAGTCCGGCCGGTGCCTGGCAGTGGGTCGCCAAGGATGTAAAACCCGAGCACATGATCCCCGATGCCCACGTGGCCGGGAAAAGCGCAGCGCCGATCATGACCACAGCGGATCTCTCCCTGCGCCATGACCCGATCATGGCGCCGATCGCCCACCGCTTTCATCAAGACCAGGAGGCCTTCGCCGACACCTTTGCCCGCGCCTGGTTCAAACTCACCCACCGCGATCTCGGGCCACGCTCGCTCTACCTCGGCCCCGAGCAACCCGCCGAGGTGATGATCTGGCAAGACCCCCTGCCGGCGGTGGATCAGCCCCTGATCGACGCCTCCGACGTGGCGGTGCTCAAACGGGAGATCCTGGAGCAGGGCCTCAGCATCGGCGCCCTGGCGGCCACGGCCTGGGGGGCCGCCTCCAGTTTCCGCAACTCCGATCGCCGTGGCGGAGCCAATGGCGGCCGGATCCGGCTGTTACCGCAACGCACCTGGGAGGTGAATGATCCGGATCAGCTCAACAGCGTGCTCGGCGCCCTTGAGCAGGTGCAGCAGCGCTTCAACGCCAACAGCTCCGAGAGCCGGACGGTGTCGATGGCCGACCTGATCGTGCTGGCGGGTTGCGCCGCTGTGGAGCAGGCGGCCGCTGCCGGTGGGCATGCCATCAGCGTGCCCTTCCGTCCGGGTCGCACCGATGCGGGGCCAGAGCACACCGACACCGCCTCCTTCAACGCGCTCAAACCACTCGCGGATGGGTTCCGCAACTGGAAGCGCCAGGGTCTGCCGCTCCGCGACGAACAGCTCCTCGTCGATCGAGCCCAACTGCTCAACCTCAGCGCGCCGGAGATGACCGTGCTGGTGGCAGGCCTGCGGGTGCTGGGAGCCAACACTGGGGGCAATCGCCAGGGGGTCTTCACCGATCGCATCGGCGTGCTCAGCCCCGACTTCTGCACCAACCTGCTCGACATGGGCACGGTGTGGGCACCCACCAGCGAAGCGAAGGATGCCTATGAAGGGCGTGATCGAACCAGCGGATCCCTGCGTTGGACTGCCAGCCGCGTCGATCTGGTGTTCGGCTCCCACAGCCAGCTGCGCGCCATCATGGAGGTGTACGCCCAGAGCGACGGGAGGGAGCGCTTTGCGCGTGACTTCGTCAACGCCTGGGTGAAAGTGATGGAGCTCGACCGCTTCGATCTGCGCTGAGCGGCAACCAATCCGGCGCTTGCACGCGCTCTCGGGCTTGGTGGATCCAGGCCTGCACCGCCGCTGATTCGGCAGCAGGACGCTCTCCGGCCTCAACAGCGCGATAGTGATCGGCCACCGCCCAGGTGGTGGTCTGGAGATCCTCCCCATGGCGGGGGATCAGGTGGAGATGCAGATGGCGGGCACCCTCGCCAAAGGCGATCGCATACACCCGATCGCAGCGCGTGAGCTCTTGCACCAGCTGAGACGCCCTCTGCACCACCAGGCCCCAGGCCTGGGCTTCCTCAGCGGTGAAGTCGATCGGACCGCTCAGATGGCGCCGGGCATCGAGACAACACCACCCGAGCAACGGCGACGGCTGTGGATGATGGCGCAGCAACCAATGTGGATTGCGCCAGATTTCCATGGCATCCAGCTGCACCTGGTCCGCATGCAGGGCGCAGATGCCACACGACAGTGTTGAAACAGGCATCAGTTAAAAAGCCCCCACCGTGCGGCAGGGGCTGTTCCAATGCAACCGCGTGGAGCGCCGATCAACCGATGGCGGGAGCCTGCAGAGCCACGGGGGTGGACTCAGCCGCAGCCAGGTCGAGGGGGAAGTTGTGAGCGTTACGCTCGTGCATCACTTCCATGCCGAGGTTGGCGCGGTTCAGCACATCAGCCCAGGTGTTCAACACCCGGCCCTGGGCATCCAGAACCGATTGGTTGAAGTTGAAACCGTTCAGGTTGAAGGCCATGGTGCTGATGCCCATGGAGGTGAACCAGATGCCGACCACAGGCCAGGCAGCCAGGAAGAAGTGAAGGCTGCGGCTGTTGTTGAAGGAGGCGTATTGGAAGATCAGGCGACCGAAATAACCGTGAGCAGCCACGATGTTGTAGGTCTCTTCCTCTTGACCGAACTTGTAGCCGTAGTTCTGGGACTCGCTCTCGGTGGTTTCACGCACCAGGGAGGAGGTCACCAGGGATCCGTGCATGGCGGAGAACAGGGAGCCACCGAACACACCGGCCACACCCAGCATGTGGAAGGGGTGCATCAGGATGTTGTGCTCAGCCTGGAACACCAGCATGAAGTTGAAGGTGCCGGAGATGCCGAGGGGCATGCCGTCGGAGAAGGAACCCTGACCGAAGGGATAGATCAGGAAGACCGCAAAGGCGGCCGAGAGCGGTGCGCTGTAAGCAACGCAGATCCAGGGACGCATGCCGAGGCGGTAGGAGAGTTCCCACTGCCGGCCCATGTAGGCGGAAATGCCGATCAGGAAGTGAAAGACCACCAGCTGGTAAGGACCGCCGTTGTAGAGCCACTCATCGAGGGAGGCCGCTTCCCAGATGGGATAGAAGTGCAGGCCGATGGCGTTTGAGGAGGGCACAACAGCACCGGAGATGATGTTGTTGCCATAGATCAGGGAGCCGGCGACGGGCTCACGGATACCATCGATGTCCACCGCTGGAGCAGCGATGAACGCGATGATGAAGCAGGTGGTAGCAGCCAGCAGACAGGGAATCATCAGCACACCGAACCAACCCACATAAATGCGGTTGTTGGTGTCGGTGACCCACTGACAGAAGTTTTCCCAGCTGCTGAGGCGACCGCTGCGAATGGCAGTAGCCATAGAACAACAGATGAAAAGGACGGATCCACCCGGCCACCGCCACTGGCAGCAGAAGGGCAGGTCTTAAGGGTATGGAAAGGTATCGTGTTTTCCTGAAAAACACAGATTTCGAGTCATGCCTAAAGAGAACTTCATGAAGCGCTTCATCAAGCCTTCATGAACTTTTGATGCGCAAGTTTGCAGTCTGGGCGCTCATCCATTCGCGGGCCTGCTGCAGAAAACCATTCCAATCAAGCCGTTCCCGTTCCGCCGCACGGGCCACCAGCAGGGGAGCCTGTTGCTTCAACAACGCCAGATCGGGCTCAGCCACCCCTGCATTGAGGGCCATCCAATCGGCCATCGACGCACCCACCACCCGGGTGAGATAGGCGGCGCAGAGGGCCTGGAGCGCACCAGCAGCCAGCCAGCTGCCGCCATCAAGCTTGGCGAAGCCGAGCAGGGCCTGGCCACTCCACTCCACCACGCCCTGCGCCAGGGCAGCGGCCGCGAGATGGCGCGCCGCCACCTGCAGCACCTCGGAGCTCCAGGGGCAATCCCACACCTGGGCCATCTCCCGCAGCATCAGGCCATTGCCAACGGCCACGGCCACCAGATCCCCACTGGGCAATGGCGACACCACCACCGCACCTGCCACCAGCCATTGGCTGCGCTGCAGCAAGCTGCGAAACCGTTCGCGACGTCGCTGCTCGAGCTCAGCCTGCCAGCGCTGATGCAGGCGGGCCAGAAGCCGCTGCCGCGTGGCATCGAGGCTTCGTTGCGGTTGCTGGAGGAGGCGACGCAAGGGCTGCAGCAACGGACGCAGCGCCGTCGGCGTGCCGTCCCAGATCAGGAGGCGATCGTGCCACCGCTCCGGCAACTGGGCGCGCAGGTCCGCTTCTGCGCCGGCGTTGCGCTCCACCAGCAGCCAGGCGGGCTGATCGTCAGCGATCTGCTCCAGACGCAGGAAGTCGGCCGCGCGCAGGGGCAACGGCAGGAGAAACAGCAGGGCGTCCTGGTGCTCCAGGGCATCGGGCAGGGTCCAGCGGCCCGTGTTGGTGGTGAGCGGGTGAGCCAGCGACAGCTGCAGCGGGCTGGGGCCGGCCAGGGCCTGCTCGAGCCGCTGGCGCTCAGGCAAGGCCACGCCGGCCGAGGCCACAACCGCGATCGCAAGGGGGCCGGAACGCTCCAGCAACGCATCGAGCTGACGCTGGCGTTCCTCCCGGGCCCCAGACGCTTCCAGTGGCTCCTCGAGGCGATCGAACTGATCGAGCACATCGCGGCAGCGCTGCACCCAGCCGGGAAGGGTGCTGGGGGCCTGAAACCTGGCGGCCGCCGCAGGCCGGCTCAACCACCACACACCGGCACCGACCACCACCACGCCGAGGCCACCCCCGGGAAGATGCAACACGTCGGCGCAGACCCACTGACCGAACAAGAGGCTTCCGCCCGCCCAAAGCAAGGTTTGGCCCTTCACCGGAAGCCAGTTCAGAGAACCCAGCGACGGCACCGGAAGCATGGGGAGTTGTCTGAAGACCCGGCCTTCCTAGCTCAACCCCGGCACGCACACCAGGTCACACCAGCGCAAACCGCTGGGCGGCAGGCAATCCGACCCCGGCGCTGCACCGCAGCTCGGGGTGCTCCATAGCCTGGAAGCACCAGCCACCTCCGGATGATCACCGACCGTCGCACCGAGGTGAAACGGGTGTTGCTCGCAGCCCTGGTGATCAACCTGAGCATGACCGGCCTGAAGCTGGTGCTCGGCCTGATCAGCGGCTCCCTCGCCGTGGTGGCTGACGCCATGCACAGCGCCACAGACGCCCTCTCCAGCCTGATGGGGCTTCTCACCAACAGCCTGTCGGATCCCCATCCGGATCGGGACCATCCCTACGGCCATGAGAAATACGAAGCGGTCGGCGCCCTGGCGATCGCCGGTTTCATCCTCTTCACCGCCCTGGAAATCCTGATCAGCGCTGGGGAGCGACTGCTCGACGGTCTGCCAGCCCTGCGCATCAATGGTCCGGAACTGTTCCTGCTCCTGCTGGTGCTGCTGTTCAACCTGGGCCTGGCCAGCTACGAGCGGCGGGAAGGTCGCCGCCTGCAGAGTCAGCTCCTGCTCGCCGACGCCCGCCACACCACCAGCGACATCTGGACCACGGTGATCGTGCTGGTGGGTCTCACCGGCGCCTGGTGGTTCCAGGTGAACTGGTTGGATGTCGCCCTGGCCGTGCCCCTGGTGGTGTTGCTGCTGCGGGTGTGCTGGCAGGTGCTCCGCGCCAATCTGCCCTGGCTGGTGGATCACATCGCCATCGCCCCTGAGGCGATTCATGAACAGGCGATGGCCGTGCCGGGAGTGCTCAATTGCCACGACATCGCCAGCCGCGGCGTGCTCGGCCAACGCGTCTTCATCGACATGCACATGGTGGTGGACGCCGATGATCTGCCCACGGCCCACAGGATCACCGAAATGGTGGAGGAGCGTCTGGAGAGTCGCTTCGGACCGGTGCGCTGCACCATCCACCTGGAGCCCCGCGATTACGCCGAACAACACATCACCTTCCGGGGCGCCCACGGCTGACTGATCCGCTGACTGATCCACTGACTGGGCCGGTCGTCAGGGCGGCGCGACCGGGCACCGTCAGGCCCCCGGTGATGCGTCACACTTGCCCCTGGTTGCAAGGCCTCAGGCCATGACGGATTCCTACGGCGATTCCCAGACGTTTGCGGGTGAGGGTGACACGGGTCGCGGTCGCGGCCAGGAGGAGGGTGGTCGCCGAGGCGGCTTCCGTGGCGGTGGCGCTGGACGTGGCCAGGGCAACCGGGAGGGCGGTGGCTTCCGCATTCGCCTGAGCGATAACGAAATGCGCGCCACCCGGGCGCTTCAGGAGGCCTTCAATCTCCGCTCCACCGTGGCCGTGCTCGGCTTTGCCGTGCGCACCCTCGGCCAGATGCTCGAAGACGGTGAGCTGGATGCCCTGGTGGAGCAGCAGCGCTCCCAGGCCCCCCGCGGCGCTGGACGCCGGGAGGACGGACGCGGTGAAGGCCGTGATGGTGGCCGGGGCGGCTGGCGGGGCGAAGGCGGCCGGGGCGAAGGAGGTCGCGGCTCCAGGCCTGACCCCTTCGCCCGCCCGGCCAAACCGCAACCGGCCGCGCCTGAGCCCGACGTGGAGGTGAGTGACGCAGAGGCTGTTGAAGCTGACACCACTGTTGAAGCTGACACGGCTGTCGACGCTGACACGGCTGTCGACGCTGACACGGCTGTCGAGGCTGACACCGACACCAGGACCGACGAGGCCTGAGGCGATGGCACGGTCGCGTGTTCTCTCCGGGGTGCAGCCCACCGGCGCCTTGCACCTCGGCAACTGGCTGGGGGCCATTCGCAACTGGGTGGACCTCCAGCACGACCACGACACCTTCTTCTGTGTGGTGGATCTGCATGCGATCACCGTGCCCCATGACCCGACCCGCCTGGCGGACGACACGCTCAACACGGCAGCGCTCTATCTCGCCTGCGGCATCGATCCCGCGGTCAGCACGGTGTTCGTGCAGAGCCATGTCGCCGCCCATGCCGAGCTCTGCTGGCTGCTCAACTGCGTCACACCGCTCAACTGGCTGGAACGGATGATCCAGTTCAAAGAGAAGGCCGTCAAACAGGGCGACAACGTGTCGGTGGGGTTGCTGGATTACCCGGTGTTGATGGCCGCCGACATCCTTCTCTATGACGCTGACCTGGTGCCGGTGGGAGAAGACCAGAAGCAACACCTGGAACTGGCGCGCGACATCGCCCAGCAACGCATCAATGCCCGTTTCGGCTCCGAGGAGTCGCCGGTGCTCAAGGTGCCTCAGCCCCTGATTCTCAGGGATGGGGCCCGGGTGATGAGCCTCACCGACGGTCGCAACAAGATGAGCAAAAGCGACCCGAACGAAGGCAGCCGCATCAACCTGCTCGACCCGCCCGAACTGATCACCAAGAAGATCAAACGGGCCAAGACCGATCCCCAGATGGGCCTGGAATTCGGCAATCCGGAGCGACCGGAAACCGACAACCTTCTCGGCCTTTACGCCATTCTCAGCGGCCTCGGCCGCGATGCCGCAGGGGCGGAGTGCGCCGCGATGGGCTGGGGCCGCTTCAAACCTCTGCTGGCCGAGGCGACTGTGGCGGCCCTGGAGCCGATTCAGGCCCGGCACCGGGAGCTGCTGGATGATCGCGCCGAACTGGAACAGGTGCTGCAGCAAGGACGCGAACGCGCTCAGACCGTGGCGACCTCCACCGTGGAGCGGGTGCGCCAGCAGCTGGGCTTCCTGCCAGCCCGCTGATCAGTGCTACGGCATCACAAAAGTTTCACTGATCATTAAAACTTCCTGAGGGGATTCCCTGGCCCGCGGGGGTCCAACCCCAGGATGTTCGCGCTGCCAACGGGTCTCATGGGTCTCAAGCGCGCCGTGACTGGCGCTTGGTCCGCTTAGGCACATCCGATCAACGCCGTCAAGACCGGTCGTGCTCCCCTCGTCACCATCCCAGGCCGGCCTTCAGGGTATGGGGCCCTCGATGGATGGATTTGCGTCGGTTCTCCCGTTATCAGACCCAGCAGCTCCTCTCCGCCACGGCGGTGAGTGCCGGCCTGCTTCTGTGCTTCGGCCAGGGACTCCATGCCGAACGCGCCCAGGAGCGGCTGGATCAGGCCGAGACCCTGCAGGCGTCGCTGCGCCAACAGGCGGATGCCCGCGCTGAGCTGCTGGCGGATCGGCCCTACCGGATCACCCCGGAGCGCCGCGCCCTCCTCAACACCATCCGCTACGCCGAAGGCACCTGGAAGGACGGTCGCGATCACGGCTACCGCGTGCTCTATGGCGGCAGCCTGTTCCAGGACCTGTCGCGCCACCCAGAAAAGGTGGTCGTGAAGCGTTACACCAGTGCCGCCGCCGGCGCCTATCAGTTCCTGCCAGGCACCTGGCGCCAGGTGGCCCGCGAATTGAAGCTGCCCAGCTTTGAGCCCCAGCACCAGGACCAGGCAGCGCTGCGTCTGGTCGAGCGACGTGGCGCCCTGGAGGAAGTCGACCGCCATGGCCTCACGCCCACAGTCATGAATCGCCTGGCACCGGAGTGGGCCTCCTTCCCCACCCACGCTGGAACAAGCGCCTATGGACAGCCCGTGAAAAGCCACGCTGAGCTGGCGCGCTTCTACAGCAGCAATCTCGAAGCGATTCGCCAAGGCGCCTGATTCAGGCCGGCCAGGGCTGACCGGCCAGCCCCCAGCGCAACAGCCGCACAATCCAGTAGAGCAGCATCGCTGCGCCCAACAGCCAGGTGAGCCTGCGCGCGCTCGGGCCGAAGCGAAGCGGTCGGCCCCACACCGCCTGCCGCCAGCCCAGCCAGGCCAGGCCTGTCACCAGGGGAGGACCGAACAGATGCAGCTCCAAGGCCTCCCCCAGATCGCCTTTCAGGGTCGCCAGAGCTGATCGAGTGAGGAAACAGGTGGGGCAGGGCACACCGGTGAGGGCGCGCCAGGGGCATCCCGGCAGCAGCACTGGAACGCCCCGGGCGCGCAGCATCAACACCAGCAAGACCGCCAGGGAGGCGAGGCCGAGCCGCCGCTGACGCCAGCGGATCCTCATCGAGCCGCCTGGGAGATGCGGGCCGCCAGAGCCCACACCTCCATCACCAGCTGATGCCAGGGCGCCATCGCTTCCATCGACACGGCCATGGCCTGAGGCGACGCTTCCACAAGGGCCCGGGTCGCCACAATCGCCTTGCGGCCCTCCGCCAGGCGGTCGGCCATCTGGGCCCGTTCCTGCGGAGCCATCACCAGATCCGGACACACCGCCAGCAACTCCTCGCCCCGCTGGAACCAATGGCTGAAGTCATTCAGCAGGGAGTCCAGCAAGTGTTCAAGCAGGGCATCGGCATCCGGGTCCATGGCGCTGAATCTCACGCCCATAGGATGGCCGTTCTTGTGCATGAACCGGTGAGCAGCGCTGCAGCAACCACCCCAGTCCCAGACGCAGCGGTGGTTCTGCCCAAAACCAGCGAAAGCAATCAGCTGCTCCGCATCCGCCACTCCATGAGCCACGTGATGGCCATGGCGGTGCAACACCTGTTTCCCCAGGCCCAGGTGACCATCGGCCCCTGGACCGAAACCGGCTTCTACTACGACTTCGACAACCCGGATCCCTTCACCGAAGCCGACCTGAAGGCGATCCGCAAAGAGATGATCAAGATCATCAACCGGAAGTTGCCGCTGGAGCGGATCGCGGTGAGCCGGGATGAGGCCGAGGCCAAGATCAAGGCCCAGAACGAGCCCTACAAACTCGAAATCCTCGCAGGCCTGCAGGAACCGATCACCCTCTACACCCTCGGCGAGCAGTGGTGGGATCTCTGCGCCGGACCCCACGTGGACAACACAAGCGAACTCAACCCCAAGGCGTTCGCCCTCGAAAGCGTTGCCGGCGCCTACTGGCGTGGTGATGAAACCAAAGCCCAGCTGCAGCGGATTTATGGCACCGCCTGGGAAACACCGGAGCAACTGGCCGAATACCAGCGGCGGAAGGAGGAAGCGCTGCGCCGCGACCATCGCCGCCTCGGCAAGGATCTCGACCTGTTTTCCATCGAGGATGAAGCCGGCGCCGGTCTGGTGTTCTGGCACCCGCGCGGTGCCCGCATGCGCCTGCTGATCGAAGACTTCTGGCGTCAGGCCCACTTTGAGGGGGGCTACGACCTTCTCTACACCCCCCATGTGGCCGACATCGGCCTCTGGAAGACCTCGGGGCACCTGGATTTCTACAGCGAGAGCATGTTCGGCCCCATGCAGGTCGACGAACGGGAATACCAGCTCAAGCCGATGAACTGCCCGTTCCATGTGCTGACCTACGCCAGCCGATTGCGCAGCTATCGCGAACTGCCGATTCGCTGGGCCGAACTGGGAACGGTGTACCGCTACGAGCGCCCCGGGGTCATGCACGGCCTGATGCGCGTGCGGGGCTTCACCCAGGACGACGCCCATGTGTTCTGCCTGCCCGAGCAGATCAGTGATGAGATCCTGCGAATCCTCAACCTCACCGAAACGATCCTCTCCGCCTTCGATTTCCGCAACTACGAGATCAACCTTTCCACCCGTCCGGAGAAATCCATCGGTGACGACGCCGTCTGGGACCTGGCGACCCAAGGACTGATCGAGGCTCTTGAGCGCAAGGGCTGGGCTTACAAGGTCGATGCCGGTGGCGGTGCCTTCTACGGCCCCAAGATCGATCTGAAAATCGAGGATGCGATCGGTCGGATGTGGCAATGCTCCACGATCCAGCTCGATTTCAACCTGCCGGAACGGTTTGCTCTCGACTACGTCGCCGCCGACGGCAGCAAACAGCGCCCGATCATGATCCACCGGGCGATCTTCGGCTCGCTCGAGCGCTTCTTCGGAATCATGACGGAGAACTACGCCGGCGACTTTCCCTTCTGGCTGGCACCGGAGCAGATCCGACTGCTGCCCGTCACCGATGAGGTGCTGGCGGATGCCCAGCAGCTCAGCGACCAGCTCCGGGCCGCTGGCATCCGGGCCACGGTGGATCGCAGCGGTGAACGGTTGGGCAAGTTGATCCGCACCGGCGAACAGATGAAGATCCCCCTGCTGGCCGTGATCGGCGCCAAGGAAGCTGAACAGGGCAGCGTGAGCCTGCGCAGCCGCCGCGACGGCGACCTGGGTTCGGTGAACCGCAAGGCCCTGATCGAGGCGGCCAGCCAGGCCAATCAGGAGCGTCTCGCCTCCCTTCCCCTCAACCCCGGCTGATGACGTCCACCCCCATCCGCCATCTCAAGGATCTGGCCCTGCTGCGCACGGCTCCCAGCCTTGGGCCGGCCCAGCGCCTGGCCTTATGCCAGGAACTGTGTGAGGCCATGGCCGCGTTTGACTGGTTCACCGTGGGCGTGATGGCCGCCGATGCGGAACAGGCGCTGCGAAGCCTGCGCCAACTCGAGGCGGCCTGCGGCTGGGAGCCGATGCAGGTGCAGGACGAGGCACTCGCGCCGGGCGACGGCGTGTTTCTCAAGGCGAATCAAGCCAACGGCACCGTGCGGCTCCGCCAGGAGAGCGGCTTGGGGGAGGGCGTGCTGATCACCGGACATCGGCACAACGGCGAAGGCTCCGGCAGCACCTGGGGGCCGCTCCCGCTCGATTGCTTCGCGGGCTGAGCAAAGGCTTGCCGTTTGGAGCCCCGCTGATCAGCCTTGGAGGGAACGGATCCAACCGGACCCATGGCACCCACGACCTTCCTGGCCGGTGATCTAGGGGGAACCAAAACCCTGCTGTCCCTCTTCAGCACGGTGGAGGGCCAGCTCCAGGCCTTGCATGGACACCGCTACGCCTCAGCGGAATGGCCCTCCCTGGACGCGATGCTGGTGCACTTTCTGGAGGAGATGCCAGCGGATCTGGCCCGACCCGCCACCAGCTGCATCGCCGTGGCCGGCCCCGTGCAACAGGGTCAGGCCAAGCTCACCAACCTGCCCTGGCTGGTGCAGGAAACCTCACTCTGCGCCGCCACCGGCCTGGAGCGACTGGAGCTGGTGAACGATTTCGCCGTGCTCATCCACGGGCTGCCCCACTTCAGTGCCAACCAGCAGGTGATGCTCCAGGAGGGGCAGGCCAGCCAGGGTCCGGTGGCGATTCTCGGGGCGGGAACCGGCCTGGGGATGGCCCGCGGTCTACCCGGCCCGGAGGGTTGGATCGCCCTGCCGAGCGAAGGCGGCCACCGGGAGTTCGCTCCCCGCACCGAGGCGGAGTGGGAGCTCAGCCGCTGGCTGATGGCCGACCTGGAGCTGGATCGCCTCTCGGTGGAACGGATCGTGAGCGGCACCGGCCTCGGCCATGTGATGCACTGGCTCCTGCAGCGCCAGGGCAACGAGGACCATCCCCTTCAGGCCCAGGCGCGAGCCTGGCGAACGATCGGGGCCGACCAGCCCGGCCACGAGGACCTTCCCGCCCACACGGGCCGGGCGGCAGCTGCAGGGGATCCGCTGGCCCAGGACGCGCTCACACTCTGGCTGGGGGCCTACGGCTCCGCGGCCGGGGATCTGGCCTTGCAGGAGCTCTGCCGCGGCGGGCTCTGGGTGGGGGGTGGCACCGCTGAGAAAAACCTGGAAGGGCTCCGCTCCGAACGCTTTCTGGAACCGCTGCGCCGCAAGGGACGCTTCCGTTCATTCCTGGAAAGCCTGCCGATCCGGGCGGTAATCGATCCGAATGCCGGCCTGTTCAGTGCCGCCTGCCGCGCCCGGGATCTGCAGGGGGACTGACGGCCGGGTGAGACACTGGCCCAAATAGGACAGCAGGGATGGTGCAGCCGCGCATCGGCCAAACGGTGGTGGTGGACGTGCCTGCCACAACGGCCAACATCGGCCCGGGGTTTGATTGTCTCGGTGCAGCCCTCGATCTGAACAATCGCTTCAGCATGCGCCGGATCGAAGGCAACGGCGAGCGCTTTGAGCTGATCATCGAAGGCCAGGAGGGCAATCACCTCCGTGGCGGCCCGGAGAACCTCGTGTATCGCGCCGCCCAGCGCGTCTGGAAAGCCGCTGGCGAGGAGCCGGTGGCCCTGGAGGCGAGGGTGCGTTTGGCCGTGCCTCCGGCGCGGGGCCTGGGGAGCAGCGCCACGGCGATCGTGGCCGGCCTGGTGGGGGCCAACGCCCTGGTGGGAGAACCCCTGAGCCGGGAGAAGCTGCTGGAGCTGGCGATCGACATCGAAGGCCATCCCGACAACGTGGTGCCCTCCCTGCTAGGCGGTCTGTGCATGACCGCCAAAGCTGCCTCGCAGCGCTGGCGCGTGGTGCGTTGCGAATGGCTGGCGAGCGTGAAGGCGGTGGTGGCGATCCCGGCGATCCGTCTCAGCACCAGCGAAGCGCGGCGGGCGATGCCGAAGACGATCCCCGTGGCCGACGCCGTGGTCAACCTCGGCGCCCTCACCCTGCTCCTCCAGGGCCTGCGCACCGGCAACGGCGACCTGATCGCCGATGGCCTGCACGACCGCCTGCATGAGCCCTATCGCTGGCGCCTGATCAAGGGGGGCCAGGCGGTGCGCGAAGCGGCGATTCAGGCGGGGGCCTGGGGTTGCGCCATCAGCGGGGCCGGCCCGAGCATCCTGGCGCTCTGCACCGAGGAGAACGGCGCCGCCGTCAGCGAGGCGATGGTGCGCGCCTGGGAAGCGGAGGGGGTGGCAAGCCGTGCACCCCTGCTGAACCTGCAGACCACGGGCAGTCACTGGCAACCGAAACAGCCTGGGTAGATGTACCCAGGCACCCCCCAGGTGCTGATAAGTTCAATCACAATCTTGTTGCTGCCATGGACGCCAACCTGCCTCTGACGGTTGCGTCTCCGGAAGCCTTTCCCTGGTTATCTCTGATCGTGCTGCTGCCAGCGGCCACGGCCCTGGTGATGCCGTTGTTATCTGGGGATGACGATCACCCCTCGCCCTGGCCGCGCAACCTCGCCGTCACGGTGCTGGCGATCGATTTCGGGCTGATGCTCGCCGTCTTCAGCCGGCTCTACGACCGCCTCGATGGCGGGCTCCAGCTGGTGGAACGGGTCAACTGGCTGCCGGTGATCGGCCTGGAGTGGTCCCTGGGTGCCGATGGCCTCTCCATGCCCCTGGTGGTGCTGAGTGGACTGGTCACATTGCTCTCGGTGTGTGCCAGCTGGAAGGTGCGCCACAAATCCAATCTTTATTTCGGCCTGCTGCTGGTGCAGGCGTCAGCCCAAGCGCTGGTGTTTCTCTCCCAGGACTTCCTGCTCTTCTTCCTGGCCTGGGAACTTGAACTGGTGCCGGTGTATCTGCTGATCGCCATCTGGGGTGGTCAGAACCGTCAGTACGCCGCCACCAAATTCATCCTCTACACCGCTCTCGCTTCGCTGCTGATCCTGATCAGCGGCTTGGCCCTGGCTCTCTCCGGCGACAGCTTCAGCCTCAATCTCACCGAACTGGCCCAGCGCTCCCCAGGCGGCAGCTTCGGCCTCCTCTGTTACCTCGGATTCCTGGTGGGTTTCGGCGTGAAATTGCCGATGTTCCCTCTGCACACCTGGTTGCCGGATGCCCATGGTGAAGCGAACGCACCGGTGTCGATGCTGCTGGCGGGCGTTCTGCTCAAGATGGGCGGCTATGCCTTGCTGCGCTTCAACGTGCAGATGCTGCCGGAGGTCCATCTCACCCTGGCCCCGGCCTTGATCATCCTGGGCATCGTCAACATCATCTACGGCGCCCTCAACGCCTTCGCGCAAGACAACGTCAAGCGCCGCATTGCCTGCAGCTCCGTGAGCCACATGGGCTTTGTGCTCCTCGGCATCGGTGCCGTCGATGCCCTCAGCCTCAGTGGCGCCATGCTGCAGATGATCAGCCATGGCCTGATCGCCGCGGCCATGTTCTTCATCACAGGCAGCTTCTACGAACGCACCAAAACCCTCTCCATCCCCAACATGGGAGGGCTGGCCAAGGTGCTGCCGATCACCTTCGCCTTCTTCCTGACAAGCTGCCTGGCCTCGCTCGCCCTGCCCGGCATGAGCGGCTTCATCAGTGAAATCACGATCTTCCTGGGGGTGACCAGTCAGGAGCAGTTCACCACCCTCTTCCGGGTGATCACGGTGGTAGTGGCTGCCATCGGCCTCGTGCTCACCCCGATCTACCTGCTCTCCCTCTGTCGTCGGGTTTTCTTCGGGCCGCGCATCCCCGCTCTCGCCTTCGTCGACGACATGAGCCCCAGGGAGTTGGTAATCGGCCTCACCCTGCTGGTGCCCACCCTCACCATCGGCATCTGGCCCCGGGTCGCCATGGATGTCTACGAGGCCTCCACCGACGCCCTCGCCGAAACCCTCTCCGGCCATAGCCTGATGGCCCTGAGCTCCCTGTTACCCCTGGGCTGACGCCATGCCTGAAAGCCGCGATCCGGCCCTGCTCGCGGGCTGGGGGTACCCCGACTACGAGGCGATCACACCCGAGCAGGTGGAAACGCTGATTCCCCAGTTGCTGCAGCGGCTCTCCGACCAGTTTGCCGCCCTGGAGACCAGCCTCGATGCCGCCCTGGCCGCGGGCACCCCCCTGGGCTGGGACAGGGTGATGCCACCCCTGCATCGGATCGGCGAGCAGTTGCGTTGGAGCTGGGGTGTGGTGACCCACCTCAACGCGGTCTGCAACTCTCCCGAGCTGCGCGATGCCCACGCCTCCCAGCAGGCCGACGTGGTGCGGTTCAGCAATCGCCTCGGTCAGAGCCGCAGCCTGCATCAGGCCCTCGAGGCTCTGCAGCAGCGGCCATCCGAACCCCTCGATCACACCCAGCAACGGATCCTGGCGTCCGAATTGCTCTCGATGCAGCAGCGGGGCGTCGGCCTGCGCGGCGACCGCCAGGCCGCCTTCAACGCAGCCAGTGAGCGACTTGCCGAACTCTCCACCCAGTTCGGCAACCACGTGCTCGACGCCACCCAGGCCTGGCATCTGGTGGTGGAGGATCCCAGCCGCATCGCTGGCCTCCCCGAGCGGGCCCGCCAGGCCCTGGCGCAAGCAGCCCGAGAAGCGGGTGATCGTCATGCGGATGGCAGTGAGGCCACGGCGGAACGCGGCCCCTGGCGCCTGGGGCTCGACATGCCGCGGTACATCCCCGTGCTCAGCCATGCCGATGATCGGCAGCTCCGCGAGACGCTCTACCAGGCCCATGTGAGCCGGGCCAGCAGCGGGGAGCTCGACAACACCCCCTTGATCCAGGAGATCCTGGAACTGCGCCAGCAGCAGGCCCAGCGCCTCGGCTATGCCCATTGGGCCGAACTGAGCCTCGCCGGCAAGATGGCTGAAGATGTGCCAGCTGTGGAAGCCCTGCTCGAGGAGCTGCGGACGGCCGCCTACCCCACCGCCTGCCGTGAGCTGAAGGATCTTCAGGCCTGTGCCCGGCGCCATGGAGCCGCCGAAGCCGACGCGCTCGCCCCTTGGGATGTGAGCTATTGGGCCGAAAAGCTGCGTCAGGAACGCTTCGACCTCAACCAGGAGGCCCTGCGCCCCTGGTTCCCGCTGCCCCAGGTGCTCGACGGCTTGTTTGCGTTCTGCGAGCGCCTGTTCGGGATCCGGATCACGGCTGCCGATGGCGAAGCGCCGATCTGGCACCCCGATGTGCGTTTCTTCCGGGTGCTCGAGCGGGATGGCTCGCCGCTGGCCGCCTTCTATCTCGATCCCTACAGCCGGCCGGGCAGCAAGCGCGGTGGGGCCTGGATGGACGAATGCCTCAACCGACAACCCGACGGCCAGGGGGGCTGGATCACGCCAGTGGCGTACCTGATCTGCAACCAGACCCCGCCAACCGACAGCAGCCCGAGCCTGATGAGCTTCGAGGAGGTGGAGACCCTCTTCCACGAGTTCGGCCATGGCCTGCAGCACATGCTCACCACGGTGGAGCACCCCCAGGCGGCGGGGATCAACAACGTGGAATGGGATGCGGTGGAGCTGCCGAGTCAGTTCATGGAGAACTGGTGCCTGGATCGCCCCACCCTGATGGGCATGGCCCGGCACTGGCAGACGGGTGAACCGCTTCCGGACGCCGACTTCGAGAAGCTGAAGCGATCCCGCACCTTTATGACCGGCTTCAGCACCCTGCGGCAGGTGCACTTCGCCCTCACCGATCTGCGGCTGCACAGCAGCTGGACCCCAGAGCTCGGCATCAGCCCAGATCAGATGCGGCGCCAGATCGCCACCACCACCACGGTGATCCCACCGATTGCCGAGGACCGCTTTCTCTGCGCCTTCAGCCACATCTTTGCGGGGGGCTATTCCGCCGGTTACTACTCCTACAAATGGGCCGAGGTGCTCAGCGCCGATGCCTTCGCCGCCTTTGAGGAAGCGGGTCTCGATCTCGATGACCAGGTGAGCGCCACGGGAGAGCGCTTCCGCAGCACCGTGCTCAGCCTCGGCGGCAGCCTCTCACCAGCGGCGGTTTATGAAGCCTTCCGTGGCCGCGCCGCCAGCACCGAGGCCCTGATTCGCCATTCCGGCCTGGTCACCAGCCATGGCTGACCTGCTGGCGCTCTCCGGCCAATGGGGGGCGCGCGAGGAGGACCGAACGGCGCTGGCTCCGCTGCTGCCCTTCCCTGCGGTGCTCGAGGACAGTTGGCTCCGCCGGGGGATCCAGCGCGATGCTTTTCTGCGTGAGCTATTGCAGGGACTGCATCAACGCCGACTGATTCCCCTGCTCGCCATGCTGCCCAGGGGCTGGCGACTGGCCCCGGCCGCCCTTCCGGAAAAACTGCGCGGCCTGGGCTCCCTGCTGGAGGAAGGGCTGGTCAGCCCCACCCTGCTGGCGGCGCTGGCCGATGATCTGCAGCATCTCCTGCCCGCCGGCGACCCCGACAACGCCGCGGGCACCACGGCGCTCAGCCGCTGGACGGCACGGCAGGTGGTGAACCCCGAGGATGGTTCGCGCCAGGCCCTGCCCCAATCGCTGCAGCAGTGGCAGGAGCTTGCCCACCAGCCGGCCATGGAACCCACCCCATGGCCACCCGCCAAGGCCGGATCCATGTCAGCCCCGAACCTGCGCAGCCTCGGCGCCGGCCTCACCTGGCACAACCAGGGGCTGGCCCCCCTGCAACCTGCCCATTGCCGCCAGGCCAACCGCTTGCTCGCCCAGGTGTTCAACGCCCTCAGCGCCAACCGCCTGCCGGATGCTGCTCGCGGTGCCACGGCTGCGGCGGTGGAACCCTTTCAGTTTGAAGGGGTCGTCAGCACTGCGGCCCTGATGGCGTTGCTGCGCAGCCGCGGCTGGTCCGCCAGGGCCAGGGTGCGCTCCAGCGTGGCCAGTTTCGGGCTGGGTGCCAGCACAGCCGCTGAAGACGGCACCTGGCACCAGATCCCCCTGGCCCTTCCGTATCGCACCGGACTGCTGCGCCATGGCCTGGAGATCGAATCCTTGCTCCCCCACTGCTGCCTGGAGCTGGAACTGCAGCCACCTGAAGCGGCGGAGCCTGTGCTGTTGCAGTACTACCAGGGCAGCGAAGGGTTGAACGGCTGGGCAGCGATGAACGATCTCGACCGGCCCTGGCAGAACGACCGCGGCAATGGCACCGTCGCTTACCCCGGCCCAGCCTTTGAAGCCGAGCACCTCGACCTTGCTCTCGATCTCTGCGATCTGATGGCGGCAGTGCACAACAGCACCGCCGCCGCGGGCCAGCTCCGTTTCGGTGGCTATGGCGCTCTCGGCTTCTGCATCGATTCCACCGCCCTGCTGGAGCAGGCCCTGACGGGCCGCAGCACGCTGTTTCCCCTCACCCTGGGGGGAATCTGGCGAGAGCGGCTGGCGCAGCAACTGGAGCGGCTGCTGAACACTGGCCTGAGCACGGCCAGCACCAGCCACGGCGATGAGGCGGTGGAGCGCTACCGCGACGCCCTCCAACGCCTGCCCCAGGACCTGAGCCTGCAGGGCGAAGCGGCCCTGCGCGCCGAAGCCCGCCTGATCCGCAGCCTGCCGACCCACTCTCCTTTTGTGTGCGTGCGCGCGCTCAACGGCGAAGCCGCCGCTGAGACGTCCCTCAGCGATCCGTTGTGAGCTCCAGTTCGCGGCAGATCGCCGCCACCACCTTGCCGCGGTAGTGGTCGCTGAACGGGCCCGAATCACCGTTGTGACTCATGCCATCAATGCTGTAGCGATGCAAGGAGCGCGTTCGCTGCCAACGGTTCCAGTTGGAGAGGGGAAGCAAAAACAAACGCCCCGGATAGGCGATACGGCCGAGCGCCGCCACCGGATCCCGGCTGCCCACCACCATCGCCACATGGTCGACGCTGGTGAGATCGCCATTGCCACTGAACACACCACAAACGGTGATCACCTGCACCGGCACATGGCAGATCTTCTGCAGCATGGCCGCCGTTCCGATCGCCATCTCTCCGCCACCGCTATAGCCCACCAGCACCACCCGCGAGGCCCGGGAGGGATGGAAACCAAGCCCCTCCAGGCGCCTGGCGATTTTGAGCGCCAGCTCGTAATTCATCACCGGGCCGTAGCGGCGATCAGAGGAAATCCCCACCTTGATCACATTGTTGGCCTGCACGAAAAAGGCGCAGAGAAAACGGATCAGGCCAATCGGATGCTGCTCCTGCAGGGCGAATAAACGCTGCCAGAACCACTGCGAATACGACGAGGCGCGCAAGCCCACCGGCATGATCGTGTAGGCCTCGATCCCCTTCACCAGCAGCATGTCGTCAGCGATGCCCTGCTGGAGCACATCGAGAAAGTCACTGACGCGAGGCGGATGACTCTCCTCGCTCTGGTGAATGCCGTCGAGATACACCACAAAGTGACGATGGGGAGACTCGGTCGCTTCGGAGCTTTCAAACAGATGGGAGGGATCGGGAAGGCCCTGCTGCCAACCTTCCCAGAAAACAAAATCCGCCATCACCGAATACATGCCGGTGAGAGCAACAACGATCAACACGACCGCCACACTCATCCCGGTGACTTCCTCCAACACCTCGCGACGAAAAATCAGCGAGGCGTCATGGCGCAGAGCGTTGACACTGAGCAGGCCCAGCACAGCAACGATGACCAGCACGACCACCACCAGGCGCCGACTGAAACGCAGATGGTTGCGATGATGTTGAATCGCCGAGGTGGCGCCAGTCATGAGAAGAGCTTCCGTTGACGGCAGAGAATCAGGAGAGGGACGCCACTTCCCGCGCCAGGGTGTTGTAGCTGGCACGCCAACGCTGGGCGAAGAGCAAGCCGATCAGGATCAACGACAGCACATAACCCGGCAGGCTGATGATCAGCCCTTTCTCGAGGGGCACGCCATAGACCGCCTGGAGAAGCACCAGCACATTCAGATGCACCCATGCCAGCAGGGTGACGGCGATCAGATCGCTGATGTAAGGCGCCGCAACGAGCACATAAAACAGCCCGGGCCAGAGGGCCACACCCATGCGGTTCCCGAAGGCGATTGGCTGCAAGGGAACCCCCGCCACCAGGGTGAGCATCAGGCTATGGCTGACGATGCCGATCAGGAACGCCAGGCTGAGCACCAACGTATCCACCACCATGTGAAACAGGATCTGCCGCGGACGCAACCGATTCGCCAAGAGAGCGAACAGGTGGGAGGCCGACATGGAGGCACCGACGCCCACCAGCAATCCAACACCAACATCCAGTTCAACGAGAAGCTCACCCATGCCGGCAAGCCCAGCACTGATGCCTTGCAGCATGGTGTCAGGCACGACGCAGGTGCGGCCGATTCACAATCCAGAGCACCACAATCGAGAGCACGGCGCAGTAGAAGCACCACACGGAATTGAAGGTGGCGCTGTAGGTGAGCCAGGTAAGGAAGATCGAGACGAAGATCAGCACCCCAAACAGCTTCACGGCTCGGTCATTGAGGGCGATCAAGGGCAGCACGATAAAGGCCCAGTAGGTGAGCTGCCCAACAGGCTCGGTGTTGAGGAAGTTGTGAACAATGCTGCCCAGGTTGGAGACGTCGTAAAGCAGGCGCCCGGTGCTGTGCACGGCGGGCTGCACAGCCGGAGGATTAAACAGCACCGGTAGATAGAAACCAACGCCAATCACTGTGGCGACGATCGCCACCCATTTCAATCGATGCTGGAGCCCCTTGGAATCGGTGCTTCGACTGATCGACCAGGCACTCCAGGGGATCCAGATCATCCAGAAGCAGTAGGCGAAAAAGAGAAATCCCAAGGCAGCTGCCGTGGCGAGTGGTTCAATTCCGCCGCGATCGAGCGCGGTCCACTCCAAGCCCTCCACGAACTGCTGCACCCCGAAGAAGAAGGGCACCAAGGCCAGAGGTTTGTAATCCGGGCGTTCATGACGAGAGGCCAGATGGTGGGAGTACAAACCCAGAGGCATCAGCACCGCAGAGGCGGTGAAACTGGCGGAAGCCGAAAAGCACATTGGCTCAAACGACGGGGGGGAGTGAATCAATGGTGGCAACCGCCACCAAACCTGTCACTCAATCGCTGAGAATCGTTTGAGTGAGCAGCTCGAGGGCCCGGGGATGGGCCATCAGCTGCTGGTGGGTCAGCACCGGAACCGCGTGCTGCGTCCCGAGGGGCAACACGGCCTGCCATCCAGGAAACACCATCAGATCCCAGCGGCAATAGAAACTGGCGCACGCAAGGCGGCGGAGGCTGGAGGGATCCGCATTGAGGTGCCGCAGCAGACGACTGCCCCGCTTCATGTCGGCCAGACCTGCAAACAACCACCGGGGAATCCACTGCGCCGTCAGCGTGCCGCGCTGGGGGCTGCCGACGCTGATGAAGCGATGGGTGCGGCTGGCACCGCCCAGCTCCTGCAACCACACACGGCTGATGATTCCCCCCATCGAGAAGCCGAGGATGTCGATCGGGCGATCCGCACCCCACTGGGCCTGGATGTGACCATCCAACTGCTCGGCGAGGCTGCGCAGGGGGATCGCGCCAAGGCGGTGGGGTAGATGGGGCACCAGCAGAGGCACCCGGTGGTCCTCCAGCTGCCGCACCAGTCGATGGAACAGGTGGGGCGTATCCCAGAGACCGTGCACCAGCACGAGGGGTCTGGGCTGTTTCACCGAGCCGTTCACCGAGGAGCCGGCCAATGCCGGTGCCGTTCGACCGCAACCGTACCGCTGAATCCTGGAATCGGCGGTTTGGTTTTGCGCAGCAACACGCGCATCGGCACCGCACCATAGAGATCGGCCAGACGCTCCAACACCCTTTCACTGAAGTGCTCGATGGTGCGGCAGCGGAGCTCCGACGCCAGCGTCTGCACCGCCTGCACCGCCAGGCTGTAGTCGGCTGTGTCAGTGAGGGCGTCGGATCGGGCCGCCGCCTGACAATCCACCAGGAGGGTCAGATCAAGGCTGAACCATTGCCCTTCCAGGCGTTCCCGCTCCAGCACGCCCACATGGGCCCACACGCGCAGATCCTGGATGTGGATCGCGTCGTTCATGCCTCCAGATCGCGGTGGCTGAAACGACGACGGCCTTCGGCGAAATCGGCGGCCACATGGCCATCACCGCGCAGGCGATAGCGATAGGTCACCAGCCCCTCCAGGCCAACCGGCCCGCGCGGCGGCAGGGTCTGGGTGCTGATGCCCACCTCCGCACCGAAGCCGTAGCGGAACCCGTCGGCGAAACGGGTGGAGCAGTTGTGATAGACACCGGCACTGTCCACCGCCCGCAGAAACCGTTCGGCGGTGGCCCCGTCCTGGCTGGCGATGGCCTCGGTATGGCGTGAGCCATGGCGACGGATGTGCTCCAACGCCTCCTCCAGATCGCTGACCACCCGCACCGAAAGGATCAGATCGAGGTACTCCCGATCCCAGTCGTCCTCTGTGGCCGCCTCCGCCACGCCGAGGGCCTGACTGCGGGAATCGCCCCGCAGACGCACGCCCGCGGCTTCCAACGCCGGCACGGCCGCGGCGAGAAACGCCGGAGCACTGTCCTGATGCACCAGCAGGGTCTCGATCGCGTTGCAGGCTGCGGGGTACTGGGTTTTGCTGTCGATGGCGATCCGCACCGCCTGGGGCACGTCCACCTGGGCATCGACGTACAGATGGCAGACGCCGTCCGCGTGGCCGAGCACGGGGATGCGGGTGTTGTCCTGGATGAAGCGCACCAGCGCATTGCTGCCGCGGGGAATGATCAGATCCACCAATCCATCGAGGCGCAGCAATGCCAGGCTCTCCTGGCGGGTGGTGAGCAAGGCCAGGGCATCGGCCGCAATCGTCGTGTCGACCTCGGCAGCGCCGAGCCCCTCCTGCAGGGCTTCGATCACGGCGCGGTTGGTGCGGTTCGCCTCACTGCCCCCTTTGAGAATCGCCCCGTTGCCGGAGCGGATCGCCAGAGACGCAATCTGAATCACCGCATCCGGTCGCGCCTCAAAGATCACCCCCAGCACGCCGAGGGGCACGCTGACCCTCTCCAGCACCAACCCCTCATCCAGCTCCCGATGCAGCTGACGCACACCGAGGGGATCGGGCAGCGCCGCCACCTGGCGCACGCCATCGATGGCGCCGGCCAGTTTGCCGGCATCCAGCTTGAGACGGGCCACGAGTGCCTGGGCCAGGCCTTCGGCCATGGCTTGCTCAAGATCCTGCTGATTCGCCGCCACGATCGACTCGGCGTGGCGCTCCAACGCAGCGGCCATCGCCTCCAGGGCCTGCTGCCGTTGGCCATCATCGGTCTGCCCCAGGGCTGTGGCGGCCCGGCGCACATCGGTCGCCAACCGCAGCAGTTCAGGCGACGGTTCGGGCACACCCTGAGGAGTCATGGGCTGGGGCGACATCTGCTCAGCATCATCCCGTCCGGCGGGTCAGGCGGCCGGGAGCAGTCGATCGATGGCCAGGCGGGCGGCACCAAGACGTCCAGCGCCATTTCCCAGCTCACAGGCGCGGATCTCCAGCCCCTCCCGACTCACCGCCTGCACGCGGAGGACCACTTCTCGACGCACAGCCGGCAGGAAATGCTTGGCTGCCGCGGCCAACCCCCCACCCAGCAGCACCCGCTGAGGCGTGAACACATACACCAGGGAGCTGATGCCAACGCCAAGGGTGCGCCCATAGCGCTCCCACACCGCCAGGGCCTCGGGGTCCGCGGCGCAGGCACGGCGATTGAGCTCCTCCGGCTCCCCATCCCAGAGGCGGCGCAAGGCGGCGATGCTGGCGTATTGCTCGAGCGACCCCCGATTGCCGCTGTTGCAGGGGGGGCCATTGGGATCAATGCCGATCAGGCCCGGCTCGGCAGCGGCTCCGTTGTGGCCCGTGAACAGGCGGCCTGCCAGCATCACCCCGCCGCCGACGCCGGTGCCGAGGGTGAGCAGCACCACATCGCCGCAACCGCGTGCCGCCCCCTGCCAGGCCTCGCCCACCAGGGCGCAGTTGCCATCGTTGGCCAGGGTGACCCGACGCTGCAGCTGCGGCTCCAGCCATTCGGCCAACGGCACCTCCTGCCAACCCGGCAGGTTGATGCACACCCGCGCCACCCGGGCCGCCGCATCCATCGGCCCCGGCAGACCGATGCCCACCACGGCGGCGCAGCGATCGGGATCGAGCGCTTCAATCGCCTCGCACAGGGCCATGCAGACGGCGCCCGGCACCGCAGGCTGGGGGGTGGCGATGTGCTGTTCAGCGAGGAGCTGGCCGGCGCGATCAAACCGGGCGAGCTTGATGCCGGTGCCACCGAGATCGACTCCGATCACCTGCTGGCTTGAGGCCTTCATGGGGCTCAGAAGCGAACAAACACCTGGAACTGGCTCTGCCAGGTGCCCTGGGTATCCACCGAACCGGAGAGATTGAGGTTGGGACTGATCTGATACGTCAAGGTTCCCTGGGGCGGAATGTCGTTGCGATTGGGGGCGGCCAGCACGGAGAAATTGAAGCGATCGGTGAGGTCCACGCCCACATCGGTGACCACGGCCAGCTGCGGCGGCACCTGACCGGAGACCCGCTCATTCTCATCCTGCACCTCAGGCGTGATGTAGGTGGGATACACGGCAAATTGCAGCCGCTGACTGAAGGCATCGGTGAGGGAACCGATCACCGGCGAGAGCAACGACTGACCGAGAACGGCAGCAAGTGCCGCACCACCACCAGCACCGGTCAAGCCGGCGAGGGAGTTGCCGCCGATCAGACCCAGCAGCTGGGCCCTGGGCATCGGTGGGGAACTGCGCAGCTGGATGTTGTCGGCCAGGCGATCGGCCGGCCCCGTCGCCGTGAGCATCACCTTCACCAGGCGCAGTTGGCCGCCAACGCCCAGGTTGCCGGTGCCATTGGTGTCAAACACATTGGTCGACACGGCGTTGCTGCCGGTGCCCACACTGATGCTGTCGGAGACCCGGCTGTTGAGCGCCACATCCACGTAGGGAATCAATCCCTGCGATGGCGTGAACACGGCCACGTTGGGGGCGCGGCGATCGAGGTTGAAGGTGGTGGTGAACAACGACACGCGGCCGGACAGCAGTTGCACCACCCCCCGCAACTGAAGACTGGGGTCGAGCGCACCATTGAGCGTGAGCCGACCGGCGGTGCTGAAACTGGCCACAGGTTCCACCGTGACCCGCAGCTTGGGGCCGAGACGCAGTTGGAACCGATCGAAACGGATCGCGGGGAGATTGGGCAGGGAGGCGCGCAGGGAGCGACTGCTGCTCGCTTCCACATCCGGCCCCAGCAGCACCAGCGGCTGCTGGAAGTTCCAGTTTTCCTCCAGCAGGGTGTCGGCCGTGACCGGTTGGGCCATGGCAGTGGTCGCCGGGGAGGCAGGCGATGAAGCGGCCGAGGCGGTCAGCGACGCTGGCTTCACAAACATCGAGCGAGCCGGTTTGACCGTGCCGTTGTCGATCGTCAGATCTCCCGACAACTGCGGCTGAATCAGGGCACCGCGCACCTTCAGATCGGCCGCCACCGCCACATCGGCGATGGGCAGCTTGATCCGTGCCTTCTGAAGGGTCACCGCCAGCGGCTTTGGCTCCGGTACGGGCGAGAACAGGGCCAGGGCGCCGGAGCCAAGCAATTCCCCCTGGGAGCCGACGCGGGCGCTGAGGGATTGCACCTCCAGTCGGTTGAAGTCGAACACGATCGCGGTGTTCAGGTCGCTGATCACCTGCTTCTGGATCGTGAAACGCCCCTGCTTCACCACGATGAAGCCATTGGCCTCAGGGGCGCTGAGCGGGCCGCGCAGCAACAGACGCAGATTGGTATCGCCCCCAGTCCAGGCGACCTGATCATCCGTGAATCCGGTCAGGAAGCGCAGGGCATCGCCACGGCTCACCACACGCACATCCAGCTCTTTGGAGGGATCGAGCGGCACCTGGCCGATCACGGTGACCGGGTCCTGGGCCCCATCGCTGATCAGGGCCAGATCAAGGCGCAGGGCCCCTTCCTCGAGGTTGATCTGACCGCGTTCAAGGCTGAGGCGATGACGCCCCACCCGGGCATCCTCCAGCTGGAGATCCGTGCTCAGATCAGGAAGGCCACGGCCGAGGCGGTAGCTGCCGGAGAGCCCGAGAGCCCCCTGCAGCGCCGGCGGCACCGGGGCGACCAGAGCCAGGAGTGTGAAGGGCAGATGCTCGAGTGCAAAGCGTCCTTCGCCGGATTGGATCGGTCCGTTAAGAGTGGCGATGAAGGGTTCGATCTGCAGCGCCCTGTCCTCGTCGTCGCCCTCCACCCAGAGATGGCCACGCGCCTTCAGATCGAGGTTGAGATCCGCCAGGTTGGGCCCGGTGAGATCGAGCACCGCATCCAGCTGGCCGCGCAGGTCTTCGGGATGGAATTGGCTGTCGCTGCGCTTGGACAACGCCTGCTGCCGCAGGCTGGCCTGAATCTCCCGCAAGGCCCGCAACTGACCGTCGATGGAGCCACCGAAGGTGTTGATCAGGAGGGTGCCAAGATCGCTGGCCCGCCCCCGAGCCGGCGGTGCATCCTCTGCAAGCTGCGGCAGGCTCAGGGCTCCACTGGTGAGCCAGCGGGCACTCAAGCCACGGGCCTCGAGATGGGCATCGAGTGCACCGCCCAACCGTCCCTTCGCCTCCAGCAGCATCTGCCCCGTATCCGGCGGCAGCAACTCACCGCTCAGGTCAAAGCGCTCGTTGCGGTAGCGGGCCTGCAGGATGGCCTGACGCAACTGCAGCCCCATCAGTCCGGGGGAGTCGAGCGTCACAGAGCCATCCATGGCCAGAGGCTGCAGGCCGAGGCTGCCACGCCCGCTGATGCGGCCATAGAGCCCCTCAAAACGCCCCTTGGGGGGAAGCGCCAGCTCCAGACCATCCAGGCTCATGCCATCGGCACGCCATTGGTACGACGCGGGTGTGCCCTCCAGGCTCAGCACCCCCTGACGGCGGGTCAGGCGTACCTGGGTGGGCAACCAATTGGCGCCAAGGCTGGCCTCCAGGCGGCCGGGAAGCAGGGACTCCACCGACGCCATCTGCAGCCGGCCGCCACCACCCACCCGGCCTTCAAACCGACCACGCCAGGTTTCCAGCAAACGCAGGGTGCCGGCCCGTGGATCCGTGAGCTGGAGCTGCAGATCGGGGCGGAGAGCGGTCAATGGACCGCCAACACCGCCATAGGCGGACAGGGTGCCATCCATCGTGGTGCCCAACAGGGGCCCAACGCGAGCGAGCGGAAAAGCCTCAAGACTGAGCTGAGCTGCCAGATCTCCGAGCTTGAGACCGCCACCGGCCAGGGCCAGCGGCAAGGCCGCCGTGGCCTGCAGCTGCGGACTGCGGAAGTGCGCAAGCCGCAACTCGCCGGCCTTGGCGCTCCAGTCGGCCCGCAGGGACCAGCGCTCCAGCAGGGGATTGCGCGCCTGATCGAAGCGAAGCGACAGCTCAGGGCTGACGGTGGCGCCACTGAGACGCAGATCTCCCCGCAGCGGCGCCTGGGTGCCGAGCAGATCGGGCACCAGGGGCCAGTGCTTCCACGCCTCTCCATCCAGTTGCAGCTGCTGGCTGCGGATCGCCAACTCGGGATAGAGCGCTCCGCTGAGCGAGGCCGCCAGGCCTGGCCCCGCCAGCTTCAACCGCTCCAGAACGGCTGTGGGGGCCTTGGGCTTGCGCCAGTCGCCGTTCAACTGCAGATCCACAGCGAGGGGTGCCGCCACGGGCACCGACGCAGGCAGGGCCCAACGGCCCACCAGGCGCAGTTGCGGCTGCTTCCAGCGGCCATCGAGGCGCAGGGTGAGCTGGCGCTCTTCGCCGGGTTCACGCAGCACCGCCTTGAGGTCGAGGGCCTGGTTCAGATCCACGTGGCCGGAGAGGCTGGCTTGGTAGGCGCCATAACGCCAGGTGCTGGCGGGAAGACTGAGGCGCTGGTCACGGCAGCGCAGGCGCCACTGGGGATTGCGCAGGGCGCTCTGCAGCGGTTTGCCGCTCACCTCCAGGCCCACCAGAGACAGGGCGCCGGCGCATCCGGCCCTCCCCTGACTCCAGCTCAGGCGAAGGTCACCCCCGATCTGGCCGCGGAAGGCCAGGGGCATGGTCGCGGGCAGCAGCCCCTGGAACGGCTCCAGACGCACCCGTTCCAGCCTGGTCTGCAGATGCAACTGGGGCTTCACCCAACGACCACGGGCCTTGAGGCTGACCCGTCCCTGCTGCGGCAGGGCCACCTTGAGGGCGACGTCGGCCCAGTTTTCGGCCAGATGCACGGAGGCCCGACCATCAGCGCTGAGCGTCAGGCCAGCCGGCTGGATTTTGAGCCGGGCCGGATCCTGAAGCTTCAGCTGCAGATCCAGCTTGGGCGGCTTGCCGCCGCTGGAGGGCCCTGGCACCCAGTAGGCCCCCTGGGCATTGCGACGCAGATCCACCCTGGCGCCGCGAAGGCTGACCACCGCGACGGGACGCCAGCGCCGCAGGCTGGCCAGCGGATCGAGTTGGAGAGTGAGCCCCGAGATCGAGGCCTTGGACTGATCCTTGAGCCCTGGCAGCACCCGGCTGGGACCGATCGCCAGGCCCCAGGGACGCAACCCCTGAAAAGGGCCGATCTCCAGGGGATGGCCAAGCGGCTTGGAGAACTGGCTTTCCAGCGAAGGCTTGAGCCGCGTGAACACCGTCGCGACAATCCGATCCAGAGCGACCCACGCGGTCGCTCCGCCCACCAGCAGGACCAACCCACCGCCAAGGAACACGCGCGACAGGGTCTGCGATCTCACGCCCCTCCCCATCAACGCCGACACTCTTCTCTGGGGCGAGCGCAAAATAACGCTCTCCCCCTGGAAGCACCAGCCCCATGCCACTCACCGACCTCCTCGACCGCGCGATCGGATGGCTGGCCTGGAGCGGCCTGGCCTTTGCCCTGCTGACGCTGGTCGCGTTCGGGGCCCGTTGGGGTGTGCGCTTTCGCCTCGTGGGGGTGACCAGCTTCACCCTGCTGCTGGCGGTGAGCTGCTGGGCCTTCAGCGTCAGCTACCAGCCTCCCGTGATCGTGGAGGGAGCCGTGCGGGCTCCTGTAGTGTTCGACAACGGCAACGATCTGGTCGTCGCCCAGGCACCGGCCGGGATCCCCAAGGAGGCGATCGAACCGACCCTGGCCCAACTGGCGGCGAACCTGCGCAGCGGAGGCCGCAACGGTGAGAAGGTGGTGATCCGACTGCGACAGCTCCAACCCGGCCCTGAGGGCAGCAGCACCCCAGTGGTAGTGGGGGAGGTGGTGGTGGTTCCCCAGTCAGCGGCTTGAGCACTCGATGCCGGCACGCACCCGAAATGACGGCCCGTTCGCCGATCTGCCGGCGTCCTTCCGGGAGGAGCGGCGGGTGATCGAAGCGGCGGGCCTGACGGGCTGGAGCGCTCTTCGGGCCCTCGACGACCAGGCCTTGAGTCAGCTGGCTCGTCGAGGCCGCGCCACGGCCCGCAACCTGCGCCGCCTGCAGGGCATCGCAGCCCTCGTCTGCGATCTCGATCTGGCACCAGCCGATGCGGCCCTGTTGATGCATGCGGGCCTGGCGACGATCCCGGCGTTGGCGGCTGCCAGCCCCCAGGATGTGGTGACCCGCACCGGCCGGTTGGAGCGCCAGCTGCGCACCGGTCGCCCACCGGTGGTGGATCTGGCCGTGGCCCAACGCTGGATTCAGAGGGCACGCCGCTGGCAACCGACGAACTGACCATGACCCGCTGCCGGCCCCGGGCCGGCGGGGTTGAAATGCAGGAAGTGAATGGAGGAGGCACCATGCGCCACCTCTCCTTGATTCTTCCTCTGGCGGCACTCCTGGGTGCATCGATCGCCGCCCCCGCCAGCCTCGCCCAGGAATCCACGCTGCTCGAAAGCGTCAAGCGCAACCCCGGGGAAGCCCGGGCGATGTGCCAGCAGTTCAAAGCTCTCAATGCCAAGAACATCTCGGCCACCTCAGTCGAATCGATCAGTGCCGTCGCCAAGCAGCGCAATCTCAGCCAACAGGACGCCGAAATCCTTGTGACCTACGTGATCGGTCTTTACTGCCCGGATGTGCGCTGACCAGCGCACATCCGGGCCCGGTTCTTGCCAAGACGCAGACCTGATCTGCCGCGACGGCATCCGCTTGAAGTCCACGGTGTGGCGCCCCCCTGGCGAAGGACCCTGGCCGGCCCTGGTGATGCGCCAGCCCTACGGTCGCGCCATCGCCTCCAGCGTCACCCTGGCCCACCCGCAGTGGTGGGCTGCACAGGGTTATCTGGTGATCGTCCAGGACGTCCGCGGCCAGGGGGAGTCCGAGGGAGAGTTCCGCGGCTTCGCCCAGGAAGCTGCCGACACCGCCGACACCCTGGCGTGGGTGCGATGCCGGCCGGACTGCAACGGCCGCATCGGGTTGTATGGCTTCTCCTATCAAGGGTTCAGCCAACTGGTGGGCGACAGCAGCGTGCCACCCCCCGATTGCCTGGCCCCGGCGATGACCGGCCTCGATGAGCGGGACCACTGGAGTTGCGAAGGGGGTGCCCACTGGTGGCATCTCGGCCTGGGCTGGGGCCTGCAGCTGGCGGCGCTCCAGGCCGCTCGCCGAGGTGATGCGGAGGCCTGGGACACGATCCGAAGCGCCCTGGAAACGGGGAGCTATCTCCGCGAGGGACGCGCCCTGTTGGCACAGCACGATCGTCAGGGGATGGCGCACCGCTGGCTGAGCGAAGACCCGAAGGAACGCCAGCGATGGGCGATCCATTCGCCGGCGCCCGGCTGGTTGGCCAGGCCGATGCTGCTGATTGGCGGCTGGTGGGACCCCCATCTCCGCGGCGTGCTGGATCTTCAGGCCCGCAGCCTCGCCGCGGGAGGCGAGCCGGAGCTGCACATCGGTCCGGCCACCCATCTGCAGTGGTGGCCTGAGGTGCAGGAGCTGCATCGCCGCTTCTTCAAGCGTCATCTGATCGATGCGGATCCCCATCCCACCCCTCACCAACAGGTGCATCTCTGGGACCAGCGGCTGGAGCGCTGGGGCGACGGCGTCGCGGATCGGGCCGAGGGGGGCTGCTGGGAGCTGTGGGGCAACGCCCTGAGCAGCCATGACCCGAGGGTGGGTCAGCTGAGGATCGTCGCTGCGCGCCCGACCTCCCCCCCAGCCACGCCGGTGGTCATCGTCCATGACCCCTGGCGACCGGTGCCGGCGGTCGGCGGCCACCTGAGCGCCTCGTCGGGTCGCTGCGATCGACGCAGTCTGGATGCCCGCAACGATGTGGTCACGTTCACCAGCCCCCCACTCGAATCACGCCACCGCCTGCGAGGCCGTCCCGAGCTGGAACTGATCGCCTGGGCTGATCAACCCGGGTTCGACCTCTGCGCTGCCCTCTCGGTCTGCCCCGCCGGTTCCGATGCTGTCGAACAGCTGAGCACCGGCGTGAGCCGGCGGCTGGGCGCCGCCGCCCTTGAGGCCCAGAACCAGCGGCTGGAACTGCAAGCCCTGGAAGCGGAGCTCCAGCCCGGCGATCGCCTGCGCCTCTCCCTGGCCGGAGCCGCCTGGCCGGCGATCGCCATCAACCCTGGCCACACCGAGCATCCCTGCGGCCCGCCGAGCAGCCACTGCCGGATCATCACCATCACGATCCGCAGCGACAGCGCGCGCCTGCGCTTCCTGCCCCTGATCCCTGCCCCAAGCCGCTGAACCTCCGGCAAACTGGGCGCCAGCTTCGCCTCAGTCACCCGTGAACACCGCCGCCCGTCTGCTTGCCGTTGCCCTGAGTGCCCCGCTCGGAGCGCTGCTTCCCGGCACCACAGGCGTGGCCCTGGGCACACCAGCCCTCGCCCAGGCTCCGGCGATGCCATCGACGGCCCCCAGCACCAGCCTGACGGCCGCCCAGGCCAATGAGGCTGCCCGCACGCTCCTGGAAGCCATCAAGGGGAAGAACGGCGCCACGATCTACAACGGCCTCTCCGATCCCCTGCGCAACAGCACCAGCATCGAGGCCGTGCAGCAGCGCCTGAACAGCAATCCCCGGGTGAGCTCCTATCGGATCAGCGAGATCTCCCGCGGCATGGATGACACCACCGTCGAGGCCTTCGCCGTGGTGGAGACGCGCAAAGGCGAGGTGCCGCTGCTGCTGGTGCTCGACGACAGCGGCAAGTTGGTGGCCTGGAAATGGGTGGGCACCACCCTGCCGATCGAGGAAACGGCGCTGAAGTTCGTGAACGATCTGAATGCCGGTCGCTGGATTGCCGCCCGCTACTACCTCGATCTGGAGTTCCAGCAGGAACTGACCCCCCAGGATCTGAAGCGGAAGTGGACCAAGCTGAAACGCACCCTGGGTGGCGTCAAGCGGGTGAAGAGTGCGCTGGTGGCCAGTCAGGGCGGCGAGCAGCAACTGGTGCTGGTCACGATCGAATTCGGCAAGGTGACCGACAACCTGTTCGTGATCTTCAACCGTGAGGGCCGGATCATCAACGTGGATTTCTCAGCTGATCTGGTCTGAGCCCGATCTGGGCCGCCACGGTGGTTGGCTGCCAGGTTTTTCCGCTTAAGCTCCCGGCCAATCAAGCATTGGCCGGCATGACCAGCACCGTTCTCGACTGGATGGTTCAGGACGGTCAGCGTCTGGCGGAATGCCGCCATGACCACCCCTTTGCCGTTCTGGGACCCCAGCCGTTGGAGGGTAACCGCTGGGTGGTGCGGGCCTGGATGCCCGAAGCCGATCGGGTCGAGCTCCTGCTCGACGGTCAACGCCTGCCGATGCAGACGCTCCACCACCCCTGGCTGTTCGAGGCGGAATGTGCCCACAACCCCGGCAACGCCTACCAACTGCAGGTGAGCCGGGGTGGCATCGAGCATGTGCAGCACGACCCCTGGGCCTTCCGCGACGAGTGGATGGGGGAGATGGATCGCCATCTCTTCGCCGAGGGCAACCATCACCACATCTGGCGGCGGATGGGAGCCCACCGCACCCAGATCAACGGGGTGGACGGGGTGATGTTCTGCCTCTGGGCCCCGCACGCCCGCAGCGTGAGCGTGATCGCTGACCTCAACAGCTGGGACGGGCGCCACCACCCCATGCAGCAACGTCTGGGTGGCATCTGGGAACTGTTTGTTCCCGGTCTGGCCGAAGGCCAGCTCTACAAATACGAAATCCGCACCCAGGACGGCCACTGCTATCAGAAGGCCGACCCCTACGGCTTCCAGCACGAGGTGCGCCCCGCCACCAGCTCGGTTGTGAACCACCTGGATGGGTTCGACTGGAGCGATGCGCGCTGGATGCAGGAGCGGGACAGCCGCAATCCCCTCGACCAGCCGATTGCGGTGTATGAGATGCACCTGGGCAGCTGGATCCATGCCTCAGCCGAGGAGCCCTTCATCGAGGCCGATGGCACGGCCCGACCCCCCGTGCCCGCCGCCGACCTCAAACCGGGCGCCCGTCTGCTCACCTACCCGGAGCTGGCGGATCGCCTGATCCCCTACGTGAAGGAACGGGGCTTCACCCACATCGAACTGATGCCGATCACGGAGCATCCCTTCGATGGCTCCTGGGGTTACCAAGTCACCGGCTGGTATGCGCCCACCAGCCGCTATGGCACCCCGGATGAATTCCGTGCCTTCGTGGATCGCTGCCATGCGGAAGGCATTGGCGTGATCATCGACTGGGTGCCGGGTCACTTCCCGCGCGACAGCCACGGCCTCGCCTTCTTTGACGGCTGCCATCTCTACGAACACGCTGATCCCCGTATCGGTGAGCACAAGGAGTGGGGCACCCTGATCTTCAACTACAGCCGCAACGAAGTGCGCAACTTCCTTGTGGCCAACCTGGTGTTCTGGTTTGACCAGTTCCACATCGATGGCATTCGGGTGGATGCGGTGGCCTCCATGCTTTACCGCGACTATCTGCGGCCCGATGGTGAATGGCTGCCGAACGAACATGGCGGCAGGGAAAACACCGAAGCGGTCCGCTTCCTGCAACAGGCCAATCACGTGCTGTTCCAGCACTTCCCGGGTGCCCTCTCCATCGCTGAAGAATCCACCACCTGGCCGATGGTGACCCAACCCACCGACATTGGCGGTCTGGGATTCAACCTGAAATGGAACATGGGCTGGATGCACGACATGCTCGATTACTTCGAGCTCGATCCCTGGTTCCGCCAGTTCCACCAGAACAACATCACCTTCTCGATCTGGTACAACTACACCGAGAACTTCATGCTGGCCCTCAGCCACGATGAAGTGGTGCACGGCAAGAGTCATCTTCTCCACAAGATGCCGGGGGATGACTGGCAGAAATACGCCAACACCCGTGCCCTTCTGGCCTACATGTGGACCCATCCCGGCAAGAAGACCATCTTCATGGGCATGGAATTCGGCCAGCGCGCCGAATGGAACGTGTGGGGTGATCTGCAGTGGGATCTGCTCCAGTTCGAACCCCATCAAGGCCTGCAGCGGCTGGTGGGTGACCTCAATGCGCTTTACAAAGCCGAACCCGCCCTCTGGCGGGACGACTTTGATCAATACGGTTTCCAGTGGATTGACTGCAACGACAATCGCCACTCGGTGATCAGTTTCATGCGTCGCGAAAGCGCCGGTGGCAGCTGGCTGGTGGTGGTGGCCAACTTCACGCCCCAAAGCCATTCCCACTACCGGGTGGGAGTGCCGGTTGCCGGCTTCTACGAGGAGATCTTCAACACTGATGCGGCGCAATACGGCGGCAGCAACCTCGGCAACATGGGCGGCAAACCCACCGATGAGTGGAGCATCCATGGCTATGAGCACTCGCTCGACCTCTGCCTGCCCCCCCTCAGCGTGATGGTGTTCCGTCACGACCCGAAGCGAAGTTTGCTGGCCGGCGAGAGCGATGTGACGAACCCACCGGCTTCGGCCTGACCACGCCGGGAGTGGCGGGTTCTCTCAGGTAGGTTGCCCGCTTGATCCGACCGCATTCATGAGCGACGTCCTCCCCCTGCTGCTCCGTGCCGCCCGAGGTGAAGTCGTCGAGCGGCCGCCGGTGTGGATGATGCGCCAGGCGGGCCGCTACATGAAGATCTACCGCGACCTGCGCGATCGCTATCCCAGCTTCCGCGAACGTTCGGAAAATCCCGATCTCTCCTACGAGATCTCGATGCAACCGTTCCACGCCTTCAAGCCCGACGGCGTGATCCTGTTCTCCGACATCCTCACGCCCCTGCCAGGCATGGGGATCGATTTCGACATCATCGAGAGCAAGGGTCCCCAGATCAACGCGCCGATCCGCACGATCGAGCAGGTGAAGGCGCTGCAACCGCTGGAGCCCGCAGAGTCGCTGCCCTTTGTGGGTGAGGTGCTGGGTCGCCTGCGGCAAAGCGTGGGCAATCAAGCCACCGTGCTCGGTTTCGTGGGTGCGCCCTGGACGCTGGCCGCCTACGTGGTGGAAGGCAAGAGCAGCAAGAATTATGCGGTGATCAAGGCGATGGCCTTCCGCAAACCCGAACTGCTGCATCAACTGCTCGATCACTTCGCTGAGTCGATCGCCACTTATCTCTGTTACCAGATCGATGCCGGTGCCCAGGTGGTGCAGATGTTCGATTCCTGGGCCGGCCAGCTCAGTCCAACCGATTACGACACCTTCGCCGCTCCCTATCAGAAGAAAGTGGTGGATCGGGTCAAGCAGACCCACCCCGACACCCCCTTCATCCTCTACATCTCCGGCAGTGCCGGGGTGATCGAGCGCATGGGCCGCACCGGTGTGGACATCGTGTCGCTCGATTGGACCGTGGACATGGCCGATGGCTGTGCTCGCTTGCCCGAACACCTCGGTGTGCAAGGCAACGTGGATCCCGGCCTGCTGTTCGGAACGCCGGAAGCGATCCGCGATCGGATCGATGACTGCGTGCGCAAGGCGCACGGCCGGCGCCACATCCTCAACCTCGGCCACGGCATTCTTCCTGGCACCCCGGAGGAGAACGGGGCCGCCTTCTTTGAGGCGGGCAAATCGGTGATGGAGCGGCTCGGAGCTCTGGCTTGAGCGGCGACCCTCAACACTCCAGCGTGCCTTCGCGCATCCTGATCACCGGCGCCAGCGGCTGCGTGGGCCAATACACAGCGGCCTGGCTGCTCGAACACAGTGATGCCGAACTGCTGCTCTGGTTGCGGGATCCTGCCAAGCTCACGGCGATCGCGGCCGATCACCCCCGGGTGCGCCTGCTGGTGGGTGACCTGCGGGACACCGATCGCTTCGCCGCCGATCTCGCCGGGGTGAACCGCGTCATCCACACCGCCACCGCCTGGGGGGATCCGGAACGGGCGGAGCAGGTGAATGTGGTGGCGGTGAAACGTCTCCTGGCCCTGCTCAGTCCGGCACAGATCGAACAGATCACCTACTTCTCCACGGCCAGCATCCTCGATCGCCACCTCCAGCCGCTGCCCGAGGCGCTTGCCTACGGCACCGAATACATCCAGACCAAGGCCCGATGCCTGCGCGATCTTGAGCAGCATCCCCTGGCCGAGAAGATCGTGGCCGTGTTTCCCACCCTGGTATTCGGGGGTCGGGTGGATGGCAGCAGTCCGTTTCCCACCAGCTACCTCACCGAAGGACTGACCGAAGCGAGCAAGTGGTTGTGGCTGGCCCGCTGGCTCCGGGCTGATGCCAGCTTCCACTTCATCCACGCAGCCGACATCGCCGCGATCTGTGGCCATCTCGCCACCACACCGCACCAGCCCAATCCGGAGCCGGGGCAAGGCCCGGTGCGGCGCATCGTGATGGGGCAGGCCGCCCTCGGGGTCAACGAGGCGGTGGCCAGCCTCTGCCGCTGGCGCGGCGTGGCCCGCACCCCCGGCATTCCCCTCTGGCCCTGGCTGATCGAGACCCTGATCCGCATCCTGCCGATCGAAGTGAACGCCTGGGATCGCTTTTCGATCCGCCAACGCCATTTCATTCACGATCCGGTCAGCCAGCCGGAGCGCTTCGGTGGCCGCAGCCATGCCCCCGACCTTGACGCCGTGCTTCAGGATTCGGGCCTGCCTCGGCGTGGACGCCTCTGATCAGCGTTAAGATTGCGTCCAGTTTTGATCACGCGTTGATGTCCCGTCTCCGCTCTCTGATTTCCGCCTGCTTCGCCCTGATCCTCGTGTTCGGCCTCGGCATCGCCTCGGCCAATGCAGCCACCGTGGAAGTGAAGCTGGGCAGTGATTCCGGCATGCTCGCCTTCGAACCCAGCACCGTCACGATCAAAGCCGGTGACACCGTCAAGTTCGTGAACAACAAGATGGCTCCCCACAATGCCGTCTTCGAGGGACATGACGACCTGAGCCACTCCGATCTCGCCTTCGCCCCCGGCGAATCCTGGGAAGAAACCTTTACGACCGCCGGCACTTACGACTACTACTGCGAGCCCCATCGTGGTGCTGGCATGGTTGGCAAAGTCATCGTGGAGTGATCGGCCAGCCGATCCGTTCAAAGTTCCAGACCCGGTGGTGATGATCGAATCACCACCGGGCTTTTTTTTGGCGAGGGTCTGGATAGGGTTGGTTCAGCCGCGACGCAACGCCTTGCCCCTGCCCGGCCTGACTCTTGCTGTGCTGCTGTTCCTGTGTTGGAGCTTGCTAGGCGGCAGCCCAGCCCAGGCCCTCAGGCCGACAGACCCGGTGCCGGCCAATCTCGAGAACGGCAGTCAGGTCTTCTCAGCCCAGTGCGCCGCCTGCCACATGGGCGGCGGCAACGTGATTCGGGCCAGCCGCACCCTGTGCCAGAGCGACCTGCAAGCCCACCTTGCGGCTTACCGCAGCGATCACCTCGAAGCGATCGAAGACCAGGTCGAACACGGCAAAAATGCGATGCCGGCCTTTGCCAGCAAGCTGAGTGAGCGAGACATCGCGGACGTGGCGGCCTTCGTGGAGGAGCAAGCGGAGCGGGGCTGGGGCCGATGAGTCGTGAGTCGCTGCGAGAGTTTGTTCATGCCGTGGAGCACAGCGCCGCGCTGCGGCGCGACTGCCATCAGGTTCAGGATGCGGAGGGGTTGATCGCCCTGGCCCTGCGCTACGGCTTCGCGATCAATCACCAAGACCTTGAGGACGATGCCCGCTGCGAGGCGATCGACGCATGGTTCGCCACCAGCAGGATTCAGCGGAAGCGAGCCAACACCGCCAGGTAGAGCGCTTCATCCACCTCCCTGATGTCGTATTCCGTCGGCATGGCGCCATGGTGATGTTCGTGCACCACCATCCAGCACATGCGCTCCGGGTCCTGGGGTGAGGAGCCATAACGCTCCCTGACCTGCTCCACCAGCGCCGACACCACAGCAGGATCCACCGCATCCGTCTCAGCCATGGCTGCTCCCCTGCCTCCCTGAAGATTCGGCTGACCCTACCGAGCGAGACCGGTTAGCCGCAGGCTGTCGCAGAGACCGAACGGAATGGATTCGGTTCTCCGCTCCCCAGGGCACCTCGCCGTTCATACGGTTTGGTGAGCACAACACAGATCCATGCAACCCACGGCCGAACAGTTCACCGAAAAGGCCTGGGCCGCGATCCTGTCGGCCCAGCAGCTGGCCCAGAGCCGGCGCCATCAGCAACTGGAAACCGAACACCTACTGCTTGCGCTGCTGGAGCAGAACGGGCTGGCCTCGCGCATCCTCGAGAAGGCCGGTGTCTCACCTCCAGCGCTCACCAGCGCAGTGGACACCCACCTGAATCAACAAGCGGCGCTGCAAAGTCCACCCGAATCGGTGTATCTCGGCAAAGGCCTGAGCGATCTATTCGACCGGGCCGACGGGCTCAAGCAGACCTACGGCGACAGCTATCTCTCCATCGAGCATCTCCTGCTGGCCCTGGCCGAGGATCCACGCTGCGGCAAACGGCTCCTCAGCCAGGCCGGGGTGGATGCTCAAGGTCTGAAAACCGCCGTTGACGCTGTGCGCGGCAGCCAGAAAGTGACCGATCAGAACCCCGAAGGCACCTACGAATCTCTGGAAAAATATGGTCGGGATCTCACGGCTGCAGCCCGCGATGGCAAGCTTGATCCGGTGATCGGCCGGGATGAGGAAATCCGGCGCACGATCCAGATCCTCAGCCGCCGCACCAAGAACAATCCGGTGCTGATCGGCGAACCCGGCGTGGGGAAAACGGCGATCGTGGAAGGGCTCGCTCAGCGGATCGTCAATGGCGATGTGCCCCAGGCCCTGCAGAACCGCCAGCTCATCGCCCTCGACATGGGCGCCCTGATCGCCGGTGCCAAATATCGCGGTGAGTTCGAAGAGCGACTCAAGGCCGTGCTCAAGGAGGTGACCGCCTCTGAAGGGCGGATCGTGCTGTTCATCGACGAAATCCACACCGTGGTGGGCGCCGGTGCCACCGGTGGCGCCATGGATGCGAGCAACCTGCTCAAGCCTATGCTCGCCCGCGGTGAACTGCGCTGCATCGGTGCCACCACCCTGGATGAGCATCGCCAGCACATCGAAAAGGATCCCGCCCTCGAGCGGCGCTTCCAGCAGGTGCTGGTGGATCAACCCACGGTGGAAGACACGATCTCGATTCTGCGCGGTCTCAAGGAGCGCTATGAGGTGCACCACGGCGTGCGCATCGCCGACAGCGCCCTGGTGGCCGCCGCCGTTCTCAGCAGCCGCTACATCGCCGATCGTTTCCTCCCCGACAAGGCGATCGATCTGGTGGATGAATCCGCCGCCCGCCTGAAGATGGAGATCACCTCCAAACCGGAGGAGATCGACGAGATCGATCGCAAAATCCTGCAGTTGGAGATGGAAAAACTCTCCCTGGGCCGCGAGTCGGATGCAGCCAGCCAGGAACGGCTGGAGCGCCTGGAGCGGGAACTCGCCGAACTGGCTGAACAACAGAGCAGCCTCAATGCCCAGTGGCAGCAGGAGAAAGGGGCCATCGATGAACTCTCGGCCCTCAAGGAGGAGATCGAGAAAGTGCAGCTGCAGGTGGAGCAAGCGAAGCGGAATTACGACCTCAACAAGGCCGCCGAGCTGGAATACGGCACCCTGGCCACCCTGCAGAAGCAGTTAAGTGCCAAGGAGGCGGCCCTCGCCGGCGACGATGGCGGCAGCAACGGTGAGAAATCGCTGTTGCGGGAGGAAGTCACCGAAGACGACATCGCCGAGGTGATCGCCAAGTGGACCGGCATCCCCGTGGCGAAGCTGGTGCAGAGTGAGATGGAGAAACTGCTCGGTCTCGAAGACCAGCTGCACGAACGGGTCGTTGGCCAACAGCAGGCCGTGACGGCCGTCGCCGATGCGATCCAGCGCTCCCGCGCCGGCCTCAGCGACCCGCATCGGCCGATCGCCAGCTTCCTCTTCCTCGGCCCCACCGGCGTCGGCAAAACCGAACTCTCCAAGGCGCTGGCCGCCCAGCTGTTCGACAGCGAAGACGCCATGGTGCGCATCGACATGTCGGAGTACATGGAGAAGCACAGCGTCAGCCGCCTGATCGGGGCGCCTCCGGGTTATGTCGGCTACGAAGCCGGTGGCCAGCTCACCGAAGCCGTGCGACGACGCCCCTATGCGGTGATCCTGTTCGACGAGGTGGAGAAGGCGCACCCCGACGTGTTCAACGTGATGCTCCAGATCCTCGATGACGGGCGCGTCACCGATGGTCAGGGCCGCACCGTGGATTTCACCAACGCGGTGCTCATCCTCACCAGCAACATCGGCAGCCAGTCGATCCTTGATCTCGGCGGTGATGACAGCCAGCACAGCGAGATGGAGCGGCGCGTGAATGACGCCCTCAGGGCCCACTTCCGGCCCGAGTTCCTCAACCGGCTCGATGAAACGATCATCTTCCACAGCCTGCGCCGCGAGGAGCTGCACCGGATCGTGAACCTCCAGGTGGAGCGACTGCGGCAGCGCCTCAGCGATCGGAAACTCGGCCTCAGCATCAGCGCTGGGGCCACCGACTGGCTCGCCAATGCCGGCTACGACCCGGTGTATGGCGCTCGGCCCCTGAAGCGGGCGATCCAGCGTGAACTGGAAACACCGATCGCCAAGGCAATCCTGGCCGGACGCTTCAGCGATGGCACCACGGTGCAGGTAGAGGTGGATCAGGAGCGGCTGGTGCTGCGCTGAGCACCGCTGGCGAACCACTCCGGTTGCGCCTCATAACAGGCGGCATTGGCCCGGTTCTCCCGGGCCTCCACCTTCCAGCAGCAGGTGCGACCGCCATCCCGGTCCTGCAGCAGCTCATTCGCCCAGCCCCAGAGCAGTTCAGCGCTGGCCTCCATCCCCACATTGCGCATCACGCGCAGGTTCAGGGCTCCCTGATCGTGAAGGCGTTGCCAATCAGTCAGCAGTGGATCATCCGCATTCACCAGAAAGGTGTGATCAAACTGATCGCGCAGACGCGCTTCCAAGGAGCGAAGACTGGAGAAATCCACCACAAAGCCATAGGCATCCAGCTCGCTGGCCGCGAACCAAAACGTGAAACTTCGGCTGTAGCCGTGCACGAAATGGCAGTGGCCCGGATGACGCCACTGGCGATGGCAGCAGGGATAGCCCTCGAAATGCTTGCTGCAGGTATAACCGGCGGGAGGTAACGACATCGGAGACGGCATCACAACGGGACAGGGCGCACGCTGCGGGAGGATCGTCCTGTCTACATCTGCATCACTCTGGCCGATCCGATGCCGCCCCTGCCCCCATCCTTCATCGACCAGCTCCGCTTCAACGCAGCCGGCCTGATCCCTGCCATCGCCCAGGACTGGTTGGACGGGGCTGTGCTGATGCAGGCCTGGATGAACAGGGAGGCGCTGGAGCGCAGCCTCGCCAGCGGCGAGGTGCATTATTGGAGCCGCTCCCGCCAGGAGCTGTGGCACAAGGGCGCCACCAGCGGGCATCGTCAGACCCTGCGGGGGATCCGCTACGACTGCGACGCTGATGTGTTGCTGCTCACGATTGAGCAGGTCGGCGATGTGGCGTGCCACACGGGCGCCCGCAGTTGCTTCTACGACGACGGCCCGCTGCCCAGTGCCGGAGGCGCCGACGCCGCGCCCCCCCCCGCGGATGTGTGCACCGAGCTGATGCGGGTGATCGAAGGCCGGCGTGATCACCCCGAAGCCGGGAGCTACACCAACACATTGCTCGAGGGTGGCGACAACCGCATCCTCAAGAAAATCGGCGAAGAGAGCGCCGAATTCGTGATGGCCTGCAAAGACGACAACGGCGCCGAGATCGCTGGCGAAGCCGCCGACCTGATCTTCCATCTGCAGGTGGCCCTCGCCCACCACGGCGTCAGCTGGCGCCAGGTGCAGCAGGTGCTGGCTGATCGTCGCGGCGCCCCCCGGCGGGACGCGGCAGGCCAAAGCGAGTCGGCTGCTGATGCAACCACTGCAGGGTGAGGCGGTCTCGCTCGCTCAACTGCAACAGGGGCTCTCGCCCCTGATGAACCGCCATCACATCACCCGCATCGGAGCTGTGGCCCCAGAGCCCGAAGGCATGGCCCAGTTCATGCAGGGCCGTGGCCTGGAGCACGGGACCGCGCAACTCCGGAGACACGAGCACGGTGACCTGCGGCTCAAGGCGCCAGCGATCCAACCGTTGCACCTCCACCACCTTGAGCAGACTGCGGCCATTGCTGGCCCGCCACCCCGCCGCAAGTTGACGCAAGGGCGGCCGGCGGCGCTCGAGGCGCACCTGGGCTCGATCGGGATCATCCACACGGACAATCGGCACGACCTCTCCCCAGGTGGCCAGAGCCGCACCGACTGCCTGAAGCCAACGCGTCTCCCAGCGATCGGGCCTGACGCCGCGGGCCGGCTCCAACCAGACACACCAGCGGGGGAGGACGGGAGGTCCCTTCACCGTGCTGGCCAGGGCGTCGCCGTAGCCCGGAGCACCTCGACGCTCCGGTGGCTGAACGGCCAAAGCAAGACCTCGCACCTCCTGGGCCGGAGGGCATGGATCGGCAATCACGCCGCCGGCAGCCCCACCCCGCGGGCCATCAGCGTGGCCAGGAGGGGAACGAAGGCGAATCCCACCAGCTCCACGTTGATGATCCAGCCCAGACGCGTGGCCAGGGCGTCGCTGACCTTCGGCAGCTCCCCCTTGCGCAGGGGGATGGCCCAGAGGATGTAGGTGATGGTGGGGTAGAGCGACAGGGCACCAACCGAGAGATAGAGCCCCACCTTCCACCAGAACAGGGGATTGCTGGTGTAGAAGGCGCTTCCCTGGCCGAAGTAGAGCACCCGGAGAATGCCGCTCACGAGCAGGGCCAGGGCTGCCAGGCCGTAAATGATGTCGGTGATCACCATTGCGGTGGCGGCACGCCGATCGGGATCAGGACGGAGCAGGCGTCGCTCGACCACGAGGGCGGCGAAGCAGAGCATGAAGCTCAGGTAATGCACATACGCCACGCCGGCGCTTTTGGCGACCGCGGGGGTCAACAGGGTGGCCAGAGGCATGGGAGCAGATCAGAGGCGCTGAGGGTAGCGAGGGCGCGGGGTTGTCGCGGTCACACCACGCAGGAGCGCCAACAGGAAAACAAAAGCAAACCTGAATAATGCAGCAATCTGGAACTTCGTACAAAGTATAAATTCCGCAGTCTTTCTTACACTCGCAAAGACAAAAGGTTTTCGTTCTAGGTTCAAAAAAGACAAGCGTCAACCCGGAGTCAGCAATGGTGAGTTCCCTCAGTGCCTTTCTCGGCGAAATCGGTCGCCATCAACTGCTCACTCCGGAGCAGGAACTCACCATGGGCCGCAAGGTGCAGGCGATGGTGGCGATCACCGACCGCTGCATGCTTGCGGGAGGAGAAGGCCCGGCCTGCGACTACAGCGAGGATGAAAAACGCGTGATCAAGCGCGGCGAGAAAGCAAAAAATCAGATGATCACCGCCAATCTAAGGCTGGTGGTGAATCTGGCCAAGCGCTATCAGGGCAAGGGCCTCGATCTGCTCGATCTGATCCAGGAAGGAACGCTCGGCCTCACCCGAGCCGTCGAGAAATACGACCCCACCCGTGGCCACCGCTTTTCCACTTATGCCTACTGGTGGATCCGCCAGGGCCTGAACCGAGCCCTCTCCACCCAGAGCCGCACCATCCGCATTCCCGTGAATGTGAACGAAAAGCTCACCAAACTGCGGGCCGCCAAAGCGCGCTTGATGCAGCAGCATGGCCAGCCAGCCAACCCGGAACAACTGGCGGAGGCAATGAAAATCCCCCTCAGTGAAGTGGAAGATCTGCTCGCCTGTGAACTCCGTAGCGTCACGGTGAGTCTGCAGGGAATTGTCAAGTCCAAAGCCGATCCATCTGAGCTGGTGGATGTGCTTCCCAGTGATGAATTGCCGCCGATGGAGCGGGCGGAAATCGCCGAGCGCACCGCCTCCGCCTGGACGCTGCTGGAGAAGGCCAATCTCACTCCCAAGGAGCGCACGGTGGTGATGCTGCGCTTCGGATTGGATGGCAGTCATGAATGGCGAACCCTGGCTGAAGTCGCCCGTCACATGAGCTGCAGCCGTGAATACTGCCGCCAGGTGGTGCAACGGGCTCTGCGCAAGCTGCGCAAGACCGGCATCCAGCAGGGCCTCGTGAGCAGCGCAGTCTGACCAGAGAGCTCCAAGGGGAGGGTTCGGTTCGGGGCGGTTCCCCTCCCTCGCCGGCCACGGGCCTTCGCCTCAGAGTGAATGGGTTCCATCGCCCTTCCGCCATGGCCAAGGTCCGTTCCGGCAACGACGTCATCGAGGCGGAAGTGATCGACAGCGAGGTGATTGATCAAGGGCTGCTGCGACGCCTGCTGCGCCGGGCCGGCCGCGCCCTGGCGCGCCCGGCTCTCGAGGCGATGGAACTGGTGCTGGATCCGGGCACACCGCCCCAGGTGCGACTCACCATGGTCGCGGCCCTCACCTATGTGCTGCTGCCCACCGATCTGATCCCTGATCTGCTGCCGGTGGCTGGCTTCAGTGATGACCTGGTGGCCCTCACGGCCCTGATCGGTCTGCACCGCAATCACGTCACCGACAGCATCCGCCAGCGAGCCCAACGCAAACTGGATCAATGGTTTCCCAGGGATCGGCCATGACGGGCTGGAACACAACGTTCGAAACGGAGCTGAGCCTCCTGCTCAAAGATTGGCTGAAGCAGCAGGGACGCACCCAGGCCGATCTCCGGCGCAGCCTCCGTGCCACATCCACACGAATGCCAGCGTTGCTGGAAGTGCTTGAGCGCGACCATCGCCATGGCGGTCTTTCGCGTCTGGCCGGCCGTCTGTGCGCAATCGAGGCGGAATGGGCTGCCAACCCCCAGAACAGAGGCACTGGGGTGGAAGGCCTCGACGACCTCAACCCGGAAGCCGATCCCTTCGGCCAGCTGGATCTCCTCCTGCAGGAGATCCGCGACGATCGTGTCAGCTGAGGGGGATCAACGGCAGGATGGGCGCAATCGCTCCTTTGCCCGTGTCCGGTTCCCCGACGCTGCTGGTTTTCCGAGGTCTGATGCTCAGCCTGGTCACCGGCCTACAGCTGTTGGCCCCCACTCCCCTGATGGCCCAGACCGAGGGTTGGCTGCTCGGGCCCAACAGCCGCACGGGCAAAGAGAGCACGGTGGTGCCCACCGATTGCGTCGAAGGGCCGGATGGCTCCATCAGCTGCAACACCAAGATCGTGAATCCCCCCGGTGATACACCGGCTCGCCCGTACTACGACCCCTTCAGCAACTGAACCCTTCCGTGCCCCGTTCCAGACGGTCTCTCCCCACCTTTCTGCACAGCGTTGACACGATTGAACGGTTGGTCGCCAAGGTGCTCGCCGTGGTCACCTGTGTGGTGATCGCCGCCTCCCTGATCCAGCTGATCCAACAGGTGCTGATCTCACTGATCAACCCCGGCGGCACCTCCTGGTTGGGCGATGGCCTGATCAAGGTGCTCGGCGACCTCCTCACCGTGCTGATCGCCCTCGAGGTGCTGCAGAACGTCACCAGCTACCTGCGCCGCCATGTGGTGCAGCTGGAGCTCGTTCTGGTCACTGCCCTCACCGCAGTCGCCCGGAAAGTGATCGTGCTACCGGCAGGCTCGGAAGACAAACCCCAGTTGCTGATGGGGCTGGGGATTGCCTCGATCTCCCTTGCCGGCGCTTACTGGCTGGTCATGCGAGCCGCGATTCGGCACCTTCCGGCGACGGATCCCTCCAAAACAGCGTCAGCCACAGCGTTCCAGGCTCAGGATCCGTCCGCTCCACACGATGGCGGCGATGGGGCGGCAGAACCAGCACATCCCCCACGCTGAGATCACGCTCCTCCTCGGGCTCGCGGAAGCGGAGTCGGGCACTGCCCCGCAGCACCAGGAGCCATTCATGCTCGTCCTGGTCGTACCAGAAGCCATCGGGGCTCGCGTAGTCGCAGGAGTGAATCAACTGCAGCCGCCACCCCTCTCCCCGTTGCAGATCGAGCACGGCTTCGGCACCCGCGCAGGGAATGGGGTGCGCCAGGAGGTTGTCCGAGGGACACCCTGGGAGTTCCGCTCTCTCACCCCAGCGGCGGCCGATCTCAAATCCCCAATCGCGGGCCAACTGCACCACCTGATTGTGATCTGTGCAGGCCGCGAAGCGTTGACGCCGATCAGGCTGCGCCTCCAGGGACGCCACCAGGGCATTCAACTGAGCGACCTTGTCGAGAAATCGCTGCAGATCCGCTTCCGCCAACGCCTGAGTTGTGCACTCTCGTGATCCTGGCAACAGACGGATCGCAGGCGTTGCCCTGAAAGTCACAGGGTGCTCACAGGATCACCATGACAACCTCCAGCAGATCTCTGACCATCGGTGAACTGGAGGCTGGATTCTCAAGCTATTGCCAGGCCCTGCGCCGCCTGGTGTCGGAGGGGAGAGAGCTGGAGGCGATCCAACGCACCATCTGCTGGGACTACCTGGAGCGTTTGCACACCTGTCTGCCCCAGAGCTATCGCTCCCCCAAGGATCTCGTGCTGCGCTACCAGCGCTCCCAGCTCACCGCTGGCGCACAATGAAGGATCCCCTTGGAATGGATCGACCTTGATGGCACGCATCAACCGGATCGGCGCCCTGATTCTTGCCGTCGCCATCTGGTTGCTGAGTCCTGCTCTGCCGGCGAGCGCTGCCGATGGAGAGCAACTGTTCAACAATCACTGCGCCGGTTGCCACCCCCATGGCGGCAACATCATTCGGCGTGGGCGCACGCTGAAACTCCGCGCCCTGGAGCAACGCCAGCTGAATAATCCCGATGCGATCGCCCGCATCGCCCGGGAAGGGATCGGCCAGATGGGAGGTTATGCCGAAGTGCTGGGCCCCAATGGTGATCAACGCGTGGCCGAGTGGATCTGGGACCAGGCTCAGAAGGCCTGGGTCCAGGGATAAACCTCCAGAGCCGTCCAGATTCCTTGACGCCAATACACATCCTCTTCCAGCAGGTTGCGCACCTGCTCGGACGTCGACGCTTCAAACACTCCAAACACGTGCGTGCTGCCCTCCGTGGGGCCCAGGGTGATCAACACCCCGGCATCCTTCAATGACGCCAACCTGGCCAGGTGCTCCTCACGAAATGGCGCACGCTTCTCCAGTGCATTCTCGCAATACGTGCCCCAAAGAACAAATCGAGCCATCAGTGCAGTGCAATCCAGCATCCACAGAATAAATCAGGAGGATTGGCACAACCTCAAGAGTGAACGCTATGTTTGGTCCGTTGATCTCTTCACACACGATCATGCTCACTGGGAGCGACCTTCTCAACAAAGTCAAAGAGCTCGGCGATGTCAGCAAGTCCGACCTTGTGCGCGCCTGTGGCTACGTCTCGGACAAGAAGGATGGTGGCGAGCGTCTCAACTTCACGGCGTTCTATGAAGCCCTGCTCGAAGCCAAGGGCGTCAACCTGGGCATCGGTGCTGGTGCCGGCGTGGGCAAAGGTGGCCGCAAGCTTTCTTACATCGCCACGGTTCAAGGCAATGGCAATCTCTTGATCGGCAAGGCCTACACCCAGCTGCTCGACTTGAAGCCGGGCGATGAGTTTGAGATCAAACTGGGTCGCAAACAGATCCGCCTCGTGCCCGTCGGTGGCAGCGACGAAGACGAGGAGTGATCCTCAACCGGCAGCGGTTCGCAACTGCCGGCAGAACGCACCCGCTTCAGCGGCGGCGGAGCTTCGCTCCACCGCCGCCATTCTTTTCACCAACGCGCTGCCAACAATCGCTCCGTCGGCACCCCATTCACGCACCTGCCTCACCTGCTCAGGGCCGGAAATCCCAAACCCCACCGCCACGGGAATCGGACAACATCCCCGCAGGGTCGTCACCAACGACGCCACCCGCTGTTCAAGATTGCTGCGTTCACCGGTCACACCAGTGACGCTCACCAGATAGGTGAAGCCGCGACTGGCTTCGGCGATGCGGCGCATGCGCTCAGCCGGCGTGGTGGGTGCCACCAGCAACACCAGATCCAGTTGGTGCTGGGCCGCCAGAGGCGAAAGTCGCTCCGCTTCCTCCAAGGGCAGATCGGGAATCACCAAGCCAGCCGCGCCGGCGGCAGCGGCATCAGCAAAGAAGCGTTCAGGGCCGCGATTGAGCAACGGATTGCTGTAGGTGAAAAGGATCACCGGAAGGGTCAGCCGCCCCCTCAGGCGCTGCAACATGTCCAGGACCCGATCGGGCGTGGTGCCGGCCGCCAGGGCCCGATGGGCCGAGGCCTGGATGACGGGGCCATCCGCCAGGGGATCGCTGTAGGGAATGCCGAGCTCCACCATGTCGGCACCGCTCTCCTGAAGACTGAGCAGCACCTCGGCGGTGACCTCCAGATCCGGGTCTCCGGCCATCAGAAATGGCATCAGGGCCATGCGCCCCTCGTGCTTCAGCGCCTGGAAGCGGGATGCGATCGCAGATGGGGTCATGGTGGGGTGGATGGCGGGACGCCACGCCTGAAGCTCTGCGGGAGCCTACGGTTCAATGAGCATCCTCAGAACCTGACGCGGATTCCGCCTCAAGCTGCGCCAACAACGCCTGCTGCTCCGCTTCACTAAGGGCATCGAAACGCGCTTGCAGCTCTGCGTCGGTCACCTGGTCATAGGCTTGGCGGTAGCGACGACGCTGCTCCATGAAGGTCATGCGGCCGGTGACCACGCGCAACAAATAAGAGCCAGTCCAGACGACCACCACCACGATCAGAACAGCCTCAGCGGCAATGCCTGCCGAGGCTCCTTCGAAACCCGCAGCGCTGAATGCGCCATAGCCGAGGGCGCCCAGGCCGAGAACAAGGCCACCCAGCAACAGAACCTTGAAACGTGTCAACCGTTCAGACCTCGCCCTGACCCTGCAGACGGAAATTCAGGAAGGGTGCAAACAGGATCATCCCCGGGAAGAACAGGAACACCAGTCCATACACCACCAGGCGCTCGATCTTGCCCATGCGGGTCCAGCGCCGCTGCATCCAGAACAACAGCCCCAGAGGCACCACGACGAGATAAGCACCGGCCAATGCGCCGTAGAGCACAAGCACGGCCAGCCATTGGAGGTCGATCAGACTGGTGATTGCGTCCACCACGGCACGGTCCTTCGCTTCAGTCGAAATCTAGGATGCCGATCAGGGCGCCGGCATGGGCACCTGCGGGGGCGTGGCGGAATCGGTAGACGCACGCGACTTAAAATCGCTCGGGATGTAAATCCTGTGGGGGTTCAAGTCCCCCCGCCCCCATGTCGCCCCCCTGATCCCCAGCGGAAGGTCTGGGCAATCCAGACTCCTCTCCCTAGGTTGTGGGCAACGAGAATTCGATGCTCCATGGAGCCCGCTGAACTGCTGCGCTGTCGACAGCGAGATGCGGGAGAGGAGGCCTGGGATCGCTGGGGGACCTACCTGAGCGACCGGCAATGGGGAACGGTGCGGGAGGACTACTCGGCCGACGGCAACGCCTGGGCCTCCTTCCCCTTTGACCACAGCCATCTGCGCACCTACCGCTGGGGGGAGGACGGACTGCTCGGCCTCTGCGACGAGCGAGGCCTGCTCTGCCTGGCACCCGTGCTCTGGAACGGCGAGGATCCGATCCTCAAGGAGCGTCTGTTCGGCCTCGGCAATCCGGAGGGCAATCACGGCGAAGACATCAAGGAGGCGATGTATCACCTCGCCGGCACTCCCACAGGCAGTTACGCCAAAGCGCTGTATCGCTACCCCCAGACGCGCTTCCCCTACGAGCAACTGCGCGATGAGAATCGACGCCGCGGCAGAGATCAGCCCGAATTCGAACTGGTGGACACCGGCGTCTTTGACGCCGGACGCTTTTTCGATCTGGAGGTGGAAATCGCCAAAGCCACTCCGGAGGATCTGCTGATCCGTTACACGGTCACCAATCAGGGGCCCGACGCGGCGACCCTGCACCTGCTGCCCAGCCTGTGGTTCCGCAACACCTGGGGATGGGGTGATGGCAATGCCGTCCGCAGCTGCATCGAACGCACAGACGGCGGAGTGAAAACCTCTGGTCAGCCGGGCCTGCCGGCGATGGAGCTGCGCTGCAACGCGCCGGGCACCTGGTTGTTCACCGAAAACGAAACCAACACCGAAAGCCTCTACGGACAGCCCCTAACGCAGCCCTATGTCAAGGATGCGTTCCATCGCTATCTGATCCATCAGGAATCAACGGCGGTCAATCCGGCCCAGAAGGGCAGCCGCTGCGCCCTGCTGCTGCAGCGCCAGCTGGCGGCAGGTGAGGTGTGGTGCGTTGACCTGCGGCTCTGCCGGCACGACCGCAACCATGCCAGCGAGAACGATTGGCTCCAGCCCGATCAGGCCTCCAGCCTGTTGCAACAACGCCGGTCCGAATGGGACGACCATCTGACGAGCGTCACTGGGGCGATGGCTGCGGATGACCGCGCCATCCATGCGGCCGCCGCCGCGGGCCTGTTCTGGTGCCGCAAGTTCTACAACTGGAATGTCTCCCGCTGGCTGCGGGGCGACCGAACCGGACCGACGCCACCGGAAGCGCGCTGGCACACCGAGAACGCCTACTGGAAAACGTTGCGCTCCCGCGATGTGATCTCCATGCCCGATTGCTGGGAGTACCCCTATTTCTGCCAGTGGGATCTGATGTTCCATGCCGTGGCTTTCGCTGAACTCGATCCAGGTGAGGCGAAACGCCAATGCCGCATGCTGCGCCAGGCCTCCTACACCGCCAACAACGGCCAGTCACCGGCCTACGAGTGGGCCCTCTCCGATGCCAACCCGCCGATCGGCGCCTGGGCGGCGCTGCGCATCGCCCAGATTGAAAAACGCTCCGGTCACCCGCTCGACTACGCCTTTCTGCGCAGTGCCCTGCGCCAATTGATGCTCGAATACGGCTGGTGGGCCAATCGCACCGATCGCAACGGCGACAGCCTGTTTGAGGGTGGCTTTCTCGGCCTCGACAACATCGCCATCTTCGATCGGCGCTACCCCCTCAAGGACGGCAGTCGCATCGAGCAATCCGACGGCACCGCCTGGATGGGCATGCTCAGCCTCAACATGCTCGAGATCGCCGTCACCTTGCATCAAGACCGGCCGGAGTATGCCGAACTCACCGAGCGTTTCATCGATGACTTCAGCGTCCTCTGCTTTGCGCTCAACAGCCCGGGCGTGCGCGGCTTCGTGAACTGGGATGAACAGGACGGGTTCTATTACGACGTGCTCAAGCGCCCCGATGGTTCCACTGACTATCTGCGCACCCGCTCCCTCTCCGGCCTCATCCCCTTGCTCGGCATCGCCAGCTTCGACGCCGACGAAGTGAAAGCCATTCCCAACCTGGATGTGCGCCGCACCCTCTCGGAGGTGGCCAAGGAACGGGGCGCACCGTTTGAACACATCAGCCATCTGGGTAGCTGGCACCGCAACCGCGTGCTCTACTCCCTCGTGCCGCCATCCCGACTGCGTCGCATCCTGACGCGGGTCTTCGATGAGAACGAATTCCTCTCGCCCTATGGCATTCGAAGCCTATCCAAGGTGTACGCAACGTCTCCCTACACCTACGTGGAGGGCAGCGATGTGGCCAGCATCAGCTACAGCCCCGCCGACAGTCCGGTGGCCATGTTCGGCGGCAACTCCAACTGGCGCGGACCAATCTGGATGCCGATCAACTTCCTGCTGATCGAAGCGCTGCAGAAGTACGGCTTCTTCTTCGGGGATGACTTCCTGATCGAATTCCCCACCGGTTCAGGCCAGCAGATGAACCTGTGGCAGATCTCTCTGGAGCTGCAGAAACGCCTGGTCGGCATCTTCCGTCGCGATGCCTCCGGCAGGCGCGCCTTCAATGGCGAGGTGAACCTGTTCCAGCAGGATCCGCTCTGGCGCGATCTGTTCCTGTTCAACGAATACTTCCACGGCTGCAATGGCAGCGGTGTGGGGGCCAGCCATCAAACGGGCTGGACCGCTGTGGTGGCCAAGATGATCACCCAACTGAATCGATGGCAACGGTCTGATTCACCGAGCCATCCTTCATGACGGCTCGGTGCGGGCTCCCTAGCGTTGGGCCACATTGCCAAGCCCGTGATTGCCATGGACTGCTCCACCCGTGCGGCTCATCGCAACAACCCGATCGAACCGCAGAGCGAACAGTTCGATGTGGTGATCATCGGCAGCGGCGCCGGTGGCGGCAGCCTGGCCCGTGCCCTCGCCGGCCGCGGCCATTCGATCCTGATCCTGGAGCGGGGCGGCTGGCTGCCCCGGGAACCCCAGAACTGGGACCCGGTGGAGGTGTTCCAGAACAACCGCTATGTGAGCACCGACCTCTGGGAGGACAAGCACGGCACAGCCTTCCAACCCGGTAGCCATTACTTCGTGGGAGGTGCCTCGAAGATGTATGGCGCCGCCCACTTCCGCCTGCGGGAGCGCGATTTCGAATCGGTGCTGCACGTGGATGGCGAATCACCGGAATGGCCTCTGAAATACGACGTGTTCGAGCCCTACTACCGCCAGGCGGAGGAGTGGTACCACGTGCACGGAGCACGGGGTGAAGACCCCACCGAACCACCGGCTTCCTCGCCCTACCCCTACGCGCCGATCAGCCACGAACCGCGCATGCAGAAGCTGGTTGACGATCTGCGTTCCGCCGGTCTCCATCCCTTCCATGCCCCCACGGGCGTGGCGCTCAATGAGGCCGATCCCGCCTTCAGCGCCTGCGTGCGCTGCAATCGCTGTGATGGCTTCCCCTGTCTGGTGCACGCCAAGGGAGACGCCGAGGTGATGGGTGTGCGCCCAGCCCTGGATCACGACAATGTGTTTCTGCTCACCGAAGCGGAGGTCCTGAAGCTCCACACCGATGACAAAGGGCGCCAGGTCACCGATGTGGTGGTGAACCATCGGGGCGTGGAACGGCGCTTCAGGGGCCACGTGGTGGTGGTGTCGGCCGGTGCGGCCAACAGCGCCCGCCTGCTGCTGATGTCAGCCAACGATGCCCACCCCCGCGGCCTCGCCAACAGCTCCGACCAGGTTGGCCGCCATTACATGTATCACAACTGCAAAGCCGTGGTGGCCCTGGCCCATGAACCCAACACCACGGTGTTCCAGAAAACGGTGGCCGTGAACGATTGGTATTTCGGTGATGACGCCTTCGACTATCCGATGGGCAATGTGCAGATGACCGGAAAAACCAATGGGGCGATGATGAAGGGCTACAAACCCCGCCTCACGGCCTTAGCTCCCACCTGGACGATGGATCGGATCGCCCAGCACTCGCTCGATTTCTGGTTGCAGACGGAAGATCTACCGCTGGCGGACAATCGGGTCACCGTGAATCGAGACGGACGCATCCGACTCAGCTACACCCCCACCAACAACCGGGCATCACAGGAGCTGACCAACCGGCTGGAACAGCTGCTCGACAAGCTCTACCTGCAGAACCATCTGGCGGAACGCCAGATCTACTTCGCCTCAGCGATGGAGATTGCTGCGGTGGGCCACCAGGCCGGCACCTGCCGGTTTGGAACCGATCCGACCCAGTCGGTGCTGGATCTCAACTGCAAGGCGCATGATCTCGACAATCTCTACGTCGTCGACACCAGCTTCATGCCCAGCATCGCCGCCGTGAATCCCTCCCTGACGGCGATTGCCAATGCCATCCGCGTGGCCGAACACCTGGCGGAGCGGCTGGGTTGAGATCAACCCAGCCAGAGCTGGAGACGCGGCGCCAACACAAGCAGATCGACGCTGATCGGACCGCCACCTGATCCGATCAGCACGGCGCACATCACCACATACATCGCCGCTTTCTCCCAGCTGGGGGGTTCACCCACCCCCATCGGGCCGGCGTAATCGCCTTCAGGAATCTGAAACGGATCCGGTGCAATGAAGGGGAAGCCACTGCGGATTTCCAGCACCACGGCATAGAGCATCGACACCGCGATTGCGGCAGCCGCCAGAGGCGTCAACACGCCCAGGATCAGGGCAATCCCCCCGGCCCACATCGAAAAAGCGGAGAGAAAACAGAGCCAGGCGGGTGTCTTCATCGCCGTGGCCCAGGTGTTGAGATGGCGCAGCTTCGGCCAGCCATGTCGGATGAACACCAGGCCCGTGAACAGACGCAGAATCAACACAGTGGCTCCGGCCAGGCCAGAGGGAGCGGCGGGCACCAACAGAGCGACGGGATCCATACCTCGAGGCCGACGGATGCGACGACATTAAGGACTATCGCCTGACGCGTCGTTAAGGCTGCAGCCAGAGGCGATGGCCATCGGGGTCGTGCAGAAGACAACTCTGCGCCAGCCCGGGATCTCGCACCAGGATCTGGGCATAGAGCGCATCCTCAGGCTGCAGATCCGTGGCCATCGGCCCCGGGGACGCAGGCTGGATGTAGCGAAGGAATTCCACACCGCAACCCTGGGCCGGACCGATGCCGTGAATGGCCACCTGGGCCTGATTCAGAGCGTCGAGCCGATCCTGCTCCAGCCCCATGTTGTAGGTGGCATAGCGGAGCTGGAAGCGCAGCTCACCCACATAGAAGGCCAGGCTGCGATCACTGTCTGACACAGCGATCGCCGTATGGTCGAATCCCATGAACAACGGCCTCTGCGGCCCATGCCAGCGGCGGTCTCCCTGCCCCTCGGGGAAGCAGAGCAACTCCATCGCATGGCCGCAGGCATTGCGGAATTTCCAGGCGCCCACGCCATTCGGCAACCACTGGGGCGCCAAGGAGATCGGGGTGACCAGGGGCCTGAGGCGGGCCGCAGCCTGCTCCAGATCGCTCACAACGATCGCCACATGCTGGAACCAGAGGGCGTTGGACGGCCCAGGCTCCAGGGGCGGCCGGGGCGGCCGATCCGGGAAGGCGACCAACTCCAGCCGCTCCTGCCCCAGCTGATAGGGGTGCAGCACGGCATGGCCATCACGCAGGCCGAAACGACGTTGCAACCTCTCCCCTGCCAAGGCCTCGCATGGCAGGGGTCGGGCCTCCAGCGCCGCCATCAGGGGCGCCAGGCGCTGGGGATCGGGTGTGGACACAGCCAGACCCTCGATCCGGCACTCGGATCGATCAACAGACACGGCCATGGCAGGACAAACGCACGTCTGGCAGACAGGGTGACAGGAACACAGCAGAATCGGCGAATCCCGGCTATCCATAAGGAGCTTTCCTTTCCCTCCATGACTCAGGTCCCCCAGGCGATGACCTCCCTGTGCCTGCAGGACAAGGTGATCGTCGTGACCGGTGGCAATTCCGGCATCGGCAAAGCGATCGTGGAAACGGTCGGCGGCCTGGGCGCCAAAGTGGTGATCGACTACCGCTCCCATCCCGAGCGCACCGAGGAACTGATCGAGGAGGTCGGTGAACTCGGCGGCCAGGCGATCGGTGTGCAGGCCGACGTGAGCAAGCTGGAGGATCTGCAACGCCTGATCGACACCGCCGTATCAACCTTCGGCCGGGTTGATGTGATGGTGAACAACGCTGGCATCGAGACGCGCACCTCGATTCTCGACACCACACCTGAGGACTTCGACAAGGTGATGAACGTGAACCTTCGGGGCGTGTTTTTCGCCACTCAGTATGCCGCCAAGCAGATGATCAAGCAGGGCACGGGTGGGCGCATCATCAACATCTCCTCGGTGCATGAAGACTGGCCGATGCCCAACAACACCCCTTACTGCGTGGCCAAAGGTGGGGTGCGCATGCTGACCCGCACCGCCGGTGTGGAGCTGGCTGGCAAGGGCGTGACGATCGTCAACGTTGGCCCTGGTGCCGTTGCCACGCCCATCAACGACTCCACCATGAACAATCCGGAGCTCCTCGCCAAGCTCAATGCCGCCATTCCGATGGGGCGCATGGCCCAGCCGGAGGAGATCGCGTCGGTGGTGGCCTTCCTCGCCAGCAACGGTGCCAGCTACATGACCGCCACCAGCCTCTTCGCCGACGGCGGCATCATGATGAGCAGCCCCGGGCTCTGAGCGCGAACGCCTCCACACCGGCACGAGCGACCGCTGCATCCACATCCGGCGTCATGCCGGACACTCCGATCGCCCCCACCAGCGCTTGATCGCAGCGCAGCACCAGCCCACCGGCCATCAGGGCACAGGGCTGGTGCATCACCCCCTGCAAGGAGAGCAGCGCCACCCGCCCGCCGGCGATCGCCTGCTCGGCTGCAGCGCTGTCAGCACCCGTCAGGGCGGCGGTGCGCGCCTTGGCCATGGCCGTTTCCACACTGGCAGGCGAGGCGCCATCGCGACGGCGGAAACAGACCAACTGGCCCGCCCCATCCACCACCGCAATCGAGACCCGAGCCGCAGCCTGCTCGGCGGCGGCAAAGGCTGACGCCAGCACAGCGTCCGCATCGGCGAGATCCATCCAGAGGCGCTGATGCATCAGCTCAGCTCCACTGAATCGCCATTGTCCAGAGGTGACCCTCCAGCTCCACGCCGGCGGCCAGAGCCTCGAGGGATTCCGCCGGCAAGCGGAGGGTGGCTTCAGCCTGATGCACGAGGATGTCGACACCCGTGAAATGGAAGCCCATCGCCTCACCCTGGGCGGCGATGTCATTGAGACAGGTGGCGGTGTGAAAGCGCTCCAGAAGCGCCGGATCGGCTTTCACGGTGCGGAGGAAGGCCTCCAGTTGGGGATTGCTGGTCATGGCAAAGGATGGCGATTCAGTCTTTGATGGCGATGCAGGAGATTTCGATCCGGGCTCCCACCACCAGCTTGCTGATGCCGATCACGGCACGGGAGCAGTAGTTGTCGGCATTGGGGAAGAACTCCTGCCACACCGCATCCATCTCTTCAATTTCATCGATGTTGGTCATGTACACCACCGCCTGCCCCACATCGCGATAGGTGCATCCGGCCGCTTCCAGCACACCGAACACATTCTTCAAGCATTGGCGCGTGTGCTCGGCCGTGCCTCCCGCCACGGTCTGATTCGTGACCGGATCCACAGGCATCTGGCCGGACACAAACACAAACTGACCGATGCGATACCCCTGGCTGTAGCTGGCAACCGGTTGGTTGGCATGCTCTGTGCGAATCGGATGGCGCTCAAGCGGCATGACGCTGATGCGTGCTGGCGATCCCTTGATAGCGGCGGTCAGGGCATGGCGGGGTGTTGAACGCCACGGGTGTTGAGGTGAATGGCGTACACCGCATCCCAGCTGCAAAGGAACAAACGGTTGCCGAACTCACCACCGAAACAGAGATTGCCCACCAGTTTCGGGGTGAGAATCTTGCCGAGCAGGCTGCCATCGGCGGCGATGCAGTGCACGCCATCCCCGGCGCTGCTCCAGAGATGGCCCTGCTCATCCACCCGAATGCCGTCGGCATTGCCCGGGGCGACGCGATGAAAACTGCGACCGTTGGCCAGGGTCCGGCCGCCATCGCGCAGATCGAACACCCGGATCTGTCGATCGGGGTCGGGGTCATCGGGGGCACCGGTGTCAGCGACATACAGCAGCGACTCATCCGGCGAGAACGCCAGACCATTGGGGCCTTGCACCTCCTCCAGCGTGGTCATCGCCTGCAGGGAGCCATCGGCGGGATCAAAGCGATACACGGATGGAGCCTGCCAGGAGGCACGGCGCCCACCCTCGTAGTCGTTCACCAGACCGTAGAGGGGATCGCTGAACCAGATCGTGCCATCACTCTTCACCACCACATCGTTGGGCGTGTTGAGGGGTTGGCCGGCATGGGAATCCACCAGAGTCACCACGCGCCCGTTGTGCTCCGTGCGCAACAGGGCGCGATGGCCATGGCTGCAGGTGAGCAAGCGCCCTTGCCGATCCCGGGTCTGACCGTTGGGGAAACCGGCACGGTGGCGGTACACCGTGAGGCCCAGCGCGTCATCCCAAGCGAGGATCCGATCGTTGGGGATGTCGGACACCAGCAGCCGCTGCTGATCACCGAACCACACCGGGCCCTCCAGCCAACGACAGCCATCGAACAGGCGCTCCAGCTGGGCGTTGAACAACACCAGCTGCTGAAAGCGGGGATCGACAATTTCGAACCGTGTCTCCACGAACTGACTGCAAGGCACGCTCATGGCCACCGCCTCAGTGAAAGGAGCCGGGTGGGAGGTTGCGCCAGGCCTGGTCATGGCGCTGGATGATCAGCTGCACGCAGGGCTCGTCCCCCACCTGGGCGGAGAGATGGCCCTGCTTGCCGTCGGCAGTGGCCACGCAGCCCTGATCGCCGCCATAGGAATACTCCCCAGCGTGCATCACCACCCTGGTGCCATCCATGCTCTCCACCGACCAGGCCCCTCGCAATACGTAGATCCATTTCGGGACGTGGTTTTCATGCCAGTCGGCGGTCCAGCCCACCGGCAGATAGGTGACGAAGGCATGCCCGTTGTCGAACAACTCACGGGAGAACTGGGGCGAATCCCCCGGCCCGAGTTGGCCGAGCTGAAAGTCACTGATCGTGCACTGCTCCTGGCGACTGACCCCTTGCGCATCGGTCCAGAGATGCCAGTAACGCTCGGGCTGGGGAGCCTGGCTGAAGGGATCGCTCATGCCATTGCAGATGCCTGCGCGCACCCTATTCAGAACGTTCCCCTCTGCCCAGCCTTCTCCACACTCCAATCCAACACCTCGCCGGCATGGAACAGCCGTGGCGCTTCAGCAACGTCGAGAGGTTGCCTCATCGCCGCATCCAGCTCCAACCGCTTGGGCACGATTTGGGGCTGGCGCACCAGGGTGACCGTTTCGCTGTTCAGAGGCAGGCGGTAGAAGCGCGGTCCATGCTCACTGGCAAAGCCTTCCAGTCGATCCAACGCCCCTTCCCGATCAAAAATCGCGGCGTAGCTCTCCAGGGCGTGGGCCGCATTGAAGATGCCCGCGCAGCCACAGCTGGTTTCCTTGCCGGAGCGGGCGTGGGGAGCGGAATCGGTGCCGAGGAAAAAGCAGGGTTCACCACCAGTGGCTGCCGCCACCAGCGCCCGGCGATGCCGCTCCCGCTTCAACACCGGCAGGCAGTAGGCATCGCTGCGCAAGCCACCGGCAAACATCGCATTGCGATTGAGATGGAGGTGGTGGGGGGTGATCGTCGCCGCCAGGGTGGTCTCACCGGCGCGGTGGCAGGCACGCACGTAGTGGGCGGCCTGCTCGGTGGTGATGTGCTCCAGCACCACGCGCAGGGCGGGGAAGCGTTGGCGCAACGGCACCAGATGCCGTTCGATGAACACCGCCTCCCGATCAAACACATCCACCTCGGGATCGGTGACCTCGCCATGGATCAGCAGGGGCCGATCAATCGCCTGCAGCATCTCCAGCACGGGCGTGATCGCCTCCAGATCACTGACCCCCGCAGCGGAGTTGGTGGTGGCATTGGCGGGATAGAGCTTGACCGCCGTGAACACCCCGGTCTCAAATCCCTGCTTCAGATCCTGCGGATCGGTGGAATCGGTGAGATAGGCCGTCATCAGCGGCGTGAACGACAGGCCGGGCGGCAAGGCCGCCAGGATCCGTTCGCGGTAGGCGACGGCAGCGGCCGCGGTCGTGACCGGAGGCCTGAGGTTGGGCATCACGATGGCCCTGGCGAAAAGGCGCGCTGTTGACGGCAGCACCGCCGCCAACATGGCCCCATCCCTCAGATGCAGATGCCAGTCGTCGGGGCGACGCAGGACGAGGCGAGAGGGAGAGGCCATGGGCTGCAGACGATCAGGCGGGAAGGCCTGCCACGGCGGAGCGCAGGGCCTCCAACCGATCTTCGCTGATCTGCTCCTGGGGGATCCGCTCAAGCAGCTTCAGCTTCTCCAGCCGGTTGCGGGCACCACCGGGCAGAAGCACAAGGTGCACCCGACGGCCCACCTCAAGCGCTTCCTTGATGGCATTCTCCAGGGCCAGGGAGGCTGTGACGCCGAGATGGGTGACCTCACTGAGGTCAAACACCACGGCATTGCAGTTGCTGATCGCGTTGTGCTCCCGGGCGATGGTCTTGGCCACGCCGAAGATCATCGGGCCGGCCAACTGGAACAGCAGCACCTTGCCGCCAGCCTGGTCAAGCAGTTGCTGCTCCTCGCCAGACAGCTCCACGTCATCGTCAGCGGTGCTGATCGTTTTCACCCGTTTCGACTGCAGCGCGCTCATGCGATCGATGGTGAGCACGTTGGCCACGAACACGCCGATGCCCACGGCCGCGATCAGATCCACCAGCACGGTGAGGGCGATGACGCCATAGGTGATCAAGGCGGCCTTCAACGACAGGTGATGGGCCCGGCGCAGGAAGTCCCAGTCGATGATGTCAATACCGACCTTGAGCGCGATCCCGGCCAGCACCGCCAGAGGAATGGTGGAGACCAGGGGCGCCGCCAGCAGGATCACGAGCATCAGAATCACGGCCCGCACCACGCCGGACAGGGCGGAGCGTCCACCGGCCTGAATGTTCACCACCGTTCCCATGGTGGCGCCGGCACCGGGCAGTCCTCCGAACAAGCCGGAGGCGATGTTGGCCAGGCCCTGCCCCACCAGCTCCTTGTTGGAGTTGTGTTCTGTACGAGTGAGGCTGTCGGCCACCACCGATGTGAGCAGGGCATCGATGCAGCCGAGCATGCCGAGCACGGCACCATCGATCACCATCAGCCGCCACTGATCGGCGGCGAAGATAGGCATGCGCAGGCTGGGAAATTCCGCCTGAAAGTCGGGAATCGTGCGCAGACCTGCGGCACTGAAGAGGGTGAGGGAGAGAAGCGTGCCGATCACCAGCGCCAGCAGCTGGGGCGGGCAGACTTTTTTCAGCCTGGCGGGGGTGAACCAGAGGATGGCCACGGTGATCAGGGCCAGGATCAATTCATAGGGCCGCACGCCCGAGAGCAACTGGGGCAGCTGCGACAGGGTGCCGATCACACCGCCTTTGGGGCTGGCCTGCCCCAGAAAGGGAGCCAGCTGCAGGATCACCAGGATGATGCCGATCCCCGACATGAAGCCGGAAATCACCGTGTAGGGCATCTGGGTCACATACCGGCCCAGGCGGAACACCCCAAAGAGGATCTGGAACAGTCCGGCCAGGATCACCACGGTGAAAGCCATCGCCAGGGCCGTTTCCCTGTCGGGGGCCGTGGCGGTGAAACTGAGGATCACCGAGGTGAACACCACGGTCATGGGACCGGTGGGCTCGGAGATCAGGGTGGGGGTTCCACCGAACAAGGCAGCCACCAGGCCGATGATCACGGCAGCCCAGAGACCAGCGGCAGCACCGGCTCCGGAAGCCACACCGAAGGCCAGGGCCATCGGCAGGGCGATCACGGCGGCGGTGACGCCACCGAAGGCATCACCACGCAGGTTTCTAGTTCTGATGTGGTTAAAGAGCACCGAAGACGAAGAATCAAGAGCGGCGAAATGCTAGGTGGCTCCTGAGAATGGAAGCCCCGGTTCCGATCAGCGTTCGTGATCAGACTGGACAGGACAATGAATCCCCTGGCCCTGCGGAGCGATGTCGCCGTTCCTGATCTCCGTTCTTGACGTTGTGGTGGGGATCGGCCTGCTCTTCGGTGGTGGCGAGCTGTTTGTGCAGGGGGCCGTGAGTCTGGCCCTGATCCTGGGCATTCCCCAGCTGGTGATCGGCCTCACCGTGGTGGCCCTCGGCACCAGCGCCCCGGAACTGTTCGTGAGCGTGGGCTCGGCGCTGGCTGGCTCCGCCGATCTGGCCGTGAGCAACGTGGTGGGCAGCAACATCTTCAATGTGATGGTGGTGCTGGGCAGCAGCGCCCTGGTCATGCCACTGCACGTGGAAAGTCGATTGGTGCGCCGCGATGTGCCCCTGTTGCTGGCGGTCTCGGCGGCCGTGTGGGGGATGGCATCGGCGGGTCGGGTCACCTGGCAGGCGGGCGTCGCCTTGCTGATCGCTCTGGTGATCAACACCCTCTGGGAGATCCAAACCGCCAAGCAGGAACCGGAGGGGATCGAGGAGGCCGAGCCGGAGGTGGATGCGACAAGCGCCAACCGCGGCTGGGCTGGCTCCCTGATCCGCCTGGCGATCGGCATCGTGCTGCTTGGCTTCGGTTCCAATGTTCTGGTGAGGGGAGCGAGCGCAGCAGCGGCCATGCTCGGCGTGAGTGAAGCGGTGATCGGCCTCACGATCGTGTCGGCGGGAACCTCGATGCCGGAACTGATCACCTCCCTGATGGCGGCGATGCGGGGGCGCACCGATCTGGCGATCGGCAACGTGGTGGGCAGCAATCTGCTCAACCAGTTGCTGGTGCTCAGCGGCTCCGCCCTCGCTTCAGGCGCCTATGGCCTGCACGTGGATCCGATCCTGATTCAGCGGGACCTGCCGGTGATGCTGCTCACCACCCTGGCCTGCATGCCCATTTTCTGGAGTGATGGCCGGATCACCAGGGTCGAGGGCGGCGTCCTGCTTGGTCTTTACGTATTTTATGTCATCGATCAGGTGCTGCCCCGCACCCTGCCCAGCTGGCAGGACGAGTTCCGCCTGGCCCTGCTCTGCCTGGTGCTGCCGGTCGTATTGGTGTTGATCAGCGTGCAGGTGATCAGCCACTGGCGCCAACTTCGCTACAGCCGCCGGCGGGGCGACGACGACCTGGCGTGATCGACAGCCTCGCGTGATCGACAGCCTGGCGTGATCGACAGCACAGGGGAGCAGTCGGCATGGGCACACCCACATTTGCAATCCGACAAGAGGGGATGACTCCTGGGGCAAAGCTGACCATCCTTGAGAGGCCAAGTGCGGCTTGCCGATGCTGGAGCTGCTGCCTCCCCTTAACGACAAGAATCTTCCCTGGCTCGATGTGATCCACCCGATCGTGGTTCATTTCGTGATCGCGATGGCTCTGATCACGGTCGTCTTCGACTTCCTGGGCGTGCTGACCAAACGGCGCAACCTGTTTGAAGTCAGCTTCTGGAATCTGGTGGTGGCCACGGTGGCCATCTTCGTGGCGATCATCTTCGGGCAGATCGAAGCCGGGCTCGCCAACCCCTATGGCGCATCCCGCGACATCCTCAATTACCACAGCACCCTCGGCTGGTCCTTGGCCGGCGTGCTCGGCCTGCTGACCGGCTGGCGCTATGTGGTGCGGCAGAAAGACCCCACCAGCCTGCCTTCAGGCTTCCTGGTGATTGATGCGGTTCTGGCGGTGCTGGTGTTCTGCCAGGTCTATCTGGGCGACAAGCTGGTGTGGGTCTATGGGCTGCACACCGTGCCTGTGGTGGAAGCGGTGCGTAGCGGGGCACTCTCATGACCACCGTTTCGATGGATCTCCTGATCGAGATTGCGTCGCCGATCAATGACATCGTCGACCAACTCGGGGCCAACGATCTCCCCTATGCCATCCCCCTGCACCCCAACCTGGTGCACTTCACGATCGGCTTGTTCGCCATCGGCATCGCCTTCGACTTCGCTGGCGCCTTCTATCCCCTCGAGAAGCGGGTGTTTCGGTTTCTGGCGCTGCCGGTGACCCGCACCGGCTTCCACGACGTGGGCTGGTACAACGTGCTCGCCTGCGCCGTGATCACCTTCTTCACGGTGGCTGCGGGGTTCTACGAAATGCTCCTGGCGGTGCCGCTGCCGGGGATCCGCAGTGTGATCGGCCAGAACGCGATCGACACCATGCTCTGGCATGCGATCGGCGGCGTTGCCCTGCTCCTGATCATCGTCGCCATGACGATCTGGCGGGGCTATCAACGCTTTGTGTGGCGCAAGGACCTCGGCCGTCAGGTTACCTGGCTGTATCTGGGCTGCGGAGCGCTGATCCTGGTGATCATGGGCGTTCACGGCAGCCTCGGCGCCTGGCTTGCCAGCGAATTCGGCGTGCACATCACAGCGGATCAACTCCTCGCAGCCGGAGCCGATCTCCAAGAGGTTCTGCCATGACATCGACAACCCCCAAAGGCAAGAGCGGTTGGCCGATCCGCCTCATCGCCGTCATCCTCCTGGCCACGGCCAGCGATGCCCTGCTGAGCTATCAGGTCTCGCAATGGGCCTATGGATGGCTGCCGGTGCCGGCTTCCACCGCAGCTCCCTATGTCGATGATCTCTTCAGCCTTGAAGTGGGAATCGGCGCCTTCATCTTCTTCGGTTGCACCGGTTTCATTCTTTGGTCGGTGCTGTTCAATCGGGCCGAGAAATACGACGAAAGCGATGGCCTGCCGATCGAAGGCAACAACAAACTGGAGGTCACCTGGACGGTGATTCCTTTCATCATCGTGATGATTCTGGCCTATCAGGCCATCCACGTGAGTGAAACCCTCTCAGCCCTCGGCCCCAAGGTGAAATACGACGTGGAAGGGGGCCTGAGCCCAGACACGGCCATTGTGACGGGAGTGCGGGATGACATTGGCCCCATCGATGTGATCGCAAGGCAGTGGAGCTGGGAGTTCATCTATCCCAACGGCGTGCACAGCTCAGAACTCCATCTCCCCCTCGATCAGCGGGCCAATTTCCGCATGAGCAGCGAGGATGTGATCCATGGTTTCTTTGTGCCCGCCTTCCGCCTGAAGCAGGACATCGTTCCCGGCAGCGTGATTTCCTACAGCATCACACCCACCCGAGAAGGGCGTTATCGCCTTCGGGATTCCCAGTTCAGCGGTGCTTATTTCTCCCAGAATCAAACCGATGTGGTGGTGGAGAGCGAAGATATGTTCAACGCCTGGTTGAAACAAAGTGCTGCCAATCCCCTGGTTCCCGGATTGAGCCCGGGAACGGCCCTCTACAACGAGCGCCTCGCCAAGGGCAATAAGGGCTGGGCCACGGTGCCACCGGCACCGCCTCCGATGGTGAATGATCCCGGCAATCCCGACGCTCCTCACGACGCCTGACCCCGATGACGACCACCAAGTACGACCCGAGAGTTCTCAAGGCGCCCCATCCGGTGCCCGGTGCGCCCGACAACTGGAAGCGGTTCTTCACCTTCAACACCGACGCCAAGGTGATCGGCATCCAGTACATGGGCCTGTCCCTGTTCTTCCTGCTGGTGGGAGGACTGCTGGCCATGGTGATGCGCGGTGAACTGATCACACCGCCATCGGATCTGGTGGATCCCACCGTTTACAACGGTCTTTACACCATGCATGGAACAGTGATGCTGTTCCTGTTTCTGTTCCCGATTCTCAACGGCTTCAACAACCTGCTGATCCCCACCATGATCGGCGCCCCCGACATGGCCTTCCCGAAAGTGAACGCCGCCGCCTTCTGGCTGGTTCCGGTGTTCTCGGTGGTGCTGCTCTCCAGCTTTTTCGTGCCAGGAGGTCCGGCCTCAGCCGGTTGGTGGTCCTATCCACCGGTGAGCATCCAGAACCCGCTCGGCCACTTCCTCAACGGTGAATTTCTTTGGATTCTCGCCGTGGCCCTCTCGGGGATCTCTTCGATCTTGGGCGCGCTGAATTTCGTGACCACAATCATTCGCATGCGGGCCCCTGGCATGGGCTTTTTCCGGATGCCCGTGTTCGTCTGGACCGCCTGGGCAGCCCAGACCCTGCAGTTGGTGGGCCTGCCCGCCCTGACCGGTGGGGCGATCATGCTGCTCTTTGACCTGAGCTTCGGCACCAGCTTTTTCCGGCCCGAAGGTGGCGGCGATCCGGTGCTCTATCAACACTTTTTCTGGTTCTATTCGCACCCGGCGGTGTATGTGATGGTGCTGCCGGTGTTCGGCATCTTCTCCGAGCTGATCACCGTGTATTCGCGCAAGCCTCTGTTTGGCTACAAGTTTGTGGCGATCGCCTCCTTCATCATCACCTTCCTGGGCTTGATCGTGTGGGTGCACCACATGTTCTATTCAGGTACGCCCCAGTGGATGCGCAACATCTTCATCGTCACCACGATGCTGATCGCCGTGCCCACCGGCGTGAAGGTGTTCGCCTGGCTCGGCACGCTTTGGGGAGGAAAGATCCGACTCACCACGCCGATGCTGTTCGTGCTTGGTGGTGTGGTGAATTTCATTCTGGGTGGTGTTACTGGAATCATGCTCGGCACCGCACCGATCGACATCCATGTGGGCAACACCTATTTTGTGGTGGCTCACTTCCACTACATCATCTTCAACACGATCGGCTTCGGAATCTTTGCCGGCATCTACCACTGGTTCCCCAAGTTCACCGGCCGCATGTATTACGAAGGCCTCGGCAAAATTCATTTTGTGCTCACCTTCATCGGTGCCACCCTCAACTGGCTGCCGATGCACTGGGCTGGCCTTTACGGCATGCCCCGTCGCGTTGCCTCCTACGACCCTGAATTCGCCATCTGGAACGTGATTGCCAGCATCGGCGCCTTCATGCTCGGCGTCGCTTCGATCCCCTTCATCCTCAACATCGTCAGCTCCTGGGCCCGCGGCGCCAAGGCCTCCGCCAACCCCTGGAACGCGATCGGCCTCGAATGGCTGCTTCCCTCACCGCCACCGGCTGAGAACTTCGAGGATGACGTTCCCACCGTGATCAGCGAGCCCTATGGCTATGGCCTGGGCAAGCCCCTCGTAAAGGACGAGGAGTATTACATCCGCCGTTCCATGGAGGCGTGAAACCAATGACTTCAGCGAGCCAAGACCTCAACCTCAATCACGAGCCAGGCCACATCAAGCACGATGGCCACAACCTCACTGGCTTCATCATCTTTCTCTGCTCAGAGAGCATCATCTTTCTGGCTTTCTTCAGCGGCTTTGCCCTGCTAAAGCTCACCAGCCCCGAATGGCTTCCGGAAGGGGTGGAAGGCTTGGAGACCAAGCTGCCCCTGATCAACACGATTGTGCTGGTGAGCTCCAGCTTTGTGGCCTACTTCGCAGAGCGTTATCTCCACAAGGAAAACCTCTGGGGATTTCGGGCTCTCTGGCTGCTCACCATGGCGATGGGCACCTATTTCGTGTATGGGCAATACGTGGAATGGTCGGAGCTTCCCTTCAGTCTCTCCAATGGTGTGTTCGGGGGCACGTTCTATCTGCTCACCGGATTTCATGGCCTGCATGTGATCACGGGCATCCTCTTGATGGCCCTGATGCTGTTCCGTTCCTTCCGTCCCAACAATTACGCCAAGGGCGACATGGGGGTCACCTCCGTGAGCCTGTTCTGGCACTTTGTGGATGTGATCTGGATCATTCTCTACATCCTGATCTACGTGTGGCAGCGCCACACCTGAGTCGTTCCCTACCTGAATCGAGCCATGATCATCGATGATTGCCACTACGACGTCATCATCATCGGCAGCGGTGCCGGTGGTGGAACCCTGGCCGGTGCCCTGAGCCGCAAGGGGCACAAGGTGCTGCTGTTGGAGCGGGGCGGCGCCATGGCTCTGGAGGATCAGAACGTGGCCGATGTGGATCTGTTCAGGAAAGATCGCTACCACCCCAAAAATGAGCGCTGGTTCGGTCCTGACGGTGATCCCTTCGCTCCCCAGACCACCTATGCCCTGGGGGGCAACACCAAAATCTGGGGAGCTGCCCTGGAACGGATGCGCGAGAAAGATTTCGGCGAAATCCCACTCCAGGACGGCGTGTCACCAAGCTGGCCTTTCGATTACGCCAGCCTGGCGCCTTACTACGACGCCGCCGAAGCGCTCTATCAGGTGCATGGCCAAGCGGGTGTGGACCCCACGGAGCCGTCACGGTCGACACCTTTTCCCCACGCCCCGAAGCCGCTGCTTCCTTTCCTGGAACCATTGCGCGATGGCCTGCAGCGTCAGGGGTGTCAGCCCTATGACCTCCCCCTGAGCTGGTCGACCGATCCCGAGGATCCTTCCGGCGACGCCCAGATTTTCGGCCTGAACCAGGCCGACCCCAACACGCTGGAGACGCGAGCCCTGGCGCGGGTGACCCGCCTGCACACCAGCCCCGATGGACGGGAGGTGAAAGGGGTGGAGGCCGAAGTGGCCGGGGACCTGTGGTTGTTCAGCGCTGATCTGGTGGTGCTGGCCGCCGGCGCGATCAACAGCGCAGCCATCCTGCTGCGCTCCAGCTCCGATCGGCATCCACGCGGCCTGAGCAACGGCTCCGACCAGGTGGGCCGCAACCTGATGAATCTGCAGCTCACCTCAATCCTGCAGCTGGCGGCAGAGCCGAATAGCGGACGTTACGCCCGCTCTCTCGGCATCAACGACTACTACTGGGGAGACAAGAACGTCAGCTTTCCGCTCGGTCATCTCCAGAGTGCCGGCGGCGTCTTGCAGGACGCCCTGTTTGCGGAGTCGCCGCCAGTGCTCTCCCTGGTGAGCAAGCTGATCCCCGATTTCGGTCTCGAACGACTCGCCTCCCGTTCGGTGGCCTGGTGGGCGATGACCGAAGTGCGACCCGATCCCCACAACAAAGTGTGGCTTCACAACGACCAGATCAGGATCAACTACCTCCACAACAATCGAGAGGCTCACGATCGCCTGGTGTATCGCTGGATCGACACCCTCAAAGCGGTGGAGGCTGATCCGGTGACCCGGGTCGTGACCTCAGCGCCCACCCACCCGCGCGGCGAAGCTCCCCTGAGCGTGGTGGGTTATGCCTGCGGAACCTGCCGGATGGGACAGGATGCGGCCGCCTCAGTGGTGGATGCCACCGGCAAGTGCCATGAACTCAACAACCTCTACCTGGCCGACGCCAGCGTGTTCCCCAGCTGCCCGAGCGTTGGCCCTGGTCTCACCGTGATTGCCCTGGCCCTCAGGCTCGCCGATCAGCTCGATCAGCGCCTTCAGGGCTGAGCCTGAGGCGCACGGCATCACAGCGGGCCTCCATCACGACCGACGCCATTCACTCACCGAGGAGGAAGGCGCGCAGAGAACCGATCGCACCAGCCTGAGACGGTTCCGATACCAGCGCTCCCAGCACCAGACCACCGGCAAGAACACCATTGGGCAGAAAACGGGAGGCCAGCCGGGCCTCCAGTTCGGCATTGATGTCGTCGTTGGGGTAGAGGCTGAGCACAGCCATCACTTCCCGATCATCCATGAACTCTCGCACCAGGGGGGTGAGGAGAACATCGGGAAGAAATCCCTGTTCACGGCCGAACTGATGCTGGAGGCCATGAAACAGTTCGTGGCGGGCCACCTCCGCCATGCTGCGTCGCTTGCGACGCGCCACCTCGGGGCAAAGGCTCACCCTCTGCTGCGCGGGATCAAAACTGCCGACAAGGTTGCTGATCGCGTAACAGCCGCTTCCTCCCTCCACCACGTGAATGCCCGCCAACGACGACACCAGAAAAAGCAGAAACAGGGGCATCGAGGGTTAACGCATTCTTAACCCTTCCATCATGAAAGGTCTCACCGGATTCCCACAGTCCGTTTGAATACCTATTCGAAGGGTCGACGTCCGATCCAGACCCCCTGATCGTCAGCCCGCACCAGAAACTGATCGGCGTCGGATGTGAGGCTCAAACGGTTCAACTGCTTCACGTTGACGCCAGGAAAGGCCGTGAGGGGCAAGCGCCGGAGCTGAATCCCCTCAGGCAGTGGGCCGAAACGCTCCGGCCAGCTCCCCGCCACCGTTCCCTCCTCCCAACGGGCCCGGATCATCTCCACCGACAGCCCTGAAGCCACAGCGACAGGCTTGCCCCTGTCGACAGCTTTGTCCTTCGCAACAGCCTTATCCTCCAAAGCACTCGGAGGACAGGCCGGGGGCTTTTCGGCACCGGGCTTGGCAGCCGCATCCTTGGCCTCGACCAGCTCCGGTGGCGGCGGCAACTTGGCACTGAGGGTGAGCAGGGAGGAGGGCACCAGCGGCTCCTGTCCGCCCAGGCGCCGGCTCAGCCTCACGAGCTGGCGCGTGTTGTCCACCACCGTGGCCGCAGCGGCGGGAGGCGCGGCTCGGCTGCGCCAGCTGGAGGCACCGATCACCACCGCATGGATCACGATGGCCACGGCAACAGGAAGGGCCAGGGGCCACGCCTCAGGGGCGCGCCGGAGGAGGGAGTTCAAGGTCCACATGGAGCGTGCTGGAGTCAAGTCGGGGGAGCAGGTCTTGAACCACACCCCAGGGAACCTGGGGTGCCACCACCAAGCGAACGCGCGTGCTGGAATCCAGGCGTTCGGCGCGCCGCAGCAGAGCGGGCAGGGCGGTGGCGGCAATCGGGCGGTTCCAGAGTCGGAGCGAGCCATCGGCGGTCAGATGGAGACTGACCAGTCCCTGCCGTGCCGGCAACTGCCGCTGCCACTGGGGCATCACCACCGCTGCGGTGGCGAGGAGCGCAACGCAGACACTGGAAGCAGCGAAGGCCAGCGCCCAGGGCGCTGAAGGCGTCTCGTTCATGGCTGCGCCAATCCCTCCGGCCGCTCCAGATGAATCGGCACGTTGCTCTGGCGCCTCAGCCAGCTGAGATCGGCCGCAACCGCAGCGCTGGTGCGTGCACTGGAGGGCAGAAGCAACACCGCAGAGGGCCTGGGCCTGGCCTGACGCAAGGAGCGAGCCAACACCGCGGACGACACGGCATCACCATTGAGATACCAGCTGCCGCTGCTGGAGCGGACCAGCAGCCATTGGCCCGCCGTCCGGGTCTTGGCTGCCGCCTCGACGACGGCAAGGTCCGGCGAACTCAGCAATGCGGGCACCAGAGCCAGAAAGCCGGTCAGGCTGACCACAACAACCGCAGTGGCAAGCACGAAAGGCATCAACCCAGGGCCGCTCGGCGGTGGAAACAAGCGTCGGCGAAGGTGCTGATCACCGCCTGGCGTTGCATCCGGCAGAGACGCTGCACCACCAAGGCGATGGTGGCAATCAACAGACCCAGCACGGTGCCCACCAGCACCTGGCCATAGCCCACCACCAGGGCAGCACTCTGCGCCGGGAGCACCAGATCAGGGCCCAGATCCCTGAGCAAACGCATGAGGCCCACCACGCTGGCGAGCAGACCGAGCAGGGGGCCGAGCACCATGGCGAGCTCCAGGCAGCCATCCCAGCGAGACAGCGATCGCTCCAGTCGGCGGCAAAGCCGCTCCTGATGCAACGCCGCCTGGGCGGCGGTTCGATCACTGACTTCACTGAGCAGGGCCTCGAGCTGGGCGGCACCGACCTGACGCCACCGCCACCAGAACCGCAGGCGATCGATGGCCACCGCAACGACAGCCACCGACAGAAGCAGCAGAGGCACGATCAGTACGCCACCGTGGCGCAGGGCCTCAGCAGTGAGCACGATTCCGCCACCACGCGATCAGGTCGACGTTAGGGACCCCTGGACGACACCCATGTGCTGCACCTGCTTGACAGGAGCACGTTGACGCCGCAATCCCTCCCATCCTGTGAGCAAGGCCGCAGACACCAGCAGGACAGAGAAGCCGATGCGGAGCTGGCGATCCTTGAAATGGGGCGCAAGGGCCTGGCCGACCAGTCCACCCACCCCACCGCCGATCAACAGGGGAAGTACCAGGGGCAACCGTTCGGCAGGCCAGTGCCCCAGGGCACCGAGGGCCACCAGGCTGTTCAGGGCAATCAGCACCAGGCTGGTGCCGCTCGCCAACTGCATCGGCAGGCCGGCCAGAAGCACGAGGGCTGGCACGAGCGCAAAGCCGCCACCGACGCCGGCAATGCCCGTCAGCAAGCCCACCAACACCCCCTGCAGCATCAGGGCCGGTGCTCGCACCGTGGCAGCGGCAACAGCGGGCTCGTCATGCGCGCGATCCGTTCGCTTCTGACGGCTGAGCATCAACCAGGCCGCCAGCAGGGCCGCGATGGCAAACACAGCCAGCTGCACCGGCTCGGCGATCCAGCCAGCCTTCACCATCGTGCCTCCGATCCAGGCCCCCATCAGGGCCGGAACCCCCAGCAGCAGGGCCGGACGGGGCGCGACGAGGCGACGGCGCAGATAGGGAATCATGTTGGCGATCGCCAGCAGGGTCACCACCACCAGCGAAAGGGGCACCGCATCGCGGGTGGAGAGGCCAGCTCCCGTCACGAGGATGGGAAGCAGCAGGATCGATCCACCGGCACCGAGCACCGCCAACAGGAAACCGATCACACCACCACCGAGAAGCAGCAACGCAATCACGGGCGCACCTGATTCCAGGGCATGGCAGCCAGCAGGCGAGCCATCCCGCAGAAACCACTGATGCCGGCGAACATCAAGCCGGCACCGACAAAGCCACTGAGCCAGATCCAGCCCGGGGCCACCAGCACCGACAGAAGCACGCCAGCGAGCACCAGGCCGCCGGCCACGATCTGCACCTGACGCATCAGGGGCAACGGGGCCCCCTTGCGCTTCTCCACAGGAAGACCGGCCTGCTGCCAGGCCAACATGCCGCCCTCCAGATCCGCGAGGCCTTCGCCGAAGCCCTTGGCGCGCAGAGCCGCCATCCCCCGCTCACTGCGGGCACCGCTCTGGCACACCAGCACCAGAGGCGCGGAAGGGAGTGGCGCTTCGGTGAGCTGACCGAGGGGCACATTGCGACTGCCGGCGATATGGCCGCCGACGTATTCCATCGGTTCACGCACGTCGATCACGCTGACGCGACCCTGGCGTAAACGGTCCTGCAATTCGTGGGGACTGAGACGCAATGGAGTGATGCTGGTCATGGCGAAGGGATGGGGTGAATGGGAATGGGAAGGGGAAGGGGAAGGAAGGCGGTGAATCAACCCTGGGAAACAGGTCCGGTGCCGCTCAGACGCTGAGGGGTTCGGGCATGGGCAGCCCTTTGCGATACCAGTCCTGAAGTCCGCCGCGCAGGTTGGCGACCTTCTTGAAACCGGCCTTGACCAACTGCTGGGTCGCGAGGGCGGAACGGCTACCGGCATGGCAGAACACCACGGTGGCAACCTCCGGATCGAGTCGATCGAGATGCTCCGCCAGTTCGGGCAGAGGGATGTTGCGGCTGCCGGGCAGCGCGCCATCGGGCCCCCGGGCTTCATCGGCGTTGCGAACGTCGAGAATCGTGAGCTCGGCGAGATGGTCGGCGACCCACTCGGGCTCCAGCTCCGGCAGGCCGGAGTAGCTGCGCTTCAACGGTGCCCACGCGGGTTGGTCCGGCCCATCGATCCGGGGGCGCCCACTGCGCAGATTCGCCGGCAGGGCCTGGGCGATGCGATGCGGGTGGGGAAGTTTGAGCGATTCCATATGAATCACGAAATCCCGCTCATCGGCCCCACCACCCAGACGGGCGTTGAGGGCACGCTCCTCGGCAACGCTGGTCACCTGACGACCGCTGTAGTCGTGGCCGGGATAGAGAAGGCACTGGTCGGGCAGGGAGAGGATCTGCTCGGTGATCGAGCGATAGAGGGTGTGAGCGTTGCCCTGCTGGAAATCGGAGCGGCCGCAACCCCTGATCAACAAGGCATCGCCGGTGAAGGCCGCACTGGCGTCATCCAACACGAAGGTGAGACAGCCATCGGTGTGCCCTGGAGTGGCACGCACCTCCAGGGCACGGGCTCCGAAACCGACCCGATCGCCGTGTTGCAGGGGCTGGGTGACATTCTCGGCGCGAGCGGCGGCGGCGAGGCCGATGGCGGCACCGGTGGCCTCATGCATCAGCCAGCTGCCGGTGACATGGTCGGCATGGGCGTGGGTGTCGAGGCAGGCCACCAGATCGACCCCTAACTCACGCACCAGGGCGAGATCCCGCTCATGACGCTCGAAGACCGGATCGATCAGCACACCCTTGGCCGAGGGCACATCCACCAGGAGGTAGCTGAAGGTACCGGTCTCAGCATCGAACAACTGGCGCAGAAGCAGGGAATGGCCTCCTGCGGCGGCCTGGAGAAGCGAAGAGCTAGCCATGGGTCCTCAGATCACTTTATGAGTGTACACGCATATCAACATCGCTCATGGTTTTCGGCCCAGGACCTGCACCACGGCGCTGTCTCCCTGGTGGTAGCGCCCTTCCGCGATCGGGCGGGCATCCATGGCCGCATCGCATCACGACGGCATAATGCCTGTATCGGCATAGGGGAGGCCATGGCGAGACAACCAGAACACGCCGAAGGGTGTTCCATGCATCAGCTCTCCCCCGAAATGATCGAGGAGCTGAGCGGCTTTTTCCGACTGCTGGGCGAACCGGCACGCCTGCGCCTGATGTGCGAAATCCGCAACGGCAGCAGCGATGTGGCCACTCTGATGGACCGCACCGGCTTCAGTCAGTCCCATCTCAGCCGCCAGCTCGGCCAACTGCAGAAAGCCGGGCTGGTGCAGGTGGAACGGGATGGGAACCGCTCTCGGTATACGGCCACCGATCCGGTGGTGGAGGCCATCTGCCAGCTGGCGCAGGAGCGGCTGATGAACCACCTGCGGCAACGGCTCGACAGCCTCAATGTCGCCTGAGCCGCCCCAGCTCAGGCCATCGTGACGAATTCCTCCGAGATCGTGGGGTGCAGCGCCATGGTGCGATCGAAATCGGCCTTGGTGGCCCCCATGCCAACGGCGATCGCCGCCATCTGAATGATCTCGGCCGCATGCTCTCCCACCATGTGGCAGCCGAGCACGCGATCGCTCTCCTTGTTCACCACCAGCTTGAGCAGGCAGCGCGGCCCACTCTTCGGCAAGGCCTGGGCCATGGAGCGGAACCGGGCGCGATGCACCACGATCGCCTCGGCCCCATAACGCTCCAACGCCAGCTCTTCGCTCAGCCCTACGGTGGCCAGCTCCGGCTGGCTGAACACAGCGCTGGCGACCAGATCATGATCCACCCGACGGGGGGATCGGCCGAACACGGTGTCGGCGTAGGCGCGTCCCTCATCCACAGCCACGGGGGTCAGGCAGATCCGATCGGTCACATCACCGACGGCATGAATGTGGGGCACGTTCGTGGCCTGGTCAGCATCGACGGCAATGTGATGCCCTTCCACCGCCACCCCGGCGGCCTCCAGGTTGAGACCCTCCAGAAAAGGGCGACGACCGGTGGCGAGCAATACGCCACCGCACGCAAGCCGCTCTCCCGCCTGGGTGATCACGGTGCAATCCCCTGGCGCCCCCTCGATCGCCGCTGGACTGTGGCAGAAGCGCAAGGCGATGCCTTTCTCCTCCATGCCCTCCTGCACCACCGCCGACAGCTCACGATCGAACCCCCGGAGGAGGTGATCGCCTCGCACCAACTGGGTGACCTGCACCCCGAGGCCGCTGAGGATGCAGGCGAATTCACAGGCAATGAAGCCGGCACCCACGATCACCACCCGCTCCGGAAATTGATCCTGGAGGAACATGTCATCGCTGACCCAACCGAGCTCGGCACCGGGAATCTGGGGCCGATGGGGGCGGCCACCGACGGCGATCAGGGTGCGCCCGGCCTGCAACACCTGCTCCGCCTCTCCTCCGGGACGCGACGACACGGCAATCCGATGGGGATCCTGAAAGCGACCCCAGCCACTCACCAGGGTGACGCCAGCCTTCTCCAACAGGCTGATGTGGAGGGCATTGAGACGATCCACCTCCTGGCGGACATTGGCCAGCAAGCGGGAGGTGTGGAACTGGGCGGAGGCGATCTCCACGCCATAGGCAGGGGCTTCCTGGAGTTGCTCACTCACCCTGGAGCCATACACCAGCAGTTTTTTGGGCACGCAGCCCCGGATCACACAGGTGCCGCCAACCCGATCCCCTTCCACGATGGCGACTCTGGCGCCATAACGCGCCGCCCGTTTGGCAGCGGCCAGACCACCGGAACCGGCCCCCAGCACCACCAGATCAAATGACGTTTCCATCGGCGCAGCCAACAGGCGACCCACACATCACAGCATTGTGATGACGAACGGAGGACGACACAAGCCCTGACCTGTTCTGTGGCCAAAGGCAATCATCACCTCGGGGGTGTGCTGGGACACCTGACCGCAGGTAAAGAGATCGTTATCGTGCGGGAAAGAGCTGGAACACCCCATGAAAAACAAGCGACGCCCCCAGCCACCTGATGGCCGCATCAGCGCTCCGATGCGCCGGGAACTGACCATGCTGATCACCTGCGACGACATGGCAGCCCGCTTAAAAAGCCTCGCTCAGGAAGGACGACGCGACGATTGCCTGGCCCTGATGCAGGAGCTGGGGGAGTGGCAGAGCCGCAGCGCCAAAGCCAAAACCAGCGTGCTCTGGATCCCCTTGGTGACTCAGGCGCCCGAGTAGGGCGCCTGAGCGCAGAATGGAGCCGGATCAGGCGACAGCAGCGGCAGCGCGGTCGAAGTAGGTGCCGATTTCAGACATCAGAGCGGAGCAGTCACCAGCGGTGATGCCGTTCTTGTCGTTGGCGATGGCGATAGCCGCATCCTTCATCTTGCGAACGCCTTCAGCGACGGAAGCGCCGGGGACGCCCAGGGCCAGGTAGGTCTCACGCAGGCCGTTGAGGCAACGGTCTTCCAGCACGGAAGCATCGCCGGTGAAGGCGGCGTAGGTGACGTAGCGGAGGATGATCTCCATGTCGCGCAGGCAGGCAGCCATGCGGCGGTGGGTGTAAGCGTTCCCCCCGGGGGCGATCAGGGCGGGCTGCTGGGCGAAGAGTTCGCGAGCGGCGTTGGTGACGATGGAAGAAGCGTTGGAGGTGATGCGGTTCACAGCATCCATGCGCTTGTTGCTGTCAGCAACCATGGCAGCCAGAGCATCGATCTGGCCGGCGTTGATGAATTCGCCACGGGCGTCAGCCTGGGCAACAACCTTGGTGAAGGCGTCGAACATGGGAAAAGGGAGAAGGGGCAAGCGTTCCAGGCCAAAAGCTAGAGAGCCCGAAGCCCGAAACGCGATTCAGAATCACGGCATTGCCAACCCTTCCAGCATGGGGACGATTCAGCGCAGGTTCAAGGCGGCCATCAGCACCGCCATCAGCATCGCCATGACCGGGTTATGGGTGCCGCCACCGGCGCTTCAGGCGATCGAGATCAACGGTCAGACCAGCTTTGTGGCCGTGCCCACCAAAGCGAAGCTGATCAATTACCGCTGGTATGCCTTCGAGGGAGGCGCAGAACTCTTCTTCGTGCTTGAGCTGCCCGCCGGCGCCGAAGCCGGCCTCGGCGGCATCAGCCTGGAACAGATTCGCGGCGTGCAACCCGCCTTCTATTACGGAGCGATCCAACCCACCGCATTTCTGGGCACACCCCGCCGCGAAGGCGCCGCCGTGCCGGTGACCGCCAGCTTCAGCAATGAGGCCCGCTCGATCGCGATCCGATTTCCGAAACCCGTACCCGCCGGCTCCACCGTCACCGTGGCCTTTCGCATCGGCACCAACCCTCCGGCCGACATCTATACCTTTGCCGTTTCAGCCACGCCCTGGGGACCGAAGCCGATCCCTCAGAGCGTTGGCGTGGTGCAGATGAGCATCCTCGAGGCGGGAATTTGAGACTCCATAGTGGGTGAGCCACCGCCCCATGCAGATCCTGCACCTGTCTCACTACGAGCCCATTCCCAAAGCCGAGGGCGTTGAACTCTTCGAGGTGGCGGTCGCTGCGCTCCAACCCACCCAACTCTGCATCGGGCTGGCCGAAATCCGGAGCCGACAACACGACTTTGCCCGCGACACACTCGAGCAACAGCGGCGCTACCTGCGCAGCAAACCCGTGCCCCTGGTGCGCAACCAAACGGGAGATCTGTGGATGATCGATCGCCATCACAGGCTGCGCGCCCTGCTTGAGCTGAATGCTTCGGTCACCACCTTCGGCTATCTGGTTGCCGAGGTCGCGTCCAGCAGCCGAGCCGAGACCCTGCGGGAACTGCAAAGCCGGGGCTGGCTCTACCTGCACGACGGCCGGGGACAGGGCCCCTGGCCACCAGAGCAACTCCCCACCAGCCTGCTCGACCTTCAGGACGATCCCTATCGCAGCCTGGTGTGGAAGCTGAAGAAAGAGGGAGTCCTGCGCCCCCAGCCCCTGATTCCATATCACGAATTCCGTTGGGGCGCCTGGCTGCGCCGGCGCCCCCTGCCGCCCTTCCACTCCGGCTGCCTGGAGCCTGCACTGCCGACGGCGCGGCGGCTGGCCCGCTCACCGGCGGCCTCCCACCTGGCCGGCTGGAAAGGGGAGGCTTAACGCTTGCGGCGTGAATCGATCTGCAGCAGATCCCGAACCCGTTGCACCTGACTGGCGAGCTGGGGGTCACTGGCGAGTTTCTTCTCCACCTGCTCGATCGCATACATCACGGTGGTGTGGTCTTTGCCCCCGAAGGTCTCACCGATCCGGGGCAGGCTCAGCCCGGTTCCCTGACGCATGAGGAACATCCCCACCTGCCGCGCCTGGCTCACGGCACGACGTCGGCTGCTGCTGAGCATGTCATCGGCCGACACATCAAACACCTCTGACACCTTCTCAATCACCTGCTGGGGCGTCACCTCCACCCCCTGACCGCTGGGATCGAGCATCGGCGCCACCGATTCCACCGTCATCGGCAGACCGGTGATCGACGCGAAAGCCACCGCCCGGGTGAGAGCACCCTCGAGTTCGCGGATGTTCGATGTGAAACGCCCGGAGATGTACTGGATGAGGTCCCGCGGCAAGGTGACCCGTTCCTGTTCCGCTTTTTTCTGCAGAATCGCCATCCGCGTCTCCAGATCGGGCGCCTGAATATCGGCGATCAATCCCATCGAAAATCGGGAAATCAGGCGCTCCTGCAAACGGGGAATCTGGCTGGGCGGTCGATCACTGGCGATCACGATCTGCCGGCCAGCCTCGTGCAGGGCATTGAAGGTGTGAAAGAACTCCTCCTGGGTGTATTCCTTCCCTTCAATGAACTGAATATCATCCACAAGAATCAGATCCGTGGCGCGATAGCGGTCGCGAAACGCCTGCATCCCGTCCTTACGGATCGCCTGAATCAGATCGTTGGTGAAGGTTTCGGTCGACACGTAGGACACGCGGGCGTCGGGATCGATCTCCAAGCGGTAATGCCCGATCGCCTGCATCAGGTGGGTCTTGCCCAGACCCACGCCACCGCAGATAAACAGAGGGTTGAATTCCCGCCCGGGTGATTCCGCCACCGCGAGGGCGGCGGCATGGGCCATGCGGCTGTTGGGGCCCACCACAAACCGGTTGAACACGTAGCGCATGTTCAAACCGGGCAGCCGCCGCGGTGCTGCGCCAGAGGCTGCGGCTGTGGTGGTGGTTGTGGGGTTGGCGGTCGCCGCCGGAGCCACCCCAGCGGCCTGGGACTGGGCGGCTTGGGGCGGATCGGCCGCCGCCTCCTCCCGGGCCAGCACGGTCACCGTGACCGGAGCACCATGCAGGTCACTGGCCACCTCGGCGATGGTGGCCACGTAGTTCTTGCGCAGCCAGTTGCTCGCGAAGCTGTTGGGGGCCTGAAGCGTGAGTTCGCCATCGGCGAAGGCGCTGCAGCGGGCCGGCCGGATCCAGGTTTCAAACGTGGGCTTGCTGAGGCTCGACTGGAGGGCGTGCTGCACCTTGTTCCACAGCTCGCTGCCGGTCAGCACCACACCCTCAAGTTTCCTGGAGAGCCGAATCTACGCACCCCAAGCCGGTTGGTCCGTCTTTAATGAGACCCTCGTCTCCGATCGCAGCAACGCCATGGCCCCCGCCGCGCACCCCTCCAGGCAGCGCCTTCTCCGCTGGTTGGGACTCAGCGTCATGGGCCTGGGGTTGACGGGTTGTGATCCCTCCTGGCGTCAGCGCCTCGGCCTCGATTCCAAACCCGACACCAGCAGCCCCGCCCCCGTCGTCAGCGATGGGCCGCGCTCGGCGCCGCTACAACCGGGCAGAAACGTGATCGTGTCGGCGGTGGAACGGGTCGGCCCGGCCGTGGTGCGGATCGACACCGTGAAACGAATCAGCAACCCGCTGGGGAACCTGTTCGGCGCGGGGCCCTCGATTCAGCAACAGGCGGGGCAGGGATCAGGCTTCATCACCCGATCCGACGGCCTGATCTTCACCAACGCCCATGTGGTGGAAGGGGCCGACCAGGTGTCGGTGACCCTCCCCGATGGCCGCAGCTACAACGGCAAGGTGCTGGGGGGAGATCCACTCACGGATGTGGCCGTGGTGAAAGTGGTGGCCGAGAAGCTGCCGGTGGCCCCCCTGGGAAATTCCGATGACCTCAAACCCGGGGAATGGGCGATTGCCATCGGCAACCCGCTGGGGCTGAACAACACCGTCACCGCCGGCATCATCAGCGCCGTGGAACGCACCAACGCGGTGGGGGCAGGCCAGCGGGTGCCCTACATCCAGACCGATGCGGCCGTGAATCCAGGCAACAGCGGCGGGCCGCTGATCAACGCATCCGGACAGGTGATCGGGATCAACACCGCCATCCGCCAGGCCCCGGGGGCCGGCCTCAGCTTCGCGATTCCGATCAACCTGGCCAAGCGGATCGCCCAGCAGATCATCAGCACAGGCCAGGCCTCCCACCCCTTCATCGGCGTGCGACTCCAGAGTCTCACCCCCCAGCTGGCCCGTGAGATCAACGCCACCAGCCAATCCTGCCGCGTCCCGGAAGTGAATGGAGTGCTGGTGATTGAAGTGGTGGAGGACAGCCCCGCGTCCCGGGCCGGAATCCGGCCCTGCGATCTCATCCGCAGCGTCAACGGTGAAGCGGTGAAGGACCCCTCCCAGGTGCAGCTGGCCGTGGATCGGGGCCGGGTCGGCCAGCCGATGCCCCTCAGCGTGGAACGGGATGGCAACACCCAAACGCTGACGGTGCGTCCTGCGGAACTGCCCCGGGAGGGATGAACGGCACCGACTGCAGCGCCGCCCACCGGCCCGTGGTGGTGATCATGGGGCGCTGGCCGGCCGAGGGGCGCTGCAAGCGTCGGCTGTCGCACGGCGTGGGAGCCCAGAGGGCGGCGGCGATCCAGCGGCGTCTCAGCCATCACAGCCTGGCCGTGGCCTGTGCCCTCGATCAGGCGGGGCATGTGCACCTGCGCGTCGCCCTCTCCGGCTGCGGCAGCAAAGCGGCCCGTCGCTGGCTGGGGCGACGCGCAGGCACCCCAACGCTCCAGGGAGCCGGCGGGCTGGGGGAGCGCATGCGCCGCCAGCTGCTGCAGGCCCAGCGGCGCCACCGCGGCAGCGCCATCCTCCTGATCGGCAGCGACCTTCCGGGCCTGGAGGGCCGCGACCTGATGGCAGCCCTGGACGCACTGCAGCACCACCCCCTGGTGCTGGGTCCGGCGGCGGATGGGGGCTACTGGCTGTTGGGCCTCCAAACGCACCTGCTGCAGCCGGTGGTGAGCTGGCCCTTCAGCGCCATGCCCTGGGGCAGCGAGCGGGTGCTGGCGATCACCCGGCAACGGGCCAGGGCCCAGGGGCTGGATCCCTGGCTGCTCTCCACCCGCAACGACCTGGATCGGATCGATGACCTGAGCCCGTGGCTGGCCTCCGGCGTCCATGGCTGACGACCGCGCCCTGCCAGCACCACCTCCCCTGAGCGTGGTGATCCCCTGCCTGAATGAGGCGGAGCGGCTGTCCTTGCTGCTGGCGGATCTGCAACGCTGGCCGGCCGGATACGAACTGTTGCTGGTGGATGGGGGAAGCACCGATCGCAGTGCCGCCAATGCCGCCCTGGCGGGGGCCCGGGTGCTGAGCAGCACGCCCCCCTGCCGCGGCAGGCAATTGGCCACCGGGGCGCATCGGGCCCAGCACTCCTGGCTCCTGTTTCTTCACGCCGACAGCCGCCTGCCGCCCGACTGGGCGGAGTGCGTGAGCCGGGCGATCAGCCGGGCGGCCCACCACGCCGATGCCGAGATGGGCACCGCCTGGTTCTTCCGCCTGAGGATTGCCCCCAGCACCGCCGCCCGACGTCTGCTGGAATGGGCCGTGCAGCTGCGGAGCCAGCTGGGCCAGACCCCCTACGGCGACCAGGGCCTGCTGATTCACCGGCGTCTCTACGACGCCTGCGGGGGCTTTGCGCCGATCTCCCTGATGGAAGACCTGGATCTGGTGTTGCGCATCGGCCGGCGAGCTCACCTGCAGAGCCTGCCCTGCCCGATCAGCACCGATGGTCGACGCTGGGACCGCTGCGGCGTCATCCGACGCAGCTGGCAGAACGCGCGGCTGCGACGACGCTGGCGCCAGGGAGAGCCACCCGAACGCCTGGCCGTTCTCTACGCCCGCTGAAACGGGGCTCAGCTGGCATACCAGAAGCCGCAACGATGCCCATTCGGCTCCAGTTCCCAACCGAGGCGCTCATAGAACGGCAGCACGCCGGGGTCGGCGAACAGGGTGACCCGTTCGGTTCCCATCGCACGCAGGGCATCGAGCAGATAATCCATCAACTGCCGGCCCAGGCCGGCCCCTTGATAGAGCGGATGGATGGCCACATCCCAGATCGTGGCCTCAAGCACCCCATCCCCGGTGCAACGGGCAAACCCGATCAGCCGGGGCACCCGGGGGTCATGACGCCAGAGCCCAACGGTGATCAGGCTGTTCTCCAGGGCGCGTCGGACCCGGCGCACGGGCCGCCGGCTCCAGCCCACCGCCTCAAGCAGACGCTCCAGCTCGACGAGATCCAGGGGTCTGGAGCGGCTGAACACCAGGCTCACCTGGGGATTCGGAGACGCGCAGAGACGGGCGTTCTCGCCGTAGGCCTGCACCATCGACTGCGACGTGAGCGGTGGTGCGCTGATCACCCAAGCCTTGCGAATCGGTTCCGATCCTGACGCATCACCCCGTTCTCCGGTCAGCATGGAATCCCCGCTGCGGCCGATGCCTGTCCAGCCTTCCCCGGTTCCGCTGCTGGTCGGCATCCACGGCTGGATGCTCAGCCGCAAGGTCTGGGCAGCGTTTGAACCGGTCTGGGCGGACATGTCGCCCACCGCTGGAGGCGAGGCGACCATGCCCCTGTGGTGTCCGGATCTGCCGGGGTTCGGGGAACGGCATCGCCCCACGGCCCTGCTGCCCACCCTGGCGGCCTATGGCCGCTGGCTCGCGGATCAGGCCCTCGCAAAGGCTGGTCCTCGCCCGATCGTCTTGATGGGCCATTCCCTTGGGGCGAGTGTGGCCCTGCATGCGGCCCGGGTGCTCGAGCACCACACGCCGGGGCGTCTCCATGCCCTGGTGCTGATTGCTGCCGGTGGCGGCATCTACCAGCCGCGGCCGTTCCAGCGCCTGCGCCGCGGCGGCCGCCTGGTGGTGCGGCTGCGCCCCCGGCTCCCCCTGGCACTCGGTCCGTTTCAGGCGGAGGAACGCGCTGCCCTCGGCCTGTTGATGAACAGCACCTGCCGGGGGGCGATCCGACAAATTCCCAACCTGGTGGCCGACCTGCCGGTAGCCAATCTCTGGATCAGCGGCAGTGACGACCGCGTCATGGAGCCGGGCTACGTGCGCCATCTCGCCAGCTACAGCCCGCGGCATGCGCTGATCCATCTGGAGGGTTGCGGCCATCTGCCGATGCAATCCCACGCCAGCGAGCTGGCCGGGGCGATCCATGGCTGGCTTCAGAGCTTGGCCAGCCCGCGCTCCTGCAGCTCGGCCAGCTCGGCATAAAGACCGCCGAGCGCACGCAACTCCCGATGGGTGCCTTGCTCGATCAGGCGACCACGCCGCAACACCAAGATCCGATCCGCCGCTTCCACGGTCGCCAGGCGGTGGGCGATCACCACAGCCGTGCGGCGTTCAAGCAGGCGATCGAGATCACGCTGCAGGGTGGCCTCGGTGGAGGGATCCATGAAGGCGGTGGCCTCATCCATCACCAGCACCGTGGGATTGCGGATCGCCACCCGGGCCACCGCGAGAAGCTGACGCTCACCAGACGACAGGTTGCCGCCCCGTTCCCGCAACGGGGAGTTCAAGCCTTCAGGCAACCGGGCCAACAGGGGTTCGAGGCCGAGATCCCGGCAAATCTGCTGGAGGCGCTCATCATCGATCGGCACATCCAGGCGCAGGTTATCGGCCACATTGCCGCTGAAAAGAAAGGTGTCCTGCAACACCACCCCCAGCTGCCGGCGCAACTCCGGCACGGACCAATCACGAATGTCCTGGCCGTCGAGCAAGATCCTGCCCTGCTGGGGTTCATACAACCGGCAGAGCAGACGGATCACCGTGCTTTTGCCGGATCCCGTCGGCCCCACCAGGGCCACATGCTCGCCGGCGGCAATCCGGAAACTGAGATCGCGAAGGATCGGCTCATCGGGGCGATAGGCAAAACTCACGTTCTCAAAAACCACCTCGCCGCGACGGGCCGGCAGGGCCACGAGGTGGGCTGGCGTGGTGCTGGAGCGACGCGACGCCGTGGTCCCGCCCAGGGGGTGATCAACCTCGCCCAGGGTGTGGTCAACGATGTCGAGGGGCTCCTCGAGCAGTTCGCCGATGCGCTCCACGGCCGTCAGGCCCCCCTGAATCTGGGTGAAGCGTTCAGCTAACTGACGCAGGGGGTCAAACAATCGCTGCGAATAGAGGATGAACGTGGTCAGGGTGCCCAGACCGATCGCCCCGGCGGTCACCATCCAGCCGCCAAGCGCCAGAACCACGGCCACAGCCCCGAGCGCCACCCACTCGATGAAGGCGGAGATGCTGCTGTCGAAGAAGATCGTGCCATTCACAGCACGGCGGTAGGCCTGTCCGGTGTGGGCAAAACGGGCGCTGTTCGCCGCCTCTCGCCGGAACATCTGCACCACATCCAGGCCCTGCAGGTTTTCCTGAAAGTCAGCGTTCAGCTGCGACAACTCCTCGCGCACCCGGTAGTTGGCCTTCCGGAAGCGCCGTTGCAACCAGAGAATGGTGAGAACCACCGGCACCTGGGACACCAGCAGCAACAGCCCGAGACGCCATTCCACCAACAGCATGGTGATCGCAATCACCAGGAGGGTCACCAGGTCGCCGAGCACGCCGACGGCACCGCTGCCGAACACCTCCGCGAGAGCATCGACATCGCTGGTGAGCCGGGTGAGTAACTTGCCGACCGGCATCCGGTCGTGAAAGCGAAGCGACAACTGCATCGCATGCGAAAACAGATCGTTGCGGATCCGGGCCGTGAGGCGCTGCCCGACCGCCTGAATATTGAACGACTGAAATCCCTGCAGACCCAGGCGCAACAACACCGACACCAGCAGCGTGATCACCAGCAGGCGGACCGCCACCGGCGTGTCGAGCGACTGCAACAGGGGAAGCACCGATTCGTTGGTGGCACCGCCCGTGCGCCGCAGCACGGCAATCGCCTGGCCGACCAGGAGGGGTTGGATCGCACCGGCCAGGGCCACCGGCAGGAGCAACACGAGGGTGAGCGTGAGCCGGCGTCGATCGCGGCCGAGATAGCGACCGAGCCGCGTGACGCGCTGCAGATCAGAGCCGGCCATCAGGCTGCTGCCGCCGGATGGCCGGCGGACGACCGCATCGCTTCCACGATGGCGCCCAGCTCACCGCGATCGAGCCGTAGCGACAGGGGGTGGCCCACCAGCCTGGCGGTGGAATGAAACAGGTCTTCAATCGCGATCAGGCCGTTGTCCCGCAGGGTTCTGCCGGTGGCCACCAGGTCGACGATCGCTTCGGCGATGCCGGTGATCGGCCCGAGCTCCACGGATCCGGTGAGATGCACCAGTTCGACCGGCAGATCGAGGGCATCGAAATAGGTGCGGGCGCAGTGGATGAATTTGCTGGCAACGCGGCAATGGGGAGGCAGATCGGCGGCGCTGCGATAGCCGCTGCCGTCCTTCACCGCCACCGACATGCGACAGCCGCCGAAGCCCAGATCCACCAGCTGGGCAACGGGCATCTGGTGTTCCCGCAGCACGTCGTAACCAACCACTCCCAACTGGGCCTGGCCATAGGCCACATACACCGGCACGTCGCCGTTGCGCACCAGCAGAGCCCGGGCCTTGCCGCAGGCGGACGGCACCATCAACTGGCGATTGTCGGGGTCGAGGACGGCGCTGAAATCCAGCCCTGCCGCAGCGAACCGAGCGACGGAATCCTTCAAGAGCGCTCCCTTGGCCAGGGCGACGGTGATCATGGAGTGATGCGTCGACATGGACTTTAACGATGCCCCCTGCTGCCGAGGTGCGCGATGGCCTGCACGCCCTGCCCGTGCTCCAGGACAACATCGTCTGGATCTGGGTGGCCGGAGATCGGGCGGTGGTGGTTGACCCCGCCGTGGCCGCGGAGGTGATCGCCTGGCTCGACGCCCGCGCGCTCCGGTTGGACGCGGTGCTCCAGACCCATCACCACGCCGATCACATCGGCGGCACGCCGGCACTGCTGCAACGCTGGCCAGAGGCGGCGGTGCTGGCCGCCGCCAACGATCGAGACCGGATCCCGTTCCAGACCCTGTCGGTGCGGGAAGGCGAGCGGATTCCCCTGCTCGACGGGGAGCTTGAGGTGATGGAGGTTCCCGCCCACACCCGTGCCCACATCGCCTTTGTGCTCACCCCCAGCGATGGAGGCCCAGCGGCCCTCTTCTGCGGCGACACCCTGTTCAGCGGCGGTTGCGGTCGCCTGTTTGAGGGCACAGCCGCCGACATGCATCGCGCCCTGCAGCGCTTCAGCCGTCTACCGTCCGACACCACCGTGCATTGCGCCCACGAATACACCGAAGCCAACCTGCGCTGGGCTGCAGCGCTGCAACCAACGAACGAGGCGATTCAACAGCGCTTGAGGGCGGTGCAGGCCCTGCGCCGAGAGGGGGGCTGCAGCCTGCCCAGCACGATCGCGATCGAACGGGAAACCAATCTGATGCTGCGGGCCGCCGATGCGGAGGAGCTGGGGACGCTGCGCCAGCACAAGGATCACTGGAGGGGCTGAAGCGATCTCAGCTGGAGGCCAAGGCCAGCAGCGGCAGACGCTGGGGATAGAGCACCACCGCCTCACCCGGTGACAGCTCCAGGCGGCAGCGGGTGCCGCGCCGGTAGTCGCTTTGCAAGGGTAGGCGCAGCCGCAGCTGACGCGATCCCACCTCCACCCGATACAGCCATTCGCGTCCGAGAAATTCCCGACCCATCACGCAGGCCTCAGCCGACGCATCCGGGACCAGGCGAATGGCGGCCGGATCGATCAGCACCGAGGCCTCGGCCAGATCGTCGGGACAGATCCCGGCGGGCATCGGGAAGCGGCCCAGGGGGCAGACCAGATGGCCACCAGCGTCGGCGTGCACCGGCAGCAGATTGCCCTGAAGCACGAAACGGCCCACGAATGGCGTCGCCGGTTGCTCCACGAGGGTGCGGGGCGACGCACATTGATGAATGATGCCGTTCTGCATCACCGCGACCCGATCGCAGATCGCCAGGGCCTCCCCGGGATCGTGGGTCACGAGGACGCCCGAAGTGCCGCAACGGCTGAGCACGGCGGGCAATTCACTGCGCAGACGCAGGCGCACCTCCACATCGAGATTGGAGAAAGGTTCATCGAGCAAAACCACAGCGGGAGCGGGCGCCAGGGCCCTGGCCAGGGCCAGCCGCTGGCGCTGACCACCGGAGAGTTCATGGGGATAGCGGGCGGTGAGCCGCTCAAGACCCAGCAGCTCCAGCAGCCAGGACGCCCGGCTGGTGTCCTGCCCCCTGCGCAGGCCGAACACCGTGTTCTCCCACGCGGTGAGGTGGGGAAAGAGGGCGTAGTCCTGAAAGACCATGCCCACACCACGCCGTTCCGGGGGCAGACAGCGCTGAGCATCGGCGGCGATCTGCCCCTGCAGGAACACCTCCCCCCGGGAGGGCTCCTCAAAGCCGGCGATCAGGCGCAGGAGGGTGGTCTTGCCGCAACCGGAGGGGCCGAGCAACCCCACCAGCTCTCCCGCCGCCAGGCTCAGATCGATGCCCTTCAGCGTCCAATCGCTGTCGCGTCCCGGGTAGCGGTGCCAAAGGCCCGACACCGCAACCGGCGCGGCCTCTGATCCGCGACCCTCCATAGTCCTCAGGGGCGATGATGCCCGCTCATTCTGCGACCCGACCATGCCGGCATCCGCCAGCCCTGAGGCGATCAACACTCCTGCGGCCCCGGCCCCGGTGGGTCCCTACAACCAGGCGGTGCGCGCCGGCGAGTGGCTCTATTGCTCAGGCCAGATCCCCCTGGATCCCCACAGCGGTGCCATGGTCGGCGCCGGGGATGTGGAGGCGGAGACCCGCCAGGTGCTGCACAATCTGGAAGCTGTGCTCTCCGCTGCAGGTGCCAGTGCCGCCCAGGTGGTTCGCACCACCGTGTTCCTGGCCGATCTGAATGATTTTCAGGCCGTCAATGCCATCTATGCGGAGATGTTTGGTGCGGGGGTGAGCCCGGCGCGGGCCTGCGTACAGGTGGCGGCCCTGCCGAAGGGCGCCCGGGTGGAGATCGATTGCGTTGCCTACCTGGGCTGACCACCACCGGTGCGGATTCGGCAACGGTGTCATCCAGCTCACCGCGGCCTCCACCCGTTGGCTCTTAATCAGGGCTCAGCTCCTGAACCATGGTGATGCCATCAATCTCCGAGATCACCCCGGTAGCAGCATCAACCGATTCCCTGCCCTGCCTGGATCTCCGTGATCAAGCCGCCCGCACCCTGATCGGCCAGGGCTGGCAGCTGCTCTACTCCGGCAGCACGCCGCAACGGGTCACCACCACCCTGCTGGATCCCAGCGAAAGCCTCCAGATCAGCCTGCAGATTCCGGTTCACCAAGACGACGACTGGAATCTCTGGCTGGAGGCCTGCCACCACCAGCTGAGTGCGCCACTGCGCGACTGGCTCCAATCCCTCGGGGTGGAACACAGCAGACTCAGCCGCCTCAGCGGCCTGGAGCGTGGGGTGGATCACGCCCTGGATCTGAACGCCATGCTTCAGGTCGCGCGCTGGCTGCAGGGGCCGATCCAGGAGATCGAACAACTGGCACGAGAGCACAACAGCCAACTGGTGCTCCACCTGGCCGGACTGGGGCCGAACAGCTGAAGCAGGCCATCCGCCAACGGTCGACCGAGGGGCAGCCGGTTGCATAGGTTGAGAGTTGCGCTGCGTGACCCCATGGCCCAGACCAAGCTGACCATCGGTGAACTGGAGGCGGGCTATCCCCTGTATTGCAAGGCCCTGCGCCGCTTGCTGAAGGAAGGTCGCAGCACCCAGGACATCCAGAAAACCGTCTGCTGGGGACACCTGGAAACCCTCAACCGCTGCCTTCCCACCCGTTACAAAGCTCCCTCCTATCTGCTCGCCCTGATCCGTCGCGATCTGCAGCAACCCAAGGTCTGAGACGCCGCAGCCACCCATTCACAACCTCAAGACGTCAGCGGGCGGGCGGGATCCACACCTTCCACCTCCCCTTGAAACACCCGGCTCGCCTGAATATCGGCAGCCTCAATCGTGATCAGGTCATCGCGACTGAGCGGTTGATCCATCCGGGAAAACAGCCGGTTGGCCTGACGCAGACGCAGGCGATCGAGGGCATTGCGAATCGAGCGGGCATTGGCAAAGAACGGCAACTGACGACGACGACGGATGTAATCCGCAAACACCTCCTGGGCATCATCGGCAAACCGGTAGCTCTGCTTTTGCAACAAGAGCAAGGCGATCGCCATGAGTTCGGAATCGCTGTAATCCGGAAAATCAATGTGATGAGCCACACGCGATGAAAGCCCTGGATTGGAGTGATAAAACTGCTGCATCCTGTCTTTGTAGCCAGCAAAAATTACGACAAAATCATTGCGTTGCCGCTCCATATCCTGCAGCAGGATTTCGATGGCTTCAGCGCCATAATCCCTTTCATTTCCAGGTTTATAGAGGTAGTAAGCCTCATCAATGAACAACACACCCCCCTGCGCCCGCTTGATCATCTCGCGGGTTTTCGGAGCGGTATGGCCCACATACTGCCCAACCAGATCGTCACGGGTCACCGTGACCACATGACCTTTGCGCAAATAACCAAGCCGGTTCAGAATCTCAGAGATGCGATTGGCCACGGTGGTTTTACCCGTTCCCGGATGACCGGTGAACGACATATGCAGCGATGGTGCAGAGCTGGGCAGATCCAAGGAACGGCGCGCCCGATCCACCAACAACAGAGCGGCAATTTCGCGAATCCGCGTCTTCACCGGTTGTAAACCGATCAACTCACGGTCGAGCTGCTCCAGCACCTCAGCCACGCCGGATTCGGCGAGGCTCGCCGAAAGATCAATCGAGGAGTCCATCGACCCCTGCAGCGAAGGCATGATCCTCCTCCCGCAGCTGGGCGCCCTCAGACTCATCACCCGGCCGCAGCGTCAGATTCACATAGGTGCGGCCAAAGCTGATATCAGGGAAACGCTGCTGTTGCTCGCTGAACTCACCAAGTCGATCAAGAAAATCGCGGGTGGCGCCGTAGGTTTCAAATTCAACACGTCGCTCCAGACGGATCGGGCGCTCGCGCTGCTGCCATTGATGCCTCCCGGTAGGGCCCTGCCCCATCGCAATCGGTTGCTCCACGCTCTCCAGCCTCCCAGCTCTCTGGCTGAACCTAGATCAGGGCTTCGCGACGGGTGCCCATCAGTCGATCCACCCAGGACTGGGCATAGGCCAGGTTCGCCTCGCGGGCCTCGGGATCCTCGCTGTCCAGCGGATGGGGCATGGTGCCGGCGATGGCACCGTTGGTGACGCAGAACATTGATTTCTGGAAGCTGATGCAGATCTGCACGTGCACATCCACCTGACCGCGCCCATGGCGGTCGTACCAGCCACTGAGCTCCTCAGGCAGATGGCGATACATGTCCTGCATGCAGAGACTCGGCGGGATTCCAGCCCCCATGCTCGGCAGGGGATCGGCATAGAGCGCCCCATACCGAAAGCTGCTGGGATCGGGAGAAATCTGCTGAGCCTGGGCGTTGTAGGACACCGTGCCCAGAAAGGGCATGCCCCGAAAGAACACCGCTTCCACGTAGGGCACGGCGACGTCGGCAAGAAACGTGAGGCCGGCCTCCGGCGGCAGGATCCAGATCGTTTCTCCGCCCAGCTCCACCTGATAGGTGATCGGATCGGCAGCGGCTGCCACGAGGCCATCGCGGATGTGATGCACCACATCGCGCACAGAAGCCACCTCACCGAGGCGATAGCGACGGGCCAGATCGAGGAACAGATCGCTCATCACCCGCCAGAAGAGGCCGAGGGCGTAGATGGTGGTCAGGGAGCGGATCGCCTCCGGGGCGAAGCCCGGGAACAGGGCGTTGACGGCAGCCAGCAGGGGATCCCGCCGGCGCTTCAGCTGGATGATGCGATCACAGACTGCCAGGAAGGGCGGACTGTCGAGATAGGCATCAAGGCCTCCGGTGCCGTGCCAGAACATCGCTTTCTGGCAGTACTCGGCATATTCAAAATTGATCCGATCCCCGGCCAGATGCCGCCAGAGCCGCGACAGGCTGAAACCGTCGTGGAAAAAGCGCAACACCGGAAAAGGATTGAGCAACTGCGTCTGCCCCTGATACACCAGGTTGCGGCTGTAGGCATCAAGAACAATGCCGTAGCTCTCCAGCACATTCACCACCTGAAGCAGGTGATCCGGGGTGTCGGCCAGAAGAGGCACATCGCCGAGGAGGCGCTCGATCAGCTGCTCACGATCGGGCGGAGTCTGAAGCTGGAACTGGGACAGGAGCTGGGACATCAGGTGAATCCTCCCGGCAAAGCGGTGAGAGCAAGCTGGCTGAGCCCGGTGGTGGCCGCTTCACTGATGCCCACCAGGAGGTCGGGGGCCAACCCGAGCACCAACACGCCCAGGCTGAGCAGAATCGCAGGCATCTGCTCAGCCAACGGAACGGGCAACAGGATGCGGGGGTTGGGCTGATCGCCCACAGCGATCGCCAAACGACCAAAAAAGGCGCGGTTCACCAAGAGCAGGAAGTACACCGCCGTCAATCCGGAGCCCACCATCGACAACAGGGTCGCGACGGTGAACGACGGAAGACTGCCGCGGAAGATCAGAAATTCGGAGATGAACCCAGCCATACCGGGAATCCCAGCACTGGCCATCACGCCCACAATCATCAACGTGCCACTGAGGGGAAGACCCCGCTGGGGGTTGAGCAGACCGCGCAGGACATTGAGATCGCGGGTGCCTGTGCGCTCATACACAACGCCAACCACCAGGAAAAGAATGGCCGAAATCAAGCCGTGGCTCACCATCTGGAACACGGCGCCGACCAAAGCCACAGGGGTGGCAGCGGCGGCTGCGAGCAACACATAGCCCATGTGGCCCACCGAGCTGTAGGCCACCATGCGCTTCATATCGGTCTGGGCGATGGCGGCGAGGGAACCGTAGAGAACGGAAACCGCGGCCCAGATCGCCAACCAGGGGGCCGCCACGGCCCAGGCCTCCGGGAACAGACCCAGACAGAAGCGCAGAAGGCCGTAGGTCCCCAGCTTGAGCAGCACACCGGCCAGCAGCACCGACACCGGCGTGGACGCCTCGGTGTGGGCGTCGGGCAACCAGGTGTGAAAGGGAAACAAGGGAATCTTGATCGCAAAGCCGATCAGGAGCGCCCCCATCAACACCAGTTGACTCAGCAGCCCCATGTCCGTGCCGAGCACGGGGTGGAGGCTGAAGTCCGCCGATCCGGTCAACACGGCCATGCCGAGAAATGCGGCCAGGATCAACACACCCGACACTGCGGTCACGATCAGGAACTTGGTGGAGGCATAGGCGCGGTTGGCACCTCCCCACACCGCGATCAGCAGCCAGAGCGGGATCAGCTCCAGTTCATAAAAGAGGAAAAACAGCAGCAGGTTCTGGGCCAGGAAGGCACCATTCACGGCGCCACTGATGATCAACAGCAGGGCGAAATAAATCCGGGGGCGATTCTCAACACGCCTGGAGGTGAAGGCGGCGACAAAGCAGAGCAGCCCATTCATCAACACCAGGGGCAGCGACAGACCATCAATGGCGAGGGCGTAATCAAGGCCGAGGCTCGGCAGCCAGGGCATGCGCTCGATCAGCTGCAGACCCGCCTCACCCGGCTGAAACGCCCACAGCACAGGCAATCCGAGTAGACACTGGGCCGTGAGCAGAACCAGGGCCAGACGGCGAAACACGGGCCCATCGGCACCTGAGGGCCAGAGGCTGATCAGCAGCGCACCGGCGAAGGGGATCAGGAGCAGCAAGGTCAACATCATGGCGTCCCTCTCAGCGCTGCAGCCAGTTCAAACTGGACAACAACAGAACAATCGCTGCAATCGCCGTGAGCACATAGGTCTGGCTTCGACCGCTGATGCTCAGCTTCAGCCCCTCCGCACTCTGCAACGAGAGACGGGCCATGGAATGGAGCACACCATCAACCACCACGCGGTCGAAACGATCAGCCAGCGTGGAGAACGCCGCCACAACACGCACAATCGTGAGCCGATAAAAACGCTCGGTGTAGAAATCGAAAGCGAGAAGATCCTGACACCAACGCAACACCGGGTTGAGGGAACGACTCCAGGCCTTATTGAGCGGAATCAGCGCCCCGATCAGCAGACCCAAAGCACCACTCCCCACCACCAGAGCCGCTGCCCAGAGCGGGAAGGCCAGCATCCCCTCCAGCGATTCAAGCCGGATCAACAAAAACGGCGTGAGCAGAACGATCACCGCAAGGGCCACCATGGGCAGCGCCATCTGCCAGTTCACCTCCGCCGCCCGCCGAGTCTTGAGCAGGGAGGCGCCGAGGAACACATGGCGGTACACACGCGTGAGGTTGAGCGCCGTGAGCGCATTGGTGAGCAGGAACACACTCAGCAAAGCGGGGGCACGGGCCCCGATCAGTTCCACCGACTGGGCCAGGCACAGGAACCCACCCAGGGGCAGCAGACCGACCAGGCCGAGGGAGCCGATCAGAAACGCGCCGGATGTGGCTGGCATCCGCGAGCCCAGACCACCGAGCTCGGTGATGTCCTGACAGTTGGTGGCCGCAATCACGCCACCCACACTCATCGACATCAGCGCCTTGGCAACCGCATGGGCAAACAGAAGCAGCAGAGCGAGCACGGGCACCTGCAGGGCGATGGCAAGGAACACCAACCCCAGATAGGCGGTCGTTGAATAGGAGAGATTGCGTTTGATGTCGACCTGGGCGATCGACACGAGGGAACCCCCAATCGCACTGATCGTGCCGATCACCTGGAGCACCACCAACGTGACCGGAGTCTGCTGGAGCAAGGGCATCACCTTGAGCAGCACGATCGCGCCACAGGTGACAACCACAGAGTTGCGCAGGATCGAGGCTGGATTCGGCCCCTCCATGGCCTCATCAAGCCAGAGGTGCATCGGAAACTGGGCACACTTGCCGGTGGGACCGGCAATCAACCCCAGGCCCAGCAAAGTGGCGGCCAGGGGAGGGAGCGTCTGCGTGGCCGACCAGGCATAGAGATCCTCGAAGCGCATCACTCCAGCCCAGGCGGCCAGGGCCACCACACCCATCAGCAGCATCACATCGCCGACGCGTTTGGTGAGAAAGGCATCGCGGGCGGCGGTGACCACCAGGGGCTGGGCGTACCAAAACCCCACCAACAGATAGGTCGAGAGGGTGAGCATCTCCAGGAGGAAATAGCTCTGGAAGAGGGAGTCGCTGAGCACCACGCCCGACATCGCCCCCTCGAAAAACCCGAGCAGGGCAAAAAAGCGCGCCAGCGCCCATTCCTTGTCGAGATAGCCGAGGGCATACACCTGGGCGAGCAGGCTGAGGCCGGTGATCAACTCCAGAGCGGCCAGGTTGGTGAGCGACAAGCTGATGCTGATGCTCAGATCGAGATCGGCAAAAGCCAGCCAGGGAAACTCGAGCGTGGCCGGCCCAGCGCGCATCACCGCCTGCAACACCAGGCTGCCGTGCACAAACGCCACCAGGGTGAGCAGGATGTTGAGGTAGGCCGCCGGTCGGTGAGCATCACGCCGGAACCACCCGAAGGCCCAGGGACAAGCCACGAGTGTGCCAACCACTCCATACAGAGGAATCAGCCAGGCCGTTTGGGTGGGCAGTGTGAAAACCGAGCTCAAGAAAGAGGAATTAAACGAAGCGAACCAAAGTCGCGTTGGCCGGGGAATCTAGGCGAAAACCCAGGAACCGAGCATGACAACGGATCAGAGACGCCTCCGGATCCCGGTGGCGACCAGGGCAGGCTCCACCTCCTGGTGCGGGCGAGCAATGATGTGGGCGGCCACCAGACCGTCGCCGACCCGCTCACAGGCATCGGCACCGGCGCGCACAGCGGCATTGACGGCACCGGTTTCGCCACGCACCATCACGGTCACGTAACCGCCACCCACATACTCGCGACAGATCAGCTGCACTTCAGCGGCCTTGGTCATCGCGTCGGCAGCTTCGATGGCCGGCACCATGCCCCTGGTCTCGATCATGCCCAGGGCGACACCACGAATCGGGGTCGGTGCGCTGGGGGTGGAGCTACTAACCGCAGCCATGGAGCCACCGCCTCCTGCTCTGCCAACGGACGTGGCTCTCCCGCGAGCGCTGGTGGAGCGCACCGGCGTGCTGCGGACGCCGGTGGAACGACGGGTGGTAGTGGTGGTGCGTCGTGTTGTGGTGGCGCCACGCGTGGGCACCGGCGTCACATCGACGGTGGCCTTGGCTGCAGCCGAGCCCGCCGCGGTGGTGGCTGTGGAGGCCGAAGGCTGGGGAGGGGATGGCGTCAGGGCGCTGCCAGAGACGGGTGCTCCGGAGGTTGCGGCCTTGGCATGCTCCGTGGCCGAAGACGGCGGACTGGTGGAAGCGGAAGAACGGCGACGAGGAGCAGGAGTGGCCATGGCGAGAGAAGAAGGGATGGAACGGAGGAGGCGGTGCTGGTCAGCTATCCATCCGGCATCCAATGGTCGATGATCCCACCAATCGTGAGATCCGTGAGCACCTTGTTATCGGGACAAGCGTGACGGGCCGCGGAGCCACTGGCGGTGAACACCCAGTTGCCCTCGCGGGCGCCAACAGGATCCACAGCCACCAGCTGCTTGCCTTTGCTGTTCTGAAGAATGCGCAGGTGCATATGGTCGAGCCCCGCCACCCGATAGGTGCACACCAGGGTTCCCTTCACCTGCATGATTTCCATCAGCCCACGCCTCCCCCAGGGGGAGTGGACGCCGGCGCAGGGGATGGGCTCGGCGCTGGAGCAGCGGGTGGCTTGGGCGGATCCGGTTCCCAGTGATCGATGATGCCAACGATGGTGAGATCGCTGGGATACGACTTGCTGCCGGCCGCTTCCCGCGCAGCCGAACTGCTCACACAGATGACCCAGTCGCCGGGTTTGGCGCCGACGGCGTCGACAGCCACCTTCTTCGTGCTGCCGTCCTGCACCACCTGGAGATGCTTGTGCTCGAAATCAGGGATCCGATTGGTGGAAACGAGGGGCTTGATGACCTTGACGATCAACATGATCAGTGGGCCTCCTGCTGAACAGGATCGAGTGAGGACCCTACCGGTTCGGCAGGGGTGGCGTCATCGCGATCGCGGATGGTGAGGAAGGTATGGAGCAGTCCGTCCTGCATCAGATCGCCATAGCGCTCCGCGATCGCCCCATGCACCCGTCGGCAGTCGGAGATGGCCCGCTCGCGAGCGCCAGGCACCTTGCCGGAATAGTCGAAGCGCACGACCACCGGAATCGGCAGATCTCGGGAGACATTGAGACCTTTGAAGATCTTGATGCCCACATCAAGATCAGGCGCGCCCTCCTCCACCGTGTCGAGATGGGCGAAATAGGTGAGGTTGCGAAGGTGCACCTCCTTGAAACCGATCCCCACACCGATGAAGCGCTCGGCGTGACCAGCGTCGGGATAGGCGCCACCATGCAGAGAACGCACGTAATCCTGCTGGGAAAAATTATTGATCAGCATCTGACTGATGAACCGCACCATCCCCGGGTCGGGTGCCTCGGCCTGGTGCGTCTCCACGGCTGCTGTCACCGCATCCCGAGCCTGGCTGGCCGTGAGGGGCAGGGTGCTCTCGTACAAAGCCCGGCCGCAGAGCCAGCGGTCGAGTTGCAAGCTGCCAGCACGATCGGGCACATGCACGCGAATCGCGTCCGTGTCGGTGTCGAGTCCGATCAGGAGCAGATCGACAGAGGCGCCGCAGCAGAAGCTGTTTTCCACCGCTTCGCGGAAATCAAGCAGCCGTTGCAGGCCCGCCGAGGCCGCAAGAGCATCGTTGCTGCCATGGGCAGCGCAACCCTGATGCTCGGGATCCAGGGAACTGAAGTGGTAATTCACCACTTTCAGATAGCGGGTGGGGGCATGGGCCTCATTCGGCACCTGCTCCCGATAGCGCCGGTGTTCCGTTTTCACCCAGCGGTTGACGGTGTTCTCCACATCGAACATGGCGCCGGCATGGGTCCGACGCCGCACCGAACTGAACGGGATCCTCAAGGTGTAAGCGATGGCATGTGCCAAGCGACCATCGGCGCAGGGCGTGACATCGAGAAGATGGAAGCCACACTCCAGCAGGAACCGGTTGAACGCTTCCGCCGGTGCACTTGAGGCCCCTCCGTTGAGGGGGTCATCCAGAAAGAATCGATCGCTGATGCTTTGGTGCGACTGAAACACGCACCAGGCGAACAGGGCCCGCATGTCCAGAGGGCGCACCCAGGCCTTGGCCAGGATGGGCTCGGGCAGGTCAAACCCGAGTTCAGCACGGGCCAGTCGCTGGGCCTGGGCGGTGAAGTCGGGGTCGTGCTGAAGCGCAGACAGCCGCTGAAGCACAGGAATGATCCGTTCAAACCGCCCCTTCACTTCCAGCTCATACGCCTGGAGCCGCGCATTATCATCGCGCTTGGTGAGCGGATGGACAGCCGTGTTGCGAGCCGTGGAGGCTGGCTGACGTCGAACCCAGGCCGGCTGCTGCAGCTGACGACGCGTCGGAGCGGTGGGAGCCTGGGGCCGCCCGCTCCGCAACGATGGTGTGGAGCGAACCATGCTCCGATCAGCCCCGTGCGCCGCCGGAGACGGTGATCAGGGACCCTTTGTCGGTGTTACCGCTGGAACCGGTCACACGGCTGACAGGCCACTCCGTCTCCTGATTGCGCTTGCGCTCGAATGGTGGCATCGCACCCATGGGGCCGGGACGGGTGGGGTTGCGACGACGGGCTGAGGCCCCTTCCGTGCCGGTGACATGCTCACCACGATCCCAGTCATCGCCGGTAATTTTTGTGGAGGATCCCTCTCCGGTGACCCGGGATGCGGGTGGCGCTGAGGGCTCACTCACCACAGCCACCGTGGGCTGGAACTGACGCTGTTGACGGTTCTGGAAGTCGCGGTTATCGAAGCGAAACTGCTCGGTCCCGGTCACCTTGCCGCCAGCCATGTCAAAAGGGCCGGTGATACGGCTCCCTTGCTCATAGGCCGTGCCAGTGACGCCGGAGCGTTGATCGCGCTGCTGCTGGGCGGCGCGGGCTGGAGACATGACGCTGAAGCGAGTCCAGGCAGCTCCTTCAGGAGCAACACCATGGCTGTCGGTTCCCTCTGGGGCATCGGCGCCACAGGCCGCGGCCAACTGATCAGCCCCCACATAGGGCGTTCCGGTCACCGCTTCACAGGCACCACGTTCATCCCCGGTCATCACACCGCCAACGCCGGGCTGGATTCCGGTCATGGCAGCGCCAGGGGTTCCTGGACGGGAAGGGGTGCGCTCACGCATGGCCTTGACCGCAGGGGTGCCGCAGTACTGACCGGCCTGCTCAAGCCCGGCGTAGGGAGTACCGGTGACCGCCTTGCAGCTGCCCGGCTCATCGCCGGTGACCTTGTCCGAACGACCGGTGCGGGTGCCGCTCACCACCTGGTTGCGGTTGGTGATGCTGAACCCCACCTTGGCCGCTTCCGGTTCTGCTTTGGTGCCGCAGAACGCATTCACCTGTTCAGCACTGATGTATTGATCGCCGCTGACGCGATGGCAAGAGCCGAATTCATTGCCGGTCACCTGGGCTGACCGGCCCACCAGGGTGCCGGTCACACCGGTGCCCGACAGAGTGGCCGACACACCGACCTTCGCTGCAGACCGGCCTTCGGGCAGGGGATCGGAGCCCAGATATTGATCGCCGGTGAGGCTGCGGGCAGCGCCGGCCTCATCGCCGGTGACGCGGGACGAGCGACCGACCATCACCCCACTCACCGGACGCCCCTGGTCGGTGAGGCTGTGCCCCACTTTGCGCGGCGACGGCTGAGAACCACCACACCAGGCTGCGGCCTGGTTGGCGGAGATGTATTCGGTGCCGGTCACGTTCTTGCAGGTGCCGGGCTCATCCCCGGTGACCTTCTCACTGCGGCCGACTTCGTTTCCGGTGACCCGGTTGCCGTGGCTGGTGGCCGACACCCGCACCTTGGCTGGGGTTGTGACCGGAGGCGCGCTCTGGCAGAAGGTCTGGAACACCTCAGCGCCGAGGTATTCCGTGCCGGTGATCGTGCGACAGGTGCTGGCCTCGTTGCCGGTGGTCTTCACGGAACGGTTGGCCTGGGTGCCGGTCACGGTCTGGCCCGCGCTGGTGGTGCTTTCGCCCACCTTCCAAGAGGCATCCGCAGCAGCAGCCTGCTTGGCGCCGTGGCGATTAGGACCGGTGGGGCGGGTCACACCGGCGCTTTGCTTATTGCGGGCACCAGCCTTGGCACGGAGCTCGCGCACCTGTTGGGCAAGCTCACGGCTGGTGAGATCGGGATTGGCCTGTCGGGCGACAGCCGCCGCACTGGTGGGCTGCTTGCCGGCGGTTTTGCCGTGCTTCGACATCGCCTCACGACGGGCAAGCACCAGAGCTCGGCTAGGGTTTTCGATGGCCCGCCGTTTCGGCGTCGCAGAGCGGCGCTCGCCGTTGCGGCTGCTCAGTTGAAGGCGCGCTGCAGGACGACTTGGGGCTTCGGCGCTCTCCACTGGCCGCTGGCCACCAGCGCAGGAACAGGAGGATTTGGCCTCGCTGGCACTGGCAGCAACCTTGCTCGACTGGCTGGCCTGCTTGGCCACATCGGCACGATTGCGATCACGCGTGGTATCGGCCGATTTGCCTCGACGGGACAGGGCTTCGCGGCGCGCGAGCACCAGCTCGCGGCTTGGCTGGCTGATGGGTTTGACCTGGGAACGCACCGTGGTGGATCGCACGAGCCGTTGCGGAGCTGCAGCAACGGGCTCTGGCGTGGTCACGACGGCGGGCTCGTCAGCACCATTGGCCTGGGTGCGGGTCTGGTGGGCATCCGATGCATTGCGAACCCGGTTGGCACTGCCAACAGCGACGGCCGCCTTCTTTCCGGAGGCGGTGAGCGCCTTACGGCGTTCAAGTGCGAGTTCGCGACTGGAAAGTCTTGCCATGTCCGCCCGATGGATTCGTCGTGAAGTGGAGGGGTAACCCCCCCCAGAAAAAATTGAGCCCTGAAGAAGGTCAGGGCTCGGAACCGTTCGATCCGAAGATCAGCGGCCTTCGAAGACCACGAAGCAGGCACCCTGGCTTTGGGTGTAAGCGTCGTAACCGACGATGCGCACGTGATGGTCGGGGTAAGCGCGATGGCAGGCCTCGAGCTCACTCACCACCACGTTGAGATCCTTCTCGCCGAAGAAAGGCAGCTTCCAATAGGACCAATAGGTGGCCATGGAATTGCTGGGATGGACGTGCTCAACGAGCGGGCTCCAGCCCTGGGCGATGATGTAGGCGATCTGGTCGTAGATCTCGTCCTGGGTCATCGGCGGGAGGAAGCCGAAGGTCTCCAGGGTGGCGACTGTTTGGTAGTCACCCACGGTGCTCTGGAAAGGCATGGGGATCCTGGGTGTAAGAAAAAGGGTTGGCCGGTTGCATCAACCGGCCGAAGAAACGATCAGTTCTGAACGTCGAGCTTGTCGACGGTGTCGAATTCGAACTTGATCTCCTTCCAGGTCTCGAGGGCGATGGCCAGCTCGGGGCTGTGCTTCGCCGCCTCGGTGAGGATGTCGCGGCTCTCCTTCTCGAGATGACGGCCGGCGTTGCGTGCCTTGACGCAGGCCTCGAGGGCCACGCGGTTGGCGGCAGCACCTGCAGCGGAGCCCCAGGGGTGACCGTGGGTACCACCACCGAACTGAAGAACGGAGTCATCACCGAAAATGGTGACGAGGGCCGGCATGTGCCAAACGTGGATACCACCGGAGGCAACGGCGAACACACCGGGCATGGAACCCCAGTCTTGATCGAAGAAGTTGCCGCGGCTGCGATCTTCGGGAACGAAGGATTCACGCAGCTGGTCGATGTAGCCGAGGGTGGTCTGACGATCACCTTCGAGCTTGCCCACCACGGTGCCGGTGTGGAGCTGGTCACCACCGGAGAGACGCAGACACTTGGCGAGGACGCGGAAGTGGATGCCGTGCTTGGGGTGACGGTCGATCACCGCGTGCATGGCGCGGTGGATGTGCAGGAGCATGCCGTTCTTGCGGCACCACTTCGACAGACCGGTATTGGCGGTGAAGCCGCCGGTAATGAAGTCGTGCATGATGATCGGCATGCCGAGCTCTTTGGCGAACTCGGCGCGCTCATACATCTCTTCGGGAGTGTTGGCGGTCACGTTGAGGTAGTGACCCTTACGCTCACCGGTTTCCTGCTCCGACAGCTTGATCGCTTCGGCCACGAACTCGAAACGGTTCTGCCAGCGCTGGAAAGGCTGGGAGTTGATGTTCTCGTCGTCCTTGGTGAAGTCGAGACCGCCGCGCAGGCACTCATACACCACACGGCCGTAATTCTTACCGCTCAGGCCGAGCTTCGGCTTGATGGTGCAACCGAGGAGAGGACGGCCGTACTTGTTCATCCGGTCGCGCTCGACCTGGATGCCATTCGGCGGGCCGTAGCAGCTCTTGATGAAGGCAATCGGGAAGCGGATGTCCTCGAGACGCAGGTGGCGCAGAGCCTTGAAGCCGAACACGTTGCCGACCAGGGAGGTCAGCACGTTGGTGATGGACCCCTCTTCGAACAGATCGAGGGGATAGGCGATGAAGGCATAAAAGGATTCCTTGTCGCCAGGAACGTCTTCAATGCGGTAGCAACGGCCCTTGTAGAAGTCGAGGTCGGTGAGGAGCTCGGACCACACGGTGGACCAGGTGCCGGTGGAAGATTCCGCTGCCACAGCAGCAGCCACTTCCTCCTTGGGCACACCTTCCTGGCCGGTGCACTTGAAGCAGGCCAGGAGATCGGTATCGAGGGGAACATAATCAGGAGTCCAGTACGTGTCCCTGTACTCCTTGACCCCTGCGTCGTACTTCTTGCTCATGGGGAAAACTCCGTTAGGTCGGTGAAGGGAAGGGTTGAGATTGCGACCTTCGAGGACCGATGGTCAGCACCGGTCGCTCAGAGGGTCAGCGGGAGATCTCAGTCCTTCTGACCCAGGAAGTTGCCGTTGCCCAGAGCAGGCTCCACTTCACGGTGGGGGCGGGCGATGATGTGGGCGGCTACCAGGCCGTCGCCCACGCGCTCACAGGCATCAGCACCGGCGCGAACGGCAGCGTTCACAGCACCGGTTTCACCGCGCACCAGCACGGTCACGTAACCGCCGCCGACGAACTCACGACCAATCAGGCGTACTTCAGCAGCCTTGGTCATGGCGTCAGCCGCCTCGATCGCGGGGACCAGGCCGCGGGTCTCGATCATGCCGAGAGCGATGCCCATGGTTTCGTTAGCCATTGCCTACCGAAGAAAGGTGTGGAATGTTCGCCGCTGACATTGCTCTGCCACGAGCCCAGACGTCAAGCGATCCGGCCCTGTTCGCGCATCACTGTCCATAGTGAACCTGATAAGCGCAGCTAATCAGCAAGGCCCCAACTGTTATGAACGGCTGTGGGGGTTCCTGTAAGCACACCGCCACACAGCATTGTCAACGCCCAGTGACCGCCATAACTTCACATTCGGAGACAGAACCCTGCGCCTGCGGGGGTGGAATGTTCAACCCGATCTGACTCCTGGCCGACGAGCGAGCGCCGAGACCCCTACCCCTTACCCACACAATGGAGGCCCCCATCGCCTCACGGATTGGCACGGCCCACCCTCACCATTGCCAGCGGCAATCCTGGCAAGGTTGCTGAAATCGAGGCAATGCTCGGCCCTCTTCCCCTGGAGGTTCGTCGTCAGCCCTCGGACCTGGAGGTGGAGGAAACAGGCGCGTCCTACCTGGAGAACGCTCGCCTCAAAGCGAGGGCCGCCGCCCAACGCACGGGGCACTGGACCCTGGCGGATGATTCCGGCCTCGAGGTGGACGCCCTGGACGGTGCGCCCGGGCTCTATTCCGCCCGTTTCGCCTCCTCCGATGCCGACAAGGTGAGTCGGTTGCTGGAGGCCCTCAGAGGCCACCCCTACCGCAGCGCCCGTTTTCGCAGCGCCATGGTGCTCTGTTCACCACAAGGCGAGTGCCTCGAGGAAGCGGAGGGCCTGTGCTGGGGAGAACTGCTTCAGGCTCCGGCCTATCCAGGGGGCGGCCTCGAATCCCTGTTCTGGGTGCGGGAAGCACAATGCAGCTACGGCGAATTAAATCCGGCCCAGCTGGCCCGCCTGGGCAGTCGTGGCAAAGCGGCCAGAAGCCTGGCTCCCCGGCTGCGGAACCGGCTCGGACTGGACTGATCAGCGCGCGGCGGATCGCCGGTTGACCAACTCAATCGCACGCATGGCAGCAGCGGCGGCCTCCTCCACGTCACCCTCGCGGCCGGCGAGGGTGAGTCGCCCGAACGCCCCCACCGCTTTCACATCCACCAGCGTGATGTTGGAGGCCTTTTCCGCTTCATTGGCGGCGATCAACACGTAACCCGCCGGCTCCGTTTCCAGGATGAACATGCTCATGCCCGCTTCAATCATCGAACCGCGACGGTTCTGACGGTTGATCAACACGGCATGGTCGGGGGTGATCGCCCGGATCACCTCGGTCCAGCTCACATCCGCCGGACTGCGCTGCTCAACCGAGCTTCCGATCGCTTCCAGCACCACATCACCGGAATGGAGCACGGTGCTCTGGTCGCGGTGGTAGAGCGCCATGGATCCGAAGGCCCGCTCCACCACCATCTGGCCAAGCCGCACATTGCTGGCCTTGAGAGCAATGTCGGTGACACGGTGCACCGCCATCCCTGGCGACACCTCCATCCAGAGGCAGGCATCGCCGGGAATCGGCAGGAACCCCTGGCTCACCGAACCCATGTAGGCCGCCAACTGGGGCTGCAGGGAATCGATGAACACATGCGTGCGCAGTTCGATCGACTGCACATGGCTGTTGAGCCGCGTCAGTCGCGGCGATTCGCTGTCGGTGGTGACCACACAGCTGGGACCGCCTGCGGAGGAACGAACCTCCGTGCCGGTGACGAGAGCGCTGCCGCCACGTCGCCGCTCCCGAGCATCGAAGCCGGCGAAACGATTCATGGCGCGGATCTTACCGGAAGCTCAACGACAAAAAACCAGTGGCAATCTTGCGCAGCGGCAGGCAACCGATACCGTCCGGCCATCTGCGCTTGGATCGATGGCAGCTCCTCAGCTCAATGCGGAACAGGCTCTCGGCCTGGTGAGCTACTCGCTGATGCAACGGCTCGCCGATCAGAGTCAGGACCCACTCCCCTGGTTGAACGCCAGCTCGCTGCAAGAGACCGATGGGCTGCGCCAGCTGCGGCAGCGTCTGGAGCTGACGGCCCTCGCGATCGACACCGGCGCCCCACTGTCCACAACCGAGGTCACCCACCTACTCGGAGCCCGACCAGGGGCGGATGTGGTCGAACGGGGCGGACTTCGGGCCCGACGTGTCAGCCGCAACGTGTGGAGGCTGACACGTCTCGACGCCGACTCGCGCTCCTCGGGCGGCTTCAGCGATGACCGCTTCCGCCGCCGCCTCTGAGACTTCAGAGTGCTGAGGAATCAGGACTGACCTTTGTCAGCCTCCTTGGCCTTCTCGTCGGTCTTGGCCCCGTCCTTCTTCGGTGCGGCGGTTTCATCGATTTCCACGCACACGGTGGTGGCAGCCAGCTGCTCCTGGGCAGCCACCACAGGCGCGGCCTTGCCCTTGAGCTTCTCAGCCGCCTGCTCGAGGGTGAGCGACTTGTCTTTGCTCACCGTTTCCACTTCCTTCCGGAAGATGGCCACCTGATCGCGGTATTCCTTCACTTCAGCCTTGTTGAGCTGCTCTTCGGCGCCCTCAAGCTTGGCCAGGGCCGACTTCAGCTGCTCGCCAGCCTTCTCAGCATCGCCGATCGTGGATTGGGGCGTCAGGCCGTTGACCGTTTCGAGGGCGGCATCCACATCGACGCGAGCGGCACAGACCGCTTCCACACCCTGGGCCACCTTCACCTCATCCTTGACCGCCTTCTTCTCTGGCGATTGACAAGCCGCCAAAACCACGGTCAGGGCGAGGACCGCAGGCAGGACGCGCAAAGGAGACATGGGAGATGCAGAACGATTGCGGCAGAAATGTAGACGCAACTTCCTCCGCCCAGACCGCCTGATCCCGAAGAGTTCCTGAGTACAGGCGCCTCAGCCGATTCCGGCGCCACCCTGAAGCCACCACCCCCGGAGCGGGATGCTCACCAACCTGCGGAAGGAATCGGGCCCAAGAGAGGTGTTCTGCGGCCTCACCTCGATCGTCTGGCTGCATCGACGCATGCCGGATGCCTTTTTTCTGGTGGTGGGGTCACGCACCTGTGCCCACCTGATTCAAAGCGCCGCCGGCGTGATGATCTTCGCCGAGCCACGCTTCGGCACCGCCATCCTGAGCGAGCGGGATCTCGCCGGCCTCGCCGATGCCCAGGAGGAACTGGACCGCGTCGCCCGCGACCTGCTGCAACGACGCCCCGAAATCCGCACCCTGTTCCTGGTGGGGTCCTGCCCCAGCGAGGTGATCAAGCTGGATCTGGCCCGGGCGGCGGAACGGCTCAATGCCAGCCTCTCCGGCCGGGTGCGGGTGGTGAATTACTCCGGCAGCGGCATCGAAACCACCTTCACCCAGGGGGAGGACGGTGCCCTGGCGGCCCTGGTGCCGACGCTGCCCGCGCGGGATGAGCCCCAGTTGTTGCTGGTGGGGACCCTGGCCCATGCGGTGGAAGACCGGCTGATCACCCTGTTCCAGCGCATGGGAATCGAAACGGTGCGGAGCTTTCCGCCGCGCCTGTCGACCGATTGTCCGCCCGTCGGCCGCGGCACCCGGATGCTGCTCTGCCAGCCCTATCTGAGCGACACCAGCCGCCAGCTACAGGCCCGCGGCGCCGAACTGATCAGGGCGCCCTATCCACTGGGGGCAGAGGGCAGTCGGTTGTGGATGGAAGCCGCGGCCAGGGCCTGGGGCATCGACGAGCCGATCATCCACGCCACCCTCGATCCCCTCAGCGCCCGGGCGCGCCAGGCCCTGGAGCCCCACCGGCAGCGCCTGCAAGGCAAGCGAATCGTCCTGCTGCCGGACTCACAACTGGAACTACCCCTCGCCCGCTTCCTGCACCGGGAATGCGGCATGGAGTTGGTGGAGGTGGGCACGCCTTACCTCCACCGCGATCTGATGGAGGAGGAACTGAAACTCCTGCCCGCCGACACCCGGGTGGTGGAGGGGCAGCACGTGGAACAGCAGCTCGACCGGGTGCGACAGGCGCACCCCGATCTGGTGGTCTGCGGCATGGGCCTGGCCAACCCGCTCGAAGCGGAGGGCATCGCCACCAAGTGGTCGATCGAGCTGGTGTTCAGTCCGATCCATGGCATTGACCAGGCCGGAGACCTGGCCGAACTGTTCTCACGCCCCCTGGTACGCCACGGTGCCCTCGCCTTCGCCTAACCCCACACCCTCACCGCATGGATCTCACCCTCTGGACCTATGAAGGCCCCCCTCACGTGGGAGCGATGCGGATCGCCGCCTCCATGGAGGGTGTGCACTTCGTACTGCATGCCCCCCAGGGGGACACCTACGCCGATCTGCTGTTCACGATGATCGAGCGGCGCGATCGCCGCCCACCCGTCACCTACACCACGTTTCAGGCCCGTGATCTCAGTGGCGACACGGCGGAGCTGGTGAAGCGACATGTGCGTGAAGCGGTGGATCGCTTCCAGCCCGATGCCCTGCTGGTGGGCGAGAGCTGCACGGCCGAGCTGATTCAGGATCAACCTGGTGCCTTGGCTGCCGGCATGGGGCTGGAGCTACCGGTTGTGAGCCTGGAGTTGCCGGCTTACAGCAAAAAAGAGAACTGGGGGGCTGCTGAAACGCTCTACCAACTGGTGCGCGGCCTACTCCAACATCAGCGCCCTGGCCCCACCGATCACGATCCCTGCGCCTGGCGCCAGCAGGAACGGCGCCCAAGGGTGAATCTGATCGGCCCGTCCCTGCTGGGATTTCGCTGTCGCGATGACGTTCTCGAGATCCGCCGCCTGCTGGAGGCGCACGGCATCGAGGTGAATGCCGTGGTGCCCCTGGGTGCCCGGGTGACGGATGTGGAGCGCCTTCCGCTGGCCGACGCCAATGTGTGCCTGGTTCCAGAGGTCGCCGAACCCTGCTGCAACTGGCTGGAACGCCATTTCGGACAACCCTTCACGCGTACGGTGCCGATTGGCATCGGGGCCACCACCGACTTCCTGAAGGAACTGCACAGCCTGCTGGGCCTGGAAACCCCGGATCCACGGGAAGCCCAGCGTCAGTCGCGGTTGCCCTGGTACGCCGCCTCGGTGGACTCCACCTATCTCACCGGGAAGCGAGTGTTCATCTTCGGAGACGGGAGCCATGCCCTGGCGGCCGCTCGCATCGCCCAGCAGGAACTGGGGTTCAGGGTGGTGGGCCTCGGCACCTACAGCCGGGAGATGGCACGGCCGGTGCGGGCGGCCGCCAAAGACCTGGGGCTCGAGGCCCTGATCACCGACGACTACCTGAGCGTGGAGGCCGCCATGGCGGACGCAGCACCGGAGCTGGTGCTCGGGACCCAGATGGAACGCCACAGCGCCAAGCGGCTCGGCATCCCCTGCGCCGTGATCAGCACCCCGATGCATGTTCAGGATGTGCCCGCTCGCTACGCCCCGCAGATGGGTTGGGAAGGGGCCAATGTGATTTTCGACAGCTGGGTTCACCCGCTGATGATGGGGCTGGAGGAACACCTGATCGGCATGTTCCGCCACGACTTCGAGTTTGTGGATGACCAGCCGAGCCATCTTGGCCATCTCGGCAGAGCCGACACGGCCAAGCCAGCCGGCACCGATCTTGACGCTGCAGGCTCAGAGCCGGACCCCGCCGCGAATCTCAACGTGGAGCTGCAATGGACCCGCGACGGCGAAGCGGAGCTGAAAAAGATTCCCTTCTTCGTGCGCGGCAAGGTGAAACGCAACACCGAATGTTTCGCCAGGCAGCAGGGGAAACATCAGATCGACAGCGAAACGCTGTACGACGCCAAGGCCCACTTCAGCACCTGACACCGGCCACCAAGCCTCAGCACCACTGTCCAGACACTCAGGAGACCATTCACCATGACATCAACACTGAAACGCCCGACCGACGGTGAAGGCAGTGTCCAAGTGCACCAGGAGGCCGGCCTCCAGATCGAGGAGGGAGCCCTGGTGATTGCCGTTTACGGCAAGGGCGGCATCGGCAAGAGCACCACCAGCTCCAACCTCTCGGCCGCCTTCTCCAAGCTAGGCAAGCGGGTGCTGCAGATCGGCTGCGACCCGAAACACGACAGCACCTTCACGCTGACGCACCGCATGGTGCCCACCGTGATCGACATCCTCGAAGAGGTGGACTTCCACAGCGAAGAACTGCGTCCTGAGGATTTCGTCTTTCCTGGCTACAACGGCGTCCAATGTGTGGAAAGCGGTGGCCCCCCTGCCGGCACGGGCTGCGGCGGCTACGTCACCGGTCAAACGGTGAAGCTCCTGAAGGAGCACCACCTGCTTGAAGACACCGATGTGGTGATCTTTGACGTGCTCGGTGATGTGGTGTGCGGCGGCTTTGCAGCGCCGCTGCAGCATGCCAACTACTGCCTGATCGTCACCGCCAATGACTTCGATTCCATCTTCGCGATGAACCGCATCGTGGCGGCGATCCAGGCCAAAGCGAAAAACTACAAGGTGCGGCTTGGCGGTGTGGTGGCCAACCGCTCGGCCGACACCGATCAGATCGATCGCTTCAACAGCCGCACAGGCTTGCGCACGATGGCCCATTTCCGCGATGTGGATGCGATCCGCCGCTCACGCCTGAAGAAATGCACGATTTTCGAAATGGACGACGACGAGCCAGGCGTTAAAGACGTCCGCAATGAATACCTGCGCCTGGCCCAGACCCTGCTCGATAGCGTTGAGCCCCTCGAGGCTTCGCCACTGAAGGACCGGGAGATTTTTGATCTGCTGGGCTTCGACTGAGATCAGGCCTCGGCCGCTACCCCCACCAACTGCATCGACAGGTCCCAGACCCGTTGCGCCGTGCGTGGGTCTGTGGCTTTGTCAGACAACTCCTGACTGAACTGACGACCATCCTTCTTCTGCCGATTGCCCCAGCTCCAGTGCACTCCAGAGGTGCCGAAGTCTGGATCGGCAACGACCTGGGCCACCCGCTCCCCGGCCAGGGCCTGGGTCACATAGCCGCCGGTGATGTTTTTCTGGAACCAGGGGAAGATGGTCTGAAACGCCTTTGGTGTGTCGCGAAACAGGGGTGTATCAGCCACGCAGCCGGGGTAGAGCGAGCTGAACACGATTCCGGTCGGCTCATGCAGGCGCCGATGCAGCTCCTGGCTGGTGATCATGTTGCACAGCTTGCTGTCTTTGTAGGCCTTGCCAGGCTTGAAGGGCTTGCCGCTGGCCATGCTGATCGGAGCCTGGAACCCCTGCTCGAAGCCCGACAGATCGCCGAGATCGGCCGGCGCCGGGATGGGAATCTTGCCGCCCAGCTCCTTGGAATTGGCGGTGACCGTGCCGAGGATCACCACCCGACGTGACGGGTGACTGGACGCCTGGAGTGTGGGCATCAGCAACTGAATCAGGAGAAAATGGCCGAAATGATTCGTGGCCATCGAGATCTCATAGCCCTGGGGTGAGCGCTCCGGCTCCTTGAGGCGGGGTTTGTAGACGGCGGCGTTGCAGACCAGGGCGTCGAGTTCACCAGGGAGGGAGCCGATCAGGGCCTCTACGCCGGCCCGCACACTGTCGAGATCGCCCAGATCGATGCGCAGATGGTGCAGCTGTGCGGAGGGAAGCCCCAGAGACTCCGCGGCCTGAGCGGCCCGCACCGGGTCGCGGTTGGCGGTCACCACACGCCAGCCCCGATCGACCAGGGCCTTGGCGGCATTCAAGCCCACACCGGATGTGGTTCCCGTGATCAGCACCGTTCCCGGAGTGGCGGTGGAGGCAGCTGAAGAAGCAGGAGAAGCAGCCATCAGGGCGGGCCGAGAATGTTCAGAGGGCCAAGGTAAACGTGCCTCGCCTGGCCGAAGCCCCTGGAAAGATCACACCGCAACACTTGGCGACTCAGCGCCAGATCACCCGTAGACGGTTGGGTTCAATCCACTGATCCTGCTCATCCATCAAGCGCTGGTCACCACCGAGGGTGAACAGGCGATCGAAGCGCTGCTGGAGGTGGCGCAGCTTGCCGGTTTCCACGTCAACAACAGCCGCCAGTTCGCTATGTCGATCCAGTCGCTGTTGATAGGCCATGGACAGATTGACCAAGCTGACCACGCCCAGAGCGACCAGACCGAACTTGACGGTGAGCGCCAGAGCACTGCAAAGCAATTCCCGACGCTCCGTCTCGAGTTGCAGTTCAGAAGCCAGGGCGGCGGCGGCGTGGGGTCGACGCTGGGAGACCTCGCGACCTTCACGCCGCTGACGGGACGACTGAGCCAAGGATGACGCCATCAGGTCGTTCGCGCGGATGCTCGCTTCTAACGCAGCCCGTGGGACCTGCCAAGAGGCCCGATCCCGGGATCAGGCGCGGTAGAGGCTGACGCAGAGACGCACAGCGAGCACGCCGGCATGGGCCGCCACCACCAGAGCGATCAGCACTTCAGCTTGGGTGAGGGAGCTGGCCATGACGTCAAGAGAAAACCACCACCATTCTTCTCCCAACTCCAACGCAGACGCCATCATTCGCAAAGGCCTGTCACACCGCCCATGTCTGTTCTGGTCTCGCAGGACGCCATCCGCCTCCTGGATCTCACGCCCCTGCAGGACTGGCTCCACTCCCCCCTCAGTGAGCGCCTGGCCGCTGGACCGGTGCTGGAGTTGCGTTACGACTGGCCCCGCAACGGGGACGATCCGCGCGAAGTGAGCGAATGCCCGGAACCGCGACTCTGGGCCCTGCGGGCCGATGGTCGCTGCCCCTGGCTACCGCTGCTGCTGGAGCGTCAGGGGGGCTCCCTGGTGCAGCATGTGGCCATGCTGGTGCCCCACAGCTTCAGCCGTGGTGAAGGACTGCGCTTCGACCCCCAGGCCCTCGAACTCTGGATCACCCACCGCCTGATCCTGCTCGACACGCTCGCCAGATCGGAAGGCGCATCCCAGCGCGGCAACCTCACCTTGATGGCCCAGAGCCTCGGCTATGAACTCGATCCAGGCTTCTGGCAGCTGCTGGATCAGGCGCCCTGATGCAGGGCGAGCATCACGGCCCGGCGACCGCTGTCGATCGCCAGCAACAGGGAGAGCCCTCGGAGCATCCAGGCCAGGCGGACACCGCCCACCCGATCGAGCCGGGAGGCCGTCCACTGGGCCGCCACAGCCGCCACCGCCCCCAATGCGAGGCCCAGCACAGGCACGCCCCGAGCTTCTCCCAGAAACTGGAGGGACGCCGCACTGGAGGAACAGGCCACGGCCAAGGTGCTGAAGCGGATCGCCAGATGAATGGGCACCGCCAGCCCGCGCACCATCAGGGGCACCATCACCAGGCCGCCACCCAGACCCAACAGCCCCCCGGCCAGTCCCGCCACCCCGCCAACGGCCGCCAGGGGGGCCAAGGGCAGCGGGCGAGCGTCAACCTCCTCCGAAGCCGCGGCATCCGCCTGGATCGTGAGCGCGAGCATCAGATACAACAGGGCCTGGAGACCGAGCAGATGCCAATCCGCCGCAAAGCGGCCGAGCCGGCTGAACACCAGGGCTGCCAGAAACGCCGCCAGACCGATGGCGAGCCCGGGCCGCAGCGGCAGGCGCCGGCGGCGCACATGGGAGAGCGTGCCCCCGAGGGCCGTGGGAACGATTGCGAAGGTGCTGGTGGCCAGAGCCTGATGCGGCGCCAGCCCCATCCAGAGCAATAACGGAGCGAAGATCAAACCGCCGCCGATTCCCAGCAACCCCGCCAGGGCACCGGCCAGCAGGCCCAGGGGCACCACCACCAGTAGATCCCCGAGCTCCATGCATGCCAAGACAACGTCCGCATCCTGCCGCTCCAGCCACCCCAGGGAAGGCTGGCGACTGCCATTCCTGGAGTTGGAAGGGCCCGAGCAGATGGCCCTGGATCGGTGGTTGCTGGAGCGCAGCCTGCAGCGACCCGACAGCGGCCCCGTGCTGCGCTTCTACGGCTGGCGCGGCCCCTGGCTGTCGGTGGGACGTCACCAGGGCCGCCTGCCGGAGCACTGGCAAGCGATGGCCGCCGCCGGCTCCGTGTCCCTGGTGCGACGCCCGAGTGGCGGTGGCGCGGTGCTCCATGCCGGCGGGCTCACCTACGCCCTGATCTGGCCCCAGGCGCCTCGTCGCCGACGCCAGGCCTACGGCCAGACTGCAGCCTGGCTGATGGACGGTTTCCGCCGACTCGGGTACCAGCTCCGGTGCGGCAAGCAAGCGGCTGAGGCCGGAGCCAGCGATTGTTTCGCCACGGCCAGCCCGGCGGATCTGGTGGACACGCTGGGGCAGAAGCGCATCGGCAGCGCCCAGTACTGGCGCCACGGCCATCTGCTCCAGCACGGTGAAATCCTGATTGAACCACCGCCGCAACTCTGGACGGAACTGTTCGGCGGTCCAGCACCGGCCCCGCTGCCAGGGCTGAGCCGCAAGCAACTGATCCAGGCCCTGCAAACGAGCCTGGAAGAACGCTGGGCTCCTCTGCGCTGGATCGACAAGACCCTGACCCTGGACGAGGGGGAGCTGACCCCTTACCGATTGGAGGCGCGGCCCACCTGAACGGTGCCATCGTCATCGAGCAGCCCCGAAGCACGCATCGCCTCCACCGCCTGAACAAGGGGAAGGCCGAAGGGGTAGGTATTCTGCCGCCGGGCCGCCTGCAGCAGCGGCGGTGGCAATCGCAAGGCCATGGCCTTGAGCACGGCCTCTCCCAGATCACTGCGGTCGAGGGTGCCACTGGGTAGCCCGGCCCGATTGATCACCAAGAGACGGCCCTGCGGGCTGGATTCCAGCGCCGGAACCGCCTGCCAGAGCGGTGCCGTCTCGGCAATGGAAGGAAGCTCGGTCAAGGGCTGGAGGTGATCCGCCAGGCGCTGGCGGTCCCATTGCTGCACAGGGAGATCCCTGAGGGGCGCATCGGTGACATACCCCACCCATCGACCATCACGCGTCACCAGCACCCAGTCGCCGAGTGGATCGGCTCCGTCGCTGTCATCCGCGCCAGCCAGTCGTAGCTGGGACAGGCGGCGCAGGGGCTGATCGGCTTCGAGCACCCGAAACCGACGGCTGGCCGCCTCGGCCACGCTGACGCGGCGCAGCACCTGCTGCAGCGCCAGGATCTGGCTCTGGCTACGGGAGGCACCGAGACCGAACCAGCCCAGCATCACGAGCCAGAGGGCACCGATGCCACCACCACGCAGAAACAGCCAGGCTCCGAGCACGATCGCGAACAGAGACAGAAAACGGCCCGTGGCGGAGGCCACCTGGATCCCCTTGCGCTGGCTCCCTGTCCATTGCCACACCAGAGCCTTGAGGATCAATCCCCCATCCAGGGGGAGTCCGGGCAGAAGATTGAACAGGGCGAGCACCAGGTTGAGCGCTCCCAACTGGCCCACCAGGTTGCCGAGCAGGGGGCTGAAGTGACTGGCCTGATGCATGGACGACAGGAACAGCCCAGCCAGCACAAGGCTGACCAACGGACCAGCGGCAGCCACCCGCAGGGCCCCCATCGGCGTGGGACACTCCCGTTCCACGCTGGCGACACCGCCCAGCAGAAACAGGGTGATGCTGCGCACCTTCACCCCTTCCTGCAGCGCCACAAGGGAATGGCCCAGTTCGTGCAGCAACACGGACGCGAACAGGAGCAGGGCCGTGAACAACCCCAGCACCCAGCTGAGCCAGGGACCACTTGCCTGAGCGGCGGGCAGCGAGGCGACCTGATTCTGGAACGCGAGCGTGGCCAGCATCAGAATCACGAACCAACTGGGATGCACCCGCAGGGGAATGCCCCTGATCCGCATCAGCTCCCAGCCCTGACCCACGCGTCAACCTCCACCGGGCTGTGCAGTATCCCGGAATGACTTCATCCTAGAAACAGTTCCTTCGATGTCCCGATCGCCCCTCGCCCTCAAGATCTGCGGACTGACGGATCCGGCTCAGGCCCTGGCGATCGCCGCCCTCGGCGTTGATGCCATCGGTGTGATCGGCGTTCCTGGCTCCCCCCGCTATCTGCCCGAGAGGGAACGTCGCGAGCTGTTTTCGGCTCTGCAGCGGCACCATCCCGCCGTGCTGCGGGTGTGGGTGGTGGCGGATCTCGAGGATCGGGCCATCGCGGCCGGGCTGAGCGGCCCAGGCCGCCCGACGGTGGTGCAGCTGCATGGATCGGAGACCCCGGAGCGGTGCCTCTGGCTGAGGCGACACCACCCGACGCTGCAGTGGTGGAAAGCGCTGCGCATCCGGCAACCCGCCGACCTGGATCGGCTGATCCTCTATGCCGATGCCGTCGATGGCTTGCTGCTGGATGCCTGGAGCCCGGACCAATTGGGAGGCACCGGCCATCGCCTCGATCTCCACTGGCTCGACACCCTTCAGGACCGCCTGCCAGCTGGCATGCCGTGGTGGCTGGCCGGCGGCATCAGCGCCGAATGGGTTCCGGAACTGCGCCAGCGGGTGCAGCCCCATGGCCTCGATGCCTCCAGTCGCCTGGAAACGGCGCCCGGGGTGAAAGACCTGCAACGGGTCAAGCACCTGATCGATGCCATCCGCCCTGGAGCGGGATAGGTTGAGCGCTTCGATTCAGCATTCGGATGGGTTCTGCCCCGCTTCGCCTCGCCCCCCTCGGTGTGGCTTCCCTGCTGCTGGTGACCCAGGCGATTGCGGGCCGCAGCCAGGGCATGTTGGCCGGATGCCGCCTGGTGAACGGCAGTCTCCAATGCGTCCCGGGCCTCACAACGAGCCCGCAGCAGCAGATTCAGATCCTGGACGGGGAGATCAGCCAGGATCAACAGGAGGAAGGAGCGATCGAGCAAACGATCCAAAACCTGAAGCGTTTCGAACTGGTGGGGGAGGCCAGGCAAGGAGCGTTGATCCGCGCCCAGCTGATGCTTCAGGGAGACAACGTGCAGGAAGTGCACATTCACTGGTACCGGCGCCAGGGCGATGGCTCCTGGATCCTGGTGGATGACATCAGTGAGAGCACTTACCGCATCGGTCCTGATGATGCAGGCGCTTCAGTGATGGCGGTCCTCACCGTCCAAGCCGACAACGGAACGGTCCGACGCCTGCAGAGCAACGCCATCGGACCGGTGCCGGCGATCTGAAGAACTCAGGTGCTCAGAAGAGCTTCCTGCTGGCGAACGAGTTCAAAGAATTCCTGCTTCAGACTTGGATCGTGGCGGAAATCACCCCGCACCACCGAGTTGACCATGCTGGTTTGCGGTTCACGCACACCCCGCCACTTCATGCAGTAGTGCTGAGCTTTCACAATGATTCCGAGCCCCTGGGGTTCGCAAAGTCGCTCGATTTCATCAGCAAGGATCATCACCGCTTCCTCCTGAATGTGCGGGCGTGAGAACACCCAATCGGCCACACGCGTGAACTTGGAGAGTCCGATCACCCGACTGCCTGGCTTGATCCCAATCCAACAGTTGCCCATGATCGGCACCAGATGGTGAGAGCAGGCGGAGCGCACCGTAATCGGTCCGACCGTATAAATCTCATCCAGCTGTTTCACATTCGGAAAACTGGCAATCTTCGGCTGCTTGTGATAGCGACCCTTGAACACCTCGTGCAGATACATGCGAGCGACGCGCTCAGCGGTTTCCTCGGTGTTGTGATCATTCTCGATATCAATCACCAGAGCATGCAGCAGGTCGCGCACGCGGTCCGCCACTTCCCGCTCGAGCCCTTCCAGTTCCCCGTCGAGAATGTGATCAGCAATGTTGTCATTGGCCAGAAACGTGACGCCGGCAGATCTGAGTCGGGCACGAATGCGCTCAGACATCGACTGCGACAGCAAGGGAGCTGTCTCACGGCTGAGGCCGTTGGCTGAAGCAGGAAGCGTGGAAGTCATGAAAGCCGGTTATCAGAAAGCGCCAGTCGCTGGCATCAGTGTGAGGTCCTCGATCACCTGCGTGGCGGGTTGCTGGGCGAGGTGAAGAAGGGCTGCCGCCGCCTGCTCGAGAGGAAGCATGGCACGGCGGTCGAAATCGCTCTGCACCGTGGACGAGTCCCAGAGGGGGGAATCGACAGCACCGAGTGTGAGCGTGCAGGCCCGAATTCCATGCGGGCGCTCCTCCTCCGCCAAACATCGGGTGAAGCTAGCCAGTGCAGCCTTGGTGGTGCAGTACGCACCCCAGCCGGGAAAGGCATGGCGGGCGGCATGGCTGCTCACATTGATCACCAAACCTCCGGAGGGGCGCATCACGGGAACCACCGCGGCGCACATCTGGAAGACGCTGGTGAGGTTGAGCTGGAACAACCATTGCCAGCGTTCGAGAGGCATCGCGAGCAGATCACCGGTCCAGGCGGCACCGGCATTGTTGATCAGCACGGAGGGGCGCAAACCCTCACTCAACAGGGCGGCAACACCCTCGGCAATGGCCTCGGGATCGGCCAGATCAATCGCCCGATAGCGAACCTTTCGCCCGGATGCAGACAACTCGCTGGCGAGGGATTGGAGTGCCGCTTCACTGCGGGAGACAAGAAGCAGATCCCAACCCGCCTGGGCGAACTGTCTGGCGGCGGCGTGACCGATGCCTCGAGACGCTCCGGTGATCAGAACAGAGGGCAAGATGCCGTTGCAAGCCTCGATACCCTAGGCAGCGTGATCGTTCTCCGACGCGGCCCCTGTGGAGAGAACCCGCCCCATCGCTCTGAACTTGCGGTAGCGCTGCTCGCGCAACGCGTCGACTGAGAGCCCATCGAGTTCGCCCAGATGGCGCTCGATCGCCTCCTTCAGCACCTCACCGGCCTGAAGCGGGGCCCAATTGTTCCCACCAGCCGGTTCCGGAAGCACCTCATCCACCACCCCCAGCGTGCAGAGATCGGGGCCGGTGATGCGCAGGGCCGCTGCTGCCTCTGGCGCCTTGCCGGCATCGCGCCAGAGGATGGAGGCACAGGCCTCGGGGCTGGCCACCGTGTAGACGCTGTGTTCAAACATCAGCAAGCGATCGGCGACTCCGATGCCGAGCGCACCGCCGGATCCCCCCTCCCCGATCACCGTGGCGATGATCGGCACCCGCAAGCGGAACATCTCCCGCAGATTCACCGCAATCGCCTCTCCCTGCCCCTGTTCTTCGGCCAACAGTCCGGCGTAGGCACCGGGGGTATCGATGAAGCTGAGGATCGGCAATCCGAACCGATCGGCGTGATCCATCAGGCGCAAGGCCTTGCGGTAACCGCCCGGCGTGGCCATGCCGAAATTACGGGCCACATTTTCTTTGGTGTCGCGTCCTTTCTGATGGCCGAGCAGAAGCACCGCACGGTCTCCGATCCGACCCAGGCCGCCAATCAGGGCCTGGTCATCGCTGCCGCGACGGTCGCCATGGAGCTCAACCCAGTCATCGCAGAACATCTGGATGAAATCCAGAGTGCTTGGCCGGTGGGGGTGGCGGGCCACCTGGATTTTCTGTGCAGGGGTGAGATTGGAGAAGATCTCCTCACGGCGTCGCGCCGCCAAGGTTTCGAGCTGGAGCAGCTGCTGGCTCACATCCACCTCAGAATCCCTTGCAAGCTGACGGATCTGCTCGATCTGTTGCTCCAGTTCCACCAGGGGCTTCTCGAATTCGAGCAGGGGACGACGGGCCATGGCAGGTGGGGGAAAGGACTTCAGGCGGCGGCGACCTGAACAGGAGCGCTGAGGTTGAGGGTGGAGAAGCCATGCCGACGCGAAGCCTCACCAATGAAATCCATTTTCTCGAGGGTGATGTTGTTTCTTCCCCAACTGAAATTGGTGTGGCACGATTCAAATTCGAGCAACATCGCCTCCGCAAAGCAAGCAAACATCTGACGCTGCGGTTTCTCCATTTCCGCCAGCTCCATCATGTTCCAACCGATATCACTACCGAATTCAACGATGCCGCCCTTGAGCACATGCACGCCGGATCCGGCGATCCGGGCATTCAGGTTCTTGGGATAACCGCCGTCGATCATCAGGCAGGGTTGCCGCAGGCTGGCGGCATCGATTTCCAGCGTCCTGGGCATGCTGGCCACCCAGACGACCACATCCGCTTCGGGGACCGCTTCGTCGAGGGACAGGATGCGACCGCCACCCAACTCCTTCTGCAGGTCGAGCAGGGGCTGCTGCTGACGCGCCACGAGCAACAGCTCTGCCACGCCCGTGCGTTGAGACAGCCACCGGCAGACGGCGCTGCCGATGTCGCCGGTGGCACCCACCACAGCAACGCGAGCCTTGGAGAGATCGATGCCCAGGCGGGGAGCATTAATCTCAACTTGACGGCTGATCACCCAGGCCGTGTGGGTGTTGCCGGTGGTGAAACGCTCCCACTCCAGGGTGGTGCTGCGCACATGTTGATGCTGCAGCAAGTTGAAGTTCTCAAAAATGATCGAGGTGAAGCCACCGAGAGCCGTGATGTTGATGCCCTTTTTCTGAGCCAGTTCCATGGCGTTCAACACCTTGCGCCGTGCCGTCTTGAAGCGGCTGAGCATCTCAGGCACGAAACAGGAGTCGATGTAGGCCCCCGTGATGGTTCGGCCGGTGGGGCTGGTCACATCAAAGGTTTCCACCAACTGGGGCGGGGCACTGCACCACACATCCAGATCGCCATCAGCGATGTGATCGAACCCGAGCTCGAAAGCCTTCTGCCTGGCGGCTTCAAAGCTGGTGGAGTGTCCGATCAGACCAAACATGTCCCGCCGACGGTCAAAAGAGAAAGGAACCAGGGCCCCACCGAGCGGCGGACCGGTTGGCCATGCTCCCACGAAAGCATGTATCCGAAACTACGTGACAGTGCACGCAGCGGTTCCGGCAACGTGGGAGCTGGTGAAATGGATCAGACCGCGAGGGCAGCGGCGGCCATGCGAGCAATGTCACGGGAGCTGAAACCGATCTCGCAGAGGGCCTCCTGGTAAGCGATCAGGAAATCTTCGATCAGATCTTCCTTTTCCATCTGCAGCACGGCGGCGTCGGCTGCCACCTGCTCCAGCATCGAGCGGATCAGAGGCAGATTGGCCTTGTTGGCCTCCATCAGCTCATCCTTGCTGGCCTCAAAATTGGCCTTCAGCCATTCCTGGCCGTAATTGAGGTGGGTGTACTCATCCTTCACCACACCTTCAGTGATCTTGCGAGCGAAGGGATCCGCCACCGGGATGTAGATGTGATAGGCGGAAATGGCGAACGCTTCAATCAGCAGCGCCTGAATCAACAGGCAGGTCACCACCTTGCCCTCCTGGAGAGCTGCCTGGAAGTTCCCGTGCAGGGGGGCGAAGAATTCCTTAGCAAAGGGAAGGTCTGCCTCCACGCCGAGATTGCGGCCACAGGAGGTGAACCCCTTCATGTGCTTCATCTCCATGCGGGCGAGACGGGCCAGCTCATCCTTCTGCTCGGGGATCAGCGTGCCGAGGGCGATGTAGTTGTCGTGCGCTTCCTGCTCACCCTCGATCACGATCGCATTGATGCGGCTGTAGGCGTCCTTGTAAGCCTCGCTGGTGAAATCAGGCAGCCGGGAGCCTGAAGCCATCGAGTCTTCAAGAACGGCGACCTCAGACGTCTCAAGGGTCGGCATGGGTCTCACAGAACTAGCAATGGATCCGACTGTAACCAGCACATCCGCGGTTGGACTGCTGAAGCGTGGTGAGATCACCACCTCGGGACGGAGTCCGAGGCCTCAGGGCGGGGTGGCCAGTCACTCGCCAGCAGCCGTTCGAGGCGGTCGCACCAATGGTTCACCAGGGCAGTTTCCAGAGCTGCCCCCAGCAACCTGGACGCGCCTCGGCTGTCACCGATCACCCCGCTGTCACTGAGATCGCGGCTCATCCAGGCCCAGGGAGCATCGCCCTCCAGGCTCCAGCCAGCCGGTGGCGTCACAGCAGCGTCGACGCGCTGATGCTCCCCATCCACGGGGCGCTCCGAACCGACCAGATCCGGAGCCAACTGCAGCATCAGACTGGTTTCTGCCAGGCCGGCATGGAGACCGGTCTGCAATTCCGGAGCGGGGATCAGATCCCCGATGCCGTCGACACCAGCCCAGAGGAAGCAAGGCAGCACAGCCAGGGCCGGCCGGCTGGCCCGCAGGCTGCGGGCCGCCGTCTGCAGCAGGGCGATCTGCCCACCATGGGCATTCAGCAGCACCAGGCGTTGCACACCGGCATCGGCCAGCTGGCAGCCCACCTCTTCAACGAGACGCATCAACAGCTCTGCCGACAGGGAGAGGGTACCGGCGAAGCCGAGGTGCTCCGGGGAGAAACCGATCGGCTGCACCGGCAACGACCAGACCGGAAGCGCATCCGGCAGGCGTTCCAGCACCGCCGCGAGGATCCGCTCCGCGAACAGGGCATCGGTGGCCAGCGGCAATTGGGGGCCATGCTGTTCACAGGCACCGAAGGGCCAGACCAGCGTGGCCCCCTCCCGAAGCAAGCCGGTGCGCACCTCCGGCCAGGCGAGACGGTCCAGGCGCCGTTGCGGCTTAGGCATCGGACAGAAGGGGCGCAGGACACCCCACCCTGCCTGTCAGACTGACCAATCGACGACCCCCCAGGGCCCATGGCCGGATCCGGCAGTCCGCAGCCCAAGCAGCCGAAGCCAGCCGCTGCAGCGGCTGCGCCGCGCAAGCCCCAGCTGGTGATGCACATCAGCAAGAAGGAGGAGCAGGATCGCCTACGCCGCGAGGCGGAGGAGGCCAGGGCTGCAGCCGTCGCAGCCGAACAGCGAGCCCTGGAGCTCGAGCAGGCGGCCCAGGCGGCCGGTGTGGTGCCGGCAAGCGGGCCGAGCCGGCCCGTGGCACCGAGCCGGCCGGGCACCCCTGTCAACACGGACGAGAGCCGTTTCGACACCTCGGAGCTCGAGGGCCTGTCGATGGCGGATCTGCTCGGCCCTGCAGACCAGCAGAGACGTGCAGCAGGCGCGTCCCGGCAGGAGTCACCACGGGACGAATCAATCAGCCGCAGCGTCGACGATTTCGACTTCGATGAAGATGCCTTCCTCGCGGCACTCGATGCCAACGAACCGGTGGGAACCACCGGTGAAGTGGTCACCGGAACGGTGATCGGCCTCGAGAGCGACGGAGTGTATGTGGATATCGGCGGTAAAGCGCCGGGGTTCATGCCGAAGAGCGAGTGCGGTCTGGGGGTGATCACCAATCTCAAGGAGCGGTTCCCCAAGGGCCTGGAGGTGGAAGTGCTCGTAACACGCGAGCAGAACGCCGATGGCATGGTCACGATCAGCTGCCGCGCCCTCGCCCTGCGCAAGAGCTGGGACAAGGTGAAGGAGCTGGAGAAACAGGGCAAGGTGGTTCAGGTGACGATCAGCGGCTTCAACCGCGGCGGCGTCACCTGTGACCTGGAAGGCCTGCGCGGTTTCATTCCCCGGTCCCATCTGCAGGACGGGGAGAACCATGAAGCCCTGGTGGGCAAGACCCTGGGTGTGGCCTTCCTCGAGGTGAATGCGGAGACCCGGAAGCTTGTGCTGTCAGAAAAGCGGGCGGCCACGGCGGCCCGCTTCGCCGAACTGGAAGTGGGCCAGTTGGTGGAGGGCACGGTGGTGGCTGTGAAGCCCTACGGCTTCTTCGTCGATCTCGGCGGCATCAGTGGCCTGTTGCACCAGTCGATGATCACCGGCGGCAGCATGCGCTCACTTCGCGAAGTGTTTGATCAGGGTGATGCCGTCAAGGCCTTGATCACCGAGCTCGATCCCGGCCGCGGTCGGATCGCCCTGAACACCGCCCTGCTGGAAGGTCAACCCGGAGAGCTGTTGATCGAGAAGGACACCGTGATGGCGGAAGCCGCCGATCGGGCCAACAGGGCTCGTAACGTCCTCAGGCAGCAAGAACAATCTGCCGGATGATCACGGCCGAACCCGCCTCCAGCGATGGCAGCGCCGATTCCCGAATCAGCCGCCAGGCCGATTGGGAGCTCGACTTCTATTCCCGTCCGATCCTGGAGGCCGATGGCAAAAAACGCTGGGAGCTGCTGATCACGGGCAGTCCCGATCGTTCCGGCCGCCCCCCCTTCCGCTATGAGCGTCGCTGTCCAGCGGGAGAGGTGAATTCCACCTGGCTGGCCTCAGCCCTCCGGGACGCGCTAGATCTTGCCCAGAGTGAAGGATGGTCACCACCGCAACGGTTGCGTTGCTGGCGCAGTGCCATGCGCACCATGGTGCAGCGGGCCGGAACGGAGCTCGGCCTGGAAGTCCGCCCCAGTCGGCGCACCTATGCCCTGATCGACTGGCTGGCCCAGCGGGAACGGGAGGTCTACCCGACTGAGGAGGGCTTCATGGCCGGGCCTCTGGCACCCTCGCCAGCGCCGACCCCCACCCCCGCACTCCCCCTGCCGGAAGCGGTGCGCGGCGATGCCTGGAGCTGGGCCTCCCTGCCTCTCGGCAGCCTTCGGGATGCCGAAGACTGGCCCCTGGGCTTCCACGACCTGCTGCCGATCCCCAACGCTCTGGCAGCGGATCAGCCCGTGCCCGGGCTTCGCTTGTTCAGCCGCAGCCGCGCCCTCGCCCTGGCGGGTTGGCTCGGTGGCCTGGAACCCGTTCGCCTTCGGGTGGAGGGCTGCCAACTGGTGCTCGATGCCGGGCAGGACGACGCCTGGCTGGTGACGGACCTCGAGCCAGAGGCCGCCAACATCACACAGCGTGAGCTGGACGCGGCAAGGGAGCAGATCGGCGGTCTGCAATTCATCGCTGTGCAGACCACGCCGGAAACCCCTCGGTTTGAGGGGTTCTGGATGCTGCGGGATCAACCTGAACCATGACCGCAGAACCATGAGCGAGGTGTGCAGCGATCCGCTGGCCCAGCCCGACAGCCGCTTCAACCTGCTCCAGGGATGGACCTGGATCGGCTGCTATGGCGGCTACTACCTCAGCGCCGACCTGTTGCAGGAGCAGGGATTTGAGCATGGCTTCTTCACGCGCCGCTGGCAGGGACGGGACCCCGATGCCCTGGCGGCCTATGTTTCGGCCGGCGTCAGCGTGCATCGTCCGCAGCAGGTGCATGGCGCCCTGGTGTTGGAAGCCTCCGACGCCAAGGGACCACCCTGGCCTGCTGCCGACGGTCTGGTGAGTGATCGGGGAAGCCAGAGCCTCTGGGTCTGTGGCGCCGACTGCACCCCTGTGCTGATCGCCGATCCAGGCCATGGCCATGTGGCCGCCTGCCATGCCGGCTGGCGTGGGGTGGCCGCCGGCATCCTGCCCGAGGCCATCAGTCGACTGGAGCAACGGGGCGCCCGGCGGGAGCAGCTGGTGGTGGCCCTGGGCCCGGCCGTGAGCGGTCCCCGCTACCAGGTGGCCCTCGATGTCGCCCAGCAGGTGCTGGCCAGCGTGCCTGCGGATCACCAGGCCGGCATCGTGTCGGACGACCCGGAACCCGGGCGCTGTCGACTCGACATCCGCCAAGCCGCCACGGCCCAGTTGATCGGCGAGGGGCTGAACGCGCAACACATCAGTCGCTGCCCGCTCTGCACCGTCTGCGAACCGGACTTGTTCCACTCCTGGCGCCGGGATCAGGTGAAGGCGGTCCAATGGAGTGGCATCGTCTCCCAGGCCGCCAGCTGACCGCTCAACCCGACTCAGCCGCAAGAATCCGCAGCGCCACCGCTTCCGCAGCCCGGATGCCATCAATGGCTGCCGACAGGATGCCGCCGGCGTAACCAGCCCCCTCCCCCGCGGGTGTGAGCCCCAGGGTATTGATCGATTCGAAACTTGCATCGCGAGGCAGCCGCACGGGAGAGGAGGTGCGGGTCTCCACGCCGGTGAGCACGGCATCCGGATGGTCATACCCCTCCAGGCGCGCGGCGAACCGAGGGATGGCCTCCTGCAGAGCCTCGATCATCGGCGCCGGCAGGGCGCTGCGCAGATCAGCGGGCCTGGTTCCCGGTTGATACGACGATTCAATCGTGCCCAGACTGGTGGAGGGGCGATCAGCGAGGAAGTCGTCCAGGCGTTGCACAGGAGCGCTGTGATCGCCGCCGCCGAGGTGAAAAGCCCGCTCCTCGAGCGCGCGCTGAAACGCCACACCGGCGAGCGGATCGCCGGCATAGCGGGCGAAAGCGGTCAGGTCCTCCGCATCCACCGGCACCACCAGACCACTGTTGGCATTGCGCTCATTACGGGTGTGCTGACTCATGCCATTGGTCACCACCCGACCGGCCTCGCTGGTGGCTCCGACCACCAGGCCCCCGGGGCACATGCAGAAGCTGTAGACGCAACGTCCATTGCTGGCGTGGTGCACCAGCTTGTATTCCGCCGCCCCCAGCCGGGGATGGCCCGCCTGCGTGCCCCAGCGGGCCTGATCGATCAGGGGCTGGGGGTGTTCGATCCGCAGGCCGACGGCGAACGGCTTGGCGTCCATGGCCACGCCGATCCGATCCAGCATGTCGAAGGTGTCGCGCGCCGAGTGACCAGGGGCGAGCAGCAGCTGGCGGCAGGGAACGGTCGTGCCATCGGCCAGGCTCAGGCCCACCAGGTGCTGAACCCTGCCATCGGCCCGAGGCTCCGGCAGGGGCTCAAGCTGAAGCTCCTCCACCTTGGCCCCGAAGCGCACCTCACCCCCGAGCGCTTCCACCCTGGCTCGCAGCCCCCGCACGACGGTGGCGAGCTTGAAGGTGCCGATATGGGGCCGATGCACCGTGAGGATCTCGGGATTGGCCCCACACGCCACCAGCTCCTCCAGCACCTTGCGTCCGTAATGCTCCGGATCACTCACCTGGCTGTAGAGCTTGCCATCGGAGAAGGTGCCGGCCCCGCCCTCACCGAACTGCACGTTCGATTCCGGATTGAGAGGCGCCGTTCCCCTCCAGAACGCAAATGTGTCGGCGGTGCGTTGGCGCACCGGCTGGCCGCGCTCCAGCAGGAGAGGCCTGAACCCCATCTGGGCCAGCACCAGGGCAGCGAAGTAGCCGCAGGGTCCAGCCCCCACCACCACAGGGCGCTGCTCGATCCGATGCGGGAATCCAGCTGGCGCCTGTGCCACCGGGCGGTAAGTGGTTTCTGGCGCCAACCGGATGCGCTGATCACCGCGATGCCGGCGTCGCAGAGCACTCTCCCCACGCACCTCCACATCCACGCTGTAGATCAGCTGGATGCGGTCGCGACGACGCGCATCGATGCTGCGTTTCACGAGGCGGTGGCCAATCAATTGCTCCGCAGACACCCGCAACCGGCGCAGAATCGCCGCCTCCAGATCTTCGGGCCCGTGATCGAGGGGGAGCCGAACTTCGCTCAACCGCAGCACGGCCGTTGCCCGCCAGACCTCCAGAAAACCTTACTGAGCGGCGATGAGGCGAGTGAGAGCCTCCCCTGAAGGCGCCTGGGCAGGCCGAAGATCGAGGCCGCTGCTCACCCCCTCCAGGCGCACGGCCTGGCCAGCACGTCGGCGTGCAATCGCCTCGCAGAGCGGCAGGGGGGAAGCCTCAGGATCCATCCAGCCAAGGGGATCGCGGCTGCCTTCCGAGGACACTGGGGCGGGGGCCACCGAGGCCAGCGCCAGCAGACGGGCGGTGTCGTAACCGGCTCCGGCCAGCTGAGAGGGTTCCTGTCCGTAACGCTCCTGAAAGCGCCGGGCAAAGCTCTCCCAGCCAGGACCGACGGCGGGCCGGCGCAGGGCCAGCTGGGGCCAGGGCTGCTCCTTCAGCTCCGTGACCTGATCGGCAGAGAGCGGCCAGATCCAGGCGGGATCGGCCGGAGCGAAGGCGCCATCGCGCTGGGCACGGCGGAGCGCCTCGGCCAAGCGCCCCTGGGGAGGCGCTGCCATCACCAGGGCATCGGGCGCCAACCAGGCCAGATCCTGCGCCAGCAGGCGCAGGCGATCGGGATCAGCCGGGTCCACCTCCTGAACCAACGCATTGGTGTAAGAGAGCACCTGCCCCCCGTCACCTTGCACCAGGCTGATGAAGGGGGTGGCAGCATCCGCTTCGATGGTGCCCGGATCGCTCACCACCACCATCCGGGTCCAACCGCGACGGATGGCGTCCTGAGCGAGAGCCTGCAGATCGGTGTCGCGTGACGGCAGCAGGGGCGACAATCTGGTGCCGGATTCCAGCGCTTTGAGGCCCTGCAGTGAGGTTCCCCTCTGGAAGGGCAGCAGCACCCGGCTGTCGGTGGACTCCGCCAGCTGAGCGAAGGCACGCAGATCGGCAGCGAAAGGAGCCACCAGCAACGGGGGTGCCATGCCGGAGGGGAACGCTGAACCGGGATCGCTGTCCCAGGACAGCGTGCGCCAGTCGACCCTGACGGGCTGCAGGCCACAGGCCCGCACGGCCGCATCACCGAGCTGAAGACCCTGGAGGAAGGAGCCCCTGGCTCGAGCCGGCCCATCCACCAGCAGGATCGCCGCTGCAGACAGGGGCCGCTGACTGGCCGCAATCGCCTGACAGCCCAGCAGACTGGCCGTGATCAGAAGCAGCCGGGCGAAGGGCCAGCGTCGCCATGACATCGCCCGCAGGAATGGCACAGCCTTGGATCGCTCAGCCCCCGCGGAAGCGTGTTCAACACCGGAGTGGGTTGGAGCCTCCGATGAGGCAGCCATGGCGATGCATAGGGCAATGACACTGCAACTTAGGGAGCGGAATCCGATTCGTCCGGGATTGTGCTGGAATCCCCGGCATCGGAGTCGCGTTCGGATTCAGGCTCGGCCTCGGCTGCTGCCGGGAGCCACAACGCCGCCAGGCCAGCGAGCAGCAACATCACGCCCAGACCCAGCGCCAGGGAGCGATTCTCACCCGCAGCATCGGTCCAGACCGCCGTGCTCAGAAAAGCAGCACCCAGGAGCACACAGGGCACCATCACCACACCGGCAGCGACGCGATTGCGACCCATTCAGAGCTGGGCAGAGGCGCAGGTGTCACGCCCGAATCCGGCGGCAACCAGTCCCTGCGACAGATCCCTCCCCTGACCGAGTGGCGTCACCCTGGCGAGAAGGACGCCATCGTCGCTGCCTTCAGGGCGGAGGTTGACCCGACGCCGGCGGGGCAGTTCCTGCTTCAACCAGGCCAGGGCTTCAGCCTCGGAGCCAGGATCCACGGCGACGCAGGCCAGGCGCACCGTGTAGATGCGGTTGTGATCGCCCACCTGCAGCAGGGATGGCGTGCGCACCTGCAGCACCTCGGCCGCTGCGGCCTTGAAGGGAAGGCACAGCAGCATCAAAACCAGCACAGCGGCCCCGAACCAGCGACCCATCAGAGCGAGGCCCCGCAGGAGGGGCAGAAACGGTGCTCGTGGGCCGTGGTCGCCCCACAGGCGGCGCAGGAGCGGGTCGTGTCCATCGCCAGTTCGGGGTGGGCGGGCAGCCCCACCATCTGGGCATTGCTCTTGCCCGGCGGCACCATCGGATAGCAGTTCTCGCCCCGGCGGACGTGCACATCAATCAGCATCGGACCCGGTGCCTGGAGTGCAGCGCTCAGATCGCTCCGGAGGGACTCCCGATCACTGATCTTCACCCCGTCGACACCGAAGGATCGGGCCAGAGCAATGAAATCCGGCATGCCATTGAGCATGTCGGAAGCGGAATAACGCTCGTCGTAGAAACTTTCCTGCCACTGGCGCACCATGCCCTGCCAGTGGTTGTTCACAATCACCACCTTCACCGGCAGGCCATAGGCCGCCAGAGTTCCCAGCTCCTGAATGTTCATCAGGATGCTGGCGTCACCGGCAATACAGATCACCTGACGCTCCGGGCAGGCCATCTGGGCACCGATCGCTGCCGGCATGCCGAAGCCCATCGTGCCGAGACCTGAGCTGCTGATCCAGCCGCGGGGTCCGTTGCGCAGGTATTGCGCCGCCCACATCTGATGCTGGCCCACATCGGTGGTGACGATGGCGTCGTCGGAACATGCACGCACCGCCATCAGCACCTCCTGGGGATAGATCGCCCCTTCCGGCGAGGGCACCACCAGGGGATAGCGCTGCTTCCAGGCCTCGATGCGCTGCAACCAGGCGGCCGTTCTGGGCTCCTCGTGACGCTGCAGGCTCATCTCCACCATCCGGGCGAGGCTGAGGCCGAGATCACCCAGCACGGCCACATCCGCCTGCCGGTTCTTGCCGATTTCCGCCGGGTCGATTTCGAAGTGGATCACCCGCGCCCGGGGCGCAAAGGTGTCGAGCTTGCCGGTGACACGATCATCAAAACGGGCTCCCACCGCAATCAGCAGATCACATTCGGTGACAGCGAAATTGGCGTAGGCGGTGCCATGCATGCCCAGCATGCCCACCGACAATGGATCGTTCTCATCGAAGGCCCCCTTTCCCATCAGGGTGGTGGTGACCGGAATCTGGAACCGATCCGCGAGCACGCGCAGGCTGTCGTGGGCGCAGGCGGAAATCGCTCCACCCCCCACGTAGAGCAGTGGGCGGTTGGCCTGTTCGATCAGATCCAGAGCGGCAGCAATCGCGCCATCCTCCGGGGCTGCAGGCTGACGGAACCCGGCCGGGATCACCGAGCCGGGTTCCACGGGCACGTAATCGAATTCCTCCTGGCCCACATCCTTGGGAATGTCGATCAGGACCGGACCGGGGCGGCCGCTGGCGGCAATCAGGAAAGCCTGGGCGACGATCGCACCGAGATCCGCGGGATCACGCACCACCCAGGAGTGCTTCACGATCGGCAGCGTGATCCCGAAGATGTCGGTTTCCTGGAACGCATCGGTGCCAATCGCCGCCCGGGGCACCTGACCGGTGATCACCACCATCGGCACCGAGTCCATCTGGGCCGTTGCAATCCCGGTGACCAGATTGGTCGCCCCAGGCCCCGACGTGCCGAAGCACACACCGACCTTGCCGGTGGCGCGGGCGTAGGCATCGGCGGCGTGGGTGCCAGCCTGCTCATGTCGCACCAGAATGTGCTGAACCCAACCCTCCCGTTCGGCCACATGGAGGGCGTCGTAGATGGGCAGGATGGCGCCGCCGGGATACCCGAAAATCGTGTCGACCCCGTGGCGACGCAGGGCATCCATCAGCGCCTCAGCGCCGGTGATTCGGCGGTGACCGCCCTGATCGGATGCTCGGGAGACCGAGGGGGCGGAAGTCAGGGTCACTGCGGCATCAGACGGGTCTGACCCTCAAGATTAAGGGCCCAGCCGATCCGTTGCTCAAAGCAGGCCGAGGGCATGCAGTGGACCCTGACCGGTGATCAGCTCGAGCAGGAATGCCGAGAAACCAACCATGGCGAGGCGCCCATTCCACACTTCGGAGCTGTTGTTCCACCCCCACTCCCACTTCTCCTGGGGGTAGAGCTTCACTTTGGTGGGCAGTTCCGCCGCCTGATCCAGATTGATCTCCGGACCCTCGAGGCTGGCACTGACGAGATCGGCCAGGCCTTCGATGAACGGGGGGTAGGTATCGAGGGCGGGAACGCGCCGGAAATGCACCACGCCGGCCTCGGTGGCCAGTTCGCGGTATTCGATGTCGATCTCCTCGAGCGTCTCGATGTGCTCACTGACGAAACTGATGGGCACCACCACCAGGTCGCGGGTGCCGGCGGCACCGAGGGCCTCCAGTGCTTCCTCGGTGTAGGGCTTCAGCCATTCCACGGGGCCGACCCGGCTTTGATAGGCAAGGGTGTGGGGATTGGGACAAGCGAGAAGGCGCTCAAGTTCCGCCATGATCAGGGCGGTGCAGGCCTCGATCTCCCGTTGGTAGGGGTCGCCGGCCTCCTCCACGTAGCTCTTCGGCACCCCGTGGGCACTGAAGAACACGTGGGCCTCCTCGGGCCGCTCCGACGCACGCACCTGCTCAGCGATCAGCTCCGCCATCGCCCGCACATAGCCGGGGTGGTCAAACCAGCTGCGGATGCAGCGGATCGGCAGCTGTTGAAACGCAGGATCGAGCTGACGCAGACGCTGGAGCTCGCGGAAACTGGAACCGCTGGTGCTGATCGAGAAGTGGGGATACAGGGGCAGAACCACCACCTCATCCATGGCATCAGCCTTGATATCGGCCACGGCCGATTCCGTGAATGGGTGCCAATAGCGCATGGCCACGTAGGTAGTGGCCTCGATTCCCCGCTGACGCAACACACTCTGCAGCTCCCGCGCCTGCTGCTCCGTGATCCGGCGCAGCGGTGAACCGCCGCCGATGGAGCGATAGGCCTCCTGCGACTTGCTGCTGCGCAGGGTGCTGATCAACCAGGCCAGGGGCTTTTGCAGGGCCGGAATCGGCAACCGGATGATCTCCGGATCCGCGAAGAGGTTGTAGAGAAACGGACCCACATCCTGAATCCGTTCGGGTCCCCCGAGGTTGAGAAGAAGGACGCCGACCCGGGCCATGGGGGATGTGCGGGACATGAGGGGCTTGAGCGTAACCCCCATCAACGCGATGGTGGCGGCGGCAGACCCGGGGCATGGATCTGAGCGTTGACCTGGCACGAATCAATGCCTCCCTGGCGGCGGAGGGCATCCGGCTGCGCCTCGAGCAGCGCGGCCGGAAACTCAACCTGCGCGGTCCGCTGCCCTGCCGGCAGACGCCACACACCACCCGCACCCAGCGCCTCAGCCTCGGGCTACCAGCGGATGCCCAAGGGCTCCGAGAAGCGGAGCGCACCCTGCAGCTGGTCGATCTGCAGCTGCGCCGCCAGCAGTTCCGCTGGGACCAGTGGGCCGCAGACGCCAACGGAATCGCCTCCAGCAACGCCGCGGCCACCCCCGGGCTCGAGCACCAGCTCGAACAATTTGAACAAGCCTTCTTTCAGGACCCGCGACGGCGGCGCTCAGCAGCGGGCAGCCGCAGCACCTGGACCGCGGCATACCGGCCCTACCTGCGGCGCCTCAGAAGCCTGGCCAGCGAGCACAACCTTCCCCTGGACACGGAGCTCCTGCGCATCACACTAGAGAGTTACGTCGAGGGCAGCCGCAGCCGGCAGCAGTGCGCCACGGCCCTCCAGGCCCTGGCCGTCCACGCCGACCTCGTTTTACCGGAGGACTGGCGGGCCCAGGCGGGGGGCTATGGCCTGCATCGCGCCCGCTTCCGCCAGCTTCCCAGCGACGCCGACATCCTCGAAGCCTTCCTGTTGATCCCCAACCGAAGCTGGCGCCTGGCCTTCGGCCTGATGGCGACCTTCGGACTGCGCAACCATGAGGTGTTCTTCAGCGACCTGTCGAGCCTGCGCGCGGGCGGGGATCGGGTGATCCGGGTGTTGCCCACCACCAAAACAGGCGAACACCAGGTCTGGCCCTTCCATCCAGACTGGGTGGATCGCTTCGATCTGCACCACCTGGGTGATGGCCACGAAGCACTGCCGCCGGTCTGCACCGATCTGCGCCGCACCACCCTGCAGCAGGTGGGCCGTCGGGTCGCGGAGCAGTTCCGTCGCTACGGGCTGCCGTTGACGCCCTACGACCTGCGCCACGCCTGGGCCGTGCGCACCATCCACATCGGCCTACCCGACACGGTGGCGGCCAGGATGATGGGGCACTCCGTGGCCATTCACACCCGCACGTACCACCACTGGATCACCCGCCGAGATCAGCAGCAGGCGGTGGATGCTGCCCTCGCTCGCCTCAAGGCCTGAGCCGGCCCGTCCCGATTCCATCCGCGACCATGAGCACTCCCCTGCGCCAGCTCGCCTATCGCCATCGCTGGCTTTACGACACGGTCACAGCGCTGTCGGCTGTTGCGGTGGGGGGCGTGGGCCGGTTGCGCCGCCTGGGGTTGGAGGGCCTGGCCTCCCGATTGCCCGCCGGAGCTCCCGTGCTCGATCTCTGCTGCGGCAGTGGCGAGGCAGCCGCTCCCTGGTTGGCCTGCGGGTTTTCGGTCACCGGCCTCGATGTATCGCCAAGGGCGCTGGGCCTTGCGGCACAACGGCATCCGGAGCTGGGACGGGTGGAAGGCCTGGCGGAGGAGCCGCCCCTGGAGAGCGAGCAGTTCCAGGCGATTCAGATCAGCCTGGCGCTGCATGAGTTCACCCGATCGGAACGGCAGAGGGTGCTGCAGAGCGCCTATCGGTTGCTGCGCCCCGGCGGCTGGCTGGTGATCGTGGACCTCCATCCCGCCGGAGCCTGGCTGCATCTCCCGCAACAGCTGTTCTGCGCCCTGTTTGAAACCGACACCGCCCTCGACCTGCTGCAGGACAACCTGCCTGCCGAGCTGCAACGGCTTGGCTTTGCGGCGGTGGAGCAGGAGCGTCTGGCGGGGGAGGCCCTGCAACGGATCGTGGCGCAGCGACCGCCAGCGGCCATGCTGCCCCCGGACCCCACGCCAACGCCATGACCTCGGGAGAGACCGGATCCGCCCACAACCTCGACCAGTCCGCCGATGCCCTCGGCATGGGAGGGGATCTGGCGCCGGAGCGGGATGCGGAGGCCTACCGGGCCCGGATGCGGCGCCGGCAGGAGGTGCAGCAGCAGCGCGTCCAGGAACGGTCGCTGGAGAAGGGGCTGGTGATGGTGTTCACCGGGCATGGCAAAGGCAAGACCACCGCAGCCCTCGGCCTCGCCCTGCGCACCCTCGGGCACGGCGAACGGGTGGCGGTGGTGCAGTTCATCAAAGGTGGTTGGGAACCGGGAGAAGCACGCGCACTGCAGGCCTTCGGCGATGCTCTCCAGTGGCATGCCCTCGGCGAGGGCTTCACCTGGGTGACACAAGATCGGGAACGGGACAGGGAGCTGGTGCAGGGGGCCTGGCAGCAGTCGCTTCACTACCTGCGCAGCAGCGAGCATCAACTGGTGATCCTCGATGAGATCAACGTGGCTCTCAAACTCGGCTACCTGACGCTGGAGCAGGTGATCGCCGGTCTCGACACCCGACCGGAGCTCAGCCATGTGGCCCTCACCGGTCGCGGCGCTCCCGCAGGGTTGATCGACCGCGCCGACCTGGTCACGGAGATGACCCTGGTTCGCCACCCCTTCCGGGAACAGGGGGTGAAAGCCCAGGCCGGGGTTGAGTACTGAGTTACGTCTGCTCGAGATCAGCCAAGAGCAGGGTGGAGGCGGTGGTCAACACCGACAGACCACTGACCAGAAGCGCCCGATGCACGATCGGATCACGCCAACAGGAGGGATCCCGGCTGGCGCGATCCAGCGCGGAGAGCGTGAGGCGGGCCATCACCCCGCTCCGTGGCTCCTGCGACTCCGGCATGAAGGCTCTGGCACTGCCCCATCCAAGCGAGGAATGGCACGCCGCACCAGCCCGTCTCCCGCAGGGGTTGCTGAAGGCTGTTGTGCTTGAAGCCTGTTGCTACTGTCATCAGGATCTGGATGCTGCATGGCTTACGCACGTGCCCTTCTCAAACTCAGCGGCGAAGCGCTGATGGGAGATCAGGGGTATGGAATCGACCCCGCCATCGTTCAATCCATCGCTGAAGACGTGGCCCGCGTGGTTGCCGGAGGCACCCAGCTCGCGATTGTTGTGGGTGGCGGCAATATTTTTCGCGGTCTCAAGGGATCGGCGGCGGGAATGGATCGAGCCACCGCCGACTATGTGGGCATGCTGGCCACAGTGATGAATGCGATCACCCTCCAGGACGGCCTGGAGCGGGCGGGGGTGGAAACAAGGGTGCAGACCGCTATCGCCATGCAGGAAATGGCTGAGCCTTACATCCGCCGCAAAGCGATCCGCCATCTCGAGAAGGGCCGGGTGGTGGTGTTCGGAGCGGGTTGCGGCAACCCCTTCTTCACCACCGACACCACCGCCGCTCTGCGTGCAGCCGAAATCAGCGCCGATGTGGTGTTCAAAGCCACCAAGGTGGATGGGGTCTACGACCGGGACCCCAACGTGCATGCCAACGCCGTGAGGTACGACCACCTCACCTTCCAGCAGGTGCTGAGCGGGGAGCTGGCGGTGATGGACAGCACCGCCATCGCCCTGTGCAAAGACAACAACATTCCGATTGTGGTTTTCAATCTGTTCGAGCCCGGCAATATCGGCAGAGCCGTGGCCGGCGAATCCGTTGGTTCCCGCATCAGCAACTGAAACCTCAACACTCCAGCACCGTCGTCATGTCGCAGAACGATCTCGAAACCAGCATGCAGAAGTCGGTGGAATCCACCCAACGCATGTTCAACACGATCCGCACCGGTCGTGCCAATTCTTCGCTTCTCGACCGCATCAGTGTCGAGTACTACGGCGCCGACACCCCTCTGAAGTCGCTCGCCACCCTGTCGACGCCCGATTCACAGACGATTCAGATTCAGCCGTTCGATCTCAGCGCCCTGGCAGCGATTGAAAAAGCCATCGCCATGAGTGAACTGGGATTCACCCCCAACAACGACGGCAAGGTGATCCGCATCAATGTGCCTCCTCTCACCGAGGAGCGACGCAAGGAATTCTGCAAATTGGCCTCAAAATATGCCGAAGAGGGCAAAGTGGCTTTGCGCAACATCCGCCGCGATGCCATCGACAAAGTGAAGAAGCAGGAGAAAGAGGGTGAGATCTCTGAAGACCAGAGCCGCGATGAACAAGACAAGGTTCAGAAGCTGACGGATCGCTTCATCGCTGCCATCGAAACCCATCTCGCCGACAAAGAAGCGGACATCCTCAAGGTCTGAGATCCCTCGCATGAGCCTGTCGGTGGCCGGTCTTGATGCCGATGTTCTGATCCTCGGCGCCGGCGCCGCCGGAGGAGCGGCGGCTTTTCACCTCGCCGCTGCCGGCCATCGGGTGCTGCTGCTGGAGCGGGACGGGAACGACCGCATCAAACCCTGTGGCGGCGGCATGGCGGCCTCCGTGCAGCAGTGGTTTCCTTTTCCCCTCGCCCCGGCGGTGGAAGAGGTGATCCGACGCGTCGACTTCAGTTGGTGCCTCACGGATCCGGTGGTGGCCGAGCTACCCGGCAGCGCACCGTTCTGGATTGTGCGCCGGGAACGGCTGGATCAGCTGCTGCTAGAGGAGGCCATGGCCAAGGGATGCCGGATCGAGCGCGGCTTTGGCGTCGATGACGTCCAGCGGGACGGTGAGCAGTGGTCGGTGCGCTCCACGGACGGACGCACCGTGCGCGGCCGTGCGGTGGTGATCGCCGATGGCTCCAGCTCCCCCTGGCCAGCTCGGTTCGGGCTCGGACCCTCAAGCCTGCACATGGCCAGCACCACCTCGGTGCGCCTCCAGGGGCGGGGATCCCTACAACCCGGAGCGGCCCGATTTGAATTCGGCCTGGTGCATCACGGCTTCGCCTGGGCCTTTCCCATCGCCGATGGCGTCAATTTAGGGGTGGGAACCTTCATCGGGCGCCAGGCAGACAGCAGCGACACGATCCTGCAGCAGCTCCTGCCCGACCTGGGATTCGCCGCCGACGCAGGCCTGCGTCAGACCGCTTCCCTGCGGGTCTGGAACGGCCATGAGCGCCTCGATGGCGATGGAATCCTGGCCGTGGGGGATGCCGCCTCCCTCTGCGATCCCTTTCTCGCTGAAGGGCTGCGGCCAGCGCTGATGAGCGGCTGCGAAGCCGCCACCCACCTGAACCGCTGGTTGCGGGGAGAGTGCAGCGATCTGCGCGGCTACAGCAACGGCATGCGGCAACGCTGGGGCGACTCGATGGCCTGGGGACGACGCATCGCCCAGGTGTTCTATCGCTTTCCGAAGGTGGGGTATCAGCTCGGGGTCAAACGACCCACAGCACCCCAACGGATCGCCCAGATCCTCTCGGGTGAGATGGGCTATGGAGACATCGCCCAGCGGGTGATCCGGCGCCTGTTGTTGCAACGGCGTTAAGCCGGGTCGATCTCGACCTGGAGGCTGAGCTGACGCATCGACGCGTCAGCGATGTCAGTCCGGCGCCGACGGCGGCTGCCCCGGCCTCCCGTCGGCGTGAGCCCAGCCCGGCGGGAGCCATGGCGTTCCTGGATCGCATCGGCGATGCGATCAAAACCGGCGGCGCGGCGGATCGCCCAGATCCTGTCCCGAGCCTCCCGGGCCGCCTGATCAGGATCCACGATCGGGGCGGGGTGATCGCCGCCGCCCCGCCAGGGCTCATGCAGCCACACATCGGGCCGATGGGCGAGTTCCGGACACCAGCGTCGGATGAATACCCCCTTGGGATCGTGATCGAGGCCCTGCTTGATCGGGTTGTAGATGCGGATCGTGTTGATCGATGTGCTGCCGGACTGCATCTGACACTGACTCCAGTGGATTCCGGGCTCGTAATCCACGAACAACCGGGCCAGATGGAGGCCGGTGTCCCTCCAGGGGAGCCAGAGGTGATAGGTGGCCACTGACATGAGCATCGCCCGCATGCGGAAATTGATCCAGCCATGGGCGATCAGGGCGCGCATGCAGGCATCCACAAACGGCAAGCCCGTGCGCCCCTCGGCCCAGGCCTGATAACGCTCCGCATCCCAGACACGGATGTCGCGCATGAAGGGATGGAAATCGCGATGCTCGATCGCCGGCTCACTCTCCAGCTTCTGGATGAAGTGACAGTGCCAGTGGAGGCGGGAGCGAAAGTTGCGCACCCCCCGGCAGGTGAGGGAAGCACTGGCCTGCACCACTTCCCGCAGCGACAGGCAGCCCCAGGTGAGATAGGGCGACAGGCGGGAACAGCCGTCGAAGGCGGTGAGCGGACTGGAGATGCTGCCGCAGTAGCGCTGAACGCGACGCTGAAGAAAATCCTGCAACACCGTCTCAGCCTGGGGGCGACCACCGCGCTGACGGCAGGGACAGGGGTCTGCCGTCAGACCCAGGTCTGAAGCCGAGGGCAGACCACCGGGCTGAATCGCAGGCAGCGGCGGCAGTGCAAGCGGCTCCGGCGTGAGCGGCGTCGCCATCCGCTCCTGCCAGCGGGTCGCCCAGCCCTCGCGACGGCGCAGCCCACGAATCACGCCGAACTGGGGACACTCGCGCCAGGGGATGCCGTGACTGCGCGCCCAGGCCTTCACCCGGCGATCCCGGGCATAGGTGAAGGCATTGCCAGTTTCTTCATGACTCCAGAGCGCCGCCACACCGAGCCGCAGGCGAGCCCGTTCCAGCACCTCCACCGCGTCGCCCACACGCACCACGAGGGGCTGACCCAGCGCAGACAGACGCTCCTGCAGGGCCTCCAGAGCCTCACGACAGAACGCCCACTGGCGTGCAGACGCATCAGGCTGCAACCAGAACTGCGGCTCAACGATGTAGAGGGGCAGCACTGGACCGCGCTCGAGAGCCAGGGCCAGCGGCCGGTGATCAACGCTACGCAGATCCCGCTTGAACCAGACCAGCTGCAGGGGCTGATCGGCCACCGCCATCACCTGCCAGACAGAACGCCGACCCTAGGCAGAGTCAGCATCACTCAGGTGTGAGCCTTGAGCTTGAGATCACGCAGGCGCTCATCCACCGACGCCAGCAGTTCGATCGCGAACATCGGTGCTTCCTGCACGGCAAACAGGAACTTCTCCCGGTTCATTTCGATCAGGCGACAGGAGGTCTCCGCCACGGCGGTGCCGAGTCGGCGGTGATCCGGCGTGACCAGGGCGCCAGCACCGAACACGTGACCAGCCTCGATCACCTCATACCCCTCAACCCCTTCCTCGGTGAGCCAGTTCAGACGCACCGAGCCCTCCAGCACCCCGAACATCGACGTGCCGCCATCACCGGCGGAGAAGATCACATCACCGGCGTTGAAAGTGCAGGACTCGCCTTTGGCGGCGAGGGCACGCATGGTGTCGAGAGCGTTCACGGAAAGGAAACAAGGTCAAGACCTGATGCTGCTCGCACCAGGTAAAGAAGCCGCTAACACGTGCCCTCAAGCGGTCGTCAGCGAGAGGGCAGCCCCTAACCCCTGACGCACCTCATCGGGCGTGAGGCGGCCGTCATGATCTTGATCCAGGGCATCGAACACGGCATCGCTGCCGAGCCATTCATCCCGCGTGATCGAGCCATCCCCATTCATGTCGTTGAGCAGGAAGATCTCCTGCACGGCATGGCGGAAGGCGGAGCCGCCCTCCAGTTCGGCGAGGCGATGGGCGAGCTGCTGTTCGAGGGTTTCGATCGCCTTGCTGAAGCCCTTGATGCCCTCGCCCAGTTTGTCGCTCGCCATCCGGTCCTCGCGCATCAGGGCATCGAAACGCTCCCGGTCCACTTGAATCTGCGGTTCGCTGCTGGAGGGGTTGGCGCCATCCAGCTTGCGGGACAGCACGGCGTCGCTCTGCCGCAGCTGATCGAGCAGCTTGGGGGAGATGGTGAGCAGATCACACCCGGCCAGCTCCACGATCTCGTCGGTGTTGCGGAAGCTGGCCCCCATCACCTCCGTCTTGTAGCCGTAGGTCTTGAAGTAGTTGAAGATCCGCGTCACCGACAGCACACCGGGATCCTCCGGACCCGGATAGGAATCGCGCCCCGTCTCCGCTTTGAACCAATCGAGAATGCGGCCGACGAAGGGAGAGATCAGGGTGACGCCGGCTTCAGCGCAGGCCACCGCCTGAGCGAAACCGAACAGCAAGGTGAGGTTGCAGTGGATGCCTTCCTTCTCCAGAACCTCGGCGGCCTTGATGCCCTCCCAGGTGGAGGCGATCTTGATCAGCACGCGGTCGTTGCTGATGCCGGCATCGTTGTAAAGCCGGATCAGTTTGCGCCCCTTGGCGATCGTGGCGTCGGTGTCGTAACTGAGGCGCGCATCCACTTCCGTCGACACCCGGCCAGGAACGATCTTGAGGATCTGCTTTCCGAAGATCACACTGATTTCATCCAGCGCCTCGTGCACCACATCCTCCACGGGTGCGTTGTCACCGATGAGCTTGCGGGAAGAACGCAGGGCCTCATCGATCAGGCTCTGATACGCGGGAATCTGTGCAGCAGCAAGAATCAGCGAGGGATTCGTGGTGGCATCCCGGGGAGTGAATCGACGGATCGCCTCAAGGTCACCGGTGTCGGCCACGACAACGGTCATGGCGGACAACTGCTCGAGGAGGGTGGCCATGGGGTTGAGAAAGGCTCAGTGCCCGTAACGTAGCGGCGGTTTTCGAACTGACAGCCTCCTGAATCACCCGGGTTTGGCGGTGGCGGACACCTGAGGTGGAATCTGTTCCAGCACCAGCAGACCATCGATGATCTGTTTGGCAACGGGCACGGCCACCGTGGAGCCATAGGCATTGCCGCCCTGCGGTTCGTCCACCACCACCACCACCACGAAGCGTGGATCATTCACCGGCAGGGTGGCAACAAAACTGCAGATCCGGGCGCCGGGGATGTACACGCCGTTGCGCGCCTTCTGCGCCGTGCCGGTCTTGCCGCCGATGCGATACCCCGGCGTCTTGGCCCCTTTGCCACTGCCCTGGTCGACCACCGACTCCATCCAGGCCATCACGGCACGGGTGACCTCAGGCTTGAGCAACTGCTGACCTTTCGGCGGACTCGAGCTGGCCAGACCATCGCCGGAGCGGAGACCGCGGGTGATGTGGGGGCTGACCAGGCGACCGCCATTGGCCAGCATGGCGTGCAGCTGGGTGAGTTTCAGGGGAGTTAGGGAGAAGCCCTGACCGAAAGCGGCGGTGGCCGGTTCGATCGGCTGACCGGTGAACTGCTCTTTCGTCTTCAGCTGACCGGCCTGGGCACCGGGCAGATCCGTATCGGGTCGTGCTTCCAGCCCCAGCCGCTCCAACCAGTCCCAGTAAAGGGAAGGCTTGAGGTTGCGCATCGCCTGCACCATCCCCACGTTGCTCGACACCTGGAGCACGGTGGGGAAATCGATCACGCCATTGGCCTGGCGGTCGTGATTGAAGATCGGCCAACCGCCGATCTGCAGCTGCCCCACATCATTCACCGTTCCTTTCGGTTGAATCACCCCCTCCTGCAGGGCGATCGCCAGGTTGATCGGCTTGAACGTGGAGCCTGGTTCATAGAGATCCTGCACCGACCACTCGCGGAAACGCCCTGGAGCGAACGCCCAGTAGCGATTCGGGTCGTAGGTGGGGGTGGAGGCGAGCGCCAGCAGTTCGCCGTTGCGCACATCCATCACGATCGCCACACCTTTCTTGGCTTTCCACTGCTTCACCTGGGCGGTGAGAGCCTTGGCCGCCAGCTGCTGCAGGCGGGCATCGAGGGTGAGCTGCAAACGCAGATCATCACCGAAGAACACCCCGGGGCTGAGGTTGTCGGGCAGAGGCGTGCCATCGGCGCCCCGGCGCAGGCTGCGCGACTGTTCATGGCGCAGCAGATCGTCATGCCGGCTCTGCTCCAGACCCGCCTGAGGCACACGCTCCTGATTGAGGAAGCCCACCACATTGGCGAACAGATCTCCCTGGGGATACACCCGATAGGGATAGGCCTCGAGATCGAGACCGCTGATACCGAGACGCCGGATTTCCGCCGCCGTTTCCGGATCGATCGCCTCGGCCAGGCGGATGCCCGATGGGCGGTCTCCCATGCGCTTCACGAGCTCCGCCATCGGCACGGCCAGCAACCCCGAGAGGCGACGGGCCACATCAAGCGGAGGGCGCACCAGCTGGGGATCGTCGCCGGGAAAATTGAAGTAACGGGGATGGGCCCAGAGCCGAAAGCGTTCCTCATCGAGCGCCACCAAACGGCCGGAGCGATCGACGATCGGTCGACGCGTCCCCAGGGGGTCGGTCGTCTGGGTCTGGAGGGAACGGGCCCGGGCCTCCAGGGCATCACTCTGCACCACCTGGAGCCAGGCCATCCTGCCGATCAGGCCCACCAGCCCCACGCAGAGGAGGGCGTACACCAGGCGCATCCGGCCAGCGGGAACGGGCTCGAGGCGCACGACCCGCTGACGGGGCCGCTGCTGAGGACGGGCCCGGCGCTCCGTCGAAACAGGCATCAGCTCAATACCCCTGATGGATGGGTTCCTCCATCCAGGCGCCAATCATGGCCAGATGATCGACCTGGGGCTTCGAGGCGGGCTTCGGGCGTTCGAGATACACGAGATTCGACACCTTGGTGGGCACCAGGGTCTTGGGAAGACGCCCCTTTTCAAGCAGATGGCGCTCCAGCATGGCCGTGGATTCGGTCAGGCGGTGGGACAGGGAACGGGTGTCGTCCAGCTGTTGAAACGCCAGGGTCCAGCGGTGCTGCCAATGCAGCGTCAACCCGGTGAGCACCAGCACAGCCACAAACACCCCCACCAGGCTGCCGTCAGCAGCACGGTGCAGCCCTGCCAGCAGGGGAGATCGCCGGGCCACTTTCTGGGCCGACAGCGACCCCTGAATCAACTCCAGGGCACCGTTGCTGCTGCTCCGCGCAGCAGGCGCAGATCGTGGCTGGGGAACGGCAGTCACGGCACAGACCGACCAATGGACCAGTGAACCATTGCCAACGCGCTGTCGCAAGCCCGAAACATCAGGTGCTCACAGGCCCGGTCACCGCTCAGGCCAGGAGAATCAGATTGAGGAAGGTGGCGCCGTTCCAGAAGGCATGCATCACCACGCAGGGGAAGAGTCGACCGCTGCTCAGCCTGAGAAGCCCAAGCCCTAACCCGAGCACGAGCAGCGGCGGCAACTCACCGATGCTGAGATGGGCCACAGCAAAGATGAGCGCACTCAGAAACACGCTCCAACTACGACCGATGCTGCGCCCCAGCACCGGGAGCAGCACGCCGCGGAACACCATTTCCTCAAACAGGGGAGCCAGCAGCACCGCGGTGGTGGCCAGGAGGGCCAGGGCCCAGCCATCCCGACTACGCAACACCAGCTCCAGCAGAGGGTTGCTCCCCCCCTGATCACCGAGCAGGCGCCCCATCAACCAACCGGTGAAGGCCACCGGAGGCATCACCATCAACCAGGCCCTTCCTCCCTGCAACAGGCCCTGGCCCACCGGCCGGAGCCGCCACTGCAGCCAGCCTCCCTCCGGCGCTTCGCGGCGATCGAGACCGCCGAGCTGCTGCTTGATGATCAGCAGGGGCGGCAAGGCCAGTGCGGAGTAGCCCACGAGAACGGCGGCAGCCTGGCTGAGGGGGCCGCGGAGATCGCGCGTGATCCAGCTTGTGAGCGGACTGACCACAAGAGGCAGCAGCACTTCACCAAGCACCACGAAGCCCCCGGCCACCAGCAGCACCATGTCGATGAGACTGAGGGGCAGCACCTGAAGCCGGGGCCAGCGCGGTAGGTCACCACGCCACAGCAACCAGAGATGGCGCAGGAGCAGACCGACACCCAACAGCAGCGCGAGCAGGGGAAGAAGCTCCGCCAACACCAGACGCCGGGCGGTGGAGCGGGCGACTGCGGGCTGCTGACACTCCTGTGCCGTACCGCCCAAGGCCAGACAGCTCACCTGCCGGAGCAGCGGGTCCGCCGGAGCCATCTCCAGGAGCCGCCGTTCCGCCGCCGAGAGACTGGTCCGGTCTGAATCCTCCGCCAGGGCCCGCTGAAGCGGATTCCATGCAGCACCGCCCAGGGGAGCTGTCAACAGCCGACGTTGCTGCTCCGCATCGGTCTCGAGGGCGGCCAGCAGCAGACGCTGACGATCATCGAGGCGATCCAGCGGAATCTCCTGCAGAGACTCCAGGAGGACCTGGGCAGGATCAGCCCCCACCAGAAGAGGCCGGACCGGTTCCGGCAGGGCTGGCCCCGCCAGGAGGGCCATCTCCTGCTGCTGCAGCGACAGAGCCGGGGCCACCGAGGGTCGACGGAGGCTGTCCATCAACCCCACAATCCAGACGGTCACCGCCAGCAGCAGGGACAGAACGGCCAGGAAACCTTTGAAGGAAGCGATGCGTCCGATCGGAGGGGAGGTCAACGGACCGGCGGCAACTGGGCTCGATTCTCCCCGGCGACCGGGACATGTGGGTGACACCGTGGCGGCAGAACGGGCCCATACGATGGCCGCGCCTACGCCTTGATGCGGTGACCTTGCGTCTTCTCCTGGTTCGCCATGGCCTGAGCAGTTTCAATGTCGAGCGGCGCATTCAGGGCCGCAACGACCTCTCGGTGCTGACGAGCGAAGGGGAGGAGCAGGCCCGTCGCACCGGCCAGGCCCTGATCGATCTCCGCCTCGACGCTGTCTACAGCTCGCCGCTTCAACGGGCCGCAGCCACCACCGCCGCGATCCTGGGCGTGCGCAGCGACCACCTGCAACCGGTGCTGGATGAGGGACTGCTGGAAGTCGATCTGGAACCCTGGAGCGGACTGAGCGCCGATGAGCGCGCCCAACGCGATCCGGAGTCTTACCAGGCCTGGAGGCTCCGGCCGGAAGAGCTGGAGCTCACCCGGGCGGATGGCAGCCGCTATCGCCCGATCCCCGACCTGATGGAGCAGGCGCGCCGCTTCCTTCAGACCCTGCTGCAACGCCATCCAGTGGATGGCGACAGCACTGTTCTGGTGGTGGGACACAACGCGATCCTGCGCTGCCTGATCCTGGTGCTGCTGGGAGAACCGGAGCGTGGCTTCCGACGCCTGCAACTCGACAATGCCTCCCTGTCGGTCTTCAACCTCCAGCCGAGCGGCGAGGGGCACAGCGTTCAGATCGAGTGCCTCAACAACAGCAGCCATCTCGGTCAGCCCTTGCCGGCCAAGGGCAAGGGCGCCCGTCTTGTGCTCGTCCGCCACGGTGAAACGAACTGGAACCGGGATGGCCGCTTCCAGGGACAGATCGACATCCCCCTCAACGCCAACGGCCACGCCCAGGCGGAAGCGGCCCGCGCCTTCCTCGCACCCGTGCCGCTGCAACGGGCCTACAGCAGCTCCATGTCACGTCCCCGTCAGACGGCGGAGGGCATTCTTCGTTCCCACCCCGGGGTGCCCCTCACCGTGACCGGGGGGTTGGTGGAGATCGGCCACGGACTCTGGGAAGGCAAGTTGGAAGCGGAGATTCAGGCCCAGTGGGGCGACCTGCTGGCGGAATGGAAACGCTCGCCGCACACAGTGCAGATGCCGGAGGGGGAAACCATCCAACAGGTGTGGGAACGGTCGGTGCACACCTGGACCACGATCGCCGCGAGCCTGGATCCAGAAGAAACGGCCCTGGTGGTGGCCCACGACGCCGTGAACAAAACGATCCTCTGCCACCTGCTCGGCCTGTCCCCCGCCGACATCTGGGCGGTGAAACAGGGGAACGGCGGCGTCACCGTGATCGACATGCCCGTCGACCCTGGCCAGCCTGCGGTGGTGACCTGTCTGAATCTCACCTCCCACCTGGGAGGCGTACTCGACCGCACGGCCGCAGGAGCCCTCTGAGCCCATGCCGCACTCCATGCTGCTGGATCCGGTCCGGATCCTGATCGGCAGCGACCAGGATCCGATTGAACAGGGCGCCGCCCTGATCCGCGACGGTGCGCTGGTGGGCTTCGGTGACGACGCCAGACACTGGGCCCAGCGGGACGGCCTCGAAGCCCAGGCCAGGCCCAAGGCGCTCCTGGCACCTTTGCTGGTCGATCCCCACTCCGTTCTTGAGCAGCCCCTCAACGGCCAAGCGGAAACGCTGGAGAGCCTGTGCCGTGCCGCCGCTCGGGCGGGCTACGGCCAGGTGGCCCTGCTGCCGCGGGCCGAATCCTGGCGCGACAGGGTCGAGCGGCTCCAGGGAGTCCAACGCCCTGAGCTGGGGGTGCGGCTGCATCTCTGGGGCGGATTCAGTTGGGGCGGACGCGGTGAGCAGTTCTCCGCCCATGGTGACCTGCTGGAGCATGGCGCCATCGGCCTCGCCGACGATGACCACTGCCCGCCGATTCCCCTGCTGCAGCGGGCCCTGGTGCTGGGAGAGATGGGCACGGCCCCGCTGCTGCTGGCGCCACGCGACCCCCAGATCCAAGTGGACGGCATGGTGCGCGAAGGCGTGGAGACCCTGCGGGCCGGCTGGCCCCCGGATCCGGTCGCCAGTGAAACCCTGCCCCTGGGCCAGCTGCTCGAACTGCAGCGCCAGCATCCGGAGCGCCGTCTCTGCCTGATGAACCTGTCCACGGCCGCCGGTGTCAACCAGCTGGGGGCGGCGGCCGTGCAACCGCAAGCCAGCGTCTGCTGGTGGCACCTCGTGGCCGACAACGGCAGCCTCCAGCCCACGGAGACCGGCTGGTGCATCACCCCCTCGCTGGGGGGCCCGGAAGACCGGCAGGCCCTGATCGACGCGTTGGAGCGGGGCACCCTGGCTGCCGTGGCGGTGCACGCGGTGCCGCTCGACGAGGAAGACTGCCTGCTGCCGCCCGGAGAACGCCGCCCAGGCCTGGCGGGACACCAACTGGTGCTGCCGGCCCTGTGGCAGGAGCTGGTCAACGTCCGTGGCTGGTCGGTGCGTCAACTCTGGAACGCACTCAGTTTCGGCCCCTCCCGCCTGCTCGGGCAGGCGGAGGAGCGACTGGAGATCGGCAGCAACCGCTGGCTGCTGTTCGACCCCCAGCAGCGCTGGCGCCAGTCGCGTCGGTCAACCGATTCACCCCTGGCGGCCAATCAACCGTGGGAAGGGCGGGAGTTGGTGGGCCAGGTGACGGCCTGCGGTCTTACGACCCCAGAGACCCACTGCGATTGAGGGGCCAGAAACGCCAGACAGCGCGGCCGAGGATCTCTTTTTCAGGCAGAAAGGGGCCGCCGGGCCAGTACCGGCCATCCCAGCTGTTGCTCCGGTTATCGCCGAGCGCCAGCACATGCCCCTTGGGCACAGTGACGTTGAGCGTGCGGCAACGGCTCATCCCCTGCGCATCCAGTGGGCAGTAGTTGCTCACATAGGGCTCGGGCACGGCCTTGCCGTTCACACTCACCTCACCCCGAGGATTCACCACCACCTGATCGCCGGCCACCGCCACCACACGCTTGATGTAGGCGTCACAGGCCGGATCACCGAGACCGGGGATCAGACCCAGCAGGGGAAAGTTGGCCAGGGCGCATTGCAACGGCGAAGGTGACGTGGTGGATTTCAGTGCTGGATCGAAGGAATAAGGAGAATTGAATACAACGATTTCACCGCGGCGGGGGGAACGCTGCCGGTAGGTGAGCTTCTCCACCAGCAGGCGATCCTGAATCTGCAGACCCGGCAGCATGGAACCGGACGGAATGAAACGGGCTTCAGCGATCCAGTGCCTGATGCCCAGGTAGAGGGCGAGGGTGAACAGCACCGGCCCCCAGAAATCCCAGAACGGGTGGGAGCGCCGCGGGCTCGAATCACGGGTCTGGCCCTCCGGGCTCGGATCCCTCTGCGCGTCGGACAACTCGCTACAACACGGATTGGAAACGGCACGATAGGCGCGACTGGTGTCGGCTCCTAGGCTGCCCTTCGCCAGGAGCGCCCATGGTTCGACCCCGCTGGCAAGCGTTGAAACCCTCCTCAAGCGGACGCTTTTGGCTGCGCTGGGATCGACTGCTGGCGTTAATCGCCAGCGCGAACCTGGCCTGGGTCGTGTTCGATGTGACCTATGTGCCCCTGCGCACCTTCTGGCTGCAGCGCAACCTCTACCCGCTGCCGTCGGTGCCGCTGGCCGTGCCGCTGCCCTGGATCCCCGACATCACCCCGGCCTATGACCGGGTCAAGGGCATCGAACCTCATCGCGACACCGCTGCCTACATCGCCCACTTCCGCCAACTCGAGCAGGTGGCCGACAGCCAGGGCATCAACAGCCCCGCCGCGCGGCAGCTGCGCCTGGAAATGGTGGTGCGCAACAGCCAGCTCATCGACGAGAACCCCTTCATCGGCTCTGGCCAGGCCGGCACTCTCGAAAAACTGAAGAATCGTCTGCGCGCCCGCGCCGGCCTTGATTCGGCCAAACAAGCGGCCGCCCGTCTCCTGAGTGACGACCAACTCGCTCAGGGCGGCTGGGACGAGGAGCGTGAATTCTGGAACCGCCAGATCCTGCCGCTGGCCGCCACCAATTACTGGCGTGGCATCGATGAAAACGGGCAGCCGATCGACCACGCCTGGCGCATCGACACCCCGTTTCAGGTGCTGTTCCTCCTCGACATCCTGATTCGAGCGATCCGACTCAAACGTCGCTTCCCGGCGATCGCCTGGCGGGATGCCCTGTTGCGGCGATGGATCGACCTGCCGCTGCTGTTGCCGTTCTGGCGCCTGCTGCGGATCATCCCGGTCACCGAAAGGCTGTCCAGCAGCCGTCTGATTCAGCTGGAACCGCTGCGAACGGTGGTAAGTCGCGGCGTGGTCGCCCTGCTGGCCCTGGAGCTGTTCGAAGTGCTCACCCTGCGGATCCTCGATGCGGTGCAAGGAGTGATCCGCTCGCCGCTGCTGCCCCAGAGAATCCGCGGATTGTGCAGTCACCAGTCGGTGGATGACAACGGCGAACGGGAGCTTGCCGAACTGATCAGGCTGTGGATTCCCCTGTTGCTCACCCAGGTTGGACCGGGTATGCGTCCCCAACTGGTAGCTCTGTTCAGCCACGCGCTGCAGCGCAGCATGAGCGATGCCATGGTGCCGGGTCCGTTGCGTGAACTGGCGGCGGTGCAACGGGCGGAAAACGGCATCAGTCGCCAGCTGGCAACCGGCATGGTTGACGCCTTTCTCGATCTGTCACGACAGACCGGTCAACGCCTGGGACGATGGGACGCCCAGATGGAGGATCTGGCCCTGGAGGCGTTCGACCGTTTCTGGGAGGAGTTGGCGCGCACCTTGGAGCAGGGTCCCGTGCTGGAGAGGAGCCAGGAACTGGTGGCAGCCTTTCTCGAGGAACTCAAACGCAACAGCGTGCAACAGCTGCGCGATCAGGGAGGCGTGGATCAGCTGATCACAGAACTCGATGGCCTCAGCTTCACTGAGGAATCGCCTCGCTCCACACCTCGGCGTTGAAGCCAACGAGACAACGGCCGTCCGGGAGTTCAACAAACGGCCGTTTGATCAACTTGCCGTCGGCGGCAAGGGCGTCGAGGACCTGGCTATCCGTCATCGCCTTGACGCTGGCCGCACCCAGAGCGCGATAACTCTGACCACTGGTGTTGAGGAGCGGTTGGCGCCGGCCAAACTGGGCCAGAGCACGGGCCAGCAGGTCCCGATCGGGCGGGCTCACGGTGATGTCATGGGGGGTCAGCTCAATCCCCCTGTCCTGAAGCCAGGCCAAAGCCTTGCGACAGGTGGAACAGCGGGAGTAACTCCAGATCGTGAGGCCGGTCACCGGCGATCAGCGGCCGATCAGGGCTTTGAGAGCGCCCAGAAGGGAATTCGAACCCTTGCCGACACCGTCATCGGGACGGGTCCGAACAGTGACATCACCATTGACGCTGGTGCGGCAGCTGAGGCGGTAGTTGGCAGGGCGATCCGCCAGGTACACCTCCTCAACATCGCTGCGCGGGGAAAGATTCTGAGCACCCTCCAGCACCTCCACCACGCAGGTGCCGCACTGACCGACGCCGCCACAGTTGTTGAGGTTGTTGAGCCCCTTGTAGGGATTGATGCCGGCATCCAGCGCCGCTTTGCGGAGATTGGCACCTTCAATGCAACCGACCTGCTGGCCTTCCTGCTCGAAACGGATGGTGGGCACGGGTCGTTCACATGCTGGGCGCGCACCAACTTACAAGCTTCCAGGCCCATCCCCGCGGGTCTGCAACGGAACTTGGCTCTTCACGCCTGAGCCGCCCGGATGCAGGACTCCAGCAGGGGCGCCACCGCATCGGCGTCTCGCCAGCCACCGATCACCGTCACCCGGCCCTCGAAGTTCTTGTAGACGCGAAAAAACTCCGCCACATCCTCGAGCTGGTTCGGTGCGATCTGGCGGATGCTGGTGATGCCCCGCTGGCGGGGGTCCGCCACGGGCACGCAGAGAATCTTGCCGTCGTAGTGGCCGGTGTCATGCATATCGAGAACACCGATCGGCCTGGCGCAGATCAGGCAGCCCGCAAAGGTGGGTTCCTCCATGATCACCATTGCGTCGAGGGGAGACCCGTCTTCGGCAAGGGTGTTGGGAATGAAGCCGTAATCAAAGGGATATTTCACCGACGAGTGCAAGACCCGATCCAGGGCCATCACACCGGCATCAGCGAAATACTCGTATTTATTCCGGCTGCCCGCCGGGATTTCCACCAGCAGGTTCACCAAGCCGGGTGATGGCGAAGGGGGAAGGGAGCGCAGATCCATCGCGTTCCTGAACCATGGTGGAGTGGACACCTCGGGCTGGCCGGTCGCTCAACACGGCCAACGTCGGAACGCCGATCGTGGCAACCGCAATGGCGAATCCGGTAAGAATGAGTGCCGGGCCTGCGAGATCGAGGCTGTCTTGGGCCGAGAGGTCGGGTTGGGAACCGTGAGGAGGTTCGGGGTCCATGCAGGTGGAAAAGGGGACATCCCGAGCGCTTCGAACCCCTAAAAAGGGATTCGTATTGAGAGCGTCGAGAACCGCAACTCCCGCTCTGGAGCAGAAGGGGGTGTCTTCACTATGGCACCTCTTTCGTGGAGATGTCGGCCGCAACAGCCAGGGTCAGGCAGCGGCGCGGTCCTGACGCTCGCGCCGGGAGGCAAGGTCGGAAGGGGGCTCCTGCAGACCCTCCAGATGGGAGCGGATCATCCGCAGCTCTTCGAGAATCGCCCCGAGGCATTGCTGCGTGGCGGTCGAGGGTGAGTTCAATACCTCAACGGTGACTTCCTTGATCCGCAGCACATCTTTGGCAAATCGAGCCACCTCGTTGGGGTGAAACAGAAGCGGATCTTTCTGATCGCTTCGGTATTCGGGATTGAGCTTGCGGGGATTGAAAGGAGGATTGAGGTTTCTCGGATCGGTATTGGTGTAGCGATACACCGAGGCACGGGACCGATTCAGTGACTTTTGAACGTCTTCGATACCGACAAGGGCATCGGAGCGCGACATCACCGCATCCACATCAACGGAGGGGTCAACCGTGCCAGCGGTGGCGGAAAGACTGGGGTCGACCGGCCGTGAAAACATGGAGCAAGCCTTATGGCGACTGAAGTCTCACGGACGTTAGCAGTTGAGACTCAGTCGTCACTCCCTCTCTCCCGGATCGGGTCCACTTCGCAGATCGACCCTCTCTGGGGCGGTGGTAATTTCCCGCTTCTTGCTGAATCACGATCATGCGCGTCTCCCGCCTGATGCTGGTGACGTTGCGGGATGTTCCCGCAGACGCGGAGATCGCTTCCCATCAGCTGCTGCTTCGAGGTGGATTCATCCGACGGGTGGGATCTGGGATCTATGCCTACTTACCGCTGATGTGGCGCGTGCTTCAGCGAATCAATGCGATCGTGCGCGAGGAAATGAACGCGTTAGGGGCCCTCGAGACCCTGCTGCCCCAGCTCCAACCGGCTGAACTCTGGGAACGCAGCGGTCGCTGGCAGGGCTACACCGCCGGGGAAGGGATCATGTTTCATCTCGATGACCGGCAAGGACGTCAGCTCGGCCTGGGGCCGACCCATGAAGAAGTGATCACGTCGTTAGCGGGTGAACTGCTGCGGTCCTACCGGCAACTCCCTGTCACGCTCTATCAGATCCAGAGCAAGTTTCGCGATGAGATCCGCCCCAGGTTCGGGTTGATGCGCGGTCGTGAATTCATCATGAAGGATGCGTATTCCTTCCACGCCGACGCATCGGATCTGCAGGCCTGTTATGGGGCCATGGATGGGGCTTATCGCCGGATTTTCGACCGTTGCGGCCTCCAGACCGTGGCGGTGGAGGCTGATAGCGGCGCCATCGGTGGCGCCGCCTCCCAGGAGTTCATGGTCACGGCCGAAGCCGGTGAAGACCTGATCCTGATGAGTGAATCCGGCAGCTACGCCGCCAACCTCGAGAAGGCCGTCTCGATCGCGCCTGACGCCATTCCACTCCCCGAGGGCGACAGCCGGTCGATCGACACGCCCGGACAGCACACGATTGAGGCTCTCTGCCGTGCACAGCAACTCGACCCCTCCCAGGTCGTGAAGGTTCTCGCGCTGATTGCCCGCATGGCCTCCGGCAGCGAGCGCCCCGTTCTGGCCTGCCTTCGGGGCGACCAGGAGCTGAACGAGGTGAAGCTGATCAACGCCCTCACCGCTGCGCTCGGTGAGGGGGTGCTGGATCTGGCCGCCGTGACTGCCGAAGAGCTGGAACGGCAAGGACTCAATCCATGGCCCTTCGGAGCCCTCGGCCCCGACCTGGAGGACAGCCGACTCGCGGGCGCGCGCACCTGGGTCCCCACGTTTCTGCGCTTCGCCGACCCCACCGCTCTGGCGCTCGAGCGATTCGTGTGCGGCGCGAACAGCCCCGACCAGCACCGTTGGGGGTGGCGTTGGCCTGACTGCCAGGTCTTGCCTCAGGCGGTAGATCTACGCAATGCCCAGGCCGGCGACCGCTGCCAGAGCGATCCGGAGCAGACCCTGATGGCACGGCGCGGCATCGAGGTGGGCCACATTTTTCAGTTGGGCCGGAAATATTCGCAAGCGATGGACGCCAGCTTCACCAACGCCGATGGGGGGCAGGAAGCGCTCTGGATGGGCTGCTACGGCATCGGTGTGTCCCGCCTGGCGCAGGCGGCGGTGGAACAACATCACGACGACGCCGGCATCTGCTGGCCGCTGGCGATCGCTCCCTTCCAGGTGATTGTGGTGGTGGCCAACCTGCAGGAGGCAACACAACGCAGCCTCGGCGAAGATCTCTACGCCAGGTTGATGGCCCAAGGCGTGGATGCCCTGCTCGATGACCGTCAGGAGCGGGCTGGGGTGAAATTCAAGGATGCGGATCTGATCGGCATTCCCTGGCGGATCGTGGTCGGCCGCGCCGCCGCTGACGGACAGGTGGAACTGGTGGAACGGGCGACTCGCCAGGCCGACGTGCTGACGGTTGACGCCGCACTGGAGCGGGTGCTCGCTGCGGTTGCCGCCACCTGAACCGACCCATCCAGGTCGCTTCGCCGACACCTTTACAGTCCTGAGAGCTGATCCGTCGCCATGCTCACCGCCCTGCTTCGCCTGACGAACACGTTGCTCAGGGCGGCCGCGACGGCAGCACTGGCCGCCACCCTCTGCGTCGCCCTCCTGCTCACGGCCTGTTCAGGGGCCTCCGCCTCCGGCCTGAGCGGTGATTACGTCGAAGACACCGTGGCGGTGGCCCACAGACTGCAGGCCACCATCGCCCTTCCGCAGGATGATGCCGATCGGCCGGAAGCGGAGGCGGAAGCCCGCACGCTGATCAACGACTACATGTCGCGCTACCGGCCGCGGCCCCAGGTGAACGGACTCGCATCCTTCACCACCATGCAGACGGCCCTGAACTCCCTCGCCGGCCACTACAACACCTACGCCAATCGCCCCCTGCCTGAGGGCCTCAAAGAGCGGGTCGACAAAGAGCTCACCAAGGCGGAGCGGGCGGCCGTGCGCGGCAGCTGAGCGCTGCGAACCACTGCTTTTCTTTTGACCGAAGGGTGGTGGATCTGTAAAGCTGTCGGATTGTGCAGATTGGCGGCTTCGGGCCGCAGTGTCTTTGGCCAACGTTGTCGTCATCGGTGCGCAGTGGGGTGACGAAGGGAAAGGGAAGATCACCGACCTTCTGAGTCGTTCCGCCGATGTGGTCGTCCGCTATCAGGGGGGCGTCAACGCTGGCCACACCATCGTGGTGGACGGACAGGTGCTCAAACTGCACCTCATTCCTTCCGGCATTCTTTATCCCGACACCATCTGTCTGATCGGTTCAGGAACGGTGGTGGATCCCAAGGTGATGCTTGGGGAACTCGACATGCTGATCGAGAATGGCATCGACATCTCCGGCCTGCAGCTGGCGTCGACGGCCCACGTGACCATGCCGTATCACCGCCTGCTGGATCAGGCGATGGAGATGCAGCGCGGTGATCGACGGATTGGCACGACCGGTCGAGGGATTGGCCCCACCTACGCCGACAAGTCCCAGCGCAGTGGCATTCGCGTGATTGACCTGCTGGATGAACAGCGGCTGCGGGATCGCCTCGAAGGCCCCCTCAAGGAGAAGAACCAGCTCCTGGAAACCATCTACGGCATGGAGCCCGTCGATGGGGAAGCGGTGATCGAGGAATATCTCGGCTACGGACGTCGCCTCGCTCCTCATGTGGTTGATTGCACCCGGGCGATTCACACGGCGGCACGGAATCGCAAGAACATCCTCTTCGAAGGAGCGCAGGGAACCCTGCTCGACCTCGACCATGGCACCTATCCCTACGTCACCTCCTCCAACCCGGTGTCGGGAGGTGCCTGCATCGGCGCCGGCGTCGGTCCGACCCTGATCGACCGGGTGATCGGTGTCGCCAAGGCCTACACAACCCGCGTTGGCGAAGGGCCTTTCCCCACTGAACTGAGCGGCAGTCTCAACGATCAGCTCACCGAACGCGGCGGTGAATTCGGCACCACCACCGGCCGCCGCCGTCGCTGTGGCTGGTTTGACGGGGTGATCGGTCGGTATGCGGTTGAGGTCAATGGGCTCGATTGTCTGGCGGTGACCAAGCTGGACGTGCTCGACGAGCTGGATGCCATCCAGGTGTGTGTGGCTTATGAGCTCGACGGGCAGACGATCGAATATTTCCCCAGCTGCGCCGAGGAATTTTCCCGTTGCAAGCCGATCTTCAAAACCCTGCCGGGCTGGCAGTGCTCCACCGCCGATTGCCGCCGACTGGAGGATCTGCCGGAACAAGCGATGGCCTACCTGCGTTTCCTCGCCGATCTGATGGAAGTGCCCATCGCCATCGTCTCGCTGGGCGCCAGCCGGGATCAGACGATCGTGGTGGAAGATCCGATTCACGGACCGAAACGGGCCCTGCTAAGCGCCTGACCAACAGCCGCAGCGCTCGAAGGGCGATACTGCCGCTGTTCTGCGCCTTGATGGCCCCATGACGACACCCCGATTCAGCAACCACGACTGCTCCCTGGATGTGGTGGGAATCGGTAACGCGATCGTGGACGTGCTCGTGCAGACCGATGACAGCTTTCTCGAGACGCACGGTCTGAACAAGGGCGCCATGGCTCTGGTGGATGAGAACCAGGCCCACGCGCTCTATGAAGCCAGCGGCAGCGGTCTGGAGACATCGGGTGGCTCGGCGGCCAATACCCTCGCGGGTCTGGCGCAGCTGGGCAGTCGCGCCGGCTTCATTGGCAGGGTCCGCAACGACCAGCTGGGCGAGATCTTCAGCCACGACATCCGCGCCGTCGGCACACGCTTTGACACCCCTGCAGCGATCGATGGCCCCAGCACGGCCCGCTGCCTGATCCTGGTCACCCCCGATGCCCAGCGCACGATGTGCACCTACCTCGGAGCCTCGGTGCAGCTCGAACCGGAAGACCTGGACCTTTCGATGGTGCGAGACACCAAGGTGCTCTATCTGGAGGGCTATCTCTGGGACAGCCCCGCCGCCAAACGGGCCTTCATCTCCGCTGCGGAAACCTGCCGGCAGAGTGGTGGCCAGGTGGCCCTGTCACTCTCCGATGGCTTCTGCGTGGACCGGCACCGCGACAGCTTCCTGGAGCTGGTGAACGGTCATGTGGATGTGTTGTTCGCCAACGAGAGTGAGATCACGTCGCTGTACGGCACGGACGATTTCGATCACGCCATCGCCCAGGTGAAGGGCTGTTGCCACGTGGCGGCCCTCACCCGCAGCGAAAAAGGTTCGGTGGTGCTCAGCGGCGATCAACGCTGGGACGTTCCCGCCTACAAGCTGGGGGATCTGATCGACACCACCGGCGCCGGCGACCTCTATGCCGGCGGCTTCCTGCATGGCTACACCCAGGGGCTCGATCTGGAGACCTGCGGCCGGATCGGCTCCCTCTGTGCCGGGCAGGTGGTCACCCAGCTCGGCCCCCGCTCCCAGGTGTCACTCCAGACGTTGGTGCGGGAGCACCTGGGGAGCTAACGCCTCCCGCAGCCAGCCGCCATAGGCGGCTGATGCTGATGCAGTCCAGTGCAGGCACTCGGGTGTGTCGTAACTGTGCAGTGTGTCGAGGGCCTGCCTGAGCGGGACCAGGCCCTCAGGTGAGGTCTTGATCAGGAGCTGCACCTCCTCAGCCCGTTCAACTTCACCGTTCCAGCGGTAGCAGGAGCGGATCGGCATCAGGCTCACGCAGGCGGCCAGGCGGCGCTCCACCAGGGCTGAGGCCAGGGCTTCCGCCCGCTCACGATCGGCTTCGGTGGTGAGCACCAGCGTGATCGGTGCGGCCTCGGATCGGGAGTCCATCAGCAGCAAGGAGGGTCAGGCCAGAGCAGCCAGAAGCGCCTCCACGCTATGCACAACCGACACTCCGGCGGGTGGCGCCGGCCGCCGCAGCAACCAGAGCCGCAGGCCCAGCGCCTCCGCAACCCGATGCCAGCAGCGTTCGCTCGCCCCACCAGACTGGCGGCAGAGCACATCCGTGATCTGCCAGCGGCGACAGAGAGCCAGCTCCAGAGCCCCGCTTGACCCCGCCGGCGCGAGCGACTGAAGAGGCCGGAGCAGGGCGAGCTGCTCGGGCGGAATCCCCGCCGCCCGGGCTTGACGCAGACCAGCGGGGGTGGGCAGCACGCGGGCGAACAGCTGGGGTGGCGGTGGCGGCAAGGCCGCCACGACAGCCGAGAGATGGCGCGCCCCCAGGGCCAGCAGCAAGCGCTCCGCACGCAGAAACCGAACGTTGTCGATCAAGTGCAGCGCCGCGGCCGCTGCTGGGGCGATCGGTTCCAGCCTCCGCTCGAAACGCACCAGACACCCTGAGGAGGCGCCGCAGGCCTCCACTAACTGGCGGCTGATCACCGTGGCGAAGGGATGGGTGGCATCCACCACCCGATCGATCCTCTGGGTCGCCAGCCGGTGCCGTATCGCCGCCACATCAGCCAGCGGACCCACCCAGACATGGCTGAGTGGCAGCTGGCGGTAGGCCGCTGCGGCGCCAGGCGTCACAACGCTGACGCTGACCCGCCAGCCCTGCCGGAGCATGGCGTGAGCCAGGCCTGGCCCCTCACCGGTGCCGGCGAGAAGCCACAGATGCCCCTGGCGATTGTGCGGGTCGTGCATCAGGATGGCGGCTCCATCAAGGCGTCAGACGGCGATGAACCACTGCGTGCTCGAAGTGGAGGTGCTGGAGGCCCCCACCCTTCGCTACACCCAGGACAACCAGACGCCGATTGCGGAGATGGAGGTGCGCTTCGACGCCCTGCGCGCCGACGATCCCGCCGGTCAGATCAAAGTGGTGGGCTGGGGAAATCTGGCCCAGGATCTGCAGAACCGGGTTCAGCCGGGGCAGCGCCTTGTGATCGAGGGACGCCTGCGCATGAGCACCGTGCCGCGGCCGGACGGCATGAAAGAGAAACGTGCCGAATTCACGCTCTCCCGCCTGCATCCGGTGGGAACCGCAGCCGCCGGCGCTCCGTCCGCCAGCCCTTCCGCAACGGGCGGCAGGACAGCCCAGCCCAGCCGTCAGGCCTCCGCCAACCGCCCGCCTGCGCCTGCCCAGGACGACGCCGCCACCTGGAACAGCGCACCGCTGGTGCCCGACACCGACGACATCCCCTTCTGAAGAACGATCCACTCGCAACTTGACCACCCGATCGATCAGGTGGTCGGGTCGAGTCGCTCCGCGGCCTTGGCGAGCAACTGACCCAGTTCCCGCTCCAGGGCCGCCAGATCGAGACGCAGATCCGACCAGCGACCGCGATCGATCTGTTCGAGCAGCCAGGCCCGGTCTTGATCGAGCTGGGCGATCAGCTCGACCAGCTCCGGGGTCCCCGCTGCGGCCGTGCCGGGCATGTCTGACGCAGGACGGTCCATGGGCGGAGGCATCGTGATCCCCATTCTCCCCATGGCGCCACGCCATCGCGATCGATTCCATCACCAGGCACCAGGGGCATGCAGCAGAGTGCAGCCATGAACAACCTGCTTTCCCCAGGCAATCTGATCACCGTGGCCGGTGGCGTGCTCACCGTGGTGGGCGCCGTCGCCTACGGCAGCGGCAATGCCAACCTCAGTTTGCCAACGATCTTCTACGGGATCCCGATCCTGCTGGGTGGCCTGGCCTTGAAATCCTCGGAGCTGCCTCCTGCGAAGCGGGTGACGCCGGCCGGTCAGCTCAAGAACGAACGGGCCGATGCTGCCCCGGAACTGGCCAAGCTGCTCAGCGATGTGACCCGCTGGCGCTACGGCCAGAAAGCCCATCTCGAATCATCCCTGGAAGCCCTGAAGCTCTGGGATGAAGACGAACCGCCCCAGCTGCTCGAGATCGAAGAACTGCATGGCCCATCGGGATATGGGCTCAGGCTGCGCTTCAAGCGTGGCAAGGTTCCCCTGGAGCAGTGGCAGGAGAAGCAGGAACGGCTCGGTCGCTTCTTCGCCAAGGGGTTGCAGGCCCAGATCACAGCGTTGGGATCCGCTCGGCTGGACCTCACCCTGCTGCCCGCCGCAGGCGAGCATGGTCAGCAGTGAGCACGAGCGATGGCCAGTGACGACGCCCTGAGGGTTTCGGTTCTCAGTGAAGCCCTTCCCTACATCCAGCGCTTCGCAGGGCGCCGGATCGTGGTCAAATACGGCGGTGCCGCCATGGCCCATGCCTCGCTTCAGGAGGCCGTGTTCCGCGATCTGGCCCTGCTCACGAGCGTGGGGGTTCGCCCGGTCGTGGTACACGGTGGTGGCCCGGAGATCAACCACTGGCTGAAAAAGCTGGAGATTCCCGCCGAATTCCGCGACGGGCTGCGAGTCACCGACCCTTCCACGATGGATGTGGTGGAAATGGTGCTGGTTGGACGGGTCAACAAGCAGATCGTGAATGGGCTCAATCGACTGGGTGCCCGTGCCGTGGGCCTCAGCGGCAGCGATGGGGGCCTGGTGCAGGCCCGCCCCTGGGGGGACGGCAGCCACGGACTGGTGGGGGATGTGGCCCGGGTGGACCCCGACGTGCTCGAACCTCTCCTGGAGAAGGGCTATGTGCCGGTGATCTCCAGCGTGGCGGCCACCAGCGATGGCCGTGCGCACAACATCAACGCCGACACGGTGGCCGGCGAACTCGCCGCGGCCCTGGAAGCGGAAAAGCTGATCCTGCTCACCGACACCCCCGGCATCCTGCGGGATCGGCAGGATCCTGAGTCGCTGATCCGCCAACTGCGCCTGTCGGAGGCGCGGCAGCTGATCGCCGAAGGGGTGGTAGCCGGCGGCATGACCCCGAAAACCGAGTGCTGCATCCGCGCTCTGGCCCAGGGGGTGGCCGCGGCCCACATCATCGATGGCCGCGTCCCCCATGCCCTGTTGCTGGAGGTGTTCACCGATGCGGGAATCGGCACCATGGTGCTGGGTCGCGGTTGATCGATGAGCACGCCCACGGCAGCGGCGGAGGCCGCCCTCGAACGGGGGGATTACGGCCAGTGCCTGCAGCTGTTGGAGCCGCTCGCCGCGGAGCACCCGATCACGGATCCCCTGGGCGCCCATCTGCGCATGCTGATGGTCACCGCCTGGATGGGCCAGGGCCAGGAGGAAAAAGCCCTGAGCACCTGCCGGCTGCTCACCCGCTGCAAAGACAGCGAGATGCGCAACCGCGCCCGCCAACTGCTCACGGTGCTGGAGGCGCCCAGCCTGCAGCGACCGGCCCGCTGGTCGATGCAACTGCCAACACTGGCGATCGATCCTCAGCTGGGGGCACCCCCTCAATCAGCACGGCGCCGACCTCGTCAGCTGCCGGCCGCTCCACCGCCGCCGCCCACAGGGCCAACCCAGGCAGCGGCTCCGGGTTTTGCTGTCGTGGTGCTGGCCGCGCTGCTGGGGCTCACCCTGCTGTTGGGGGGTTGTGGTCGCCTGACCGCAGACATTCACCTGCCCGGCCCCGACCGGATCCAACTGGGCTGGAGCACCGCCAGTGAGAACGACCAGCTGCTTCCCTGGCAGGGGCGGCTGGCGGCCAGTCTCGACGCCACAGGGGATGACTGGACGCTGCACAGCAGCGACCACGGGCAGCAGGAGTTTGCAAGCGCCGTCCTGCGGAGTCAGGACGCTGAAGCGCTCTGGCAGCGCAGCGTGGCGGTCGCTGCCGCAGCGGCCGGACTGCACCTCCCTCCACCGCAGCTGAGCCTGCAGGAGCGCAACTGGTTCCTCGGAGTGCAACAGCGGCTGGAGCTCAGCCTTGATCTGAGCCCGCTGCAGGACTTGCCCCTGCCTGCCCTGGACGTGCGCATCCAACCGGCACCCTCACGCCGGGCCCAGCACGGTGCACCGAATCGAGCGGAGCGCCAGGGCAACGCCCTGATCTGGTCCCTGGAGCCGGGCCGGGTCAACCAGCTGTCGATGCACTTCTGGCGCTGGAATCCGCTGGGCATCGGCAGTGTGGCCGTGGTGCTGCTGCTGGCGATCAGCCTGCTGTTGCAGCGGCTGAGACTGACCATGGGGTTCGGCTATCCAGAACTCCCCTCGTGATTCAGAGGGCGAGCGGGTCAGGGTCGACCGCCAGGGCCACATCCGCGGGCAAGGCCTCCCAGAGAGCCGTTCCGGCTGGCAGGGGCAGGTCACTCCCCTGCGGACCGTGGAGCAGCAGCTGCCAGCGACTGCGCCCCGCCACGCGGGCCACCGGAGCCGGCGCAGGCCCGAGCAGCTGCCAATCGGCGGCGGCGCAGAGCGGGCGCAACCGTTCCGCCAGAACACTGGCGGCGGTGGCGGTGCCTGAAGCCGAGGGCCCCGACAAGCGCAGCAGGCAGGCCCGACTGAAGGGCACCAGGCCCGCCTGCTGCCGCACGGTCCTCTCCGCTTCAAGAAAGCGCTCATAGCGTCCATCCACCAGATGGCGGATGACGGGATGGTCGGGGGAGTAGGTCTGCACCAGCACCTGACCGGGTTTTTCGCCGCGGCCGGCCCGGCCGGCCAGTTGCAGGAGCAACTGCAGGGCCTGCTCTCCGGCGCGCAGATCGGGGCGATGCAGCAACCCATCCGCAGCGAGCACCGCAGCGAGGGTGACGCGGGGCAGGTCCATCCCTTTCGCCAGCATCTGGGTTCCCACCAGCACATCCGCCTCCCCGGCAGCGAACTGCTCCAGCAGACGGCGATGGCCGTCGCGCCCACCGGTGGTGTCGCGGTCGAAGCGCAGCAGACGCAGCCCCTCCAGTTCCTGGGCCAGCTGTTCCAGAACCCGCTGGGTGCCGGCACCGAAAGGCTTGAAGGCGAGGGAACCGCAATGGCGACAGGACGCCTCCACCTCGGCGCGATGATCACACCAGTGACAACGCAGCCACTGCCGCCCGGGCTGGCTGCCATGCACCGTGAGGGCCACATCGCAGTGCGGACACTGCACCACCTCACCACAGCTGCGACAACTGAGAAAGCTGCTGTAGCCGCGCCGCGGCACCAGCACCACGGCCTGCTCCCCCCGCTCCGGCAGCAGCGCCAGGCGATCCATCAGGGCACGACTGATCAAGCGTCGATGGCCATCCTGCAGTTCTGCGCGCATGTCGATCACATGCACCGGAGGCAGGGGTTGGCTGGAGATGCGCCGGCTGAGGCGCGCCAGGGCCAGAGGACCGGCGGGCGACCGCTGCAGCCAGGTTTCCAGGGAGGGGGTGGCGCTGCCGAGCAGCAGCCGGCCGCCCAGATGTCGCACCCGTTCCAGGGCCATATCCCGCGCGTGGTAACAGGGCATGGGCGACTCCTGCTTGTAGGAACTGTCGTGCTCCTCATCCAGCACGATCAGCCCGAGCGGTTCCAAGGGAAGAAACACCGCAGAGCGGGTTCCCACCACCACAAGCGGCGTCTCCGCCTCGAGGCTGCGGCGCCAGGTGAGCACCCGCTCCCGCTCCCTGCAGCCGCTGTGATATTCGAGCACCTGGCTGCCGAAGCGGCGCCGACAACGATCCACCAACTGGGGAATCAGGCCGATTTCTGGAGTGAGCAGGAGCACATGGCGGCCGGCGGCCAATTCACGGGCCGCCAGCTGCAGATACACCTCGGTCTTGCCGGAACCAGTCACCCCCCACAGCACCATCCCCCCGCCTGAGGGCTGCTGAGCAAAGGCTTCGAGAACCTGCTGCTGTTCGTCGGTGAGGGTGCGGCCGCCAGCATCCGACGCCACTGAGGTGATCGCAAGCGCTGGAGCCGGACGCCGCTCGCGCCGCGCCAGGCCCCGGCGCACCAGAGCCTGAATCAGATGGGGGCCGAATCCATCGGCCTGGAGCTGCCGCTGCCAGGTGCCACCGCACTGCATTAAGGCCGCATGCAGCGCCGCCTGACGTGGAGGCAACGCCGTCTCACCCTGAGCACGCGTGTCGGCATCGACGGGCTGAAGCACGGGCTCCACCCACCAGAGCTCAGGGGCGGCGCTGGGCCGCGCCACGCGCTGCCCAAGCCATCCAGGCGGCAGGGCCGCCTTGAGCATGCGAAACGAACTGGTATGACAGCGCACTGCCATGGCATCCAGCCATTGGCGCCAGCGGGGCTCCACAGCAGCGCGCTGCAGCAATGCCTCCACCGGTTGCAACGCCGAAGGCGGCGGATCCCCAGGCGAAAGCAGCGAGGAACCAGAGGGGCGGCAGGCGATCACCAGTCCCTGCAGGGGCCTACCACGCAGGGACACCCGCACGAGATCACCGAGACCCACACCCAGCCCCCTGGCGTCGCTGTAGGTGAAGCTGCGGCCGTCGCGTCCCGCTTCCAACCAGACATCCACCTCAGTCATCGTCGGTGTCTGAAGCACTCACCGGCTGAATGGGGTTGCCGACGCTACAGGAATTTCTTAAGATAAGATCGTTGGACAGCCATGAGCTGTTGTCGGAACCGCGCAGAGTTCCGTCCAGAGGGAAGACACGAAGCTCGAGCCACAGGAGTTCACTCCAGCATGGCCGACCGGTCTGAGAAAGCCCCTGACAGCCCTGCACCGGTCCCCGGCCCACTTCCCCCTTGTTGATTCAGACACGTTTCGGCTGCCATCAGGTTCTGATGACGGCCTGATCGCTCTCCCGTCGATGGGTCATGCCCGCATGCCCGTTCGGCGATGTCTTGTCTTGATGCCCGCCCAACCCCTCCTTCTGCCATGAGCCCTGCTGCGACGACATCCGCTGCGGCCAAACCCGCCATCGTGATGGTGGCCGATGCCAACGGACAGCCCAAAACGGTGAAGGCAGCGGAGAAAAAGCCCGCAGCGACGAAGGGGAAGGTGGCCGCTAAGTCGACGACCAAATCGAGCCGCAGCCGCTCGGCAGGTCTCAAGCCTGGCGAGACTCTCAATGCTGCCGCCGATGCCCTGCTCGCTGCGGCTGATCAGAAATCCGCCAGCAAGGCCACCGGCAAGACAGCGGCCGCCAAGACCGCCTCAACCAAAAAAGCCAGCACCAAAGACGCCGCCGCCAAAGACGCTGCAGCCAACGCAGCCACAGCCAAGCCTGAAACGACGGCAGCAGCCGAAAAGGATGCCAAAGCCAAAGCCTTGGCCAGCATCAAAGTCGGTCCGAAAGGGGTCTACACCGAAGATTCGATCCGGGTCTATCTCCAGGAGATCGGCCGCATCCGTCTGCTCCGTCCAGACGAAGAGATCGAACTGGCCCGCAAAATCGCCGATCTGCTCCTCCTTGAAGAACTGGCCGCTCAGTTCGAGAGCGACAACGGCCGCGAACCCGACACCAAGGAATGGGCTGCCCTGGTGGAGATGCCGGTGATCAAGTTCCGCCGTCGTTTGATGCTCGGCCGACGGGCCAAGGAAAAAATGGTGCAGTCCAATCTGCGCCTGGTGGTGTCAATCGCCAAGAAATACATGAATCGGGGCCTGAGCTTCCAGGATCTGATCCAGGAAGGCAGCCTGGGCCTGATTCGCGCCGCCGAGAAGTTCGACCACGAAAAGGGCTACAAGTTCTCGACGTACGCCACCTGGTGGATCCGTCAGGCGATCACCCGCGCCATCGCCGACCAGTCCCGCACCATCCGTCTGCCGGTGCACCTCTACGAGACCATCTCACGGATCAAGAAAACCACCAAGGTGCTCAGCCAGGAATTCGGTCGCAAACCCACCGAAGAGGAGATCGCCGAATCGATGGAGATGACCATCGAAAAGCTGCGCTTCATCGCCAAGAGCGCCCAGCTGCCGATCTCCCTTGAAACGCCGATCGGCAAGGAAGAGGATTCCCGCCTGGGCGACTTCATCGAAGCCGACATCGAGAACCCCGAGCAGGATGTGGCCAAGAACCTCTTGCGTGAAGACCTCGAAGGTGTGCTGGCGACCCTGAGTCCACGCGAGCGCGATGTGCTGCGTCTTCGCTATGGCCTCGATGACGGCCGCATGAAAACCCTCGAGGAGATCGGCCAAATCTTCGATGTGACGCGAGAGCGCATCCGTCAGATCGAGGCGAAGGCGCTGCGCAAGCTGCGTCACCCCAACCGCAATGGCGTGCTCAAGGAATACATCAAGTGATCGCCGGCTGGTGATCGGCTCGGCCTGGAGGGAGGGATCAGCCCCCCTCCAGACTTTCGGTAAATTCCTCAAAAGCCCGCTTCAGGCGTTCCACGGGGGTCTCCTCCGGCGGGCATTCCTGATTGGTCCGGATCGTGTAGGCATGCAGAAGCCTGGGCTCCGGATTGAGCACAGACGCCACTGCGGCTTTAAAAAGCACCAGATTCTCCTGCGTGGAGAGTCCGGCCAGAAAGGGCGACAGGATCCAACCGCTTCCGGGCTGGGCCGACTCGGAAGGATGTTTTTCCTTCACCAGCAGAGGGCGCAGGAGCTGGTAAGCGCGTTCACCGTCGCGATCACTGGTCTGCCGCAGACGGGCGATCAACAGCTGACCGCTCGTGAGCAGCACCAGCCGAATCGTGCCTTCCGCCAATAAAGGAAGAAAGGGCTTCTCGGCATGGGCCGGAACTCCGCTAGCAGCGTTCGCTGGCACGCCTCCACCGGAATTGGCGTCATGGCGCACGCCATTGACCACAGGTCCGGGCATGACGGGCTCTCAACTGTCTCGAATCGTAAAGCGGGCCGCCGCTCCGAGGTGATGGTCATTCGACTGCGTAGTCTGAGCGGCTGCAATTCCTAGGCCATGGCCCTCGAGCATCTGCGCATCGCCTCCCGCCGCAGCCAGCTGGCCATGGTGCAGACCAACTGGGTGAAGGCTGAACTGGAACAGGCCCATCCGGGCCTGCCCATTTCGGTGGAAGCGATGGCCACCCAGGGCGACAAGATTCTGGATGTGGCCCTGGCCAAAATCGGCGACAAGGGCCTGTTCACCAAGGAACTCGAGGCCCAGATGCTGGTGGGGCGGGCCGAGATCGCCGTTCACTCCCTCAAGGATCTGCCCACCAACCTTCCCGAAGGCCTGATGCTGGGTTGCATCACCGAACGGGAAGATCCGGCGGACGCCCTCGTGGTGAATGCCAAGAATGCCGACCACAAGTTGGAGACCCTGCCGGAAGGCGCCGTGGTGGGCACCAGCTCCCTGCGCCGGCTGGCCCAGCTGCGCCACCACTACCCGCACCTTGAGTTCAAGGATGTGCGTGGCAACGTGATCACGCGCCTGGAAAAACTTGATGCCGGCGACTACGACTGCCTGATCCTGGCTGCAGCCGGACTCACCCGTCTGGGATTCGCCGATCGGATTCATCAGATCATCCCCAGCCACATTTCCCTGCATGCCGTCGGTCAGGGCGCCCTCGGAATTGAGTGCGTGGAAGGGCAACCCGACGTGCTGGAGTTGATCAAGGTGCTCGAGCACAGTCCCACCGCCAGCCGCTGCCTCGCCGAGCGGGCGTTTCTCCGGGAGCTGGAGGGTGGCTGCCAGGTGCCGATCGGCGTGAACACTCGCATCGAAGCCAACGAGCTGGTGCTCACCGGCATGGTGGCCAGCCTCGATGGCAAGCGCCTGATCCGGGATGAACGTCGCGGCACAGTCGACAAAGCCGAGGCAATCGGACAACTGTTAGCCGCTGACTTGAAAAGTCAGGGGGCAGGCGACATTCTCCAGGAGATTTTTGCCGCGGTACGTCCCGAGGCCTGAACCATGTCTCTGCTTCACACCGCCGTCGGCATCTTCACCATCTCCAACCCGATCGGCAACCTGCCGATCTATCTCTCGTTCACCGACGGGAACAAGCGAAAGGATCGGGCGATTGCCCGTAGCAGCGCCTTCACGTTTTTGATTGCCTTGTTGCTGGCCACCTGGCTGGGCGACGCCCTGCTTGGTTTCTTCGGCATCGGTCGACCGGCCTTCCAGGTGGCCGGTGGCCTGATCGTGGTGCTGATCGGCCTGTCGATGCTGCGGTCCGAACCCTCCAAGGTGCATCACGACCCCGACTCGGTGGATCGGGATCAGGATTCCGCCGTCAAAGGCATTGTTCCCCTCGGCATCCCGCTGCTGGCTGGCCCTGGCACCCTCACGGTGGTGATCGCCGATCCCGCCGCCGCCAGCATGGGCGGAAAGTTCGGCCTCAGCCTGGTGGTGCTTCTTCTCACCGTGGTGGTGTATGTGATCTTCGATGCCGGTGAGATGCTGTCGTCAAAGATCAGCACCTCGGCGTTGCAGGTGCTCACCAAGATCATGGGCCTGCTGCTCACGGCCATCGCCGTGCAGATGCTCTTCAGTGGACTGAGCGCCGGTTTCCCTGTGCTGATGCAGCACGCTCTCAGCGGGTGATCACCACCGGTGTGCCCACGTCCACCAGCTCAAAAAGCTGCTGAACATGGGCATTGAGCATGCGCACACAGCCATTGGAGACGGCAGCACGGATCTTCACCCAATGGGGCCAGGGAGTGCCATGGATCCCGAACTGGTTGGGTCCCTGTTGCAGGAAACCGATCCAGCGATGACCCAGGGGCGCCTTGGGTCCGGTGACCGGGTGCACCTTGCCTGACTTCGTGCTCTGGTATTGCGGGTTCTTCCGCATGTTCTCCACCTGAAAGACTCCGGCGGGAGTCGGTGTTTTTGGATCGCCGATCGCCACCGGCCAGGGCCCGAAGCGCTGACCATCGCGCAGCACACTGATGCGACGCTGGCGCAGATCGAGATGAATCTGCGTGGAGGGAGCAGCGGGGAGAACCGCAAGCTGATCGGGCACAGAAGCGGGGCGAGCCCGTCCTTGCACCGGCATGACCAACGGCATGGCCAGGGCCATCGAAAGGCCAGCAAGGGTCGACCAGGAAAGAGGCACAGAGCGAGTGGACATGAATCTGTCAAGACTCCTTGGTCTCAACCTAAACATCGCTCGCAAAAAAAGCAGCCCTGCCGCAACCGGCCATAAAAAAGGCGGGGTGACCCCCGCCCGCCAACGCTGCAACCCAAGGCTGAAAGCCTGTTCAGTCGACCAGCTTGGGATCAATCTCCGCCATGTAGCGCGCTTCGCAGCTCTTGATGATCTCCACAGCCTTCTCGGTGCCGAAGAAGCCGTTGACACTGCAGGTGCCGGGCTTCTTGAGGTCCTTGTAGTGCTCCCAGTAGTAGGTGGTTTCCTTCTTCCAGTGCTCACCGAGATCTTCAACACTCCTGATGTGATCCATGCGCTTGTCGTCAGCCAACACGGCGATCACCTTGTCGTCCACCTCGCCGCCGTCATCGAAGGTCATGATGCCGATGATGCGAGCTTCCACCACGGATCCAGGGATCAGAGGCTCGGTCACGTTGACGATCTCGATGTCGAGCGGATCGCCGTCCTCATCCCAGGTGCGAGGAATGCAGCCGTAGGCGAATGGGTAAGCCAGAGAGGAGTAGCCGACACGGTCCAGCTTCAGGTGACCGGTCTCAGTGATCAGCTCATATTTGTTGACCGTGTTGGAGTTGAGCTCCACGATCGTGTTCAGCCGCAGCTCCGCCTCATCAGCGAAGGCCGGCAGAACATGCAGCAGGTTGGGCATGCTGCGGCTCGGGGCCTGGTCAAGGTTGGCCATGGACAGGGTGGATCGGCGCGGCGCATCCTAGGAGCCGTGGCGCGCCTGGACTCCGGCCTCAGTTCACCACCCGCAACTGACGAATGTCTGCTTTGCGGATCCAGGCGACCACGGCATCGGTGTCGGCCTTGCTGGGCAGACAGATGCAACCACTCCCCGGCAGGCAGGTGTGAATGCCGAGAGCCGAGCGGGTGGTGGAGAAGCGAGGGCTGAGATCCACCCACCAGGAACCATCCCAGCGCTCTGGCCATCCCACGCTGTAACGCCCCACGGGAAGGGGTGCCCCGTTACCGGGAGACCAGCGACGATCAGCCGCCTGCGCCTTCGGGGTGCCGCTGACCGCCGGCCAGCTGGCAACGGCTTGTCCACCTCGCTGCAGTGTCAGGTTCCAACGGCGATGCCCGGAGGGCAGCAGCCCCCTGGTGCGTTGGAAGACCAATTCATAGGAGCTGGCAGCCACCGGCCCTGCTGAACTGACCAGCAGCAGCGCAACCAGGAGCAGGAAGGAGCGAACACGCATCATCGGCGCACTTCACGGATGACCGCGTCAATGCAGTTCGGACGATTACGGATGTAGGCGTTGAATTCGATCGCCATCAGACGGGCCTCATAGGCATCGCTGGCATAAAAACAGGACTCAAGTTTCTGCCCGTCAAAATGTTTGTAGCGAACAGTGTAAGGATCGAGTGTTTCGAGCGACTGCATGAGTGGAGCTTTGGTGCCCCTTTATGATCGCTCAATATCAACATCATCGGCCAACATCCGGCCTTGACGTGCTGCTAACCCAATCTTAGGGAACAAGCCTGGCCTACTGGTTCGCCATGCCGCAGCCCTCATCATTGCCAAGGCCTCGCCGTCCAAGGCTGAACGTGGAAAGGCCGATCCCTCGCGGGCTGATCAACGCTGCGCCGCCTGCGCCTGGATGGCGTCCACCGTGTGGTTGAGCTGGGCGATGTCATGCAGCCCATTCACATCGAACCAGGGTGCGGTGGCCCAGTCAAAGCCGGTGCCGAAGGTGTTGTCGGGCGCCACCACATACCAATGGCAATCAGCATCGGGCACATCCACAGCGCAATGCGACCAGTCGTTGCTCCACTGGGGCACTTGCACCCAGAGCACCGCGGCCAGCACAACGGCGAAAAGGCTGCGGAGCATGGATCTAAGACTGAGACAGTGCAGTCTAACCGCTTCTGAGCTGATGTAGGCCAGGAGATCAGGCCAGCGGTTCACAGCGATAGGTCTCGACCGCACCACGCCGCTGGCGGAATTCGGGATGGTCGGGGTCCTCGGCCCTCCACCACCAGCGACCGTCGGTGTAGCTAGGGGCACCAGTGTTGTTGGTACGCGGCAACTGCAGGGTGACGCCCCGCCAATGAATCAAGATCCCATCCCCAGGCACCGTGCCCGCAGCCGTGTTGGGGATCGAGTCGGCCAGAGCCCCCATCGCCTCCCGGCCCAGATCAATCGTTTCCACACTGAGCCGATCTCCCTCGCAGATCCAGTCGGCCGACACCGGGCTCGGAATCGCCAGCATCAGCTGCAGAGTGAGCGCAAGCGTCACAACGGCACAACAACAGCGATTCAGCAGGGAGGAATCCACAGCGAGCTCCTGGGCGCGACAGAGTGACAGTGTGGCGTTTCCAGCAATGCTCCCCTTCAGCCCGCTCTGCCCGATCAGTGCAGCGAAGATCGCCGGCCTGAAGGCCACGGTGATGCTGCTGCTCGTGCTTCTGATCAAGTCGAAACTGCTGCGAGTGAAGATGTCACTGCTCGGCTCCCTGCTTGGCCTGTTCATGCTCACCGGATTTCTGCTGAGCACGGGGCTCCTCACCCTGATCACCGGTGGCGCCGTGGCCTATGCCGCAACACGCAGCAAGTGATGGACGACTCCTCCAACCAGGCAACAGCCTCTCCCAGCCGCGACCAGATCCTGGCTGGCTCGGCAGGCTGGGTGGCCGTTTTGCTCAATGTGATTCCCGGCCTTGGCGCCGGCTACCTGTATCAGCGCCGCTGGAAGGCGTATTGGATCACGACGGTGCTGGCCACAGCCTGGTTTGCGGCAGGTGCAGCCCTGGGCCAGAACGCTGACCCAGCCGCTGAAGTTCAGAACCAGCTGGTAGGACTGATCGGCCTGGTGCTGCTGGCAGCGATCACGGCTGCAGAAGCGGGGCTGGCCGTGAAGCGGGTGCGCTGAACCTCTGAGCCATCAAGCGTCTCAACCGAAGGTTGAACCGTTCCAGCCCCAGCAGCTGGCCTGCACATCCTCAAAGCCGACATAAATGCGATTGGCGGGAATACCTGTGCGGGCCTCGATGAGCTCACAAAACGCGGCGGTCATCGCCGGCGGCCGCAGGGCCCCGATTGACTTGACCTCCACGTAGGCACAGGGCTCAGCGCTACCGGCGAAGGTCATGGGCACGCCGGTCTCCAGCAGGGTCATCACATAGGCCTCCGGCTTGCCGGTCTGCTCGGCCAGCGCCGAAGACAACTCCTGCAGCAGCCCCGAGCCATCCTGGACGGCAGGCAACGAGGTGCGCACGTTGATCAGGGGCACAGCGGGCGGAGCAACGACGCTGAAATGCTGCCACGTCAAGGCATGACTGTCTTGAACCGGCTAGTCCTCCCGCCGAAAGATGCGCTCCAGCTCAGCGCGGAACTCCCGATTGCTCAACGGCTCCCCCGCACGGCGACGGCGGTTGCGCTGCAACAAGGAGGCGATCCACCACACCTGCAAGGCTGCGAAACAAACACCGAACACCACCAGACTGATGGTGGGCGTATCGAGAGCGGTAAGCATCGGTGCGTTGTCTCTAGGGTGCGCAGAAGGCCTGAATCATCGCGATGAACGCTCCATCAGTGCGTCAGCAGGACAAGGACGAATGGCGTGATTTCATCCTGCGCGAATTGGTGAGCTTTCTCTCAGCGCGCAAGGAGGAGATCTACAGCAACTATGCCCAGCGCAGCCAGGGCCAATTACCCCTGGAGACGATCGAAGCCGCCGGGCTGATGGATTTCGAACTGGCGGTCACCTTCCTGCAGGACAAACGCTCCGGACTGGGCCGTGGTTTCCTGGGAATGAACCTGATCCCCTGATCACCGCGTGTGGTCATGCGGGAACGCTGAAAAACGGTCTGCACTGTCGCCATGGCGACGACCGAACTGGTTCACAGGGCCAAGCATGGATAGCAAACGCCCCATCCCCATGACCACCGAACAGGCGATCGAACTGATCGAAGGTGCGTTGGATTACAGCCGTCAACGCACCAAGTTGCTGGGTGGCTGGGAACGACTAGGCGATGCTGAGGCGATCCACCAGGAGTTCGACGAATGGCTGAATCCCCGCGGCGATGCCCTGCCCTTGATGCCCTGCCCCCTGCCTGAGGGGAAGTGATCGGTTGAGGGCAGGGAGGGTTCAGCTGATCTCCCCCCACCACATCCCAGTAGCGGGCCGCTCCTTTCCAGCCGCAGACGGTGGTGTGAGTCGACTCGCGAAATCAACGGCAACGTAAGAGGAAGCGGCCCCATGCCATGAGCATTCGCACCCTTCATCTGGCGGCGTTTTCCGCCGAACCGCTCTACGGCCCCGAGGAAGCAGGCACGATCGCCGACCTGGCCGAAACGTTGATCGCCGAAGGGCAGGCCAGTTTCACGTTGCAACGGGAGGGAACCGTGGTGGCCCATGCCTGCTACACACCGCTCAGGCTGGTTGAAGCGCCGCAGCTCAAGGCCTACGTGATGGCGCCACTAGCCGTGCTGCCCGCCTGGCAACGGCAGGGTCTGGCCACTGAGTTGATGCAGAAAGCGGAAGAGGCACTGGATGCGGATGCGATCTTCGTGCTGGGCAATCCCCTGCACTACGCCCGCCGCTTCTCCTCCCCGCATCAGGTGTCGCCTCCCCAACCCACCGACCACGCGGACTGCTGGTTCGCCCGGGCGCTAAAGCCAGGGGTTCTCGATGACCTGAAGAGCGCATCTCAGATCGAGGGCGCTCTCAACAATCCGGAGTTGTGGTGATTCCGATTGCTTCGGATCTGTGTCATGGTGGTGAAGTGAAGCGGGTGTTCCCAAGACGGGGTCCCGCCAGCCAAGCGAGCCTGAATATCCACTCCATTCAGCGCGATCCGAATACACCGACCAAACAACACCATGAAGAAACACTCCGCGCCCAAGCGCGATCGGCCCAGCGCGACTGAGCGGCAGAGGCCCCTCAGCAGCATGATGCCGTCCCGGAGCAAGGGCAAGACCACACATGCCACAACACCCCAGTGGATCAGCTGGGAGGATCTGCTCGGCCATCGCTGAGATCTGCGCAAGGCCCAGCCGCCTTTTGCAGAACGGCGACAGCATGGGCCTGGGCCTCCTCCGCATCGGGTGCAATCCAGAACGCCAGGTGGGAGCCCGCCGCGATCCAGTGCAGCTCGGCCCCTTCGATCTGGCCATGGGCCCACCGGGCATCCTCAGGAAGCACATCCCGATCGGCTTCACCATGCAGGATCAGGGTGGGGCAGCGGATGGCGGTGAGATCGAGTTGGCTGATCGCCGCCAGCTGCTTCAGATCATTGCGGACGCCCTCATGGCGTTGCTGAAACCGCTCCGACATCGTGCGCATCATCGCCTGCACGAAGGCCAGCTTGTCTGGCGAGTTCAACACCTCGCTGACCCGCTCCTGCAGGATTTCCGGATTGAGGCTGCTTTCCGTCTTCAACAGGTTGCTCACCACGGTGCCGGGGAAGTGACGCCCCAGCCAGTCCATCAAACCAATGCCCGGTCGGCTGAGAAAGATCGCTTCTTCCCAGGCACTCAGCTGCTCACCCTTGTGATACGACTGGGTCACCCCATCGATCACCACGAGGGATTGCACCCGATCGGGGTGTCGACTGGCGAGCAGATAGGCCGGCGGGCCTCCAGCAGACGCTCCCACCACGCCCACGGAAGGCAGCTCCAGCGCGTCGAGCAGCGCCGCGAGCAGATCCGCCTGTTCCTCCAGGTGGACGCCGCTGCTGAGGGGAGTGCCCAGATACCCCGGGCGCGACGGCGCAATCACACGAAACCCTTCCTGCAGCAAGGGGAGTGCCATCAATAGCCCCTGGTCGCAACCGCCGGGCCCACCATGCACCGACAGCACGGTGGGCCCCGCACCGAGACAGGCGATCTCCACCGCACCCTTGGCGGTTTGAATCAACCGGGAGGGCTGGGACAGACAGACCTCAATGCTGAACACGGTGCAGACGAGTAATTATCACAACACTAGTGCAATATCAACATGGAGAACAGGGCTGCATGAGTGTGAGTCGCGCGAAGACGTGCAACCACGGGGCGAGCATGGAAACCGTTAATATTTCTTCATACGAAAGATGGAATCATGTTGACCAGTCTCTTTCCCCTGCTGTACATAGGAGCCTTTCTTTTCCTGCTTGTGCAGGGATTTCAGATGATGCGGCTGGGACGCTCCGCCAACACGGCCAACAACCGTTGCAAGGATCGCACCGGCCTGCGCACCACCCACCCGGAGCTGCTGAATGCCGACGGCGAACTCACCAACGAAGACCTGTTGGTGGTGCACTTCCCCGACCTCGATCAAGCCGAACCCAGCCGATAGTGCCAGCTCCACCGACAAGGTGGAACGCTGCGGAACCGTCGCAATGCAAGCTCAGGGCTGCGCTCCGCCCCAATTGCCACTAGACATCAGCAGTTGCGAAGCGTCTCGTCCGTGTCGTCAAGACAGTCCTTCAGAGCTGAGGAATGGGCCGATGCAACGCTGGCCTGTGGCTCTGTAGCCCTCTTTGCGCTGATAGCTGCTGCTGCCATCAAGCTTCACGAGATGGGCTTCACGCGGATCTATGGGAATCCGAATCTGCACGGTTGGTGGTATTTGCCGATCAGCTACCTGATCGTGCTGGGCCTGCAAGACACCTGTTTCTATTTCTGCCACCGCTGCTTTCATCATCCACGGATCTATCGCTGGACCCATCGAGGTCACCATCGATCCCGCCATCCGTCGCCGCTCACATCGTTTGCCCTTGATCCGATCGAAACGCTGCAGCATGGTCTCGTTTTGCTCGGCATCATCCTCGTTCTGCCCCTGCACCCCGCCACCCTGCTGGCGGTACTCACAACGATGACGGCCTGGACGGTGATGAACCACCTCAGCCCTGAACAGCTACCGGCACGCTTTCCCCACCACTGGCTGGGTCGCTGGATCATCGGCCCCGCCCATCATTCAATTCACCACAGGAAACAGACCGTGCATTTCGGCCTCTACTTCACGTGGTGGGACAAGGTGCTGAACACGCAAGACAACAGCTACCCGGCGCTGCTTAGGCCACTGCCGTTGCCCACCAGAAGCTGGCCGACAGGATGACCGACACACCGAACACGATCAAGGCGATGTCGATGGCCTGAGCGAGCGTCCGCTAGCGAACCACCCCGAAGGCGGCAATCTCCGCTGGCGATGGATCCATTCCCAACGCCAGCTGCAGCAAGCGTGCAGCGAGCAGCTCATCCCCCTCCTCCAGAAGCAGGCGATGCAGATGCAGCACCTCGCCGTAATCCGCCGCGGCGGAACCGTTCAGCAGTCCACGGGCTGTGCCGCGTGCCACCACAAGCTGTAATGACATGCTCATGCTCACAACCTGGCAGCGGCGCCGAGCCAAGGCGAGAGACAGCAGATTTCCATCGCATTTGCCGCCCAGAGACATCTGGGCTGAACGCTCACTGCCGATCAGTCGGCGCTGAGTCTGAAGAGAGCAACTTCGGCGCACAGGCCACAACAGCCAGTCGCTTCGCAACGAACGGGGTGATGATGCAGCCATGATCAGTTCTCTGCTCAACATTCTCTGGGTCGTGCTCGGAGGGTTTGTGATGGCCCTGGGCTGGTGGCTGGCAGGCCTGATCTGCGCGATCACGATCATCGGTCTGCCCTGGGCGCGCTCCTGCTTTGTGATCGGCAGGTTCTCGTTCTGGCCGTTCGGGCAGGAAGCCGTGAACCGCAGAGATCTAAGCGGCCGAGGCGATCTGGGCACCGGGCCGCTGGGGCTGCTCGGCAACGTGCTCTGGTTTGTGGTGGCGGGTTGGTGGCTGGCGATCGGCCATCTCACCTCGGCGCTGGCCTGCTTCGTGACGATCATCGGCATTCCCTTCGGGATCCAGCACATCAAGCTGGCGCTGATCGCTCTGGCACCGGTGGGCATGACCGTGGTACCGGTGCGCTCGACTGATTGAGATCCACCGGCACAGCACCAGTCCATGCAACGCGACATCCCCAATCAGGAGACCACGCAGAAATGGTTCCGCAGCCACCTGCTCAACCGCGAGGTGGAACTGCAGGAGCTCTATGAGCTGCAGCTGTGGGAGCTGGATCTGTTGATGGCCGAAACCGCGGAGATCCGCTCCGATCCGGAAAACCGGGCCCGCAACCATGGCCGCTGGTGCACAGCGGGCTACATGCTCGAGCTGGCGCGGATCATTGATGCAAGGCGCCTCAGCGGGGCACCCACCATCACGGGCTGATGCTCAGCACAGCATGGGCCGAGACGCAAGATCAACGACGGCTCAGCCGGCTCCACACAAACCACACGATCACAGCCAGAAGCACCCAGGGCAGCAGGCCTGGCACAACCCAGACTCCAGCTGCAGCGGCGGTGATCAGGGTCACCAGCGCTGGCACGTGATCTGGCTACGACGAGGGTCCGGCCTGCTTCGCCATGCAACCCATGGAAACCCGCCTTGATCTCGACGCGATCCGCCACTCCAACGCAGGCTTTCTGATCACCCCTGAGATGGAGTTCCGCAAGGAAACCATCTACTTCATCGTCATCGACCGCTTCCACAACAGCTGCGCCGGCAACGACGCGGTGGGACGGCAGGGCCTGTTCGACCCCAGCCACAGCAGTTGGGGTCACTACTGGGGTGGCGATCTGCAAGGGGTGATCGACAAGGCCGATTACCTGCAGGCTCTGGGTGTCACCGCGATCTGGCTCTCGCCGCTGTTTGAGCAGGTGGATGACCTCCAGGCAGACAGTGCCCCCATGCATGGCTACTGGACTCGAGACTTCAAACGCATCAATCCCCACTTCATCGCTTCGAACGATTCAACATCGCTGGATCACTCCCGAACCTTGCGAAAACTGGTGGAGGTTTTTCACGCCAGGGGGATCAAGCTCATCCTCGACATCGTCTGCAACCACAGCTCCCCAGACATCAATGGCAGCAAAGGCGTGGTGTATGACGATGGCGTGCTGATTGCTGACTTCAACAACGACACGAACAACTTCTACTACCACTTCCCAACGATCACCGACTGGAACGACGAATTCCAGCTTCTCCATTACGAGATGCTGGGGCTGGCCACATTCAACGACAAGAATATTGCCTATCGCAATTACATCAAATCAGCGATCACGGCCTGGCTCGATGCAGGATTCGACGCCCTGCGTGTGGACACAGTGAAACACATGCCGATCTGGTTCTGGCAGGAATTTGTCACAGACATCCGGCGCCAACACCCCGAAACGTTCATCTTCGGAGAGTACGGCTTTGGCAGTCCCCATGACAGTCGCACCCTGACTTATGCCAACAGCTCAGGGATGTCAATCCTTGACTTCGGGCTTGCTTACGGGATTCGCGATGCTTTCTCCGGCATGAAGCCAGGAGGGTTCCGGCATGTGCAGTCGGTGCTGGACATGGACCATGTCTATAAACGCTCCACGGAACTAGTGAAGTTTATCGATAATCACGACATGCCGCGATTTCTGTCTGTGACAGATTCCCACGCGAATCTGGAACTGGCCATGATTCTGCTGCTCACCCTACGGGGAATTCCGGCGATTTTCTATGGAACCGAACAATACCTTGTGAACAACACCCATGGAGGGCAGGATCCCTATAACCGCCCGATGATGGAGCAGTGGGATGAAAGCAGCCGACTGTTCCATTGCATTCGTCAGCTGGCCGATCTGCGGCGCACCAATCGCGCCCTGGCCTACGGCTCCCATCAACAGAAGTACCTCAGCGACGCGACCTATGCCTTCACACGCTGCTATCGAAACTCCAGGGTCTTCACCCTGTTGAATCAGGGGGATGCCACCACGATCACGGTGACCAACGTTGATCTTCCCGATGGAGTGCATCGCTGTGTTCTCAGTGGCACCGATGTGAGGGTGGAGAACGGCACGATCCGAAATCTGCAGTTGGCCGCCAAGGACGCGGTCGTGCTGAGCGTGATCGGCCCTCCGGTGGAGGGCACCACGATCGTGAAATTCCAGATCAACAACTTTTTCACACGACCTGGCGAGCGAATCGCCGTGACGGGAGATGTGCCTGAGCTGGGCTGCTGGGATCTACACAAGAGTGCCGCACTGGAATACATCAACGGGGACACCTGGTTCAACGAGATCCCGTTTGATGAGTCGGTGGGTCAACCAATCTGCTTCAAGTTCGTGGTGCTGAAGGAGGGAGCTGAAGACCCCGCCTGGGAGGCCCGTTACGAGAACGTGCTGCACCGCCGCTTCCTCTTGCCGGCCTCCGGGCGGGTGAAACTGGAGTTTGATTGGGAAGCGTTCTGAAAGCGACAAGCTCCCTAACCCACCAGGGCCAGCCAGGCGCCAGCGGCAGCGGCAAGCAAGCCACAGATCAGTGCCTGCAGCACGGTGGCGGTGGGATCAGGCTTCTCCCAGCGATCGATCGTGCGGCAGGCGATCGCGTAACACTCGCCATTGCGATCCGGTGACTTTCAGGAAAGGTGTCACTCCTGGGCTGCCTTTCAGGCCGCCTGCATCAACGGTAGCTGCCCTGGTTCATTGAGTTCATCTGGCGGCTGATTGATCCAGACCACCTCCGGTTGACGCCAACACCTGGTTGATCGTGACCAACGCCTTGGATTGAGCTGTCGGGCTCGCTCGTAGACGACAGCGCGATGGCGGCTGATCTCCACAGCCCGGCCATTGTGACGTTGCTGGGGCGTCACGAATTTGATCCCGCTGTGGCGGTGTTGGTGGTTGTACCAATCGACGAACGCGGCCACCCACTGACAAGCCTGCTCTTTGGAGGCAAATGGCTTGCGGGGGTAATCAGGCCGGTACTTCACTGTCCTGAACAGGGATTCTGAGTACGGGTTGTCGTTGGACACCCGTGGCCGTGAGAACGACCTGAGTACGCCCAGTTCCTCCAACCGGCTTTCCAGCGTGGCTGCACGCATGGCGTTGCCGTTGTCGGCATGGAGAACCAGAGGTTGTTTCCTGCCTTTGCTGATCCGTTCTCTCAGGCAAGCCCTACTCACCAGATCCGCTGCAATCGCTGGATCTTCCCGTTCGGCGACATCCCAGGCCACAACCTTGCGGCTCCAGACGTCGATTACCAGGTAGAGGTAAAGCCAGATCCCGCGCACGGTGGTGGGCAGGTAGGTGATGTCCCAACTCCACACCTGGTTTGCGCCTGAGGCCCTGAGCCGTGGAATGGGGCGCGGTTCCTGTGGTGGCCGTGCACGACCGCGCCTGTGCACCTGTCCGTGGGCGTGGAGCACCCGGTAAAAGCTGCTCTCCGAGCCGATGTACAGCCCCTGATCTGCCAGTGCTGGCACGATCTGACCTGGTGGCAATGCGGCGTACTGGGGCTGGTTGCAGGTGAGCAGGATGCGCTGGCGCTCCTCTTCACTCAGTCTGTGGGAGACCAGGCGTGGGCTGCCTTTACGACGATCGTGACCACCGTCATCACCCGTCAAGGCCTTGCGCCAACGCTTGAGGGTGCGCAGAGAGATCCCGATCTCGCTGCAGGCACGCACCAAACCCGCGCCAGCGGCATGTGCCTCGCTGATCAGCTCGATGGCCTTCTTCCTGTGAGCGGCGCTGGTCAGCCTTCCGCGTCCTCCGAACAGAAGGCTTCCCACTTTTTTCGCAGCACCAGCAGGGCCGCCATCTCCGCCATGGCCTTCTCTTTGCGCTGCAGCTCCTTCTTGAGGGCTTTGATCTCCCGTTGGTCCTGGGCGCGGAGCTTTTCCAGCTCCTTCTGCTCTTTCAAGGTCAGCACTGGCTTTTCATTGGCATCCTGGGCCGCCTGCCGCCAACGCTCCACCTGCTCAGGAAACAGGCCTCGCTCTCGGCAGTAGGCACTGAGTTCGGTGGCGTTCAAGCCAGCCGTCTCCATCACCACCGTGAACTTATCGGCAGCGCTCCAGCCCTCTGGTTCCTTCTCGGATGCCGGCACCACCTCTCCCTGCAACCGCCATGCCTTCCTCCAGTTGTAAAGGGTCACCACGTGAATGCCCAGCTCCTCGGAGATCTGGGCCACGCTTTGCCGCTGCGGTGGGCTCATTCGCCTCCTCACGTCAGCCTTTACAGCCTCGCTGTAACGACGCATTGGTCATGTCCTCAAGCCCCCGGGTGTACTGATCACAGGGGTGACAACTTTCCTGAAACCGGGGGATCGAGTTTGGCGAGGTAACGCTCAATGAAGCGCTCGTCCAGCTCCAGACGGTGAAGCTTGGCACGGATCTGATTGCGCTCAAACTGGGTCATGGGTGCTCTTCTAGCCAACGGCCGCAACGGGTCGTGGGGGACATCCCCGATTCGGGGGATGGGGAAGACCGAGGATGCGGTGGCTTCAACGATGATGCCGGCAGAAACCCACGGCCTCACGCACAACATGATCCGCATTGCACTGGTGATGGGTTCGGCACTCCTCGTCGGCGGCGTCAACGCCATCACGGCGAGCAGTGCCGTGATGGCCATGACCGCCGAGCCCTGGGTGAACTGCCTTTACAACAACAAAAGCATCGCCTGCCGGCGCACCTTTCTCTGCACCAATGCCCCCTGCAACCGTTTCAAGCTGGAGTGGAAAGACGGCATCCACGACACGTACACACGAGTGAGGGACGGTGATGCACGCAATGTGGGCTTCTACAAAGACCAACGGGGAGGGGAATGGATGCTTCGGGGATATGCCGACAGCTTCGGACTTGTCAATCAAGCCAACGGGAACACCATGATCTTCGGCATGACGCTGGCGGAATGCCGCAACAGTTCTGGCCTGAGCGATCTCTGCGGACTGAAATAGAATCAGGCCAGGGACCGAAGCGCGCAGCTCACCAGGGCAGCGGCCCGCGACCTGCCGCAGTGTTGCAACCCACCTCGGAACCGAGCAGTGCCCCGAGAGGAATCGCCCAGGAGCGGCCGTGACGTTAAGCGAATTCCTCGATGCCCACTCGCCTGATCACCACTAGCCAACTGTCGCTGTTTTCGATCAGTCCGGTGATCGGAGCCTGGCGGCAAGAGCTTGATCATGAAGGGCGACTGAAGTCCAGCCCAGCGACTTGCAGAAATCGTGGCGGAAGAATTGTTTGTGGAGGTGCCTTGAAACTGCTCAGTCAAATTTCTATTCCGCCGACGTCGTTGAAACCGGGCACAATGCTGAGGTCTGCGTCGGGGGCGATCGTGAGGGTCCGCTCTCATGGATGAAACGACGACTCACGAATGGTGAGGTCATCGCTCGCAACAAGGTGCTGTAGCTGATCCGGAAGCGTTGCTCGTCGCCCACGGCCAGGTTCTTGGTAGCCCCACTCACCACCAGATGGTCACTGGAGGCCCCCTCGATGATCAGCCCGGGGGCACTGAGACCATCCGGATCGGCATCCTGCTCGCCGAGAGCCAGGATGACACGCTCGCCAAGCGCCTCAGCGGAATCAGTGCTGGCCACTCGCGGAGTGGTGGCAAAACTGGAGTGATGACGCGACCCCCACGGGCGGGTGGGCTTGACCTTTGCCTCGATCACTTCTGCCACCAGTGTGATGGCATCGGTGAAAAGGCCTGGGATGGCCTTTCGGGTCAGAGGCTCTCGACCCAGCAACAGCGCCTCTCCGAGGCGAAGGTGATTGATGCGTCCAAGGCCCACGCCGCCATTCAGCCAGTTCAAATTGGAGGAATTGCCACCGGAACACCACTGCAACCGGATGCAGAAGCGTGCTTCCAGAGCGCTGATCAGACGGGACAGTTCCCCCATATTGGCTGCATCCGGTGCCACGCCGTTCTGACAACCGAGATTGGTGCCGATCCCCACTAAATCAAGGCCCGGCAAGGCCAGTGTGAGCGCCACCATCGCTTCCATGTCCGCCGGAAGAATGCCCTCGCGCAAGTCTCCCAGCTCCACCATCAACAGTACGCCATGGGACATGCCCTGACGCATGGCAGCGCCTGCTAGTGCCTTGATCACAACAGGTTCGCTATTGCAGCTCATCGCGGCATGGGCCACCACACGATCCACCTGGCTCAGCATTGGCGAACGAATCAGCAGTCGTGGCACGCCCAAGTCGCAGCGGCTGAGTGATTCGATCGATTCAATCCTCGATTCACCGATGGAATGCACTCCTGCATCAATCCAGATCCGAACGATTTCCGGCATCCCAAGGGTGGCCTTGCTCACGCCGGTCACCTTGATGCCTTGCAGCGCCAGTCGCTCCACCATCGTGCGGGCGTTGTGACGTAATTGATCGAGCCGAATCTCCAGTCTTGGCGCTGTCAAAGAACCTGGCGCACAGCAGGGCCTAACGCAGGGAATGCCTGCACGACCATGTCCACCAAGGCTTGCGAAGGGCCACTCACTGCATCGGTCACAGGAATGGCTAATTCGCTTTGATGCAGCGCGATTGACGCTCTCAACTCGCGGGCATCCATTCCCTCGTGGTTGATGGTTAAACCGATCACGCGAGTTGGAGAAAACGCTTCGATCAGGCCAATTTCACTGGCAGGGGTAGGCATGGCCATGAAAGGGAAGTCACTCAGATGTCGGCGCGCTGGAGCATGCTGAAGAATCACACCCTGGGGTTGGCTTCCACGCAGAATGAAGCTGGAGGAGAGATAGGCAGGATGGCTCAAGGCACCTTGACCTTCAATCACAATGACCTTAGGCCGTTCGGCTTCGTAGGCCTCCACCACGGCAGCTTCGACTTCGCCAGAACAGAATTGAGATGGAATGGCATCAAGGGGCATGCCATAACGCCCTCCCTGGATCAGACCTGTCTGGCCTGTGCACACCAGTGCAGCGTGGATACCGCTGCTCTTCAGGGCCTGGACAAGCAGGGTGGCTGTGGTGCGTTTGCCGATCGCCCCATCCGTTCCCAGCACGGCAATGCGTAGGCATGGAACGTTGAAGATGTTGCCACTGAATAAACGCAGATCCTTCAATGCGGGCGGACGCCGCACATCGCGGATGTGTACCTGGTGTTGTCTGGCTACTGCAGCGAACTGGTGATCATCACTGAGAAACTCACGCATCCCGCTGACCAGATTCAGGCCCGCTGCCATGGCTGACAGCAGAGCGGCACGATCGTTGCTGGAGAACAGACCATCCGCTGGTGCCATGCCATAGATCATCGTGCTGACACGTGGCCCTGGCAGAGCGAGGGCCTCCTGTAGATCAGCCACGATGGGGATCCCACTGTTGAGTCCATCCAGCAACAATCCGGCGTCTACACCGGATGATTCTCGATCAATAACGGCACGAATCTTAAATGCTTCGCAGAAGCGCACCAGGCCATGAGCTGTTTTACCATCGAGGCCAGCGAAGTGGCCTTCGCAGTAAATGACAGCTCCTGGAAGACAATCCCTTTTCGGAGGAATCGTCAGGACTTCAGGGGCCTTGTCGTGAATGAAATTGATGAAAGGTTTCAAAAAAGCCAGGCCCAACCCAATGCCTCTGACTTCAAGCAAATCAGTCAGACCCAGGACGTTCAGGGCGCAGGAGTGGCCACTGAAGGGAGTGGTGTAACAACCCTAGCCCAGTTTCATGGCATTGGTGGCCAACCTCACCCTCCAAACGACTTTCGGTCATCCCACTTCAGATCATGGATTCCACATCGGTGATTTGGGCCTCCGTTTTGCCCACATCGTGCAGGAGTGAACAGCAGCTTGAGACGCCGTCATGGGCTGATGCCACATCCTGCAAATGCCTTGGGGACCAACCGGCGGAACAAAATGCTGGCAACTCTCACAAGTGGTCAACGTGCAACGGCCAGGCTGATGTCTTGAGGTCTAACTGATTTCCGGCGTTGGGAGGGCCAGCCTCAAGCCTGACCTGGCTTGCTTTGTTGCGAACTGTTGCGACCTGATCGCAGCGCCGTTTTGCTTGAAACACTTTGCTTGTCAGAGACATTGACCAGGTGCGGGCCAGGGACGATCGGTTCCCTCTCGCCATTTCCCCACTGTGAATCTCACCAACGAACTGGCCCGCCAGCGCAACCGCGATGCCGCGGAGCGCACCCTGATGGCCTGGATCCGCACCTGTCTGTCCTTGATCAGCTTTGGATTCGGTCTCGACAAGATCGTGGCTGCCATTGACCGGGCCACGGGTGATCCAGGGCCCAGGCCCGGGGTGATCGCAGTAGCACTCTCCTTTGTGTTCACCGGCATCCTGGCGATGTCCGCCGCCATCGTTCAGCACAACCGCGAGCTCAGGCGCCTCAGCAGGGAGAACTACGCGTATGTGGAAACACCGCGAATCGCTGCGGCCACAGCAACCATGATCACCCTGATCGGTCTGCTGGCCATGGCGATTCTGCTCTCGAACTGGCTGTGACGACGACCCAACTTGATGGGTTGTGGTGCGTCAGAGCTGACGGCGGTCGAGGGCCTCGGCCAGGCGGGTGGCTGCCGAGGCGAGCTGGGCCTGGGGATCGGGAGGGGCGATGGCCTCTTCGCTGCCCCCTCTGCCAGGAAAGTTGACGCCTCTCCATTTCGATCACCAAGGGGGCTTGATGGAGCAGAGCAATGCGTCGCTACAGCGAGGCCGTCAAGGCTGATGTGAGAAGGCGGATGAGTCCGCCGATGCGGCAGAGCGTGGCCCAGATCTCAGCAGAGCTGGGCATTCACGTGGTCACCCTCTACAACTGGAGGAAGGCCTGGCGGTTGCAGGGAGAGGTGGTGCCGGCATCCGAGAAGGATCCTGAGGGCTGGGGCGCCACCGATAAGTTCACGGTGGTGCTCGAGACCGCTGGGCTCAACGCCACCGAGCTCAGTGCCTACTGCCGCGAGCGGGGCTTGTTCCCGGAGCAGGTAGAGCGCTGGCGTCAGGCATCGCAGGATGCCAACGAAAAACCAGTGCTCACCTTGAAAGAGCAGAAGGAGCTTGAACGGCTCCGCGCCCAGGATCAAAAGGAAATCAAGCGGCTCAAGCAGGAGCTGCGCCGCAAGGAGAAAGCCCTGGCGGAGGCGGCTGCACTGCTGATCGCCTCAAAAAAGATTCAGGCCTTCTGGGGAGAGGACGGGGACGATTGACGTCACCCGACGATCGCCGGAAGGCCCTGGATATTCTTGATGAGGGCATGGCCAATGGTGCCCGAGCCCGTGAGCTGGCCTTGCTGCTCGGCGTGGGGCTCACCACGCTGCAGCGCTGGCGCCGTCAGTTTGCTGGTGACGGTGATGGCGTCGACCGGCGCAAGGGGAGCCACCGCCACGTCGCTCACCGCCTCAGTGAGGAGGAACGCCAACGGATCCTGCTCACCTGCAACGAACCTGAATTTGCAGCGCTGCCGCCAGGCCAGATCGTGCCGGTCCTGGCCGATCGCGGGCTTTATATCGGTTCGGAACGCAGCTTTTACCGGGTGCTGCACGCTCACGGTCAGGTTCACCGGCGGGGTCGTGCACGGCCACCACAAGAACCAAGACCCGTGCCACGGCTGAGGGCCGCTGGTCCAAATGAGGTTTGGAGCTGGGACATCACCTACCTGCCCACCACCGTGCGCGGGATCTGGCTGTACCTCTACCTGGTGATTGACGTCTGGAGCCGCAAGGTTGTGGCCTGGGATGTCGCCGAGCGCGAGGATCCAGCCATTGCAGCGGATCTGGTGAGCAGAGCCTGCTTGAGAGAGAAGATCAGCAAGAGGCGCCGCCAACCGCTGATCCTCCACGCTGACAACGGCAATGCCATGCGTGCGTCGACGCTGGAAAGCCGGCTGGAAGAACTGGGTGTGCTCAGGTCGTTCTCACGGCCGCGCGTCAGCAATGACAACCCCTACTCCGAATCGCTGTTCCGCACAGCGAAGTACCGGCCTGATTACCCGAGACGGCCATTTGCCAGCAAGGACGAGGCCTGCCAGTGGGTCGCGTCGTTTGTCGACTGGTACAACCATCGGCACCGCCACAGCGGCATCAAGTTCGTGACGCCCCATCAACGCCATAGCGGTCAGGCCATCGAGATCTGTCGACATCGCGCTGTCGTGTACGAGCAAGCGCGCAAGCGACACCCACGCCGGTGGTCACGATCCACACGCTGCTGGCGTCAACCAGAGGTGGTCTGGATCAATCCACCACCAACAGAACTTGACCCCAGTCCAGCTACGTTGAGGATGGCTGCTTGAACAGCAGCAGGGGCGTCATCTTTGCTGGCAGTCACCGCTGCGGCGCATCGCTTCGATCGCCCGCACGATCAGGAACACCACGAAGGCGATCACCAGGAAGTTGATCAAGGCCACGATCACGCTGCCGGCGGGCCAGGCGGCGATGGAGTCCACATTCGCCGCCTTGAGGACGGGCTCCAGGATGTTGCCCATCACGAGACTCACCACGGCATCCACCACCTTGCCGAAGGCGCCACCGATCACCACCGCCACGGCGAGATCCACCACATTGCCTTTGTTGATGAAGTCCTTGAAATCAGCAAAGAATGTCCGAGTGCGGGCCACAAAAACAGGAGAAAAGAATGGTCACTCAAGAGATTACCTGACTGATATTGCCATCACCAGCGGCTTGCCGACATGGTCGCGGATTCAAAAAAAGCTAAGCCGATGGCGCTGAGACTCAACGCCGCCCATTCACGATCACCGACTGACCACCAGCCGCACCGGAACTGGGCAGCGCAGGCACAACGGAGGTTTGGCCATCCCACTTGTCGAGGAACAGCTTGTAGAGCACCTGATCATCGAGGCTGGAGTTCAGCGTTGCGTAACGCTTGGCCTCCTGCTCCGCAATCTTCACCTCGGTTTGAGCGCGAAGGAGCTGCTGCTCTGCGATCTGCTTCTGCTCAATGGCAGAGCGATACTCCTCGGCGATCTTCAGCCCGGTGAGGTCTAGGCCCTGCACCGTCACATAATCAAACTTGGCCAGCTCCTCTGTCACCTTGCTCTGCACAATCTCAGAGATCGTGTTCCATTCCGTGGCAATGGTGACCAGCTCATACTGGGAAAACACCGACTTCAGCGCTTTCAGCAGAGACGGTTGAATCACCCGTGGATAGATCTGCTGGTTATCGGTGGCGATGGTTTGAAAAATGCGCCCTGCCTCGCCGGGCTTCATCGCATACTTCACCGTGGCCGTGGCCTCAATCACCTGCAGGTCTTTGGTGAGGGTGGAGAACTGCTCAGGTCGCACCTGGGTACGCACATCAAACAGCGAAACCGTCTGCACGAGCGGCGCCTTCAGATTCGGCCCCGGCGTCCTGGGGACGCCGGTCACCTTGCCGAGGGTGGTGACCACGGCCACATTGCCCGCCGGCACGATGAACACAGCCTGAGCGAGCAGGATCAGCAACCCCAACACCACAGCCACGATCAGGCCCAACCCTCCACCGGGTCCGCCGGAATTGATGGAGCGGAGCGGTGTCTGCATCAGGTTTTTGCCGTTAACCAAGGCTAGACAGGGCCGCAGGTTTCAGGGAAGCAGGATCTGGGTGAGCATTCCCTGCAGCACCCGTAGCAGACTCGACCGACCCACTACCGCTGCGGCCTGATGGACAAGCCTCAACAACCCTGGCGACTCTGGGCCTTGGTGATCGGGTTCAACGTGGTGGCGTTTCTCGGCTATGCCTGGGCCCGCTCCCATGGCCTGTGAATCAAAGCTTCGGACAGGCGCCATAACGCAGCCGCCAGCTCATGATCGGCACCTGCCGCACTCGTGGCCGTGGCCTCAAAGCGATGCAGGCCCGGGCGCACCAGTTGGTTGCTCCAGTAGCTGAAGCCAGGGCTCGAAAAGGCCGCATCGGTGACCAGATCAGCCAGCAACCGACCCGCCGTAGGCACCGATTCGGTGAGACGCAGCAGATCCCGTGCCACCAACGCGAACAATGCCATCCCCAGAGGGTTGTTCTGGCGGTTGTGGCGGAAGAAGCCTGCGCTGCTGCGGGGAATCACCAACCCAGGGCTCCAGCTGATCACCGGCATGGAGCCCTCCAGTTGCCGATCGAGCTCGCGCCCCAGCAGCACATTGCAGAGCTTGCTGTCTTTGTAGGCCTTGTCGCCATCGAAGCGGTCACTGCCATCGAGCATCACGAAGCCCGCACCCGCCCGCAGCCCCGCCAGATCCCCCAGGTCAGCCGGTTGGCCCACACGCCCGCCGCCACTGGCGGGGTTGTGCACCTCCGAAGCGGTGATCACGATCCGAGGCTGCGGCCCCGCTTGCAGCAACGGCAGCAACCGGGTGGCGATCAACTGGTGGGCCAGCTGGTTCACAGCGAAGGTGATCTCAATCCCCTGGGGCGTGAACACGGGCGCCGCGGTGCCGGCACGCTGCTGGCCGGCATTCAGCACCAGCCCATCCAGGGGTTGTCCCTGATCCAGCAGTTGTTGACAGGCCCTGTCCACACTGGCCAGATCCGCCAGATCCACGGCGATGCAGGCGAGCTGACTGGGCGCCGCTCCGGCCGCTCGCAGCTGCTGCTCCGTCTGCTCGGCACGCTCGGCCGTGCGACAGAACACCGTGAGCTGATGGCCACTGCGGGCGAGACGCCGAGCCGCTTCCAGGCCGATGCCCGAACTGCCGCCCGTGATCAGAAGTCGTTTCATCGCAACCACGGCCAACGCAGCCCCAGAGCTTCCGCGGGGTTCATCACCAGAGCATTCAAGGCGCGAACGATCAGCACCTGCGGTTCATCAGCGCGGATCGGGATCACCCGGTGCTGATGCGTACCGGCAGAATACCTTCCCTTCACCACCCTGCGCCGGATCAGGGAATTGGCGGCCTCCAGGCCACACGCATAGGCCCGTTCCTGACACAACCCCTTGGCGCCTTGTTCGCGGCTGCCCATCCGCACCCAGTCGCCGGCACACACGATCGATGGCAGCGCCGTTTCCAGGGGCGGCCGCTGGTTGAAACTCCCCGGTGCAAACAGCGACACCGACGCTGGATAGCGCCTCACCTCCGCCTCCAGCACGGTGGCGGTGTGAAAGGCGGGATTGGCCACCGGCAACAGCTCCCGCATCAACAAGGCCACAATCTCCTCATCGCTGAGGATTGCGATCGCTGAGGCGTTATAGAAATCGCTGGCGATCACCGATCCCCTGGGTTGTTCCCCGCCCCACAGAGCGGCTTCGTCCTGCTTCTGCAGCTGATCGAGCATGAAGAAGGTGCCACCGGCCCCCCGCAACGCCTCAAAACGGGAGAAGACATTGGCGGGATCAGCAACGTCCACATAGGCATCGAGCCACAGACGCACCGACACCACATCGATGGCACCGAGACTGCCGGCCTCCACCAGCTCGGGTACGGCAGCAGCACAGGCCGGCGACGCCGCCATCAGCGCTCCCATCCCCTTGGCGCCCACCGCAAGCACCACCGCATCCACCGGTTCAATCAGCCCCTCCTCACCCGTTCCAACGGCCCGGGTTGCCACCGAAGCAACCGCCGAACCGTCGGGCGTGAGGTTCAACCGCGTGGCCAGCGTGCCCCCCAGCACCCGCAGGCCCTCGTGCTCGATGAGCCTTCGGGCCAGGGGTGCGATCAACTGTTCGGCAATGCTCTTGCTCCTGATCCAGCGCACATCGAAGGAATCCTGGTGCGCAAAGGAGTAGTAGTAAAGAAGCTCCATCGTCACCGCCGCCGAGAGCTCTTCGGGCGGCTTGAACAGTCCCACCAGCAGGGTGGGACGCAGGAAGTCGTTGATCATCCGCTCGCTGATTCCGACGCTCCGGAACAACGTCAGCGCATCGAGGTTGTCGTAACGCCGATACACCGCCTCACTGCGGTGTAGATCGAGCATCGCGTAGAGAAGCCCTGTGATGCTCAGCCGATCGGCGATCGGCAGGCGTTTGAAATTAGTGAGCGTTGCTGCCACCTGCCCCAAAGGACTCGGCCACTGGGGCGCATCCCCGAACACCGGCGCCGTGGCCTCCAGGCCATCGGGCGACCAGAAGGCACTGGTGGTGAAGTTCGTGAACACCGGGCCGAGATCGAGCTCAGCGGTAAGGGCATTGATGTTGGGGTAGTCCTTCCAGAAGCCGCGGGTGCCGGCTTCAAACGGCTTGCCGCTGGCGGTGGTGAGGGGCGTGCTGCCGGTGGGATCCGCCAGCCCATCCAGCAGGGTCACACGCACGCCGGCTTCGCCCAGGGCCTTGGCCGCACCCCAGCCAGCCCAGCCTGCTCCGATCACCACCGCGTGGGACGCACTGGATTGTTCTGTCATCGCCATCACTCGAGCGAAAACTCCCTGGGCAGGATCATCGGCGATCACAATCAATCCCTGCCTGCATTGGACTAAGGCGAGGACTAAGGTCAATGATTCATCCACTTCAAGGCCCGTGGACGCCTCGCCAGCTGCTGCCCATGGAACGCCCCGCGTCGTCAACGTGCACCAGGCCAAGACGCACCTGTCGCGCCTGATCGACGACGCCCATGCCGGCGAAACCATCCTGCTCGCCAAGGCTGGCAAACCCTGGGCGCGATTGATGCCCCTGGCACCACCTCCGCCCCAGCGCATTCCTGGCCGCCTGCGCACCCATGGGCCGCTGCGCGATCCCCACCTCCTCCTGGAGCCGATGGCGGCCGATCACCCTGGCCCACGGCCTGCGGGCGGGTGCTTACAGCCATCCGCACCGTGATCCCTTTGACCGCATGCTGGCAGCCCAGGCCGAACTGGAGCGGCTTGTGCTGCTGAGCGCCGACCCCGAACTTACCACGTTCCCTTGTCAGACGCTCTGGTGAGCGGTTGGCACCACTCAGGGCGTGCAGGGGCCATGGTCGGCCGTCACGATGACCTCATCGCCAAGCTTCACGGTCTTGAGCAGGGTCTTGAGGATCGGCTCCTTCACATTCAGGCAGCCACCGGTGACCTTCTCACCGATGCGGGCCTCGTTGTTGCTGCCGTGGATCGCGAAGCTGTACCAGCGGAATTTGCCGTCGTATGTGTTGAATCGGAACGGTTGCTTCACGCTGTCGACCGGCTCCAGGCTGATGTAGCCGATGCCGTATTCCCCCACCTCGCCGTCGCCACTGAAGTCGATCGCATTCATGTTCTTGAACAGGATCGTCTTGAGCTCGGCTTCGCTCTTGCCGGATTGCTTGATCAGTTGCGGAGCCATCACGAACTGGTCCTCACTCAGAATCGCGTTCACCTTGAAGCGCCCCAGCGGTGTGTACCCCTCCTCAAAGCGGCTGCCGGCGCAGGTGACGCCGTAGCGGCCGTAGCCCACCTGAAAACTGGTGGGCTGCTTGCCTCGCACCAACGTGCCTTTGCTCTTGGCCGGATCGTTCAGATCAATCGCAATCCGGATCGGACCGTCCAGCGATTCAGTGCGGCCCGAGCCAGCGCCTGGCTTTGCACCATCCCGCCCGCCGCAGCCCCCCAACAGCAGAGCGAGACCAAACAGCGCAAAAGGAACACGGCGGCCCATCCCGAAGCAACAACCTGAGTGGACCCATGCTGGCCATGGCTCAGCGGGACCACCCCCTGTGGCAGCTGCTGTTCTGGACCAAAAAAAGAGGCCCCTTGCGGCAGCCTCTCGGAGGGTGTGAGGAGAAAAGCCCTGTGAGGAGCTTTCCTATCCACAGTCATAGATCCCCACGGCGCCTCTGGGGAAGCCCACAGGGCTGACTCAGCGCTCGCTCCATAGCATCGACCAAGACAGGAGCCGGGCCATGCCAACGCCAGACGAGAGCAGCGCCGCGGTGATCAGCGACTTCAGCCAATTCGCCGAGCGGGTGGATTACTCGCTGCTGGAGGCCCTGCGCCACGATCCCGAGGCCACCAACGACGGCAACGATCACCGGCCTCGCCAGGTGCGTTCAGGCCATTACGTGCCGGTCACGCCCACCCCCCTGCCTGAGCCCGAGTATGTGGCCCACAGCCCAACGCTCTTCGCGGAGCTGGGGCTCAGCGACGCCCTGGCCCACGACGCTCGTTTCCGCCGACTGTTTTCCGGGGATGCCTCAGTGGCCACAGGACCGATGCGTCCCTGGGGTTGGGCGACGGGCTATGCCCTCTCGATCTACGGCACCGAATACATCCAGCAGTGTCCTTTCGGCACCGGCAACGGCTACGGCGATGGCAGGGCCCTGTCGATCGTGGAGGGCGTCTACGCAGGCCGGCGCTGGGAGATGCAGCTCAAGGGTGGCGGCCCCACCCCCTATTGCCGCGGTGCCGATGGCCGTGCGGTGCTGCGCTCCAGTGTGCGTGAGTTCCTGGCCCAGGAGTTCATGCACGCCCTCGGTGTGCCCAGCTCCCGCTCGCTCACTCTCTACATGTCGCGCGCCGAAACCGTGCGCCGGCCCTGGTACAGCCCCCAGTCACGCTCCTTCGAGCCGGATGTGATGGTCGACAACCCCGCAGCGATCAGCACCCGGGTGGCACCGTCCTTCCTGCGCGTGGGGCAGCTCGAGCTGTTCGCTCGCCGCGCCCGCAGCCAGGCCCACCCCGAGGCCATGGCCGAGCTGCAATTGATTGTGGACCACCTGATCGAGCGCAACTACCGGCCTGAGATCGATCCAGCGCTGCCGTTCTCTGAGCAGCTCCTGGAGCTGGCCCGCCTCTTCCGCGCAAGGCTGACGCGCTTGGTCGCCGACTGGATGCGCGTCGGCTACTGCCAGGGGAACTTCAACAGCGACAACTGCGCCGCCGGGGGCTACACCCTCGACTACGGCCCCTTCGGCTTCTGCGAACTGTTCGATCCGCGCTTCCAACCCTGGACCGGAGGGGGTGAGCACTTCTCCTTCTTCAACCAGCCTGCGGCGGCGGAAGTGAATTACGGGATGTTCTGGCGATCGCTGCGGCCGCTGCTCGAAGGCAATCGTGAAGCCCTGGCCCAACTGGATGCGATCCACGAAGGCTTCGCTGCCGTGATGCGGCAGGAACTCGAGGCGATGTGGGCCCGCAAGCTCGGTCTCAAGGCCTACGACGAAGAGCTGGTGACCAAGCTGCTGCAGCTGCTGATGGCCTCCAGAGCTGACTACAGCCGCAGCTTCCGATTGCTGTCTGCCATCCCGGAGCAGGCCTCCGATCTGCACCCCGGCTTCTATGGGCCGAGCTCCAGCACACTCGATCAGCAGTGGGAGAGCTGGCTGCAGCAATGGCGCGCGCAACTCGCGGCCAACGGCACCCTGGAGGAGACGTCGGCCGCGATGCGTCGCGTCAACCCCGCCATCACCTGGCGCGAGTGGCTGATCGCCCCCGCCTACCAGCACGCGGAACAGGGAGACCACAGCCTGATCCAGGAGCTGCAGGAGGTGTTCAGCGCCCCCTACGCCGATCTTTCCGAAGACCGTGCTGCCCGTTACGACCGCCTCAGGCCCCGCGACTTGTTCAATACCGGCGGCCTGTCCCACTACAGCTGCTCCTCTTGAGCCCGTTGCCGGTCAAGAACCAAGCCACCCTCAGGCCACCAGGCGCTGATAGGCCTCTGTCACCCGCCGGAAAGCCTCGGCAGAGCCACCCATATCGGGATGGTGCTGTTTCACCAAGTGCCGAAACGCCAGCTTGATCGCCTCCTGAGATGCCCCGGCCTGCAGACCCAGCACTGCCAGGGCATCAGCGCGAGAGTTCGAGGCATGGTTGTTGGTCTGCCAGCGATCACTGCTGCGTTGATCCGTACTGCGTTGATCCGTGTGGGTGCGCCGGCTGCTATGCGGACGCAGCCGCTTGCGCAGCTCCGCCACCACCCGGGCCGGATCCTCATCCAGCCACTCACTGGCCCGCACGCCGTAAAGGGCAAAGGCCGCCAGAACGACAGCACGCTTCTTGGTCACCTTGATGCCCACCGCCTTTATCAGGTCGGTGCCCAACCCGCTCACCAGCCGGTCAAGACGCTGCTCAAGACTGAGTTGCGGATGAAAGCTGTTGCGGTTGAGTCGATCCACCAGAGCCTCCAGCCCGCTCTGCCGCAGGTCGGCCCAGCCGGCTTGCCGAGCCATTGCCTCGCCCCAGCGACGCACCTGCTCGGCACTCACCCGCGGCGCAGGGCTGGCGGAAGGTTCCTCCTGCCATTGCGGCGGCTGCACCCATTGCTGATGCCGCTGGTGGTACAGCTGCCGCTCGAGCTCCCGCTGCAAGCGCCGCACCTCCCGACGCAGGGCCTCATTCTCGGCCAGCAGCGCGTCCATATTGATGGTGACCCGCTGGGCCGCACGGGCGCCAGAAGAGGGTCCCCACTGGCGTGGATCAAAGCCCATGGCCTGTGCTCATCATCACCAAGGCAGCAACTCGCCGTTGGCATGCCAGAAGCTGCCGCTGGTCTCAAGAGTGAGGGCATCGATGCGAGCCAGCAGGCCACCCACCGCCTGCTCCGGAGCAATGCCATTGGGGTTGAAGTTGATCATGCGGGTGCGCACGAGCCCCGGATGCAGAAGCGCGACCGCGATCCCCCGGGGTTGAAGGTCGATCGCCAGCGACTTGCCGGCCATGTTCAAGGCCACCTTCGACATCCGATAGCCATAGGAGCCCCCGGAGCTGTTGTCGGCGATCGACCCCATGCGGCTGGTCATCAAGGCCAGCTTGGCCCCTCGCGGCATCTGATCCAGCAACGCCCGCGCCAGCAGCAGCGGCGCCAAGGCATTCAGCTCGAACTGACGGCGGATGCCCTCGGCATCGAGATCCGCCAACCCCATCGACTGCAAGATGCCGGCGTTGAGGATCACCACATCGAGCGGCTGCCCCTGCAGGCGAGCCACCAACTCGGCGGGCGCCGACGCAGCAGCAAGATCCAGCCCCGCTTCAATCCGCACCCCCAGGGCCTCTAGCTCCGCCGATGCCTCGCGGCAGATCGCGATCACCTGGTCGCCCCGCGCCTGCAACTGCCGGCAATACTCCAGGCCAATGCCCCGATTGGCGCCGGTGACCAGAACTGTTGCCATGACGCTCCCCAGCCGTTCCGTTCCATCCTGACGGCAGCGCAGCCCGTCAGCGCATCAAGGGCGTGCCCCAGCGGAGGCGAGTGGGCTCGACTGTCAGAACGTTCACCACAGCACGACCGGCCGTGCTGTTGGCCTTCCAACGGCCCGGATCCATGTTGTCACCAGCCCATTCGTCGGGCGCAACGCGCGGCAGCGTCACCACGACGTCAGCGTTCCAGCGACTGCAGCAGCTTCTTCAGCTTGCCTGCATTGCGCTTCGAGAGACAGGAGATCGTGGCGGCCGTCTGCCCGCGGGTTTCGATCGCGATCGCATCCCAGAACAGGCCGGATCGATGCGAAAACCCGGCCACCTTCTCCCAGGGCAACTCCTCATGCCGGGCCGTGAGGCCAAACAGGCTGTACGAAGAGATGGTGAGTTTCTCCGGTTGCACCACCACCCGCTGCGGATTGAGGCTCAGCTCCAGCAGCAGCGTGGGCAGCAGCTCGGCTTCGATCACCATCGTGCGCAAACCGGCCAGAACATCGCTGCGATCGCCAGGCCTGCTGGAGCGCCCAAGGCTGTTGAAACGTTCAAGGCTGCTGCCGCAATACCGGCAGAGCGTGGCTCCATGGGGACAGAACGATCGACAGGCCTCGCACTGAATCCCTTCCAGTCGGGTGCCACAGGCTCGGCAGACCTCAGCCTCCGAAGGAATCTCCGAGAGGCAGGAGCTGCAACGCTTGAACTCCGGCGCATCGCCTGGAGGGAAAGGCGGCTGCATCGGGGGCATCACCATCGGCGATCAGCGATCGTGTGGGTCGATCCTCCCATTTTCATTTCTTCGGGATGATGTCGAAATGAAATTGCTCTGAAAAAAGGGTCACGGGCGGCCATAGGACAACAGCAGCACTGCGTTCCATCCCATGGCTTTCGTCAGTCGCATCTGCGCGACCTCCCGTGGCTCCACGATTGATGCGGTCGGCGAAGGCCGCTACCGCGTCTGCGATCGGCAGGCGCACTGCGCCGAGGTGCAGGGTCTCTGGCAGGCCTACGAAACCCTGAGGCTTCAGGAGCAGCGCCCCACGGCCTGAACCCACCTCCGTCAGAAACTGCTCTGGGTCTGACCGGCGAATCGGCCGGCGTAATGCTCATCGCCGTCCATCCGCTGGAAGATGAACTGGCAGATCGGTGTCTCGGGATACACCGCCAGCGGCGCCGGGCCGAAATTGCTCATCTCCAGCACCTGCTGGCTGTCGATCCCAGGCCCCATGAACGGTGCACTGATATGCACCATCAATCCCAGTCGGGCGAAGCGGCTGCGTCCCTCCAGCCAGCCGCAGAGTCCGGGGCCGAGCCGCAGACGTTCGCGTGTGATCCCGAGCACGGTCTCGCCGGGCATGATCAGGATGTGTTGGCCGTCGGCAACCTCAACCCGGTCGGTGAGGGCGCGGTAATCGGTGTGCTCACGCACCTCGATCACTTCATGCACCTTGCGAAACACCCGGAAGGTGTTGGCCAGGGTCAGATCCACCGACGCAGGCCCCACCCGGTCAAGGCAGAAGGGGGTGATCGTGATCACCCCATCCTCGATCGCCTGAAGAATGGCCTGGCGTCCAAGCACCACCATGGCGAGATCCTGTGCGGGGCCATGAGTATGGGTGACAGCATCGGCATCATGACGATGCCGCTTCAAGCACTGACCCCATGCCCGCCTTCACCCTGCCCGGCACCTTGCTGGTTGGCCTGATCAGCCTGTCCGTCGTGCAGGGAGACACGATTCGCTACCGCTGCGGCGGTGGGCAGATCATCGAAGCGCAATACGGCTCCCTCAGCGATCAGTCGTTGTCGTTCGTGCGCCTGCGCCTGCCCGACGGGCGCCGCCTCACCCTGCCCCAGGTGGCCTCCGGCTCCGGTGCCCGCTACAGCGCCGACCGAGACGTCACCTGGTGGAGCAAAGGCAATGGCGGTTTTCTCCAAGAAAGGGGCGATGACGGGGAGTGGCGCATCACCCTGGATGCCTGTGATGCGCAGAACTGACGCCGCCCCCTCGTGATTCCACCCCGGAAGAAGCGGTGTTCCAACGGGCCTTGGCGTAGCCAGGCGACCATTTTGCGGTGACCATGGGACGCCCCCACCGGCCTCCAGCCGCAGGCCCATGGTCTTCCCCGAACACGGCCTCATTGAGGAGATCCTGACGTCCTACGCCCGGCAAACCGGTGTGGAGGAGTCGGATGGGGAACTGCAGCGGCGCATCGAGGCGTTCCATGTTCAACTTCTCACCCTCACCCACCAGCAACTGGCCTGGGTGCATCAGGAATGGTGCGTCTGAGGGCTTGCACGTCCGAAGCGTCGGGCCTCAGAAGCTGAGGCGGCAGCGGGCAGCATGCATCTGCAGCTCCCCCGAATAGGCACCCCCACCGGGCTGGTAGGCATAGGGGGCTCGGTTGCCAGCACCGAGTTCGGCGGCGCCGCAATCGAGCGGACGTCCATCGATCTGCAGGGAAAACTCTTCGACGGTGAGCCCCGGTGCCTGACGACTCTCCTTTCGAATCTCCACCGGTGGCAACGGCGGAATCGGTGGTGGATCCATCGAACAATCAGCAACAAGCCACAAAAGACCGCAAAGCGGCCTAAGAAGCAAGATGCCATTGCTGTGATCTCAATCGGCGAAAGCCAATGCGTCTGCACCAAGCACGCATCTATTGCGACGCTATTTCGGTCAACAGCACCATGCTCGAATCAACGAGGCAGAGCCTCCCATGCATTCGGTTGTCCTACTTGCGGAAGACAGCCGCAACCATGGCGCTTGGAGAGACAGGTCATGGTCGCCGCTATCTTTCCGCTCGTCTCAATCGTAATTGCATCCCAGACCACCCCGGCTCGGTGGGAACAGCCCGCCACCTTCTCCCAAGACAATTCCTCGTGCCGCGTAATCAATCCGAACAGGCTGTAAGTGGAGAGGGTGAGTTTGTCGGGCTCCACCAACGCTCGCTGCGGGTTCAGGCTCAGTTCCAGCAGCAGGGTCGGCAGCCGGTCAGCTTCTATTCCTGCCCGCAACAGCGACTGATCCGCGCTCCCTCGGGGCAGAAACTGAAGCAGGTATCGCATTGAACCCCTTAGATCCGGGTGCCGCAGGCCCGGCACACTTCAGCGGTGAACGGGATCTCACTCAGACAGACGCTGCAGGCCTTGGTCTCTGGCATCTCGCCCGGGGGGTCATCAACATGGCAAGAGGATACTACCAAACTACGATGGCTTTATGTCTAGCGGCGATGATGGCAACGACGGCAAGCGACTCGGTGAATCCGATCAGCAACGCGGTCGACCAACTCGCCGCCAGCGTGTTTCCCCAGGCCTCGCTCTCTCAGCTGCTGCTCACCCTGTTGTTTTTTGGCCTGATCGCCCTGCTGGTCGGCGCGCCCGTCGCCCGGCGACGGCGTCACTTGCAGCAGTTTCAAAATCGGGTCAAAGAGCGGGAGGCTGCGGATCAGAACCCGGATGACCACTGATGATGCGAAGGATCGGTACAGCACCGAGAACCTTGGCAGCACTAAAGCTCGAACATCGTGCCCAGCAGATTGGCAGGGTGTTCGGCACCGTCGGTGCGCAGCAACTCCAGCTGCAACAGCATCAGAACATGGGCTGAGAAACGAACCGCCGAGAGGATCGCCAGGCCAACACAGAGGGGGCAGTGCATCAATCCCATGGATGCCGTTTCGGAGGTGCATGCAGCCTCAAGCCGTTATCCCCCAGTGGGAAGGAAACGTGCGATTTCTTGACCTTGCCGGACAGGGCATGCCATCAGCCGTACTGGCGTACCGCGAAAACGGGTGATGGAGGGCTGGGGTTTCCTCGACGCTGGCGACCAGGCGCCCCAGCCAGCGCGGCTGATCTCGCCATCGGCCTGCACTCTGATGCGGGCACGTCATCTCCAATCTCGATTCGCTGAGCACTTCAGGCAATGGGCCTTTACACCGATTGCGCCTGTGTTCCAGACGACCAAGACTTGAAGCATCGAGATCGGAGGCACCGAATGATGGCCGACACTCCACCCGAGCAACTCAAAGAAGCAACCTGACCTTCTGGCCCCTGCTCCAACAGTTTCCACCCATCTGGGAGGGTCAGCCCTTCGATAGGCACTGATTCGGTTTCGCCACGTCGATCGGCGCTCCATCTGCACCGCAAGGCTGTTCCGCAGTCAGCTGTTCCGCAGTCAGCTGTTCCGCAGTCAGCTGTTCCGCAGCAACAGGTGCCCCAAGGAGTTCAACTTCCCTCCCCCTTTGGACCCCTGGCCCCAGGCGCCACCAGCCAGCTGCTTCGTCTTTCCTTTCGCTTCACTCACTGTCCTTCGCATTGGATTTTCTTTTCTGATTCGCGTTCAGTTGTCGACAGGAAACCGATGAATCAACGAGCGACTTAGGCCGTCTCTTCCATCCGGGAGGGGCGGCCTCCCTCTTGGCAAGGCCCCCTTCTTCGCGATCACTGGAGCATGACGATCACCACCCCGCTTCTGCCGCCGATCTCCGGGCGGGAGATCGGGCTTCAGGCCCTGATGCAACGGCCCCCAGGGCCCCAGCCCTTCGGTGCAGGCCTGCAGCTGAACATGATCCGCTCCGCCTTTGCCTGTGCGCTGCACATGCATCAGCCCACGATCCCCGCCGGACCCGATGGAGCCCTGATCTCCCACCTGCAATACATGCTGGACCACCCCGGCGAGGGGGAGAACCACAACGCCGAGCCATTTGCCCACTGCTACCGGCGGATGGCCGAGCTGATTCCCGAGCTGATCAGTGAGGGCTGCGCACCGCGGATCATGCTCGATTACTCCGGCAACCTGCTCTGGGGTGTGACCCAGATGGGGCGTGACGACATCACCGGCGCACTCCGCTTCCTGGCCTGCGACCCGGAGATGCAGGGCCATGTGGAGTTTCTCGGCAGCTTCTGGAGCCATGCCGTCGCCCCCTCCACACCGATCCCGGATCTGAAGCTGCAGATCAGTGCCTGGCAGCATCAGTTTGCGGCGATGTTCGGTGATGAAGCGCTTCTGAGGGTGCGCGGCTTTTCGCCACCGGAAATGCATCTGCCCAACCATCCCGACACCCTGTTCAGCTTCATCACCGCCCTACGGGAGAGCGGTTATCAGTGGCTGCTGGTGCAGGAGCACAGCGTGGAAAACCTGGACGGTGCGCCGTTGAGCCGGGAGCAGTGCCTGGTGCCGAACCGACTGGTGGTCTGCAGTTCCAGCGGTGAGGAGATTGCGATCACAGCTCTGATCAAGACCCAGGGCTCCGACACCAAGCTCGTGGGGCAGATGCAACCCTGCGACGAAGCGCTCGGGCTGGATCGCCTCCCCCTGGGCACCACAACGATGCCCGCCCTGGTGACCCAGATCGCCGATGGTGAGAACGGGGGCGTGATGATGAACGAGTTTCCTGAAGCCTTCCGGCAGGCGAACCGGCGCATACGGGATAAGGGTGACGGCTGCGTGGCCATCAACGGCACGGAATACCTCGAGCTGCTGGCAGCCGCGGGGATCGATGCCGGTGCATTCCCAATCATTCAGGCCGTAGGCCAGAGCCGGCTCTGGGAGGCGGTGGGATCGACCCCGACGCCGGCAGCTCTGCAGGCTGCGATCGAGCGACTGCAGCAGGCCGATCCCTCCTTTGCCATGGAGGGATCCTCATGGACCAACGATCTCAGCTGGGTGCAGGGATACGACAACGTGCTGGAGCCGATGCAGGAACTCAGCGCCAGATTCCATCACCATTTCGATGCAAGCGTCGCCAGCGACTCGGCGATCACCTCAACAGCCCACTATCAGGAAGCCCTCCTGCATCTGCTGCTGCTGGAGACCAGCTGCTTCCGTTACTGGGGGCAGGGCACCTGGACCGACTACGCCCAAGCCATTCACCGGCGCGGCATGGCGCTGCTGGGCTGATGCCGGCGGTTCCAGCAGATCCAATCAAGATGGACGATGTGTGGGTCAACCCGATGCTTCAGCGCACTTCGCTTGCGGCGGCCGCCCTTGGCCTCAGCCTGATTCCGCTCCAGGCCAGCGCCCAGGCCATCCAACGCAGCGGCCGGTTCCTGGCGGCGGAACACCCTGCCGCTGGGCAGGTGCACCTGGAACGGCGGAACGGCAACGCCACGCTGGTGTTCAGCCAAGACTTCCGAACGACTGATCAGGCACCAGACCTGTTCGTGGTGGTGAGCCCCATGGCCATGCCGCTCGAGAACAGTCCAGCGCCGGCGTACCCGCTGACACCGGGAACGTTCCACGTCGTGGCGCCACTGAAGTCAACCAGAGGAAGCCAGCGTTACGGGCTGCCGGCTTATCTCAAAACCAGCGAACAACGGTCAGTGTTGATCTGGTGCCGCCAGTACAACGCCACCATGAGCTGGGCTCAGCTGGAGTGAGGCTTGCCGCCGCTCCAGCTCAGCCGGCTGAGCTGGAGCGGCGGCGCACCACCCTGCGTCCGTCCGGGGTCTGCTCCACCGTCGGTTCGCTCCCTGGGGTCGTGGTGACGTCGTCCCCCTTCGGTTCGTCTTCGGGAGGTTCCATTTCAGCGACAAGGCCCACAATCACCGCCGCCTGCACCTGATCGGCCAGATCACCGATCACCATCAGGGCTTTGAGCGTGAGCTCCAGGCGGGAATCGCGGGGGAGGCCCGGACGCAGCTTTTTCACGCTGGACCAGAGCTCCTGGGCCACCTCCTTCAACAGCGCCTTGTCGGACATCCCGTGGTGTGATCAATTGCATCAACCTACCGCTCTGCGACTCCCTGCCTTTGCCGTCAGACTGGAGAGATGTCCCTGACCCTCGTTTACGACGGCGGCTGCCCGTTCTGCCGCCATTTCGCCCTTCGCAGTGAACTCCTGGGGGGAATCCCCGACCTGCAGATCCGCGATGGTCGTGCCGACCACGGACTGCGCCGGGATCTGCGCCAACGCGGTTTCAACCTCAACAACGGGGCGGTTCTGCTCGACGGCGAGAGGGTGTGGCATGGCAGTGAAGCGATTGCCGTGCTCTGCCGCCAGCTGACGCCCACCGATCCGATGCTGCAACTCCTCCACGGCCTCTTCCGCAATCGAAGGCGCGCCAATCTCCTCTATCCAGGCCTTCTGGCCGCCCGCCAGCTGGCCCTCGGCCTGCGCGGTCTGCCCCTCGATCCGGATCGAATCTGAAATCTCTGCAGATCAGGCGGCGGTCCTTGGTGCCACTGGAGGGTCAGCTGACGGGGTTGGCCAGAGACTGAGTATCAGCAACACCAGAGCTGCGGCGGCCATGGGCAGATTGATCAATGCGCCTGGGGCCTCAGCCGTGGTCGGGATGGTCTTGAGGGCAGGGATGACCAAGCCGCGCATCAGGTATTCGAACACCGTGAGCAGGTAAAAAAGCGGTATCAGAGACCTGTAACGCACAAGCACCAACAGTTCCAGCAAAGCGAGGATCAGCTGGGAGAGTCCCCAGAGAGCGAAGACGCCCACGATCGTTTGCTCTGCAGCGGGTGGATAGGCATCCAGGGGAATGTGAGCGATCGACTGGGCACCACCATCGGCCGCGAAGAGATGGTGTTGACTGCGCCACAACGTCACCACGGTGAGAGGAACAAACAGCCAGAGGGCGATGCGACGTCCTGAAAACTCTGAGGTGACGTTGGCTGGAAACAGGCGTTGAAACCATCCAGTGGCCATGACTGCAACTTGAGACGTTCCCGACCATCATCGGGATGGAACCCGACTGGCGCACCACCCATGAATGGCAAATGGCTGGTCCTCACCATCCTGCTGGCCCTGGCCGGCGTCGCCGCCTATGAATACGTCCTTCTGCAGGGGCTTGCACCCGCCTGAGATGGTTGTCGTGATCTCGCGTCTGATCCTGCCCCTCCTTCTGATAGCCACCGTGGTGCTGCGTCCACCGGCAGCCCTGGCGGCGGAATTGAAGCTCTCCGCCGTGGCGCTGGCCCCCTGCGCCGCCACCGATCCAGGCGCCCAGCCGGGGGCGAGCTGCTACGTGCTCACGGGCACCGTTGAGAACCCCGGCCGCCGTCCCGTGGTCGACACCGACGTCTATGCGCGCATCCTCGATAGCAGCGGCGAACCGGTGCTGCAGAACCGCACCCGGGTGGGATCGATCGGCGATGTGGATCCGGGCTCCCAGCCCTTCGCCCTGCGTCTGGCCGTGCCCACCGGCACCCCAGGCCCCTTTGAAGTCAAGAGCGCCCGCGCCCGTGGCTTCAGTGCTCCGGTGCGCAGCCGCGCCGGCGACGACGAAGAGCTGCTGCCCCTGGAACAGGGCGTGATCAGCAGCCAACCCGACCCCGGCCCCCGCTGATGCCTCCATGGACCGCGTTCTGTTTCTCTGCACCGGCAACTACTTCCGCAGTCGCTTTGCTGAGCAGTGGTTCAACCACAGGGCCCATCAGCTCGGCCTTGAGGGGCAGGTGCGGGCCTGCTCAGCCGGTCTGGGGGTGAGGCCCGACAGCGGCAACGTAGGTCCAATGGCCCAGGAGGCTCTGGCGGCCCTGCGGGAGCGAGGGGTGGAGCTGGATCCAGCGGAGCTGGCCCTGCCGCATCAGGTGAGCGGCCAGGAGCTCGAGCAGGCCACACTCGTGGTGGCGGTGGATGCCGAAGCCCATCGCCCCATGGTCCAGGCCCAGTGCCCTGACTGGGAGGACCAGATCACCTTCTGGAGTGTGAAGGACCTGGGCGAGGGGGAGGCGGATGCCGACCCGATCGCCCAGCTGCAGGGTCGGGTGGAGCAGCTGCTGCAGCGCTGGCGGGATCTGTTCAACGGATGCAGCCCCGGCTCAGAACAGTGAGCCCTGCACCGCCGCCTCCGCTGAAGCGCGCGACGGTGTCAGCGGCCGGGCCTGCCAGCCGTCCGGGGCCCAACCACTCAGCAAAGGCTCGAGAGCGCGCAACTCCGCACCGTCACTGGGCGCCATCCAGGCCTCCTCCAGGCCTGCGGGAATGAGCACCGGCATCCGGTCGTGGAGGGGCCTGATCAGGGCATTGGCCTCGGTGGTGAGCACGGTGCAGGTGTCCACCTCACTGCCATCGGCCCCGAGCCAGCGCTCCCAGAGGCCGGCGATCCAGATGGGCTCACCATCGTCCCGGACAATCCGATGGCCCTTCTCGAAAAAGGAGGTGGCCGGAATCAGGCAGCGCCGGTGTCGCCAGGCGCCACTGAAACTGGCCTTCTCCGCCACGGTTTCCGCGCGGGCATTGAAGGGCCTGGGGCCGGTGGAGGGATCCTTGCTCCAGGAGGGAATCAGCCCCCAGAGCATGAGGGACGCCTCGGTGTGGCCCTCGTCGCGCCGCAGGGCCAGCAGCGGTTCACCGGGACGGATCAGATCCCTGGGGGCGTAATGACGCCGGTGCTCCCCATCCAACCGCTCCCGCAGCGGCGCCGGCAAACCGTTGACCTCGCTGCTCAAGGCAAAGCGACCGCACATCAACCGAGCTCCAGGCAGGCCAGACCAAACACGTCATCCAAGGAAACCGCAGGACAGGGGCCGCGATACATCCGCAGGGTTCCGCCCACCCGCTCAAAACCCAGATCAGCCAGCAGCGGCCCAGCGCCGGGGTTGGCTCCGGGCGAATCGATCAGCACCACCCCCGGATGCTGGCTCAGTAGCTCTTGGATCAGCAATGCCGCCAAGGCAGGCGTGTCAGCGAGGAGCGGCCCGATGCGCCACCCCTCCCCCCGCGGCAACAGGCAGGGGCGGATGCGGCCGAAGCCATGGCAGCGACCCTCGCCATCGATCAGGGCCTTGACGGTGCCGGCGCGATGGGCGAGCCAATCAGCGAGAAAGTGAGGGCGCGGACTCGGTTCCCGTTGAGCGTCGTAGAGCTGCACTGCGGCCTGGGGAATCGCCCCTCCCTCCAGCAGGCGCATCCCTTCCGGCAGGGCAGGGCCCACAAGCGCAGCAGCCTCGCCACTGATCTGCTGACTCATCTGCTGACTGATCCGCTGCCAGCGACTGGTGGGTGAGGCCGAACGGAACCCCCAGCCGGCGTAATCCTCAATCCGGTTGATCGCGGCTTCCAGACCCACGCAGGGGAGATCGGCGAGATGGTCGAGGGCGTGCTGCCAGAGCTGTCGCCCATACCCCCGCCCCCGGTGCTCAGGCACCACGATGTACAACCCGATGAAGCCGTACGCGAGGTTGTACTTGACGCCAGCGATGCAGCCAACCGGCTCGCTGCCCAGCCAACCGATCCAGAGCCCCTGACGGTCGGTATGGCGGTAGATCTCCACATCGCCCAGGCCTGGCGCGAAACCCTCACGCCGGGCCCAATCCGTGAGCCGATCCACCTGATTGGGCTGGAGGGGCCGGATCTGCAACGTTGACATCCAACGGCGCCCAAGCGATCACCCATTCAGGCATGCGCGCACTCAAGCGCACGACCTGCCAGGATTGGTCAAGAAATACAACGCATCATTGACATGACCACGGAATCTCTTCTCACCCTCATGCTCGGCTTCGGAGCTGCGGCCACCAGCCTTGCCTTCTGGAAGATCAGCCAGGCTGGATCGAGCTCCAGCGAAGGCTGAATAAGCTCCCAGCATCCGACCTCGCTCCGATGCCTCCTGATCCTTACCTCTACGAGCCGCTGGAGAGCTTCGGGGAGAGCCTCAGCTCCCGGAAGCCATGGAACACCTCCGCCCTGATCGCAGTTGAGCGACTCAATGGACGTGTCGCCATGCTCGGCTTCGTCGCCGCCCTGATCGGTGAATGGATCAGCGGAGTGGGGCCGGCCGGTCAGGTGATGGCACTGCTGCGCTGGTATCTCAGCCTCGGGTGAATGATGCATCCACCCAGCAGCAGTGAGCTGCTCAAGCTTGAGCAACAAGTCCGCCGTGAGGGAACTGGCATCAGAAGTTCCGACCTGCAGGGATCCTGGCGCCTACAGAGTGTCTGGTCTCGCAGCGGCACGGAAACCAGCGCTGTCACCAGCTGGATGCTGCGCCTTATCAACGCCCGACTGGAACTGAGCGAGACGGGTGATGGATCGCTCTCCATCAGCAACGCGGTGAATCTGGGAGCTCTGGAGCTTCGTTTTCGAGGCATCGCTCAACTCCATGGCCAACGGCCCCTCTTGCGCTTTCAGTTCGACAACCTCTCCCTGAGCTTCAGCAATCAAACGCTGCTGCAGCGCCCACTCAACCCAACAACAGAGCCACGTCGTCAACCCTTTTTTGCCCTGATCCGGCGTGATCCCTCCGGCTGGCTGGCCGCCCGCGGTCGGGGTGGTGGATTGGCGCTTTGGAGCCTCAAGGGTTGAGGTGCTGTTCCGGCCAACCCTGATCCCGCAACCAGCAGCGACGGCGATGGGGGTGGGGTTTGAGATCGAGCTGCTCCACCCGCTCCAGTTGCACTCTGATCAAAGCAAACACGTCCGGCTGGGGGACACCATCAGGGATCTGCTCAGGCCAGGGGCCCTCCGTCTTGAAGGGGCCTCCTGGCTGGGGCCAGTCCCAGACTGCACGCCCCCGAGGCGTGAGCCGCTGCCAGTGATGCTCAAGGGCCTCGTGATCCTGCTCGCCATCGATGACCCGGGCGAGGCCGCGCAGACGAAATTGCTCGCGGGTTTTGCGAAACAGCCAGCACAGTTCCACCCTGGGCTGATGCCGAAGGTCGTTGGGCTTCTCACTGCGCGTATCGGTGAGCAACTCCAGCTCCCCTTGGGCACTCCAGCCGCGAAACACCAACGTCCTCACCCGAGGACAGCCCTCCGCGGACACCGTGGCCAGTTGCAGCCAACCAGCCCCAGGGGCGCGACCCTCCCGTTGCCGAGCGGCACGCAGGAGGGGGCGCCAGGGAGGTAATGCCCCAAGCGCCCCGTCGGCCATCTCAAGCTGCTGCATCAGCCTGCAACCAGGGATCAAGGAACGCCAGGGGCCGATGCATGGTGGCCGAGAAGCCGAGGATCCCCCTATCCCGGTGGACGTAAAGCGGGGAGTCATCGGCAGCCAACAGAAACGTTCCACCCCGTTGAGTGATGAAACGGTCATCGGGCACATAGGTGCGCCAGCGACGCAACACCTCGTTCATGTTGCGCAAACGCACAGTGGCCAATTCGAACGGACGCTGAAAGCCATGGCCGCCAGCACGTCGAAAGAGAGCTGCAGGAAACGCTGGCAACACCCCGGTTTCAACCACCGCCTCGTCATCGAAGCACTGCGGTGCTCTGCGATCCCCGGTGTAACCACGCACCACCTCAGCCAGCGTTCCGGGCGAACCGATGCCCGCGCACATCAGGAACAAAGCAGGCCAAGGGCCTCCCGGCAGCTGCAGGCCGGGAGAGCATCCCAGGGCACGATGCAGGGAGGCATCCGCCTCAACCTGAAGTCGTTCGCGGGGGAAGCCTGTGAAAGCGCAGAAGCGATCGGCGCCGGCGCCGTCTCCAATGGCGATCGCCAGAACCTGGATGCCGACCCGGTCAAGCTGAGGCAGAACCGGCACCAGCGCCTGGGCGTATTCGAGAGAATCAAAGTCCCCAAGCTGGCTGAGCAGGAGCACGAGTCGGGGTGCCCCAGCTTCCATGCCAGGAACCGCTGCCAGGCGCGACAACAACGGCTGCAGATCGATCATCCCAGGGGCGGCAGCAACTCAGGCTCCGGGGTCGCCAGGGCTGCACAGGGTTCAACAGCGGCCACGTCAACCTGAAAAGCGAACTCCTGCAATTCCGCATCCAACTCCAGCAGCATCAGGGCCAACGACTGAGCCAGATCTCTGCTGAAGGTTCGCGACATGCCAGGTCTCATGCGGGACTCATCCCTTGTAGAAGGCCGGCAGCCACCGCCGTGGCTGCCGTCGCAGCTCAAACACAAAACGTGCCGGAGCCGCGGATCGATCACTGGTGCTCTCGCTGCCAGCGGGTCAGATTCGCTGGAGAAAACCTGTGACCGTGACGGAGCGCAACCTTGGCAACACAGGTGTTGTCGGTGCCGCAGCTCTCCACTTCACGACGGATCGTGTCGTTGCTTTGAGCCTTGGCGAGGAAGGTCTCCAGTTGTTTCATCGACATGGGCAAGCCGGCGATGGGACTCCCCACCGCTAGGCACCAACCCGTGGGTATGGAGCGACACATCGCTTTTTCTTCGGCTATGGGGCGCTGGGAGCTAATCCCAGAAGCCTGGCCAAGAGGCGCTTAACCCCAGCATGGGCCCCGTCGAACCGGCGATGTCGACCAACTACGAGATATCAATGCCCGCCCTGGCTTGGGCACCACTCAACGACAGCGGCATAGGTCATGACCCATGAGCCACTGAAGGAATCGAAAACGAGATAGAGGTGTTCTCAGATGGGGTGAGGGATGACCTTCTGCAACAGCGCGAAGAGAGCAGATGTGAATCGCTGCCTCTAACTGACAAAGCTACTGGCGAATTGCCGATCCAGGAACTGAATCCGCTATGCATACAACCCATAAAGCTGCTCACGCCAGTGGCGGGCAGGGTTCAAAAATTCAGGGTAGTACCGCAGAGGCTAAGTGAGCGATTATGAACAGCAGGCCAACAAGCAAGGACGAACGCATAGACAACACCAAGCGAAGCCGCTAGAAATCCACTAGCCCTAAACCTCACAATGAGCACCATTGCGTGGCCTGAGGATTATGTCACTTCCGATGGCAGCGGCCTCAATACAACAGCACTATTGAGTGATTTCAAGAGCAGCACAGGCCTCGGAGATCTCACAGAGAATGAGAGAAAGATATTCGATGCGACCCTGGAGGCCACGATCTGGTCCTATCCGCTGAATGAGACCCATAGATTATTTTCACTTAATACGATCAGCGAGGCACCCAGAAACAGATTATTTAAACCAGACTATATAACCAGCTGGTTGAACAAAAACTCGACACCGGCACCTGATGCGTCTGTGTACTACATGACTGCATGGCTGGATCTCAACCGGATCGACGGCCGGGACCATGGGGAACAGGTTCTGCAACTTCCAGCCAACCCTGATGGGCTCTATTACATTCTCGCCGTTCTCGATAGCTACATCAACACGAATGGATCTCTTGGCCCCAGGACCGCTGCAGAGATCAATAGCACATCTCCCCAATACATCCTCCTGGCTGGCCCTGACAGCCCTCACTACAAGGGCAGTCACACGACAGTGACGATCGCGGGTAGCAAACTCAACATTCTCCGCATCGACACCCCACGAGCCTGGATCACAGCGCGCTTCGCCACGAACACGCTGGATGCAGAAGCCATGGCGGCAACCCGTGCCTTCATCAACGGATCAAGGTCTGAACCAGGTAGCGGCTTCCAGATCACCACATTAAAGGATTTCAAATCCACAGGAACAGTCCCGCACCGAAGACCAAAACACGAACCCAATGAAGGAATCCGAGTTGAAGTTGCACGCGATCTATACGGGAGCACTCCACAACGGGCCGAACATTACTTCAAACAAGTATCGGAAGCCCTCACGCTTAATCCCATTCCAGATACCCGCACCAATTCCTTTCAACCTCCTGCTTACCAGGTCTGGATCCACAATCAAAACAGTGTTCAGGACCAACAGAAAAACCCCAACACCATCTACCAACCCCCTTCCGCACTCTCTTCTCGTCGAAAAAACGATCTCAATGAGCGCTTTGCAGCCATCGGCCTCAATCTAGAAGAGGGCTTTCAGCAGCCTGCCAACTGGACAACACAAGAGCGCCAGATCTTTCAAGAGTCCTATCGTTTTGCCCTAAATTTTCTCCAAAAAGCTACCGACGACGCTTCCAAGGGCATTCCACTCCTACACCACGGGTGGCACATCACGAACAACCACATCGGGGTCTATCCCAATACCTGGAAATCGTGGCTAGTCCGCGCCGGGGCCGCCGTGGAAGGGGGAGCGGCCAATATCCCCAATGACGCTGTTTACCCCACGACGCAGCGCGATAGCGACGGACTTCAGCTCACGAGTACTTACAACTACCGAATCACCCTCCCTGCCACAGCCAATCAACAGTCCATCGCAGCATATGCACCGGCTCAGGGTTTCTGGTCATTCACGATTTATCAACCAAACCCCGGAAATGCATACCAGCCCTTCCTGATCGAGAACGCCATCCAGAACACCGCTTACACACCCATCGATGAGACGGCCACGCTCACAGCCGACGGCAGGATCAAAACGAGTAAGCCACCGAACTGGAATGACAGCACTGCCTTAGGAACAGCATTATTAACAGGCAAAGAAAAGCCATCCATTGAGGGAATGGAAAAAGACACGATATATTACGTCTACAGCGCAGAAGAAGTTGGCAACAGCATCTTACTAAAGCTGGCCTCAGATTATCAGCCTACATATAGCAACGGAATCCCAGTTGGAGGAGAGGGATCACCCACCCAGCCGGTCTCCCTTAAGGGCTCAGCCGGCAGCACCCTGTCATTTGGTTGGATCAATCCTGTGGCCCAACTCGGTTCCAGCCAACTGCCGGGAGAGACGAATGCAACCACCACACTTGCCACCGAAAGCGACGGAAGCATCAACCTTCTTCTTTCCAATCTGGCACCAGACACCAACCGGCAGAATTGGCTCCCCACACCTCTGGTCACCAACGCAGGTTCCGGCCATCCCAGAAAAGCCCATGAATTTGAGGTCATGGCTCGCTACTATTGGCCAACCGAGGGTGATCCCTCCATTCTCGACAAAAAACATTCACCAGGATTTTATAAACCTCCAGCAATCGAAAGACTGGGCCTGAATCGCATCAAAACCTGGGATTTACTTTCTCAATCGGCGCGTCAACTCGCCTTGCAAAGTGACGCCAATTTCGACTCCATTAACCCATTAAACTCGACATCCCCCTTTAACGACGAAGTCGTGGGAGCCCTGCTGGATCTGCGCTTCCTTCCGGACTCCCTTGAGGGAAGAAAGACCACGGTGAACTACAGCTATTCCCGCAACGCCGACTACACCAATCAACTCTTCTTTTACGCCATTGATGACGTGACTGGCAGCATCAATGGTCTCCCACCCTCAGACAGCGAGTACCTCAACGAGGCCTGGTCACGCAGGCTGCAGCCAGACGCGCCGATTGTTGCCGATTTTGATTCCACCAGCAAAGGATCAATCCAACTCACAGCCGGCCAACTTTTTGCTCCGATCATCAACAACGGCAAAGGCCAGATGTTGACCGCTTTCGACAGTGCCAATGCCAGGGACTATCGCCATTTCGATCTGCTCAGCGGTAGCAGCTTCGCCTTTGAAGATCTGCTCAATGGCGGCAATGAACATGACCGGAACGACGGCATCTTCACCATCACCTCGATCGACCTCTCAGCTCCCTGACAGCGCCAGCGACAAACGGCTGAGCTTTGCCTCGAGGTAGGCCAGAAACGGCTCGGCCGACAGGGGGCTTCCACTCACCTGCTCCACCAGCTGCTCCGCATTGAGGGCACGGCCGATCGGATGCACGTGCTCGCGCAACCAGGCGAGCATGCCGCCGAGATCACCACGGGCGATGTGGTCTTCCGGGGCGCCGATCGCCGCGGTCATCGCTTCACTCAACTGGGCACTGATGAGATGGCCGAGCAGATAGGAGGGGAAGTAACCGAACAAGCCCTCGCTCCAGTGCACATCCTGCAAACACCCCTCGGCGTCATCAGCGGGCTTGACCCCAAGCAGCTCTTCGTAGCGACGGTTCCATTCCTGCGGCAGATCGTCCACTGCCAGCCCCTGCTCCAGCAGGGCCAGCTCCAGATCCGTGCGGATCATGATGTGTAGCCCGTAGCTGAGTTCATCCGCCTCGACGCGATTGCAGCCCGGCGCCATCGGATTCATCGCCTGCCAAAACTCCCGCGCTGAACCCAGCGGGGCACCCGCCGCCGCAAATCGCTGCCACCAGCGTTCGGCGAAGGGGAGGCTGCGGGCCACCCGGTTTTCCCAGAACAGCGACTGGCTCTCGTGCACGGCCATCGACGTGGCCTGCCCCAGGGGCCAGGCAAACCACTGATGGCTCGCGGTGGGCAACCCCTGCTCATAAAGCGAATGCCCCCATTCATGGGCCGTGGCCAGGAAACAGGAGAGGGGCTGACCGGCCACCACCCGGGTGGTGATCCGGAAATCCCTGGGGCCAAGGGTGATCGAGAACGGATGCGGGGATGCGGCCACGCAGGTGAGCGCCGGATCCTGGCCCCAGTCGGTGAGCAGCTGATCACAGAGCTGCTGCTGAGTCGCGGCAGGCAGATCCCAACTGAGGGATGTGGGCCTCGGACCGCTGCGCAGCTGATCCAGCAGTTCCGGCAACCGCTTGCGCAAGGGCGCAAACAACTGCTGAAGTCGCTCCAGGCTGAGATCGGGCTCGAAAGGCTGGGCCAGGGTCTCCCAACAACTGCGCGGTTCCGCCAGCTGGCGGGCCTGCTCCTGTCGCAGGGCGACCATTCGGGCCAGAGCCGGCGCGAACAGGCTGAAATCGGCGCTGGCTTTGGCCTGCTGCCAGCGGTCGTAGCCCTCAGCCTTGGCCGTGGCCAGGGCACTGACCAGATCGGGATCGAGGGCCTGCTGGCGGCGCAGATCCTGCTCCAGAAGATCGAGATTGCGGCCGCGGGCCACCAGATCGGGATTGGCCGCAGCGCCCGCTGCCGCGATGGCGACACGCCAATCCTGCCGAGCTTCGGCGATCAGGTCGGCATAGGAGGCAGCGCTCTGGCGGGCATGGAGCTGACGCGCCAGCAGGGCCAGCTGCTCACCACGCCAGGCGGCTCCCCCGCTGGGCATGCGTGTGTTCTGATCCCAGTAGAGCGTGCTCTGGATCGAACCGAGCAGATTGGTTTCCCTCAGATGGCGACCCAGTTGCTCCCAGGCTGTGTCTCCAGCGCCCATGCCATGCCCTTTAACGGGGCACGTTACGGGTGCGACGGCGGGCTTGCTGCTCGCTGGTCCAGGCAGCCCAGTGGCGCCACTCCACTTCACTGGCGGGCTGCACAGCGGCCACCAGAGCGTTATCGGTCCAGTAGTCGGGCGAGTCGAGGGTGCCCAGATGGATCGGGCAGGAGGGTCCGGCTTTCATGGCAGTTCTTTCGATTGTCTTAAGCTTGGCTCAGCTTGGGACGCATCGGCAAGGGGTGCAGCCCGCCGCAACCGTCAGTCGACCACCTCACCGTCGACGGTGATCTCAAAATCAATGCCGAAGCGGTGGGCGGTGGCGCGAAAACGCCGCGCCAGCTCGATGAACAGCTTCTTCACCAAGGCATCGTCGAAGTCGTAGATCTCGAGATTGGCCGTCTTGGCCACAGCCTGCAGAGCCTCGATCAGCTTCTCCACCCGCGGCGCGAACACCTTGCCGAAACGGGCGCGCTTCTCGGCGGCACTATTGAAATCAGGCGTTGCCGCCATCGCAGTCGGATTCCTGAGGGATCCGGGCAGTCTGGTGCACATCCTTCGCCTCGACAGAGCCGCCGGTGCCCCTGCCGATCGTCTACCACCCGCGCTACTCGACTCCACTGCCCAGCAGCCATCGCTTCCCGATGGCGAAATTCCGCCTCCTGCATGACCTGCTGCTGGAACGCGGCTGGATCAGGCCCGATGCGGTGAAACGGCCCGTGAGCATCGCCCGCCGCGACCTCGAACGCATTCACGATCGCTCTTATCACCAGGCCTTCAGCCGAGGACAGCTCGGCCGGGCTGAACAACGCCGGATCGGGCTTCCGAACAGCCATGCCCTAGTGCAACGCACCTGGTTGGCGGTGGGCGGCACCCTGCTGACGGCGCGGCTGGCCTTGCGTCATGGCATCGCCTCCCACCTGGCCGGTGGCACCCATCACGCCCATCCCGGCTATGGCAGCGGCTTCTGCATTTTCAACGACTGCGCTGTGACCGCCGCCGTGCTGCTGGCCGAGGGGGCCGTGAAGCGACTGATGGTGGTGGATCTGGATGTGCACCAGGGCGACGGCACCGCGGCCTGTTTCGCGACGGATCCCAGGGTGTTCACCCTCTCGGTGCACGCCCAGAGCAACTTTCCGCTCCGCAAGGGCCGCAGTGACCTGGATCTGCCCCTGGCCGACGGCACGGACGATGCGACCTACCTCAGCACGATCGGCGATCGCCTTCCCGATCGGCTCGACACCGTCCGCCCCGATCTGGTGCTGTACAACGCCGGTGTGGATCCCCACAGAAACGACCGACTCGGGCGCCTGGCTCTCAGCGATGAAGGACTGCTGCATCGCGATCGGCTCGTCCTCGATGCCTGCCTGCGCCGCAACATTCCAGTGGCAACGGTGATCGGCGGTGGATATGACGCACTCGAGCCCTTGGTGCAACGGCACGCCCTGATCATTCGCGCCGCGCTCGAGCAGGCCCGTTTACACGGACTCTGACGGGGGGCGTTCATTTTTTGCGGCAGTAGCCGCCTCCCACATTCATCCAGCCACTCGGGCAGGCCTTGCCGTTGGTGGGCTGCACCGTGTAGCTCATCACACCCAGGGTGCTGCACTTGCCGTTGAAGGTGTCGACATACCCCATCGGGCAGAGGTCGGCGATCTTGGGAACCACCCGCTGCGCCCGCGCCGAAGCAAACACAGAGGCAAGGCCGACGCCGACCAGCACAAGAGCGAGATTGCTTGGGCTCTTCACACCAGGCTGGGCGCAACGGCTTCAAGATTAAGGCTGAGATCCCGACAGACACAGCCATGCTTGCCACCCTGCTGAGCCCTGAGGAGCGTGCGGCCCTGCGCACGGAGCTGCCCCTCTGGGCTGTGGTGGACGGACAGCTGGAACGGCGCTGGCAGTTCAGAGACTTCAACGAAGCCTGGGGCTTCATGAGCCGGGTGGCGCTCTTGGCTGAGGCGATGAACCATCACCCCGACTGGAGCAATGTGTACGCCACGGTGACGATCCGGCTGCACACCCACGATCTGGGAGGACTGTCGACTCTCGATGTGGAGCTGGCGCAAGCGATCGATCGGCTCACGCCAGCCTGACGCCCCGCACTCGCACCTGCCAGCATGGAGAGCTGTGGCCTGGCCTTCCCCGAATCGACCATGACAGCCTCTACGACCAGCGGCGTTCCGGTGACCATCCTCACCGGCTTTCTGGGGGCCGGCAAAACCACCCTTCTGAATCACATCCTCAGCAATCAAGACGGCGTCAAGACCGCCGTTCTGGTGAATGAATTCGGCGAGATCGGCATCGACAACGACCTGGTGGTGAGCACCGGTGACGACATGGTGGAGCTGAGCAACGGCTGCATCTGTTGCTCGATCAACGGAGAACTGTTGGACGCGGTGGATCGCATCCTGGAGCGTCCGGACCCCATCGACTACCTGGTCGTGGAAACCACGGGTCTGGCGGATCCACTCCCAGTGGCCATGACGTTTCTGGGCAGCGAGCTGCGGGATCAGACCCGGCTCGACTCGATCATCACGCTCATCGACGCGGAGAATTTCGGTGCGGAGGTGCTCGAGACCGAAGTGGGCCGCTCGCAGGTGATCTACGGCGACATCCTGCTGCTCAACAAGACCGATCTGGTGAGCGAAGAACGGCTGCAGGCGATTGAAGCCAGCCTGAAAGAGGTGAAGCAGGACGCCCGCATCCTGCGCGCTGTGAAAGGCGGTGTGCCGCTGCCCCTGCTCCTGAGCGTGGGGCTGTTCGAATCCGATCGGGTGGTGAACGCTGCCGATGATCCCAGCCTCGATCACAGCGCCTGCGACCACGACCATGGCCACTGCAGCCATGACCACGAAGGCGACCAGGGGCACAACCATCACCATGGGCACAGTCATGAGCATGGACACAGTCATGACCATGGGCACAGCCATGATGCTGGCGACCATCTGGCGATCGAGGGGTTCACCTCTCTGTCCTTCAGCAGTGATGGGCCCTTCGCCCTGCGCAAATTTCAGAATTTCCTCGACAATCAGTTGCCGGCCTCCGTGTTCCGGGCCAAGGGCATCCTCTGGTTCAACGAAAGTGAACGCCGCCACGTGTTTCATCTGGCCGGCAAACGCTTCTCGATCGATGACAGTGACTGGCCTGGCGCCCGCAAGAACCAGCTGGTGCTGATCGGCCGTGATCTGGATCACGCCACCCTGCGCCGGCAACTCCAGGCCTGCGTGGCCAAGGACGCCGGCCAGGGGTTCGCCTGAGATTCCGATGCAACAGGCACAGGCGAAAGGGCTCTGAGGTGATTAGGGTGACGGTTCAACGGGAGAGAGCATGGTTGAAGTTCTCGCGGCAAGCACGCTTCTGACCGTGCTGGGGCTGGCCCTCTGGTTTCTGGCAGATTCCGATGACGACAACAGCGGCGGCGGCCTGATGGAACCCGCCCTGGTGCCGGTCCCTGTGCGGCATCAGGGCCGCTCCTGAGCAGGCCTTCGTGACTTCGCAACCCCGCGAAAGCGGGGTTTTTTTAATGCCCACCCACAGACGGCGAGCTATTGCGTATCATTCTCAGGCAATCGCCGCTCGCAAATGCGGATCACTCGCAAAACCGCCGGTCGGAATGCCGGCCTGCTCGCCCTGCTCCTGGCATCGTCCGGCCTGCTCGCCGCCTGCACCACATCGGGCCGCCAAGAGATCGGCGTCTACTCCGGACGGCATTACAACACCGACAAGGCGCTTTACGAGCAGTTCACAGCCGAAACCGGCATCAAGGTGAAGCTGCTGGAAGCCAAAGACGATGCCCTGATTGAGCGACTGCGCAATGAGGGCAGCAACTCGCCCGCCGACGTGTTGATCCTGGCCGACGCGGCGCGACTGGACCGCGCCGCCGACCTCGACCTGTTTCAAACCGTGGATTCAGCCGCGCTGGAAGCGGCTGTGCCAAGCGATCTGCGCGATCCAAACAACCGCTGGTTTGGCCTGACCCGGCGCCTGCGCGCGCCGATCATCAACCCTGCCCAGGTCACCCCCACCGAGGTGAACAGCTACCGCAAGTTGGCGGACCCGGCCCTGCAAGGGCGACTCTGTCTGCGCAACCGTCGCAGCGTCTACAACCAGTCGTTGGTGGCCTTCATGATTGATCGCGTAGGGGAAGAGGCCACCGCCGACTGGATCAAAGGGATGGTGGCGAATCTCGCTCAGCCGATGTTCAGCAGCGACACGCCGATGATCCGCGCCGTTGCTCAGGGAAAATGCGGCGTCGCCCTGGCCAACACCTACTACCTGGGCCGTCTGCAGGCTGGGAAAAAAGGCGAAGAAGACCGCGCGCTCTCAAGCAAGGTGGCTGTGGTTTGGCCCGACCCAGTGCACGTCAACATCACCGGTGGCGGCGTTACCAGCAGCAGCTCGCGTCCCAAGGCGGCCCAACAATTCCTGGAATTTCTCGTCTCCAACAAATCCCAGGGGGGCTATGCCGCCGCGAACCATGAATACCCTTTGCGGGGCTTCGGCAATGATCCGATCGTGAGCGCCTGGGGACCGTTCCAGCAGGCGGACGTGTCGGCCGCCCGGCTCGGCGAACTGAACGGCAAGGCCCTCGATCTGATGACAGCCAACGGCTGGCAATGAGTGTTTCCCCCCTGGCAGCCGGCGACCGCCCGACCTGGCAACCAGGGCGGCGCCTGCTCAGCGGCGTCGCCCTGCTGCTCGCCCTGCTCGCTCTCTGGCCGATCGGAGGGCTTCTGGGTGAAGGCCTTCAGGGACTGCTGAACGGCTCTGCCCAACTGGGGCCTGACGGCGGCGCCCAGCTGCGCGGCACGACCCTGCTGTTGCTGGGCACCGCCCTGCTCGGTGGTGCCCTCGGTACCGCCAACGGCTGGCTTCTCGCCAACTGCCGCTTCCCGGGCCGGCGCCTGCTCCGCGTTGCCCAGCTGCTCCCCCTGGCCAGTCCCTCCTATCTCCTGGCCGCCACACTGGTCGACCTCGGCAGCCGTCAGGGGCTACGCATTCACGGCCTCGGCTGGGGGGTGCTGGTGATGGCCCTGAGCACCTACCCCTATGTGTTTCTGTTGAGCACCGAAAGTTTCACCATCTGCGGCAGGCGACAGCTGGAAGCATGCCGCTGCCTCGGCGTGGGGCCCTGGAACAGCTTTCGGCGCATCGCCCTGCCCCTCGCTCTGCCTGCGATCGGTGCCGGCATCGCCCTGATGGGGATGGAGGTGGTGAATGAACTGGGCGCCGTGCAGTTGCTCGGCATCCCCAGCCTGTCGGACGGCATCCTCCAGGCTTGGCAGGCCGAAGGCAATCCCGCCGGGGCCGTCGGCCTCGCCCTGATCACGCTGTGCATCGTGATGGTGCTGCTGGTAGGGGAACGCCGGCTGCGCCGGCGCAGCCGGCGCTGGACTGAGGGGGTGGCCGGGGGTGAATCACCGGCCTGGCCCCTGCAGGGGCAACGGGCTCTTGGCGCCCAGGTCCTTGGCTTCGTGCCGCCTCTGCTCAGCCTCGGCATTCCCCTGCTCTGGACCGCCCGCAACCTGGACCAACTCCGAGCCGGATTCAGCGGGGAATTGCTGCAGCTCACCGTCCGCAGCCTCGGGCTCGGCCTGGCGGCCGCGGGGCTGGCGGTGGCCGCCGCACTCGTGCTGGCGATCGCCAAACGCTGGAGCAGCGCAGCCTGGTTGCGCAGCCTCACCTTTCTCGCTGGCGTCGGCTACGCCGTTCCCGGCGCGGTGCTCGCCCTGGCCCTGCTCCTGCTCGGCTCCCCCTGGCGGCTGGCCCCCTTGCTGCTGCTGCTCTGGGGCTACAGCGATCGCTTCCTCGCCGTAGCCAAGGGGGGCTTGGACGCCGCGCTGGAGCGGTTATCACCCAGCCTGGATGAGGCGGCCACCGGGCTGGGTTGCCGTTGGCCCGCCGTGCTGCAGCGCATCCACCTTCCCCTGCTGCGCGGCCCTTTGGCGGTGGGCGCCCTGCTGGTGTTCGTCGACACCGTGAAGGAACTGCCCCTCACCTTCGCCCTGCGTCCCTTCGACTTCGACACCCTGTCGGTGCGGGTGTTCCAGTACGCCAGCGATGAACGCCTGGCCGCCGCCCTCTGGCCAGCGCTGATGATCCTGACGCTTGGACTCATCGCCGCCCTGGCCCTGATCCCTGGCCTGGAGCGACAGGGCCGGGATCAAGCACCCAGCAGGGGCTGACCATTGCGCCGCTGCACCGCCACCACACCCGGGCGAGGTGGCCGTCCCGGCGCCTGGGACGGCCAGTTCGACCCCAGCGGCACCCGGCGCAACTGCTCGATCGTGCCCCCCTGCCGATCCTGCAGGCGATGGGCCTGAAACTCCTCCGAGCCCGGCTGGCGCCGGCCCTGCACCTCGCCGGGATGCTGCACCGCCAGGAACAGGGCCCGCTCCTGCTGATCGAGGCTCACGCCGCAGAGCTCGCATTCCATCGGGCCGGTGGCAAAACAGGCGGCTGTCTCCCCATCCCCAGCACGGGGCACGAACCAGCAACTGTTGTTGCCGAACTGGTCGCTGGCCGCTGACTTGGCGGAACGGTCCGTGACGATCCAGAGGTTGCCCTGCCGGTCGATCGCCAGGTTGTCGGGATTGGTGAAGCCAAGCCCTCCAGCCCAGGGTTCACCACCGGTGACAGCCATGCGCCAGCGAAAACCACGGCCTGGGACTGGATCGTCACTCAGGCGCATGACCCAGCCATGCGCCCAGCTGGCTTCACCGGAAGGGCCACGGAAAATGGCCGGATCAGCTCCACCACGGCTGCCGGGTGCCCCGGAGGTGAACGCCACCAGCAGGTCGCCGCTCACCGGATCAATCTCGGTGTCCTCCGGTCGGGCCGTGGGCGTTGCGCCAGCGGCGGAGGCCGCCAGATGGGCATCGATCAGGATCGCCCCCTGCAACGCTTCGCCGTCTCCGCGATACAGGGCCGCCAGGGTTGGAAAGCGCTTGGCGTAGGCGATCACGGCCGCATCGTCGCGAAACAGTTCCCCTCCCGCCTGCAGTCGATCGGAATGGGGCAAATCCACCGGGCAGGAGAGCCCGGCCGCCTGATAACGGCCGGGACGGAACGGCTGCACGGGGGTCTCTGGACGCAGGGGCAACCACTCGCCGGTGCCATTGGCGGCGAAACGGGCCACCTGCAGCTCACCGGCTTCGAGCAGTCGGGAATTGGCGGGATCCTCCGGCCGGCTCACCCGGCCGGAGCTGACGAATCGATAGAGATGGCCGCCGCGGCGATCGCAGCCGGAATACACCACGAGGGGCGCACCGGCGACCGCGCGCACAGCCACCGCCTCATGGCGAAAACGGCCGAGAGCGCTGTGCTTCCGCACCGGGGCCGCCGGATCCTTCGGATCGATTTCCACCATCCAACCGTATTTGTTTCCAGCCAACCCATAGGGATTGCCGAGACCGGCCAGGGTCGTGGCCCGGCACACGAAGGGCAGGGTCGACGGGGGAGCAGCACTGCCATCGGCAAACACCGCCTCCGGCACCTGCGATTGGAAATTCTCCTCAGCGCTGAGCACCGTGCCCCAGGGGGTGGTGCCGCCGGCACAGTTGGCGAATGTACCCACCACCGCCGCACCCAGGCCATCGGCATAGCCCAGGCACTGCGGCGCCATGAACACCGCCGTGGCGGGGCCTGTGATCGGCAGACGCGCCCCGGGGTCGCGCCAACCGGCCAGACCATCCACGCGCCGCTCGCGCCGGTCGGGCGTCCGCTGCCAGATGCCGCTGCCCTGGCGCTGCAGGTGAATCACCCCAAGCCCGAGATCGGCCATGGCCTGAGCGCTGACAGCCCGGATCGTCGCCAGCAGAGGATCGTTGGCCGGCAGGCTGCTGCAGTCGATCACCCCCTGGCGTGACGCCAGAGCCGCCACAAGCTCGCCCCAGGGCAGGGGCTGACCCACCACCTCCGCGAAACCGTCGCTCCAGGGGATCGGACTGATGTATTCGAAATTGACGCTGAGCAGGGCCTCGTTCAAGCCGAGGGGAACAAAGCCGAGGTAATCGTTGTTGAAGCCGAAACGCCCCGTCGCCAGGGGATCCCCCCAGGCAGCCAGCAGGTCACTGCGGAAGCCCTCCGGAACGACCAGCCGATCCTCCACCGCCACCTCGCGATAGGCACGCTGTTGCTGGGCCGCCGACAGGCCATCGCTGTTGACGGGCAGCGGTGTGGCCACGGGTTGAAACGGCCAGGGCCCTGCCTCCTGGGCTGAAGCCGCCAGCCCATCGGCGGCGCGGCTGGCGATCCAACCGGCACCTCCAAGGCCGAGGAGGCTGAGCACGGAGCGGCGGCGCATGGGAAGCGAAAGAGCGAGGAGCGGAGGGTCAGGACGGGTTCGGAGCCGGGGTGGTCTGATCCGGGCACCTGGCCTGACGACGCGGCGCCAGCACCGCCACCCAGCTTCGCTGACGCGGATTGAAATTGTCGTCGCTCACGAGCACAAGCGTCGAACGTCCATCCGCCAGCCCTGGCCCCCAGGTCATGCCCTCCCAGTTGTCGGCCGGCAGCCCAACCCGAAGCAGATCCCAGCCAGCCAGAGGACGCAACGGCGGCTGCGCGCTTCCCTCGGGCCAGGGCAGCCACTGGAGCTGAGCCGTCCACTCCCCTGGCGGGGTGTAGCTGCGGAGCAGCGCCAGCACACCGCGGGAGGGGTTCAGACTGAGCAGCTCGGTGAGGCCCTGGGAGCGGACCAGGGCGCTACCGGCCGGACCGATCACCACCCGGCCGGCCTCGGCCATTGCGCCGTCGGCCGTGCGGATCGCGAGCCGCACCACATCGCCATCATCACCGGACACGTCCTGTCGCAGTGGCGCTTCCGCCGCCAGCAGCAGACTGCCGGCAGGCCCGGCAGTGAGGGATTCCGGCCCCTTGTTTGACGCCAGACCGCGACCGGGGCCAAAGCGCCAAGCCTGAGGCAGCGCTTGCTCGGCCTGCTGACGACCACTCCGCAGCGAAAAGCGGAGCAACTGGGGCGGCCGTTGGGCCCCCAACCGCCTGTTGCGCCGTCCTTCACTCACGATCCAGGCCTGATCGCCGTTGAGCACCAGACCCTCGCCGTCGAAGCGCGCCGGCAGAAGCTGCCCGGCTCCATCCCGCAGGAGCAGCCGGGGCCCAGGCGCAAGCGGCGCCGTTCCCGTCAGCCATGGCGTCACACCCGCCAGAGGCACGAGATGCCCCTGGGGCGCATCGCTGAGCAACCAGAGCCGGTCGGCCGACCGCTCGTAAGCCACAGCCGAAAAGCCCCCGAGCGGGCGGCCATCCTCGGCTCGGCGGGGCAGCTCCTGACGGCGGATCAGCTCCCAGCCGGCATCTGGCGGACAGGGAAGCATCATGAAAGCAAAGGCCGGTGAACGTGAGCCATCATCACCACCACGCCAGTCACGCCTTTCGCTGGACCGTCACTGCACGTTCCAGCTGGAGAGCCACTCCTGCGGTTGAAGACCGGTGCTGAATTCAGATGCTCTCCATGTCGCGGCCCTTGGGCTCGATCCGGTAGATCCAGGTGACCACGGCACCCAGCAGGGATGTCACCACCAGCACCATCAACAACTTCTCCGTGCCCCACACCTGCAGCAGAGTGGGGAAGAAGAAGGCGGTCAAGACGGCACCCACCTTGCCACTGGCCGCAGCGAAACCAGCGCCGAGGCCACGGATCTTGGTGGGGAACACCTCGCCCGCCAACAGATAGGTGGTGGCGTTGGGGCCGAAGTTGGTCATGAACTGGAACAGCAGGAAGCCTGCAACCACCAGCGGCAGGCTGATGCTGGAGCCGCTGCCACCGAGGCCGGCGATGAAGAGTCCGGCCGCACAACCGATGAACCCCGTCACCTGCAGCGGGATGCGGCCCCAGCGATCAGCCAGCAGGATCGCCACGGCGATGCCCACCAGGAAGCCCACATCAATCAACGCCGTGCCCCGGGCCCCGATCATGTCGTTGTGGATGAGAGCCGACACCGTCTGCTCATGGCTCTGGGCACCGAAGGCGGTGGCGATGATCACCGGGGTGAAGATGCCGATCCCGTAGGTGGAGAGATCCTGCAGGAACCAGGGCACCGAGGTGAGGATCGTGGAGCGGAGATATTTGCCACGAAACAGCTTCGACCAGTCGTTGCTGCGCTGCTCAGCGTCGATTTCCTCCAGACGATCCACTCCAGCAAGGGTGAGGTTCTGGCGATTGAGCAGTTTGCGTAGCTGCTTCTCCGCCTTCTCCGGCAGACCGCGACTCACCAGCCAATGACTGCTCTCCGGCAGGAAGAGCCTTCCCCAGATCACGGCCGCCACCGGCACCACCGGCACCAGGAAGAAAATCCGCCAGGCATCGAGGGCCTGCGGCGAGGAGGCCATGCTGCTCAGCACCACCGAAGCAATCGCCGTGCCGAGCACGGCACCGATCGCCTGGAAGCTGAAAGCACCCAACACCAGCCGGCCGCGGATCGCGGCCGGGATGCTCTCGGAGATCACCAAATGGGCCGTGGGGTAGTCGGCCCCCAGCGCCAGACCGATCACGAACAGGCTCAGGATCAAGACCCCCTTGGAGGGAGCGGCTGCCGCCACCAGCAGAGCCACCAACAGCAGCACCATCTCACCGATGAACACCGGTTTGCGTCCGAGCCGATCGGCCAGACCGCCGAGGAAAAGGGCACCGAAAAGGATGCCGGCCAGGGTGGCCGCGGTCACCAGTCCCTTGTCGAAGTCGGTGAGGGAGAACTCGCGGGTGATCAGGGGAAGGCCCACCCCCTGCATGAACACGATCATGCCCTCGAAGAATTTGCCGGCGGTGGCCAGGGCCCACACCAACCACTGCATGCCAGAAAGCGGTGCATGGGCGAGGGGAGAGCCGTCATCCCAGACCGGGATGTCCTCAATGTAGGCCTGGACGGAGTGCTTGTGCTTCACAAGGTGCGAAACAGATCCCCCGAATGCTGATCACACGCCGCCGGGCTGTCGGAAACGGGCGGTTAAGGATTGGCGTTGATCCAGCACCACGGCACCGGCCGCAAGGGCATCAGCGCCCGTGACAATCAACCGGTAGGTGAGCGCCACCGCCAGCAGGGGCGCCTCCGGCACCAGCGCACCGAGCCGCAGGATCAGCACCGCCTCAAACACGCCGAGGCCTCCGGGCGCGGCGGGCACCACCAAACCAACGGCCCAGGCGAGGGCAAAGCCGGCCAACCAGAAGCCGGGCGCATGGCTGAGGCCCAGGCCGAAGGCCTGCACGCAACACCAGAAACCGGCGAAACGGCAGCACACAAAGAGCATTTCCATGCCCAGGGGCGCCCAGGGGTAACCACTGCGGCCACTGCCCAGGTGCTCAGGATCGGGAGCCTCCAGGCCTTCGGCACCGAAAAAGCGCTGAAGCTGCTTCCATTTGCCCCGCTCCAGCCGCTGCAACAACGGCTCGCGCCAACGGGGAAGCAGCAGCAGGGCGGGAAGGGGCGCCAGCAGAGCAACGCCGGCCTGCCAGCCACCAGCGGGCAGCCAGAGCAGGGCGGCCACGACCATCAGCAGGGGCTCCAGCAGCACCGAGACAAGGGCCCGATTCGTGCCGATCCGAGGCTGCAGCTCCCGCAGGCGATCGACGAAATGCCAGACGCCGCCGGGGAGGTATTTGAGGAGGTTGCTGCGCAGATGCAAGGCCACCAGATCCACAGCCTCGGCGCCATGGCCCAACCAGGCGATCAGCACGCGCCAGGCCAGGGCGTTGACCACCAGGCTGGCCCAGCTCAGTCCCAAACCCAGAAGAAGCCACCACCAACCGCGCCCATCGAGCGAAAGCTGTTGAAGACCGCTGAGATGGCCCGCCAGCGCCCAGGCCACAAAGGCCAGGCTCGCCAGGGTGATCCACAGGCGCAGCCCGCCCGGAAGCGCCGGCCTCCAATCTCGCGGTTTCCACCTCACCATCGCCACGCCTCCGTCGCCTCAAAACGCGACGCCTCGGCCAGCACGGTCAGGCGCACCCGATCGATCGCCTGACCGGCGGCCTGGCTCAGCCGCTGCAACTCATCGTGTTCCACCTTCACGGTGCACTCCCCCCCCGGGCGCCGCACCTGCTTGACGCGCACCGGGCCCCAGGGGGAAGGGCAATGCCCAACGCGGCGCGGCAACACCCAACGGCCCTGGCGACGCTCCCGCACCCCAAGGGTGGGGCTGCGAGCCAGCCAGATCCGCCGCAGGGCCTCCACATCCTGCGGCCAGAGAAGAGCCGACAGGGCCAGGCCCTGACGCCCCTTCTGCATCAGCACCGGCGTGGTGGTCACCTCCAGGGCCCCGGCCTGACGCAGCGACTCCGCCAGGGCGGCGACATCTTCAGGGCTGGCATCGTCGAGCCAGGCCTCCTGCAGCACCAACTCCTGCCAGTGAGCCTCCGCTGCATCCATCAACGGCGGCAGCGGCGGCTCCAGCCGCACGGCTCGATCACTGCGGATCAACCGCAGCAGGTTGGGGCGGTCCAGCTGCCGGTGGCCGAGCCCGACCCCCAGACCATCCACCGCAAAGGACGGCCAGGGAGCAAAGCTGTCGGCAAGAACCGCCATCAACGCCAGCCCGGTGGGGGTGGTGAGCTCTCCCTCCGGCTGATCTTCACCCCCCCGGAAGGGCAGACGATGCTGACGGGCGAGCTCCAGGACGGCGGGAACAGGCACCGGCAACATGCCATGGGCGGTGGCCACCGTCCCCCGGCCAGCGGGTGGCGGCTGACACAGCAACCGATCCGGAGCCAGATGGGTGATGGCCGCGCAGACCCCCACCACGTCCACCAGGCTGTCGATCGCACCCACTTCATGGAAATGCACCGCCTCTTCGGGCATGCCATGCACCCGCGCTTCTGCCGCTGCAAGGGCAGCGAAGACGCGCAACACCCGTTGCCGCAACGGTTCCGCCAGGGCGGCCGCCTCGAGCTGGGCGCGCAGGTCGCCCCAACGGCGATGGGGCTGGCGGTCGCCGCTGGCCGCCACCTGCAGGCGCAGACCACGCAAGCCGCCACTGCTGGCCTCCTCCACCGTCAATTGATACGCCCCCGCCAAGCCCAGCGAAGCCAGGGGCTCCTCCACCACCGCCCTGGGCACACCCAGGTCGAAACAGGCCGCCAGCAGCATGTCTCCAGCCAGGCCGGTCGGGCAATCGACCAGCAGATCAGCCATGGGCCGCCTCCGTCAGCAGCTGATCACGCAACTGCTCGAGCTGGTCGCGCTCCCGCCGCAGCTGCTGATCCACCTCCCGCCTGGCGCGCCGCTGCTCGCGCTGGGCCGTGGGCACATCATGGCCGGAGAGTCCCCAGAGCCGGCCGAGCAGGGCCCGATCATCGGCGCCACCGCGGGCCTGGCCATACACCAGGGTCTCCGCCGCCATGCCCGCCTGGAGCACCCGGCTCCAGCGGCGCAGATCCTCGAGCGACAGGCGCACGGAATCAGGAAGCTCGAATTCCGTGGCACCGTTGCTGCGCAGCCCGGCCTGCAAGCAGGCCTTCGTGCCCACCAGCACACGCCGAACGGGCATCGCCTCAGCCTGGGCCACCAGCAGGTGCCCCGCTTCGTGGCAGGCGATGCGCTGCAGACGGGCCCGGCCACCCGGCAGGGTTTCCGCCAGAAGGTGGCCGCCCAGCCCCTGCCATTGAGAAGCATCCAGGGTGAGCCCGAGCAATCCGGCCCCGAGCCCCAGGGCAATCCAGGCTGGCGACAGACCAAGCAAAGGACCGAACACGGCCAGGACGGTGGCTCCGGCCACCGCGAAGCCCGCACTGGTGGCAGACACGGGCGATGAGGCCATCAGGCGCGAGCCTGCGGGCGACTGCTGCGCCCGCCCCCTTTGCGAGCCCCACCTCTCCCCTTGCCACCGCGGGTGGGCATGGGTGCGATCAGCTCATGGGACTCCACGTGCAGCTCCTGCCCCTGACGCCGCACATTGAAGCTGACGAAATGACGCAGCTGATCCAGGGGGATCTCCCCTTTGAGCTGCAGCTTGAACGGCAGGGGGCGACTGCCATCCGCCCTTGGCTTCTGACGCACTTTCACCACCAGATCACCCGTCTCCGGGCGGGTGTAGATCAACTCGCCGCGAATCGAGAAATAGTCATCGCCCTCAGGCAGCGCATCGTCTGGAGCCCCTGGCTGCAGAGTGCTCGGCTCCCAGATCCCCGTGATCTGCAGATGGAGATGGCCCGCATCCCGGCAGCGGGGGTACACCACCCACAGATGGGGTGCATCCATGGCGAGATGGCGACGCATGAGCGTGAGCATGCGACCCAGCACCACCGCCTCCAGCTCCTGGCCTTCGGCGTCGACCAGCACACCACGGGTGAACTGGTCGGCATCCTCTGGCCTGTAGGTGCCGCGCACGACACCGATGGCCCGGTATTGGAGCGGCTCGGTGACCGGGGGAATCGGATGGTCGCGCATCAGGAAAAGGGGCATCCACAAGCCCGGATCAACTGTAGCCAGGCCGAGGTGACCATCCCACACTGGTTGGCGTCAGCGATGCGAATCAACCGTTGTGGCAGGAGGGAGTGGGCGGACGCGTGCATGGAGCCGCTGGATGCTGGTGGCTGGCCTGGCGATCGCCGCTGGCGGTGGCTGGTTGCTCCTCCAGATGGTTCACCCCCCGTCCCTGCAATCCGCGCAATCCGCCACCCGGGCCCAGCTCGACCAGCAGGTGCAGGAGCAGCTGCGACGTCGACGCCGCAACGCCCTGCCTCCGGACGAGGAACGGCGCTTGCTGGAGCGCCTGATCGCGCTGGGCCGGAGCCGCGACGGCATCGCACTGGTGCAAGACCAGCTCAAGCAGCAGCCAAAAGATTGGCGCTGGCGCCTGCTGCTCAGTGAGCTGATGCGACGCTCCGGACAGCAGAACGCTGCCGACCGCGAACTGGCCCTGCTGCTGCGCCTGCACCCTGAGCAGGAAGAGGTTCTCAAGGTGGCGTCTTTGAACGATCTCAACCGCGGCCGCAGCAAGGTGGCGATCGAACGGGTGAAGCGCCGCTTCGACGCCCGCCCCCCAGGGCAACGCCTCAAACTCGGGCTGCTGCTGGCGGATCTGCAGCGCCAATCCGGTCAGGTGAAGGACGCCACCACGACCTATCAGCAGTTAGCCAAAGAGAATGGTTTGGATCCACGGCCACTCCTGGCCCTGGCCTTGATCCGTCAGGAACAGGGCCAGGGCGCGGCAGCCCAGGAGCTTCTGGCTCAGGCGCAACGGCGGCAGAGCCCCGAGCAAGCTTCCCAACGCCCCTTAGCCGGGCTGGCCGCTCGCTGGGCCCTGCTGTCGGCACGGAGCACCACGAACCTGAAGGCGCTCAAGGCTGGGGCAACGGACCAGGCTGGGCAGGCGCCTCCGTCTGATACCCCTTGAGGGCGGCATCGATCGCGTCGGCGGGATCGGTGGCATCACTCATGGAGGTGGCCCGCCGCAGACGGTTGATCAGATCCATCGGATTGGTGGCATCCAGCGGACTGGTGCTGTCGTTTTGCCCGGGAACCGTGTTGTAGATCTCCCGTTCCTGCGGCGTCTGATAACCACCCATGGGGCTCTGGGCATGGGCGGCCTCCATGACAACAAGCAGTCCTGTCACAGCCAGTCCCAGGAGCATGCCGGTCCTGGGCAGCATCTGAACGGCGCGCATGGTTCTCTGCTTCAGGAGCCGCTAAATGCTAAGGGTCAACCACTGAATCTGAACCTCCGTGCGGATCGCCAGCTGGAACGTCAATTCCTTGCGCACCCGCCTCGACCATGTCCTGAACTGGTTGAACGCAGCCCAGCCCGATCTGCTCTGCCTGCAGGAAACGAAAGTGGCCGACCCCCAGTTCCCGCTGGAGGCCTTCACAAGCCGCGGCTGGCAGGCGACCGTTCATGGCCAAAAGGCCTACAACGGCGTCGCCCTGGTGAGCCGGACGCCCCTCGAGGATGTGCGCCTCGGCTTCTCCGGTGAACTGGCTGACGAGGAGGCCGAGGAGCTCGGCACGCAGAAACGGGTGATCAGCGCGCTGCTCGATGGCGTGCGCGTGGTGAATCTGTATGTGCCGAATGGATCAAGTCTCAAATTGGAGAAATACCCCTACAAACTGCGTTGGCTCGCCTGCCTGCAGCGCTATCTCCAGCGGCCGCAGGAACGGGGTGAGCCCCTCTGCGTGGTCGGCGACTTCAACATCGCCCTCGAATCGCGCGACATGCACGACCCGGATCGGCTCACCGGCGGAATCATGGCGAGTGAACCGGAGCGGGCCGCCCTCAAAGCCGCCCTCGGCGACACCCTGCACGATGTCTTCCGGGTGTTTGAACCCGACACGGGGCACTGGAGCTGGTGGGATTACCGCAGCGGTGCCTGGGATCGCGACCGGGGCTGGCGCATCGATCATATTTATCTCTGCGACGAGCTGCTCGCCCGGGCCCGGGGCTGCCTGATCCACAAACAGGAGCGGGGGCGGGATCAGCCCAGTGACCATGCCCCGGTGGTGGCGGATCTCTGCTGGCCTCCAGAGGAGGACGGCGACAGCGATGAATGGAACCTCTAGGCCTGAAACCTCTAGAAAGCGACGAGATTCGGATCCGTGATCGTCAGCTCCACCCGGCGTCGGGCCGACTCCGCGCAGCTGATGGGGGTGGGAAAGATCTTGCCAGGGTTGGCCAGCCCACAGGGATCGAAGGCCAGGCGCACCCGGCGCATCGTTGCCAGATCATCCGGGCTGAACATCCAATCGAGATAGCAGCGCTTGTCGGCGCCGACGCCATGCTCTCCGGTGATGCTGCCTCCAACATCCAGGCAGGCCCTCAGGATCGCCGCCGCCAGCTCCTTGACGCGGCCCCTGACACCGGGCTCATCGCGTTTGTAGAGGATCAACGGATGGAGATTGCCATCGCCCGCGTGGAACACGTTGGCCACCGGCAGGTCATGGTCACGACTGAGGGCACCAATCGCCGCCAGCACGGCGGGCAGGCTGCTGCGAGGCACGACACCATCCTGCACGTAATAGGTGGGAGAGATCTGGCCGACGGCGGCAAACGCTGATTTACGCCCCTTCCACAGCTGGGCGCGATCGGCCGCGTCGTCAGCCCGACGCACGCCACGGGCCCCCGCCTGACGGCAGAGCGCGGAGGCTCGCTCCGCCGCCACGGCCACCTCGGCAGCCTGACCATCGAGCTCGATCAGGAGCACCGCCGCCGCATCGCGGGGGTATTCGTCATGGCCGAACAGGTCATTGACGGCCTGAATCATGAAGTTATCCATGATCTCCATGCCCGCCGGCAGAACGCCCGTCGCCGTCACCTGCCGCACCGCTTCCCCGGCCGCCTCGGTGGTGGAGAAATCCGCCAACAGCACACACACCGTTTCCGGTGCCCGCAACAGGCGCAGGGTGATCGCCGTGGCAATCCCAAGCGTGCCCTCACTGCCGATGAAGGCTCCGCGCAAATCCAACTCCGCCGCCTCCACCAGGCCATGGCCCAGATGGGTGAGCGTGCCATCGGGAAGCACCACCTCCAGCCCGAGCACGTGATTGCTGGTGACGCCGTATTTGAGGCAATGCACCCCACCGGAGTTCTCCGCCACGTTGCCGCCGATGCTGCACACCACCTGGCTGGAGGGATCGGGCGCGTAATAGAAGCCATCGCCGGCCACCGCCCGGGTCACCCAGCTGTTGATCACGCCCGGTTCCACCGTGATCGTCTGATTGGCCAGATCCACCGCAAGAATGCGACGCATGCGGCTGGTGATCACCAGCAGCGCCTCCTCCTCCACGAGAGCGCCGCCGGAGAGACCGGTGCCACTGCCCCGGGCCACAAAGGGAATGCGGTGGTGGTGGCAGCAGGCCAGGATCTCGGCCACCTCCTCCCGGGTACGCGGCAAGACGGCCAGGGGCGGAGCATGGCGATCCAGCGTCAGCCCGTCGCAGTCGTAGGCGAGGAGCTCCTGCCGGCGTCGAACCACAGCATTGGCGGGAAGCCGACGGCTGAGATCACGGTCCAGGGCAGCCCAGTCGTGCGGCAAGGACGTCACCGATGTCTGGCTCAACTTAAGGAGAAGCGCGACCGCCGAGCCAGGTCTCAGTCACAGATCGGACGCATCTGTCCGTTTTGGGTCAGGATGGCGCACGGTTTGCATCAGCCCTTTGGCTCCCGTCCCCGTGACAGCTCCCACCCTGAACACCTCCCGCTCCCAGGCCATCTTCAGCGCCGCCCAGGCCCTGATGCCCGGTGGCGTGAGCTCTCCGGTGCGGGCGTTCAAGTCGGTGGGCGGCCAGCCAATCGTGTTCGATCGGGTGAAGGGCTCCTACGCCTGGGACGTGGACGGCAACAAATACATCGATTACATCGGCAGTTGGGGGCCAGCCATCTGCGGCCATGCCCACCCCGAGGTGATCAGTGCCCTTCAGGAAGCGATCGAGAAGGGCACCAGTTTCGGAGCCCCCTGCGAACTGGAGAACACCCTGGCGTCCAGGGTGATCGATGCTGTACCCAGCGTTGAAATGGTGCGCTTCGTGAACAGCGGCACCGAGGCCTGCATGGCGGTGCTGCGGCTGATCCGCGCCTTCACTGGACGCGACAAGGTGATCAAGTTTGAAGGCTGCTACCACGGCCATGCCGACATGTTCCTGGTGAAGGCCGGCTCAGGTGTGGCCACCCTGGGCCTTCCCGATTCCCCGGGGGTGCCGCGCAGCACGACAGCCAACACCCTCACCGCCCCTTACAACGACCTGGAAGCGGTCAAGCAGCTGTTTGCGGAGAACCCTGAGGCCATTGCCGGCGTGATCCTTGAGCCGATCGTCGGCAATGCCGGCTTCATCACGCCGGAGCCCGGATTTCTGGAAGGTCTGCGCGAAATCACCAAGGAGCACGGTGCTCTGCTTGTGTTCGATGAAGTGATGACCGGCTTCCGCATCAGCTACGGCGGTGCCCAGGCCCACTTCGGCGTCACACCCGACCTCACGACCATGGGCAAGGTGATCGGTGGTGGGCTTCCGGTCGGTGCCTACGGCGGCCGTCGGGAGATCATGGAGATGGTGGCTCCCGCAGGCCCGATGTATCAGGCGGGCACCCTCAGTGGCAACCCTCTGGCGATGACCGCCGGCATCAAGACCCTCGAGCTGTTGAAGCAACCCGGCAGCTACGAGAAGCTCGCTGCCACCACAGAGCGCCTGATCAGCGGGATCATCGAGGCCGCTGGTGCTGCCGGCCTGCCGATCACCGGTGGCAGCGTCAGCGCCATGTTCGGGTTCTTCCTCTGTGATGGGCCCGTGCGCAACTTCGAAGAAGCGAAAACCGCCGATACCGAGCGTTTCGGTCGCCTCCACCGAGCCATGCTCCAACGCGGTGTGTATCTGGCACCCAGCGCCTTTGAAGCCGGTTTCACCTCGCTGGCCCACAGCGAAGCCGACATCGATGCCACCCTGCAGGCCTTCCGCGAAACTTTTGCGGAAATCGCCTGACACCTGACATCCTGGCGCTGCCCTGTTGCCGATCTGAGGCATGCGCCGCCTGCTGACCCGCCTTCTGGCATCGACTTCAGTGGGCTTTCTCAGCCTGCTCAGCCCTGCCCAAGCCGGTCCAATCCAGACGCTGCTGGGCCTGCCCGACTGGGTCGACTTCAGTGTCGACTACACCACCGAACCGATGGGCGGCCTGATGGGGGGGCTCGAACCCTCTGCCGCCACCTGGTTCCAGGAGACCGTTGTCGGCCTGTCTATTGGTAGTGGCCTGAACAAACCAGAGGCGAACTGGCAGGAAATTGATCACTGGCAGGTGAATCTGGAACTCACTAATGCGGCTGGAGACCCGAATCTCAACACGGAGCTGGGATCCGCCTTCACCCTGCAGACCCTGGTGATTCCAGTCGGCACCTGGATCACGGAAGCCAACATCAGCCGAGATCGCGGTGACAGCTGGTGGAGCGCCCAGGCCGGCCTGATGTCAATGGATCCGGAATTTCTCGTCGCTCCTGCCTACAACAACTACATCAACTCCACCCTGAACAACACCCTCAACCTGCTGGTGGTGGGGCTGCCGATCAATCCCTTCGTGACGCCGGGCGTGACCGTGGCCGCCCACAGCGCGTCTCTCGGAGAGCTGCGCTACGGCTACTTCTATCTCAATCCTGAGACCAGCATTGCCGCCAGTTTGGGCACGGATCCAGAGCAGCCAGACGTGGAGGGCGGGATGCAGGCACTGCAATGGCAGATCAACCCGTTGCGCAAACGCCAGGATCTGTTTGAGCCCATCAAGATCCGCAACAGCAAGGTCACCGTGGCTCGTCAGTTGCCGCTGCCACTGATGCAGCTCGGTGGCTATTTCGCATCCACCAAGCTGATGGTGAATGATGCCGGCACGATTGGCAATGGCATCAACCGCGGCATCTACGGTTCACTCACCTGGCCGATTGAGTTTCCGGTGGGTCTCGACAACCGGGTATGGATAGCCGGCTCCCTTGGACTGGATCCCGACAACAACCCGGTTCCTACCTATGGCGCCGGGGGCTGGCTGTCCCAGGGTGTGCTGCCCAACCGCCCCCTGGATGTGCTCGCCCTGGGCCTGACCCGCAGCAGCTTCAGCCCCACACTCACACCTGGAGTGACCTATGAAGGCGTCATCGAACTGAATTATTCGATCTACATCTCCGATGTGGTGCAGGTTCAGCCTGTGATGCAATGGCTGATCAATCCATCTGGCAGCGGCGAGGTTCCGGGAGTCTGGGCCGGCGGCGTGCAGATCAACTTGAATCTGTAGGGCTCGAGTCAGCGATAGTTCTCAAACTGCAGGGGCACATCCAGTTCCTCTTCCTTTGTTTTGAGCAACTGAATCGCCTGTTGCAAGTCGTCTTTGCTTTTGCCGGTGATGCGCAGACTTTCCCCCTGAATTGCCACCGTCACCTTCTTGAGCTCATCGCGCACGATCTTGCTGAGCTTCTTGGCAAGCTCCTGGCTGAGCCCCTTGCGCAGCTTCACCACCTGCTTCACCCGATTTCCACCCACGGCCTCCGGCGTCTGGAAATCAAAGATCTTGAGAGACAGAGTCCGCTTCGTTGCTTTGGTACGCAGCACATCCTCTACCGCCTGCAGGGTCATGTCGCTGGCTGTGGTGATCACCACTTCGGTTTCCTCCAGCTCGATCTCCGTTCCGGAATCCTTGAGGTCGTAGCGCTGACTCACATCCCGCCGCACCTGATCCAGGGTGTTCACCAGCTCCTGACGGTCGAAATCCGAAACCACGTCGAAGGAGTAGGTGCTGGCCATGGCGTCTGTACCGGTTGCCCGCAGCTTAGAAAAGGGCACTGCAGCTGGCTGCCGATGGCTTTGATCAACCTGTTCACCGCGTCCGATGCGGCCCCGTTCGCCTGGTCTCTGGTGCTCGCCGGAGCCGTGGTGGTGCTGAGCATCGTGCCCCTGGGCGCCGCCCGCTCCCAGGCGGATTTCACCATGGCCGACATGGGTGCTCCCCGGGCGATGTTTGACCGCCTCCCCGCCTGGGGACAACGGGCCAGCTGGGCCCATCAAAACAGCTTCGAAGCCTTCAGCCTCCACGCCCCCGCAGCCCTGCTCGCCCTGATCGCCGCCCTGCACACTGGCCCACTTCCGGTCGTCGCCATCGGCGCTGCAGTGCTGCAACCGCTGCTGCGGCTCCTCTACATCGGCGCCTACGTGGGCAATGTGCCCCCCCTGCGAGGGCTCTGCTGGGCCAGCGCCCTCTTCTGCACAGGTCTGCTCTATGTGGAGGGGCTCAGGGCTCTGATCCAGGCCTAACTCTGACCTTGCTGAAACTGCTTCAGGGCTGCGAGCAAGGACGCCGGTGACTGGGGATCCACCATCAGCACACTGCCGGCGGGGGCGTCGGCCAGCTGTTCACCCATGGCCATCCAGTCTTTGGCGAGCATCAGACGCATCGCCTCCGCCGCCTTGGGATTCGCCTCCAGGGCACGGGCGAGCTCCAACGCCGCCTCCGCCTTGGCCTTTGCAAGAAGTTCCTGCTGTTTCACCTGGGCCTCCGACTCCAGAAGCAACGCCTCCTTCTGGGCTCTGGCAGCCAACACCAGCGCCTCCGCCCGGCCGCGCGCTTCGTTCAACTGGGCTTCCTTTTCCCCCTCGGAGCGCAGAATCGCCGCCCGTTTCTCCCGCTCCGCCGTCATCTGCGCCTCCATCGCCTGCTGCACTCCCGCTGACGGATTGATGTCGCGCATCTCCACGCGGGTCACCTTCACCCCCCAGGGATCGGTCGCCTCATCCAGCTCCTTCAGCAGCAGCTCATTCACCTCACTGCGCGTTGTGAAGGTCTGATCGAGATCGAGCTTGCCCATTTCGGCACGGATCTGGGTCAACACCAGATTCACCATGGCCGCCTGCAGATTGTCGACGGCGTAATACGCCCGGGCGTGCTCCAGGAGCTGCCAGTACACCACGGCATCCACCTCGATCGAGACGTTGTCGCGGGTGATGCAGAGCTGGGGAGGGATGTCCAGCACCCGCTCCTTGAGCGATTCATGGCTCACCACCTTCTCCACCACGGGCAACACGAAGGAGAGGCCCGGTTGCAGCTCGCGGTCGTATTTGCCCAACCGCTCCACCAACCTGGAGCGTCCGCCGCTGGTGACCTTCACGCTGCCGCCACCGAGCAGAGCAAGCAGCACCAGGGCGGGCAATCCCAAAAAGACGTCCATCACGCGCTCCATCCGTATCCGGACCCTACGGATGGCATCGCGCCGGGGCAACTGCCTGCCGATCGCTGCCCCAGGCAGCAGAGTGTGAAGGTCTGGCTCCCCTCTCAATGGCTGCGTTCTGGGTGCCCCTGATCTGGCTGCTGCTGGCCGGTGTGCTGCTGATCCTGGAATTGGTGCAACCCAGCTTCGATGGACTGATGTTTGCCGCCCTGGCGGCACTGCTGCTCTCACTGCTCACCGCACTGGCCTCCGTGCCCATCGGGATCCAGATCGGACTGTTCGTGCTGTTCACCGTGATCGGCACCGTGTGGCTGAGCCGCTGGTCGGCCCGGCGCAATCCCCGCCCGGGGCAGGCACGGCAACGGGAGGATCTGGCTGAAGTGATCACGCCGTTCCCGGCCGGCGGTGAAGGGCGCGTGCGCTGGCATGGCCAGAGCTGGGCCGCCAGCTCCCTCGACCTCGACCGACCGATCGCCCTGGGCGAACACGTGGTGGTGGCCGGCCGCGACGGCAACCGACTTCAGGTGATGGCCCACCTGCCGAGGCTCTCAGACCCCTGAATCAATCGAAGAAGAGAAGACTCACCACCTTGCCCATGTCTTCCGCACTGCGGCAGCTGTTGAGCAGGGTCTCGCTGTCGTGAAACGCCAGGCAGATCAATTGATCGCAGCGGCTGATGATGTCTTGATTGCAGCGACTGCTCGCCATCGGCAGAGGCAGATCATCGTGTTCCGGTTTCTCAATGAGATGGAGCACCCGGTCGAGCTGATCACGAATCTCGGGGGCCTGCCTCTCCAGGCTCTGAGGCAGCAGCACGGTGAGACGGGCCGGATCCACCTCAAGCACGCCGCGGATCACAGCCGCATTCACCCCCTGGGCCCCGGACGTGATCAGGGAATGACCTTCCTGTGCCAGGGAACGGGCGATCAATTCGATCAGATGGATGGCCACCACCGGCACATGACGGCTGCCGAGGATGGCGATCCGACGTTTGCCCTTGTCCTGAAGCAGGGCCAGTTCCTGGGCGAGGGTGTCAACCCGATCGAGGGCAGGAAGGTCTAGGGAGCGGCTCAATGACATCCCGCCGATGTGAATCTGAAGCTAGCAGTGTCAGCGGGATGGCAAGCCAAGGGCGGAGCACATCTGCTCGAGCTGACAATGCTCTTCCACGAGACGGAAGGCATAGGTGGCCTTGACCGCCTCATGCAAACGCACATGCCCAAAGGCCTGCTCGATCACTTCCACAGTGGCCAGGGTGTCGTGGTCGACCTTCAGCAAGGGCACTTCGAGCTCATCGGCACGACTGATCAACTGGGGCAGAGGTTCGCCCGCACCGGTGAGGATCAGGCACTGGGTGGAGGCCTCCAAGGCCGCCAGCTGAATATCAGTGCGATCAGCGCCGGTCACCACCGCCATGTTGCGACGACGCCGGAAAAACTCCATCGCTGAATTCACGTTCATGGCGCCGATGCTCAGCGTCTCGACCAACAGCTCCAGGCGCTCCTCACAACAGATCACCCGCGCATCAAGGCGGCGCACCAACTCGCCCACTGTGACACTGCGCAGCAGCGGCGATCGGGGCATCACCCCGAACACCACAAGCCCCAGCGCTTGCAGTGCTGGCACCACATGACGCTGCAGCTCGTCCACCTCATCGGGGGTCACCGCATTGAGCACGATGCCCACCAGGCGATCACCCAACTGCTCCCGGGCGGCGAGCAACGCCTCCACACTGCGGCTGTCCTGCCAGAGATGCACCAACACCACCGGAGCTTCAAGGCCATGGGCCAGTTGCACAAGGCTGAGCCCGTAGAGCAGGCCCTCATGAAGGCTTCCGGCCGCTTCGAGCAAGGTCACAGCCTCGCCGCACTGGGCCAGATCCTGCCGGAGCCGCTGGAAGCCCTCGCCCGCATCGAGCTCCGCCTGAGCGAGGCGAGACTCGGCAGTGAGAGGTGAGAGCAGGTGGAGCGAGGGAATGAGCTGATCCTCTGCCAAACCGAGCGTGCTGCCCACGAAGCGCACGTCGTCGTCAATCAAGGGGTCGGGCAGGGGCCCATCGGCCGGAGTCCAGTCGAAGCTGGTGGCCAGTGGCTTGCCGAAACGGACGGGATGGCCGCCGGCGGCCAGGTGTCGGGCCAGACCCAGCACCAGGGCTGACTTGCCGCTGAAGGGCTCACAGGATCCGATCAGCAAGGTGTTGCCCATGACCGGCCCCAGATGTGCATTCAGCCCGTCAATTTAATGGGCCTGTGGGGCTTCGTTCCGTTCAACAAGGCTGGAATCAGCCAGGCCGCGTTCCAGCGAAGCCTCCAGAAGCAGCCACTGCCAGAATTGATCGGAGAGGTCGGGCGCTCCGTCGCCTTCGGATTGGAGCTCCATCAACCAGACGATGAGCTGATGGGCCGCCAGATTGAAGCGAAACCAACGGGGTGGCTCGACCTGCAGCGTCAGGGTGCAGGCGCTGATCAGCAGGGGAGCCTCCACCACCTGCCACTGGAGCCGAAAGTGATGACCGGGCGCCCCCACCAGCGGCCGAATCCCGTTGACATGACCACTGGGCCACAGCTCCAGGGCCCTGCGCAACTCGCGTTCCACACGGCGACCGCCGCAATAGGGCGCATACAGCGCGACCTGGGCTTCGATCGAAGGGGTGAGCAAGGATTCCGCCAATCCCACAAAGCATGCCCCAAGCTGGAGTGATGGCCCAGAGCGATGCCGCCCCAATCTCCCAACACCAGCGGCGCTGGCAGGGCCGAAGGGTGGGCATCACCGGCGCCCGCGGCGCCCTCGGTCAGGCCCTGGCCCGGCGCTTCCGCGCCCGCGGCGCCCATGTGGTGGGCCTGACCCACAGTGAACCACCCTCCCAGCCAGAGCAGGAATGGGTGCGCTGGCAATGCGGCCAGGAGGAGGCACTCCTGCCTGTGCTGCGCGACCTGGACGTGCTGGTGCTCAACCACGGAATCAATCCCGGGGGAGATCAAAGCAAGGCCAGCCTGAACAGCAGCCTGGAGATCAATGCCCTCAGCAGCTGGCGACTGCTGGAGCTCTTCGAAGCGAGTGCCGCTGAAGTTGGTGCCACGCCGCGGCCGCGGGAGCTCTGGGTGAACACCTCGGAAGCTGAGATTCAGCCGGCCCTCAGTCCAGCCTATGAACTGAGCAAACGCCTGATCGGACAGTTGGTGAGCCTGCGCTGGAGTGCGTATCGGCGCCAGCCCCAGTCGAACCTGATTCTGCGCAAGTTGGTGCTCGGCCCGTTCCGATCCGAGCTCAATCCGATCGGCCTGATGTCGGCCGACTGGGTCGCCGGCCAGATCCTTGCCCAATCCGAGCTGGGCCTGCGGCTGGTGATCGTGACCCCAAATCCGCTCACTTACCTGGTCATGCCCCTCAGTGAACTGGGGCGGGCGGTTTACAACCGCCTGGTCAGCTCTCCCCCCGATCGGTGAGGATCTCGCAGCCGTCGGAGGTCACCACGATGGTGTGCTCCCACTGGGCGGAGAGGCTGCCGTCCCGGGTGACCACGGTCCAACGATCCTTGAGGGTGCGGCAGCGTTTGCTGCCTGCGTTGAGAATCGGCTCCACCGCGAGGGTCATGCCGGGCCGCAGGGTGACATTCGGCAGATCGTTGGTGCGGAAATTGAACACCGACGGTTCTTCGTGGAGATTGCGACCGACGCCATGGCCGGTGTAGTCCTCCACCACGCTGTAGCCATGCGCTTTGACGTGATCTTCCACAGCGCCGGCGATATCCAGCAGCGTGTTGCCCGCTTTGATCTGTCCCAGGCCGGCCATCAGAGACTCCTGCGCCACCCGGCTCAGGGTGCGGGCTTCTTCCGGTACGTCGCCAACGCAGATCGTGACGCAACTGTCACCGTGGTAGCCGTCGAAATAGGCACCCGTGTCGACCTTGAGCAGATCACCCGAGCGGATGACGCGCCTGGCACTGGGGATGCCGTGCACCACCTCATCGTTGATGCTGGCGCAGATGCTCGCGGGGAAACCGTGATACCCCTTGAAGCTGGGGGTGGCTCCCATGGCGCGAATGCGACTCTCGGCGATGGCATCGAGGTCGGCGGTGGTCTGGCCTGGCTCCACGGCCGCCATGATCTCCCGGAGCACCGTGGCGACGATCTTGCTGGCCTGGGCCATGATCTTGAGTTCCCTCGCCGACTTCACTTCCACTCCACGACGCTGCTGAATGCGGGGACCGGTGGCTGTGGCTTTTGCACGGGCAGGTGCTTGCGCTCCGTTGGACGCCGCCAGAAGGTCTGCAAACAGATTCATCAAGACGCAGGTGGTGGGGTCTCGGCAGAGTCGCCTTGGCGTCACGCTATCAATGTCGACGACCAACGTGACTGGTGATGGCCTGGCTCAAGCACGTGCGTCAGTGGCACCGCTGGCTGGCACCGTTCGTGCTGCTGCCCCTGCTGCTCACCCTCAGTTCGGGGATGGCGTATCGGCTCGCCCGCGACTGGGGTGGGGCGAGCAGGGATCAGGTGCACTGGCTGATGGCCCTGCATGAGGGGGAGTGGCTCGGCGCCGATCTGGAGCCCTTCGTGGTGCTGCTCAACGCCCTCGGCCTTCTCTGGATGCTCGTCACGGGCGCCACCCTTCTGCTTCAGAGCTGGAAGCGACAGTCGCCACCACGAGCCACCAGGGCTGGAGGCACGAAAGGGTAAGCTGGTTGTTTGGCGTGATTACCCGGAGCTGGGATGGCAGCGGACCCTAACGAGACCACCGCACAGGAGACAGCCGCCGAGGTGGCAACAGCGGCAAGCGAAGCAAGCGCGACCGCTGGAGATCAAAGCGGGGCTGAGGCCCCTGCACCGAAGGCTGAAACCCCTGCAGCAGCAGCCGTCGCCAAGCTGGGTCCTGAAGCTCTGATTCGGGAATTTGAAGCCGCGCAGCTCAAATCCGATTTACCCGATCTCTACGTCGGCGATACCGTGCGGGTCGGGGTTCGCATCAGCGAGGGCAATAAAGAACGCGTCCAGCCCTACGAGGGTGTGGTGATCGCCAAGCGTCACGGTGGCATCAACGCCACGATCACCGTGCGCCGCATCTTCCAAGGAATTGGTGTGGAGCGGGTGTTCATGTTGCATAGCCCTCAGGTGGCCTCCATCAAGGTGGAGCGCCGGGGTAAAGTGCGCAGGGCGAAGCTTTTTTATCTGCGGGAACGGGTGGGCAAGGCCACCCGCGTGAAGCAGCGCTTCGATCGCTGAGGTTTCGGCCTCGTTCAATCCAGTGCCATCACCTCGATGATGGTCGAGGGGTCCATCGCCTTGCGCCGTTAGTTCAGTTGGTAGAACGCAGGTCTCCAAAACCTGATGTCGGGGGTTCGAGTCCTCCACGGCGCGTCCGATGCCCCCTCATGCAGTTTCCCGGTTTTGAGCATGGAGTTGGATCTTCAACCTGGTGATGTCGTCAAGGTGCTCGAGTCAGCCGCCCTCGGCTGGGTTCGTGCCCGTGTGATCCGTGTCAAATCCGGAGGTCGCGTGGTGGTGCAAAGCGACCAAGGTCGTGAGTTCACAGCCCGTGGCAATCAGGTGCGTTTGATTGAACCGGCAGGATTTCGTCCCTGAGATTCCGGTTGAGCGTCATTGCGATCCATCCTGCTCTTGTCGGGCAGGATTTTTTATGCCGAGGTGTGGGCTGTCGCGACCTGGGCCAAGCGGCACCAGGCCCGCATGCCGTTCCGACAGGTCCCGGTCGTAGTTCAGCGGCGTCAAGCCGCGCCAGAGTGCAAGGCCCAGACAGTTGGCGTAGGTCAGCGTCACCTGGTCCTGCGTACCGGCGCCGCCCAGCCCATCAGTTGACGGAGGGCAGGGCGGAGGTTGATACTACTTTGGTCGCGCAGGCGACACAGGTCAGCTGCTCAAAGCCAGACGCTTTGCTGTTGGTCAGCCTGGGACCGTAGTTCAATTGGTTAGAGCACCGCCCTGTCACGGCGGAAGTTGCGGGTTCGAGCCCCGTCGGTCCCGTTCCAGTTCCCACTCCAGCCGTGTCGGTTCGCGTTCGCCTCGCCCCGAGTCCGACAGGAACCCTGCACATCGGCACGGCCCGTACGGCCGTCTTCAACTGGCTCTTTGCCAGGCGCATGGGTGGAGCCTTCCTACTGCGCATTGAGGACACCGATCGGGAACGATCGAAACCGGAATTCACCGCCAACATCCTCGAGGGGCTGCGCTGGCTGGGTCTCGCTTGGGATGAAGAACCGGTGGTGCAGAGCGAACGACTGGATGCACACCGGGAAGCGATCCAGACCCTGCTCGACCGCGGCCTGGCCTATCGCTGTTACACCAGCGAGGACGAACTCAACGCCCTGCGCGATCAACAACGCGCCTCGGGCCAGGCCCCCCGTTATGACAACCGTCACCGCGATCTGAGTCCTGAGCAGGAGGCCGCCTTCCAGGCGGAGGGGCGTACGGCGGTGATCCGCTTCCGCATCGACGATCAGGCAAGCATCACCTGGTCTGACATGGTGCGCGGTGCCATGCGCTGGAGTGGTTCCGATCTGGGTGGCGACATGGTGATCGCCCGCCGGGCCGCCGCTGATGCCATCGGCGACCCCCTCTACAACCTGGTGGTGGTGGTGGACGATGCGGCCATGGCCATCACCCACGTGATCCGCGGCGAAGACCACATCGCCAACACGGCCAAGCAACTGCTGCTCTACGAAGCCCTCGGCCTCAGCGCACCCCAGTTCGCCCATACCCCCCTGATCCTCAATGCCGAGGGGCGCAAACTCTCCAAACGTGATGGCGTCACCTCGATCAGCGACTTTCGCGCCATGGGCTACACCGCCGAAGCGCTCGCCAACTACATGACCCTGCTCGGCTGGTCGGTGCCCGAGGGGATGGAGGAGCGCTTCAGCCTCACCGAAGCGGCTGCCGCGTTCAGCTTTGAGCGGGTGAACAAGGCCGGCGCCCGTTTCGACTGGGACAAACTCAACTGGCTGAACGCCCAGGTCTTGCACGGCTGGGATGCCGAGCAGCTGCTGATGGCACTCCAGCCCCTCTGGCAGCAGGAAGGCTGGAGCCTGCCTGGCGACGACGGCAGCTGGGGCAGGGACCTGGCCACTCTGCTGGGTCCTTCCCTCACCCTGGTGAATGATGGCGTGGAGCAGGCGCGCCCGTTCTTCGAGGAACCGGCGCTGGAAAGCGATGGTCTGCAGCAACTGGACCAGGACGGTGCCAGGGCGGCCCTTCAGGCCCTGAACAGCCTGCTGGAGTCTTCTCCCTGGGATGGCACCGATAACGGGCGCGGCCAGGAGCTGCTGAAACAGGCGGTGGAGCAGGCCGGTGTGAAAAAGGGGCTGATGATGAAAAGTCTTCGTGCCGCCCTGCTCGGTCGCCTGCAGGGGCCAGACCTGATGACCACCTGGGGCCTACTGGCTCGAATCGGCCACGACCGGCAACGGATCCACCGCTGTTGCTGATCCGTCAGGCGCCTCCCCAGCCCCTGGGGCGTCATCGCCCTCGTCGGCAGCAATCAAACCGAGCCAGTGAGCCAGAGGCTGGGCCGTCAATCCCTGCAGGCCCACCGTCATCAAAATCGTGAGAAACACCAGGCCCTGAAGGCGGCCCGCCCCAAGCACACCCGCCTGCTCCAGACGAATCGCGAACAGCGAAGCCACCGCAGCGGTGACGATGCCCCGTGGCGCCAACCAACCGAGAAACAGGCGCTGACGCCAGTCCAGGGGCAAGCCGATCGTGGCGACACTCACCGCCACCGGTCGCACGAACACCATCAGCACCAACACACAACTGATCCCACCCCAACCGAGCGGACTCAGTTCCGCCCAGGACACATCGGCCGCCAGCAGGGGGAAGAGCATGGTGATCGCCAGTCGAGCCAGTTCCCTGATCAGTTCATCCAGCTGCGCCGCATCAGTGGAGGGGCGACGACCCACCACCACGCCAGCTGCCACCGACGCCGGCAACCCCGACTCGGGCAACAACCACTCACAGGCGCCGAACATCAGGAACAACACCCCGAGGGTGAGCTGCAAGCGCAACCCGACCGATGGATCGGCCTTGAGGCGTCGCAGGGCCTCGGAAAGCAGCCAGCCGCAGGCCAGGCCGATCAGCACCCCGCCGCCGAGGCGCGAGAGCAGACCGATCGCCAGACCCCGCCAGCCATGCAGATCGCCCAGCAGCAATTCGAGCAGCAATAACGCGAGCACCGCCCCCACAGGCTCCAGCACCAGCCCCTCCGCTTCCAGCACATCCCCCAGCGGTGGGGCCAGACGGATCTGCTGCACCAGAGGGGTGACCACCGTGGGCCCTGTCGCGAGCACGATCGCGCTGTACACCGCCGCCACCGACCAGCCCAGCCCAGCAAGCCAATGGGCCGCCAACAGACCGGCGGCGAGAGACAGCAACAACCGGATCAACAAGATCCGCAGCACCGTCGCCTTGATCGTGTCACCCGGTAAGCGCAGATTCAGGCCACCGTCGAAGAGCACCAGGCTCACGAGCAACCCCACCACCGTCTCCAGGCCCTGGCCGAGATCCAGGGGCTCCACCAGGCCCAGGCCGGAGCGACCGATCAACAAGCCCGCCAGAAGCAGCAGCACCACCCCCGGCAAACCGGACAAGGCCGCCAGCAAACGCGCACTGGCGCCGGCAAACACGGTGACGCCCCAGAGCAGTCCCAGCCGCTCAGGTGTCATCGAGGGACGCGAATTGAGGTTCCACGCGCAAACCGGTCACCGCATCGGGCCGCACCACCAGATATTCCCCATCCAGTTCACCGAGGGGAACGTTGATGAAACCGCCCTGGCTCGGCGCATTGACCAATCCCTGATACCACTGCTGGAACTGATCCAATGTGGAGAAATGCACCAGTTCCGTCTGTCCGCCCACCAGATGGAGCGACACGGCATAGCGGCGGGGTTGGCGAGTCATGGGCGAACCGTACCTCCCGGGGGCATCCCGTCAGGATGACGGTTCAAGGCGGCCGTGTCTTCAGGCCTCCAGCAGGGCCAGTGATGCCTCCAGGATCCGCTGACTGGCCTGGCCATCACCAAAGGGATTCACGGCGCGCGCCATGACGTCATAGGCCTGGGGGTCATCCAACAGGCGCGAGGCCTCGGCTGCGATGGTGGCGGGGTCGGTGCCGACCAAACGGGCGGTTCCCGCATCAACCGCCTCGGGCCGCTCCGTCGTCCGTCGCAACACGAGCACGGGTTTCCCGAGGGCGGGCGCCTCTTCCTGCAGGCCGCCGGAGTCGGTGAGCAAGAGGGTGCACCCCTTCATCGCCGCCACGAGGCGGTCGTAATCCAGGGGCTCGGTGAGCACAACCCGGGGGTGGTCGCCCAGCAAGGCCTGCAGGGGTTCGCGCACGGTGGGATTGCGGTGCAGGGGCAGCAGCAGAGCGGTGTCGGGATGGGAGTCGAGCACCCGCAGCATGCCTTCGGCGATCAGGGCCAGACGCTCACCCCAGTTCTCACGCCGATGCACCGTGGCCAGAATCACCCTCTGCCCCGACCAATCGAGGGGCAGATCCGTGAGCGGTGCCGCCTGTTCCGCCATATGCAGCAGGGCATCAATCACCGTGTTGCCGGTGACCATCACCCGGCCCACCACACCCGACGCCTGAAGATTGGCCTCCGAGCGGGCGGTTGGAGCGAAATGCAGCTGGGCAATCTGGGAGATGAGGCGGCGGTTGGCCTCCTCCGGGAAGGGGTCATAGAGGTTGTCGGTGCGCAGACCGGCCTCCACATGGCCCACGGGAATCTGCTCGTAGAACGCCGCCAGAGCGGCGGCGAAGGCCGTGGTGGTGTCTCCCTGCACCAGCACCAGAGAGGGCGGGAAGGCCTGAAAGTCGTCACGCAAGCCCTGGAGCGCAGCACAGGTGACATGCGTGAGGGTCTGGCGCGGGGCCATCAGGTTGAGATCCTGATCAGCGCGGAGCCCGAACAACTGCATCACCTGCTGCACCATCTCCCGATGCTGCCCGGTGAGCACCACACGGGTCTGCAACCGATCACTGGCCTGGAAGGCCTGAATCACCGGTGCCAGCTTGATGGCCTCCGGTCGCGTTCCCAGAACGATCGTGACCCGCGGCTGGCCAGACATACAGCGAGAGGCGGCTGATCTGGCCGGATCCTAGGGGTGATCTCGTCGCGCCCCCTCGATCACCCTTGCCAGATCCCCACCTGCAGCGAAGCTGATGAAGTGCCGCCTGCCGTCGCCCTTTGACCGATTCGGTTCTGCCGCCGGGATTGGCCCGGTCGCTCCCCACAGCCCGCCGCCCGGAGTCCACGCCCATGCCCACGCCGGTGGGCAGTAGTCCCGCGCCAGAGACCGGCAGCGCCCCCTCGTTGCAGGAGATTGTGAAATGCGCCCACGAGCGAGGCCATTCCGATGTGCATCTGGGGGTGGGGGAGAAGCCCCGCTTCCGGGCCCGCGGCGAGATGGTCCTCACCGACTGGCCCTGCACCGACAGGGCCGTGTTCCAGGGCTGGCTCCGCGAAATCCTCACGCCCCATCAGATCGATTCGTTTCAACGCAGCAAGGAATTCGATGGCTCCCACGCCTTTCCCTTCGTGCGGGTGCGCATCAATCTGCTCGACAGCCTCCACGGGCCGGCGATGGTGCTGCGCCTGATTCCCAAGACGATCCTCAGCCTGGATGATCTGCAACTGCCACCGGTGCTGCGGGAGCTGGCATCGCGGCCGAAGGGCCTGGTGCTGGTGACTGGCCCGACCGGATCCGGCAAGAGCACCACCCTGGCCGCCATGATCGATTGGATTAATCGGAACCAGGCCCGACACATCCTCACGATTGAAGACCCGGTGGAATTCGTGCACGGGAGTCAACGCTCTCTGGTCCGCCACAGGGAGGTTGGACAGCACACACTGAAATTTCACAATGCCCTGCGGGCAGCTCTACGAGAGGACCCCGATGTGATTCTCGTGGGAGAAATTCGCGATCGGGAGACGCTGAGCACGGCCATGGAAGCCTCCCAGACCGGTCACCTGGTGTTCGGGACTCTGCACACCACTTCAGCCGTGAAAACGGTGGAGCGGGTGCTCGGCATGTATGACCCCGACGAGCAGGACAGCGTGCGTCGCGGGTTCTCCGAAGCGCTGCTGGGGGTGATCGCCCAGGGATTGATCCGCACCACTGACGGCCAACGTGCTGCGTATCACGACATCCTGATCAATTCCGATGCTTGCCGTGACTACATCCAGCGGGGGGATCTCGATGAGGTGGAAGAGATCATGAGCCGCAGTGGCTTCGAGGGCATGATCACCCTCAACCAATCCTTGCAGACCCTGGTGGAAGCGGGCCGGGTGGAAGCGGATCAGGCCGTCGCTGTGAGCCTGAAGCCGAATGAGCTGGCCCAGACCCTGCGCGGGCGGAATGGGACGTGACGAGGACCGCCTGAATCAGGAAGGGCTGTCACCGAAGAGGCGCACCAGGAGCAGGGTGGCGAGACCCACGGAGAGACCCAGCATCGCCAGGCGTCCATTCCAGATTTCCGCCTGGGGGGTGAAGCCGCGCCTCCAGGCATTCAGTTCACCACTTGCAACCGGTTGCCGCGCTGCACGCTGCGAACCGGACTCAGAAGACGTGGCCGCAGCAGCGGTTGTGGTTCCCGATTCGGAGGCCATGCCGTTGCGACAGAAGAATTTCAATTCTAAGAATTTCAACCTCAGAACGGTGCCACGGTCGACACCAAAGCCTCGGCCTGCTCCAGGGGCCAACGGGCTGACACTCCAAGGCGAAGCGAACTGAAGCCCTGCGCCCCTCGGAGACGCTGCAGTGCAGCCGCACCCACCATGGCGGCATTATCGGTGCAGAATTCCAAGGGTGCGATCTGAACCTGCACCCCGCAGGCGGCGGCCCGCTGGCTCATTTCTCGGCGCAAGCGGAGATTGGCTGCCACGCCACCCACAAGCACCAAGTGGTGCAGCCCCGCATCCCGGCAGCAGCGCAGGCTCCGCTCCACCAGCACATCCGCCACCACCTGCTCAAAACTGGCGGCAAGATCGGCCCAGACGGCGGCTGCCGCATCGCCATCCACCAGCTCGGCCTTGCAGGCATCCACCTGGCGCAACATCGCTGTTTTCAAGCCACTGAACGAGAAGTCGTAGGGGTGGAAGCCCCCCTCCCGCCGCGACACCCGCCCCTTCGGCAGGGAGAACCGGGAGGCATCACCCTGGGCCGCCAGGGCCTGAATCGCCGGACCGCCCGGGTAAGGGAGGCCAAGCAGCCTTGCCACTTTGTCGAACGCCTCTCCCGCCGCGTCGTCGTGGCTGCGCCCAAGCCGGGTCATCGCACCATCCGCCGCCACCTGGATCAGCTCCGTGTGTCCGCCGCTGACGAGAAGCACCAGGTAAGGAGGCGTTGGAGGGGTGGCGCCCAACAGCACCGAGGCGAGATGTCCCTCCAGGTGGTGCACCCCCAGAAAGGGCTTGCCATGCAGTGCCGCCAGGGTGCGGGCGCTCACCGAACCCACCATCAGAGCGCCCACCAGGCCAGGCGCCACGGTGGCGGCCACGGCATCAAGCGCATCGATTCCAAGCCCGGAGTGTTCGAGAACCTCATCCACCAGCGTGGGCAACGCCTCCACATGGCGGCGGGAGGCGATCTCCGGCACAACCCCACCCCACTGGGCATGCTCCTCCACCTGAGAAGCGATGCGGTGAGCGAGCACCTCAAGGCGGCTGCCGTTCTGCCGCACGACGGCCGCCGCCGACTCGTCACAACTTGTTTCGAGCGCCAGCACTGTCGGCATCGCTTTCCACAGCCTCCCCTACTGTCCGTTTGTGACATCCTGCCGTCCGGGGCAGGCCTAATCAGGAATCGATCCGATGCGTCGTCTCTTCGCCCTTGCGCTTTCGGCCCTGCTCATCGTCGGCTTCGCTCCCGTTGCCAAGGCGGACGTGGCCGGCCTCACCCCCTGCGCTGAAAGTGCTCGCTTCCAGCAGCGTGCAGCTGCTGCCACCACACCTCAGGCCAAAGCTCGTTTCGAGATGTACAGCGAAGCTGTGTGTGGCGACGATGGTTTGCCCCACCTGATCGTGGATGGTCGCTGGAGCCATGCCGGTGATTTCGTCTATCCCGGTCTGATGTTCCTTTATGTGGCTGGTTGCATCGGCTGGGCTGGTCGTGAGTATCTCAAGGCCACCCGCGGCACCAAAGAGCAATACACCAAGGAAATTCAGATCGATCTCCCCCTCGCCCTGAAGAGCTGCATTGCAGCAGCCACCTGGCCCCTGGCAGCATTCGGTGAATTCACGAGCGGCAAGCTTCTTGAAAGCGACAACAAAGTCACTGTGTCGCCCCGCTGAGACCTTTTCACCCTCCACGTTTCTTCTCACTTCCCATGCAGAAATTCCTGACCACCGCCCCTGTGGTTGCCGCGATCTGGTTCACCCTCACCGCCGGCATTCTGATCGAGTGGAATCGCTTTTTCCCCGATCTGCTCTTTCACCCGATGGGTTGATCCCTTCGCCATCAATGAAGCAACAAGAGGGCTTGAGGCCCTCTTTTTTATTGTCAAGCCACCAGACCCATCAAACGCTCCAGCTCGGCAAGGGCGCGATCGAGGTCATCATTCACCACCACGGCGTCGAATTCCGACTGGGCCGCCAGCTCGATGCGCGCCCGCTCGAGGCGACGCTGAATCGCCGCCTCTGCATCCGTTCCCCGACCACGGATCCGACGCTCCAACTCCTCAAAACTGGGCGGCGCCAGGAAGATCTGCTTCGCCGTGGGGAAGGTGCGACGCACCTGACGGGCACCTTCGAGCTCGATCTCCAGCAACACCGGCGTGTCAGCAGCGAGACGCTCCTGCACCGGCTGCCGCGGCGTGCCGTAACAGTTGCCGGCGAATTCAGCCCACTCGAGCAAGCCCCCTTGCCGCACCAGGGCATCGAACTGATCGCGACCGTGAAAGAAATAGTGCTCTCCCTCCCTCTCCCCGGCCCGGGGGGCACGGGTCGTGGCAGACACCGAGAGCCAGACCCGGGGATGGCGCTCCAGCAGTCGGGCCACCAGCGTGCCTTTGCCGACACCGCTCGGGCCGGTGAGCACCGTGAGTCCGGCGGTGGCTGGGGAAGAACCCATGCATTGCGTCCGATCGACCTGCAGGGTAGGAAGACACCTCGCCTGCCAAGCCATCCCCGCCATGGACCTGCCCCCCCGGGATCGTCCCTCAGCCCAGGGGATGGATGTCACCACCGTGCGGGCGGTGGTCAGCGATCTGCGGCGTTGCCTGCTGCCCAGCCGTTTTGAAAAGGCACAACAACCCGATCCCCACAGCCTGCAGCTGGGATTCCGCACCCTGACGGGAATGCTGTGGCTGGAACTGAGCTGGCAAGCCGATCTGCCACGGCTGGTTCTAATCCCTCCACCGCGCCGGAAGGGGGGGGGCAGCACGCTGGCGCAGCAGGTCCAGCACAGCCTGCGACAACTGGCTCTCGTGCAGATCGAGCAACAGGGTTTCGAACGGGTGGTGAGTTTCGCACTCGCCACGCGACCGGGAGACCCGATCCAGCGCCGACTGGTGCTGGAACTGATGGGGCGACACAGCAACCTGATGCTGCTGGATCCGGACCAGCGGATCATCGCCATCGGACGTCAGGTGCGGGACCACCAGTCGCGCGTCCGACCGATCAGCACCGGCGATCTCTACGTGGATCCCCCTGGGCTGCAGGGACAGATCCCCAGCCTGGAGGAGTCGTTCGATCGCTGGAAGCAACGCCTGACCCTTCTGCCGATTCCCCTCGGCAAAGCGCTGAGACAGACCTATCAAGGCATCAGCCCCAGCCTGAGCCTGCAGCTGGCCCACGAGGAACGGAGCCCAGCCGAGCAACTGCTCAGCACGCCGGTCGAGGCGCTGCACACCCCCGACTGGCTCGCGCTGCATGCGCGCTGGCAACTCTGGTTGCAGCAGCTTGAGGCAGGGAGCTTCCGACTCCGTTTTGACGGCCCCACCCCCTACCGGGTCTGGGCCCCCGACGTTGACGGCGAAGCGCCGGAAGCCGACTGCCTCAGCCTCAGCCTTGGTCTCCACTACCGGCACCACAACAGCCAACGCCGGATCGAGCGCCAGGCGAGGGAGCTGCGTCTCCGCCTGGAGCACTGGCGGCAACGGGAACAACGCCAGCTGGAGGATCAGGAGCGCCGACTGCACGACACCGACCAAGCACAAGCCCTGCAGCAGGAAGCCGATGGGCTGCTATGCCACGCCTCCCCCAGCCGCGAGCAGATCGATCGCGCCCAGAAGCTGTATCAGCGGGCTCGCAAGCTGCGGCGAGCCGAGCCGCTTCTTGAGGAGCGCCGGCGCTATCACCAACAGCGTCTGCAGCTGATCGAAGGAAGCGAAGCCTTTCTGGACAACCTGCTCGACGCCCCGTCCGCTGCAGCAGGCGATGGCCTGGATGACACACCCGAGCGCCTTCAGGAGCTGCGCGGCGAACTGGATGAGCTGTTGATGCCGCAGCGGCGGCGCAACCGGGCGGACGAACGACGACACCGCCAGGAGGGACCGCAACCCCTACAACTGCGCAGCCCCAACGGACTGATGATCCAGGTCGGTCGGAACCATCGCCAGAATGACTGGATCAGCCTGCGCCAGGCGCGCCCCGGCGATCTGTGGTTCCACGCGCAGGAATGTCCGGGGAGTCACGTGGTGCTCAAGGCTTCCAGCGGTCTGGCCTCCGAGGAGGACTTGGTGCTGGCTGCCGATCTCGCGGCTCACTTCAGTCGTGCGCGCCGGAATCGCAAGGTGGCCGTGGTGATGGTGCCGGTGGAGCAGCTGCAGCGGATCGCGGGCGCGGCCCCAGGCACGGTGCGTCACCGCGGCGGCGACGTGCGCTGGGCCGAACCGGAACGGATCGCCCAACAACTGCACAGCGGAGGACTCCTAGCCTGAACACTGCTTGGTCACAGCCCCCTGGAACCACCGCCGCCGATTCGCATCCCCAGAGCCACGGCCTCCCAGCCGCCGGGTGATGCACCGCCGGCCGACCGGGACATGCCCCTGGTGGATCACCTGGAGGAGCTGCGCCAACGGGTGTTGCGCAGCCTGCTGGCCGTTGTGCTGGCTGCCCTCGGCTGCCTCCTGGCCGTCAAACCCCTGGTGACCCTGCTGGAGCGCCCTGCCGGCTCGATTCATTTTCTGCAGCTGGCACCAGGCGAATTTCTGTTTGTGTCGTTCAAGGTGGCCGGCTATGCCGGCCTCACCCTGGCCTTGCCCTATGTGCTTTACGAGGGCCTTGCCTTCGTGCTTCCGGGCCTCACTCGAAGGGAACGCCGCCTGATCGCGCCTGCCGTGGCCGGATCGGCTTGCCTGTTTCTCGCCGGTATCGCCTTCGCCTGGTGGGCCCTCGTGCCTGCGGCCCTGCGTTTTCTGGTGAGTTACGGCGCCGATGTGGTCGAACCGCTGTGGTCGATCGAGCGCTACCTGGATTTTGTGCTTCTGCTGATGCTGGCCACCGGACTGGCCTTTCAACTGCCGGTGCTGCAGCTGCTTCTGGGGCTGTTCGGACTGATCACCTGGCGACGGATGCTGGCGGCCTGGCGCTGGGTGGTGCTGGCTGCGGCCCTGGCGGGGGCCGTGCTCACCCCCTCGACGGATCCGATCACCATGCTGCTGCTGGCTGGAGCGATCACCGCCCTGTTTCTGATCGGGGTGGGCCTAGTCGCCCTCACCCAGGGGTTCAAAGCAGAAACTCCTCCAGACGCTCCGCCCCCTGCAGCTGCAGACTGAGAGCCTTGCCGAGCCGGGGCCGATCCCGGGTGGAGGCCAACCACTGCCGCACCGCATCGGCCTGAGCCAAGCGGTTCACCACCTCGAGCACCTCAGCGAGATGGTGCCGATACGCCGTCTCATCCATGGGGAAGGACTGCTGCTCGAGATAGGCCCACATCACCTGCAGATACAAACGGCCTTGCCTAACGACGAGCTGAAGGTCGTAACTCGCCTGCCAGCGCTGCTGAAGACAGGCGATCACCTCCTCCACAGTCAGGGGCTCAGGCACGGTGGCGGGTGAATCAACAAGCACGAAAACAGGCTATGGCGGGAGGTTAAAGCCCAGTCGTTGCAAAGCGTGATGGGCCCTTCAACGTCCATAATGGTCCCCATTCAGTGACGGTTGCCCTCCGCCATGACCCAAGCCTCCTCGAGCGATGTGCCCGGAATGGGTCGTCGGCAGTTCATGAATCTGCTGACCTTTGGATCCGTAACCGGCGTCGCCCTTGGTGCGCTCTACCCGGTTGTGAACTACTTCATCCCCCCGCGGGCCGCCGGTAGTGGCGGCGGCACCGCAGCCAAGGATGAGCTGGGCAATCCCATCACCGCCACCGGCTGGCTGAGCAACCACCCCAGCGGTGACCGCAGCCTGGTGCAGGGCCTCAAGGGTGATCCCACCTATCTGATCGTCGATGGCGACGACGCCATCGGCAGCTATGGCATCAACGCCATCTGCACCCACCTGGGTTGCGTGGTGCCCTGGAACAGCGGTGCCAACAAGTTCATGTGCCCCTGCCACGGCAGCCAGTACGACGCCACCGGCAAAGTGGTGCGTGGGCCGGCCCCCCTGTCGCTTGCGCTTGCCAACGTCAGCGTTGAGGACGACAACGTGTTTGTGAGTCAGTGGACCGACACCGATTTCCGCACGGGCGAGAAGCCCTGGTGGGTCTGAGCCACACCCAGCCTGTCCCTCCTTCCCACCCGCCGTTCCGCCACCGATGCGTCGCCTTCTCTCCCCTCTCCTCGCCGCCCTCATCGTCGGCGTTTCCGTGTTCACCGCCCCGACAGCCAGCTGGGCCTACCCCTTCTGGGCCCAGCAGAACTACGACTCTCCCCGTGAGGCCACCGGCAAGATCGTTTGCGCCAACTGCCACCTGGCCAAGAAACTCACCCAGGCGGAGGTGCCCCAATCGGTTCTTCCCGACAGCGTCTTCAAGGCTGTGGTGAAGATCCCCTACGACACCAGCGTTCCGGAGATTGGCGCCGACGGCAGCGACGTGCCCCTGCAGGTGGGTGCGGTGGTGATGCTTCCCGATGGCTTCAGCCTCGCCCCCCAGGACCGCTGGACTGATGACATCAAGGAAGAAACCGAAGGGGTGTATTTCACCCAGTACAGCGACGATCAGCCCAACGTGATCCTCGTCGGTCCGATCCCAGGCGATCAGCATCAGGAGATTGTCTTCCCGATCCTTTCACCCGATCCCGCCACGGATAGCAACATCCACTTCGGCAAATATTCCATCCACGTGGGCGGCAACCGTGGCCGTGGCCAGGTCTATCCCACCGGTGACAAGAGCAACAACACCGTGTTCACCGCGCCTGGAGCTGGCCGGATCAGCGCCATTGAGGCAGGTGACAATGGTGCCAGCGTCGTAACGATCACGGCTGCCGATGGAAGCGAAGTCAGCGAAACCATTCCCGTCGGTCCTCAACTTCTTGTCGCCATTGGCGATGAGGTGGAGGCGGGTGCTGCACTCACCAATGATCCCAATGTGGGTGGTTTTGGCCAGCTCGATACGGAAGTGGTTCTCCAGAATCCGGTGCGCATCTATGGCCTGCTCGCCTTCTTCGCTGCGGTTGCCCTGGCCCAGATCATGCTGGTGTTGAAGAAAAGACAGATCGAGAAAGTGCAGGCAGCTGAGGGCGTTTGATCACCGTGTCCCTCGTTGCCATGTTCACCTCCCCTGGGCCCGAGCTTGTGCAGCTCGGGCCTTTTGTCTTGCGGTGGTACGGGCTGCTGATCGCCCTGGCGGTGCTGATCGGGCTCAACCTCTCCAGCTGGCTCGCCAAACAACGCCATCTGGAGCAGGGGCTGATTAGCGATCTGCTGCCGATTCTGGTGCTGGCGGCGGTCGTAGGCGCCCGCCTGTATTACGTCGCCTTTGAATGGCGCAACTATCAGGGAGCCTGGTGGGAAGCCTTCGCCATCTGGCGCGGCGGCATCGCAATCCACGGCGCCCTGCTCGCCGGTACTGTCGCTGTGATCCTGTTCTGCCGCTGGCGGCGCCAACCACTCTGGGATGTGCTGGATGTGCTTGTTCCGTCGGTGGTCCTCGGGCAGGCGATTGGTCGCTGGGGCAACTTCTTCAACTCCGAAGCCTTCGGTGTGCCCACCGATTTACCCTGGAAATTGTTCATTGCCTACCCCAACCGGCCGGCCGTCTTCGCCGATGCCGAGTTCTTCCATCCCACCTTTCTGTATGAATCTGTCTGGAATCTGGGGGTGTTCGGCCTCTTGATGGTCCTGTTCGTGCGTGGCCATCGCGGTCGTCTCGTGCTTCCCGCCGGTGCTCTCAGTTGCCTTTACCTGCTCACCTACAGCCTTGGCCGCTTCTGGATCGAAGGCCTGCGCATCGACCCCCTCTGCCTCAGGGGCCTTCCCCCCTTTTGCGATGGAGGCCTGCGCATGGCGCAATTGATGAGCCTCGCCCTGATCGCTCTGGCCGGCGTGGGGCTGTGGTGGCTCTACGGGCGGAAGCGTCCCCTGCCTGATCCCTGCGGACATCGAAGAGAAGCTGCATGACCCAAACCGATGCTCTGGTTTCCATCGTGGGAGCCGGTCCAGGTGCTCCCGATCTGCTCACCAGACGCGCCGAAGACCGCATCCGCTCCGCCGATGTGCTGATCTGGACCGATTCACTCGTTTCGCCCGAAATCGCCGCCCTGGCAGGGCCGGATTGCGAACGGATCCGCAGCAGCACCCTGACCCTCGAGGATGTGGTGCCCCTGATGATCGATCGCGTCCGGCAGGGCCTGCGCGTGGTGCGTCTTCACGATGGCGATCCCTGTCTGTATGGCGCTCTTACGGAACAGATCTGCGGGCTGGCCGATGCCGGCATCGATACGGAGGTGGTGCCGGGCCTCAGCGCCTACCAGGCGACGGCCTCCGCGCTGAAGGCGGAACTCACCATCCCTGGCCTGGTGCAAACAATCGTGCTCAGCCGGGCCGGGGGTCGCACCGGTGTGCCGGAGACCGAGACGCTCGAGCAGCTGGCGCGGTTAAGGGCCTCGCTCTGCCTCTATCTGAGTGCTCGCCATGTCGAGGAAGTGCAGGCGACCCTTCTGGAGCACTATCCCGCCGACACCCCCGTCGCCATCGGCTACAGGGTCAGCTGGCCCGACCAATGGCTGCAGGTGGTGCCGCTGGAGCGCATGGCGCAGACTTCACAGGAGCGGGGATTGATTCGTACAACCCTGTACGCGATCAGCCCAGCGCTGACGGCCCACGGCCATCGCTCCAAGCTCTATTCACCGGAACACGACCACCTCTTCCGTCCGCAGCGCTGACGGCTCGGGGGCTGCCGATGGTGGTTTAAGATTCCGTTGTACGGGCGATTAGCACAGTGGTAGCGCACTTCCTTCACACGGAAGGGGTCACTGGTTCGAATCCAGTATCGCCCATGTCTTGATCAACGATCGACTGATCGGTTCGCCACGATCCCATCATGATTGTTGACGATGACAGAACAGGTCACTGCATTTAAGGTTAGAGGCCTTTGCTTTGGGTCTTCATGGGAGCGAGTCATGGCCATGATTCCTCCATGCTCACCTCTGCTGAGGAGGCTGATTCGACAGCCGCTGATTCAACAGCCACAGTCACCGGTCTCACTGCTGCTGGTTTGGCCCTGCGGCAGGCTCGCGAGGCCCGGAGCCTGAGCCTCCACGATCTGGCAGGCAACCTGCGCATGGGCGAAGAGCAGCTGGCAGCTCTGGAGGCCGGCGACCGCGCCAATCTGCCTGAAGCGGTGTTCATCAAGGCGATGGTGCGACGCGTCGCCGACAAACTTGGACTGGAGCCCGACGCGCTCGTCAGGGGCCTCACCGATCTTGATCAGGAGCGCTCCCGAACCAAGGAGACCCCCTCCAGATCCATTGCCGCGCCGCGCAGCAAGAGCCAGGCGCGCCCGACGCCACAACGCCGACCCGGATGGCTGGGGCTCGCGACCCTGTCGGGGTTGATTGCCATCGCAGCCGTGATCGCCGGGCTGTTCAGCCTGAACAGGATCACCCCGGAACCCTCCACCGCCGCCCAACCAAGCGAAGCCACAGCGGTCGAGCCACCGACGCCCCCCCAGCCTCCGGCAGCAGTCCCCACCGTGACGGTCACATCCCAGGAGCCCAGCTGGCTGATGATCCGCAACGCCAAAGGCGCCATCCTCTTTGAGGGCATGCTGAAAAGCAGCACCACCCTGCGTGGTGAGCGGGGGGTTGAAATCTATGCCGGACGGCCTGATCTGGTGAAGGTGAGCACCGGAGAGGGAAACAACGCCTCCACAGCCCGGACCCTCGGGAAGATCGATGACGTGCGCTGGTATCGGGTCACTGCTGAACCATCACCGTCAGATTCAGCCCTGTGATCTCACGGAGCACCGGGGCACAGCTCTCCAGACTCCATTGCTCCAGGCTGATGTTCTGATTCACGCGCTCGGGAATCAGGCCGAGCTGGAGCTCTTGGCCCGTAACCTCGGCCTGAATCGAGGCCACCACAGGCTCCGGGCGACGGTCGAGCGCTGCCGCCAGGCGCAGCAACAGGGCCATCTCCGACACCGTGGTGCGATTGGCACGAGACTGCAGCGCCTGCCAGGCTTCATGCCGTTTCTTCGGCAGGCTGCGGCGGTGATAACGGGCAATGGCAGCCACCATCAAGTGCTCCGCCTCTGAGTAACCCAGCAATTCGCCGTGGCGAATCAGATACCAGGAATGCTTGTGGTAGGCACTGAGATTGATGTGTTGGCCGCAGGTGTGGAGCATGGCGGCCGCCCAGAGCAGATCACGGCCAGGCCCCTCATCACGATGCAGGCGGCCACGGGTGGCGTCATAGAGGCTGAGAGCATGGGAAGCGACCCGTTCGGCCCGCAGCTGATTGACGGCGAACCGCTGCACCTGATGGATGACGGTGCGCTGGCGGATGCTGCTCTGAAAACTGAAGCGATCCTCGAGCAAGCCATGCCGGAGCATCCAGTCGACGATCAACCCCTCCCGGAGCGCCCGCTCGCTGAGCACCAGCTCCTGGACGGCGAGCATCTGCATGGTGGTCTGCAGGATCAGCGCACCCGGCACGATGATTTCGGCGCGGCGGTCGTTGATTGGAGCCAGGGCGCGGCGCTGCTCCGGTGACATGTCGACCAGTTTGTCGACGACGCGATCCAGCCTCTGCCTGGAGATGCGATACCCATGCAGCTTCAGCGGGGGTCGCTCCTCCTCACTGGCAGCGAGCGCCCCGATGGCCATGGCGGTGCCACTGGTGGCCACCATCACGGGGGTCTCACCGGGCTTGATCCGCCGCCGCACCTTGTCGACCGCCGGCTCCAGCGATCCCTGAATGAACGCCTGCAGGAAGGCCCGCCTCTGGGCCGGCATCGGATCGTGCTTCACGAAATCCCGCTGCAGGCGCACAGCACCCACCCGGGTGCTGGTGAGCGCCCGGGCATCACGGCCATCAGCAAGGATCAACTCCGTGGAGCCACCGCCGATATCCAGGAGCAGGTGGGGACGGTCCCCGAATGGCATCCCCGACAACACACCCAGGTAAATCAGCCGCGCCTCCTCCGGGCCACTGACCAGATCCACCTCCAGATCCAGCTCCTCCTTCACCATCTGAAGAAACTCCCGGCCGTTGGGTGCTTCCCGCACGGCACTGGTGGCGGCTGTCACCACCTGCTCCACCTGATGGCTGGCGGCGAGGTCGCGGAAGCGCCGCAGCGTTTCCAGGGCCCTGGCCATCGCCGCATCGGTGAGCTTACCGCTGTCGGGATCACGCTCACCCAGCCGGGTAGTGGATTTCTCCGCCAGTTCGATGCTGAAAGTGTGCAGGCTGGGATCAACGGCAGCCACCAGAAGGTGGGTGGAATTGGTGCCGATATCGATCGCCGCCACCTGGCGAAGCCGGCGGCCATTGCGCAGCACTCCCTGGGGGGAAGGGGCCGCCTCCATCTCGGCCGTCACTGGCTCGCGCAGCGCGGAGGGGTCGGCACCCGCCATGGAGCAGCAGTCGTCAATCCGCCCCACTCTGCCACCGCTTCCCCAGCCGCTTCCGACTGCGGCCCTGGTCACGCGATGCCTATGGTTTCGCAGTCGCAGAGCGTCGTGAGCAGCGCCTTGTCCCGTTCCGACCTCACCGCCTGGATCCAGCTGCTGCGTTGGAACAAACCCACGGGTCGCCTGATCCTGCTGATTCCGGCGGGCTGGAGTTTGTGGCTGGCACCCACCGCCCCACCCTCTCCCTCCCTGGTGCTGTGGATCGTGCTGGGGGGCGTGGCCATCAGTGGCGCCGGCTGCATCGCCAACGACCTCTGGGATCGACGCTTCGATCGAGAGGTGGCCCGCACCCGAAACCGCCCCCTGGCCCAGGGGAAGCTCTCGCTCACCTCGGCGTTTGCTGCGCTGGTGCTGCTGCTGCTGCTCGGCCTGGCGGTGGTGCTGGCGTTGCCGGCGACCAGCCGACTGACCTGTCTGCTGCTGGCGATTCTGGCCTTACCCCCGATCCTTCTCTATCCATCAGCGAAACGCTGGCTTGCCTATCCCCAGGCGGTTCTCGCCCTCTGCTGGGGATTCGCCGTCCTGATTCCCTGGGCCGCCAGCGGTGCCAGCCTGCAGGCCTCCTGGCCTTTACTCGGCTGCTGGATGGCCACCCTGCTCTGGACCTTCGGGTTCGACACCGTTTATGCCATGGCAGACCGGCCTGACGATGCCCGTCTGGGCCTGAACAGCAGCGCCCTGAGCCTGGGCCATCGCGCCGTGCGCGTGGTGCGCATCAGCTACGCCCTCACCAGCCTCTGCCTGGCGATCGCCGCCTGGCAGGGTGGGCTGGGCTGGCCGTTCTGGCCCTGCTGGCTCCTCGCCAGCGTTGGCATGCAGCGCGCTGCGGGCGAGCTGCGCGGCGATCAGTCCCAGCCGATGGCCCTCTTCGGACGCCATTTCCAGCAGCAGGTCTGGCTCGGATCCCTACTGCTCCTGGGTCTGATCCTGGGCAGGATCAGCTGACCCATCGCCGCAACCACCTTGGCTCCTCGCCCCGATCACCGGGCTGTGCTGCCGCCCCCCCAACCCTTGCAGCAGGGTGATGGCGTCGCCGTGGTGGCCGCCAGTTCCGCCCTTGACGATCCCAGTGCCCTTCAGGCCGGCCTCGATCTGCTGACGTCCTGGGGATTGGAGGTGAGACCGCACAAGACAAGCGGGCGCCGCTGGGGCTATCTGGCCGGGACGGATCAAGAGCGCCGCGCCGATCTCACGCCCACGCTCCCCGCCCGGCTGCTGGCCTGTGCCCGTGGCGGCTGGGGGGCAGCCCGGCTGCTGGAGGAGCCGCTGCACTGGACTCCGGGATGGCTGCTGGGTTTCTCCGATGTGACCGCCCTGCTCTGGGCCCGCTTGGCCGCCGGCATCCCCGGCGGCGTGCATGGCCCCCTGCTCACCACACTGGCCAGCTAACCGGGCTGGAGCCAGCAGCGCCTGCGCGATCTGTTGTTTGGTCAGCCCATTCCCCCCCTGCAGGGCTGCAGCTGGCGCGGTGGCCGGGGCCGCGGCCCCCTGGTGGTAGCGAATCTCACAGTGGCCAGTCACCTGCTCGGCAGCAGCCACGTTCCCCAACTCGACGGGGCGATTCTGGTGCTGGAAGACGTTGGCGAAGCGCCCTATCGGCTCGATCGCATGCTCACCCACTGGCGGCTGCTTGGCCTGCTGCAGAACCTGGCCGGCCTTGGCTTCGGTCGCTTCAGCGGCTGCGATGAACGGGACGGGGAGCGCTCCGGCTTCCAGCTGGAGGACGTGTTGCGGGAGCGGACGGCCGACCTGGCCATCCCGCTGCTGGGCGAGCTGCCCGTGGGCCACGGTGCGGGCGGCAATGCGGCGCTGCCCCTGGGCCGGATGGCGGAACTCGATGGCGATCGGGGCCTGCTCAGCCTGCTCTGAGCGCCAGCACCGCCTCCGCCACGGTGAGATCAAAGGGCGTCGTGACCTTGATGTTGGCGGGGCCGGCCTCCAGCACGCGCACCTGCCAGCCCAGCCGTTCATACAGCGAGGCATCGTCGGTGACAGTCCAGCCCTGCTCGAGCGCTTGGCGGTGCCCCTGCCGCAGCTGCTCCACGGCAAACCCCTGGGGAGTCTGCGCCGCCCAGAGGCTGGAGCGATCCGGCGTTGCTGTGATCCGCCCCGCCGCATCCACACGCTTGATCGTGTCGGTCACGGGGGTGGCGGCAATCACCGCTTCTCCCGCCTTCACCGCTGAAGCACAGCGATTGAACAGCTCCGGCTCCACCAGGCAACGCGCTCCGTCGTGAATGAGCACATGCACGGCCTCCGCCGGCAGGGCTGCCAGACCTCGCTCCACAGACTGCTGGCGGGTGCTGCCCCCCTCGATCCAGATCACCGGCTTGGCCGTGTCGCGCATCAGCGGGGCGATGGCGACCTGATCCACCGGTTGGCCAACGATGCCGATCCAGGAAATGGACGAGGCCTGCAACGCCGCCTCCAGGGTCCAGGCCAGCACCGGCCTCCCGGCCAATGGCAGGAGCAGCTTGTTGCACTCGGCACCCATGCGACGTCCACTGCCTGCGGCGGCGATCAACAGATGCACAAGCGACTCCTCGGACCAGCGGGCGGAAACGGCCTCCATACAATCAGCTCGCACCGTTCTGTGCTGCTGGTTCATGCGTGTTCTTGCCCTCAGTCCGGGGAGTGTTCAGCAGCAACTCCAACGCCTACCGGCCCTGGCGGCGGTGGCGGAGCAACTGGGCGGCACGCTGCAGGTGGCGGCACCCGCCGCCAGCCGCGAGGTGTGGACGCTGCTTCCCGCCATGGAGAAGCTGATTCCCTTCCCTTTCGAGGCAGCGCCAACGCTCGCCGACTGGGCCAACCTGCTGGGCTCCGTGCGCGAGCCGGATTTTCAGGTGTGCCTCAATTTTGCGGAGGGGCGTCAGGTGAATCTGATGCTGTCGATGAGTCACATCCCCACCCGCATCGCCAGCAGCGGCTTCGCCAGCACGGCCATCGCCAGGCCCACAGAGGGCTGGCCCGCTCAACAGCCGCAAGGCTTCCTCGCGGCCATCGGTTTGTCGCTCGATGCCAACAGCTTTCGCCTCTCCCTTCCAGCCACAGCACTGAACGAAGCCCGAGACCAGCAACCGGCCGGCGAGGGGCCGATGCTGCTGCTCGCTCCAGGCGGCGGAAGCCATGACTGGCCGGCGGAGCGTTGGCACAGCCTTCCCGACACGATCCGCACCCGGCTGGCCAACCTGCGTTGCCATGCACTGCCACCGGGCGGGTCTCTGCTCAGCCGTGCGGCTTCGATCGCCAGCGCTGATGTGGTGCTCAGCAGCTGCCCGATCAGCCAGCTGCTCGCTGTTTATAGCGGCGTGCCTCTGGTGGCCCTTGGCGCCGACCCACAGCAGCTACCCGCCCGTGAAGGGCTCAAGGCCCTCCGAGCCCCTGCCGGCGGCCTGCCATCCCTCGATCCCCAGGATGTGCTGAGCGCGCTGGGCTTCTGATGCCAAGCCCGGCGCCACGCCTGCCCCAGCTCAAGCGTCTGGCCAGACCGTGGCTGCTGCCGGTGCTCGCTCTGGCGGCGGTGATCTGCGGCGGTGCTCTGGGCTACCGCATCACCGAAGGCTGGGACTGGGGGGATTGCCTCTGGATGGTGTTGATCACCATCACCACGATCGGCTACGGCGAAGTGGAGCCGCTCTCTCAGGCCGGCAGGTTGGTGACGGTGCTGATCATTGCCGGTGGCCTGGTGGTGGTGCAGCTCTCGATTCAGCGCCTCCTGGGGCTGACAGAATCCGGCTATTTCCGGCAGTTGCGCGAGCTGCGCTTCCGGCGGATCCTGCGGCGCATGCACAACCACGTCATTCTCTGTGGCTACGGCCGCATCGGCCGTGAGATCAGTGCCCAGCTGCAGTTGGACAACGTCCCTGTTCTGGTGGTGGAACTGGATCCGGAACGGCGACAAGCCGCGGAGGAGAGCGGCCTGCGGGTGCTTCAGGCGGATGCCACCCTCGATGAAACCCTGCTGGAGGCTGGTCTCGAACGCTGCCGAAGCCTTGTCGCCGCCCTGCCGAGCAACGCGGCCAATCTCTATGTGGTGTTGAGTGCCCGCGGACTCAAGCCCCGCTGCCGGCTGATCGCCAGGGCCGACAGTGAAGAATCAGCCGCAAAATTGCGCCTGGCAGGAGCGAATGTGGTGGTGAGTCCCTACGTGGCCGGAGGGCGGATGATGGCTGCCACCGCCCTCCGGCCCCTGGCGGTGGACTTCATGGATCTGCTGGCGGGGTCGGATTGCGAGATCGAGGAATTTCAGCTCAGCAATGATCCTTTGTTGCTGCATCACCTGCCTGGGCGCAGCCTGTCGGAACTGCAGCTGGGACGCCGCACCGGAGCGATGGTGCTGGCCATCCGCGACCGGGGCCGCCTGATCGCCAATCCGGGCGGCGATGTGGTGCTGGCACCCGGTCAATTGCTGGTGGTGCTTGGCAGCAAGGGCCAACTGCGGTTGTTGCGGGATCTGCTCGGTTCCGCCGTCGACATGGTGGAAACGATGGGGCGCACGGGGGGCGGCTGATCCCTGCTTACGATCCCGGGCGATCGATCACCGTTGCCGCGCTGCCATGACCACCTCAGCCCCCATGACCGGCCAGACGGCGATCGTGACCGGAGCCAGCCGCGGCATCGGTCGTTGCGTGGCTCTAGCGCTGGCCGATGCGGGGGCTGAGGTGGTGGTGAACTACGCCCGTTCTGCCGAGGCGGCTGAGGCCGTGGTAGCGGAGATCCTCGAGGCCGGCGGCCAGGCCTATGCCCTCAAGGCCGACGTGGCCGAAGAACACGCGGTGGAGGCCATGGTCAAAACCGCGCTCGAGCGCAGCGGCCGCATCGATGTGCTGATCAACAACGCCGGCATCACCCGCGACGGCCTGCTGATGCGCATGAAGACGGACGACTGGCAAGCCGTGATCAACCTCAATCTCACCGGCGTCTTCCTCTGCACCCGCGCCGTGACGCGCACCATGCTCAAGCAGAAAAGCGGCCGGATCATCAACATCACCTCCGTGGTGGGATTGATGGGCAATGCGGGCCAGGCGAACTATGCCGCCGCCAAAGCGGGTGTGGTGGGCCTCACCCGCAGTGCCGCCAAGGAGATGGCGAGCCGCGGCATCACCGTCAATGCCGTGGCACCGGGTTTCATCGCCACCGACATGACCAAGGATCTCGACGCCGAGGGCATCCTTGCGGCCATTCCTCTGGGGCGGTTCGGCAATCCGGACCAGGTGGCGGGCGCCGTGCGCTTTCTCGCGGCCGATCCAGCTGCTGCCTACATCACCGGCCAGGTGCTGCAGGTGGATGGGGGCATGGTGATGGGCTGATCGGGCCGCCCTCCTGTCAAGACTCCAGCGGTTGGCCCAGTTCATCGCGCAATCGCCGGATCCTCTGGAGCAGCCGCAGCCGTCGGCTGCGGGCCGTGGCCGTGAGAAAAATGCGCAGTGGCACGTAGACGAGCGTCATGGCTCCGGCAAGAGCCGTGATCAGCACAAAGAACAGGGTGCCGGAATCACTCATAGACAAACGTTAACGAGCGTGCTCCGATCACACACGCTGAAGCGGCCCTTGATTCGGCTTTCCCCACCAAGGCGCTGATCCGGAAGACCGCCTCCCTGTGGGACATTGATCGACGGGATTCAGACCATCATGGCCAAACTTCTTAGTTTTTCGGATGATTCGCGCGCCGCTCTCGAGCGGGGCATGAATGCCCTCGCCGATGCAGTGCGCGTGACCATCGGCCCGCGCGGTCGCAACGTTGTGCTGGAGAAGAGCTTCGGCGCACCCGACATCGTGAACGACGGCGACACGATCGCCAAGGAGATCAGCCTGGAGGATCCTTTTGAGAATCTGGGAGCCAAGCTGATTCAGCAGGTGGCGGCCAAAACGAAAGACAAGGCCGGCGATGGCACCACCACCGCCACCGTTCTCGCCCAGGCCATGGTGGAGGAGGGTCTGCGTAACACCGCCGCCGGCGCCAGCCCGATCGAACTGCGTCGCGGCATGGAAAAGGCCGTGGCCCAGGTGGTGGCTGGTCTCGACCAGCGCAGCCAGAGCGTCAGCGGTGATGCCATCCGTCAGGTGGCCACGGTGAGCTCCGGCGGCGATGAAGAAGTGGGCCGGATGGTGGCGGAAGCGATGGACCGGGTCAGCGTGGATGGCGTGATCACGGTTGAGGAATCGAAATCCCTGGCCACCGAACTGGAAGTCACCGAAGGCATGGCATTCGACCGTGGCTATTCCTCCCCCTACTTCGTCACCGATGGCGATCGCCAGGTTTGTGAGTTTGAGAATGCCCTGCTGCTGCTCACCGACCGCAAGGTCAGCGCTGTGGCCGACCTCGTGCCTGTTCTCGAAAGCGTCCAGTCGTCTGGCTCACCCCTGGTGATCCTGGCGGAAGAAGTGGATGGTGAAGCCTTGGCCACGCTGGTGGTGAACAAGAACCGCGGTGTGCTCCAGGTGGCAGCGGTGCGTGCTCCTTCCTTCGGAGAGAGGCGGAAAGCCGCCCTGGCTGACATCGCCGTGCTCACCGGTGGCACGGTGATCAGCGAAGACAGGGCAATGACCCTCGACAAGGTGACGCTGGCCGACCTGGGCCGCGCCCGTCGGATCACGATCACCAAAGACAGCACCACGATCGTGGCCAATGATGATCATCGGGATGCTGTGTCAGCTCGGGTGGCTTCGATTCGTCGCGAGCTGGAGAACACCGACTCCGACTATGACCGTGAAAAGCTGAACGAGCGGATCGCCAAGCTGGCTGGTGGCGTTGCGGTGATCAAGGTGGGAGCGCCCACCGAAACCGAACTGAAGAATCGCAAACTGCGGATCGAAGATGCCCTCAATGCCACGCGCGCTGCCGTGGAAGAAGGGATCGTCGCTGGTGGCGGCTGCACCCTGCTGCAGCTCGCTGCTGAACTGGAAGACCTCGCCAACACCCTTCAGGGGGATCAGCGCACTGGTGTGGCGATTGTGCAGCGGGCCCTGGCAGCCCCCCTGCGCCAGATTGCGATCAATGCTGGCGCCAACGGCGATGTGGTGATCGATGAAGTGCGCCGCAGCGGCCAAGGTTTCAATGCCATGACCGGCGGTTATGAAGATCTGCTCCAGGCCGGCATTCTCGATGCGGCCAAGGTATTGCGCCTCGCCCTTCAGGATGCGGTGTCGATCGCGTCCCTGCTCGTCACCACTGAGGTGGTGATTGCCGACAAGCCTGAACCTCCGGCGCCGGCGGCGCCTGGCGGTGGTGATCCCATGGGTGGCATGGGCGGAATGGGCGGCATGGGCGGCATGGGCATGCCCGGCATGATGTGAAGCGCCTGCCGCCTGGTGGTTCAGGCGCTTCAGAGCGCACGCACCAGGCGGGCATGCAGGCGACAAACGGTGAGAGCCTCGCGGGGTGGGCGTCGGCACAGACGCCCCAACTCCGCATTCAGAGCCTGCAATTCACCCATCGGCAGCCCGGCGATCGGCATGCCGAGCAACATGCCACCGAGAAGAAGCGGCGCAAAGAAGCGATGGGCCACAGATCCTATGCGTCTCAACCCATTCTGAACACGCGACGATCGCGCGGATCATGCGCTTGACGCTGCTTGACCTCGACGATGCTCCTCTAAAGCACGGCCGTAGGCCTGCACCTGAAGGTCAACGCCAGTGATGGCCGTCCCGACAACCACCAGGTCAGCGCCTCGGGCGACCGCGTCCACCGCCACAGGGGCGGAAGCGATGCCTCCCTCGCAGATCAACGCCACCGACGCCGGCAGCTGCTGCCGCAGGGGTTGCAGCAGATCGAGGGCCGGTGGCCTGTCTCTGGATGTGGCTTCTGTGTAGCCGTAGAGGGTGGTGCCGACCCAGGCGCAACCGAGCGCTGCCGCCCGCAAGCCGTTAGCCACACTGTCGATGTCGGCCATCAGTGGAGCACCGAGCTCCTGCCCGGCACGGCTCACCAACACCTCAAGAGACTCGCCATCCGGTCGTAAACGTTCGGTGGCATCGATCGCTACCACATCGGCTCCTGCGGCCCACACGGCGCGAATCTCCTGCCAACGCGGCGTGATGTAAACACTGCTGCCGGGGAAGGATCGCTTCCACAAACCGATGATCAACGCCTCCGGGCAACGACGACGCACCGCGCCGATATGCTCCGGGCTCTCCAGGCGTACCCCCACCGCACCATTGCGCAGACTCGCTTCCGCCATCGCCGCGATCACCTCCGGATGGCGCATCGGCGAGGCTTCCGGAGCCTGCACCGATACGATCAGCCCACCGCGCAAAGCCTCCAGATCAAGGCGTTCCATCGATCAGGAGGCCTGAGGAAACGCGACGGTGTCGGCCGGAAGCCAGCGGCGCAGGCGGTGGAGACGGGGCGCCGGTGGGGGCGGAAGTTCGCTGTCCTGGTCCTGGCTGCGCCAGTCGAGCGTGGGGATCTCCGCTTCCTCCGCTTCCGTGACGGCAGCCACCCGATCCTCTGGCTGGTCGATCGACCCATCGGGGAGCGAATCGACGCCATAGCGATGCACCCACTGCAATTCCAACAGGGCAGCTGCCCGGTGGTCACCGCGATCCCGGCACGAGGCCAGCAGGCGCTTGAGGGTGTCCTGACGCTGATGGGGTTGGCGAAACGGAGAATCGAGCACGGAATCAGGCGAGCTTGCGGTTCAGGAGGGGGCGGATCAGCAGGAACAGCCCCAGGGTGAGGCCAGCGAGGACCAGCAGACAGGTGGTGCCACTGACGGGCCCATAGGGCGCCTCAAGCAACACACTGGACAGGTCGAGGGGACCGGCGTAGGCGGCCCGAATTGGTTCAATCGCGAAGGTAAGCGGATTCAGGGCTGCAAGCCAGCCCATCCAGGTGGGCATGAAGGACAGTGGCGCCAGAGCAGTGCTCGCAAACAGCAGCGGCAGATTGGCCACGAAGATCACCGCGATCAACTCGATGTGCCCCGGCAGGGCGAACGCAAGACCCAGACTCAGGGCAGTGACCGCAAACACCAGCATCAAAAGCGTGAGCATCACCAGCCCCAAGCCAGCCAGACCGGGCCAGCCATAGCCGAGGAAAGCGGCCATCAACATGATCGCCAGGCTCTGCACCATGCTCAGGGTGGTGATGTAAAGCACCGAGGCCAGCACAATCGAACTGCGGCTGCGCAGGGGAGCCACGAGCAGACGGTTGAGAAATCCGAATTCACGGTCAAACATCACCGGCAAACCGGCATTGAGGGCGCCACTGAAGGCGGTGAACACGATCACACCAGCTCCGAGAAAACGTCCATAACTCATGCCGCCGGGCAGCAACCCCTCCGGCGCGCGCGAAAACAGAGCCCCGAACAACACCAACCAGATCAGGGGCTGCAGGATCCCAGCCACCAGAGTGGAGGGTCTGCGCTGCAACTGCAGGAAGAGGCGACGGGTGAGGGCCGCCGTTTCCTGCGTGAGTTCAGAGAGAGCGGAGGGATCAGACGCGGTCATCGAAACAAGAGGAGAGGTGCGAAGGGGGAGAGAACACAGCGAGCTAGGCCGTCAACGCATGGCCTGCTTGCGCTCCAGCTTTGGATCACGCTGACCGGCCACAGCCAGTTCCGCATCCATCAAGGTGCGGCCAGTGGCCTGCAGATACACATCATCGAGACTCGGGCGGCTCTGGGCCAGGGCGAACACGGGGAGTCCGGCGGCGTCGAGCTCGGCACGCAGGCGCGGCAACACCTCCTCGCCATCCACCACCAGATTGAGCGAATACCCCTGGGAGCGATTGACCACGATCCGACGCACCCCCTCCAGGGGTTCCAACAGGGCACAGAGGTGGTTCGCCTCCGACGGATCACTGAATTCCCTTACGCGCAGGGTGACCCGATCCCCCCCCAGCGCCTGCTTCAGGGCCTCAGGCGAACCCTCCGCGATCACCCGCCCTGCATCGATGATCGCCATCTGATCGGCGAGCGCCTCCACCTCCTCGAGGTAGTGACTGCTGAGCAGCACGCTGGTGCCCTGATCCCGCAGATCCCGCAGCACCTGCCAAATCGCGGCCCGACTCTCGATATCCAGACCCACCGTCGGTTCATCGAGCACCAGCACCCGGGGACGGTGAAGGAGGCCGGAGGCCAGGTCGAGGCGACGGCGCATCCCGCCGGAGTACGTCCCACAGCGCCGGTCCACCCATGCCTCCATGCCCAGACCATTCACCAGTTCATCAATGCGCCTGTCCCGCTCCCGCCTTGGCAGGTGGTAAAGATCGCCCTGCAGCTGAAGCAATTCGCGGCCGGTGAGGATCTTGTCGATCGCCACCTCTTGGGCGACATAACCGAGCAGACGACGCACCGCGCGTGGATCGGTCAATGCATCAACCCCCGCCACCCGCACGCTGCCGCGATCAGGGGCCAGCAGGGTGGCGATGATGCGCAGGGTGGTGGTTTTGCCGGCACCGTTCGGTCCCAGCAAGCCATACAACGCTCCCTCTGGGATCGAGAGGGAGAGACCGTCGAGGGCCTTCACCTCGCCATAGGCCTTCTCCAGTTGAACCAGCTCCAAGACAGGCATCGAGCCGTTGCTGCAGGAATCTCGACGGAATCTAGGCAGCTGGCCCGAGGCCGCCGCCCAGCATGGCCTCCACCACACTGCGCACCTGCAGATCGAAGGTGGCCGCACCCGACCAACGGCTGAACACCAGCAGCAGACAGATGCCGAAGAGGTAAAGAATCGACCAACGGAAGAGGCCTTTGGCCCGCTCCAGACTGTCGGGAGCGGAGGCCAGATTGCCAACCATTTGCAGCAATCGACCGTTGAAGGGAAGCAACAACAGGCCATAAAGAAGACCGCCCTCGGGTAGGGCCAGCACTCCAAAACCGCTCAGCACCACGGTGGCCCAGCCGTAGCGTCGGATGGCCCGGGCGGTGACGGTCGACCCCTTGACCACCGGAAGCATGGGGATCCCCACCGCTCGATAGTCCTCACGAAGCAGGAGGGCCAGCGCCCAGAAGTGGGCCGGCGTCCACACCATCACCAGACCGAACAGCCACCAGCTGCCCAGACCGACGTGGCCGGTGGCAGCCGCGGCCCCCACCAGAGGTGGAATGGCGCCTGCCACACCGCCGATCACGATGTTCTGAGGCGTCCTCGGCTTGAGCAACGCGGTGTAGAGCAGCACGTAGCTGCAAAGCCCGAGCAGCGAGAGACCGGCGGCCAAACAGTTGACACCACTCACCAGCAACACGGCTGCTGCGAGCGTGCAGGAGACCGCACCGGCGAACGCGGCCGCAGGCGACAGGCGTCCCGACGGCAGAGCCCGGCCGCTGGTGCGCTGCATGCGCCCATCCAGGTCTTGCTCCCAGAGGCAGTTGAGCACCCCCGCCGCTGCAGCCGCCAGGGCACCACCACCAAGGGTGCAGGCCAGGCGGGGCGAGGAAAGCGGCCAGCCTTCCGTGAGAGCCATCCCCCCCAGGGTGGTGGCAAGCAACAGGGGAATCAGCCGCGGTTTGGCCACCTCAAGCCAGGCGGGCAACTTGATCCGGCGCCGTGACGGCACCACCTGCTCGCGGCTGATCGCCACGGCAGAGGTCGGAACGGAACTAGCCATGCGCAGGCTCCAGAGAAGAGGACTCAACAACGACTGGCAGCGGTTGCTGCGACGCCGCCTCGGGGCGACGACAGAGCAGGGCCGCCATCAGGGCCACCAGAAGAGAAGCGATCAACTGATGGGCCACGGTGACCGCGGGCTGACTCAGCCCAAGGCGCAACGTGAGAACCCCCAGCGCGATCTGGCCCCCCACCAGACCACTGGCGAGAAGCAGCAGGGGCCATTGACGACGGGGCCAACCGCCGGCGAGGAGGGCGACGGCCGCCAGAAGCAGCACACTCAGGGCCGCCGGAGTGGCGAAACTGCGATGCCAATGGAGCCATTGGCAGGACTGGCCTGCCTCAAGACAGCGCTGCGCCGCCCAGGAGGTGGCCATCCGAGCACCGAGCAGGCACTGGCCCATCACCGCAGTGAGGCTGATCGCCGCAAGCGCTCGCCACCAGATCGGCGCTGGAGCGGCACTGTTGTCGGCGGGAGCCAGAAGCAGCTGACTGCAACCACTGACGATGGCCACAAGGGTGAGGGCCAGAAGCAGATGGGCGGTGACCACCCCCGAGGGCAGGAGCTGCAGAACCGTGAGGGCCCCCAGACCACCCTGGGCTGCAACGAGCGCAAGCAGGAGGCCGCTGATCGGAAGCAACCAGCGGGGCAACTGGGCCCGCCACCAGGCGGCGGCAGCGAGCTGAACCACCAGCGCAATACCGATGACGAAGGCATCGAGGCGATGAAACCACTCCAGAAACACCTGAACGTTCATCTGACGCCCCGGCAGGAAGCTGCCGTAACAGAGCGGCCAATCAGGACAGGCCAGACCGGCCTCCATGACTCGGGTCGCTCCACCGATCACCACAAGGGCCACGAGGGCAACGACCAGATGGGTGCTCAGAAGAGCGAGGCGGTGACGAATGGGAACCAGGGGGGTACTGACCAAGGCCATCGCGTTGCCCAAAGGCAACTGAAGTGTCTTCGGAACGTAGCGATTGGATTCCGGCGCGCACGTTATGTGGCTAACTGCAACACCAACCGGACACCAAGATTTCGCTTCCCTGACAGGTCACACCAACTCTTGGCATCCATGCGCACCAAAACCAGGGGATGGGAGTGGATGACGTGCCATCAAGCAGAGGATTTTCAACCCCTCTTAAGAATCAGAACGTGGTGAGGGCATCGCCTCCTCCATAGCCTGAAACCATTCACGGATGCGCCGTGCCGATCCCTTCATCGATCATCACACTGGTGCTGGGAATGGTCCTGGTGCTGGGAGGGCTCTGGATTGGCCAGAACATCAATCTTCTGCCAGTTGATGCCAGCGCAAACGCTCCGATTTACGACGAACTCTTTCGGGTTCTCTTCAGCATTGGCGCGATTCTGTTCCTTGGCATCCTCGGCCTGGTGATCTTCAGCCTGATCCGCTTCCGCCGCCGCGAAGGTCAACTCTCCGATGGCCTGGCGATCGAAGGCAACCTCCCACTGGAAGTTCTCTGGACAGCCGTCCCTGCGGTCGTCGTGTTGTTCATCGGCTTGTACAGCTACGACATCTACGAGCGCATGGGAGGGATGGCCCCCCTGGGGCATGACGCCATGACCCATGTCAGCGCCAGCGCACCCAACAGCGATCGGAAAGTGTGGGGAGGGATTGGCACCCCCGCTCTCAGCACGACAACCGAGGCGGCCCTGGCAACCCCTTTGCCGGTGGAGGTGACGGCCATGCAATTCGCCTTTCTGTTTCGCTACCCCCAGGGCGATTTCATCTCCGGTGAGTTGCATGTGCCCGTCGGTCAACCCGTGACCCTGGCGATGGAAGCGAAGGACGTGATTCACGCCTTCTGGGTTCCTGAATTCCGCTTGAAACAGGATGTGATCCCGGGCCAGCCAACCGTCCTCAACTTCACGCCCACACGCGCCGGTCGTTATCCGATTGTGTGCGCAGAACTCTGTGGCCCATATCACGGCGGCATGCGCTCCACCGTGGTGGTCGAAGACCAGCAGGCCTACGACGCCTGGTTTGCCCAGAACGACAAGCTTTCCGCCACCAACACATGACCGCCACCCTGACGCCCCAGGCCGAATCATCCCGGCCGCCCTCCCTGCAACCGCACGGCTGGCTGCGCTATCTGAGCTTCAGCGTCGACCACAAGGTGATCGGGTTGCAATATCTGGTGTGCGGCTTTGCCTTTTACCTAATCGGCGGCGCCCTGGCTGGAGCCATCCGCACGGAACTGGCCAGCCCCCTCTCCGACTTCATGCCACGCGAGGTCTACAACCAGGTGCTGACGCTGCACGGCACGGTGATGATTTTTCTCTGGATTGTCCCCGTTGTGAATGGAGCCTTCGGCAATTATCTGATTCCCTTTTACGTCGGCGCCAGAGACATGGCCTTCCCCCGCCTCAATGCGGTGGCCTTCTGGTTGATCCCGCCTGCGGGTCTGCTGCTGATCAGCAGTTATTTCATTACAGGCGCGGCCCAATCCGGTTGGACGGCCTATCCACCGCTCAGCCTCACGACCCCAGCCAGCGGCCAGATCATCTGGATCCTGAGTGTGCTTCTGCTGGGGGGAAGTTCGATTTTCGGCGGCATCAATTTCATCGCCACCATTCTCAAGCTGAGGCGGCCTGGACTGAAATTGATGCAACTTCCGATGTATTGCTGGGCCATGCTCGGCACCAGCATCCTTGTGGTTCTCTCCACACCGGTTCTCGCCGGAACCCTGATCCTGCTGAGCCTCGACATCGTGGCTCACACAGGCTTTTTCAACCCCGGGATGGGCGGCAATGTGGTGGTCTATCAGCATCTGTTCTGGTTCTATTCCCATCCCGCCGTTTACATCATGGTGCTACCGGCTTTCGGCCTGGTGAGTGAAATCCTGCCAGTGCACTGCCGCAAACCCCTCTTCGGGTACGCCACGATGGTTGTCTCCATCATGGCGATTGTGGTGCTGGGTCTTGTGGTGTGGGCCCACCACATGTTCACCAGTGGAACACCGCCTTGGATGCGCCTGTTCTTTACCATTGCCACGGCTTTCATCGCTGTGCCCACAGGCATCAAGTTCTTTAACTGGCTGGCGACGCTCTGGGGAGGCCGGATTTCACTCAACAGTGCCGTGCTGTTCTCCTGCGGCTTCATCGTCAACTTTGTGCTCGGAGGCATCACGGGCGTGGCCCTGGCTCAGGTGCCCTTCGACGTGCATGTGCACGACACCTATTTTGTTGTTGCACATTTCCACTACATCGTCTACGGCGGCTCGGTGTTTGTGATCTTTGCCTCGATCTATCACTGGTACCCCAAGGTGACCGGCCGCATGCTCAACGAACCGCTAGGGCGCCTGCATTTTCTGATCACCTTCATCGGCTTCAATCTCTGCTTTGCACCCCAGCATTGGCTTGGCCTCAACGGCATGCCCCGCCGCGTCGCTGAATACGACCCCCAATTCGCTTTCATCAACCAACTCAGCAGCGTCGGCGCCCTGTTGATGGCGATCAGCACCCTGCCCTTTCTCTGGAACGTGATCGCCAGCGCGTTCCAAGGCGAGATCGCCGGCGATAACCCCTGGCGGGCCCTCACGCCCGAGTGGCTCACCAGCTCGCCACCACCGGTGGAGAACTGGCGAGGCGACGCCCCCCTGGTGACCGAACCCTACGGCTATGGCGTCGCCGCCGATGAACTCGACCTGAAGGCCGCCAGCGGCCGTGACCTCTGGAGCAGCGGACGATGACCACCCTCAATCCATCCCAGGCGCAGCTCGATCAGGCCGGGGCCAGCGCTGAACACCATGCCGACCATCGGATCTTCGGTCTGGCGACGTTTCTGGTGGCCGATGCGATGACCTTCGCCGGTTTCTTTGCCGCCTACCTCACCTTCAAAGCCGTGAACCCTCTCCAGCCCGGGGCGATCTACGAACTGGAGCTGCCCCTGCCGATCCTCAACACCGTGCTCCTGCTCGTGAGCAGTTTCACGTTTCATCGGGCCGGCGTGAACCTGCGACGGGGCATGAATCAACGCTGCCGCCAGTGGCTGCTGCTCTCGGCCGTGCTCGGGCTCGCCTTCCTCGCCAGCCAGATGGTGGAGTACTTCACCCTTCCCTTTGGCCTGACCGACAATCTCTACGCGAGCACCTTCTACGCCCTCACCGGCTTCCATGGCCTGCACGTGACCCTCGGTGCCCTGATGATCCTGATCGTGTGGTGGCAATGCCGCACACCGGGGGGCCGGATCACAGCCGACAACCACTTTCCACTTGAAGCGGCAGAGCTCTACTGGCACTTCGTGGATGGCATCTGGGTGATTCTCTTTGTAATCCTCTACCTGATCTGAACACCGCCAGGGCAAAGTCGCAGGATCGCTTGCCTGGCTTGCGATCGAGGTTCAGAATTCTTGCAACATTCACCGTAGAGATGCTGGTCGGCAAGGAGCTTCTCGACAAGGCGCGCGCGCTCAGCAATCGCCCAGAGGATGAGATCGCCAGAGGCTGCGGCTACGTGGGCCCCAGCGGCCGCTTGCTGCGCAAGAGCTTTTACCGAGCCCTCGTGGAAGCGAAGGGTTACAAGCTCCCCACCTCAGGGGCTGGCGCTGGTGGTGGCACCCGCGGCCGCCAGGCTGAATTCCGCACCCGTGTGCATGGCAACGGCAATCTGCTCATCGGCCATGCCTACACGCGTCGGCTCGGGCTGGAACCAGGCCAGGAGTTCCGGATTGAACTGCATCGGGACTCGGGCTCGATCTGGCTGCTGCCACTCGATGAGCAAGATCTCGATGGACCCAGCCTCGATGGGCAAGACGACCACCCGGATCAGAGCGAGGAGGCTGGGCTCTGATCCGGGTGGTGGCTCATCAGGCGAGGGCCGGAGGATCCTGATCGTCGTGAATGGCCGAGCTGAAGGCGATCAGCTCGATGCCGCTGAAGAGGAAGCTGATTCCCACCAGGGTTCCCAGCACCCACAACAGCCCCCAGAACTTCAGGGTCACGATGAGGAGACCCAGGATGAAGGTGATCACACCGTTGGCGATCGCCCAACCGGCACCGGGGCGGTTGCTGTTCGCCAGACCGGTGAAGAACGCCACCACGCCCTCGACGAGGAAGACGATGCCGATGGCCAGGGCGAAAGCGGCCACCTGTTCGGCGGCCTCAGCCGGATCGCGGAAATTGCCGATCATCGAGGCACCGGCCACGATGAACAGGGTGGACACCACCAAACGCCAGAAACAGATCCAGCGCCCCATGCGGCCGGAACGGGCCAGATTGCTGATCCAGCCAACGACACCGCCCACGAGGAACAGCACCGCAATCACGCCCGTGGTCCAGAAGGAGGCCAGCACGGGGAACACCAGGGCCAGGATGCCCAGCACAATCAAAAGAATGCCCTCGGCAATCGCGAAAGCCTTGAAGCTGCCCAGGGAATCCGGGCGGTCATTACCGGTCATGAAACGTTCGGAATGAACAACCCCTGCAAGGTATTGAGCTTTGCTCCAGGCGACCAGGGTTTGTGATCGTTTCTCAGCTCCAGCCCTGCCGGGCCAACCATTCGGCGCTGATCACCTGGCTCGCGTCCGCGTGGGATGGCTCGGTGGCCAACAGTCGCTCGGCGTAGCGAGCGATCACATCCACCTCCAGATTGACCCGATCCCCCACCCTGAGGTGGTGCAGGGCGGTGGTCCGCCAGGTGTGGGGAATCACAGCGATCCAGAACTGTCGGCCCGACGCCGCCAATCCGGCCACGGTGAGGCTGATGCCGTCCACGGCGATGCTGCCCTTCTCGCAGATGTAGCGCTCATGGCCTGGCTCGCGCCAGCGCAGCTCCAGCCGCCAGGACTGGGGCAGGGCCTCAATGGCCATCACCTCGCCGGCGGCGTCCACATGACCAGTGACCAGATGGCCCCCGAGCCGATCAGACAGCCGCAGGGCAGGTTCCAGATTGACCGCGCCCCCGCGCAACGCCTTGGGGCCGAGCGTGGTGCGCTCCAGTGTCTCCTCGCTCACATCAGCGAGAAAGCCATCCCCCACCAGGGAAGCCACCGTCAGACACACCCCATCGACGGCGACGCTGTCGCCAAGCTGCAGTGGAGCGAACGGCGCGCATCCGTGCACAAGCAGCTGGGCCCCCCGCCGTTCCAGCCGGCCCACAGCCTGCACGAGCCCCGTGAACATCCTCTCAACCTGTGGCTGCTGACCTGGTCATAATCAAACCAGGGGGAGGAGTGACAGTGGTCGAAATGCATGTCGCCGGGATTGCCCTGGATGCGGCCAGTCGCAGTCCGATCGTGCTGCTGCGGGATCCAGCCGGACGGCGCCAGGTGCCGATCTGGATCGACCAGGCGCAGGCCCACAACATCATGGCCGGGCTCCAGGGGGAGCCAACGCCCCGGCCCCTGAGCCATGACCTGATGGTGGCCCTGCTCGAGGCGGGCGGCCTGGAGCTGGAGCGGGTCATCATTCATGCGATTGAAGACAACACCTTTCGGGCCGTGTTGCGCCTCGAAACCTCGACAGAGACGCGGGGGGAGGGTGATGGCAACAGCGCTGAACGCAGCCCACAGGCCTCCAGCCAGGCCGTCACCCCCTCAGAACCGCCTGGCCCCAATGGTGGAGTGGAAGTCGATGCCCGACCCAGTGACGCGATCGCGCTGGCGGTGCGCACCGGCAGTGGCATCTGGATGCTGGAGGAAGTGGTGGCAGAAGCCTCGATTCCGGTCGATGCCGACGCCGATCACGAGGAACAGGATGCCTTCCGAAAGTTCCTCGATCAGGTGAGCCCGGCTGCGCTCGTGCGCCATCTGGAATCGCGCCGCCCCGACGACGGCTCCGCCGCGGACGAGTCACCTGAACCGTGACGGCCCAGCGTCGGCCCTTCGGCCGGGGACCGGCCGTGAGCCTGTTCACGCTCGGCACGATGCGGGCCCTGGCCTCCCAGGCACAGATGGATGCGGTGGTGCGGGCCGCACTCGATGCCGGCATCAACCATCTGGAGACGGCCCCGGCCTATGGCCCGGCGGAAACCTTCCTGGGCGCTGCCCTCGCCAGGCTCGAACGGCAGGACCTGAGGCCTGACGGGGGGTGGGTGGTCACCAGCAAGATCCTGCCGGGGGTGAGCTTCAGCGAGGGGCGCTCCCAGCTGCAGGCGAGCCTGAAGCGCCTGGGATTGCACCATCTTCCAAACCTGGCGGTTCACGGCATCAATCGGCAGGAGCACCTGCTGTGGGCCCAGGACGGTGAAGGGCGACAACTGCTCCAATGGGCACGCGACTCCGGCCTGGTGGGGCAGGTGGGATTCAGCAGCCATGGGTCCCATGCCCTGATTGCCGAGGCGATCGCCAGCGGGCTGTTCGAGTTCTGCAATCTGCACCTGCATCTGCTCGATCCCAGCCGCATGGGGCTGGCCAACGACGCCCTGGCGCGAGGCATGGGCGTGCTGGCGATCTCCCCGGCTGACAAGGGAGGGCGGCTGTGGGACCCGAGCCCAACGCTCTGCGAGGACTGCGCTCCATTCCCACCGCTGACACTCGCCTATCGCTATCTGCTGGCGGCCGGCATTTCCACCCTGACCGTCGGCGCCAGCCAACCGCAGGACCTGGACCTCGCCCATCGACTTGCCGAAGCCAGCGGCGCCCTCAGCCCGGCGGAGCGCAGCGCCCTGGCCCGCCTGGAGCAACGGCGGCGGCAGCGACTCGGGCGGGAGCACTGCGGCCAGTGCCGCTCCTGCCTGCCCTGCCCCAACCAGGTGCCGATCCCGGAGCTGCTGCGCCTGCGCAATCTTCGCCTCGGCCACGACCTGCAGGCCTTCACCGAGGAGCGCTACAACCTGATCGGTCGAGCCGGGCACTGGTGGGAGCAGCGCGATGCCAGCGCCTGCCAAGGCTGTGGCGACTGCCTGCCCCGCTGCCCCCATGACCTGCCGATCCCCGAGCTGCTGGCCGAGACCCATCGCCTGCTGGCAGCGCGCCCCCGGCGCCGACTGTGGGGGTGAGCGTCAGCCCTCAGGGAGCGGTCTGGCGCCAACGGCGGCTGAGCTGCGCACGGGCAGCATCCTGAAGCGGCGGCAGGCTCCAGCAGCGCTCCCACACCGGCTTCGGTGGCAGTATGAGCGACCGCAAACTGCCGGGAATGGCCTGGGCCTCGGTCTGAAGTTGCTGGGATGGCAAGGGGGGACGCCATCCCCGTGCCAACAGCTGCCCGAGCAGGGGGGCCTGCCAGGCTTCCTTCACCCAGGCCTGGGGTAGCGGTTCACGACTGGTCGCCGGCCGCAGCAGCAGCGTCCAGTGCAGGGGCGCCCCGCTGCTTGGGAGCACGGCATGCAGGCGGGGATCACGCCGGAGCGAAGACACACAGCGCTGCAACGGCAGCACTGCCGCCCTGGCCTTCCCCTGCAACAACCAATTCAGCGCCTGGCGGTCGTCAAGGGTAAGGGCGGCACTGCGCAGCCTGCCCAGACTTTCGGGCTGATCAAGACGATCGGCAAGCTCGACCACCACCCTGGGGCTGGCCGGCAACACCACCTGACCGCGCAGGCCGGGATCAAGCAGCACATCCCAGCCCTGTTCGGCGGCGCCCCCAAGCCACTCACTGCCCCGGAAGAGCATCACCCAGGGGCTGACGCCAACGGGCAGCACCCGAGCAGCACGCACAGGCCCCAGAGCCTCGAGAAAAGGCCCAGCCTGCCCCCCCAGACGCCCCTGCAAGGGGGCCGCATCCACCGGTTGGAGCGCCTCGTCGGTGAACTCCGGCAACCAACCATCACCGCAGGCGAGCAGATCGGCCGACGGATCGATCTGCAGGGCCGCCCAGGAGGAACCGGGGTTCGCCTCCAGGGGCTGAAACCGCCAGGGGCGGGGCAAACGCCGCCGCCACAGGGGGGGGAGCGTTTCCGGTGCTGCCTGGAGCAAAGGCTGCGCCTGGCCACGGGCACAGCCCCCCAGCAGCCCCAGCCCCGCCGCCAGGCCGAGCTGCAGCAGATCACGACGCCCCAGCCTGGCCCGCTCGGTGTGATGCAACCTGCTCATGGCCAGACCTTACAGACGTTGCAGTGCATCCAAAGCCTGGTCGCAGTCGCGGCGCAGCAGCTCCAGGCTGCATCCTCTCAACTCAGCCAGCAGGGCGAGAGCACCGGCACCCACGCCCTCCTTCACGTAGCCGCGTTCATAGTCGCGCCAAGCCTGATGGCGACTGTCATGGAAGCGAAGGCCGCTATGCAGGGCCAGGATCTCCACCGCCAGAGCCCTTTCGAGGCGGGTCAAGAGATCAGCAAAGGCCGGCCGACCGGCCAGGGACTCTGCCGCCAACCAGGCCGTGGTCCCCAGGGTCACCCCAGCCGTCAGGGCGGACCTGTCGGCTCTGGGGAGGGCCCGCAGGGCCAGGGCGAGGACCGCCAGCATCTGGCTGCCGCCGGCCAGCATGACCGGTTGGCCACTTTCCATCGCCCCCAGCAGCAAGCCCGTGGCCACCGCCTGAAATGGATCACCAACGGCGGCCAGAATCGCCTGGGGCGAAGGATCAGGCCCCAAGGCCGCCCGTTGCAGACCAGCCTCCACCAAGCGCCGCTTCAGCTGCATGGGCGGATGCAGCGCACTGCCACTCACCAGATCAGCGACGGGCAGGCCGAGGGCGGTGAGGGCCGCCTGGGCGGTGCTCGTCCCGCCGGGAACGCATTCGGCTAGCACGAGCGGCCGGCGCAGGGAGCGGCCAAGCCGCACCCCCCTCTGCCACAGCCGTTCCACCCGATCGGGAGCCATCGCCCGTCCGCTGCTCAGACAGGCGGCGGGTCCACAGTCACAGGCCTCCAGGCGCAGATGGGGGAAGGGGGGCTGCTGTTGCAGGCCAACCGCGGCCACCTGGGGCCTCAGGCCGAGCGTCTGAGCCGCGACCCAGCTGATCAGCGCCGGGCTCACCCCAGCCGGCAGGGGCGGCAGGGCCCAGCGGGGCCGGTGGCCGGGGCCGTAGAGCAACAGCTCGGCATCGGCAAGCGCGGTGTAGCGACGGGATGCGGCCGAGGCACCGGCCGCCGAAATCCCCTCCACCTCAGCCGTGGCCGTGGCGGCCAGCACCAGCAGAAGGTCGGGCTGAACCTGAAGATGGCGCCAGGGGGCGAGCCGCTGTTTCAACGCCGTTGCCTCCGGATCCGGCCACACCCGGCCAGCCGTCATCAGAGGGGATCCAGCGCCACCAGGCCTTTCAACTGCGGTGGCGGCTCGGGCAGAGGGGAGCGGAGCCGCGGGAAAATCCAGTAGGCCAGGGCGTGCAACGCCAGCACATACACCAACTGCTGAAAGAGCACCAGGCCCAGCGCCATCAACTGCACCTCCAACAGATCGGGAGCCAGGGGAAGACGGAGCAGATCCACCAGGCGATCGAGCAGACCAGCCCCTGCCCTGGTGATCACGACCCAGAGGTTCTCACCCACCAACAAGGAGAGGGCCAGCACCCGCACGAGGAAGCCGATAGCGCCCAGCAACAGGCCGACACCCCAGCTCAACCACCAGCTGAAGCTTCGGCTCCAAGCCCAGCCCAACCAGAGCGACAACAGGCCGTAGGGAAAGAGCATCAGGGGGCCACGGACCGGCCCCATCAGCGCCGTGAGCAGGAGCAGGGCCACCGCCACCCCCTCAAGCCCGGCTTTCCAGCCACGACGCAGCACCAACAGGGCCAGGGGCAACGGCAGCGCCAGACGGAACAGGGCACCCCCGACCGGCAGGTAGTAAAGAGCGAGCCAGATCAACGCCGCCGCCGCCGCCAGGTAGGCCGTTTCCATCATGCGAAGCGCCTGGCGGCGGCTCATGGACGGCGTCGCTGGTGGTGCGGGCGGTGGCGGGGTCATGGCGTTGCAGCAGGGGATGGCGTATCGCCTGAGGCTGCGCCGCCGGCGGGACTGATCCGTTCGATCGTCTCCACTTCAAACGGAATGCCGGCCTCCCGCAGCGACCGGGTGACAAGCTCAGCCGGTGCGGCCGGATCCGCCCCCGACAGACGGATGGTGATCCGATAGGGCTGCGGCTTGGCCGTTGGGGGCTGCGCTGGCTCCTGGGTTTTGGCGGTGGTGGCTGGCTTGGCTGTCGCCGCGGCCGTGTCCTCCACCGATCCCCGCTTCTGCGGGTCGGGATCTTGAGGGTTGGGCTCTTCGGGTTTCGGCTGCTCCTGTTTGGTCTGGGCGTTGGCCGTGGCGGTGGGAGGAGCCGGTGGAGGGTCAAAACTCTCGGCCAGCTGCCGACCAAACGGGGTGGTGCTGCAGGCCTGCAGCACCAGGAGAACCGGGATCCAGAGGCCGATGCGGCGCGGGGCCATCAGCTCTCCCCGGGTTTGATCACCCGCACGGCGCTGGCCCTGAGGCGCCCGGTCTTGGTGGTGGCGGGTGGTTTCTTGGCTGCGGGTTTGCGTGCCGCCGCCTTGCTTCCGGTGGTGCTTTTGGCCGTGCTGCTCCTGGTGCTGGAGCGCTTGCTGGTCTTTTTGCTGGCGGCCTTGGCTTCCAGCAACTCCACCGCTTCCGCCAGGGTGATGGCGTCAGCGCCCTTGCCCTCCGGCAAGGACGCATTCACCTTGCCCTGTTTCACATAGAGGCCATAGGGACCATCGAACACCTGCACGGTCTCCTCACTGCCCTCGGGCTTCCCAAGGTCCTTGAGGGCGGTGCGTCCCCCACGCCCCCGCTTCGGCATCGCCAGCAACTCCAGGGCGCGACTGAGGCCCACCGCCAGCACATCGTCATCGCCCTTGAGTGAGCGGTAGTCCTTCTCACCCTTGCCCTTATCCCAAACCACGTAGGGGCCGAAGCGGCCGAGTCCGGCCTGAACGCGCCCTCCCTCGGGATGCTCCCCGAGCAACCGCGGCAACCGCAGCAGACCGAGCGCATCGTCGAGGCTGAGATCCTCCGGCTTCACTCCCTTGGGCAGAGACGCCCGTTTCGGCTTCGGGTTCTCATCACTCACCTGGCCCCGCTGCACATAGGGGCCGTACTGACCAAAAAGTAGATACACCAGATCACCGGTTTCCGGATCTTCACCCAGGGCTTCGGGGCCGTCGGCCTTCTGCTTGAGGATGAGTTCAGCCTTATCGGCATCGAGATCGGCCGGCGTGATCTCCTGGGGCAAGGTGGCCTTGATCAGCTCCTCTTCGCCATCGTCTCCCACCCGTTTCGCCTCCAGATAGGCGCCGAAGCGGCCGATGCGCACCACGCAGGGCAGCCCCTCCAAGTCGACCGTGCGGGAGGCACCGGCATCAATGTCTCCCTCACGCTTCTGAACCTGGGATTCCAGTCCTTCCTCACCCTTGTAAAACCCTTCCAGGTAAGGCAACCACTGCACCTTGCCCGTGGAGATCTCATCCAGGGTCGACTCCATCCGAGCGGTGAAGCCCGTATCGACGAGATCGGGGAAATGCTCCTCCAGCAGGGCGGTGACGGCAAAGGCCGTGAAGCTCGGGGTCAGGGCATTGTTCTGGAGTGAGGCGTAGCCACGGTCAACAATCGTGCCGATGATGCTGGCGTAGGTGGACGGCCGGCCGATCCCTTCCTTCTCCAGCATTTTCACGAGCGAGGCCTCGCTGTAGCGAGCCGGGGGCTGGGTCTGGTGGCCGAGGGCCTCCACCTCCCGGGGCGTGGGCGCATCACCGGATTTCAGAGCCGGCAGCAACACCTCCTGCCCCTCCAGGGCTGCATCGGGATCATCGCTGCCCTCCACATAGGCGCGGAAGAAGCCAGGGAAGTCGATGCGTTTGCCGGTGGAACGAAACCGGGCGTCCGCCACCTGCAGGTCCACAGTGAGCATGGTGAGCCGAGCTTCCGCCATCTGGCTGGCCACCGTGCGTTTCCAGATCAGCTCATAGAGAGCGAGATCGCGACCATCCAGACCGGTGTCCGCAGGCGCGCGGAAGGTTTCACCGGAGGGCCGGATCGCCTCATGGGCCTCCTGGGCGTTGCGGGCCTTGGTGCTGAACTGCCGCGGCGCCTTGCTCAGATAGTCCTTGCCGTAGCGATGCTCCACGCAATGGCGGGCTGCGCTGATCGCCTGCTCGGAGAGGTGCACCGAATCGGTGCGCATGTAGGTGATGAAGCCCCGTTCATACAGCCCCTGGGCACAGCGCATCGTCTCCCGTGCCGACAGCCGCAGTTTGCGGTTGGCCTCCTGCTGCAGGGTGCTGGTGGTGAAAGGAGGCACTGGCCGACGCACCGACGGCTTTTCCTCCACCGACTCCACCCGCCAGGGAGAGGTCTGAACGGTGTTGACCAGAGCACGGGCCTCAGTCTCACTGAGCAGCCGCACCTTGCTGCCCTCCTTGAGACCGCCGGTCGACTCATCGAAATCCTGACCGGTGGCGATGCGCTGGTTCTCCAGATGGGTGAGCTTGGCGTCGAAGGCAGACCCGGCCTGCTCCAGTTGCGCCTTGAGATCCCAGTAGCTGCCGCTGCGAAAGGCACGACGTGCCCGTTCCCGCTGCACCAGCAGACGCACCGCCACCGACTGCACCCGACCGGCAGAGAGGCCCCAGGCCACCTTCTTCCATAACAGGGGCGAAAGGGTGTAGCCCACGAGGCGATCGAGAATCCGTCGGGTTTCCTGGGCATGGACCAGCTCCATATCCAGCTCGCGGGTCTGCTCCAGAGCCCGGGAGATCGCCTCCTTGGTGATCTCGTGAAACACCATGCGCTTGACGGGCACCTTGGGGGCCAGGAGCTGCAGAAGATGCCAGCTGATGCTCTCCCCTTCCCGGTCTTCATCGGTGGCGAGCAGCAACTGCTCAGCTCCCTTGAGCGCGTCCTTCAGCTCTCGCACCACCTTTTTCTTGTCCTTCGGCACTACATAGAGCGGTTCGAAGTCTGCCTCGGTGTTGACACCGAGGTTGGCCCATTTCTGACCTTTCTGGGCGGCTGGAATCTCACTGGCGTTATTGGGCAGGTCGCGCACATGCCCCATGGAAGCCTCCACCCGATAGCCCTTGGGCAGAAAGCCACGGATGGTGCGGGCCTTGGTGGGGCTCTCAACAATGACCAGGGTGTTCGCCACAGGCGGCAGGTATCCGTCCCCCTCTTTATCGCACCATGGTTCCTACTGCAGGGAATCGCGCCCGGGAAGCGCGAGCGTGTGTGGCCGGGCAGCGCAGCTACAGTCGCCGCACGGACGGATCCCAAGCGAGCCATGCCCGAGCTGGGTGCACTGTTTCTCTCCACCCAGGCCATGGCCGCACCTGGGGAGTTAATCAATCTGGCCCTCAACGCTGGAGCAGTGGCTCCAGAGGGCGCTGTGCTGATCGCCATGCTGGCCACGCTGCTGGTGGATCTGGCGGGTGAACGGGTGGCCGTGCGCTGGGTTCCACCGATTTGTTATGCCGGCCTCGGCACCGCCCTGGTGCTGCTCGCGCTGCAGTGGAATGCGCCGCTGGAGCCCTCATTCCTCGGGGCTTTCCTGCCGGACCGACTCGCCATCGCCTTCCGATCGATCGTCGCCCTCTCCACCCTGCTGTCGCTCCTGATCAGCTGGCGCTACGCCGAGAAAAGCGGCACGCCTGTGGGTGAATATGCCGCCATCCTCCTCGCTGCCACGCTCGGTGCCATGCTCCTCTGCGGAGCCACCGATCTGGTGAGCGTGTTCGTTTCCCTGGAAACCCTCTCAGTCGCCAGCTATCTGCTTTCGGGTTACATGAAGCGGGATGCCCGCAGTTCCGAGGCAGCCCTGAAATACCTACTCGTGGGCTCAGCCGCGGCGGCTGTTTTTCTCTACGGCGGCTCCCTGCTCTATGGCCTCAGTGGTTCCACCAGCCTCGAGGTGATCGGCGAAGCCCTGCTCACCAGCCCCACACCACTGGCGGCCCTCGCCCTCGTGTTTGTGCTGGCCACGGTGGCCTTCAAGATCGCGGCGGTTCCCTTCCATCAATGGACGCCGGATGTGTATGAGGGATCGCCGACACCTGTGGTCGCCTTCCTCTCCGTGGGCTCCAAGGCGGCTGGCTTTGCCCTCGCTCTTCGCATCCTGGTGGGTTGCTTTGACTTCTTCGACGCCCAGTGGAAGCTTCTCTTCACCGTGCTGGCGTTGTTGAGCATGACCCTGGGCAATGTGGTCGCCCTGGCCCAAACATCGATGAAGCGGATGCTGGCCTACAGCTCCATCGGCCAGGCGGGCTTCGTGATGATCGGCCTGGTGTGCGGTACGGAAGATGGATTCGCGGCCATGGTGCTTTACATGGCGGCCTATCTCTTCATGAACCTGGGCGCCTTTGCCTGCATCATCCTGTTCTCGATCCGCACGGGCAGTGATCGCATCGCTGATTACGCCGGCCTCTATCAAAAAGATCCGTTGATCACCCTAGGACTCAGCCTCTGCCTGCTCTCCCTTGGCGGCATTCCGCCGATGCTCGGCTTCTTCGGCAAGATCTATCTCTTCTTTGCTGGCTGGGCCGATCACCAGTATCTGCTGGTGGTGGTGGGCCTGATCACTTCCGTGGTGTCGATCTACTACTACATCGGGGTGATCAAGATGATGGTGGTCAAAGAGCCCCAGGAAGCGTCTGAAGTGGTGCGTAACTATCCCGCGATCCAGTGGACCACCCTCGGACTTCCGCCCCTGCGCTTTGCCCTCGTCGCCTGCGTGTTGGTGACCGCCGTGGGTGGCATTCTCTCCAATCCCCTGTTCCAGTGGGCCAATAGTGCGGTGGATGGCACACCACTGCTGCAGCAAGCGATCGCCCAGGCCAGCCTGAGAGCCCTTGGCTGACCCCGCACCCGCCCCCTTATCAACGGCAACCGACGCGCAACCGGTGGCTCATCTGCATGAGGTGAGCAAGGTTTACGGCACCGGTGCGGCCACCGTGAAGGCTCTCGACCATCTCAATCTCACCGTGCATCAGGGCGATTACCTGGCGGTGATGGGTGCGAGCGGCTCCGGCAAAAGCACGGCGATGAACATCATCGGCTGCCTCGACCGCCCCAGCAGCGGCTCATACCAACTCAACGGCATCGCCGTCGAACAACTCGATGACGACGCCCTGGCCGATCTGCGCAACCAGGAGCTGGGCTTTGTCTTCCAGCAGTTCCACCTGCTGCCGCACGCTTCCGCGCTTGAAAATGTGATGTTGCCGATGATCTATGCCGGCGTTCCCGCCGGCGAGAGACGCCGCCGGGCTGCAGCGGCACTGGAACGGGTCGGCCTGGCCGAACGCCTGGAGAATCGCCCCAATCAGCTCTCCGGCGGCCAGCAGCAACGGGTGGCGATCGCCAGGGCGATCATCAACCAACCCGCCCTCCTGCTGGCGGATGAACCCACCGGCGCCCTCGATTCGCGCACCACCAACGATGTGCTGGATCTGTTTGACGATCTGCATCGCCAGGGGATCACGCTCGTGCTGGTGACCCACGAAGACGATGTGGCCGCAAGGGCCGCCACGGTGGCCCATTTCCGCGACGGCCGCGTCGAGCGCCTCGAGCGGAATCGCCGCTGATGCAGGGCTGACTAAGCTGACGGAAGGCCGCTGCTCGTGCATGGTTGATGCTGCAGCCAGCCCCCCGAGGGTTCTGCTGGTCGATGACGAATCCCGCCTGACCGACCTGCTGCGCCTCGAACTCGATGTGGAGGGCTACGCGGTCGACGTGGCCTCCGACGGAGCTTCAGCCCTGATCAAGGCTCGCCAGGACCCGGCTCCGAATCTGATCGTGCTCGACTGGAATCTCCCCGACTTCACCGGCATCGACATCTGCCAGAGGATTCGCAGCAGTGGCGTCACCACGCCGATCCTCATGCTCACCGGCCACGACGACATCGCCGATCGGGTCAAAGCTCTCGATGCCGGCGTGGATGACTACCTCACCAAGCCCTTCTCGATCGAGGAGCTGATGGCTCGCCTGCGGGCCATGCAACGGCGGGCGGAATTCTTCTCCAAGGAGGGCAGGAGCGGGCAGCCACTGCTCCTGGAGGTAGGCGATCTCCGTTTGCATACCGGCACGCGCGATGTGCGTCGAGGTGACCGGGAGATTCAACTCTCCGTGAAGGAATACGACCTGCTTCACTTCCTCATGCGGGGCCGGGGCCGGGTGTTGGAACGCGCTGAAATCATGCGCGGTGTGTGGGGAGAAAATTTCTATGGAGACGACAACCTTCTCGACGTTTACATCCGCTATCTCCGCCAGAAAATTGAAACCGAAGATCAACCCACGCTGATTCACACCGTTCGTGGCGTTGGCTTCATCCTGCGGGATGAAGCCACGCGATGAAGCCGGGCGTGCTTAACCGCGGGGCCGCTCCAGACCCTGCATGAGCTGGGCCACCAACAACGACACGGCATCATCTCCGCCCGCCGTCAGCGGGTTCAGATCCAGATCACCCGGATCCATCGCCACCCAGCCATCCCCATCGGGTCGCCGCAGTTCGAAATGGAGATGGGGACCGGTGCTCAACCCCGTGCTGCCGACCCGTCCGATCACCTCCCCCTGACGGACGGTCTGGCCCGCTTTCACATAGATCTCGGAGAGGTGGCCATACAGCGTGCGGCGCCGGGGCTGGCTGTGTTCGAGCTCAACGGCGATGCCATACCCACCCGCTAGACCACTGCTGGTGACCGTGCCAGACAATGCGGCCACCACCGGCGTGCCTTCAGGCGCGGCCAGGTCCTTGCCGGCATGCATCAACCAATTGCCGATCACCGGATGGAGACGCCAGCCGAATTCACTGGTGGTGATCGCCGAGCCGATAATCGGAAAGAGGAGACGGCGATCGCCGTTGCCCACCAGCGGCAAGGGGCGAGGTGAGACGGCGAACACCGATTCGAGTCGGAAGCCGGGACCGGTTCCACCGAGCAGAGCGGACACCGGCACCGTGATCGGTGGCAGGGGCTGACCATCCGCACCGCGACGCAAGCTGGCGGCCAGACCACCGTCGCGGCGGGAACGCCAGGACAAACGCTTTGAGTCACCGCGCAAGCCACGGCCACGCAGGGCCACACCGGAACGGCATTCCTGCTTCGACAGCGCACCGCTGCGACAGGCCTGCTGCAGGGCCGGCACATGAATCGGCCGAGCCACGGCACCCGCCTCCAGCTGCCGCCGTTCCAGCGGGGTGATCACCCTGTTGCGCTCCAGGCTTTCGAGGGAGCGGTCAAAACGCAGCGGTTCCTGAGTCTCCAGCCTGGCCGGGGGCAGCACAGGCGGCTCTGCGGCAGGGAGGTCACCCGGGGCCTGAGGGGCCACCGGCAAGGCCAGGAGCCAGGCAGCCGCAAGCCAGCGCACGAGCACACATCAGTCAGGAACGGCGAGACTCTAGAGACCCTGCTCGCGAGCGTCAGTCCAACGCGTCCAGCTCATGGTCCGGGTTCCCTGTTGCAGCTGCAAAGCCCCATCAGCCGCCAACCCCGTGATCCGCCACAGCTCACCGGTGGCGGGGTCACGCACCTGCCGTTGCCACAGCCTCGCCTCCACGGCCCGCACCAGCGTCTGTGGAGCCAGGGCGAATCCACAGGCACGCTCGAGGCATCGCAGCACCTCGGTCGTCCAGACCCAGGGACGGCAACGACCAGGGGCCAGCACCTGACGCAGCGCCACAGCCCCTACCGGCACGGGATTGATCACATTCAGGCCCACGCCGATGCGCGCCAGACGAAGCTGACCACCGCAGTACACCATGCGCGGCAATACACCAGCCAGTTTCCGGTCGCCGATCAGCAGATCATTGGGCCATTTGATCCGGATCGGGACTCCCTCCCCCTCGAGGCGCTCCGCCAGAGCCAGGGCAACGGCCAGACCCAGGAGGCCGGGGGCCGCTGCCGTTGAGGGCCAGGGCAGGGCCGCGCTGATCCAGACCCCTCCCGCCGGGGCCTGCCAGACCCGCCCCCATTGCCCCTGAGCCCGAATCTGATGGCGCGCGATCACCGCCCGGGGCTGCGGCCCCTGCCAGGGCCTGTGCTGCAACCACTGGCTGAGCGCGGTCTCCGTGCTGGCACAGACGGGAAGCACGCGAAGGTTCCAGGCGGGAAGGCCCTGACGACGCCGTCGCCGCGCCAGATCCGCCCCTCGCCGGCCGATCAGCCCTGCTGCCGCCACCAGGGCTCCAAACGCCGGATGGCCTGCTCCAGGCTGTCGCTCGGTTGCACCAGGGCAAGGCGCAACCAATGGGCACCGGCGGCACCGAAGCCCGACCCCGGGGTGAGCGCCACACCCGCCTGATCGAGAAGCGCCGCCGCCAGATCCTCGTCGTTCCAGCCCCGCTGCCTGGCCCAGGCGGGTACGGGAAGCCACAGATAGAGCGCCATCGACGGGACGGGCGCCTGCCAGCCGAGGCGTTGAAGCGCCTTCAGGGTGCGATCCCTGCGCTCGCGATAGATGGGCACGATCCGGCGCGGCCAATCGGGGACCTCGGTGAGAGCCGCGATCGCCCCCTGCTGCAGGGCGAGGGATTGGTTGAAGTCCACCACCCCCTTGAGCTGCCGGAGCGCGCTGATCAGGGGCGCCGCCCCAACGGCGAAGGCAAGACGGAAGCCACCGAGGCACCAACCCTTCGAGAGGGAAAAGAATTCGATCCCCCGCTCGCGCCAGCCCTGGCTGCGCAACAGCGCTGGCGCCTCTCCTTCCAGGGCTAGATCGAGATAGGGGTTGTCGTGGGCCAGCACGCAATCGTGGCGCTGGGCCCGCTGCATCGCCTCATCCAGCCAGATCTGCTCACCGACCTGCGCCGTTGGGTTGTGGGGAAAGCCCAGCACCATCAACCGCAACTGATCCCATTCGGCGCTGCTCAACCTGTCCCAGCAGGGTCGCCATCCCGTCGCCTCCTCCAGAGGCAGCGATGCAATCCGGGCGTCGGCCAGCAGCAGGCCACCGCGGTGGGAGGGGTAGGAGGGATCGAGGATCAAGCCGGCCTCGCCAGGATTGAGCACCGCCAGAGGCAGATGGGCTGTTCCTTCCTGGGAGCCCACCAGCAGCAGCACTTCCCGCTCTGGATCCACATCCACCGCGAAACGGGACTGACACCAGGAGGCCACGGCCTCACGCAGGGGCCGGGTGCCGGCATGGAGGCAATAGGTCGCGCTTCCAGGCGCCTCAAGTGCTGCCGCCATGGCGGCCAGCGCCTGGGGTGGCGGCTCCAGATCCGTCGACCCAAGGGAGAGGTCCACAAGCGGCAGGCCCTGGGCCGCCTCACTGAGGCGATAGTGATGCTTGCGCTGGTCATTGCGGTCGAAAACACCGCTGCCCAGTCGCTCCAGACGCCTAGAGGTGTGCATCCAGGAACGCCTGCAGCTGGGGCTTGGCGATGGCACCCTCATGGCGTGCCAGCTCCGCACCATTCTGAAAAATGATCAACGTGGGAATGCCCTGCACCCTGTAGGCATCGCGGGTGGCAGGGTTGCCGTCCACCTCAAGCTTGCCGACATCGAGGCGGTCGGCGTAGGTCGCGGCGGCCCAGTCCATCAAGGGGGCCATCAGGCGGCAGGGGCCACACCAGGTCGCCCAGAAATCGACCAGCACCGGCTTCGACGCCTGGAGGACCTCCTGGGCAAAGGCCGCATCGGTGAAGTCGGAGACAGCAGGAGCCACGGCAACAGATCAAGCGTGGCCCGATCCTATGGGGGCTCAGAGCTTGTCGATCGACTTGCGCAGCTCCTCGAGATCGGCATCCACCTCCGCCACCTTCACGGGCTCGACCTTGGTCTGGTCGGAGGGCTCTCCGGCCGGCAAGGCCACCGCTTCCGGTCCACCCTCCAGTCGCTGCCGCAGGGAGGCCAGTTCATCGTCCACATCACTGCCACCCTCGAGGGAAGCGAACTGGCTCTCCAGATCGGCGCCGGCCAGCTCGGCTGCAGCCTGGCTGCTGGCCTCCAAGGCCTGCACCTTGTCTTCCATGCGCTCAAACGCCGCCATGGCCGAGTTGGTGCCGAGATTGCCCACAGCACTCTGCAGCTGCTGCTGCGCCTGGGCCGCCTGGGCCCGGGCCTTGAGCATGTCCTTCTTGGTGCGCGCTTCGGCGATCTTGCCCTCGAGGGCCACCAGGCTCTTCTTGAGGGTCTCCACCTGAGCGTCCTGACCCTGCAGCTGGCCTGAGAGCGACGTCGCGGTCTCCTGGAAGGTCTTGCGGCGGGCCAGGGCCTCACGGGCCAACCCCTCCTCCCCTTTCTTCAAGGCCAGTTCAGCCCGTTCATACCAGGTGGCCGCCTGGGCCTCGGCCTGATCGGCCTGATTGCGCAACCGCTTCTGACTGGCAATGGCCATCGCCACCGCCTGACGCAGCTTGACCAGGTCGGCCTGCATGTCGGCAACCGACTGATCGAGAATCTTGACCGGATCCTCCGCCTTGCTCACCAGATCGTTGAGGTTGGCCCGAAGCAGACGACTGAGCCGATCGAAGAAACCCATGGGGGAGGAGCTGGCAGGAGCGGCGGTTTGAGGCTAGCGAGAGACCCTCTCAGCGCCGCTTAACATCCACTGGAACATTGGGACAGGTGGTGAGCCATGGCAAGGGCGCCACGATCCCAGCGGCGGCGTTTCGGCCGGGGCGAGCTGATGCAGGCGGCGGAACCAGCCGCAGCCGAGCCACTGCTGGGCTGCCTGGAAAGCCTGCAACGCGACTGGCGCTCGCAAGGATCGATCGCCGCGATCTGGCAGGACTGGCCGCGCCTGGCCGGATCCCAACTCGCTCCGCACTGTCGCCCCCTGAGTTTCCATGGAGGGCTGCTCACCGTGGGAGCCAGCCAACCCCAATGGCGTCAGGCACTCCAATACAGCCGCCCCCAGCTGCTGGCTGCGCTGCGGAGCGCCGGCCACGCGATTCGCGACCTGCGCATCCAGCAACACCATGCACCGACACGCCCGGCACTGGACAGCGAGGCATCGATCTGGGCTCGTCATCCCAGTCGCATCGATGTGCACGGACTCGCCACCTGTCCGCAGTGCCAGAGCCCGGCCCCTGCTGGGGAGATGGCGCTCTGGGGCCATTGCGGCTTCTGCCGGCGCCACCGGCTGGCCACCAGCGACACAACCTCCTTCAGTAACGCTCCGGCCGAGGATCGCGCCAATCGGAGCTGACGCCATCGGCCTGAAGTTGTTCGGCCCGGGCCTCGAGGCGACGGCGATCAAGGCGCCAGAGGCGATAGATGCCATAACGACCGAGCAGCTGCGGCTCCAACCCCTGCCAATGCTTCTGAGCTGCCGTGCCGGCATCGATCACAACCAAAGCGGTGGGCATCTGCTCGATCGGGACACCGCTCCACTGCCGCCGTTGCTCGGAGCGCAACCGCTCGGCGACATTCACCAGAGCACCTTTCGAGCGTCCCTCGTACACCACCACCCGATCGGTGTAGAAGTGCAGGGAAGGCTTCATGACCCCCACCATCGCCACCGGCTCCTGAGCAGATGGGGCTGGGGCTCGCTGACCCTGACGAACGATCTCTGCAGCAGCCTGACGCACGGGCTGCTGCCGCACCCGGTCGCCGAGGGCGATCATCGGCACCAGGGCAACCAACTGAAACAGCAACAGGGGACCCTGCATGCCGAGCAGCTTGGCGGGCCCCTGGCCCGGCTGGCGGCGCCAAGCCAGCACCACGCCCAACACAGCCGCCACGCTGAAACATACCGCCGCTCGCAGCAACAGGCCGCTGGCGAGCAGCTCTGCGGAGAGCGTGGGCATCTCCGGATCACGAATCAGGGGGATCCAGAGGTGAGACAGCCACAGCCCCACGGCCAGAACGGCACTGAGACCAGCGCAAGCGAACCAGGCCCACCACTGGGTCTGCCGGGAGCGCAGGGGCGATGGCAGCAACGACAGACTGATCAGCAGCGCTGCCGCCGGCGTCGCCGGCAACCAGTAACTGGGCAATTTGGTGGCCGCCGTGGTGAACAACAGCAGCACCGCCAAGAGCCAGCAGGCGGCGAAGACCTGGAGCGACTCGTCGCGCTCAGCGGGCGCTGACCATCGGCCAACACCTTTTGCCACCTGAAGCAGACCCAGGAGCAGCAATGGCGTGAACGGCAGGGCCGCCACCAGCATCACCGGGCCGAAAAACCACCAGGGCTGCAGGTGGTTGTTCACCACGGAGGTGAACCGCTGCAGATTGTGGTAACCAAAAAAGCTGTTCCAGAAAGGTTCTCCTTCCACCAGCAATTCAGCGGCGTACCAGGGCAGGCTCACCAGGGCCGTGAGCGTCAGGCCTCGGAGCGGTCGCAGATGGCTCCAGAGCCCGACAACATCCCGGCGCACGAAGCCAAACAACAGCAGGGTGAAGCCGGTGAGCACCACCGCCACCGGCCCCTTGGCGAGCACAGCACAACCGAGCAGCAACCAGGCGATCCACCACTGGCGTCCTCCGGCGCGATCGCAACGCCACTGACAGAGCAGGCTCAGGGCCAGGGTGCCGCAGAGGAGGGCATCACTGACGGCGGTTCGGCTCCAGATCAGCACCAGGGGCGAGAGGGCAAAGGCCAGGGCTGTGGCGAGCGCCGTCCGCCGGGGTGTGCCATCACCGCACTGGGGATGGCGCATCACCGTGTCGCCGAGCATGAGCATCGCCGCCAGCGTGGACAACGCCGAGGGCAGGCGAGCCGCCCAGGTGCCCAGGGGATCCCACTGTCCATGGCCGGGCATGGCATAGCCCAGGCCCATCAGCCAGTAGACAAGCGGCGGTTTGTCGTAGCGCGGTAAGCCATTGACGCGCGGCGTGAGCCAATCACCGGTGCGCGCCATGGCCCGACCGGCAGCGGCGAACAACGGCGGGGTCTCATCCACCAGACCGGTGGCGCCGAGCTGCCAGCAGCAGACCAGCACACCGAGGGCCAGGATCAGCAGCAGGCCTCGGCGCCGCTGCCTCGGGCTGAGCTGCTGCGCATGGTGCCGGCGGTCCGAAAGGGTCAGGGGCATGCGGAAATGCTGCCATCTCCGGGCGCCAGGCCCCGGCAGATCCACCGCTCCACCCGTTCAGCAAAAATCGCCTGGCTGGCGTGGCACTCAACCCAGTGGCGACAGGCGTTGCGGTCGATCGCATCGAGCTGTTCCACCGCCGCCAGCAAGCCATCACAGTCATCCGGAGGCACCAACCAACCTGTGATTCCGTGCAGCACCAGCTCTCCGGGGCCGCCCCGGTCGTAGGCGATCACAGGCACGCCGCAGGCCAGGGCCTCCACCACCACGTTGCCGTAGGCCTCGTTCCATTTCGGCGTGTTGATGAGAGCCCGACAGCGCCCCAACTCCTTTTGCAGAGCCGCGGTGGGCAGAAAGCCACGCCATTGGATCGTGCCTGCCGGAGCGGCGGCTTCCACCCGGGCGGCGTAGGCAGGATCCTCGACCAGTCCCCACACCAAGAGAGGCTCACCGAGCCTCGCCGCGACCGACACGGCATCCTCAAGCCCCTTCTCGGGGGCGACACGGCCCGCCCAACCCAGGGGGCCATCGGTCTGCACCTGGAGGGCGTAGCGGCTGAGATCAAACCCATTCCCCACCACCACCGGGGGGGCTGGCAGACCGAAATCCTCGGCCTGCCGTCGGCTATGAAACGCAAGCCGCCGCTGGTCCCAGTGGGCCAGATCCAGCAGCAGCGCATCGATCACCCGCGCCACTGAGCCCATGCTCACCAAATGGAAGATCGGCTGGTGCTGACGGGGCGTCAGCCAGAGGGGGAGCCAGTCGTAGCCGAAATTGAGCACCGCATCGGCCGAGGAGGCAAGTTCCAGAGCCCGCTCCCACAGCTTTGGCAGGACCCCCTGCGCAGGGATCAGCACCGGTCCATCGGGGTCGGCATGTTGCCAGCTGGGCTGATCCTCACCGGCCACGGGGTGCAGGTGCACCTGCTCACACCCCTCGGGCAACCGGGAACCCTCCGGGGCCACCAGATGGAGGTGGTGGCCGCGCTGGCCCAGCCCTCGCAACAGGGAGGTGATCGTGAGTTCCACCCCACCACCTCGCCCGCTGCCCAGGTGGCCGATCGGTGTGCTCACCAGCACGAGATCCAGAGAGGGCGATGCCATCAGCCTGATTCCCCTGTGGAGAGAAGCGTCTCGGGCATCGAGGGCTCCCAAAACCGACGCCGCTGACTCACCAGAACCACCGACAGCAACACGAGGCAGACCCCCACCCACTGCAGGGCCGTCAACCGTTCCTGCAGCCAGATCCCACCCGACAGCAGAGCAAACACGGGTGTGAGAAAGCCCAGGGTGCTGAACCCGGTGAGATCGCGGCGGGTGGCGAACCAGAAGAACAATCCATAAGCCAAGGCGCTGCCCAGCAGGCTGGCGTAGGCCATCAACCCCCACTCGGGCCAGGTCCAATCCGGCCAGAGCGAACGGCCTGGCGCAAGGGCCTGCAGGAGCAGGAGTGGAACCCCGCCGATCAGCATGTGCCACCCGGTGACAGCAACGGGATGACTGTGGCGGCAGGCATAGCGGCTCAGCACGGTGCCGAACGCCATGGCCACGGCCGCCGCCAGCATCCAGCCCGCCCCACCGCCGAGCAGGCCGGCGAGCGGCACCGGCGCTCCAAACAACCACCAGTGCTGCAGGAGATCGGCCGGAACCCCCAGGCAGACGATGCCGGCCAGTCCCAGCAACAAACCAATCCAACCCACCGGATTGATTGCTTCAGCAAAGAGGGCCCGGGCCAAAAGAGCCACCATCAGAGGCTGGGAGTCAATCAGCACGGAACCAAGACCGGCACCGGTGAACGCCAAACCGCGGGCCAGGCAGAACTGGAACACCGTGGCGTCCACCAGGGTGAAGAGCAGAAACCACAACCAGTCGGCCGGATCCACCCGTGCGGAAGCACCGAGCAGGGGCAGACTGAGGAGCACCGCGATCCCCGCCGGCAGCAGTCGCAGCGCAGCCACCAGCAGGGGACCGGCGGAAGCCACCAGGGGAGCCATCGCTGCCATCGCCGTGCCCCACAGGGCGAAGGGCAACAGCATCAACAGCCCGAGCCGCAGGGACATGGGGGCCTCCAACAGGCTCCTTTTTAAGATCCAGACCACTTTGGATGATGCAGATGGCCTGGCCCTGGCGGCGCAGATCCCGACGACGCATGGCACGCATCGCCATCGAGGGAGCGATCGGAGCCTCCACACGCCGGCGGGTGCTGAAAGCCTTGCGTGAGGTGGAGAAGCGGGAATTCCCGGCCCTGCTTCTACGGATCGACAGCCCCGGTGGCACGGTGGGGGACAGCCAGGAGATCCATGCCGCCCTGCTCCGCTTGCGCGACAAGGGCTGTCGGGTTGTCGCCAGCTTCGGCAACATCTCAGCCTCCGGCGGGGTGTATGTCGGAGTGGCCTCCGAAATGATCGTGAGCAACCCGGGCACGATCACCGGATCGATCGGCGTGATCCTGCGCGGCAACAACCTCTCCAAATTGCTGGAACGGGTCGGCATCCGCTTCGAAACCGTGAAAAGCGGCGCCTACAAAGACATTCTTTCCCCCGACCGCGCCCTGAGTGCCGAAGAGCGAGACCTGCTGCAATCGCTGATTGACAGCAGTTATGAGCAATTCGTGCAGGCAGTGGCCCAAGGTCGGCAGCTGGAACCCGACGTGGTGCGGCAGTTCGCCGACGGCCGGGTCTTCAGCGGCGCCCAGGCCAAGGAGCTCGGCCTCGTGGACGCCCTTGGCGACGAAGAGACCGCCCGCCGCAAGGCGGCGGAACTGGCCGGACTCGAGGTCGACAGCCAGCCCGTGACTCTGGGCAAACCACGCAAACAGCTGATGGGGCTTCTGCCCGGCTCGGGGCTGCTGCAGCAGTTGGGTCAACTGCTGGAAAGCGAAGTGCTGCTGTCCCACCAACCCCTTTGGCTGTTCCGGCCATGACCGCCTCGCCCAAGCTCTGCGGCCTCCGGGGAGCCACCACCTGCTCCGCCAACACATGCGACGCGATTGCCGCAAGCGTCGGCGATCTGGTCGGCACCCTGGTGCAACGCAATCGGCTGAGCGCCGAACGCATCGTGTCGGTGACGTTTTCCGTGACCGCAGACCTGGATGCCTGTTTCCCCGCCGCCATCGCCCGGCGCCAGCCGGGCTGGGACAACGTGGCCCTGCTGGATTGCCAGCAGATGGCGGTGCAGGGCGACCTGCCGCGCTGCATCCGTCTGCTGGCCCACGTGTGGTTACCCGCCGATCAACCACCCCATCACGTCTACCTTGGCGAAGCGGCCCAACTGCGTCCGGACAGATCCGGTCACAACTGACAGCTCCAGGGCCGGCCCAGGCCGCGTCGCTGCCAGAGGCTGGCTCAGGACAATCAACCACAGACTTCCGCCGATGGCTCTCGCCATCCGCTCTGCCCATGCTGACTCCCACACTGTCCACACTGCGCCGAACCTGTCGTGGAGCCGGCCTGGCCGGAGCCCTCGGCCTGACGACGGGCCTGCTGGCAGCAACAACGCTGGTCGACGTCGCCGCGCCAGAAGCCACCCGGGCCCAGGGCACTCCCTCCCTGCTGGAATTCCGCTGGGAGAACAGTAAGGATTACCGGAAGCTTTACTACTACCAGAGTTCAACCGCCCAGCTGGATCGGGCCGAGTACTTTTTCATCCTTCGCCCGAAGGATCGCAAAAGCGCCATCCTCAAACTGAGCATCACGGTGCCGGACTACTTCAACGCCAAGATCACCCCGGATGATCTCACCCTCTGCAGGATGGACTCTGGCGGCATGCTGGCACGCACCCGTTGCAAGGAAAAGCTGCCTGCCGTGTTTGAGGTGAATGAGAAGCAGACGGCGATTGAGGTTTTTCCGGACACCCCCATTCCCACCGGCGGCACCTACGGCGTGGTGATGAACATCTTCAACCCCAACCGCAGCGGCATGTTCCAGTTCAATGCCCTGGCCCAGGCCCCGGGCGATGTGCCCGTGGCCGGCTACCTGGGCAGCTGGCTCATCGACATCGAATGAGGACGCAGACCGGCTGATACATTGGCGGATCGATGAGAGGCCGGTCGCCGGACGTTTTCCATGACCAAACGAACACTCGGCGGTACCAGCCGCAAGCGCAAGCGCGTCTCCGGTTTCCGTGTCCGCATGCGGACCCATACGGGCCGTCGGGTGATCCGCAGCCGCCGCAAACGCGGTCGGGCGCGCCTGGCCGTCTGAGAGGAACGGTTCGGCGATGGCCTTACCGCCACCGATGCGACTGAGGGGGCATCGCTGCTTTGACCTCCTGCACCGGCGCGGCAAACGCCACGACAGTGACCATCTCGTGCTTCGGGTCGTTCAGGCCGACCCCCGGCGCCTGAGCCCCCCCCTTCAACGCTGGGAAAGCCTGGATCCGGCGGCGCGCCGTTGTCGGTGCGGTGTTGTGATCAGCAGCAAAGTGAGCAAGCGTTCGGTGAAGCGCAACAGGCTTCGCCGTGCTTTGCATCAGCATTTGCGCTCCCGTCTGGCATGCGATCCAGGACTGGCCGACCGCTGGTTGCTGCTCAGCTTGCGACCCAGTGCTGCCGACGCCGGACCCGGATTGCTGGAAGAATGCGACAGATTGCTGAAGAAGGCCGGCCTGCTGCCATGACCACCACAACCGTTGAAGAGACCTTTTACGAGGGCGGCCCAGCCCGCGGAGACCTGATTCTCAATCTGCTCTTCGGTCTCACCCTGATCGGCTTGCCCTTCGCCGTCGGTGCCGTGATGCGGGCGCTCTGGCTGCGGTTCCGCATCACCAGCCGACGGATTTCCGTGAGTGGTGGCTGGATGGGACGGGATCGCAGCCAGGTGGTCTACAACCAGATTCGAGAGGTGCGCTGTGTGCCCCGCGGTTTTGGCGCCTGGGGCGACATGGTTCTGGTGCTCACCGACGGATCCCGCCTCGAGATGCGCTCCGTGCCCCGCTTCCGAGAAACGGAGGCTTACATCCTCGCCAGGATCGAAGCCCGTGCAGGCGGTGAGACAACAGCCGAAGCCAAGGGCTTTGCAGCCTGAGCACCACAACCGCTGCCGCTGTTGCACACTGGCAGCACCCTTCCCACCACCATCAGGACTTCTGCCGTGATCGGGTACATCTCCGACAACCTGCTGATCCCGATCCTGGATTTCTTCTATGGATTGGTTCCCAGCTACGGCCTGGCGATCGTGGCGCTCACGGTGGTGATCCGCCTCGCCCTCTTCCCCCTCAGTGCCGGCTCGATCCGCAGTGCCCGCCGGATGCGCATCGCCCAACCGGTGATGCAGAAGCGGCAGGCGGAGATCAAATCACGCTTCGCCAACAACCCTCAGAAGCAGCAGGAGGAACTCGGGAAGCTGATGAAGGAGTTCGGCAGCCCCCTGGCGGGGTGCCTGCCCCTGCTGGTGCAGATGCCGATCCTTTTTGCCCTCTTCGCCACGCTGCGGGGTTCACCCTTCGCCGACGTTCCTTACACCCTGAATCTGAAAGTGCTACCGGCCGAGCAGATTGCCGCCGTCGACCCGAAACCTTTCAACAGTGCCAGCCATTCGATCTTCATCACCGAAACCAATCATGTGCCGGTGATTGCCAGCCTCCCCGGCGGCACCAAACTCGGCCAGGGCGACAGCGCCAAAATCCAGCTCAAAACCAAAGACGGTGAGAGCTTCGCCACCGTTCTTGAAGGCGTGGAGGATGGCCCATCCTTCCTTCCCGACTGGACGGTGACCAAAGGGGAGGGTGTGGTATCCGTTGCTGACGACGGCACCATTCAGGCCTTGTCTCCCGGCGATGCGACCGTGGAAGGCAAGATTCCAGGCCTTGCCGCCCGCAGTGGCTTCCTGTTCATCAAAGCCCTGGGTCAGGTTGGCTTCTACACCGACGGAGCGATCAACTGGGACATCGCCATCCTCGTCGGGGCCTTTGGCCTGAGCCTGTTCGCCTCTCAGCTGCTCTCCGGCATGGGCATGCCCGCCAATCCCCAGCAGGCAACCGCCAACAAGATCACTCCCGTGATGATCACCGGCATGTTCCTGTTCTTCCCGCTGCCGGCCGGCGTTCTCCTCTACATGGTGATCGCCAACATCTTCCAGGCGCTTCAGACCTTCCTCCTGACCAGAGAAGCCCTGCCTGAGAACCTCCAGGCGATTCTCGATGATCAATTGCGTCAACAAACCGTGACTGCGACGGCCAGTTCCGGCGGTGGCGGCAATCCGGCCGGGCGTTTGCCCTTCGAACCGCGAAGCAAATGATTCCTGGGCTCGAGCCCGTTTCCCTCCGTGATCTCCAGGCTCTTGGGGCCAGCAAACGCTGGCCGATCGAGGGCAGTCTCGACGACCTTCCCAGCCTGACGCCAGTGCGGGGTGAACTGCAGGCGGAACATCTCGGCAATCTCCTGGCACTGCAAGGTCGATTCGAGACGATCGTCACCCTCTGCTGCGATCGCTGCCTCGGTCAGTACAACCATCGCCTCCAAGCGGATGTGGAAGAACTCATCTGGCTCGGCGATGCGGAGAACGAGACGGCCATGGCCGAAGCGGGCCTGGGTGTCGATGGAGCCCAGGGCCTGGTCGAGTGCCTCGACCCCCGCGGCAGTTTCGATCCGGAACGCTGGGTGTTCGAACAACTGAATCTGCAGCTGCCGGTGGTCAACCGCTGCGGTCTGGATTGCCCCGGCATGCCGCTCGAGCGGCCACGGTCCCCAGCGGCTGAACACCAGAACGACAGCCTCAAGGCTGAACCCAGCGATCCCCGTTGGGCCGCCCTGCGCAAGCTCCGAGGGGAGGGTTGCTGATGCAGGCGGAGTGGAGCGACCAGCTCGAGCTGTTGATCCGGGCCGCAACCCCCCTGATCTGGATCCGCAGCCAGGAGGAGGAACGGGTGGAAGCGCTGCTCGCGCAGGTCGTCAGTGAACGGCTTTCCGGACGCCAACTCGCCCGCTGGGACTTCATCACTGGCCTGCAGGGGCCGCTCAACGGCGCCGGAACAGGAGCGCGCCAGCCGATGGCGGTGCTCCAGTGGCTACAGGAGCTGGACGACAGTCGCCCCACCCTGCTGCTGCTCAAGGATTTTCACCGCTTCTGCGACGATCCGGGCATCGCCCGCATGATGCGCAACCTCACGGCACGCCTACGCGAATCGCCCCACACCCTGGTGCTGTGTCATGGCGCCTGGACACCGCCGCCGGAACTGGACGACTGCCTCACCCTTCTGGACCTGCCCCTGCCTCGTGAGCCTGAGCTGAAAGCTCTGCTCACGTCGATCGCCCGCGCCTGTGACCAGGAGCTGGACGACGAGGTGCTCGAAGAACTCACCCATGCCTGCAGCGGCCTGACAGAGGCACGCGTGCGTCATGTTGCGGCGCGAGCCCTGGCCCAGCGCGGCCAGCTCAGCCGCCTCGATCTGGAGGATGTGCTCGAGGAGAAACGGCGCTGTCTCGCTCGCAGCGAAGTGCTCGAGTTCTGCCAGACGGATGCCGATCCGGGCGACATCGGTGGCCTGGATGCGCTCAAACACTGGCTCGACCAACGCCATCAGGCCTTCAGCGACGAAGCCCGCCGTTTCGGTCTGCCAATGCCCCGTGGCGTGCTCCTGGTGGGACCGCAGGGCACGGGCAAGTCCCTGACGGCCCGAGCCATTGCCCACAGCTGGTCGATGCCCTTGCTGCGCCTCGATGTGGGGCGCTTGTTCGCGGGTCTGGTGGGAGCCAGTGAAGCGCGCACCCGCGACACGATCGAACGGGCCGAGGCCATGGCGCCCTGCGTGCTCTGGATCGACGAGGTCGACAAGGGCTTTGGGGGGGATGGCCGCAGCGATGGGGGCACCAGCCAGCGGGTTCTGGCCACCGTTCTCACCTGGATGGCTGAGAAACGGTCCGCCGTGTTCGTGGTCGCCACGGCCAATGCCGTGGAACGGCTGCCGCCCGAGCTGCTGCGCAAAGGCCGATTTGATGAGATTTTCCTGCTCGATCTCCCCTCAGCCCAGGAGCGGCGCAGCATCCTTGCGCTGCATGTGGCCCGGCGGCGTCCCAACCTGACGCTGCCGCTGGAGACCGTGGTGGATCGCACCGAGGGATATTCCGGCGCAGAACTCGAACAGGCGGTGATCGAAGCGATGCATCTGGCCTTCGCTGAGCGACGCGAACTGGAGGAAAGCGATCTGATCGTGGCCGCCAACCAGCTGGTGCCGCTCTCACGCACGGCCCGGGAGCAACTGGAGGCCCTGCAGCGCTGGGCGAGCAGCGGCCGCGCCCGGCCGGCGTCCACCCTCACGCCAGCCCGTCATGTTGCGGGCAATGAAGAAGCCTGACGCGCCGTAACGAAGGTCAGGGCGAGGGCAGACAGCCCCTCCGACCCTCCGTAGGTTCGCTGCAATACCGACAGATCCGGCGTGAACCGATCCAGTGAACTCACCAGCCAACTCGCCGTGGCCTGCCTTGGCGCCGGCGTGATCACCACCGTGGCCGTAGCCCAGGGCCAGAACCCACTCACCGCTCTCGGCATCACCCTCTTCTCCGCCGTGGCGGCCGTCATGGTCGGTCAGGTGCTCTGAGGGCCGGCACCTAGGCTGCCCGCGCTGCCGTTCCGTTCATCGTGCTTGATCAGCGCCTCGTGCGTGAGAATCCCGACCTGATCGCCCGGGAACTGGGGCGTCGGGGCCTGGAGGTGGACCTCACCGGTCTGCAACTGATGGCCCAGCAGCAGAGAAACCTCGAAGAACAACGCAGCAGCCTGCAGGCCGAAGGCAATCGCATCGGCAAGGAGGTCGGCGTTCAGATCAAGGCCGGGGCCGATCCCAAAGGTGAGGAGGTGGCAGCCCTTCGCCAGCAAGGCAATGCGATCAAGCACAAGGTCGCCGTCCTGGAAGACGAAGAGAAACAGCTCCAGGGGCGCCTGCGGGAGCAATTGCTGACCCTTCCCAATCTGCCGTCACCCGACTGTCCCGAGGGCAGCGATGAAACCGACAACCAGGAGGTACGCCGTTGGGGCACGCCGCGCCGTGGCGACGGATTGCAGGAGCACTGGGCGATCGCCGATCAACTCGGCCTGTTCGACACGGAGCGGTCGGTGCGGATCGCTCAGAGCCGTTTCGTGACCCTGTTCGGCCAGGGGGCGCGACTGGAGCGGGCCCTGATCAATTTCATGCTCGACCTGCACACGAGCAAGGGATACCGCGAAGTGCTACCGCCGGTTCTCGTCAACAGTGCCAGCCTCACCGGATCGGGGCAATTGCCCAAATTCGCGGAAGAAAGCTTCCGCTGCGCCGATGACGACCTCTGGCTCACACCCACAGCGGAGGTGCCCGTCACCTCGCTGCACCGCGACGAAATCATTGCCGCTGACCAGCTGCCGCTGCGCTACGTGGCCTACAGCCCTTGTTTTCGACGGGAAGCGGGGAGCTACGGCCGAGACACCCGCGGCCTGATCCGTCTGCATCAGTTCAACAAGGTGGAGCTCTACTGGTTTGCCCATCCCGACCAATCGGAGGAGGCCCATGCCCAGATCACAGCCGATGCCGAATCCGTTCTGCAGGCCCTGGAGCTGCCCTATCGGGTGCTGGACCTCTGCACAGGAGACCTGGGCTTCTCCGCCCGACGCACCTATGACCTCGAGGTGTGGTTAGCCGGAGCGGGGGCCTACCGCGAGATTTCCAGTTGCAGTGTCTGTGGCGATTTTCAGGCGCGGCGCTCCTCCATCCGCACCAAGGAGGGCAAAACCACCCGGCTGCTGCACACCCTCAACGGCAGCGGTCTGGCGATCGGACGCACCATGGCGGCCCTGCTCGAAAACGGCCAGCAGGAGGATGGCAGCGTGCTGCTGCCCGAAGCGCTGAGGCCTTACTTCGGCAGCGACCGTCTGCAGCCAGAATGAGCCGATTGCCCAAGGCGGTGTGAACGTTCTCTCAGCCCTGATCGCCCTGGCCCTTCTGGTGGTGATTCATGAAGCGGGCCACTTCCTCGCAGCGGTGGGGCAGGGCATCCGCGTCAATGGCTTCTCTGTCGGCTTTGGGCCGGCCCTGATCAAAACGGAGTGGCGAGGCGTCACCTATGCCCTGCGCCTGCTGCCGCTTGGTGGCTTCGTGTCGTTTCCCGATGACGACGACGACAGCCCAATCCCAACCGACGATCCCGATCTGCTGCGCAATCGGCCGATCCCGCAGCGCATCCTGGTGATCAGTGCCGGGGTTCTGGCCAATCTGATTCTGGCCTGGGTGCTGCTGGTCGGTCAGTCCACCCTGGTGGGTCTGCCCGCCGAAGCCGAACCGGGCGTGCTGGTGGTGGCCGTGCAACCCGGGGAAGCTGCAGCCCGTGCTGGTCTCCAGGCCGGTGATCGGATTCTGCGGCTCGACGGTGAGCTCCTGGGCACAGGTCAGGACGCGGTGCGATCGCTGGTGGATCAGGTGCAGAGCGAACCAGGGCAGTCGCTGGCGTTGCTGACCCAGCGCCCAACAGGCACGGAGCAACCGAGCACGGAACAGATCCTGACGCTCACCCCTGAGGATCGGGATGGACTCGGACGTATCGGCGCCCAGCTCCAGATCAACCGCGGCAGCGCCCTGCGTCCCGCCCAGACCCCGCTGGAGGCGATCGGTTTCGGCACTGCCGAATTCGGCGGGCTGCTGCGCAACACGGTGGAGGGCTACGGCGGGCTGATCACCCATTTCGGAGAAACCGCCCGGCAGGTGAGCGGACCGGTGAAAATCGTGGAGATGGGGGCCCAGCTCAGCAGCCAGGGCCAGGGTGGACTGGTGCTCTTCACCGCGCTGATTTCGGTCAACCTGGCCGTGCTCAACGCCCTGCCCCTACCGCTGCTCGACGGCGGCCAATTGGTTCTCATCCTGCTGGAAGCGGTGCGGGGCCGCCCCCTGCCGGAGCGTCTCCAGCTGGCTGTGATGCAGTCCGGGCTGCTGCTGCTGCTCGGTCTGAGCGTGGTATTGATCGTGCGCGACACCAGCCAATTGCCATTGGTGCAGCAGCTCACCGGCCACTGAGGCCTCACAGCCCAGCCAACAGGTATGGTTGTGGATTATCCGCAATGCTCTCCCCGCCCGCATGGCCAAGAAGTCGATGATCGCCCGCGACGTGAAGCGGAAGAAAATGGTCGAGCGGTATGCGGCGAAGCGCACGGCGCTGATGGCCGCCTTCAACGCAGCGAACGATCCAATGGAGCGATTGGAGATCCACCGGAAGATCCAAGCCCTGCCCCGCAACAGTGCTCCCACCCGCATTCGCAATCGCTGCTGGGCCACGGGCAAACCCCGTGGTGTGTATCGCGACTTCGGCCTTTGCCGTAACCAACTGCGCGAACGCGCCCACAAAGGTGAGCTCCCCGGAGTGGTGAAGTCGAGCTGGTGATCGTCCGATCGGCCCTGCTTTCGCACGGAGGAGGCAACGCTGTTGCCTCTTTTTTATGGAAGGACGCAGGTGTGGCCAGTTGTTCCTTTCAAATGCGAGACTGGTGAATGACAGAAAGACATAAACGCAAGTGCAAGGACAAACCCAGTCAATCTCCTTTGATGGACGGGAGATTCGACTGACCACAGGGCGGTATGCCCCCCAGGCCGGCGGCTCAGTGATGATCGAGTGCGGCGACACGTCGGTGCTGGTCACCGCCACCCGATCGAGCGGGCGCGAGGGAATCGATTTCCTCCCCCTCATCTGCGACTACGAAGAGCGGTTGTATGCCGCCGGTCGCATCCCTGGAAGCTTCATGCGCCGGGAGGGCCGTCCACCGGAACGGGCCACCCTCATTTCCCGACTGATCGATCGGCCCATGCGGCCCCTGTTCCCGAACTGGCTCCGGGACGACCTGCAGATCGTGGCCACCTGCATGTCGTTGGATGAGCGGGTTCCCGCTGATGTGCTGGCGGTGACGGGCGCCTCCATGGCCACCCTGCTGGCGGGCATTCCCTTCCACGGGCCGATGGCCGCCGTGCGTGTGGGCTTGCTCGGCGATGACTTCGTGCTCAACCCCAGCTACAGGGAGATCGAACGGGGTGACCTGGATCTTGTGGTGGCTGGCACCCCGGAGGGTGTGGTGATGGTGGAAGCCGGCGCGAACCAGCTCCCCGAACAGGATGTGATCGAAGCGATCGACTTCGGCTACGAAGCGGTCTGCGAACTGATCAAGGCGCAGCAGGAGATTTTGAAACAGGCCGGCATTGAGCAGGTCATCCCCCCAGCCCCCGAACCGGACGCCACGCTTCCCAGTTACCTGGAGAAGCAATGCAGCAAGTCGATCGGCGAGGTGCTCAAGCATTTCGAGCAGAGCAAGGCCGAGCGGGACGCCAAGCTCGATGCGATCAGGGCATCCACGGCCGAAACGATCCAGGGCCTCAAGGAGGATGACCCGGTGCGCCAGGCCGTGAGCGCCAACAGCAAGGCCCTGCCGGCGACGTTCAAGGCGCTCACGAAAAAGCTGATGCGCCAGCAGATCCTCAAGGATGGCAAGCGCGTCGACGGCCGCGGTCTTGATGAGGTGCGGCCGATCAGTGCCGCTGCCGGCGTGCTGCCCAAGCGCGTTCATGGCTCCGGTCTGTTCCAGCGGGGTCTCACCCAGGTGCTCTCCACCGCCACTCTGGGCACCCCGAGTGACGCCCAGGAGATGGACGATCTCAATCCGAGCACGGAAAAAACCTATCTCCACCACTACAACTTCCCCCCCTACTCGGTCGGCGAGACCAAGCCGATGCGCTCCCCCGGCAGGCGGGAAATCGGCCACGGCGCCCTGGCTGAGCGGGCGATCCTGCCGGTGCTGCCCGCGAAGGACACCTTCCCTTACGTGGTGCGTGTGGTGAGTGAAGTGCTCAGCTCCAACGGCTCCACCTCCATGGGCTCCGTCTGCGGCAGCACTCTCGCCCTAATGGATGCTGGTGTTCCCCTCAAATCACCCGTGAGTGGCGCCGCCATGGGGTTGATCAAGGAGGGCGATGAGGTGCGCATCCTCACCGATATCCAGGGAATCGAGGATTTCCTCGGCGATATGGACTTCAAAGTGGCGGGCACCGACAAGGGCATCACCGCGCTTCAGATGGACATGAAGATCACCGGACTGGCGGTGAGCACGGTCGCCGAGGCCGTGAACCAGGCCAGACCGGCACGGCTGCACATCCTCGAGAAGATGATGCAGGCGATCGATACCCCCCGGGAGGGCCTCTCCCCCCATGCACCGCGACTGCTCAGTTTCCGCATCGACCCCGAGCTGATCGGCACGGTGATCGGCCCCGGCGGCCGGACGATCAAGGGAATCACCGAACGCACCAACACCAAGATCGACATCGAAGACAGCGGCATCGTCACGATCGCCTCCCATGACGGCGCCGCGGCGGATGAAGCACAGAAGATCATCGAAGGCCTGACCCGCAAGGTGAACGAAGGCGAGGTCTTCAGTGGCGCGATCACCCGGATCATTCCGATTGGGGCCTTTGTGGAAATCCTGCCCGGCAAGGAAGGGATGATTCACATCTCCCAGCTCTCGGAAGCACGGGTCGAAAAGGTGGAAGATGTGGTGAAGGTGGGCGATGAGGTGACGGTGCGTGTCCGTGAAATCGACAATCGCGGCCGCATCAACCTCACCCTGCGGGGCGTCCCTCAGAACGGCGAAGACGCGGAACCCGAACCCGCTCCCACCCCCGTGGCGCCCCTCACCTGAGGGGCCAGGAGCTCACCTCCCCCTGCACAGCTCAAACCTGAAACCCAGGGTCAATCGAGGCCATCGCCCGTGCCGCCTGCTCACAAAGCGCGGCATGGGCTTTTCCATGACTGGCGATCAGGCAACCGGCCTGACGCACATCGCCGGTGTTGTAGGTGAGGGGGTGGCCATCGGCGTGGGTGAAAGCGCCGCCCGCCGCCAGCAACACCGCTTCGGGCGCTGCCATGTCCCAATCCTTGGGAGCACTCAGACCGGAGAGGGACATGTAGAGATCGGTTTCACCGCGCAGAATCGTTGCCACCTTGCAGCCCACGCTGCCCACGGCATGGGAGCCCCCGAGCGCCAGGGCACCAATCAGCTGCTCGAGCCGGTCGTCGCGATGGCTGCGGCTGGCCACCAGGATCAGCTCAGAGAGAGCGGAACGCTCGCTGAAACGCACAGGACTGCGCTCGCCACGGCGGTCTTCACACCAGCTGCCATCGCCCACCACACCAAACCAGAGCTCCTCCGCTTCAGGAAGCAGCACCACGCCGAGCAGCGGACGCTGGCCCCGCACGAGCGCCAGGTGCACGGCGTACTCACCGGTGCCTTGCAGAAAATCCTTGGTGCCATCGAGCGGATCGAGGATCCAGAGCCATTCCGCCTCCAGGGGCTCGCCCTCACGAAGCTGCTCTTTGGCGGTCTCTTCGCTCAACAGGGTCCAGTCGGCGGAGGGGAACGCCGCGGCCAGGCCATCCAACAACCATTGATTCACGGCCAGATCGGCTGCCGAGACCGGGCCCTCGCCACCATCATCCACCCTCAGAGCCCGCGGGAAGCCATGGGGCGGCTGCTCGCCCCGGGCATAGGCGCGCAAGATGTCGGCCGCGCCCCAACACAGGGGACGGAGCGCCGCCAGCAAGGCCTCCTGATCGATCCCGGCAGGCAGGATCTGTGGGGTCGGCATCATGGAAGTCTCTGGGCGGAGCCATTGTGATGCAGCGCGCCGAACCAGCGGGCGGAGTCCTCTACGTGGTGGGGACCCCGATCGGCCACCGCGGCGATCTTTCTCCCCGCGCCTGCGATCTGTTGCGAGCGGTCGACACGATCGCCTGCGAAGACACCCGCCACAGCGGCCTGCTGCTCAGCAGCCTCGGCTCAACGGCCCGCCGCTGCAGCTTCCACCAACACAACACGCGAAGCCGGATCCCCCAGCTGCTGGCAGAACTGGCTCAGGGCCTCAGCGTGGCGGTGATCAGTGACGCGGGCTTGCCAGGCATCAGTGATCCAGGCGAAGCGCTGGTGGCGGCAGCCCGCAACGCCGGCCATGCCGTGATCTGCATTCCCGGTCCCTGCGCCGCCACCACAGCCCTGGTGAGCAGTGGCCTGCCCAGCGACCGCTTCTGTTTCGAGGGCTTCTTGCCCACCAAAACCAAGGACCGGCGCGAACGCCTGGCAGCCCTTGCAACGGAGACGCGCACCATCGTGCTCTACGAGGCTCCGCACCGACTCCTGCAGCTGCTGGAGGAACTGGAAGGTCCATGCGGCGGCGAGCGCCGCCTACAGGTGGCGCGAGAGCTGACCAAGCGCCATGAAGAACAGGTGGGGCCCACGATCAGCGCAGCGCTCCACCACTTCCGCCGCCACCCTCCCCAAGGGGAATGCACCCTGGTGCTGGGCGGAGCAGCACCGCAGGAGCAACCGGAGCGGGATGCAACGGCCTGGCGCCAGGAGCTGGAAGCCCTGATCAAAGCAGGAATGAGCGCCAATGCCGCTGCCAAACATCTGGCGAGCCGCAGTGGTCGGTCCAAACGGGAGCTCTATGCCTTGCTGCACCACACGGCTGAGGCAGCAGACTGGCCTGAGCCCGACGGGACGTGAATGCTGCAACGCCTGCGCCTGATGCTGATCAGCCTGAGCGGGGCAGGACTCCTGTTCCTGGTGCTGTGCCTGGGAGCCCAGAACCTGAGCGATCGTGAACGCCTCAACCTCGGCATCGGACGCACAGCACCACTGCCCTCGGGGTTTCTGGTGGGCGTGAGTGTGGTGATCGGCGTGCTCAGTGGCGGCAGCCTGGCCGCAGCATGGCTGCCCACCAAGGAGCGCTGAGCAAGCGGGGCTCAGGCATCAAGCGCGATCAGAGCCCCATCCAGCACCAGTCGGGTGATGCCGCGAGCGAGCAGGTAACGGGAGGTCCGCTCAAACACCTGGCTATCGGGCACCTTGATCACCCGCTGATTGCGGCCGCACTGGCGCTTGGCCGTGCGCGGGCTGGCATACAGACCGATCGCTTGCCGATCCTGATCGGCAGCCGCCAACGCACCAAGCTCCTGAAAAGCGCTGAGGGGTTGCGGATCGAGCTCCACCAATTTGTCGACCAGCATGTAAACGCTTTCCGGCAGGACGCCTGGCCCCATCGGCCGGCAATCAGGTGCCGAAGACTCCATCTCCAGAGAGATCTGTCCGGTCAGCACCGCAACGGTGTGAAATTCCTGCTCTGGTTCCTCGTCCGCCTCTCCCGCATCCTCCAGCGCGTCGCCGAAGTCGTCGGCGTCATCAAGGGCGAGCGCAGCTGAATCCTGATTGTCGATGGGTTCGGCAGGGGTGGCCTCGACCTGGATGCGATCGGGTTGCACGGCGGCTTGGCTGCCTGACTCCACGGCGGCTTGGCTGCCTGACTCCACGGCAGCTTGGCTGCCGACACCACCACCGCGAGCGCGTTCCTTCTTCAGCGCCTCATACGCCTCGGGTTTCAACAAGGCGCGCGCCGTGCGGCTCACGGTGTTGACGCTGCAACCGAAAGCTTCGGCCAGCGCCGCCGTGCTTTCACCGGAGCGATAGCGCTCCACAAGCTCCCGTTTCTGGCTGTCGGTGAGCCGGCTGGGGGCCATTGGTTCTGGCATTCAAGCTCCCCACCATAGATGCTCCGAATCCCGCAGACTGCCAGGATGTCGCCGTGCTCCCTTAGCTCAGCTGGATAGAGCAGCTGCCTTCTAAGCAGCCGGTCGATGGTTCGAATCCATCAGGGGGCGTTGCCGTCAGAGAAAGTCGAATTCGTCGTCGTTTTCCTTGGCCAAGGCCTGGATCACGAGGGTGGACAGGGGGATGGCCAGGGCCGCCAGAACCAGCAGTTCCATCGAAGATGTCGGAGCGCCAACGCAGTCAATCGCTGCTGAGGCGGAGGCAGCGTCGCGATCGCCACAGAATCAGAGCGTTGTGTTGGAAGGCTGATGCTCGCTGAGCCGCCAGCGCCAGGTTTGCACCAGTTCGAGCCGCAAGCCGTGGCCTCTCAGCTTCAGCACCCTGGTGAGGGTCACCCGATTGGCATCACAGGAACGCGTCACAGACGCCCGGGGCTGCTCGAAGACAAAGCGTTGATCCATGAAATGGTTCAGCACCACCGCCGTCACCCCAGTGCTGGGCGCAGCGAGATCCAACCGGAAACGATCACACTCCAACGCCTGCGTTGCACCCTCTGCCCCGGCAAGCGCCAGGTCGCGACAGGGAATCACCCGCTGATCCTGCAGGCGGATCAAGGCCTGGTTGGGCCGTTGGGGGGCCCAGCTGAAACCCAGAGGCGCCTCACACTCGCGCGCTGCCGCCGGCAGGGCAAGGGTGGCGATCCCGGCGAGCAGCAGAGATCGGCCGAATGGGCTGAAAGCACGCATGCGCCAGGGCTTGCATCGGATCACGGCATTCTCGGCTGCCTTCAGAGCCGAAGACTGCCGAGCATTTCACGGGACACCATCACCACCATGCTTCGGGCCTCCAGGGGCACCCCCGCGGGCGTCCACACCTCCGGCTGCTGGGGCAGATCGTCTCCCGGTGGCAAAGCGGTGTCGATCAGGCGATGCCAGGGCGAGGTGGGCTGGGGCAGATCGAAGTGCATCGCCTTGAAATAGCTGTTGAAACCGGCCCAGAGCACGGCACCCCGACTGCCGCGCTGCAGGCTCACCGCCAGGCAATGGGACCAGCTGGCCCAGTCGGGCTTGCCGAGTTCCACCCCGTGCCATTGGCGCCAGAGCTGATCGGGATCGCTGCTGCGCCGCTGCGGCATCTCACCGATCGGCTGTTGAGGGTTGATCAGATCGGCCAGCTGCTGGCGCAGGCGGAGCAAACGCCGCACATAGCCCTGGAGGTGCCGGTCGCAGTGGTCGTCGCCCCAGATCATCCAACTCAAGGGGCTGTCTTGGCACCAGCTGTTGTTGTTGCCGCCCTGACTCCGTCCCACCTCATCGCCCATCAACAGCATCGGCACCCCTCGGCTGAGAAGCAGTGAGGTGATCAGATTGCGCTGCTGCCTGCGGCGCAAGGCCAGAACGGCGTGATCCGTGCTGGGCCCCTCCACACCGTGGTTCCAGCTGCTGTTGTGATTCTCGCCATCGCGGTTGTCTTCTCCGTTGGCGAGGTTGTGTTTGCCGTTGAAACTCACCAGGTCCATCAGGGTGAAGCCGTCGTGGGCCGTGATGAAATTGACGGAACGCCCCAACGCGAGGGGGCGCCCCCCGTTCAGGTCCGGGCTGCCGCGCAGGCGCTGACCCAGCTTCCAGGTGCTGTTGTCATCCCCCTTCCAGAAGCTGCGCAGATCGTCGCGGAACCGTCCATTCCAGGCACCGATCCGCTGCGCCGGGAAATCGCTGAGCCGATAAAGGCCGCCGCAATCCCAGGGCTCACTCACCAGTTTCAGGTCACTCAACAGGGGGTCGGCTTCGATCGCCTCGAACAGAGGCGGATGGTCGAGCGGTTGCAGCCCCTCTCCCCGACTGAGGGCAATGCCGAGATCAAACCGGAACCCATCCACACCGAGTTCGATCGCCCAGCAGCGAATCGATTCGAGAATGAGCTGGCGGGTCAGGGGGCGATTGGCGGCAATGCTGTTGCCACACCCGCTCACATCGAGGTAATCGCCCTTGCTGTTCTGGTGGTAATAGAGCCGGTCGCCGCAGCCCCTCCAACTCAGCGTCGGCCCATGCCGATTCCCTTCGGTGGTGTGGTTGTACACCACATCGAGCAGCACCTCAAGCCCGTTGTCGTGACAGGCCGCCACCAGCTCGCGCACCTGGGCGCGGGCCTGCAGAGGGTCGTCGCCCTCGATGTAGCCATGGTGGGGAGCGAACCAGCTGAGGGGGCTGTATCCCCAGACGTTGTCGCGCCCCGCCGGGGCATCCTGCGGATCAAACGCCTGGATCGGCAGCAGCTCGATCGCCGTGACTCCCAGATCCTTGAGATAGGGGAGCTTGTCGATCACCCCCCGCAGGGTGCCCCGGCGGTCCGGCGCCACACCACTGTCGCCGCGCCGGGTGAAGCCCCCCACATGCAGTTCGTAGATCACGCTGCGATTCCAGCTGTGATGCGGTCGCGGATGGGCCTGAAAGTCGAAGCTGTCCCGCTCACACACCACCGCCTTCAGACAGCAATCGGTGTTAGGTGAAGCACCGGTGGCCGCCTCCCGCCGATACACCTCCCAGCCGGCGATCGCCCGCGCGCAGGGATCGAGCAGCACCTTCGCCGGTCGGAAGCCATGGCCGCCCGGCTCCAGCGGACCGAAGACGCGATAGCCATAGCAGCAACCGGCCTGGAGGCCCTCCACCTCCACATGCCAGTAGTCACCGGACCGATGCTCCAGGCCGAGATCGATGATCCGCTCCGGTTGAGGTGCATCCGCTCGGGCATACAGCAGGAGCTCCACCCGATAGGCGCCGGGAGCTGCGAGGGAAAAATTCACCCCCTGTTCGGTGATCGCACTGCCCAAGGGCCAGGGCCTGCCGCGCTGGATCGTGCTCAAGGATCCCGGCCCCCGCGTTCATAACGCACTGCGCTCAAATTAATGCTTGCGGCCGTTTGATTCAGCCCATGACCATGCCGTCCGTCCTGGAATCAGGACGCCCGCCGCAACCGGTGCGCGAGGACCTCTGGCTGTTTCCTCCCAATCGCGACTGCCGGGGAGGATCCTCCTGGTGGCTGTCGTCTGATCCGGAGCCCGTGCTGATCGACTGCCCACCGCTCACGCAAGCCAGCCTTGCAGCTCTGCAGACCCTGGCGGCAGGACGCCATCCCCGCATCCTGCTGACCAGCCGGGAGGGCCATGGCCGCATCCGGCGGCTGCAGGACCATCTGGGTTGGCCCGTGCTGGTGCAGGAACAGGAGGCCTACCTGCTGCCGGGCGTCCATCCCCTGGAGACGTTCCAGGAGAGCCACACCACGGCAGCGGGTCTACGACTGCTGTGGACGCCTGGGCCATCCCCTGGCAGCTGCGTGGTCCACGCCCCGGTCCCCTGGAATCTGCTCTTCTGTGGTCGTTTGCTGATCCCGGTGGCCATGGGGACGCTGGCGCCCTTGCGCCACCGGCGCACCTTTCACTGGCCGCGCCAGCAACACAGCCTGACGCGGTTGCGCCAGTGGATTCCTGCAGATCAAAGCCCAGCACTGGCTTCTGGAGCTGGCCTCGGAGCTCTGCGCGGCGAGCGACTCAGCCCCTGGTCAAGCTGGATTGACAACAACGCAACCGTTTAATGCCAGGGGTTGCCGTCGTAAAGCGTTGCGGCACAGGCCCTTTCAGTTGCCGCCGCGGTGCAGGCTCCATACGATTGGCCAGCTCAGGACAGCTCCTGCGGACATCGACCTCCGCACCCCAACCCCATCTCCGCATCTCTCTCCCCACCCATGAACAAAGCTGACCTCGTCAATCTCGTCGCCGCCCGCACCGAACTGACCAAGACCGACGTCTCCCTGGTCGTGGATGCTGCCATCGAAACCATCATCGACTCCGTCGTGGAAGGCAAGAAGGTGTCGATCCTCGGTTTCGGTTCCTTCGAGCCCCGCGAACGCTCCGCCCGTCAGGGCCTGAACCCCAAGACCGGCGAAAAGATCAAGATTCCGGCCAAGCGCGTTCCCGCCTTCACCGCCGGCAAGATGTTCAAGGACCGCGTGCAGGGCTGAACGGTCTCTCTGTTGATGACGACAGGGCGGCCCTGCGGGGCCGCTTTATTGTGTAAGACGGCGGAATGGCGTCGCTTGACCGCAGGGCATGGGTGGCTCCGAATCCCGCACCGATGGGCTGCCCCGACGACTGCAGGCCTTGATCGATGCCGGACAGCAACGGCGAACGCAGGGATACTGCGGTCGTTTCGCCCCCACTCCCTCAGGCCCGCTGCATCGCGGCAACCTGCGCACAGCCCTGATCTCCTGGCTGGCGGCCCGCCTGCACAACGGCACCTGGCGGCTGCGGATCGATGATCTCGACACACCGCGCCTGCGACCGGGCGCGATCGAAGCGGCCCTGGCGGATCTCCGCTGGCTCGGCCTCGACTGGGATGGCCCCGTGATCCTGCAAAGCGAGCGCCGAGGGCTTTACCACTCTCTTCTGAGCCATTGGCGCCGCACCGGCAAGGTTTACGCCTGCCGCTGCAGTCGGCGTCAGCTGAGCCGGCAAGGCCTGTATCCGGGCTTCTGCCGCGACCGCCAACGGGGATGGGGCTGGGAGCAGCAACGCTTACCGGCCTGGCGCCTGCGCGTAGCCGCAAAGTTTGCCGAGCGCTGCGGTGATCCGGTGGTGCGTCGAGCGGATGGCTTCATCGCTTACCACCTGGCCACCGCCTTTGATGAACTGGCCCTTGGCATCAGCCACGTGGTGCGAGGCGCTGACCTGGCCCCGGTCCAGACCGTCCAGGAAGCGGTGATCGCCGCCATCGGCCCGATCTGCCCACCCCGCTATCAACACGTGCCCCTGCTCTGCGACACACAGGGAGTGAAGCTGTCGAAACGGGATGGCAGCCAGGGGTTGCCGCCACGGAACGAACGCCCCGCCACCGCGGCGGCCGAAGTGGGGCGACTGGCCTCCGGCCTGGGGCTGATCCCCCCGGGCAACCAGCTGTCGGCCCAGGACTTGCTGCAATACCTGCGTTTCAGGCCCGAGCTCTTCCCCTACCACCCGTGACCGGATTCTTCACAAAGCCTTCGGGATCACGGCGGTCAAACGACTCCACACTGAACAAAACCACGATCACCACGGTGCAACCATGACCACCTGTGCCCACTGCGGCGGAAGCGGCATCCAGCGGGTGTCGGAACAACGCTTCCGCACCTGCCTGCACTGCCTCGGCAACGGCGACAACGGAGGAAGCCAAGCCAGAGACTCCGTCCTGCGCTTCACCCGGGCTGATGTCGACCTGATCGAAGACTTCAGCGCAGCGGTTTCTTCCTCTGCTGCCAGATGAAGAAGGCGGCGGTGGCGACCACCGCTAGCAGGGGAACGGTGGTGAACAGCAGCAGGGCGACGGCAGTCCAGTCGGTGTACATCCGCTCAGAAAAAAGCCGTTCCATCATCTCAGCAAATCGTTGTCGCATCCTCCGCCGGCCGCCACCTGATCGAGATTGCGCAAGGTGGTGGTGGCAATGGCCTCCAACGCCGCATCGGTGAGAAAGGCCTGGTGAGCACTCACCAGCACATTCGGAAACGTGAGCAGACGCTCGAAGGTGTCATCGGTGACCACATCAGCACTGCGGTCGGCAAAAAACAGCCCTCCCTCCTGCTCGTAAACGTCGAGGGCGAGGCCACCGAGCTGTCCCCGCTTGAGGGCCGTAATCACGGCCGGTGTGTCAAGCAGTGCCCCCCGACTGGTGTTCACCAACAGGGCACCCCGGGGCATCAGGGCCAAACGCTCCGCATTGATCATGTGATGGGTCGCCGACAGCAGCGGGCAATGCAGACTCACAACCTGGCTGCAGGCCAGCAGCTCCTCGAGGGCCACATAGCGGATGCCGACGGCCGTCAGCTGGGGATCCTGGCTCACCGGATCACTGGCGAGCACGGTCATCCCAAAGGCCCGGAACAGCAGGGCGGTGGCCGAACCGATCAGCCCCGTGCCCACCACACCGGCGGTTTTGCCGTGAAGCTGCACCCCCACAAGACCGCTGAGATCGAAATTGTTCTCGCGAACCCGATTATGAGCGCGATGCAAGCGGCGGCAAAGGCAGAGCAGCAAGGCCAGAGCATATTCCGCCACCGACTCCGGCGCATAGGCGGGCACATTGACCACACGCAGCCCCAGACGTCGTGCCGCCTCCAGGTCCACGCTGTCGGCCCCGGCGCAGCGCAAGGCAATCAGCCGCACCCCGGCGGCGGCCAGTTGCTCCAGAGTGGCGGCGCCCAGATCGTCATTGACGAAACTGCACACCGCATCACTACCGTCAGCCAGCACTGCTGTCTCCGGGCTTAGCCGCTCGCGGCTGTAAACGAAGAGATGATCACTGCCCCGCCCAAGGGCGCGCACAAAGCTCTCGATGTCGTAGTGACGTGCACTCGCCATCCACACCTTCATCGCCTCAGCCCCAACCACTGTTCCTGTCTTAGGGGCAAGACGCAGGTCTGGCAGTGCTCCTGGGGTCTCAGCCTGCTACTGCCATCACCCGGGCCCTGGGAATGGCGGAAGACCTGCAGCGCCTGCGGCGGCCTCTGAAGCCACTCATCGCCAGCATGGGTGCATCCACGCCCCAGCGCCATGCCCAGCCCAGCCGCCCACGTCGCCCTGCTCGCCCTTCTGCTCATGGCCGGATCGGGCTCCTCAGCCCTGGCTCAGGTGCGCTTCGACGACTGCCAACCGGTGGCCGGAGGTGGGATCACGTGCAACACGGTTCCCTACGGAAACACCCGGATGCAGATGATCGACGGGGAGTACGGATTGCTCGACCAGGCCAGTCCCGGCTGGGCCGAATATGACCCCTATGAGGGCTACGAAGACATGCTCGGCGGCAACCAGACCTGATCGAACAAAGCGGGCGGCGGGAATCGAACCCGCATCATCAGCTTGGAAGGCTGAGGTTTTACCACTAAACTACGCCCGCACTGATACATCCGAACCAACCCGCCACTGAAGGCGTGTGAGTGGATGGGTGCCCCAGCATTATGACGGTCCGCCCGACCCGCCCTCTTCGCTTGACCACTCTTGAGGCTCCACCCGCCCGATCCCGGCGCCGTCTGATGGTGGCCTATGGCCTAGGCGATGCCGGCACCGGGTTGGCTGCCACCCAACTGGGGTTCTACCTCTTTCCTTTCTTCACCTGTGCCGCCGGCCTGCCTGCCTTTATCGCCGGCTCCCTGCTAACGGTGATCAAGGTGTGGGATGCCCTCAATGACCCTCTGATCGGCTGGCTCAGCGACCACACCCGCAGCCGCTGGGGCCCTCGCCTGCCCTGGATGCTGGGCGCCGCCCTGCCCCTGGGGATCAGCCTGGCGGCGATCTGGTGGGTGCCTGAGGGCGACACCCTGCAGCGCACGCTCTACTACGTGGTGATGGCGATCCTGCTGATGACCGCCTACACGAGCGTGAACCTGCCCTATGCGGCACTCTCCACCGAGCTCACCCCCGACACGGCGATCCGCACCCGACTGAACGCAGCGCGCTTCACCGGTTCGATCATCGCTGGGCTCAGCGGCCTGATTGTGGCGTCTGTGGTGCTCAGTAACGGCGCCGATGGCTACCTGCGCATGGGCCAGATCACGGGCACGATTGCCTCCCTCGCCACCCTGGCCTGCTGCTGGGGGCTGGCTCCCTTTGCAAAAACGGCCCAACGCCCCTCCGGCCAGGCCGAACCGCTTGTGCAGCAGCTGAAGAGGGTGCGCGCCAACGCCCGTTTCCTGATGGTGCTGGGGCTGTATCTGCTGCTGTGGTTCGCCCTGCAGCTGATGCAGGTGGTGGCCCTGATCTGGCTGGTGCAGGTGATCCACGTGCCACCGGCGCTCTCCACCTGGATCCTGCTGCCGTTCCAGCTGAGTGCGCTGGTGGGATTGCAGGTCTGGAGCCTGCTCTCGAATCGACAGGGACGCATCACGGCGCTGCGCTGGGGAGCTGGGCTGTGGATCGCGGCCTGCCTTCTCTCGATGCTGGTCCCCGTTCTTCCCGATGGCGCCAGCGGCATGGACCTCGCTCCCCTGATCGCCCTCATCGTGCTGGTGGGTCTGGGGGCATCGACGGCCTACCTGATCCCCTGGTCACTGCTCCCCGATGCCATCGACGCCGACCCCAGTCGGCCTGCAGGCCTCTACACCGCCTGGATGGTGTTCGGCCAGAAGCTGATGATCGGCATCAGCATGTCGGTGTTCGGCGGCCTGCTCTCACTCACCGGCTACATCTCCAGCCAGACCTGCAGCGGCCCCCTCAGCTTCATCGAGCAGCCGGGTTCCGCCCTGCTAGCGATCCGCCTCTGCATGGGGCTAATCCCGGCGTCCCTGGTGGTGCTGGGCCTGGTGGTGATGCGACGCTGGCCCGATCGCGGTGCCCATCTGCAACACACCTGATGACGCCAACTCTCCGATGAGATCGCCACGCTGGTTACGTCGCCTGGGCAGCAGCCTGCTGATCGGAGGTCAGGCCGTGGCCGCCACGGCCCGGGGGCGGATCAACACCATTGACCTCTTCGACCAGCTTCTCGAGGCCGGCCCCGGCAGTTTCCTGATCGTGATCATCACCGGCATCGCCGCCGGGTCTGTGTTCAACATCCAGGTGGCTGCCGAGCTGAGTCGCCAGGGGGCCGGCTCCACCGTGGGTGGCATCCTGGCCCTCGGCCTGGCCAGGGAGATCGCACCCCTGCTCACCGCCACCCTGCTGACGGGCAAGGTGGCCACGGCCTATGCGGCCCAGCTGGGAACCATGAAGGTCACCGAACAGATCGATGCGATCACGATGCTCCGCACCGATCCGGTGGAGTATCTGGTGGTGCCCCGACTGATCGCCATGGTGGTGATGGCACCCGTGCAGTGCCTGCTCTTCTTCGGAGTGGCGATCTGGAGCGGCCAGATCACCAGCACAGAGCTCTACAGCATCCCTCCCTCGGTGTTCTGGACGTCGGTGCGCACCTGGATGCAACCCGACGACCTGCCCTTCATGCTGATCAAAGCCCTGGTGTTCGGCCTGCAGATTGCCGTGCTCTCCTGTGGCTGGGGCCTCACCACCGAGGGCGGGCCCAAGGAAGTTGGCACCAGCACCACCGGCTCGGTGGTGATGATCCTGGTGACGGTGGCTCTGATGGATGTACTGCTCACCCAGATCCTTTTCGGTTGACTTCAACACCGGCATGACTCCACCCGATCCCCAGCTCCGCAGCCCCGACTCCGCTCTCCCCACAGTCAAAGTCCCAGGCTCAGGCCCGGTGAGCCTGAGCGCCAATCCCCGCCTGCCGCTGCTGGCCCTCCTGCTCAGTGCCGCTCTGTTGCCCCTGCCCCTGGCTCCCTGGCCCAGCCTGGTTGTGGCCCTGTTCAGCCTTTTTTTGCTGCTTCAGGCCTACAGCCTGCGACTCGAATTCTGCGACGACACCCTGGTGGTATGGCGAGGATCGCAGGAGCTGCGCCGCTTTCCTTACCAGGACTGGCTGAGCTGGCGACTGTTCGCTCCCTGGCTGCCCGGGCTGTTCTATTTCCGTGAGGTCAAGAGCATCCATCTCCTGCCGATCCTGTTCGATGCCGAGGAGCTGAAACGCCAACTGCAGCAACGGCTTGGGGCCCTGGAGCAGCCCAAGCCCGGCACCTCCAACGCCTCGCCCCGATGATGCGCTCCCCGTCTCCTACCGACCGTCGATGCCATGCCTGACGACACCGATCTGACGCCGCAGGACCATCCAGCCGAACCGATCGGCACCGAAGCCGACCCGAGCCAATCCCTGCTCAAGCTCGCCCTCGCCGAACTGCAGGAGCGCCGCGATGCGCTGCAGCAGGAGATCGAGCAGCTTCAACGGCGCAAACAGCAGATCGAATCGGACCTCAGCACGAACTTCGCCGGCCAGTCCGATGCCATCGCCCGGCGTGTGAAAGGGTTTCAGGAGTATCTGAGCGGTGCGCTCCAGGGGCTGGCCCAGTCGGTCGACACGCTGGACCTGGTGGCCCAGCCCGTGGTGGTGCAGCCGTCCCCACTGGATCAGCAGGCCCTGGAGGCCACGGCAGCCGATGCCAAGCCCCAAGCGGCTGCCGTGGCAGTCGCCGACACCTTCAGGCCCGACGAGCCTCTGATCCGCGCCAGCCTCGAGCGGTTCCTGGAACAGCCGGATTTCTATGCCGATCCCTGGAAACTGCGTCGCAGCCTTGAGTCGAGCGACACCGCTCTTCTGGAGGATTGGTTCTTCAACCAGGGCGGCCGCGGCGCCCAGCCCAGTCGCGGCAACCGCCCCCGCAACGTGCTGCTGAGCGCCGGCCTAATCGCGATCATCGGCGAACTCTACGGCGACCAGTTCCAGACGCTTGTGCTGGCCGGTCAGCCGGAACGGCTGGGGGAATGGCGCCGCGGCCTCCAGGATGCCCTCGGTCTCAGCCGTGAGGATTTCGGCCCCAACAGCGGCATTGTGCTCTTTGAGCGAAGCGATGCCCTGGTGGAGCGGGCCGACCGGCTGGAGGAACGAGGTGAGGTGCCGCTGATCCTGATCGATGCGGCCGAACGCGCCGTCGACATCCCCGTGCTTCAGTTTCCGCTCTGGCTGGCGTTCGCGGCTGGCCCCGATGAGATCGACAGCGACGACGACCTGCTCTGATGGCTTTCCTTTCCCTTCTTCTCGGTTATCTGCTCGGCTCAATTCCGAGTGGTTATCTCGCCGGGCGCTGGTGCAAGGGCATCGACCTGCGCTCGATCGGATCGGGCTCGACCGGTGCCACCAACGTGCTGCGCAGCGTGGGGAAGGGCCCCGCTCTGGTGGTGTTTCTGGTGGATGTCGCCAAGGGGGCGGCGGCGGTGCTATTGGCCCGGGCTCTCTCACAGGACGCAACTCTGGCCAACTGGATCGAGGTCGGTGCCGGGCTGGCCGCCCTCGCCGGTCACATCTGGCCGGTGTGGTTGGGGTTCAAAGGCGGCAAGGCGGTGGCCACGGGCTTCGGCATGTTTCTGGGCCTGGCCTGGCCGGTGGGCCTGGCCTGCTTCGGCGTGTTCCTGGCCGTGTTCTCGCTCAGCCGGATCGTGTCGCTGGCCAGCGTGATCGCCGCCATCAGCCTGCCCCTGCTGATGGTGGCCGGCAGCGACAGGCTGGCCAATGTGTTGATCGCCCTGGTGGCGATGGTGCTGGTGCTCTGGCGTCACCGCAGCAACCTGCAGCGCCTGATCGAAGGCACCGAGCCCAGGGTCGGTCAGAGCAACTGAAGCGACTCAGGCCAACGCTGCACAGCACTGAGCGAAGGCCCGGTTCGGATCTTCCGCCCGGGTGATCGGCCGCCCGATCACCAGTTGCGAGGCCCCGGCCGCCAGGGCCGCTGCCGGTGTCATCACCCGGGCCTGATCAGCAACTTCCGTTCCGCTGGGCCGGATGCCCGGTGTCACAAGCGCAAACGGCTCCGGATGCTGACTGCGGAGCATGGAGGCCTCCAGGGGGGAGCAGACACATCCACCGATGCCTGCCGCCGCCGCCAGCTGGGCCAGTGCCGAGACCCGGTCGGCAATGCGGTGCTGCAGGGCCAGCTCCCGCTGCAGCCGTTGCTCCTCCCAACTGGTGAGCACGGTCACCGCCAACAGGGTGGGCACCGCCAACCCGCCTCTTTCGGCCCCCTCCACCGCAGCCGCCTGTGCCGCACGGAGCGCCTCGCTGCCGGCGCAGGCATGCACCGTGATCAGCTCCGCCCCGAGCGCGGCCGCCCGCCGGCAGGCCCCCGCCATGGTGGCGGGGATGTCGTGGAATTTGAGATCGAGAAACACCCGCAGTCCGCGCTGCCGCAACTGCGCCACCACATCGGGCCCGGCCTGAACGAACAGCTCGAGGCCCACCTTCACCCAACGCAGCCCCGACACCTGATCGCTCCACGTCAGAGCCTGCTCCGGCGCCATGCCATCGAGGGCGACAATGATCCGATCGGCGGGATCCCAGCGCATCAACCCACCAGCCGCCGAAAGATTTTCTTGCCAAGCTGCAACACCTTGCCCTCCAGCTCGGCGGCGGACGCAAACTCCTGGTTGGGATCGCTGATCTTTTCCCCCTCCAGGCGAGCCGCACCGCCTTTGATCTGGCGGCGGGCCTCACTGCTGCTGGCGCAGATTCCCACAGCACTAAGCAGATAGAATGCCTTGGCCGGGAAGTTCACCTCCGCCAACGACGCTTCAGGCACATCGGCCGCCGCATCACCGGCGCCCCCCACCAGGGTGGCGGCATCCGCTTGCGCTTTGGCCGCTGCCTCCTGGCCATGGCGGCTGGCGGTCACCGCCAGAGCCATCGCCTTCTGCTTCTCGCGAGGGTTCTCTGGCAGTGTCTCCAGATCGAGATCCGTTAACAACGTCACGTAGTCGTTGATCGCCCCGTCGCCGACTTTCTCGAGCTTGGAATACATCGAGAGGGGGTCCTCCTCCAACCCCACGGTGTTGCCGAGGCTTTTGCTCATCTTCTGCACCCCGTCGAGGCCGACGAGGATGGGTAGGAGCATGCCGAACTGGGTGCGCTGGCCGAAATGACGCTGCAGATCGCGGCCCATCGCCACATTGAATTTCTGATCCGTGCCACCCAGCTCCACATCCGCATCCACGGCCACGGAGTCGTAGCCCTGCAGCAACGGGTAGAGGAATTCATGGAGCGCAATTGGCGTGCCGCTGCCGTAGCGCTTGGAGAAATCGTCTTTCGCCAGCATCTGGCCCACGGTGGCTGTGCCCAGCAAGCCGATCACCTGGGGCAGATCCAGCCCTTCCAACCACTCGCTGTTGCGGCGCACCTCGAGCCGACCCGGGGTTTCAAAATCCAGCAGCGCCTGCTCCTTGGGCTGCCCCTGGCCCAGCTGGTTGAGATAGGTGGTGGCGTTGGCTTGCACCTGCTCCTTGCTGAGCTGCACCCGGGTAGCGCTTTTGCCCGTGGGATCACCGATGCGAGCGGTGAAGTCGCCGATGATCAACACCGCCGTATGGCCGGCGTCCTGAAAAGCTCGCAATTTGCGAAACAGGATGCTGTGGCCCAAATGGATGTCGCTTCCGGTGGGGTCAATGCCCAGCTTGATCCGCAAGGGTCGCCCTTCTGCTGTCGCAGCCGCCAGACGGGCAGCCAGGCATTGATCGGGATCGCCGGGGTCGCCAGCGGGGAACAGATCAGCCATGCCACGCGCCAGCCAGCTCGGCAGGGGAAGGGGCGCCTCGGGCATGACAGAGGGAAAGAGATCGTGCGGATCGTACGGGGGACCACGACGCCGAAGGGTTGGACGCCGCGATGTGGGCTCAGGCGGGCGGCTGCTCGAGCTGACTCTTCATCCGCTCCAGGGTGGTGTGCATCTGCTCGAACATCTGTTCCGGCGTGATGCCGAACTGACCCAGCTGGGTGCGGAGCTGCTCCACGGTGAGCTTGGCCTGAAAATCCTCCGACAGCTCAAACCGCTTCATGAAGACGCGGTAGCGCTCCATCAACTCCTCCATCGTGTCGATGAACTTTTTCTTGCCTTCCCGATCGAACTTGCCGTAATCCGACCCCAGCTGCATCAGCTGCTGATAGTCACCGAACAGCCGCTTGGCCTCCTCCTGCACGATTTCGGAGTCAAAGAAGGCCATCGCCCATCGATCAACTGCAAACCAGTTTGAACAATCCAGAAGCCACGTAACAGTGCGGATCCACGCCCCCTGATCAACGCCAACATGGCGGCAGTGCCTCGGACGCTGCCAGCGTTCCCACCCACCGTGGATCTGAGCTCGATGATCGGCGATGTGCAGCAACATCGGCGCGACAGCCGCGCCGTTTTGAGCCACTGCCGAACGGCCATTGCCAGTGCCGATCGAGCCCTGCTGGTCAGCTGGATGGGGTGGTTTGAAGGCATGGGCCCCCTGGTGGCCGCCACCTCGACCGAGGAGGAGTGCCTGCTCAGCCTGCAGAACAGCGACGCCGACCTGCTCGTTTGCACCGACATGCTGGAGATCGGCAGCGGCCCCAGCCTGGTGCGCCGCGCCAAGGAGGCCCATCCGGGTCTCAAGACGTTGATGCTGATTCAGCGACCGATTGTGCGAACGATTCTGGAAGCAGTAGAGGCCCACTGCGATGGCCTCTGCTCCCACCAGAGCACCGGCACGGGGTCTGTACGAACCGCCCTCGCTGCGATCGACAGCGACGGGACCTACATGGACGGGGTGATCACCGGGGTGCTGCGTCATGGCCGCCTCGGCGGCAGCTCCGGCCATGGCCCTCTCGCCGAACTGAGCCTGCGGGAAGAGGATGTGCTGCGTGGCCTCTGCCGAGGCATGAGCAATCAGGAGATCGCCGATGCCCTGGTGGTGTCGATCGACACGGTGAAATCCCACGTGAGCAGCCTGTTGCGCAAACTGCCGGCCAATGACCGCACCCACGCCGTTGTGGTGGCGTTTCGCGAAGGGCTCGTGGAACTGCCCAACCGGCCGCCGCGCTGGCGCAGTGGCGACCAGGGTCGGTAAGGTCCTGCCGAAGCAACGGGATAGCAGCAACCATGGCCCGTGGGCACTGGCTCGATCCCCTGGCCCGCAAAGTGCTTCAGGCGATGGGCGATCTCCCGGCCGACGCGCCGGCCCCCACCCTGCCTTCTGCATCCACGTCGGATCCGATCCAGGAGCCGGAATGGTTCCTCGATGTGAATCGGGCGACTGCGGAGCAGTGGCAGCGCCTGCCGGGCTGCACCGCCGCGATGATCGATCTCCTCATCCGTCTGCAGCAGGGTGGCGTGCAGTTCAGCCAGGCCGACGATCTGTTTCAACTGCTTGAGCTGCCGCCAGCGCTGGCGGAACGCTGGCGGCCATATCTGATCTTCCACTGGTATGGCGATGCGCCCCCGCTGACTCAGGCGGCTCCGATCGATCTCAACGCTGATGCGGCTCCCACTCTGCAAGAGGCGCTGGCATGGCCGCCCCAACGGTTGGAGCGTCTGATCCAGGAGCGACGTCGCAGGCCCTTTGCCCACCTGGCCGACCTGCAGGAACGCCTTTGCCTGCCTCCTCAGACGGTGGAAGCCCTGATCGGGCGGGTGCGTTTCGGGGCGACGCCTCCGGGGCCCAGCCTGCCTCCCGGCCGCTGAAACGACCATGGTGCCGACGCCTCGTCAGGGAGATCTTTTTGCCCAGACCAGTTGGAGCAGCAGCGCTGACGCTCCGGGCCTCAGCCTCAGTGCACCGCAGTTGCGCCACTGGCAACGCAAGATTCAACGTCACCAAGCGCCCCTGTTCGCCGGCCATGGGCAACCCATGGCACTGCAGCAAACCCAGCTGTTTGATGGTCCAGCCGATCCCCTGGCCGCGCTGGCCCCCCTCAGCCTGCGCCCGCTGCCGCTCACCTTCTGGCGTTGGCCCGAGAGCCCCCATCAAGGAGCGGCGATCTACCTGGTGATGGATCGCCCCCACGATCTCAGCACCCCGATCCTGCTCTACGTGGGCGAAACGAAAGCGGCGGATCGCCGTTGGAAAGGAGAGCACGACTGCAAGGCCTACCTGGCGGCCTATGGCGATGCCCTGTGCAGCGCCGGTCTGCAACAGCAGACCAGCATCCGCTTCTGGACCGATGTGCCAGCCGACACCCGGCAGCGACGACGGTTGGAACAGGCCCTGATCCAGGCCTGGTTACCGCCGTTCAACAAGGAGACCCGGGATCGATGGGCCACCCCCTTCAACACGGACTGATTCGTAGCATCGCTCCAGAAGCCGCTCCTCCATGTCGTTCTCACGATCACCTGCCACGCTCCAGAACTGGAGCGGTTCCGTGCTGGCCGTGGGGATCGCCGCCAACGACCCCCAGGGCCTGATCGGCCAACTGGAGGCGCGCCTGAACAGCCCGCTGGGCAGCTGGCTGGAGAAGCAGCGCTTCCAGGCCAAAGCTGGGGAGGTGGTCAGCCTTCAACTTCTCCACCAGGATCTGAGCCGTCTGGTGCTGGTGGGCCTGGGCGATGCGACAACGGCCGATGGACCGACAGCGGATGTCGCAACGCTGCGTCAGGCCGCGGCAGCGCTGGCCAAGGCCTGCATCGGCCTTGACGGTCGCGCCGGCGTCCATCTCCCCTGGGGAAGCGATGGAACCGGCGCCGCCGAGGCGGTCGCCGAAGCGATCCGGCTGTCGCTGTATCGCGACACCCGCTTCCGCAGCCAACCCGAACCACGCCTCCAGCCCGACCATTTTGACCTGCTCGGCGATCTGCCCGCCGACCTCAGCGACGCCTTGGAGCGGGTCGATGCCCATTGCGCCGGCGTTGAGCTGGCCAGGGAACTGGTGGCAGCGCCACCCAACAGCGTCACCCCGGCCGCTTTGGCCGACACCGCAGCCGCCATCGCCGCTGAGCACAACCTCGAGCTCCAGGTGCTGGAGCGGGGAGACTGCGCCGCGCGGAACATGGGCGCGTTTCTCGCGGTGAGTCAGGGCTCCGATCTCGATCCCAAGTTCATCCACCTCACCTACCGCGCACCCGGACCGATCCAGACCCGTCTGGTGCTGGTGGGCAAGGGGCTCACCTTCGATTCCGGCGGCTACAACCTCAAGGTGGGTGGCGCCCAGATCGACATGATGAAGTACGACATGGGGGGCAGCGCGGCGGTGTTCGGCGCGATGCGCACCATCGCCCAACGGCGACCGGCCGGCCTGGAGGTGCACATGCTGGTGGCCTCCTGCGAAAACATGATCAATGGGTCCGCCGTCCATCCCGGTGACATCGTCACCGCCTCCAACGGCACCACGATCGAAATCAACAACACCGATGCCGAAGGCCGTCTGACCCTGGCGGATGCGCTCGTGTACGCCAGCGGCCTCAAGCCCGACGCGATCGTGGATCTGGCCACGCTGACCGGAGCCTGTGTGATTGCCCTCGGCGAGGAAATCGCCGGTCTGTGGTCGGAGCATGACCCCCTGGCGGACAGCCTCAGGCAGGCGGCGGAGCAGGCCGGGGAAGGTCTGTGGCGCATGCCGATGCAGACGAGTTATCGCGAGGGGCTGAAATCAACCCTGGCGGATCTGAAAAACACTGGCCCCCGTCCCGGCGGCTCTATCACCGCAGCGCTCTTCCTGAAGGAATTCGTGGAGGGCGATATCCCCTGGGCCCACATGGATATCGCCGGCACCGTGTGGAGTGACAAAGGCCGGGGGCTCGACCCCGCCGGCGCCACCGGCTACGGAGTGCGCACCCTGGTGCACTGGATCTGCAGCCGAGCCGACCAGGCCAGCGACTAAATTCCTGTCGCGTTCGACACAGCCCCCTGCGATGGCCTCACGCCCGATTCGCTGGTATCTGCGAGCTCAACTGGGTATCCTGCTGCTCCCGGCTGGCCTTTGCTTGTTCGGCGAAGCGGTCAGCCGCCGGCTGCTACAGGCCCTGGGCAATGACGGCGGGCCCTGGTTCTGGTACGGCACCCTCAGCCTGATCTGCATCAATGCAGGTGTGGGACTGATGATCGAGAGCGGTCTGCTTCGTGGCTACCCCGGACGATCGGGGCCCTCGACGCCACGGGACTGAGACGGCCCTGCCAGGGCTCAGGAAGCAGCGGCGGTAACGACCCGGTCCTCAGAGTCGGCAGCATGCCGGCTGAAGCGGAGGCTGCTGGGACACTCCAGCGCGTGAATCTGCCAACGGGCCCGCTCGGAAAACGACGCCATCACCCGATCGAGATCATCAGAGGCCTGCTTGGGCGAGGGATAGGGACCGATGTGACGGGTCACCAATCCGTCTTTGATAGTCAGCAGATACATACATCCTCCCCCCAAATCACCGTCAGATGGTAAGCAGGGTGATTGAGCTTGTGAATGGGGGAAAACCCGCACCTTCACTGAGAAGTGGCTGAGCCAAGGCTCCCAGCCGCCTTTAGATTTTCCTTCTATTTCAGATCCTCAACGCCAGGAATCGCCGCGCCGTGCCCGCTCACCCCAGACCGCGTCCAGCCGTTGATCGCGCCCGCAGCTGAATCGGTAATAGCGGTAACGCAGGGGATGCCGCTCCGCGTAATTCTGGTGATACGTTTCAGCTGGCCAGAAGCGCACAGCTGAGCGGACCTGCACCTTGAGCCGATCGGAGGGCAGCTTGAGTTCTTTTGCAGCAGCAGCGACACTGGCCTTAGCCTTGGCTGCCTGCTGGGCGCCTTCGGTGAAGATCACGGGGCGATAGGAATCGCCGCGATCGCAGAACTGACCGCCGCCATCGAGGGGGTCCACATTGCGCCAGTAGTGACGCAACAAGGTGGCATAGCTGATCCTCTCCGGGTCAAAACGGACGCGCACCGCCTCCTGATGCCCCGTGCGTTCACCGCTCACCTGCTGGTAAGTCGGCCGGAGCACATGGCCACCGCTGTAGCCACTTTCAGCAGAGAGAACGCCGGGGAGCTCTTCAAGGTCATGCTCCAGACACCAGAAGCATCCACCGGCAAACACCGCCTCTTGCACGGATGCGGCGACAGCGGGAGTCCCCTGCAGGCTGAGCAGCAGCAGCAGACCGAGGGCAAGGCCTCGCAGCCAATGGCGACGTGTCATCGAGAGCATGGCTGCACCGACTCGAGGATGGCGACGGCGGCTCGATCGGTGACACCGGGGCTGCCGAGGGTGGCGCTGAGCCTGGCATAGCCGGCCAGCATGTGATCGCGACAGGAACGGTCACCCAGGAGCGGCTGGGCCTCGCGCACCAGCGCTTCGGCCGTGAACGCATCCTGGAGCAGTTCGGGCACCAACCGCTCCCCCAGCAGCAGGTTGACCGGGGAAATGTGGTCCACCTGAAAGCGCAGCAGATGGCGAGCCACCAAGGCCGTGAGTCGGCTCACCCGGTACCCCACCACCTGGGGGACCCCATGCAGGGCCAACTCCAGGTTGATCGTTCCCGATTTCCCCAGGGCCAGATCCGCGGCGGCGAAGAGGCTGGGCTTGAGACGGTCGGCGTCGGCGGCTGCGATGACGCGCCCCCGCACGCCGGCCTCCTGCAGAGCCTGGCGCAGCGACTCTTCAAAGGCCGCAAGCCCGGCGGGCACCATCACTTCAAGGGCTGGATCGGCAGCCTGCAACCGGGCAGCGGCATCCACCAGAACCGGCATCAAATAGCGCAGCTCCTGGGGCCTGGAGGCGGGCAGCAGCAACAGCAGGGGAGCCTCGGCGGGGAGCGCCAGGGTGCGGCGAGCTTCCGAACGGGAAGGGCGATGGGCCGCCAGATCGAGGAGCGGATGGCCCACCCAGGTGACCTCGGCACCGCGGGCGGCATAAAACTCCGCTTCAGCAGGAAAGATCGCCAGGATGCGATCGGTGAAACGCAGCAGACGCGTGGTGCCGCCATCGCCCATGCGCCAGGCCCATTCCTGCGGGGCGATGTAATACGTGATCGGCACATGGGGCAGACGCCGCCGCAGATCGCGGCCCAGGCGCACGTTCGCCCCCATGTAGTCGATCAGCACCACCACATCAGGCGGTCGAGACCTCAGCAGCTGATTGACCCGGGCCTGAAGCCGCAGGGTGGGCACCACCAGGGGCAGTGCCTCCCACAGGCCGATCGCCCCCATCGGCGCCGTGTCGGCGAGCAACTCAGCGCCAGCCTCACGCATGCGTTCACCACCGAGGGCAAGCACGTCCAGCGCAAGGCCGAGCCGCTTCGCCTGACGATGGAGGGCTTCGATGAGAAGGCTCCCCTGCAGATCACCGGACACCTCGCCGGTGCTGATCAGGATGCGGACCATCAGCGACCGCCGGCAGCGGGCATCGGGCCACGACGCCCCTTGGTGATGGAAGCCTCCAGGAAGCTGCAGAGATGGTCTGCAGCCGGCAGAAGAGCCGTCTGGCGCGCCTGACGGAGGCTTTCGGCGATCACCAGATCAGAGCGATAAATCAGGGTCCAGATGTCCTGAAGCTGACGCAGCTCCTCCCCTCCATTGCTCTGATCCAGGCCACGGCGCCGCAGCCCCACCCGATTCAGTCCCCGAACCCGACCGGGGTGCCCTTCCACCAGGCAGTAAGGCGGCACATCCCGATCCACCCGGGTCATGCCGCCGACCATCGCCAAGCCGCCGATGTGCACAAACTGATGAATGCCGAGACAGCCACCAATCACGGCACGATCTTCAATCTCCACATGGCCGGCCACCTGGATGCCGTTGGACATGATGATCCCATTGCCGAGCAGACAGTTGTGACCGAGATGGCAGTAGGCCATCAACAAGTTGTGGTCGCCAATTCGGGTGACTTCCCCCTCATCGGTGGCGCGATTGATGGTGACGCATTCACGGATGGTGTTGTGATCGCCGATCACTACCTCCGTCGGGGCACCGCGATACTTCAGATCCTGAGGTTCCTGGCCAAGACAGGCACCTGGGAAGATGCGATTCGAGCTACCGATGGTCAGACGGCCATCGAGCACGACATGGGGACCGATCCAGGAGTTGGCACCGATCCGCACGCCAGGACCGACCACGGCGCCAGGTCCGATCACAACCCCTTCGGCCAGCTCGGCCCTGGGGTCCACAACAGCCAGAGGATGGATCTGCACCGCCGAATCCTCGCTGATGACCGATGGGGAAGGGGTCTCCGGCATGACGCTCAGTCCACCAGGGAGAACATCAGCTCACCGGAGCAGACGAGCTGACCCTCCACCGAGGCTTCCGCTTTCACTTTGCCGAAGCGCTGCCGCTTCAGACTGAGCAGCTCGCAGCAGATTCGCAGCTGATCGCCGGGCACCACAGGTCGCCGAAAACGGACTCCATCAATGCCTGCAAACACGAACAGTCCCTTGGGGAGGTCGGGCATCTGGGTGACGATCAGTCCGCCCACCTGGGCCATCGCCTCCACGATCAGCACCCCGGGCATCAAGGGACGATCGGGGAAATGACCCTGAAACTGCGGCTCGTTCAGGGTCACATTCTTGATGGCCACTGCCCGCACTCCCGGCTCATGCTCCAGAACCCGATCGACTAGGGCGAAGGGATAGCGATGGGGCAACAAGCCCATGATCTGCTCACTCGTGAGCACAGGCTCGGTGGGCGTGGCCGTGGAGGGGGGGGTGGTCAACGGTTCAGCGAGGGGAGGAAGAGAGATCTGCCAGGGCAGCAGCCAGATCGGTGTGCAGGCCGTGGGAGCCCCGATACACGAGCACCTGTGCCTGGGGGAACCCCACCAGGGCCAGATCCCCGATCAGGTCCAAGAGCTTATGGCGCACCGGTTCATCCACGAAGCGCAGCGGTGGGTTGAGCCAGTGCTCTCCATCACACACCAGGGCGTTGTCGAGAGCGCCTCCCTGAATCAGCCCCGCAGCGCGCAGCTGATCCACCTGGTCGCGAAAGCCGAAGGTGCGCGCTGGGGCAATCTCCCGCACAAAGCGTTCGGGCGTCAGGGTGATCGCCAACTGCTGCCGCCCGATCGCCACCTGGGGGAAGTCGATCACCCCGACCAACTGAAAACGCTCGGCGGGAGTGGCCGTGATCACACTGCTGCCACGATGACGCGTGATCGGGGCCGTGAGCCTGGGGCCGGGTCGGCGTGACGTCGCTGCTGGAGCAAAGCCCGCCTCGTCGATCGCCTCCACCCAACCGAGGGCAGAACCATCCAGTAGGGGGACCTCCGGTCCGCTCACCTCCAACTCCACATGACTCAGCCCTGTGCCGGCCAGTGCGGCCAGTAGATGCTCCACCGTGGCCAGGCGCCGCTCCCCCAGATCCAGGGTGGTGCAGAGCTGGCTGTCGCGCACCTGGGCCGGGCTGAGGCTGACAGGCTCACTAGAGGCAGAGGCCTCGGCCCAACGCACGTGATATCCAGCCCGTTCGGACGGCCTGAGCGTCACCGACACCGAAGCACCGCTGTGCAGGCCAACCCCGGTGCGCCTCACAGGCGAGGCGAGGGTCCACGAGTCGTTGTAATCGGCAGGCCAGGAGGCCATCAGAATTTCCAGCCCACACCCAGGTTGAAACGCCAGTCACCGGTGAAGTCCTGGCTGGCCACCTCCAGGCGCAAGGGGCCGACCGGGGTGGTAACGATCACACCGGTACCGATGGAGAAGCCTGATCCCGGTTTGTCGAGGAGCTCACCCGGCTTTCCGGGAACATTCGCCTGGGAACCGAAGGACGTGCCGGCATCCACGAAGAGTTCACCGGCAAAAATGCTGATGATCGGGAAGCGGTATTCAATCGTGGCCTCACCGAAGCTGCGGCCCACACCCAGATCGCAGTCATACCAACCGCGCACGGAATTGGAGCCGCCCAGGCAGAAGGCTTCGTAGGGGGGAAGCTGACCGATGACGGTGCCCGCCTTCAGCTGGATGCCAATCGCCTGGGGGCAATTGGCCTTCTCGCCGGGCTTGGGACGACAACCCTTCGCGATCTTGAGCCAGTTCACAGGGAAGAACTGGGTGTAACTGGCCCTTAAGCGGTTGAAGGTGGGGGAATTGGCCCCCACGGAAACGAATTGCTCGGTTCCCAGGCTGAGGAAATTACCGGAGGTGGGATTGCGTGGATCGTTCAGCTTGTTGTAGGTGGCGGCGAAGCGCACGCTGGCCAGATTATTTTCGGTGGCGCAATCGGAGGAATTGCTGCTGTAGGCAATACAGATGATCTCATCATTCGGAATCCGATCATTGTTGATATTTTCATTAGGAACGCCGTAGGGACGCGAATCCCCAGCGAAATTGATCGGACGCACATTCTGGATGTTCAATCCAGCCAAAACATTCCAGGGTACGATCTTGTAGGGATCACCACCGTTGAGCGGCCGGGCAAACACAATATTGCCGCCGACCCGCTGCAAAGCAACGGAATCACCCTCGAAGTCAAACCAGCTGTATTCAGGGAATTGCTTGTCGGCATTGGCAACATTGTCAAACTTTCGCCCCGCGGGATTGTTGTCGGTGTTGATCTCGTAGGCGTAGGTGGAGTTGTTGTTGACGTAGTCATCCACCGTGACGATGCTGCCGTTGTTCTGACTCTGGAAGACCTGGGGAACTTCCCGGCTCAGGAACAACGAGGTGCGGAAGGAGGTTCGCCATTTATCCCCTTTGATCCAGGGATCGGTGAAGGTGAAATTCGCCAGGCCGCCATACTGGCCATAGGTAAGGTTGAGCGCCAGATTCCAGGCCCGCCCGAACAGGTTGCTGTCCTGGAGCTGCACCTGGCCGAACACACCCTGACTCTGGCTGTACCCGAGACCACCGGAGAGGGAGCCCGTGGATTGCTCCACAATGCCAAGAATGATGTTGACGGTGCCAGGCTCACCGGCCACCGGCTTCAGGGTCACCTTCACATCACTGAACAGCGAGGTGCTGTAAAGGCGTTTGATGTCACCTTCCAGCTGATTGCGGTTGAACGGTTCACCGGGCTTGATCGAGATTTCCCGTGTCACCACCCAGGGCTTGGTCTTGCCCTTGATCGGCTCACCCTTGTCGTTGGTGCTCTCGCCCTCCCTGTTCAGGAACTGCACCTCCACACCGGCCACAGTGCCGATCACCACCTTGAGCTGCACCACACCCTCGGGGCTGACCCGACTGGGCCCGGAGACCCGTGCCAGCGAGTAGCCCTCCTTGGCATACCAACCCTGCAGCTCCTTCATCCGCAACTGGAGCTCATTCAGGTTGAGCGTGCGGCCGTAGTCGGAACTGAACGTCTGCTCAACCACCTCCGGCGGCATCTTGGTGTCGTCGGGTTCAAGCTCAACCTGGGTCAGCACGGGGTTGGGCACCACCTTCACCAACAGCTGCACGCCCAGGGGGCCATTGATCGGCTCGATCCGGACATCGGAAAACCAGCCGGTGGCGTAGATCGCATCCAGATCGGTTTTGAGCTGGTCGCGGGTGACGCGACTGCCCGGACGCACCGTCATCGCGTCGTAGGCCGCCAGCTCGAGGCGCTCCTGTTCCGGATGACCGGCAATGCCTTCGATCACCACCTCACTGATCAGCACCCGAGGCTGGGCCGGCGCCTGCTCCAGGGGCTCCTGCACCGCAGGCTGTTGCTCAGGGGGCAGCTGCTGCTCGGCTGCGGGCTGCTGCTGGGAAGGGAGGACCTCCTCCACCTCAATTTTTTCCACGTCCACCTGCTCCACCTCAACCTCCACCGTCTCGGTCAGAGGCTGCTCCTGCTGCTGCTCTGCTGGATTCTCCTGGGCCCTCAGGGCTGGGCTGGCCATCAGGGGCAAGGCCAGAGCAAGACCCAGAGCTCCCCGCCGAACGGCGTCCGTGGTCCGGCTTGAGGAGAAATTGACCATGGAGAAGGCAGCGGTCGGCCGATTCGGCCGCAAACGTCCGCAGACCTTACCTGTAGTTGCGGGGGTTGGGGCAGCACCCTTGGACCCGTTTGTAGACCTCCCCGTAGGCCTCGATCAGCCCACCCAGATCCTGGCGGAAGCGATCCTTGTCAAGGATGCGGTCCTGTGGATCCAGGATGCCCAGGTCCCAGAGTCGGCAGGTGTCCGGGCTGATCTCATCCGCCACGAGCAGCTCGCCGCTGCGATTGCAACCCAGCTCCAGCTTGAAATCCACCAGTTGGAGCTCCAGATCCCGAAAGAAGGGCCCCAACACGGCATTCACGCGCCTCGCCAGAGTTTCCATTTCCTGACGTCGCTCCCGGCTCACCAGCTGCAGCAACTCGAGCCGGGATTCCGTGAGCAGAGGATCTCCGAGGCCATCATCTTTGTAATAGAGGTCGAGCAGGGCCGGTTTCAACGCCGTACCAGCCTGGATCGGAGTCTGTTTACAGAGCGACCCTGTGGCCACGTTGCGTAGCACCACCTCAAGGGGAATGACGTCCACCCGCTGCACCGCCATCCAGGTATCGCCAACCAGGCCCTGGTAGTGCGTCGGAATGCCGGAGCGTTCCAACAGCTCAAACAACCGAGCCGAGATCTGACAGTTCAGCCGCCCTTTGTCGTCCAGTTGCTCCCGCTTGAGGGCATTGAAGGCGGTGGCGTCGTCCTTGAATTCCACAAGCACGATGTCGTCGTACTCCGAGGCGTACACACGCTTGGCCTTTCCCTCGTAGAGCAGGGGACCGGTGGAAACGCTCATGGGCGAGGGGGTGGGACGATCACCGGAAAACCGGCAGGCCTTGATTCTCCCAGGACAGCATGCCCACCTGGCTGTCGGGGCGATCGCAGCTGTTGATCGAGTGCATCAGGATCAGCACCTGAACCTTGCAGAAGGGTGTAGCGGTCATCCAGCCGACGCGACAGCCGTTCCAAACGCTGCCGCGCCCTGCTCCCATCGCCCCCAGCCTGCAGATTCAGGCGCAACTGCAACCTCAGCAGATCGACAGCCGTTGACCAGGCCTGGTCGGCGGCCGCCTGATCCAAGGCCGCCTCGAGCAGATCGTCACTGCTGGGCTGACCGAGGGTCTGCAGCCATTCGGCCACGCGCCCATAACGGCGTGCGGCCACGAGCCCGGGAGTTCGTCCAGCCAGAAGAACGGCAGCGGCGCGATCCAACTGCCCGGAAGCAGCCTCATGGTCCGCGAGCAGGTCAAGGGCCGAACGGGTCAGCGGTTCGCCCTCCTCCGACACACCCACTACGAGCTGTTCCTGGTCCAGGCTGGCGAGATCGCCATTGGCCAGCCGCCGCAGCGCCAGGGCGGCGCGCCGATGGTCGAGGCTTGCCGATGCGGCTCTCCAGTCGAGCAACAACCACTGCCGGCGCTGCTGACGAGGCCCAGGCCCGAAGCGATTCAGCACCACCTGAGCACTGGCGGGAGCCTTGCATGTCAACAGGGCCCTGGCGTTGGCCATCACCACGGGAAAGGGCTGGGGCGCGGGGGCCACCAGCATCAAACGATCCCTCAACTCCTGGAGGCGTGGCTTGAGATTGAAACGAGCCGCATCGGCACAGGCCAGTTGCAACTCGGGGATGCCCCCCTCCAGCAACGCCATCTGGTAGGCCACCTCGCCCATCGGCAAAGGCTGGGCCTGACTATGGGCCTGCATCTGGGGCTGGACCGCAAGCAACAGCGTCAGGGGCAGGGCATGGATCCCCATGGGGCGGCCGTCAACAAAGATGGAAACCGTTCGCCCTGCGACGCGAACGCCCCGGCGATACCACTCAAACCTAAGGGGACTTCCCCCATCGTTCCCGCTGCCATGGCCCTCTCACCCTCCTGTCCCCAGCCCCTGCCACCGCTGGCGCGGTTGCTTGTCGTGGGGAACGGTGGCCGCGAACAGGCCCTCTGCTGGGCACTCGAACGCTGCCCCGCTGTCGACAAGGTCTGGATCAGTCCGGGCAATGGCGGACCTTTCGGCGAGCGACTGGACACGGCGGCCAGCGATGCCGACGGGCTGCTGTCGCTGTGCCATCAGCATCAGATCGATCTGGTGGTGATCGGCCCCGAAGCGCCTCTGGCGGCCGGACTGGCCGACACGCTGCGGGCCGCGGGGCTGGCGGTGTTCGGACCAGGGGCTGATGGCGCCCAGCTGGAGGCCAGCAAAGCCTGGGCGAAGCAGCTGATGCTTGAGGCCGGCATTCCCACCGCCGGACACTGGACCGTCACCAGTGCCGAGGAGGGCCTGGCCCTGGTGGCGCAGCTGCAGCGCCCCCTCGTGGTGAAAGCCGATGGCCTCGCCGCCGGCAAAGGGGTGACGGTGGCGGAATCGATCGCGGCCACGGAGGAGGCGATCCGGGATGCCTTCAATGGTCGCTTTGGCTCCGCCGGCGAACGCCTGGTGTTGGAAGAGCGTCTGGAGGGGCCGGAGGTGTCTGTGTTCGCCCTCTGTGACGGCGAACGGCTGGTGCTTCTGCCGCCCGCCCAGGATCACAAACGCCTGCTGGATGGCGATCAGGGGCCGAACACCGGTGGGATGGGGGCCTACGCCCCTGCGCCCCTGCTGGATGCCAAAGGCCTGGACCAGGTGCGTCGCCAGGTTCTGGAGCCCACGGTTGCGGCCCTGCAGGCCCGGGGCATCGCCTATCGCGGGGTGCTTTACGCCGGGCTGATGCTCACGGCCGACGGTCCGCGCGTGATCGAATTCAACTGCCGCTTCGGCGATCCCGAATGTCAGACCCTGATGCCGCTGATGGGGCCTGAACTGGCGCGGGTGCTGCAGGCCTGTGCCCTGGGACGGCTGGATCTCGCCCCGACCTTGACAGTGCAGCAACGCTGCAGTGTTGGCGTGGTGGCGGCGGCGGCGGGCTATCCGGAACAGCCGCGCCAGGGCGATGTGATCGAGGGGGACCTGGCTTCGTCAGACCAGCGCCAGCTGTTCCATGCGGGCACGCGCTTGGCCGCCGATGGTCAACTTCTGACCGCAGGCGGCCGGGTCCTGACGATGACGGCCCAGGCTGACGACTTCGATGCGGCCTTCTCCGCCGTGTACCGCTCCCTGGAGCACGTGCGCTTCGAGGGCATGCAGCTGCGTCAGGACATCGGTCATCAGGTGCGGCAGGCCTAGGCTGCCTCAGAGCGCCCCAGCGCGATGGCCAGCAGCGCATCAGCAGCACCCGCAACCGGCTCCCCCGCCGCTTCCACCACAACGAGCTGGTGGGGAAAGCTGCGGCTGTGGTGGGCCGAATTCAGTCTTCAAACGAAGCTGCTGTCGGTGGCGACTCTGGTGGTGAGCCTGATGATGACTGGCATCACCTTCTTCGCCCTCAACGGGATCCAGCGCGACGCCGTCATGAATGACACGCGTTACGCCAGGGATCTGGGTCTGCTCCTGGCAGGGAATGTGAGCGAGTTGGTGGCAGAGGGCCACGACCGCGAACTGGCCAATGTCACCGAATCCTTCTGGCGATCGAGCCGCAGCCTGCGTTACATCTTCTTCGCCGACCCCGAGGGCATCGTGTATTTGGGGATTCCGATCAGCGGCAGCGGTCAGGAGACGCCCAATGACCTGCGCCTGAGTCGACGGCTTGAGCTGCCGGCGGGTCTGCGCAACCGCCCCCAGAACCCCTTGGTGCGTCAGCACCTCACCCCCCAGGGCCAGGTGACCGATGTGTTCGTGCCTCTCGTACGCGATGGGCGTTACCTGGGCATCCTTGCCCTGGGGGTGAATCCCAACGAAACCGCTCTCGCCAGCGCCGCCCTCACCCGCGAGGTGACGGTGGCGGTATTTATCTCGATCTGGGTGCTGGTGATCCTTGGGGCTGTGTTCAACGCCCTCACGATCACGCGACCGGTGAAGGAACTGCTGCGGGGCGTCCGCTCGATCGCCTCCGGAGATTTCGAGACACGGATTGCCCTGCCAGTCAGTGGGGAACTGGGGGAATTGCTGGATGGGTTCAATGCCATGGCCGCCCAGCTGCAGGCCTACGACGCCGCCAACATCGAGGAGCTCACCGCCGCCCAGGTGAAGCAAGCGTCCCTGATCGCCACGATGGCTGATGGCGCCGTGCTGCTTGATGCCGAAGGACGGATCGTGCTGGCGAATCCCACCGCCCGCCGGCTGTTTCGCTGGGAGGGGCGCAACCTTGAAAGCCAGGAGCTGCTCGATGAACTGCCCCACCTCCTGGCGATCGAACTGCATGCTCCCCTCGATGCTCTCTTGAACGGCATCAGCGACAGCGAAGACCTGCGCTGCAGCATCGACGATCCATCCCGCACCCTGCGGATCGTGCTGCAGTCGGTGCGCGATGCCAGCGGCGAAAGCCTGAAGGGAATCGCGGTCACCATTCAGGACCTGACGCGGGAAGTGGAACTGAACGCAGCCCAGAGCCGATTCATCAGCAACGTCTCCCATGAACTGCGCACACCGCTGTTCAACATCAAGAGCTACGTGGAAACGCTCCACGACATGGGCGACCAGCTCAGCGAGGAGGAAACCAAGGAATTTCTGGGTGTCGCCAACGCCGAGACCGATCGGCTCACACGACTGGTGAACGATGTGCTCGACCTCTCACGCCTGGAGTCGAACCGACCGGTGCAGTTCGAAGCCATGGCGCTGACACCGGCCCTGGAGCAGACCCTGAGGAACTACAAGCTCAATGCCGACGACAAGCAGGTGAGCCTGAGGCTGGATGTGCCGATCGAACTGCCGGAGATCCTGGGCAACTGGGATCTGCTGCTTCAGGTGCTCGACAACCTGGTGGGCAATGCCCTGAAGTTCAGCCGCCAGGGAGGTGTGCTGATGCTGCGCGCCTACACCTGGCCCGACAGCTGCTGGATGCCAGCAGCACGGCAAGAGGAAAGCGCTCCCCATTGCGACCTGATCTCACCGCTGCCCAGGGTGCGCATTGAAGTGGCCGATACCGGCTTCGGCATCAGCGAAGCGGATCAACAACGCATTTTCGATCGTTTCTATCGCGTCGAGAATGCGGTGCACACCGAGGTGGGAACGGGTCTGGGGCTTTCCATTGTTCGAGGCATCGTCGAAAAGCATGGCAGCACGATCCACATGGCCAGCGAACCAGAGGTCGGCACCACCTTCTGGTTTGATCTGGCCCTCGCCCAGTCGGATCAGGATGAACTGCAGCTTCTGTCGGACCGACGCAAACGCCAGGACCTGGAGCTGTTGGAACAGGAGCTGAGCGGTTGAGCCCCCTCAGTCGTCGGCGGTCACTCCGCGCACGATCCGGGAGAGCTCGCTGCGTTCATCCGTGCTGACCCGGTGGGGCACACCGGAGATGATTCGCTCGAAATTGGAGAACGAATCCTTGATCTGGGGGCCATTGCCCGTGATCACGAATTCTCGGATGCCTTTGTCGTGCCAGGAGCCGCGCATCTTGAAGACGTTCAGGGCCCGAGCCATCTCACCGCGGATCTCCACATACTGCAGCAGCAGGATCGTGTCGGTGATGGTGGAGATATGGGAGTCGGTGATCGAATGGCTCCCCATGAACTCCTCGGAGGTGTTGGTGAAGAAACCGGCGATCTCTTCCTGCTTCGCATAACCGGTAACACCGATCACAAACTGGCGGAAGGCATTGTGACTGACGCCCCTGGCCAGGGCAGACAGGGAATCAATCGCCATCCGCGACGGCTTGAACTGGCTGATTTCCGTCTTGATGATCTGAAGGTGATCCTCCAGGCCTGTCGACTCCGGATAAGCACAGATGATCTTGAGCAAGCCATCCTGCTCCATCTGCTCAAAGTCGATCCCCCAGCTGGTGGCATTTCGCAGGAGCTGGGCGCGTGATTCCTCGTAGGCAAACAGAATGGCCCGCTCTTTATTACGGCAGGCGTCCTCAATGAACTTCGAAACCAGCAAGGTTTTGCCGGTCCCCGTGGCACCGGTGGCCAGGATGATCGAATCCTTGAAGAAACCACCACCGCACATCTCATCGAGGCGGGGCACTCCCGAACTGAGGCGCACATTCGAGGAGCGCTGGGTGAGGCGCATGGCACCGAGCGGGAAGATGCTGATGCCATGGGCTCCCATCGTGAAGGGAAACTCCCCCTTCATGTGAGTGGTGCCGCGGAGCTTGAGGATCTCAACGGTGCGGCGTCGGCGCTCTCCCTCGAGAACATTGCGGAGAATCACCACATTGTCGGAAACGAATTCCTCCACGCCGTAGCGCGCGATCGGACCATATTCATCGATTCTCTCGGTGGTCATCACGGTCGTGACACCGATCTCCTTCAACCGGGCAATCAGTCGGAAGATTTCGCGACGCACCACAAAAACGGCGTCGTATTGCTGGAACACCGCGGTGATCGAATCGATCGCCACCCGTTTGGCCTTGTATTTGCGAATGGCGTAGTGGATGCGCTCGATCAGACCAGACAGATCAAAGCTGCCCGCCACATCCTGGCCATCGGGGTCGGGGGAAGCATCAAGAATAAAGAGCTTGTCCTGCTCGACCATCTCCTGGAGATTCCAGCCGAAACTGGCCGCATTGCGCAGGATGTCGAGCGGAGACTCCTCAAAGGTGACGAAAATGCCCGGCTCGTCGAAGTGGGCAATGCCGTTGTGAAGGAAATGCAGGGAGAACACCGTCTTACCGGTGCCGGAGGTGCCGCTGATCAGGGTGCTGCGCCCGATTGGCAGACCGCCCTGGCACACATCATCAAAGCCCTCGATCCCGGTCGGGAGCTTCTGCACCTGCATCTGAGGTGAGCTGCTGGAACTGGAGATCTGCATGACACCGACGTTCTGTTGCAACGGTAAGGAGATTTGAGCGGTTCCTCCGGATCAGCACAGCCGCGCTTAAGAATCTGTGCTGTCTGTGTCGGCGTCCTCCAACGCATCCATCAGCGAGGAGGTCAGGCCATTGTCAGAGAGTTCGTCGTAGAGCAGATCAAGACCGATCAGCACCCGTTCCCGATCGGAGAGGTCTCCGATGATCCGCCGCACCGGCGGCGGCAGGATCTTCGAGAGCGTTGGCGTGGCCAGAATCTTGTCCTCCTCGGCCAGCTGGGGATTTTTGAGCACATCGATCACCTTGAGGGCGTACACCCCCTGGAACTCGGTCTCGAGGATGTTGCGCAGCGTCTTGAGCGCACGCATCGAGTTAGGCGTGTTCCCGGCGACGTAGAGCTTGAGGATGTAGGTCTTGCGAGCACTCATGACGACAACTCCTGATCAGTGACGGCAGACGCACCGGCGGGCTGGGAAGCGACCGAGGCGGACAGGGACAGATCCGGCGGAATCGAACGTCGATACATCTCACAGAGGTGTGCCATCACGTCCAGCAAGGCCAGGCGATAGTCCTGCAGGAAATCGTTCTTGTGCCCTTCAAGTCTGAGCTGCTTCCAGAAGTCGTCAATGAGGTTCATGTGAATCTCCACGGCGCGCGTGATCGGCAGATCAGCGAAGAACGCAGTGTTCACAAAGCTTTCGAGCGCCTGGTTGGCAGCCGCCGGGTCTCGGAAGTAGCTCAGCAGGAGATCCCGATAGGTGCGCTGCAACGACTTGAGCAACTCGGCCTGGTCATCGGCAGCCAGATGGGCGAGAAAGCGGGAGGGATCGCGCTTGTAGAAGACGCCGAGGTAACCGAGCCGTTCCTGCAGCCGACTGGTGAGTCGCCAGGCGCTCGCCTCGACCGCCGCCCCCCCTTCCACATCGACCGCCGTTCCCCCACTGGGGCGGTCCTCCCGCTGACCGTGCCGCAGAAAGCGGGAGATGGCCGCATCCACGTTGTAACCAAGCTGCTCGAGCTGATCCACCGGCAGATGCACCTCTTCCGGGTGGTAATCCACATGGCCCATCACCTCTCCCACCACAACGGCGGGGAAAAGAAGACCTGCTTCCAGAAGCGATTGGCGCACCTCAGGCGTGAGCAGGGACTGCTCGATCACCACCGCATCCACCGCCTCCCGCTGCCCCTCCAGAACCTGGCGCAGATCCGTGGTCTCCCGGTTCAGCCCCAGATCCACCGGGGTGTAGCGGTTGCCAGGCAACCACTGCCGACAGGTCTCGATCAATGGCGACGTCCTCAGCAGCAACGCGATGGTGAGGGCCGGGCCGGTCATCCAGCAGAACAGGGGTCCATACGCTGAATCTTGACGGAGGGAGCCTCGAAAGGTGAAGATCTTTGTTTGTCTTTCGATTGCGACTCAGGCTGAATCGCGCTTCGAGCAACACCCCTGGGTGACAACCATCGAATCCCGAGCCTGATTGCGTCCTTCTCCGCCCATGGCAGACCCGAATCCCGACACCTACGCCATCGTTGAGGCCTCCGGCCAGCAATTCTGGCTCCAACCCAACCGTTATTACGACCTGGATCGGCTCCAGGCCGCGGTTGATGACACCGTGACCCTGGACAACGTGCTTCTGGTGAAGGATTCCAAGGGCACCACCGTGGGCCAGCCCTACGTGAAAGACGCCAGCGTCTCCTTGAAGGTGATGGACCATCGCCGCGGCCCCAAGGTGATCGTCTACAAGATGCGTCCGAAGAAGAAGACCCGGCGCAAGAATGGTCACAGGCAGGAGCTCACCCGGGTGATGGTCGAATCCATCTCCGTGGGCGGCAAGGCCATCAGCTGATCGTCAGTCCGACTCATCCACCCCACCGCTCTCTCACCCCATGGCTCATAAGAAAGGCACAGGCTCCACGCGCAACGGACGCGATTCCAATGCCAAACGCCTCGGCGTGAAGGCCTACGGCGGCGAAACCGTCACCGCAGGCTCCATTCTGATCCGTCAGCGCGGCACCTCGGTGCTTCCCGGCCTCAACGTGGGCCAGGGCAAGGACGACACCCTCTTCGCCCTCACCGATGGTGTGGTCACCTTCGAAACCATCCGCCGCGGCCTGCGCAATCGCAAGCGCATCAGCGTGGCGAGCGCCAGCTGAAACCGCCGGTGGCCTGACGCAACGTCAGCAACAAGCCCAACACGGTGAGCCCCAGGACCAACACGGTTCTGGGGCTTTGTTCATGGAGAAGATGGCCAACTTCCAACGGGAGAGCCATCACGAAGACCGCCACCAGCAGCCATTCCCCCCAATGCCGCCCCACCCAGGTCGCCCAGGCCGCCAAGAGGATCAGGGCGGCATACACGCCGCTGAGCACGGCCAACCTCCCCAGACGGCTCGGCCCGAGCAACTCGGCACGATCAGCAGCCTGCACCAACAACTCACGGTTGGCCTGTCCCCAGACATCAGCCCAGTGGGAGAGCTGATCAAACTGGCGACTCCCCACCAGGGACGCCAGACTCACCAGCAGCAACACCAGCGCCAGAACCACCTTCTTGATCACAATCAGGCGCAACAGGAGCCGACTGGAGCCGGATTGCCGGGGCATGCGCTGAATTCAAAGGACAATCAGAGCGGACGGTAAGCCCGGGTGGTGATCAGCCAGGGATGGAAGCGTTCCAGGAAGTGGGCCTGCAAGGTGCGGAAGAACTGGTCGATCAGGGCAGGATCGTCGAAATGAAAGGGGTACTCACTGTTGTGACCCTTGAAGAAATACCAATTGAGCAACGCCGTGCCATCGGCAGCCAGGCAGCGATGGAACTCCAGCAACTGGGCGGAGGGGTCGGGCAGGTGCTCCAGCACATCAAGACACACCAGCGTGTCGAAGCGCTGCCCCCGACAGCTGGCCAGGTCGCGATGCACCGACAGGCGATGCTCCAGGCCCAGCGCTGCGGCACGAGCCTGCAGGAATTGGCGGTTGTGGGGGTTGAGATCCACAAACCACACATGCTCCACCTGGGGCAGAGCTGCCGCGGCCAGGGCATGGGTTCCAATCCCACCACCAAAATCGAGCAGATGGCCGCGGGCGAACTGCTGTTGCAGGCGCAAGGTGTCGGCGATGTAGTCGGTGCTGGTCAGATGCCAGGCCGCCAGCTCGAGCAGATGACCGGTCCCGACCGTGTCTTCGTAGAACGCGGTGGCGTCCTCCGGCCGAAACGCACCGGGATGGAGTGCGGCCAGATCGTCCGTTCCGACCGGGAGGCGCGCCTCCAACTCCGTCAGGGAACAATCGAGGAAGCGGGAGAGATGGCGGCGCAGGTCAAAGCCATCAGCGAGAAAGGCCTCCACATCGAGAGCGGCGGACCGACTGACCTGCTGCATGTCCGATTTCGATCAGGTTGGTGCAACCTACGCGGCGGTGCTGAGTGCCACAGTCTTGGGCGGATGGAGCGTGAGGGCCAGTGAATCGGGAGGGCGCCAATCCGATCGGCTTTGTGGTGATCGACAAGCCGTCGGGGCTGACATCCCATGCCTGCGTCGCCCGCCTACGCCGCTGTCTCGGCACCCGCCGGGTCGGTCACGGCGGCACCCTGGATCCAGCCGTGACCGGCGTCCTGCCGCTCGCCGTCGGGCCGGCGACCCGATTGCTTCCCTATCTGCCCGGCGCCAAGACCTACGTGGGCTCGATTCAGCTTGGACGGCGCACCAGCAGCGATGACCTCGACGGTGACCTGCTGGAGGAGCGTCCCTGGCCCCGACTCAGCCACGCTGATCTGAATCAGCGACTGGATGCCTTCCGAGGCACGATCCAGCAGCGGCCACCCCAGGTGTCGGCGGTGCATGTGGATGGCGTGCGGGCCCACGCCCGCGCCAGGCGTGGCGAAACGATGGACCTCCCCCCCCGCGAGGTGCGCATCGACCGCCTGACGCTCCTGGACTGGGATCCCGACTCCGGCGAGCTGGCGCTGGAGGTGCACTGTTCCGCTGGCACCTACATCCGCTCCCTGGCCAGAGATCTGGGCGAGCAACTCGGCTGCGGTGGCTGCCTGGCACGCCTGCGGCGGCTGCAGGCCCTGGGTTTCAGCATCGACCAGGCGGCTCCTCTCCCCCTCGACGCGACCTCAGCGACACCGCCCCTGATCGCGCCCCAGCTGGCGCTCCAGGATCACCCGACGCGCATCACCACGGCAGCCGAGCTGGAGGACTGGCGCTGCGGGCGGCGCCTGAGCTTGGATCCAGACATCGCCGCGGGGCCGGTGGTGGTGCTGGCTCCAGACGGCCAGATGCTCGGCCTGGGCCTGCACGAGCCACCCGGCAGCCTGAGGCCGAAGGTGGTGTTCGACGCCCAGGGCTGAAGCCGACCAGGGACCCGCCCGTAATCTGCGGGGTCGAGGAGAACAACGCTCGGGCAACGATGGCCGGCCACAGCAAATGGGCACAGATCAAGCGCACCAAGGCCGTGGTGGATGCCAAACGCGGTGCCGTGTTCACCCGGATCGGCCGGGAGATCACGGTGGCGGCCCGAGCAGGTGCGGATCCGGCGGGGAACTTTCAGCTGCGCACGGCCATCGCCAAGGCAAAGGCGGCCGGCGTGCCGGCCGCCAACATCGAAAGGGCGATCGCCAAGGGATCCGGCCAGGGAGGCAGCGGCAGCCAACTGGAGAGCATGCGCTACGAAGGCTATGCCCCGGGGGGCGTGGCGGTGCTGGTGGAGGCCCTCAGTGACAACCGCAACCGCACGGCCGCTGACCTGCGTCTCACCTTCAGCAAGAACGGCGGCAACCTCGGTGAGTCGGGATGCGTCAGCTATCTGTTCGACCATCGCAGCGAGGTGCGCATCGCCGCCAGGCCGCACCAGGATGAAACCCGGTTGGGCATTCAGGAGGAAGCCCTTGTCGAAGCGCTGCTCGAGCTCGATGCGGAGGGTTACCAGCTCGAAGGCGATGGCCAAGAAGCCTTGGTGCATGGGCGCTTCGAGGCGCTGGAGGCCCTGCAGGATGGCCTGCGCGACAAGGGCTGGGTCGTTCTCGAATGGGAACACACCTGGCACCCCCTCACGGCAGCGGTGGTGGATCGCGCCGAGACAGCCCACCAATGCCTGAAGCTGCTCGAAGGGCTGGAGGCTCTCGACGACGTCAGCAGCGTCAGCACGAATCTGGAGATTCCGGAGTCGGTTCAGGCAAGCCTCACATCCCGCTGACGGCGTCAGCCGACAGGGCTGCCGCATCAGCCCAGAGATGGACACGCGGATGGGAGCCGAGCCAGCTGGCGGGTAGATCGGGGGTGGCTTCACCGCGGAGCAAACGCGCCAGGATCAAGGCCTTGCCCACTCCCGTCACCACGAGGTGAATCTCCTCGGCCTGCAGGATCTCGGCGATGCCGAGCGTGATCGCCTGCGGCGGCACCCGTTGGGGATCACCGCCAAAGGCAGCAGCGTTCTGAATCCGCGTTGCATGGCTGAGCTGCACCACCCGGCAGCGCGTGTCTGCCCCGCAGGGCGGCTCATTGAAGCCCACATGGCCATTGCCGCCCAGGCCGAGCAACTGCACGCCCAGCCCCCCGGCCCGCTCTAGGGCCAGGGCATACCGCCTGGCTTCCCCATCCGGATCGGGCGCCGCTCCATCGGGCAAGCGGAGTTGAGCAGGAGGCAGGCCCAGGGCATCCCCCAGGCAGCGCTGCATGGTGGCGGCGAAACTGGCGGCAGAACCCGAGTCCACCCCCACGTACTCGTCCAGATTGAAGCTCAACCAACCCTCGATCAGGCGCTGCCGTTCCGCCTCCGTCCATCCCCGCAGACGATCGATCAGTTGCCGATAAAAGGGCTCCATTGTCCGCCCGGTCGCCAGCCCCAACGGTTTCGGTTCTCGCAGCTCCAACCTCTCCCGGAGCCGGCTTTCCCAGTGATCGACGACAGCCTCGATCAACTGGAGCGGGTCGGGGCGGGAAACCAGTCGAAAGGACACCGGTGGCGAAGGCACAGCAAACGTGACGCTGAACTCAGCCCCTCCAGGCTGGCTCGAGCGCAGGGGCCAGCGCCACCGCAGGATCATCGCTGGGGCGGAAGGGCCTGATCTGAACACCCCGGTAATAGTGCTGAAGAATCTGACGGAAATCGGCTCCCCGCTCCGCCAGCGCCCGGGCCCCCCACTGACTCATGCCCACACCATGGCCAAAACCACGACCGCGCACCTCCAGCACCGGTTGCGGCTGAACCATTGAGGCGGGCAGAGGCGGTGGCGGCACCAGGGCGTCATCACCACCTTCGCCGTCCGGGTCGCGCAGCAGCCCCACCCAGCGGGTGCCATCGTTGCGCCCAGGGGCCTGCCGATCCTCCGGCTCGCCATCAAGCCAGGCGAATTCCACCATCGTGCTCTTGAGGCCGAGCCGCTGACGCAGCTCCCGGCCACTGAGATTCAGGGAGCCGGCAGGCCCCTGCACCCGCAGCAGGCGCACACGCCCTGTGGAACTGGTGGCCAACACCTGAAAAGAGCGCGCGCCCCCGATCTCCCCGAAGGCGCGGCGAAGCTGCATCGCATCAAAGCGAGCCTGCCAGCGGTGCACCGGGCTCTCCTGGTCGTGGTCCGGAACGCTCACCAGATAGGGCAACTGGGAACGCCAGACCTCACCACTCGCCTCGGTCGCCCCGCCGGAGCTGCTGTGGAACACCGCATTGATCAGCTTTCCTCCATGCACCATCACCAGGGAGCGAGTGCTGTCGACGGCTTCTTCGGTCCTTGGGGTCGCAGACTCAAGGCCGCGGTACACCTGGCTGGCCACGGTGGCCTTCACATCGAACCCTCCCGCCTTGCCCCGCTGGCGCAGGGCATAGGTGCGTGCCGCCACCGCCTGGGCCCTCAGGGCTGCCATCGGCCAATCCTGTGGCATCTCACTGCCCACAACGCTGGCGAGGTAGGCCTCGATCCCCAGCTGGTTCACCACCTGAATCTGGCGATCGTGCACCGTCAGATGCAGCACGCCGCCATAACGCCGCTGTGCCAGCCAGATCCCGCGGGGATCATCGGTCTCCAGGCTCAGCCGCGTGCTGGCGGAGAGTTCCCGCCGCTGCAGCGGTTCTGAAGGATCCCCCTGGGGCTGAAAGTCCAGCAACAGGCGCCCATCCACCAGGCGCACCTCCAGGCGTTGCAGCGCCAAGCGCTCCAGGCCACCGCCTCGCACTCGCAGGGGACGGGCCGCATCAGCCCGCAGCGTCACCTGGTCGGCCCGCTGCAGCAACACGCGCATCTCCGGTTCTCGAGCCGCGATCACCGCAGGCGGCCCGGCCAGTCCCGCCAGCAGAGCCGCCGGCAGGCCGAGGACAAGGGAGGGCAGCGGTCTGAACAAGACCGACATCAACGAAGGCAGCCCAGTGTGCCGCCCCCGACCAGGTTCATCCAGGGTGCATGGCAGATTTGAACGTTGAGCGCAGCAGACCGTGCAGGTCACCTTCCTCGGCACCAGCTCCGGCGTTCCCACCCGCGCCCGCAATGTTTCCGCCGTGGCCCTGCGCTTGCCCCAGCGCTCAGAGCTCTGGTTGTTCGACTGCGGGGAAGGCACGCAGCACCAATTTCTGCGCAGTGATCTGCGCCTGTCCCAGCTGCGCCGGGTGTTCGTCACCCACATGCACGGTGATCATGTCTTCGGACTGCCTGGCCTGCTCGCCAGCCTCGGCCTGGCCGGCAGCAGCGACGGTGTCGATCTGTATGGCCCCGATCCGCTCGAGGCCTACCTGCAGGGAGTGCTGCACACCAGTTCCACGCGGATCGGCTACCCCCTGGCGGTTCATCGCGTCCGGGAGGCGGCTGAGAACGGCACGGTGCTGCTGGAGGACGACGACATCATCGTGCGCACCACGCCGCTGACCCATCGCGTGCCTGCCTATGCCTACCGCATTGAACAAAAGCCACGGCCCGGCCGATTCGATGTGGATCAGGCCCGGGCCCTCGCCATCCCCCCAGGCCCGATCTACGCCGCCCTCAAGCGCGGTGAAACGGTCAGCCTCGACGACGGCCGCCGGATCGATGGACGCCAGCTCTGCGGCCCGACACGCCCCGGCGTGAGCGTGGTGTATTGCACCGACACCGTGTTCTGTGAAGCGGCCGTGGCGTTGGCCCGAGGCGCGGATCTGCTGATCCATGAGGCCACGTTCTCCCATGGAGAGGCGGAGATGGCCTTTCAGCGCCAACACTCCACCAGCACGATGGCCGCCCAGACCGCGGCGGAAGCCGGTGTGCAGCAACTGGTGCTCACCCACCTGAGCCCCCGCTATGCCCCCGGCAATGCCATCAGCGCCGATGACCTGCTGGCGGAGGCGCGGGCGATCTTTCCCAACACGGTTTTGGCCAAGGACTTTCTTTCCCTGGAGGTCAGCCCGCGGGACTGACCAGCTGCGGCGAAGGCGACGCTGCAACAGTTCATGATCAGCTGAGCCTGTGGCAGTCCAGGGGACCACCCCCCCGTGATACAAGAGCCTGGTGCGGTGTATCCGTCAGATCCTGGCGTCCTCCATGGCCTCTCTTTTCTTCTCCCTGCGACGGTCCGTGAGCCGGCTGCTGTTCGTGCTGCCTGTGTTGATCGGACTCGCGTTCAGTTCGCCTGCGCTGGCAGCCCAATGGGATGCTGCAACCCTCACGGTCCCGGCCGATGCCAGCGGCGATCAGGTGACCTTCAGCGAGCAGGAGATCAAAACCGGCCGCAAGATCTTCAACACCAGCTGCGGCACCTGCCATGCCGGTGGGATCACCAAGACCAACCACAACGTGGGGCTGGATCCTGAAACCCTCGCCCTGGCGACGCCGGCCCGGGACAACGTCGACAGCCTGGTCGACTACATGAAGGATCCCACCTCTTACGACGGCGAGTACAGCATCGCCGACGTGCATCCCAGCATGCGCAGCAGCGATCTGTTCGTGCAGATGCGTGATCTCACCGACGATGACCTGCGACTGATCGCTGGTTACATCCTTGTCGCCCCCAAAGTTCAGGGCAACCAGTGGGGTGGCGGCAAGATCTACTTCTGATCTGTCTTCCAGGCACAAAAAACCGCTCCGGTTCTGGAGCGGTTTTTTTATGGCAACGCGTTGCCGGGATCTAAGGAGCGCGGATGCCGGCTATACCACCATTCCTGAAGCTCAGCGCTGAAGCGGATCGAAAACAACGTCAGCACGGTGGTCGTGGGCCGGGAGCCCGGTTGCAGCAACTCAACGGCGTAGGACGGGCAGCGACGGGCGGCCAGATCGGGAACAAAACGCCGACCAACCCGGCGCCAGCTCGGTTCCTTGCTGCGCCACACCAGACGACAACAGGGCCAGGGCAACTCCTCCCGATCAAACAGACGGCAACAGGGACCAATCACCCTGAAGCTGTACTGCCCCCCCGGGCTGGTGTGGACACTGCCGTGGTCGAGAACGGTCGTCACCTCCGCAGAGGAGGCAGCTGTCGAGCACGCTGCCGACATAGGAGCACCAGACCGAGCTTCAGCAAGGCTGGCATGCTGCCAGCAAAAAGCCACCCCGAGGGGTGGCGAAGGGCTCAACGGGCGGAGCAGCTCAATAGAGCTCTTCTTCGGCGTGGGTCTTGATGGTGCAGTCGGAGGTGGGATAAGCCACGCAGGTCAGCACGAAACCAGCTTCGATCTGGTCATCATCCAGAAAGCTCTGATCGGACTGATCCACGGTGCCAGCGGTGATCTTGCCGGCGCAGGTGGAGCAGGCACCGGCACGGCAGGAATAGGGCAGATCGATTCCCTGCTCTTCAGCGGCGTCGAGGATGTACTGATCATCGGGCACCTCGATGGTCTTGTTCAGACCTTCGCTCTCATTGATCAGAGTGACCTTGTAGGAAGCCATGGCTGGTTGGGGTGTGCAGGAACCGAGAGCCCGGACCTGCAGGACTGCACCTATCTACATCGGCCGAGGGGTCAGCCAGCCGGTTCGTTGACGCAAATCCCTCAAGCCCAATCAAAGCCAGTGCTCTGATAAGCCCCTCTTATCAAGAAATGCTTCGGCGGATCTCCAGCAAGCCCCAGCGTCCCTGCGCCGCCTGATCGGTCACCTGCCAGCCCAACGCCTCCAGAACGGCGGAGAGCCGGGGCGCCTGCTCGAGCAGCAAGCCACTGAGCAAACCGCGACCGGAGGGCTTGATCAGAGACTCAAATGCGGGCGCCAGGGCTTCAAGCACCGGCGCGAGAATGTTGCAGAGCAACAGGTCGGCGGGCTGGCCTTCCAGAAGTGCCGCCAGCACATCGGCGGACCCCTGCCGCACCACCAAGCTCTCGGCCGGCACGGCCCCCAGACGGGCGTTCTCGGCGGTGGCGCGAACGGCCAGGGAGTCGGTGTCGACGGCGCAGACCGTGCGGGCACCCATCGCCAGGGCCGCCAGGCCGAGAATGCCGCTGCCGCACCCCAGATCGGCCACCCGCAGCCCCTCAGGCGGCTGCTGCTCGAGCGCCTCCAGGCAAAGGCGGGTGGTGGGGTGGCTTCCGGTGCCGAAGGCACTGCCAGGATCCATGCGCAGCACCAGGCGATGAGCCTGCTCCGCCGGTGGCTCCAGCCAGGCCGGCAGGATCAGCAGCGTTGCTCCCACGGGATCGGGCTCCCAGTGCTGCTTCCAGGTGAGGCTCCAGTCTTCATCGTCGAGCTCGCACCACAAGGGATCGGCCAGAGCGAGATCGAACGTGCGCGCCAGCGGCTCAAGGCTGGCCAGAAGAGCGACCCGTTCGGGCTCAGGCCATTCCGGCGAAGGCAACCAGAGGTGAAGGGTGCGTTGGTCGGGGTGCTCCGGCGCGTGCTCCACCGACACACGCTGCAGGCCGAGGCTGTCGAGTTTCCACAGAAGTGACTCCTCGAGTTCAGGCGCCAGCGGCAGCGACAGTCGCCACCAGCGCAGCGGCACAGACACAGACATCAAGCCGGCTCAGAGGGTGACGGGATGGGCTTCCTGGATGCCGTTGATGGCATGGATGGTGGCCAGCAGGCTGGGGGGGATCGGATCATCGATGCTCAGGACCATCACCGCATCACCCCGCACGATCCTTCGGCCGACCTGCATGGAGGCGATGTTGACGTTGTGCTCACCGAGCAGGGAGCCAAGGTGGCCAATGATCCCGGGCATGTCGCGGTGACGGGTGAACAGCATGTGCCGACTGGGGGGCACATTCACCGGAAACTCGTCGATGCTCGTGACCCGCAGATCGCCGTCGGCGAACACGGCACCGGTGACGCTGTGTCCCCCCTGGCCGCCACGGGTGGTGAGCTGGAGGGATCCGCCAGCGAAATCGCGGCTGGCATCGTCTTTGATCTCCAGCACATGGATTCCCCGCCCCTTGGCCTCCAGAGCGGCATTCACATAATTGATGCGCTCACCAAGGGCACTGGAGAGGAGCCCCTTGAGAGCCGCCACCACCAGGGGTTGGGAGGGATGCTCGGCGAATTCGCCCTGGAGTCGCACCTCCAGCTCCTGCACCTGACCGCCCGAGAGCTGACTCACCAGCAAACCGAGGGTTTCCGCCAGCTGGAGATGGGGCTTGAGCCGCTCCATGATCTCAGCGCTGAGACCGGGAATATTGACGGCGCTGCGGGCGGGCAGACCGAGCAAGACGTCGCGGATCTGCTCGGCCACATCGATCGCCACATTCTCCTGAGCCTCCTCGGTGGAGGCACCGAGGTGGGGCGTGAGCACCAGACCCCGCTCCACCGCACGAAGCGGAGACTCCACCGCCAGGGGTTCGCTGGCGAACACATCGAGACCAGCCCCGGCGATCACACCGGTGTTGATGGCCTCTGCGATCGCCGCCTCATCGACGATGCCGCCCCGGGCGCAGTTCACGAGGCGGGCGGTGGGCTTCATGCTGCGCAGCAACTCCGCATTCACCAGATTTTCGGTATCTGGCGTGCGCGGAATGTGAAGGGTGATGTAATCGGCCGTGCGAAACAGCTCGTTGAGCTGGGTGAGTCGCACCTGCATCTGCTGAGCCCGATCAGCGGAAATGAACGGATCAAAGGCGATCACATCCATGCCCATCGCCTTGGCCACCCGGGCCACATGGGAGCCGATCTTGCCGAGCCCCACCACCCCGAGAGTTTTCTTGTAGAGCTCGTTCCCCACATATTTCTTGCGATCCCAGGCGCCCTGCCGCATCGAGGCATGGGCCTGAGGCACATGGCGGGACAGAGACAGCAGCAAGGCCAGGGCATGCTCCGCCGCCGCAATCGTGTTGCCCTCCGGTGAATTCACCACCAGCACCCCCCGTTGGGTGGCCGCCGGCACGTCGACATTGTCGACACCAACGCCGGCGCGGCCGATGATGCGCAGTCGATCGCCGGCAGCGATCACATCGGCGGTGACCTGCGTGCCGGAACGGATCATCAGGGCGTCGTAGTCACCGATGATCGCCTTGAGTTCATCGGGGCTGAGACCGGTGCGCTGATCCACCTGTGCCACCTGGCCAAGGATGTCGATCCCCGCCTGATCAATGGGATCGGAAACCAGAACTTTCGTCATCAACCGGCGGAACACAGCCACCCTTCACTGTAGAGAGCGGCTCGCGAAGCACCTGTTGTGCAGCGGACCATGACAGAGCGAATCGTGGCGCAACGGCCCACAGGCGAGACTTGGCAAGTGCGAGGGGATGGTCATGCCGGTCTGTGTGCTGGTGCTGAAGGAGCTGACGGACGCCACCAGCCTCAGGCAACGACTGGACGCTGAACCGTTCCCCCTGCGCCAGTGTCTGCTCGTGGCACCGGAGGGGGAGGACACCGCCGCTGCCGTGGCGATGGATCAGGTGGATCTGCTCAATCCGAGTCTGGCCCGCCAAAGGCGCCAACGATCCATGGCCCGCTGGCTGATGCCCTTCGGCTTCTTCGCTGGCCTCACCTTCACCCAGATCACCAACCTGGAGACCTTCTCGGCCCTCGGCCCCTGGGGAGAACCGGTCGTGGGGGGCCTGCTGGGACTGGTCTCAGGCCTGATGGGCAGTTACGCCGCCGCCGCCAGCGTGCCGTCCGACAACGAAGACGGCGTGCGCATCCTGCGCAATCGCCATGAGGAAAGGCGCTGGCTGCTGCTGCTGGAAACCCCAAGTGGGGTGGAACCGCCCTGGCAGCTGCTACAGAGCGCCCGTCCCCTGCAGGTGGTGCGCCTCAGCGAACTCTGATGCTCCCCCGCACCGAACTGCTGCAGGGGGCCCGTCACCGGGAGGACCTTGAACGCCTGCTCGATCAAGCGGAGGCGGTGCTGCGCACCTGGCAGCCCCAGTGGAGCCCTTTTCTGGAGGCCCCCCTCCAAGAAGAAGCCTTCGACCGTTTCTCCAGCCTCACCGAACTGTCCTGGCAGCGAGAGGGGGGATACCCCGGCGCTGAGCGCTGTCGCCTTCTCTGCCAGCGACGGGATCCCGACCTTGATCCAAGTTCGGAAACGCAGGAGCCAGCGCCGATTGTGGGGCTCACGGTGGAGGGGAATTTCCTGTTTGACCCGATTGTTCCCGCCGACATCCGCCGGGCCCTCGCCCCCCTGGGCGCTGCCCCTGAGCAACTCGGCGACGTCTGGATCCGTGGCGATCGTGGCGCCCAGCTGCTCTGCACTCCGGAGGCCGCCGATCGCCTGAATGGACGAAAGGGGCGACTGCGTGACGTGGAGATCCACTGCGAAACCGTGCCGATCGATGGCCTTCAGCTGCCAGTGCGCCGCGCCATCAAACGCTTCAGCAGCGTGGAGGCCTCCTGCCGACTCGATGCGATCGCCTCAGCCGGCTTTGGGTTATCCCGCAGCAAGGTGAGCCAGGAGATCCGATCGGGGCAGCTGCGCCTGAACTGGGAGCCAATCCGTCAGGCCAGCAGGGAGCTCAAGGTGGGCGACCGATTGCAGCTGCAGAACCGAGGCAGCGTCGAGGTGCTGTCGCTCACGCTCACCAAGCGTGAGCGCTGGCGGGTGGCGATGGAGCGGCGATGAGACCTCATCACCACTCAACTGCTAGGTTCACTCTCACAGCAGGACAACTGCTGGTCACGCCTCTCGCAATGTCCGATGCGACGGGAGGGCGATTAGCTCAGAGGTAGAGCACTACCTTGACACGGTAGGAGTCACTGGTTCGATTCCAGTATCGCCCACTTCCTTTCAACACGATCCAGCTCCATCATGACGCGCACCGTGGTCGTGGGTCTGGGACGCTCGGGAATCGGAGCGGCACGGTTGCTACGGGCGCAGGGGAAAACCGTCACCGTGCTGGAGCGGCTTGAAGGTGACAGCCAGACGCGGCGAGCCAGAGATCTGATCAATCAGGGGATCGAGGTGCAGCTCGGTCGTCCACTCACCCTGCCGAGTTTCGCGCCATGGCTCGACGACCTCGAGGCCGTGGTGGTGAGTCCTGGGATCGACTGGAATCACCCCACTCTGGAGGCCTTGCGGCAACAGGGGGTGGCCGTGATCGGCGAAATGGCCCTGGCCTGGCAGTTCCTCAACAGAACGCCTTGGATTGGCATCACGGGAACCAACGGCAAAACCACGGTGACCCAACTGCTGCAGCACGTGCTCAGCTCAGGCGGACTGCACGCCCCCATGGCAGGCAACGTGGGCCATTCCGCCACTGAATTGGCCCTGAGCCTGAGTGCAGTAGCGCCCAATGATGGCGACCCTGCCACCCCAGATTGGCTGGTGATGGAGATGAGCAGCTATCAGATCGAAGCTGCCGCGATCGTGGCCCCTCGCATCGGCATCTGGACGACGCTGACGCCCGACCACCTGGAACGACACGGCACGCTGGAGGCCTATCGCGCCATTAAACGGGGACTGCTCGAGCGCTCGCAGATTCGCATTTTCAATGCCGATGACTCCGACCTGAGCCGCCAGCGGGCGAGCTGGGACCACGGCCTCTGGATCAGCGCTGCGGGGGCTGGCGACGGGGCAACGGCCGCTGATCTCTGGTGCGATGCCGAGGGCGTTGTTCATTGCAGGCGCCGGGGCCCCCTGTTCCCAGCCAGCGCACTGGCCATGCCAGGAGATCACAACCGCCAGAACATGCTGTTGGTAACCGCCGCGGCCCTGGAGGCGGGGCTGGAACCCGAGGTGATCGCCGCGGCCCTGCGCACCTTCCCGGGGGTGCCCCACCGCCTCGAACGGCTGGGAGAGCTCAAGGGCATGCAGGTGTTCAACGACAGCAAAGCCACCAATTTTGATGCGGCCGTGGTGGCCCTCCGCTCCGTGCCCAGGCCAGCGGTCGTGCTCGCCGGGGGCCAGACCAAGCAAGGGGAGGCAGGTGAATGGCTCACCCTGATGGGCGAACGCAGCTGCGCGGTTGTGCTGTATGGCAGTGGCGCCGAGGAACTCGCCAACCTGCTCAGCTCCAGCGGTTACCCCGGCCAGATCAGACGCTGCGACGACCTGGACGCAGCCGTGCCGATCGCACTCGACCTCGGCCGTCAGTTGCGTGCGGGCACGCTGCTGCTGTCGCCGGCCTGCGCCAGCTTCGACCAATACAGCGATTTCGAAGCACGAGGCGACCATTTCCGCACGCTGATCGCCACGCAGCTGAGCACCTAACCTCGGCGCAGGAAACGGACATCGCCTTGGCCTACTGGCTGATGAAAAGTGAGCCGGATGCCTACAGCATCGAGGATCTTGCCCGAGACAGCACCACCCTCTGGGATGGAATCCGGAATTATCAGGCTCGCAATTTCATGCGCAGCATGAACGTGGGCGATCGTGCTTTTTTCTATCACTCCAACTGCAAACCACCGGGAATCGTGGGGCTGATGGAAGTGGTGGAGACCGGCCTGGTGGATCCCAGCCAGTTCGATCCGAGCTCGAAGTATCACGATCCGGCCTCCAAGCCGGAGTCGCCACGCTGGGACTGCGTGAAGCTCCGCTATCTGGGGGTCTTCAGCGCGATCTTGAGCCTGGAGGCCTTACGCAACACCTACAGCGACGACGATCTGGCGGTGGTGAGGCGCGGCAACCGCCTCTCCATCCTGCCGGTGCCCGAGGCAATCGCCACGGATCTGCTGCAACGCCTTGGCGAGCTCCAGTAACGGCGCAGTGCCGAGCGGAAGGGAGGTCCTCCCCCTGGCCACGGTGTTGCCACGGGCCTGGATCGGATTCAGCAAAGCCCCGTGGCGCTGTGTGGGCCTGGCGGCCTTGATTCTGATCACCCTGATGGGACCAGGGGTGCTGGCCAGCGACATGCAACGCAGTGGCTGGCCCCTGATTGCGAGCCTGGGCCACCTGCTCGTGGCCTGCAGTCTGCTGCTGCCGATCGCTCCCGCCGTGGCGTTGCTGCAGCTGGCGGATCAACTGCTCCCCGGCCCGGGAGCCGCTCCAGAAGGCCACAACCATCCCCAACCCACCACAAGGCTCTGGCTCTGGCGTCAGGGCGTGGCACTGCTGCTTCTCGAGCTGCTGATCCTGGCCGGCGGACTGACGGGCCTGAAGCTGCTGTACGACCTCTTGATCGCCCAGAGCGGCGTCTTGGCTGGAGCAGCCCTGCTCGCTGGCGGACTGGCTCTCAGCGTCTGGACAGCCGGGCAGCTGCTGGCCTTCCCGTTGCTGGTCCATCACCGGCATCGACCCCTGGCTGCCATGGAGCACAGCAGTCGCCTGGTGAATGGCAACCGCCTCAAGGTGCTGGCCCTGATCGGGCTTCTTCTCGGACTCAATGCCGTGGGACTGATGGGTGCCTGCCTCGGGCTGCTCATCAGCCTCCCCTTGAGCGCCTTGGTTCTGATGGCCAGCTGCCGGACTCAGACGTCCTGAAGCAAGGACTGGCGACAGAACAGATTGCCCACATAGAGACGGGTGATCGACCTGGAGCTGACCCCGTTCTGCACCAGAAACCCAGCCAGTGCGGCCTGCACCAGGCGGTAGTGGTCCCAGTTGGGGTGTCGCTCGATGAAACGACGCATGGCCTGCTGGAGCGGTTCGGGAAGCTCGGTCTGAAAACTCACGGTCGCGGTTTCAGCCACCTGGGGGGCGGGAGCTCGATGACCTGAGGGCGCCCCAACCGACACAGGCGCCCCTGCTTCCGCAACCTCAGCTGTGTTCATCACCCGCATGTCGTGCACTGACCGCATCCCAGACCCCTCAAACGCTCACCAGTTCTCCACACCCTGAGGGCGACGTCAAGCGGCAAATGCGACGCCCTTCCAAGCGGTTCTCCCGATAAGACTCCAGGCACAAAGCCCTTTCCTGGCCTGTGATGCGGTGAAGAGTCCGAGACAAGCCGCCTCGCGCCGCCCGTCAAGGGAGCGAGAGCCAGAAAGCCGACTTTTCCACAGTCGAAGCCCATGCGCGCCATTCCAAGCAAAAGCCTGTGGAAAAGCTCCTCAAGACCACGCGGCAAACCGTGGAAAAACAAAAACGAGAAAATGATCAGCAGGGCTTATGAAGGCGGGGAGTCCCAGAGCGTTCTCACCGCTGCCGCCATCGCCTGGGCTGCGGGGGCCGGCCAATGCCCTTCCACGCCCCGTTCCCCCAGGGTGTCGTCCTGCAGAACCACCCGCAGATCCCATTGATCGCGATCACCATCGAGACACCCCCACCAGGGCAAGCGCTCCAACTCCAGGCTCAAAGCCTCTTCAGCCATCAACTGATCGACCAGCGCTCGATGCTGCTCCACCAGGGCGGTGATCAGGGAGACAAGCTCGCGCCACTCGTCTCCGGTCAACTCAAAAGCCCATCCCTCACCACCAATCAAGACGGGATAGCGGCAGCGGGAAGGATCCCAGGCCAGGCGCCAACCGGGCCCCTCGCGCTGAATCATCCAGGCAGAAGGTCAGGTTGGTCCTGCTCGTCGCTCAGCTCAACGATGGCCCGTTGCACCGGCTTGACACTGGATTCCTCCAACAAACCATCGAAATCGTCGAAGCGACGCTGCTTGGCGCGGAAGGCAATGCGCACCGTGGTGAGGTAGCGATTACTCGACTGGCGGATCAGACTTTCGCCCCGTTTGGCGAGATCCTGGGCACTGACACCGGCACTCATCACGCGCGACCAATCGAAGCTTGAACCTTCACCTTAATTGAGCAGGTCGCTGTGAAAGGGAACGTGCATGGGATAGCTGCGCTGCAGCGACCCCGGCACCCTGAGCACGATCTGACGACCGAGCCCCATGGCCGCCAGGGGGCGGCGCACCAGCTCCAACAAACCACTGATCTCCTCGAGATGGCTGGCATCGAGGCACTCGATCCGAACACTGCCCCAGCTGCGCGAGATCCTGCAATCCCGCAGCGGTTCGAGCTTCGCCTCCAGCAGCGGCTCCTCGCGGTAAAAGGACAACACCAGACGCTGCAAGCGGTCCATACCGATCCTCTTTAGTCTCACCACATCTCCAACCTGCCCATGGCAGCGGATCCCCCCCCGGCGGACGAAGAAAACCTTCAGGTTTCCCCCCGCAGCGGCACCCTGGCCATCGACCTCGGCAGCACCACCACCGTGGTGGCCTTCCAGGCGGATGGCTCCAGGCACCTGGAACCGGTTGATCTGCCACCGATCAGCCGCACACCAGGCGAAGTTCCCAGCCTGTTGTGGCTCAAAGACAGCCAAGACACCCACCCCCTGGTGGGCCGCCAGGTGATCGACAGCGGCCTGAATACCTGGGATGGGCCGGAACTGCTCAGGGATTTCAAACGCTCGATCGCAGGCAGCAGCCCAGAATCAGGCGAGGCCGGCCGCAACCTCTCAGCGCAGGAGGCCGCCGAACGGTTGCTGGCAGAGATCTGGCGTCGCCTGCCGAACCAGCTGACCGTGCACCGCTTGGTGCTCACAGCGCCGATCGACCATTACCGCGGCTACCGCCACTGGTTGCTGCGTGCCTGCGAGGCGCTGCCCGTCGACGCCATCGCCCTGGTGGATGAACCGACGGCAGCGGCCCTCGGCGCGGGATTACCCCCCGGCTCCAAGCTGCTGGTGGTGGATCTGGGGGGGAGCACCATCGACATGGCGTTGGTGGCCCTCGAGGGGGGCGAAGGACGGGCGGCACCCCTGGCCCAGCTGCTGCGCTTCAACGGCCGGATGCTGGGATCCAGTCGTCAGGCCCTTCGCTGCGCCAGGGTGCTGGGAAAAGCAGGCTTGCGCCTGGGCGGCAGGGATCTGGACCACTGGATCCTCGATCACCTCACAGGCGCGAGCCGAACCGCTGAGGGCGTGCTGCCGTTGGCCCTGCTCAACGCGGCGGAGCGGCTGAAATGCCGCCTGAGCGATCCAGACCTCGAGGCGCAAACCAGCGTCACGGAACTCGCCGTCACCAGCCATGATGCGGCGCCCTGTGAGCTGCGTCTGAACCGAGAGGAGCTGAACCGTTTGCTGCAGGCGCGCGGCCTGGTTGAGGCCCTGGATGATCTGCTGGAGCAGACCCTCGCCGGCGGCCGCCGCCACGGGGTGAACCTGGAGGACCTGCAGGGGGTGATGGCGGTTGGAGGCGGCGCTCGACTGCCCCTGCTGCGCAATTGGCTGGAACGTCGCACCAGGCCCGTTCCCCTGCTCACGCCCGCCCCGGTGGAGGCGGTCGCCCGTGGCGCCCTGGCCCTGACTCCGGGGGTTCAGATCCGGGACGTGCTGCGTCACGGTGTGTCCCTGCGCTGCTGGGACCGGCGCAGCAACCGCCATCACTGGCACCCGCTGTTCATGGCTGGACAGACCTGGCCCACCACCACGCCCCTGGAGATCGTCCTCGCCGCAGGACGCGACGACCAGAGGCAGGTGGAGCTGGTGCTGGGGGAACCCGAAGTGGTCGGACACCACGATGTGGTGTTTCGCCACGGCCTGCCGACCCTGCAGTCGAGTGACCGCGCCCCCCGCATCCGTGTCTGGGATGGCGACCCTGTCGCCGTGCCGCTCCAGCCAGCGGGGAAAGCTGGCGAAGACTGCCTGCGACTGCGCTGGTCTCTCGACGCTGCTTCCCAGCTGCGCGTGGGGATAGAGGATCTCCGCAACGGCAAATCCCTGCCCTCTCTCGTCCTCGGCACCGTGAGATAAGACGACCGTGGGGTGAGGCGATAGAAAGATGATGATTCCGCCTGATCGCCTTGGCGCTGCGCCGCCACACCCTGCCCCGTTACTGGCTCGGGCTGACCCTGGGAGGTGTCGCCCTGCTGTGTGGTGTCGCCTACTGGTGGGAGCAGCAACTACCCCTACGCCTGCGTGACGCCGCCCAGCGAGGCGACTTAGAGGCCTGCCTCCGGTACAGCGAACAGCTTGCGGCGCTGCGCTGGCTGGGCCAGAAAGCGCCGAGCGAACAGGCCACCTGTCGGCGCCGTCAGGCCGAACTGGCCTGGGAGCAAGGCGACCGATCGCAAGCCCTGCGCCTCCAGGAACAGCTGGTGAATTCGGCGATCGGCAGCAGCAGCGAACAACAACAGGACCGCCAACGTCTGATGCGTTGGCGCGATCAGCTCCGCAATCAGGCGCTTCTTCGCTTCCGGGAAGGCGATCTCGATGCCGCCATCACCCTGCTCCAACCGGTCGAGCAAGGGGATGGTCGTCCCGGCACGCGCCTCAGCGACAGCCTGAGGGAAACCTGGAACCGCAACCGCCTCAACCACGAGCGGTTGCTGGAGATGGTGCAAGACCAGAAATGGTGGGAAGCCCTCTCGCTGCTCAATCAGCTCGACCATCCCTGGTGGCAGCGCAAAGCCCTTGCCGAGAGAGCCAAGGTGGAAGCGGCGATCGATGCGCTCCGCGATCGGGAGGAGCACCACAGCCACGGTGAGCTGCCGGCCCACACCGTTCCCCAGGCGGAACTCGACGCTGCCGTGCGACAACGCATTCGCATGGGCATGGATCCCTGGCAGGCCTTCATCTCGGGCTGCGCCGATGTGGGTGGCACGGTGGTCGAGGACGGGCCGGAAAGCCTCTGCCGCAGGCCCTGATCGGGCAGACGTCCCCCGGTGCATGACACAATGCGCCCCAGCGACAACGGGCCCATGCAAGCGGGAGACAAGGTGACGGTCTCAACCAGCGTCGTGGTCTACAACCACCCCCAGCACCGCGGTGAGGGCTTCGATCTGCAGGGTCAGGAAGGCGAAGTGGTGAGCCTGCTCGGTGAATGGAAGGGCCGCCCGATCAGCCCCACCCTGCCGGTGGTGGTGGCCTTCGGGCGCTACAAGGCCCACTTCCGGGAAGACGAACTCACCGCGCTGAACTGACCGACTCATCGCGGCGCAGATACACACCTTCCTCACCATCGAGGTCGAGCAAGCGCAGTTCAATGGTTTCCGTGCGTCGTGTCGGCACAACCCGTCCACAGAAATCGGGTTGGATTGGAAGCTCACGATGGCCGCGATCCACCATCACCAGCAGCAGCACGCGACAGGGTCGCCCCCAGGTCTGGATCGCTTCCAGAGCAGCCCGCACCGTGCGACCCGTGAAGATCACATCATCCACAAGCACCACCGTGCGGCCCTCGACAGTGATCGGTAGATCGGTGGCCTGCACAAGACGGGTGCCAACCCGATCGAGATCATCGCGATAAAAGGTGGGATCCAGGGTGCCCTGGGCAATGGTGCGACCTGTGAGATCCTCCAGCTGCCGGGCCAGAACCCTGGAGAGATGAACACCACGGGTGGGAATGCCGAGCAACAACAGATCATCGATGCTGTCGACCGCTTCCAGCACTTGCGATGACAGGCGGGCCAGCGTGCGCGCCAGCTCCTGGGCCGAGAGAATTTCAATCCGTTCGGATTCAACAGAACCGGCCATTCTCAACTGCTCGGTTGGCACTCAGTGTATGGCCGAGCCATGGGCGAAAGCTGACGCATGCCAGGGTTCAAGACTCGAGAGGATGGCCCTCGCGGTAACTTGATTCTGGAGAAGCCCTTAAGAACTGATCTTTGCGGAGTGAACGTGCCGAACACCAGTGAGAAGAGCTTTCGTCACTCAGGCGGCGTTGCCCCTGTTGTGCTGACCATTCTGGACGGTTGGGGATATCGGGAAGGATCGGATCACAACGCGATCCGCAGTGCGCAGACACCGGTGATGGATGCCCTCTGGCACGCCTATCCCCACGCGCTGATCGAAGCCAGCGGCGCCCATGTGGGTCTCCCGGATGGGCAGATGGGGAACTCGGAGGTGGGCCACCTCACAATCGGAGCCGGTCGGATCATCCGCCAGGAGCTGGTTCGCATCAGCGAAACCGTGCGCAACGGTCAGCTGGGGGAACGAGAGGCTCTGCGGGAGCTGGCCGCAGACCTGCGCCGCAGCGGCGGCACGCTCCATCTGCTCGGGCTCTGCTCCGATGGAGGCGTGCACAGCCACGTGGATCACCTCTGCGGCCTGCTGCGCTGGGCCGCCGCCGAAGGCCTGGAGCGCGTGGCTATTCATGCGATCACCGACGGTCGCGACACCCCCACCGACAGTGCGCCCCGCTACATCCGCCAGGTGGAGGAAGCGATCCACTCCTGCGGCGTGGGCGAACTGGCCAGTCTCTGCGGTCGCTACTGGGCCATGGATCGGGATCATCGCTGGGAGCGCACCAGCAAGGCCCATGCCCTGCTGACCGATCCCACGCTCCCCAGCAGCGGCCTGAGCGCTGCTGAAGCGGTGGCAGCGAGTTATGCGCAGGGCACCACGGATGAATTCCTCGAACCGGTGCGCCTGAACGATCGGTGCCTGCGCGATGGGGATGGCCTGGTGGTGTTCAACTTCCGCCCCGACCGGGCCCGTCAACTGGTTCAGGCGCTCTGTCTCGAGCACTTTGATGGCTTTGAGCGCGGGCATCACCCCAGGCTCAACGTGGTGACGTTCACCCAATACGAAGCCGATTTGCCCGTGGCTGTGGCTTTCCCGCCGGAATCGCTCGATCAGCTGCTCGGCCAGGTGGTGGCGGAGCACGGCCTGAAGCAATACCGCACCGCTGAAACGGAAAAATATCCCCACGTCACCTATTTCATGAACGGGGGGATCGAGCAACCGCTGGACGGGGAGGATCGTCACCTGGTGCCTTCACCAAGGGTGGCCACCTACGACCAGGCTCCCGCCATGGCCGCGGCCAGCCTCACCGACAGCTGCATTGCCGCCATCGAGAAGGGGGTGTATTCCCTGATCGTGATCAACTACGCCAACCCCGACATGGTGGGGCACACCGGCGTGATGGCCGCAGCCACCGAAGCGATCCAGGCAGTGGATCACTGCATCGGCCGCCTGCTGGACGCGGTGGGCCGCATGGGCGGCACGATGCTGATCACCGCCGACCATGGCAACGCTGAAGTGATGCAGGGCCCTGATGGTCAGGCCTGGACCGCCCACACCACCAATCCGGTGCCGGTGATTCTGGTGGAAGGGGAGCGGCGCAAGGTGCCCGGTCTGGGGAATGCGATCCAGCTGCGTGACAACGGTGGCCTCGCTGACATTGCGCCCACGCTGCTGCAATTGCTTGATCTGCCTAAACCCGACGCCATGTCGGGTGCGAGCCTGATTGAAGCGATCGATGCCCTCGCCTCGCGCTCCCGCCTGCCCCAACCCGTCTGATTCCCCATTCCATGCTCACCTCCGTTCTCTCCTGGATCTGGATCGGCAGCGGCGTGCTGCTCATCCTGCTCGTGCTGTTGCACAGCCCGAAGGGCGATGGCATGGGCGGGTTGGCCGCCAGCGGCAGCTCGATGTTCACCAGTGCCAGCAGTGCTGAAGCCACGCTGAACCGCTTCACCTGGACCTGCCTGGCGATCTTCCTCAGCCTGGCCGTGATCCTCAGTGCTGGCTGGCTTCGCTGACGCGCGTTGGCGCCAGTCTTCAAGCTTCAGCGAGAGCCAAGCGGTTGGCATGAACATGAAATAGTCAGCATGAAAAAACCCCCGCCGCAGCGGGGGTGAATCGTTGATGCTTGCGGAGCCGTCGATCAGTAGTCGAAATCGCCACCGCCCATGCCGCCACCGGCAGGAGCTGCTTCCTTTTTCTCGGGCAGATCGGCCACGATGCACTCGGTGGTGAGCACCATGCCGGCGATGGAGGCAGCGTTCTGCAGTCCGGAGCGGGTCACTTTGGCGGGATCGACAATGCCGGCAGCCAGCATGTCGACATATTCGCCGTTGGCAGCGTTGTAGCCCTCATTGAAAGGCTTGGCCTTCACGTTTTCTGCGACCACAGCACCGTTGACACCAGCGTTCTCGGCGATGCGCATCAAGGGAGCGGTCAGGGCCGCCGCCACGATTTTGGCACCGATCAGCTCCTCACCGTTGAGGCTGCCTGCGGCCCACTGCTCAAGCGCGGGGGCGAGATGGGCCAGGGTGGTACCGCCGCCAGGAACAATGCCCTCCTCAACAGCCGCCTTGGTGGCGTTGATGGCATCTTCGAGACGGAGTTTCTTGTCTTTCATCTCGGTTTCGGTGGCTGCACCCACCTTCACCACGGCCACACCACCGGCGAGCTTGGCGAGACGCTCCTGGAGCTTCTCTTTGTCATAGGTGGACTCGGTTTCGTCCATCTGCTTCTTGATCTGCTCGCAGCGCGCCTTCACGGCCACCTCGTTGCCTTCGGCCACGATGGTGGTGGTGTCCTTATTGATGGTCACGCGACGGGCGGTGCCCAGCATCTCGAGCTTGGCGTTCTCGAGCTTGAGGCCGGCATCTTCGGTGATGAGCTGGCCATTGGTGAGCACAGCCATGTCCTCGAGCATGGCCTTGCGGCGATCACCGAAGCCGGGTGCCTTGACGGCAGCCACGTTCAGCACACCACGCAGACGGTTCACCACCAGGGTGGCGAGCGCTTCCTTCTCGATGTCTTCCGCGATGATCAGCAGGGGCTTGCCGGTGCGGGCGATCTGCTCGAGCACGGGCACCAGATCCTGCACCAGACCGATCTTTTTGTCAGTGAGAAGGATGTAGGGCTCATCGAGGACGGCTTCCATCCGCTCCGTGTCGGTGGCGAAATAGGGCGAGATGTAGCCCTTGTCGAAACGCATGCCCTCGGTGACCTCCAGCTCGGTGGTCATCGATTTGCCCTCTTCCAGGGAGATCACGCCTTCCTTGCCGACTTTGTCCATGGCGTCGGCGATCATCCGACCCACTTCCTCATCGTTGCCGGCGGAAATGGTGCCCACCTGGGCGATGGCGTTGCTGTCGCTGATCGGCTTGGCGTGCTCCTTGATCTTGCCGACGAGGAAATCGGCAGCCTTGTCGATGCCCTTCTTGAGGGTGATCGCATTGGCACCGGCGGCCACGTTGCGCAGACCGGCCTTCACCATGGCGTGCGCCAGGACGGTGGCGGTGGTGGTGCCGTCACCGGCGGCGTCGTTGGTCTTGGAAGCAGCCTGACGAATCAGGGCCACACCTGTGTTCTCGATGTGATCCTCGAGCTCGATCTCCTTGGCGATGGTGACGCCATCGTTGATGATCTGGGGAGCACCGAACTTCTTCTCGAGCACCACGTTCCGGCCCTTGGGACCGAGGGTCACGGCCACAGACTCGGCCAGGATGTCGATGCCTTTCTCGAGCGCGCGACGGGCGTTCTCGTTGTAGATGATGCGCTTGGCCATGGGAGGCAGGAATACAAGAGGATGTGAAAACGGTCAGTCAATCGATCAGGCCCTGATCCTGAGGATTGGGCCTGGGGCTCGGAAGCCTCAGTTCACGACGGCGAGAATGTCCTTCTCGGACAGCAGCACGTATTCATCGCCACCGAGCTTGATGTCGGTACCGGCGTACTTGCTGTAAAGCACCTTGTCGCCCACGCCCACTTCCGGGGCCTGACGGGAACCGTCGTCGTTGCGCTTGCCGGGCCCCACCTGGACCACCTCGCCCACCTGGGGCTTTTCCTTGGCGGTATCAGGCAGAAGGATGCCACCGGCGGTCTTCTCCTCCGACTCAGACACTTTGACGAAAACGCGATCTCCAAGGGGCTTGACGGTGGAGACGCTGAGGGAAACAGCTGCCATGGGTGAATGCAGGAGCAGGAACAGGAGGCGCGAAGCGCCACGGGCCGGCACGAGCTGGCACTCGAGGCCGACGAGTGCCAACCTACGCTTCCGATCCAAGACTCCGCCAGCACCTCGGCGTGCGGGTGACCGAACCCAACCTCGGCAGCCATTGCGGTGGTAAGGTTGCGCCGCTCAGGCGAACTCCTCCTTTCTTATGGCCGCTGCTGCTCCCGCCTCCGCCGGTACCAAGGGTGTTGTCCGCCAAGTGATCGGCCCGGTTCTGGACGTGGAATTTCCAGCCGGCAAGTTGCCCAAGATCCTCAATGCGCTCCGGATCGAAGGCACCAATGCCACCGGTCAGCAAGTGGCACTCACCGCCGAGGTTCAGCAGTTGCTGGGTGACCATCGCGTCCGCGCCGTGGCCATGAGCAGCACCGACGGCCTGGTGCGTGGCATGGAAGCGGTGGACACCGGTACCGCCATCTCGGTTCCCGTTGGTGAAGCCACCCTCGGACGCATTTTCAACGTGCTCGGCGAGCCCGTCGATGAACAGGGCCCGGTGAATGCGACCGCCACAGCGCCGATTCACCGCGAAGCTCCCAAACTCACCGAACTCGAAACCAAGCCTAAGGTGTTCGAGACCGGCATCAAGGTGATCGACCTGCTCGCGCCCTATCGCCAGGGCGGCAAGGTGGGCCTTTTCGGTGGCGCCGGTGTCGGCAAAACCGTGCTGATTCAGGAGCTGATCAACAACATCGCCAAGGAGCACGGTGGTGTATCCGTGTTCGGTGGCGTGGGTGAGCGCACCCGTGAGGGCAATGATCTCTACGAGGAATTCAAGGATTCCGGTGTGATCAACGCTGACGACCTCTCCAAGTCGAAGGTGGCTCTCTGCTACGGCCAGATGAACGAGCCCCCCGGCGCTCGCATGCGCGTGGGCCTGTCAGCTCTCACCATGGCTGAGCACTTCCGTGATGTGAACAAACAGGACGTGCTGCTGTTCATCGACAACATCTTCCGTTTCGTTCAGGCTGGATCCGAAGTCTCCGCCCTGCTGGGTCGCATGCCTTCCGCTGTGGGCTATCAGCCGACCCTCGGCACCGACGTGGGCGCCCTGCAGGAGCGCGTCGCTTCCACCGTCGAAGGTTCGATCACCTCGATCCAGGCGGTCTACGTCCCCGCTGACGACCTCACGGACCCGGCACCGGCTACCACCTTCGCCCACCTTGATGCCACCACGGTGTTGAACCGTGCCCTTGCTTCCAAAGGGATCTATCCGGCTGTGGATCCCCTCGACTCCACCAGCACCATGCTGCAACCGGCCGTTGTGGGTGATGAGCATTACCGCACAGCCCGTGCTGTGCAGTCCACCCTGCAGCGCTACAAGGAACTGCAAGACATCATCGCCATTCTCGGCCTCGATGAGCTCTCTGAAGACGATCGTCGCACCGTGGATCGCGCCCGCAAGATCGAGAAGTTCCTCTCCCAACCTTTCTTCGTGGCTGAAATCTTCACCGGCATGCCTGGTAAGTATGTGAAGCTCGAAGACACCATCGCCGGCTTCAATCAGATCCTGGCCGGTGAACTCGATCACCTTCCTGAACAGGCCTTCTATCTCGTTGGCAATATCGACGAGGTCAAAGCCAAGGCAGAGAAGATCAACGCTGAATCCAAGTGATTGGTCGGGGGGTGTGATGCACACCCCTTGATTGCGATCCCTCGTCCGCTCACCCCTCCGATTCAAGGTTCATGTCACTCACCCTTCGCGTTCTGGCTCCAGACCAGAACGTTTTTGATGGACGTGCTGATGAGGTGATCCTCCCCAGCACCACCGGTCAGCTCGGCATCCTCCCCGGCCATGTGTCGTTGCTTGCGGCGCTGGATGTGGGAGTGTTGCGCGTCCGCGACACCAATGGCTGGCAATCCATCGCCTTGATGGGAGGCTTTGCCGAGGTGGAAGCCGATGAAGTGACGGTGCTTGTGAATTCGGCGGAACTGGGCAGCAGCATCAATGCCAGTGAAGCCGAGGCTGATTTGGAGCAAGCCCGAGCGGCCGTGACTCGCATGGAAGGTCAATCACCGACTCCAGAGAAGGTGAAGGCACAGCAGACTCTCGATCGAGCCCGCGCCCGCGTTCAGGCAGCCAAATAACCAAATAATTTCCAATCATCTTCTCCGTTCAGGAGCCAGACGCGTCTCCCTTCGGGGAGATTTTTTTTTGCCCGCGGGTCGCGATCAGCCATCAAAAAACCGCCCGAAAGGGCGGTGATGACGTGGTCGGTCTGTGCCCAACAGGCCATGGCAAGCCAAACTCAGGCGGTACCGCAGAAGGTGACTTCAGGGAACTTGAGCTTGGCCTCTTCGAGGCTCTTGCCCTTGCCCTCTTCCTGCCAATAATTGATCACCTCGGTGGCCTTGTTCAGAACCTCGACACGCTCGTTGTCCGTGATCCAGCTTTTGCCCTCCAGCTCAGTCTTGAGGGTCTCCCAGGCGTCCTCGCGAGGCCAGAAGAAGTAGGAGGTGAGCGGGCTCGGACCACCGCCCACGATCTGGTCAACGGCCAGAGCGACGTTGTCGGGCAGCCAGAGGATCTTCAGCAGAAAGCGACCCTCATCCGCCTTGGGGGTGTAACCGGAGGGAACCCCATCAGCATCGATCGTGGCGGACGCCAGTGCCGCACTGCCGCCCCGCATCACCGGACGGCCTTCCGTGGCCTCCTGAGCCTGCTCGGCCGCCGCAGGTTCGGGAGCCGATTCGACTGCTGGTGCTGCGGTCGCGACCTCCTGGTCGGCTGCAGCGCCTTCGGAAACCGTCATGGTGTCAGCGCTCAAGAAATCAGGACAAACAACTAACCTACCAGCCACCCGCGATCGCCCCTGCTGAAGCGTTCCAAGGATCGGCCCCGCTGCCTTCTTCTCTTTGACATCGATGGTGTGATCCGCGATGTGGCCGGTAGCTATCGGCGCGCCCTGCAGGCGACCGTGGAGCACTACTGCGGCTGGCGACCTGAGCCAGGAGTGATCGATGCCCTCAAGGGAGAAGGGCGATGGAACAACGACTGGGACGCCAGTCTGGAGCTGCTGCGTCGGCGCCAGGCTCAATCTGGTGAGAACAACGCCTTCACCCTGCCGCCAAGACCGGATCTGGTGGAGATGTTCAGTCGTTTCTATTTCGGCGACCAGCCGGATGGCGATCCCCGTGCCTGGACCGGTTACATCATCGATGAACCCCTGCTGGTGGAACGGCAGTTCTTCACCGACCTCACGGCGATGGCCGTGACCTGGGGCTTCGTGAGCGGGGCTGAGCCTCCCTCAGCCCGTTTCCTGCTCAGCCAGCGGCTGGGGCTGGAGTCCCCACCCCTGATCGCCATGGGCGATGCCCCCGACAAGCCGGATCCCACCGGCCTGCTCCGCCTGGCCCAGAGCCTTCTTCAGGCACCCCTCGGTGCCGGTGCACCCCCGATTGCCTACCTGGGCGACACCGTCGCCGACGTGCAGACGGTGGTTCAAGCGCGCGCGCAATGCCCTGACCAGACCTTCGTGAGCCTGGCGGTGGCCCCCCCCCATCTGCATGGGGCAGAGCAGACCTCAGCGCGACGCCACTACGAACAACGCCTGCAGGATGCGGGTGCGGATCGGGTGCTGGCCAGCACCACCGCCGCCCTCGACTGGTGTCATGCTCTGGGGCCGGCATCAGCGCCATGAACGGAATGCCTTGGAGCGTGTTGGGCAGGGAGTGGTCCCTGCTGATCAGCGCCGTCCTGCTGGTGACTCTGGAGGTCAGCCATGTTCTGGACTGGTTGGTTCAGCAGAACTCCGCGCTGGTGCTGGGCGGGCTGCTGCTGCTCAGCCTGAGCGTGCTGTTGCTCGCCCGCCGAATCGCCCACCATGCCGATCACCTGGCGGAACACCTCGGCGAGCCCCTGGGAACCCTGATGCTGCTCACCGTGGGGGTGGTGTGGGTCGCCCTGCAGGTTGTGTGATCGCCAGATTGTGTGATCGCCGCTCAGCGCTCCATCGCCGCCAGGCTCTTGGCGGCGGCGGCCGTGAGCACCTCATGGCCGCAGGCCACCTCAGCGCGATCCCTCACGGCCACATCATCCTCGATGCGGATACCGATGCCCTTCCAGCGCTCCTCAATCGCCGGCTGCCCCTCAGGCACGGGCAAGCGATCGCTCACATAGAGCCCCGGTTCCACCGTGAGCACCATGCCCGGCTCCAGTTCCACCGGATGCTCACCGAGGCGATAGGCCCCCACATCGTGCACATCCAACCCGAGCCAATGGCCGGTGCGGTGCATGTAGAGGTGGCGATAGGCGCCCTGCTCAATCACGCCGTCGACCTCGCCGCGCAGCAGGCCGAGCTCCAGCAAGCCCTCCACCAGCTGCCGCAGGGCGGTCTGATGCACATCCTCCGCGGTCGCGCCCGGTTGCACCGCCGCCACTGCGGCCTCCTGGGCCGACAGCACCAGCGCATACAGCTGCCGCTGCTCCGCACTGAAGCGCCCATTCACCGGAAAGGTGCGGGTGATGTCGCCGTTGTAGTAATCGGGAAGGGAGCAGCCCGCGTCGATCAGCAACAGATCTCCGTCACGCAAGGGATCCCGATTGTCGATGTAATGGAGCACGCAGGCGTTATCGCCACCGGCCACGATCGAGCTGTAGGCCGGCCCGCGAGCCCCGGCGGCGAGAAAATGCTGTTCAATCAGGGCTTGCACCTGTCGCTCGCCCATCCCCGGCTCCACAGCAGCCCGGGCCAGCTCATGGGCCTCCGCCGAAATGCGGCAGGCCTGCCGCAGACGCGCCAGTTCCTCCGGCTCCTTGCGCAGGCGCTGGCGATGCAGCATCGGGCAGGGAGCCACCAACCCCAGGGCCGCTGCACCACTGCGCGGCGCCCGATCCAGCTGCTGGGCCCAGGCCTTCAGCACCAGGGGTTCCACGGCGGGGTGCCGCCCGACCCGAAAGGCGATGCCCTCCGCACCCTTGAGATACTCCGGCAGGCGTTGTTCCAGCTCATCGCGAGGGTGGGCGATGTCCGCCCCGTAGTGCTCCACCGCTCCCTCACAGCCCCAGCGCCGGCCGGTCCACACCTCGGCGCCTGGCTCGCGCGGATTCACAAACAGCACATAGCGCTCACCCTCCGCTCGGTGGGGCAACAGCAGCGCCACCGCATCGGGTTCGTCGAATCCGGTGAGATACCAGAAGTCGCTGTCCTGCCGGAACGGCCACTCGCAATCGGCATGGTGGGTGACCAGCGTCGCCGCCGGGATCACCGCCGCCGCACCACCGAGCTCAGCGAAACAGCGCTCACGTCGCTGGGCATGACGCTGCTGGTCGATCACGGCGGAGACAGAGTGACAGGGAACCGTCAGGATGGCAGGCAAAGCACCCCGGCATGACCACCGACCTGCTGACCCTGCTGTTGATGGTGCTGGTGGTGCTGGCGGGATCCGCCGTCTGCTCGGGCGTTGAAGCGGCCCTGCTCACGGTCAATCCCGTGCGCGTGCACGAGCTGGCCGCACGGACAGGGCCGCCAGCGGGAGCACGACGGCTGGCCCAGTTGCGTCAACGCCTCGGCCGCACCCTCTCGGTGCTGGTGATCGCCAATAATGGGTTCAACATTTTCGGCAGCATGATGCTCGGCGGCTACGCCGCTTGGGTGTTTCAGAAAAACCAGTTCAGCGACGTGGCCCTGCCGCTGTTTTCGGTGGCCCTCACCGTGCTGGTGATTCTGCTGGGTGAAATTCTTCCCAAGGCGATCGGCACCCGGCTCGCCCTCCCCGTGGCCCTGGCCAGCGCGCCGGTGCTGCACTGGCTCGGGGTGCTGATGCGACCCCTGGTGCTGCTGCTGGAGCGATTGCTGCCTGCGATCAGTGAAGAGAATGAAATCAGCACCGACGAGAACGAAATCCGGCTGCTGGCACGCCTCGGCTCCCAGAAGGGACAGATCGAAGCCGATGAGGCGGCGATGATCGCCAAGGTGTTCCAACTCAATGACCTCACCGCCAGGGATCTGATGACCCCCCGCGTGGCCGCACCCACCCTGGAGGGTGCCGCCTCGCTCGAAGCCCTCCGCCCCCAGCTGCTGGCGAACCCCTCGGCCTGGTGGGTCGTGCTCGGCGCCGAGGTGGATCGGGTGCTTGGGGTGGCCAGTCGCGATCAGCTGCTCACTGCCCTGCTGGAGCAACGCGGTCAGCTCAGTGCCGCTGATCTCTGCGAGCCGGTGGAGTTCGTGCCCGAGATGATCCGGGCCGACCGCTTGCTCACCAGCTTCCGACGCGACAACAGCGGTGTGCGCGTGGTGGTGGATGAATTCGGCGGCTTTGTGGGCGTGATCGGTGCCGATGCGGTGCTGGCGGTGCTGGCCGGCTGGTGGCGCAAAGGTGCGGGCGTGGGGATAGCGGAATGAGAGCCAGCGATCCCAGCCATGCCTGCGACGGGGGGCCATCCACCCTGAAACGTTGCCTGCAGCTGCTGGACCAGTGGCGTGCGGAGCTGCACCTCACCCCCAGGGAAACCACGCTGCTGGCCGGCAACCTCAAGGCGCTGGAACGCCAACTCGATCGATTGGCTCAGCGACGGCTGCGGGTGGCGGTGTTCGGGCGCGTCGGTGTTGGGAAGTCGAGCCTGGTGAATGCACTGGTGGGGGAGGCCGTGCTGGCCACCGACGTCGCCCATGGCTGCACCCGCCAACAGCAGGCCGTACCCTGGCCCATCGCTGTGCCGGGGCTGAAGGGCGTCGATCTGGTGGACACCCCGGGCATCGATGAGGTCGCCGCTGCCGGACGGGCCCGGCTGGCCGCTCGGGTGGCGCTGCAGGCCGATCTGGTGCTGTTGGTGCTGGATGGCGACATCACCCGTGTGGAACTGGAGGCCCTCGAAGCCCTGCGCGACGGCGGCAAACCCGTGCTGCCGGTGCTCAACCGCAGCGATTGCTGGCCGCCACAGGAGCTCGACGCCTTGCTGCAGAGCATCCAGCGGCGACTCCCCAACGGCATGGTCGCCCCCGTGGCGGTAGCCGCCGCACCGCGTCAGGCGGTGCGGCTGGAGGATGGCCGGGTGCGCAGCCGGGCCATGGCCGCCCGGATCACGGCCCTGGCCACAGGCCTGCAGCAGTGGCTGGAGGCGCAGGGCCCGGCCCTGCTCGCCCTCAACGCTCTGCGCCAGGCGGAACGACTGCAGCAGGCGCTGGAGGCTGGTCGACTGAAGCGCAGGCGCCAAGCGGCCCAGGGGCTGATCGGTCGCTACGCCGCCCTCAAGGCGGCGGGCGTCGCGGCCAATCCCTTGGTGCTGCTGGATCTGGCCGGAGGTCTCGCCTGCGACACGGCCCTGGTGGTGCAGCTCTGCCAGCTCTATGATCTGCCCATGGGGGGACCCGCCGCCCGCCGGCTGCTGCAGCGACTCTCGGGCCACAACGCCCTGATCGGCGGGGCCCAGCTGGGCATTCAGGTGGCCCTCAGCGGCGTCCGCCAGCTGCTGTTGGTGGCTGCCCCATTCACAGCCGGCCTCTCCCTGGCACCAGCGGCACCGGTAGCTATGGCCCAGGCGGCTCTGGCCGTCCACACCACCCGCCGCACCGGGCGACTCACCGCTCGCTGGCTCCTGGAGCAACGGGGCCGAGGCCGGCGGAGCCAACCACAGCCCACCAGCCTGCTGAAGCGGCTCGCCTGGCAGGACGCCACGCTGGGGCGACTTCTGATGACCTGGCCCCAGCGCCGGGATCGGGGCGGCCTGCGAGAGCTGCTGCCATGACGGCAGCTCCTGGCCTTGCCCTGTTCGGCACCAGCGCCGATCCGCCCACCTGCGGGCATCAGGCGCTGCTGGAGGGACTGACCGACCGCTTTTCCGAGGTGGCCACCTGGGCGAGCGACAACCCCTCCAAGCAGCACGCCATCCCCCTGGAGCAGCGCCTCGAATTGCTCAGCACCCTGGTGCAGTCGATGCAGGCCCCCCGGTTGCAGCTGGTGCAGGAGCTCAGCAGCCCGTACGCCATCACCACCCTGCAACGCGCCGAAGCGCGCTGGCCCGGTCGCCCCCTCAGCTTTGTGGTGGGCAGTGACCTCACTGCCCAGATCCCCCGCTGGAAAGACGCGGCATCGCTGCTGCAACGCTGCCAACTGGTGATCGTGCCCCGCCAAGGCTTCCCGATCCAGCACCAGGATCTCGACCAATTACGCAACCTGGGCGGCCAGTTGGAGATCTTGCCGCTCACGATTCCAGCGACGGCCAGTTCGAACATCCGGCAACGGCCTGCCGCGGAACAGATTCCAGCCGCCCTGCACCCCCTGCTGCTGAAGCACAATTTCTATGGTTTTGCCCCCGGCTCGGGCTGAGGATCCATGCGCATCGCCCTGGCCCAGATCAATCCACTGGTGGGCGATCTACCTGGCAATGCCGCGCGCATCCTCGCCGCCTGCCAACAGAGCCAGCAGCAGAGCGAACCGGCGGATCTGCTGCTGACGCCGGAACTCTCGCTCTGGGGCTATCCCCCGCGCGACCTGCTGCTCAACCCCACAGGGGTGGCTCAGCAACAGACGGTGATGGACCACCTGAGCCAAGACCTGCACGACCTCGCCCCGGCGCTGGCCGTGCTGGTGGGCGTGGTGGAACCAGCCGGGGACAGCGCTCTGCCCCATCTATTCAATGCCGTGGCCTTGATCCAGGCGGGACGGTGGCGGGTGGTGGGACGCAAACAGCTGCTCCCCAGCTACGACGTGTTTGATGAAAGCCGCTACTTCCGCGCCGCCAGCGGCCCCTCCTGCCTGACCCTCAACCTGGCCGGGCAGCCCTGGCGTCTGGGACTCACCATCTGCGAAGACCTCTGGGTGGAGCCCGCGCTCCAGAACCAGCGGCTCACAGGCCCCGATCCTGTGGCGGCCCTCGAACCGCTCGGCGTGGATCTGCTGCTGAATCTTTCCGCCTCCCCGTTCGCCCAGGAGAAATCCCCCCTGCGCCGCGAGCTGGCCGCACGGGCCGCCGCCCGCCTCAACTGCCCGGTGATCTACGTGAATCAGGTGGGGGGCAACGATGAGCTGATCTTTGATGGCGGCAGCTTTGTGATCGACCGCCCCAGGCAGGAGGGTCAGGCCGTACCGACGCTGACCCTGCAGCTGCCGATCTGCAAGGAAGCCCTGGACCTCTGGGATGCCGGCAGCACAGCCGCCGCGTCTGAGCTCAACCCCAAAGGGGCCGCAGCGATCAGGCCCGATCACCACGCCATGAGCCGCGAAGAGCAACTGCTGCGCGCTCTGGTGCTGGGGGTGCACGACTACGCCGGCAAATGTGGCTTCCAGCGCGCCCTGCTCGGCCTCAGTGGAGGCATCGATTCCGCCCTGGTGGCCGTGATCGCCTGCGCTGCCCTGGGGGCCGATCGGGTGCAGGCCCTGCTGATGCCCTCCCCCTGGAGCTCCAGGGGCTCGATCGAGGACGCCGCTGCCTTGGCGCATCGACTGGGCCTCCACACCGACACCACACCGATCGAGGCGCTCATGGACAGCTTCGCCGCCACACTGACGCCGGTGCTCCAGGGTCCGCCGGCGGATGTGACCGCCGAGAATCTCCAGTCGCGCATCCGCGGCACCCTGCTGATGGCCGTGGCCAACCAGCAGGGGCAGTTGCTGCTCTCCACCGGCAACAAATCGGAACTGGCGGTGGGGTACTGCACCCTCTATGGCGACATGAACGGGGGCCTGGCGGTGATCGGTGACCTCTACAAATCCACCGTCTTCGCTCTCTGCGACTGGCTCGACAGTCCGGCCAGCCAGACCTGCCGCCGCGACCTCGGGCTGCCGACCAACGGCGAACTGGTGGGGCGCCCGATCCGGGAGAAACCCCCCAGCGCCGAATTGAGGCCCGACCAAAAAGACAGCGATTCGCTGCCCGATTACGCCGTGCTCGATCCGCTGCTGCGCGACCTGATCGAAGAGCATTGCGGAGAGGAGGCGTTGCTGCAGCGGGGCCATGCCCCCGAGACGATCACCCGGGTGCTGCGCCTGTTCCGCCGGGCCGAATTCAAACGACGCCAGGCGCCGCCGCTCCTGAAGGTGAGCCGTCAGGCTTTCGGCACAGGCTGGCGGCTGCCGATCGCTGCCGTCTGAGCCAGATTGAAGCAACAGCCCCGCAGCCATGGCCCACTCCATTCTCACCGCTCCGATGGCGAGCATCGGGGTTCCCACCGAAATCAAGGCGGATGAGCAGCGGGTGGCCCTCACCCCCGATGGCGTCAGGGATCTGGTCACCCAGGGGTTGGAGGTGCGCGTGCAGGCCGGCGCCGGTGATGGCGCTGGCATCGCCGATGCAGCCTTTGCAGCGGCCGGCGCCCAGGTGGTGGACCGGGACACCGCCTGGGCTGCCCATCTGGTGGTGAAAGTGAAAGAACCGCAGGAGGAAGAATTCCGGTTCCTTCGCGATGACATGGTGCTGTTCACCTACCTGCATCTGGCCGCCTACCCGAAGGTGGGGCAGGCCCTGCTGGATGCGGGCACCACCGGCGTGGCCTACGAGACGGTGCAACTCGAAAATGGCAGCCTGCCCCTGCTGGCGCCGATGAGCGAAATCGCCGGACGCCTCGCGGCTCAGGTGGGCGCGCGGCTGCTGGAGAGGCCGAACGGTGGACGCGGCGTGCTGATCGGTGGCTGCACCGGCGTGCGCCCGGCCCGTGTGGTCGTGCTCGGAGCCGGCACGGTGGGCTGGAATGCGGCCCGACTGGCGGCGGCGATGGATGCGGAGGTGATGCTGCTGGATCGCTCCCCCGAACGGTTGCGCAGTTTGGAAGCCGACCGGCGCGGGCGGCTGATGAGCGTGGTGAGCAGCCGCGGCCTGCTGGAACGGCTGGTGCCCACCGCCGACCTGCTGATCGGTGCTGTGCTCACCCCCGGCGGCCGTGCTCCCACGCTGGTGGATGAGGAGATGGTGCAACAGATGCAACCCGGCTCGGTGATCGTCGATGTGGCGATCGATCAGGGGGGCTGTGTAGCCACCAGCCGGGAAACAACCCACACCGACCCCACGGTGACCATCCACAGCGTGCAGCACTACGCCGTGGGCAACATGCCCGGTGCGGTGCCGTTCACCTCCACCGAAGCACTGGTGAGCGTCACGCTCCCCTACATCCTCGGCATCGCCGGCCGCGGCCTGGAGGAAGCGGTGACCGAGCGGCCTGAACTGCTCTCCGGCCTCAACACCGTCCAAGGGGCCGTCTGCCATCCAGGCGTTGCCAAAGCGCTGGGTGTTCCCCCGAGACACCCGATGGCCTGCCTGCGCTGAATCAGCAACTCTCCTGCAGTGGCCGCAGCGGCCGCTGCAGCGCTGCGGGAGCAATCCCCTCCCTCAAGCTGAGCACCAACCCCGCCGCCTCGGCATAGCTCGCCGCCGGCAGCACCCGATCCGCCAGGCCGAGGGCCGCTGCAGTCACCTGCAGCAGGGAGGCATTGGCGACGGTGATCACCGGGATCCCTCGCTCAACACACGCCAGCACGGCCTCGCCGCCCAGGGCCCCATCAGGCACCACCACTGCACCGAGATCAGCAGCCTGCAACCGCAGGCTGCGCGCACCAGCGAGACCAGTTGGCACCACCAGATCCGGCGCCCGGCTCAGCCCCACCAACACACAGGCCAGGAACGTGTATCCCAGTTCCTCCCCCGCCGCGCGGGGGTCCAGCTGCGGATCAAGGGGCAACGGCGACAGGGCCGGCGCATGGGCGCAGGGGATCTGCAGGTGACGCACGAGCGCATGGCTGATCACCGCCTCCGCACCGGCGAGGGCATCCACACCACTGCCGTGGCGATAGGCCACCAGAGCGTCACTCTCAGGATCCTCGGGAAAGCGCGCCACCACAGCGATCGCCGTGGCGCCAGCGTCTTTCAGGCGCTCTCCGGCGCGCAGCAAGGCATCGGGATGCTCCAGGGTTCCCCAGCTCACGCCGCTCTCCCCCAGCTCCAGATGGACCCCGAGCGGTTGATCGGTGCTGAGCACAGGTCCGATCTCCAGCCCCAACGTCGCCCGGCAGCCATCCGCCACCTGCAGATGGCGCTGACGCAACTCCGGCTCAATCCCGGCATCCAGCAGGAGGCCGATCCGTTGCTGACGCACGGGTTGCAGGGCCCAGTCGCCGGCGGCGAAGCGATCCAGGGCGTAGCCCTCCACGTAATGGATGCGGCGATCGCTCCAGTAGAGCGCGGCTCCATTCATCACATTCGGGTGGGTCACCAGGCAACCTGAGGCCGCCGCCAGCAGTCGCGCGCTGGCCAGGGCATCCCCGGCGTAGCCACCGATCGCGCAACCGATGCCGGTGGGCACCAGCAGCAGGGTGGGCAGGGACGCTGCCGTCACTGGATCCACACGGCCTCGAGACGCAACAGGCGGCTGTCGCCTTCGGCTGTGGGTGCCACCGAGGTGATCGCCCAGCGCAGCGGTTCACCGTGCCGGCGCAGCTGATCACGCAACCAGGGCCTCAGCTGAGCTGCCGGCAACCCTGGAGGACTGACCAGGGTGACGTGACGGTGCAGCAGCTTCACTTCTGATACTGACCGAACTGGGCCTCATACAGCGCATCCTCCTGACCGGCGATCACCTTGAGATCGGAACGGGGGTAAGACACACACAGAAGGGCAAAACCATCCTGGCGCAGCTCCTCTTTTACGCCCATGGCATCGGGCTGATGCACCTCGCCCTCGGTGATGCGGGCCGCGCAGGTCGTGCACACCCCGGCGCAGCAGGAACTGGGCAGAGGAACACCCGCCGCTTCGGCAGCGGCGAGCACCGTTTGCTCAGGGGTGCACGGAAAGGCATGCTGCTGACCATCCAATTCAACGGTGATGGCGAAGGAGGGGGCCGCAGTGGAATCGCTCATCCTTGTTGAAACGGTGACGGAAAGCAGCATCCTCTCAGGAGGGAGGGTCGGCACTGGCGCCAACACAACAAAAAAGCCGACCCGAAGGCCGGCCTCGTTGAGAAAAGCTGTCAGTGCAACCCAAGGTCAGGCCATCGCAGCGGCACCACCCACCACTTCAAGAATCTCCTGAGTGATCGCCGCCTGACGGGCCTTGTTGTAGTCAAGGGTCAGAGTCTTGGCGAGGGCCTTGGCGTTGTCGCTGGCATTGTTCATCGCCGTCATCCGGCTGGCGAGCTCAGAGGCGGCAGCTTCCTGAAGGGAACGCAGCAGCTGGTTCTGCAGATAGAGCGGCAGCAGAGCATTGAGCAACTGCTCCGGGCTCTGCTCAAACACGATGTCGGAAGGGAGGCTCGGCTGGGTGTTGGCAGGACCCGAACCGGTTTCCACCGTGAGGCGACCTTCCTTGGTGGTGAGACGGAAGATTTCGTCGTCGGCCTCAGCAATCCCCTGGGGGTCGAGGGGAAGCAGGGTCTGCACCACGGGCTTGCAGCTCACCAGGTTGATGAATTTGGTGTAGATGATCTCCACACGATCGGTGGTGTCAGAGAGAAACTCTGCGAACACTTCGTTGGCGATCGCACCGGCTTCATCCGCCGTAGGCACCTGCTCCAGACCGGTGAAGGTGGCCTGGATGGGGTACTGCCGATTGGTGAAATAACTGATCGCCTTACGACCGATCAACACCAGATCGACTTTGTAACCCTGCCCCTTCAACTCTGCGAAGCGTTGCTCCGTGCGCTTGATGATGTTGGCGTTGTAGCCGCCACACAAGCCACGATCACCGGTGACAGCCACCAGGGTGATGGTGTCGACGTCGCGCTGCTCCAACAGGGGAGCGTCGGCATCTTCAAAACGCATGCGCGACTGGAGGTTTTCCAGCAGGCGTGCAAGCCGATCCGCGAAGGGACGGCTACGCAGCACCTGTTCCTGGGCCCGCCGCACTTTGGCCGCAGCCACCAGGCGCATCGCCTCGGTGATCTTGCGAGTGTTCTTGACCGATTTGATCCGGTCTCGGATCTCCTTCAGATTTGCCATGGCTCAGGCCCTCAGTTGGCGGTGGCCAGCATGGTGGAGGTGACTTCAGCGATAGCCTCCTTCAGCATGGTTTCGGCCTCGGGGCTGAGCACCTTCTCCTCCTGAATCTTCTGAATGAACTCAGGCTTGTTGCTCTTGAGGTACTCGCGCAGCTCACGGGAGAACTGCACCACCTGATCCACGGGAACATCGTCGATCAGTCCCTTGACACCGGCGTAGACGATGGCGACCTGCTCAGCCAGAATCAGCGGGCTGAACTGAGGCTGCTTGAGCAGCTCGCGCAAACGCTTACCGCGACCGAGTTGCTTCTGGGTGGCCGCATCCAGGTCCGAGGCGAACTGAGAGAACGCCGCCAGTTCGTCGAACTGGGCCAGTTCCAGCTTCAGGGTGCCGGCAATCTTCTTGATCGCCTTGGTCTGGGCAGCACCACCCACCCGGCTCACGGAGATACCAACGTTGATGGCCGGACGCAGGCCCGAGTTGAACAAATCAGAACTGAGGAACACCTGGCCATCCGTGATCGAAATCACGTTGGTGGGGATGTAAGCCGACACGTCACCGGCCTGGGTTTCAATGATCGGCAAGGCGGTCATGGAACCCTTGCCCATGGCATCGGACAACTTGGCGGCACGCTCAAGCAGACGGCTGTGGAGATAGAACACGTCGCCGGGATAGGCCTCACGACCGGGCGGACGACGGAGCAGCAGAGACATCTGGCGATAAGCCTGAGCCTGCTTGGTGAGATCGTCGTAAATCACCAGGGTGGCCTTGCCCTTGTACATGAAGAACTCAGCGATCGAGGCGCCGGTGTAGGGAGCCAGATACTGAAGGGCCGCGGGCTCGGAAGCGTTGGCCGCCACCACAACCGTGTAGTCGAGGGCACCACGCTCACGCAGCACCTCAGTGACCTGGGCCACAGACGCTGCTTTCTGACCGACGGCCACATACACACAGACAACATCCTGATCCTTCTGGTTGAGGATGGTGTCGATGGCGATCGCGGTCTTACCGGTCTGACGGTCGCCGATGATCAGCTCACGCTGGCCACGGCCGATCGGAATCATCGCGTCGATGGCGGTGATGCCGGTCTGCATCGGCTCGTGCACCGATTTGCGCTGGATGATGCCAGGCGCGGGTGACTCGATCAGGCGCGTTTCATTGGTCGCAAGATCCCCCTTGCCATCGATCGGCTGTCCCAGGGGGTTGACCACCCGGCCCAGCAGGGCGTCACCCACAGGAACCGAAGCGATCTTTCCGGTGGCCCGCACCGTGCTCCCCTCCTGAATCCCCAGGCCCTCACCCATCAAAACCGCGCCGACGTTGTCGTCTTCGAGGTTGAGAGCGATGCCCTCAGTGCCATCCTCGAACTCAAGCAGCTCGCCGGCCATGGCCTGCTGCAGGCCGTAGACACGGGCGATACCGTCGCCCACCTGGAGCACGCTGCCGACGTTGCTGACCGAAACGGACTTGTCATAGTCCTCGATCTGCTGTTTGAGAATGGCGCTGATCTCGTCTGGACGGATGGAAACCATGGCGGGAAATCCCTGGGGAGGGTGGTGAGTGGAGGAGCGGGGTAGGGAAGGAAGCCTCAGCTCGCTTTGGCGAGCGACAGACCGAGACGGCGAACCTGGCCAGCAAGACTGGCGTCAATCACCTGGGAGCCGAGGTTCACAACGAAACCACCGATCAGGCTGGGATCGACGCTGAGCTCGAGTTCCACGGTTCCGGTGCCGACCATGGCCTGCACTTTCCCAGTGAGGGCAGCGAGCTGCTCATCACTGAGGGCCTGGGCCGTGGAGACCTTGGCCAGAGCGATACGGCGGGAATCCCGATACAGCTCGAGGTAGCGGAACAACACCGCATCGAAAGCGGCAAGGCGATGACGATCGGCCAGAACCTTGAGCAGATTGAGAAGAGAAGGCTTCAACTGCTCGGCGAGAAGACTGGTCAGAGCCTGCTTCTTGCTGTCGGGCTCCAGCACGGGCGAGATCATCGCCTCACGGAATTCCTTGGAGCTGTTCCAGAGGCCCAAAAGCTCTTTGCACTGCTGGGCGACGACGTCAGATTCCTGACGTCCATCGGTGACCTGCAGCAGTGCTTCGGCGTAAGGGGTGGCCAGGGAATTGAGCAATGGCATCAGGCGTCCTCCAGATTGGCGATGGAGGCATCGATGAGACGGGCTTGACCGTTGGCATCAAGGCGACCAGGCAATTCGGCCATGACCTTGTCGATCGCGGCCATGGCGGCCTCACGGCGAAGTTGCTCACTCAAGCGGGCACCCTCGGCGGTGAGCTCGGAAAGAGCGTCCTGCTTGAGGGCAGCCATCGCAGAAATCGTGCGCTTCTCGCCATCCAGACGGATCGCCTCAGCACGGGCCTTGCCGTCCGCAAGGATCGTTTCTGCTTTCTGCTGAGCGGCGGCGAGGTCGGCCTGGGCTTTGGCGAGATCAGCCGTTGCTTTCTTCAGACGGGTCTCGGCATCGTCGAGATCGCGAAGGATCGCCTGGCGACGACGTTCAAGAATGCCGCCGAGGAATCCCTTCAGGAACCAGCCCAGCACCCCGATCACAATGATCAGGTTGATCAGGTTGGTCTCGAAGAGGTTCAGGTTGATCCCGAAACCCTCAGAGGCGAAGAGTGAATAGAAAGTCATCATCAGGCCGCCAACAATCGTTGAATGATCTGAGAGCTGAGTTGATCGACCTGGGCCATCAACTGGGCTGAAGCCTGCTCACGCTGTGACTCGATCTCACGGCGGGCCTGCTCGCGCGTGCGATTGGCTTCCGCCTCAGCTTCGGCGAGAGCTTCGCGATACAGACGGTCCACCTCCTGCTCGGCCTCCACAATGGCGGCCTGGGCGGCCTGTCGAGCGCTCCGAAGCTGATCGGTGAGGTCAGCTTCCAGACGCTCAACCTGGGCCAGCTTCTGCTTGGCCTCGGCGCGGCTGGTGGAGATGTAACCCTCACGATCTTCCACGACCTTGCCGACCGGACGGAAGAAAAGGGAGTTGAGCAGGAAGGTGAGGAGCACCACCTGAACCGCCATCAGCGGCAGGGTGGCATCGAGGTCGAAAAGACCTCCCTCCGGTACCCCTGCTTCAGCGAGCAGAAGCCAGGTCATGAAAGAGGAGCGCTGGGTGGAAGCGAAACAGTGAACTCAGACGAAACGGCGGATCGCATCCCGGAGGATGGCGATCCGCGCTGCCTGGATCAGCCGGCGAAGGGGTTGGCGAACAGAAGCACCAGAGCCACAACCAGGCCGTAGATGGTGAGAGCTTCCATGAAGGCCAGGGACAGCAGCAGGGTGCCGCGGATCTTGCCCTCAGCCTCGGGCTGGCGGGCGATCCCTTCCACAGCCTGGCCGGCTGCGGTGCCCTGGCCGATGCCAGGGCCGATGGCGGCGAGACCCACCGCGAGAGCGGCGGCCAGGACGGAGGCGGCGGAGGTCAGATCACTCATTGGTGGAAAGCGTTGGGGTTGCGCAGGATGAGCGCGGAAAGGGCAGAGCGCGCCCGGGACACTCCCCTGAAAGGAGTGGGCCCGGTTCCACCCGGACCTGCGCGCGAAGTGTTTAGCAGATCGCCTGGGACCGGCGAAAGCGATGGGGAGACCTAGTGGGCCTCTTCGTGAACGGCTTCGCCGATGTAGTTGGCGGCAAGCGTGGCAAAAATCAGAGCCTGGATGGCACTGGTGAACAGGCCGAGAAACATGGCGGGCAGGGGAACCAGGACCGGCACCAGAAAGGCCAGCACAGCCACCACCAGTTCATCCGCCAGGATGTTTCCGAACAGACGGAAGGACAGCGACAGAGGCTTCGTGAAATCCTCGATGATCTTGAACGGAAGCATGATCGGAGTCGGATCCACGTAGTACTCGAAGTAACGCAGACCTTTGCGGCTCAGACCGGCATAGAAGTAAGACAGGGAGACCAGCAGGGCCATGGCCACGGTGGTATTGATATCGGCCGTGGGAGCGCCGAGTTCGCCATTGGGAAGCTCAACAAGCTTCCAGGGAATCAGCGCGCCACCCCAGTTGCACACGAAGATGAACAGGAACAGGGTGCCGACGAAAGGCAGCCAGTCGCGGTAAGCCTTTTCGCCAATCTGCTCCCGGGCAAGATCGCGCAGATAATCCCAGAGGAATTCGAGGAGGTTCTGCACACCCCGGGGATCACGCTCCATCTTGCGGGTGCCAACGACCACGAGGGCCAGCAGCACACCGATGACAACCCAGGAGCTGAGAAACACCTGGCCGTGGAGGTTGAGATTGCCGATCTGCCAGTACAGATGCTGGCCCACCTCCAGTTCGGCGAAGGGAAGGGGGAGGGGCAACAGAGCCATGAAGTCAGGGGGTTGCGCGGACTCAGGCGTCAGTGACGGCCTGAAGGATCAAGGCGGGCTTGTAGAGAAGAAAACCGAGAAAGGCGGGAAGCAATTCGAGCTGGGGAAGCCTGGCCGAAGCGACGATCAGGAGCATCGGCACAACCAGCTGAAATCGCCCCACCTGACGGGATCCTCCGCCGAGCCGGGCCACGCTGCGGGCGAGCAGACGCAGGTACAGAAGACCGGCGGCTGCTCCCACCAACAGGCTGCGGGCCACAAGGAGATCGAAACGGATGGCCGCGACAAGGGCCGCAACCAGGGAAACGATCAAGGTGGCCAGCATCAGTCGCCGTTGCAGTCGGGCGTAATCGTCCATTCCGTTGTCGGCAGGGCCGGAGGCCAGAGCCGCATCAGTGGAAGACAACGCCTGCAAAAAGCTTCTGAGAAAGCGCGCGGAATCTATCACGCGTGCTCGGCTCGTACCCCTTTGGGAGCACGGAGGAGCAGCAGTCTCCGCCGCCAGAGATCCCGAACGATGGAGGCGTTGATCTCCAGGCCGGCAAGGGAGTGCAGGGGCACCCCGGGCTGAGACTCCACAGCACGCAACACGGCGACCTCAGCATCGCTGAGCGAAAGGGGCTCGAGGTCCGGACCGAGCAGACTCCCGGAAGGCCAGCCCCAGAGGCAGGGCTGAAGCTCCGCAGAAGCATCCAGCAGCAGCCGATCGTCCAACCATGGATTCGGCACCACCGGGCGCCGCGTCAGAAAAAACTCGAAATGACTGATGTCGGGGTCGAGCTCCTCCACAAGAGCCCACTGATCGCGAGGAGAGAGCGCAAGGGCTCTCTCCAGGAGCTCACCCGTGAGAAGGCGGGATGGGTGCCACACCGCAGGATTGGAGAAACCGGCGAAATGGAGCCCGGCCGCTTCGATCAGAGCCATCAGCCGCTCCAGGTTGTAACTGGTCTCCTGGGGGTGGAGATACATGTCGGCGAAATTGGCATCCGCGGCCGTGTCAAGCGCCCACCGCTGCTCGTGATGGCGCCGGAGCCGATGCTCTTCGGGAAGCACCTGAAACAGTTCTCGACCCAATCTCAGACCGCTCTCCCCCGTGCCCACCCCCAAAAGAGCGAGGGCCCGCTGACAGCGATGAATCTCCCAACGTCCCGCATCGGCATAAAGGAACAGATGCAGAATTCCGTCCTCCGCCATCAGCTCAGCCAAAGAGCGCAGTCCGGCGAGGGGATCCCGGAGATGGTGGAGCACCCCCACGGAATTGATGTAGTCAAACGGCCCCTCGCCAGCGAGATCCAGCAGGCTGCGTTGTTCCTGGCGCAGTGCCACCACCCGCTCGCCTCCTCCGGAGCGACGCAGGCGCTCCCGCGCCACCTCCAGGGCGCCGGCGCTGATGTCCACTGCCAGCACGTCCGCCCCCGGATTGAGATGGCAGAGATAATCCGTGCTCACCCCGGTGCCGCAGCCGGCATCGAGTAACCGCAAGGGATGGGGGGCTCCAGAGGAGGGGCACGGCAACTGGCCCCGCACGGCGGACTGAACGCTGGCCCAACACCAACGCCAGTTGTACCCGGGAGGGGGGCCATCCTGAAGCGGATCACCCGGGTAGGGGAAGCGGTCATAGAAAGCGCTCACCACTGGCGTGGCAGCGTCGCGGCGGGAGTCGGACATGCGGATGGGAGCAGACGGCAACACCGCTGGGGTGTGTCGCGAGCTTTTCATGCGCCAGGGCGGGATTCCGAGCGCGCAGCCACGGCCTGCAAACATTTGTTCATGCCCTTCCTGGAGCCCAGAAGGCGACCCGTAACCTGGCCGGATCCGGCTTGCTTTCGTTCATGACCGTGACCGCCAGCAGCGGCAGCCCCAGGGTCTCCCCTCAGCTGTTCGACACCCTGCCGCTCTCCAGCGTTCGTCAGGCTGAACAACAGGACCGCTTTCCCGATGGAGCGGAGCTCGACAACCTGGTCACCTTCTTCCGCAGCGGTCAGGATCGTCTGGCTGCCGCCCAGGTGCTGGCCGCCAATGCCGAAGCGATCGTGGCGCGAGCAGCCAACCGCATCTTTGCCGGCGGTACGCCGCTGTCCTTCCTCGACGCACCCCTGAGCACGGGTGAGAGAACTGCAGCCGACGGCGCGCCGCTGGCGTCGGATCAGGTGGCATTCGCTCAGTCGGTGCGCACCTTCACCGGGGCCGATGGCTCCGCCGGACGCGGCAACGTCCTCAGCCGCCTGCTCCAGGGCAGTGGAGAAGACGCTGACGTCCGCGTGGTGCTGCCGACCGGATTTGCTCCGATCAGCGTCGCCAAATACGGCCCTGATCGCATGCGGAAGTCGATCCGCGATCTCGGCTGGTTCCTGCGCTACGTGGGTTACGCCCTTGTGGCGGGTGACCCCAGCATCCTTGCCGTGAACACCCGCGGCCTGCGCGATGTGCTGGAGAAAGGCTGCTCCCTCGCTGCCACCAACGTGGCACTTCAGGAAATGCGTGCAGCCGCAGCCAGCCTGCTCAAACAACAACCGGAAGCGCGGCGCCTCACCGTGCAGTGCTTCAACGTGCTGCTCGAAGAACTGGCGATTCCAACGCCTTCGGCCCGACAACGCCTGGGCAGCTCCGAGAACCAGGGCCTGCAACTGCCGGCGATCTATGCCCTCGCCGCCAAGGGCAAGGCGCTGCGTTACACAATGAAGCCGGCCATGACCGGCGCCCAGAAAGCCGAGGTGGTTCGCGCCGCCTATCGCCAGGTGTTCGAGCGCGACATCACCAAGGCCTATTCACAGAGTCCCTGCCCTGTGGAGGCCACCCAGGTGCGCCAGGGTGACATCTCCATGCGCGAATTCATCCGCGCCCTCGGCCGCAGCAAGGAGTATCGCCAGCAGTTCTACGCACGCTTCTCCAACAGCAGGGCCGTGGAACTCGCCTTCCGCCACTTCCTCGGACGCGGTATCAGCTCCCGCGAAGAATTCACCCGTTATTTCGACATCGTCAGCGCCCAGGGGCTGAACGGTCTGGTGGATGCGCTGATCAACACGATGGAGTATGCGCGCGTCTTCGGCGAGGAAACCGTTCCTTTCCTTAGAGACCTGGGCGAGGAAGCCCAGGAGAGCGCCGGCTGGGGCTCAAACCGCAAACTCTTCCGCTTCAGCGCCCCCTTCGAAGGAGCACCCCAATACGTCACCCTCTATGCCTCCTACCGCCAGCCCTTCGGCGACCAGCATGCCTACGGCGGCGGCAACGACCCGCTAGCGATTCAGTACGGCGCCATCTTCCCCTCCGCCACAGCATCGGTTGCCACCCGCCCAGCCCCGGCTGGCTACGACAACCGCCGGATCCTCGTGGGTAATGGCATGCGGGAGCCTGGTCAGATGGCCAGCCCCCAGTTCCGAGGCAGCACACCTCGCCGCGTTGGCCCCCGGGTGATGCGTCTCCAGCAGATCGCCACCGGCGGAAATTCCATTCCTCGTCGCGCCGGCCAGCCCAGCATTCGCGGCACCGAATCCAGCACCCAGGCGGTGATCAACGCCGTGTACGTCCAGGTGCTGGGCAGTGCCGGCTACGAGGGCGAACGCAACAGGGTGGAAGAGATCAAATTGGAAAACGGCGACATCAGTCTGCGTGAATTCGTGCGTCAGGTCGCCCGTTCCCAGGCCTTCCGCCGTCGCTATTGGAGTGGCCTCTACCTCACCAAAGCGATTGAGGTGATGCATCGCCGCCTGCTCGGCCGTCCCACCTTCGGGCGCTGGGAGATCGACGCCCTGTTCGACACGGCAGCGCAAAAGGGTTTCTACGGCGTGGTGGATGCCCTGATCAACAGCAGCGAATACAACGACTGCTTTGGTGAAGACACCGTGCCCTATGAGCGGTTCATCACCCCCACCGATCTGCGCACCCGTCGGGTCCCCGCCCTCAAGCGTCCCGTTGACCTGATTGCTGCTGGCGCCGCCACCACCTATCAGCGCCCCAATGTGCTGAAGCCGAAGGGGTTCCGTTCCAGCGCCGATCTCACCCGCCGCAATCTGGCCGACAAGCCAACCGTCCGCGGCAGCTGGAGTGCCCAGCTCAGCGGTGGCCAGGTGCAGGAAACGCGCCCGGCGCGACAGCAGGGCCCTGAAAGCCTGCGCAGCCAGCCAGCACCACGCCGTCGATGGAGCGCACCGCGCTGGCAGCCCGGCGGTGCACAAGCCACCAGCTGGAGCAGCGTTTCGTCAACGGCGGCACCGGTCGCGCCCCAACCCAGCGCCCCGGCAGGTGCAACCCCCAGCTGGAGCAGCTCCAGCAGCAGCGGCGGCTTCGGCCTCCCCGAAACGGCCGAAACCGCCATGCGCAAGGCTCTCGCAGGCGCCAGCCCCAGCGGTCTCAGCCGGCGTGAGGGGCTCGATCGCCCCCTGCGCCTGGCGGAGGCCGCGACCGGGAACGAAATTGACGCCGCGATTCAGGCGATCTATCGCCAACTGCTCAACCGCATGCCTATGGAGTCAGAACGTCTGAGCGATGCGGAATCCCTGTTCCGTCAACGCCGCCTCAGCGTGGCCGAATTTGTGGGACGCGTGGCCGCCAGTGAGCTTTTCCAGCAGCGTCTCTGGCGCATGGCTCCACTGCGGGCCGCGACGGCAGCCCACTTGGCGCTCCTGGGGCGGGCACCGCTGCCACGCGAAGTGAGCGCGTTCCTGGCCACCCGCGTCAAGCAGGGCCAGCAGGCCGCCATCGATCGCCTGCTCAGCTCCGAGGCTTACGCCAATGCCTTCGGCGCCGATCAGGTTCCGAGCTACCAGGGCATGAACAGCCAGGACGGCACCACCATGGCCAGCTTCAACCGTGGTGCAGCGCTGTATGGCGGCAATGCCGGCCTCAACCCTCCGTTTAAGGGCGCCATCTGAGCCGCAGCCTGCGCCAACGTCTCCAGCCTCGGATTGACCGATCACATCACCCCATGCACTCACCTGTGCATGGGGCTTTTTCTTGCGTTTGTTGTCATCAACAGAGGGCAAAATTGATGGCGATTGTATTGATCAATGCCGCAGTCGCCCCATCGACAGGCTCCCTGCAGACTCCTTGCGCTGCAATGACTCTTAAGGATTCATGGCGGAGTGAAGAACTGTTACCGGCCCCGGGGGAGATTCTCAGCGCTGCCACAGAATGCTGGGGCGATCAGGCACACTGGTCGCGTCAACCACTCACCGGATATCGGTCTCCTTCGGGCGGCCGCTTGTTTCGAGGCAGAACTGCATGAGCATCGTCTCCAACTCGATCATCAACGCGGACGCCGAAGCCCGCTATCTCAGCCCTGGCGAACTCGACCAGATCAAGGCGTTCGTCGCCGGCGGTCAGCGTCGCCTTCGCATCGCCCAGGTTCTCAGCGAAAGCAGGGAGCGCATCGTCAAGCAGGCTGCTGGCCAGCTCTTCCAGAAGCGCCCTGACGTCATTTCCCCTGGCGGCAACGCCTACGGCGAGGAAATGACCGCTTCCTGCCTGCGCGACATGGACTACTACCTGCGTCTCGTCACCTACGGCGTGGTCGCTGGAGACGTCACGCCGATCGAAGAGATCGGCGTGATCGGCGCCCGCGAAATGTATCGAGCCCTGGGCACTCCCCTCGAAGCCATGGCTGAAGCGATCCGCGAAATGAAGGCGGTGGCCATGGGCATTCTCACCGGCAGTGATGCCGAAGAAGCTGGCACCTACTTCGACTATGTGGTGGGCGCTCTCGCCTGACCTTCGTCGACTTCTCGCCTTCTCGCCCCTCTTCACGGATCCATGCAAGACGCCATCACCAACGTCATCAACAAGTCTGACGTTCAGGGTCTCTATCTCGACTCTGCGTCGATGAGCAACCTTGAGAGCTATTTCGCCAGCGGCGAACTGCGCGTCAAGGCCGCTGCCACCATCAGCGCTAATGCTTCCACCATCATCAAAGATGCGGTTGCCAAGGCTCTGCTCTACTCGGACATCACCCGTCCTGGAGGCAACATGTACACCACGCGTCGCTACGCCGCCTGCATTCGCGACCTGGATTATTACCTCCGGTATTCCACCTACGCCATGCTCGCCGGTGACACCTCCATCCTGGATGAGCGCGTGCTGAACGGCCTCAAAGAGACCTATAACTCTCTGGGTGTGCCCATCGGTGCCACTGTGCAGGCCATTCAGGCCATGAAGGAAGTCACCGCTTCGCTGGTCGGCCCCGATGCTGGTCGTGAAATGGGCGTGTACTTCGACTACATCTGCTCCGGCCTCGGCAACTGAGTTCCATGCGGTTGTTCAAAGTCACCGCCTGCATTCCAAGTCCTGAAAAGACCCGGAGTCAGCGCGAACTTCAAAACACCTTCTTCACGAAGTGGGTGCCATACGACAGCTGGTTCGCTGAACAGCAGCGCATCATGAAGCAAGGTGGACGCATCCTGAAGGTGGAACTCTGCAGTGGGCGTCCTCAGGTGAACGTCGGCAACTGAGCTTCCATCCATTCACCAACGCCATTGTTGAGAGCCCGACGTCAAGTCGGGCTTTTTTGTGGCTTGGCAAAGTCGCCCTCAGGCGTCTGAATGGGAGGTCATAACTCGATGGCGTTGCGCAGTTCCCGTGTCCTCACCCGTAGAAGCCAGCCAGCCGAACGGGCAACCGAGCGGTCTGCCGGTTTCTGGCAGCGGCATCTGCCCCTCGATTGGTCGCTCTGGCCTGCTGAAGCCAGGCTTTTGATCAGCCTCACCGCCATCTGGAGCATCGCCGGCCTGCTGATCCTGGCCTCCGCGAGCTGGTGGGTCGCAAGCCGGGAAATGGGCGAAGGGGCCTACTACGTGAAACGCCAGCTGATCTGGATGGGTGCCAGCTGGATGCTGCTGATCAGCGCGATCAGCACCGATCTCCGGCGCTGGATGAAGATTGCCGGTCCTGCCCTCTGGCTGGGAATCCTGCTGGTGGGAGCGACCCTCGTGTTCGGAAGCACGGTGAACGGCGCCAGCCGCTGGCTGGTGATCGGCCCGATTCAGATCCAGCCTTCCGAATTGGTGAAGCCGTTTGTGGTGCTCCAGGCCGCCAGTCTGTTTGCGCACTGGAAACGCAGCGCCGCTGATCAGAAACTGCTCTGGCTGGGCAGCTTCGGAGCCCTCATCCTGCTGATCCTCAAGCAACCGAACCTGAGCACCGCAGCACTCACCGGACTCCTGCTGTGGCTGATGGCCTTTTCCGCCGGTCTCCGCCTGCGCACCTTGTTCGGCACCGCGCTTCTTGGTGGGCTTCTGGGCTTCGCCAGCATCATGATCAATGAGTATCAGCGCCTTCGGGTGATCTCCTTCCTGGACCCGTGGCAGGACCCCCAGGGCAACGGCTATCAACTCGTGCAGAGCCTGCTAGCGATCGGCTCGGGTGGTCTGTTTGGCGAAGGCTTCGGCCTCTCGACCCAGAAACTGCAGTATCTGCCCATCCAAAGCACCGATTTCATCTTTGCCGTGTATGCCGAGGAATTCGGCTTCATTGGCTCCTTGATGCTGATCCTCTTTCTCATGCTGGTGGGCTTCCTCGGCCTGAGGGTGGCGCTGCGCTGCCGCAGCAATCAAGCCAGGCTCACGGCGATCGGCTGCACCAGCCTGTTGGTGGGGCAATCGGTGATGAACCTGGCCGTGGCCTCCGGCTCGATGCCCACCACCGGTCTGCCTTTGCCGATGATCAGTTACGGCGGCAATTCTCTGCTCTCGAGCCTGCTGATCGCTGGGTTGCTGATCCGCTGCTCCCTGGAATCCACCGGTCTGGTGGGATCGCGTCGATTGAAACGATCAAGCGAGCGGTCGCCCCAGGGCGGTCCTGCTGCTCGATAAGGTGAATTTTCCTTCCTCAGGCAATCATCAACCTCGATCTCCCCGGACTTGCCCAGAGCAGTGAGCAGCTGCTGTCCCAGGCCCTCACCCAGCCTGGGCCAGTCACGGTAGGCCTGGTGTTCGTCGGTGGTGCCCTCACCAGCCTCGGCCCCTGCTCCCTCTCGCTGCTGCCGGTGACCCTTGCTTACCTGGCGGGCTTTGAAGGGCGCCAACCCCCCTGGCAGCGCAGCCTGCTGTTCTGCGCCGGCATCGTGTCGGCGCTGGTGATTCTGGGGAGCCTGAGCGGCTTGCTGGGGCGCATCTACGGACAAGTGCCCGATGCGCTCGCCACTGTGGTGGCCGTTCTCGCCCTGGTGATGGGCCTGAACCTGCTCGGCCTGGTCCGGCTCCCCCTTCCGGCAGGGCCCGATCCCCAGCACTGGTCCCAGCACGTGCCGGCCCCTCTGGCCCCGATCGCAGCAGGACTGGCCTTCGGCCTGGCCGCATCGCCCTGCACCACCCCCGTGCTGGCGGTGTTGCTGGGCTGGATCGCCACCAGCGGCAGCCCCCTGATCGGCGTGGTGTTGCTCTCCAGCTTCGGCTTCGGCCAGGTGATGCCCCTGCTCCTGGCTGGCAGTGCCGCCGCCAGTGTTCCGGGTCTGCTCGCCCTGCGGCCAATCGGCCGCTGGGTTCCCCCCATCAGCGGCATGGTGCTCATCGCCACCGGTGCTCTCACCCTGTTCTCCCACTGGATCTGAACCGATGACTGCCCTGCGCCGCCTGGCTGCCCTGCTGTCAGACCTGCGACTGGCGATCGGACTGTTGCTCCTCATCGCCCTGGCCAGTGCCATTGGCACGATCCTGCCCCAGGACGAAGCGGCTGAGCTCTATCTGGAGCGCTTCAACGCCACCCCCTGGCTCGGCCTGATCAACGGCGACTGGATGCTGACGCTCCAGCTCGACCACGTGTATCGCAGCACCTGGTTTCTGGGGCTGCTGGCCTGGCTGGGGTTGGCGCTGATGCTCTGCAGCTGGCGCCGGCAGTGGCCGGCCCTGCAGGCGGCTCTGCGTTGGGTGGATTACCGGGAACCACGCCAGTTGAGCAAGCTGGCGCTTGCACAGAGCGTCAGCCTGCCCGATCCCGATGCGGCCCTTCTGAGGCTCAGCCACACCTTGCGGCAATCGGGCTGGCAGGTGCAGGAGGGAGAGAAGCGCATCCAGGCCCGTCGCGGCACGATGGGCCGGGTCGGACCCCTTTTGGTGCACACCGGCCTGGTGCTGCTCATGCTGGGTGCCGCCTGGGGATCCCTGGCTGGTCACCGGCTGGAACGATTCCTGGCTCCGGGCCGGAGCCTCGACCTGCTCGATCGCGCCGGCAACAGCCAACTCACCCTCACGCTGGAAGACTTCGCGATCGATCGGGACCCGGCCGGCCGGCCGGAACAATTCCGCTCGCAGCTGCTCCTGCGGGGCCCCGACGACATCAACAATGAACGGCAGATCAGCGTCAACCATCCGTTGCGCTACCGCGGCATGACGGTGTACCAGGCCGATTGGTCACTGGCCACGATCACCGTGCAGCTGGGCAACAGCCCGAAGCTGCAGCTGCCCCTGCAGAGCTTTCCCGAGCTGGGGGAACAACTCTGGGGCCTGGTGCTGCCGACCCGGCCGGATGGGAGCGAACCAGTGCTGCTGACGGTGAGCAGCGAACAGGGGCCGGTGCAGGTGTTCGGTGCAGGAGGGGAGGCCCTCGCGACCCTGCGCCCTGGTGGCGATGCCGCAGAGATCAACGGTCTGCCGATGCGGGTGTGGAGCATTCTTCCCGCCAGCGGGCTCCTGCTCAAGCGCGATCCAGGGGTGCCCCTGGTGTATGCGGGCTTTGCCATCACCCTGCTCGGGGGCGGCCTGAGCATGGTGGCCACCCGACAGCTGTGGGCGATTCAGGATGTTGATGGGTGCCAGCTTCATGTGGCTGGCCTCTGCAACCGCAACCTTGGGGGCTTCGCCCGGGAGTTGCCGGAACTGATCAGCACGGCTGTCGCGAGCCGTGCGTGACGCGCACCACGGTGTGCACATTGCCGCGCGGATGAAAATCTGCCTCCAGCTGCATCCACACCGGGTCGCAGGCCGCCACCAGGTCGTCGAGGATCCGATTCGTCACCTCCTCATGGGAGATCGTGCGCTCGCGATAGCTGTTCACATAGAGCTTGATCGCCTTGAGCTCCACCACGCGGGGCCCGGGCTGGTAGAGCAGACGCAGAACAGCGAAATCGGGATAACCGGAAAACGGGCAGAGGCAGGTGAACTCCGGCAGCTCGATCGCAATCTCATAGGGCCGGCCGGGCCGGGGGTTCTCAAAACAGATCAACTCCGCCTCGGCGATGGCGCGTTCGCCATACAGGGGCGTGCGCGTGGAAGAGGAGTCAGAAGGGGACGTCAAAGCGGAGTCAGAGGCGGTGGACGAACGCATCACGCAGACACAACAGCATCATCACGCTACAAACTCACAAACTTTTCACAAACAAACAGGCAAACTGTTCACCATGAACAGCATCGATAGGGTAGAAATGCATTGAAGGACAAAACGTTGAGCTTGATGGGTGCTCCGCATCTGTCGTTCAGCCGGAAGTAGCCCCTCCGCAAGGCGAAGCAACGCTCCTTCCATCGAAGCGGCCCCGACCCATCGGGGACTTTCCAACCCTTCGAGGCTCCCACCATGACTGTTCAACAACGCACCTACCGCGGCGTCGCCTACGACGCCAGCCAGCACGAGCAACCCAGCAAGCAGGCGGTGGATCACACCTACCGCGGCCAGCACTATGACGCCCCCCTGCGTCACGACGCCGCCGCTGCCGAAACCGGCATTGAGCTGCACTATCGCGGCACCACCTACGAGCACCGCCAGGCTGAGGCCCAGAACCAGGTCAACTCCTGATTCGGTTGCAAAAAGCACAACTCAGACCCGGGCGAAGCGCCGTAATGGACTCATTGCCCGGGTCTTTTCATGGATCTTTGCCTTTACAGCTCCAGCCCTTCGATCCGCCTGCGCCCGGGGACCGTTCACGGCATGCTCTGGCTCCAGACCCATTTTGAAGCGGAGCACTGGGATCTTCTCGCCGATGGGCTGGTCACTCTCCCCTCCGCCGACGCGGAAGCCCTGCGTCACGACGCCATTGCCGCAGGTCTGCAAGTGAGTCAGCTTCCGGCCCTTACGGCAACCAAACGGATCTGACACACTGCCCGTGACTGAACGCCACCCCATCTGACATCACATGAAAAAAGTTGAGGCGATCATCCGCCCTTTCAAGCTGGAGGACGTGAAACTGGCCCTGGTCAACGCCGGAATCGTGGGCATGACCGTGAGCGAAGTGCGTGGCTTCGGCCGTCAGAAAGGCCAGGTGGAGCGCTATCGCGGCTCGGAATTCACCGTTGAGTTTCTCCAGAAGCTGAAGGTTGAAGTTGTCATTGACGATGCCAGGGTTGACACCGTGGTGACTGCCATTGCTGAAGCCGCCAAAACCGGTGAAATCGGCGACGGAAAGATTTTCATCTCGCCGATCGACACCGTGGTGCGCATTCGCACCGGCGATCGCGACGGCTCCGCTCTCTGATCGTCAACCGTTATCCAGCCAGCGTCGTGCGCACGAGCGTCTCGATGGCCTGAAGCTGAAGGGGAGTCTGGGGCTTCCCTTCAGCCAACCAGAGCAGATATTCATGGTTTCCGGCGGGGCCCGTGATCGGGGAGGCCACCAGACCGTGGGGGCTCCAACCCAGTGGCTCCGCTGCTGCGATCACCCCCTGCAAAGCCACAACATGGGCGTCAGGATCACGCACAACACCCCCTTTGCCGACCCGCTCGCGCCCCACTTCAAACTGCGGTTTCACCAACACCACAGCCTCGGCGCCTTCAGCTTGCAGCAGGCCGCGTAATGCCGGCAGCACCAGACCGAGTGAAATGAACGACACATCCGCAACCGCCAGGGTCGGTCGCAGATCCGCTGCTTCAAACAGCTCCTCCGGCGTCAGTCGCCTGAGGTTGGTGCGTTCCCGCAGGATCACGCGATCGTCGGTGCGCAGGCTCCAGGCCGTCTGCCCGTAGCCCACATCAATGCCATAGACCCGAGCAGCCCCATGTTGAAGGAGGCAATCGGTGAAGCCACCGGTGGAGATGCCGCCATCAAGGCAGATCCGACCCTCGAGCTTCAGAGGAAAGGCTTGGAGGGCAGCCAGAAGCTTCTCCCCACCGCGGGAGACAAAGCGTGGTGGCTGCTCGACCTGCACCTCCAGATCCATCGGCACGTCCTGACCTGGTTTATCGAGCAGCTGACCGCGGCCATCCCGCACCCGACCGGCACGGATCAACTGCTGGGCCTGCTGACGGGACGGCACCAGCCCCAGCGTCAGCAGATGCAAATCCAGGCGGTGTTTACGGGCCATTTCGTCATAAAAGCAGAGGGGAAAACCGAACAAAACCAGAGGTTCCCCCCAGCGCAGCAGGAACCACCGGGAAGATCAGTCCAAGCCGCCCGCAGGGACGTGTCCGCTCAACAGCCACCCCGATCCAACCAGCGTCGTCGCTCGGCCCATTGCCCCCATCTTCAGAGCGTGCCGAACCAGGACGCCACACCCGTTCTCGAGCTGCTCGCTCCAGGCACGTTCGTGACTCTCGACAACCATCCCAAGGATCTCCCCCCTTTTCAGGTGATCCACTGCCGGGGAGGGCGGTGCTGGGTGCGCCAGCAGGCCTGGGGACACCATGTGCAATGGGAGGTGGAGCACAACCGCCTCACCTCGGCCTGACGTCACAGCCACGCCATACATTGGTTGGGTTGTTGCCACGCGCTGGCCCTTGATCGAGCGCTACACCCTGCCCGAGATGGGCGAGCTCTGGACGGACAGGGCCAAGTATCAAAGCTGGCTCGACGTGGAAGTCGCCGCCTGCGAAGCCAATTGCAGCCTCGGTCGCGTTCCCGAGACAGCCATGGAGGAGATTCGCGCCAAAGCGCGTTTCGAGCCCGAGCGGATCCTCGCCATCGAAGCGGAAGTGCGTCACGACGTGATCGCCTTCCTCACCAACGTCAATGAACACGTGGGGGATGCGGGCCGTTACATCCACGTAGGGATGACCAGCAGCGACGTGCTCGACACCGGTCTGGCGCTGCAGCTCAAGGCCTCCGTCGCCCTGCTGCGCAAGGAGCTGTCGGCACTGGATCAGGCCATTGCCGCGCTGGCTGCCGAGCACAAGGACACCGTGATGATCGGCCGCTCCCACGCCATCCACGGCGAACCGATCACCTTCGGCTTCAAGCTGGCCGGTTGGCTCGCGGAGACGCGGCGCAACGCCGAGCGCCTCGAGCGGCTGGAGCGGGATGTGGCCGTCGGCCAGATCAGCGGCGCGATGGGCACCTACGCCAACACCGATCCCGAGGTGGAGCGCCTCACCTGCGAGCGCCTCGGCCTCAGCCCAGACACCGCCAGCACCCAGGTGATCTCCCGTGATCGTCACGCCGACTATGTGCAGACCCTGGCGTTGGTGGGCGCATCTCTCGATCGCTTCGCCACCGAAATCCGCAACCTGCAGCGCACCGACGTGCTGGAGGTGGAGGAAAGCTTTGCCAAAGGCCAGAAGGGCAGCTCGGCCATGCCCCACAAACGCAACCCGATCCGCAGTGAACGCATCAGCGGCCTGGCCCGGGTGCTGCGCAGTTATGTGGTGGCAGCCCTCGAGAACGTGGCGCTCTGGCACGAGCGTGACATCAGCCACAGCTCCACCGAGCGGATGATGCTTCCCGACTGTTCGGCGACCCTGCACTTCATGCTGCGGGAAATGACCGCCGTTGTGGCTGGCCTCGGGGTCTACCCCGACAACATGCGCCGCAACATGAACGTGTATGGCGGTGTGGTGTTCAGCCAGCGCGTGTTGCTGGGCCTGGTGGATGCCGGCATGAGCCGGGAGGATGCCTATCGGGTGGTCCAACGCAACGCCCACAGCGCCTGGAACAGCAACGGCGGTGACTTCCGCGCCAACCTGGCGGCGGATCCGGAAGTGACCGGCAAACTCAGCGCCGAGCAGCTAGCCGACTGTTTCAGCACCGACCTCCATCAGGCCAATCTCGGCGTCATCTGGGATCGTCTCGGCCTTTGAGTCGCACAAGGCGATGTTCTGGACCCCCTACGCCGACTGGATCTACGTGGTCATCAGCCTGAGCGGCCTGCTGTTGATCATCACGCTGGTGCTGAGGAGCAACCCGAAGCGATGACGCATGCAATCCGGACCGATCATGACAGCATGGGCCCTGTGGAGGTGCCAGCTGAGGCGCTCTGGGGCGCTCAGACCCAACGCTCGCTCCAGAATTTCGCCATCAGCCAGGACACCGTCCCCCTGGAACTGATCCACGCCCTGGCCCGGATCAAACAGGTGGCCGCCGTGGTGAACACCCGCCTGGGCGTTCTCGATCAGGAGCGCTGCACTCTGATTGTGGAGGCGGCGGCGGCGGTGGCCGAAGGCCAGCACGACGCGCACTTCCCCTTACGGGTCTGGCAGACCGGCAGTGGCACCCAGACCAACATGAACCTCAATGAGGTGATCAGCAATCTCGCGGCCCTCTCCGCTGGCGAGCCCCTGGGGAGCCACAGGCCGGTGCACCCGAATGATCACGTCAATCGTTCCCAATCGACCAATGACGCCTTCCCGGCCGCCATCCACGTTGCAACCGCCGCAGGGATCAGCCGCCGCTTAGTACCTGAACTGCAAAGGCTGGAGGAGGCCTTGACCAAGAAAGCCGAAGCCTGGAACGGGATTGTGAAAATCGGCCGCACCCACCTGCAGGACGCGGTGCCACTCACCCTGGGCCAGGAAGTGTCCGCCTGGCGCGACCAGATCGGCACGGCGACCGAGCGGATCGATGCCTGCCTCTCCGAAGTGCTGTCTCTGCCCCTTGGCGGCACGGCCGTTGGCACAGGCCTGAACGCACCCGATGGCTTTGCGGAGCAGGCCGCCGCCGAGCTTGCACGCCTCACCGGCCTGCCCTTCCGCTCAGCGCCAAACAAATTCGCCGTGATGGCCAGCCATGACGGCCTGGTGCATGCCATGAGCCAGCTTCGGCTGCTGGCGGTGACACTGCTGAAGATCGCCAACGACATCCGCTTGCTGGCCTGCGGCCCCCGCGCCGGCCTGGCCGAACTCCATCTGCCGGAAAATGAACCCGGCAGCTCGATCATGCCCGGCAAGGTGAATCCCACCCAGTGCGAGGCGATGGCGATGGTGTGCACGCAGGTGATCGGCCTCGATGCCGCTGTGGCCATGGCGGGAGCCGGTGGGCACCTGCAGATGAACGTGTACAAACCGCTGATCGGCTTCAATCTGCTCCAGGCGATCACCCTGCTCACGGATGCCTGCCGCTGCTTCCGGGTGGCGATGGTGGAAGGGATGGAACCGAACCGCAGCCGCATTCAGCGCGACGTCGAGCAGTCGCTCATGCTCGTGACACCCCTGGCGCCGGTGATCGGCTACGACAAAGCCAGTGCCATCGCCAAATATGCCCATGAGCAGGGCACGAGCCTGCGCGATGCTGCCCTGGAGCTGGGCTACGTCAGCGCTGAGGATTTTGACCGGATCGTGGATCCGGCGGCGATGACCGTGCCACACGGATGACCCGTCAGGCGGCCCGTTCCGTCGCCGGATTCAGGCCGCCCGCCTCCGCAGCCGCCGCCTTGAGCAGATCCTCGGCTTCCGCCACCGGGAAGCGGTTGATCGCTTTCAACGCCTGGCGGGCATGGCGCCGCAGCTGCTCACTGATCGCCTCGCAGTAGGGCACCTGGGCGAGCAGATCCACCGTGCGCCGCATGATCCGCACCACATCCCCCTCATCCAGGGAGGTGTTGGCAATCAGATCGTTCCAGGCCGTGCCGCTCGCCCAGGCCTCCACCAATCCCATCAGCTCCGGTTCCCACCAAGCGGGCATCACCACCTGGGCCCGCTCCTGGGCCCGCAAGAGCTCACGGCGGATCCCCATCAGGTCATGCAGAGCCTCCTCAGCCCGCGGCGGCGGCGGAAAACCGCTCCAGAGATCGGGACGGTTCACCTCCGTGCTGATCGCCTCGAACACCGCCGCCAGTTCCGCTGGCTGCAGCTCATCCAGGTGCCCACTCATCAGCGCCAGCCCCAACCAGAGCTCGTTGTCACCGCGCAGGGCCGCCACGGTCCGCCCGATCTCGGTGGGCTCCAGATCATCCAGGCAGCCGAAGTGCTGCAGGATCTCAATCAAGGCCAGGAAGGTCTCCCAGTGCCGGTTGGCCCGGTGGTGAAGCATCTGCTGTCGCTCACGGATTTCCAGCTCCAGTTCCTCCATGCGGCGCCGGTGCTTCTTCAACTGACGGCGATCACCCCAGCGATGGGCCGGATGGGCCTCCAGATCAGCCTCCAGCTCCTGCACCAGACGCGCCTGGGTGAGCACCTCACCGGCCAGGTCGTACTGGGGTGTGGTCATGTCGTGGCGCTGGGCCATATGCCCCACCGCCAGGGCCAACCCACCGCTCTGCTGATCACCATGCCGCAGCTCACCGGCTCGGCGCAGCTCCGGTGGATTCACCCCCTCCACCTGAAGGCAGCTCAGTTCCGCATGCAGGCTCACCACAGCCTGGCAGGGCAGCAACAGCCAGGCGTTGTCGTCGGTGAGGCACAGCAGCAGGGGGAACTGACCGGGGCCATCGCATTTCTCGACGATGACCGCGGGCGTGACCACCCCCCGAAGCTGGGGCGCCTTGAGGCTCACCAGGGTGCCGACACTGGCGAACTGCAGCGCCAGCGTGAGCTCGTGGGCAAGGGTTTCTTCCGCCTGTTGCTGCAGGATCCTGAGCAGTCGACGCTCCTCACGCAAGCGACCCCGGCGTTTCTCGTACTCCTCGAAGTCTTCCCAGGGCACATCACCCGCCGTGCCCTGCAGCTGACCGAGCTGGAGGCGCAGCTGGGTGAGGATCTCTTCTTCTTCAACCAGATCGAGGCTGGCGAGGTAGCGGCCGAAACTGCGCTCCACCAGCTCCCGCGCCTTCGCCAGATCGTGGCGCTGCAGCAGATTCAGCACCATGCCGTAACTCGGGGTGAACTGACTCACGAGCGGATCGGAGGGGCTGGTGGCCAGCTGCCCGGCCTCACGCACCCCCTCAAACCGGCTCTGCACCGTCACCACATAGCCCTGGGAATCGAGACCTCGCCGACCGGCGCGACCGGCCATCTGCAGAAACTCACTCGCCATCAGCGGCCGATGGCCCCGCTCGGTGCGCTTGGACAACGCCGCGATCACGGTGCTGCGAGCCGGCATGTTGATGCCGGCCGCCAGGGTTTCCGTGGCAAACACCACCTTCACCAACCCCTCCTGGAAAAGTTCCTCGATCAGCTCCTTCCAGGCGGGAAGCACGCCGGCATGGTGCGCGGCGATGCCGCGCAGGAGAGCATCGGCATGCACCCCATCACGCACCGCCTCCGGATTGGCGCTGGCGTAGGCCTTGAAGCGCTCGCGGATCCTCGCCTGTTCGTTCTCATTCACGAGGCATTGCGCACCGAGATCGCGAACCGCCTTGTCACAACCGCGCCGGCTGAAAATGAAATAGATGGCTGGAAGCATGTCCCGTTCGGCCATCTGGGCGACCACGAAACTGATCGGTGGTGGCTCGGGCTGGGGTGGCTTGGGGGAGCGGCCTTTGCGTTTGCTCCCCTTCGGAGCACGCCAGACCTTGCAGTTGGGATGGAGACCGGTGCCCTGATCGTTCAGCAGCGGGTGCAGACCCTTGGCACTGCAGAAACTGAACTGCAGCGGAACGGGCCGATGATCACTCAGAACAAGCCGGGTGGGGCCATGCACCCGCTCGATCCAGTCGGTGAGTTGCCCGGCATTGGCCACCGTGGCTGAGAGGGCCACCAATTGCACCGAAGGCGGGCAGTGAATGATCGACTCCTCCCAGACCGTGCCCCGCTGGGAGTCGTTCATGTAGTGGCATTCATCGAGCACCACCGCCTCCACATCCGCCAGCGGATCGCGATGCGCATCCGCCTCGGCGTAGAGCATGTTGCGGAAGATCTCAGTGGTCATCACCACGATGGAGGCCTCCCGGTTGACGCTGAGGTCACCGGTCATCAGACCCACGTTCTCCGCCCCGAACTGGGCGCGGAAATCGCGCAGTTTCTGATTGGATAACGCCTTGAGCGGCGTGGTGTAGAACACCTTCTGGCGATGCGCGATCGCCCGATAGATGGCGTATTCCCCCACCAAGGTCTTGCCCGATCCCGTCGGTGCACTCACCACCACGGAATGGCCCTGATTGAGGGCCTCGATGGCCTCCAGCTGGAACCCGTCCAGGGGGAAGGGGAAAATCTGCGCCGGATCCGGCGACCCCACGCTTGCGGGCTCAGCAGCCAGGGTGTCGATCTCGGCCATAGGCGCGATCCTAGGGACGCCGCCGCCACCAGGCCGCCAGGGCACTGCCGAGCAGGGAATGCACCACCGCGGAGATCGCCCCGGGCAGGGCCGTGAGCGGACTGGCGAATCCACCAGCCCGGGCCAACACCACCGCCAGCCCAGAGTTCTGCATCCCCACCTCCAGGCTGATCGTGCGACGTGACGACGCCCCGTCTCCCAGCAGGGCCGGAACCAAGAGCCCCAAGGCGAAGCCGCCGGCATGGAGCAGCACTGTGGCCAGAAGCAACAGCATGCCCTGACTGAGCAACGCCTGGCGCTGGCCGGCCAGGATCCCGGCCACGATCAAGGCGATGGCGACCACGGCAATCGGCGGCATCAACGGTTCGATCCGCCGCGCCAGCCCCGGCTGCCCCTGCTGCAGGGCAACACCGAGTGCCACCGGCACCAGCACCACCTGCAGCACATTGATCAACAGGGTCCAGCCCTCCACAGGCACATAACGCCCGGCCAGCAGGCTGGTGAGCGACGGCGTCAGCACCACCGCCAGCCCCGTGCTCAGGCTGGTCATCACCACCGAAAGGGCCACATCAGCCCTGGCGATCAAGGCCACGACGTTGCTGGCCGTGCCACCGGGGCAACACCCCACCAGGATCAGGCCCACCGCCAGCGGGGGTTCCAAGCGCAGGCCCCAGGCCAGCAGGGCCGCCAACGACGGCATCACCAGAAACTGCAACGCCACTCCGATCAAGGCGGAGCGGGGCCGAACCAGCACCCGGCGAAAGTCAGCCGGGGCAAGCCCCAGCCCCATGCCGAGCATGATCAGAGCAAGGCCCCAGGTGATCACGGGCCCCGTCACCCAGGCGAACAAGCCCGGCACCGCCAGCGACAGCAGGGCCGCCAGCAGGGTCCAGAGCGGGAACAACAGGGTGAAACGCTCCAGCGACGGCAGCGATGGGGACGACGACACGAGCTCGGCAGCAGCGCCACGCCATCCTGCAGGCTGCGGTGATCGCCAGACTGGTCGCCATGTCGATCCCTCCGGCCCGTCGTCGTCGCTTGCGAAGCTTCAGCAGCCCGCCCGGCAGCAGCCGGCTGCAGGTTGAAGGCTGCCATGACAGCGACTCCGGGCTCGTGGATCTGGCCAGCAACGACTATCTGAACCTGAGCCGCGACCCCAACCTGATCGCCGCGGCCCAGAGCGAACTGGCGTGCAGCGGCGTCGGCGCAGGAGGATCGCGGCTGATCAGCGGCAGCAGGCCGGTGCATGCCCGCCTGGAATCGGCCATGGCCGAGTGGCTCGGCCGGGAGCGGGTCCTGCTCTTCCCCAGTGGCTTCCAGGCCAACCTGGCCGCCATCGTCGCCCTGGCCGACCGGCACACCACCGTGGTGGCCGACCGGCTGATTCACCATTCCCTCCTGATGGGGGTTCGCGCCAGCGGCGCCCGGCTGAAACGCTTCGAGCACAACGACCTCCAGGCCCTGGAGCGCCAGCTGCAGGCCTGTGGACCTCACCACCGTGGGCATCCCCCCCTGGTGGTCACCGAAAGCCTGTTCAGCATGGAGGGCACCAGCCCGCCCCTGGGGGCCATGCTGGATCTCTGCCAGCAGCACGGAGCACGCTTGCTGGTGGACGAGGCCCATGCCCTCGGCGTGCTCGGCCCCGAAGGGCGAGGGCTGGCCCATGGCCTCCGCGAGGTGACGATGCTCAGCGGCACCTTCGGCAAGGCCTTCGGCAGCGGGGGTGCCTTTCTGGCCTGTGATGGCGCCCTCGGCGAGGCGCTGCTGCAGAGCAGCGGCGCCTTCCGCTACACCACGGCCCTGGCGCCGCCCCTGGCGGCGGCAGCCCTGGCGGCGCTCAGCCTGATCCAGGCAAACCCTCAATGGGGTGCCCAGCTGGTGGCCCGGAGCGAGCAATGGCGCGACCGGCTCCAGAGCGCCAGCTGGCAGCGCCCTGGCGGCCAGGGGCCGATCCTGCCGCTGCTGGTGGGCGATGACCAGGCAGCCCTCGATCTCCAGGCGCAGTTGGAGCAGGCCGGGCTGCTCACAGTGGCGATCCGCCCCCCCACCGTGCCGGAGGGAACGGCACGGCTGCGCCTGGTGCTGCATCGCCACCAGAGCGATGAGACATTGGAGATCCTGCTGAAGGCGCTTGCGTGTGGCTGATCCAGCGCACAACCAGGTCATCGCCATGCACGGCTGGAGCGGCGACAGCTCCGCCTGGCAGCCCTGGCAACGCCATTTCGAGCACCATGGCTGGCAATGGCAGAGCGGCGAACGGGGCTATGGAGCCTTCCACCCCGTCCGGCCCCGCTGGCAGGAGACGACTGGATGCACAGCCGCGCGGCGGGTGGTGATCGGCCACTCCCTGGGCCCCCATCTCGTGGAGGCGGAGGTTCTCGGCAGCGCCACGGATGTGGTGTTGCTCACCAGTTTCGGCCGCTTCGTGCCAGCCGGCGCCGCCGGTCGCGCGCTGCGCTCCGCCCTGATGGGGATGCACAACGCCCTGGGGAGCGATGGGGAGCGGGCCATGCTCGAACGCTTTCTGGCGCGTGCGGCCCTGCCCGCCCCGGCGTCGGCCCTGCCGCCAGGGCCATGGCAGACAGGGCTCACCCCAAACGGGCGGCGACGCCTCGATCAGGACCTGCAGCGGCTGCTGCACACCAGCGGCTTACCGGCGGGCTTCCCCCGGACGGCTCGGGTGCTGGTGGTGGACGCAGCCGATGATGCGATTGTGGCGCCGGAGGCCCGTCTGGAGCTGCTCGAGCAACTTCAGGACCATCTCGATCGCCCCCCCGAGCACTGGACATTGCACGATGCGGGCCACGCTCTGCTGGTGCCCGACCTGCTGGTTCGGGTGCAGCACTGGCTGGACGCGTCGCCGGCGCCGGGGCCGACGACGTGATGGAGCTCTCCCCCGGGGAGAACCCCTGGCGACACCAGGTGCTGCAGCGTTTTGACCGGGCTGCGCCCCATTACGTCGAGCATGCCGGACTGCAACGGGCCGTGGCCTGGCGTCTGGCCGGCCTCTGCCGCCGCCGACCGTTGCCACGTGGACACTGGCTGGATCTCGGGGCGGGGACGGGGATGCTGGCCGATGCCCTCGAAACCTTGCATCCGGGCCAGTCCGTTGGCCGCCTCGATGGCAGCGAAGCGATGCTGGCGCGCCAGAGCCAGCGGCATGACACGCAGAGGTGGGACCTGCAACAAGGGCTGCCACCCTGGCCTGATCGTCCCCAGGTGCTGGCCTCCAGCTTCTGCCTGCACTGGCTCGACGATCCCTGCCTGCGCATGCAGCAGTGGTATGAGGCGCTCGCCCCTGCCGGCTGGCTCGCCCTCGCCCTGCCGGTGAACGGCAGCTTCCGGCAGTGGCATCAGGCAGCCAGGGCAGCCGGACAGAGCTGCACCGCCCTACCTCTGCCAACCGCCACCAGCCTGCTCGAAGCTGTCCCGGCCAGAGCCGTGCGGCACCGGTCCCTGCATCGCTTCACCACACAGGCCCGCAGCGTGGCCGCCCTGCTGCGACCGATGCGCCGCGTTGGCGCCGGCAGCACCCCGGTGGAACCGCTGGGGGTGCGTGCCTGGCGACAGCTGGGCCGTCACTGGCCCGCCCCGGAGTCCGACGGACAGGTCAGACTGACCTGGATGATTCAGATCCTGCTGCTGCAGCGATGAGCGAGCGCCCCCGCGGTGCACCCCGGCTGGTGGTGTGCGGCACCGACACCGATGTAGGCAAAACCGTGGTGAGCGCGCTGCTGGTGCAGGGGCTGGGGGCCTGGTATTGGAAACCGGTGCAGAGCGGCCTGGAGCAGGGGGGGGATCGCGCCTGGCTGACGGCTGTGCTCCAGCTGCCGATGGAACGGCAGCTGCCGGAGGCCTATGCCTTTCAAGCAGCCGTCTCGCCCCACTGGGCTGCCGAGATGGAGGCGCAGATGATCGATCCGGACCGCCTCGTGCCACCCGAGACGAACGGCCACCCCCTGGTGATCGAGACCGCCGGGGGACTGCACGTGCCCCTCAATCGCCACTGGCTGCAGATCGATCAGCTGGAACGGTGGCACCTGCCGGTGGTGCTGGTGGCGCGCAGCGGCCTCGGCACGCTCAATCACACACTCCTGAGCCTGGAAGCGCTGAAGCGACGCTCCATCCCGGTGCTGGGCCTGTTCCTCAACGGCCCGCTGCATGCCGACAACCCCCGCACCCTGGAACAGTTCGGCGGTGTTCCGGTGTTGGCCCAGATGTCAAGACTTGATCCTCTCGATGCCGCCAGCCTGCAGGACACATGGCAACGGCAGGAGCTGGGGCCTAAGTTCGAGCGACTTCTGCTCTGACAGCACCCTCTGCCATGACCAGCCGCCAGACCTGGGCCACCGTGGCCGTGATCCTTCTCTGCGGTGGCATCCTGGTGCTGTTCACCGACGTGGAGGTCGGACTGGTCCGCTGGTTCAACTGTGGGCCACTGTCGACCAGCTCCGAAGACAGGAGCGAAGTCTGCCGCTGAAGCGCTCAACCCAGAGGCCTGGACCGCAGTGGACAGGACCCATGGCGCATGGCCACGTGGCGCACCGCCATCGGCAGCGTCCAGCCCTGGCGCAGCTGCTCATGGATCTGGTCGATCTGAGACGGTGACCAACCGGCCATTTCCAGCCGCACCTTGATCGAGGGCCAGAGGCCTTCAGCAAAAACATCCCGCCGTCCGAGGGCGGGCGTGATGAACCGCTTGGACAGGCGCGGAGAGGTGGTGGTTGCGGCCATGACGATCGGCCCGATCAACGCCCCCATCATGACGCCCCGATCAGGGACCGGCTCGCATCGCCGCCTCCACATCCAAACGGGGCAATCCGTAGGGGAAGGTTCGCTGTGAGCTGTGGCCAGAAGCCTGCCAACTGACGCAGAGATCCTCCTGCTCCAGACGAATCTCCGCCGACCACTCCGGCTGATGCCAACTCCACACGCAGGGATCGTCACCGCTGCGGCTGGCCCCCAGGCTCTCCAACCAGAGCTCCAGAGAGCGCAGAGAATGCTGATTCAGAGGGGTCTGGCCCGGCGGCAGGGCGGTCATCACGTCGGGAAAGCGGTTCGAACTGATCCCAAGTCTGCTCCTGCTGCAGCCAACTGGGCGCCACCTGAAGTTCCACACCCCGAAGCCAGGCACCGCCCACACCGAGCAGCAGACAAAGCAACAGAGCCGCCACCAGCATCACAATCGACAACCATTCCCCTCCCGAGAGCGGGCGGCGCACGCCGACGCTCCCCCAGCCGGAATCGGCAGAGACAGCATCGGGAGGCGACACGGGAGCCACGCTGACCGTTGCCTGCAGACCCGCGTCGTAACGGCGGCGCTGCACCGGATCGGCCAGCTGGGCGTAGGCCTCACAGAGTCGCTGAAACTCCTGTGCCGCCTGCTCCTGTGGTAAGGCGGTGGTGTCGGGGTGCAGCGCCTTGCTGCGGCGGCGAAACGCACGGCGCAAAGCATCGGGATCGGCCTCTGGAGGCACGGCCAACACGTCGTACAGGGTCCGGTTGTCTGCCACGCCCGGCTCAGAGCCTTCCACCGGCAGGCATCCTAGGGAGAACCGCCGTACGGAACGCCATGGCGACACCGTCCCGTTTTGACGGTCCCGGTCCCGATCTGTGGCAAGCCCTCGGCTGGACGCCGTCGACCTGGCAGCTGGAGCAGTTCGTCACCTTGCAGGAGGAACTGCGCAGCTGGAATCAACGGGTCAATCTCACCCGCCTGGTGGAGGGGGCTGATTTCTGGGTGGCCCAGGTGCTCGATAGTCTCTGGCCCCTGCTCAACGAACTTCAGGCCCCGCAGACGCCGCTCCGCTGCATCGATGTGGGAACCGGCGGTGGCTTTCCCGGCCTGGCGGTGGCGATCGCCCTGCCCGGGGCCCGGCTCACCCTGGTCGATTCCGTCGGTCGCAAGACCGCCGCAGTGATGGCCATGGCCGACAGCCTTGGTCTGGCTGATCGGGTGCAGGTGCGAACCGAACGGATTGAGCGCACGGGCCAGGACCCCGCCTGCCGCGGCCGCTTCGATCGGGCGATGGCGCGGGCCGTCGCCTCCGCCCCCGTGGTGGCGGAATATCTGGTGCCTCTGCTGCAGAAGGACGGCGAAGCGCTGCTCTATCGCGGTCGCTGGAGCGCAGCCGATGCACACCTACTCGGCAACGCCCTGCAGCCGCTCAACGCCAGTCTGCTGGCCTGTCAACAACGGGACCTTCCAGCTGACAAAGGACCGCGCCACCTGTTGCGGCTGCGTCCGCTGGCGACCTGTCCAGCCACCTACCCCCGCGCCGTCGGGATCCCTGCCAAGCTGCCCCTGGGCACCTCAGCGGACTGACAAACCGAAAGGCGATGGTGCGGCGGTGTTCAGGCGCTGGACAGCCTCTCGCTCACGACACCACCCACCCGGGTCCGTAGAGACCGCAAGATGGAGGGAATCTGCCTCGCCCAGGGGCTGGCGCCAACCGCAGCGAGCAGCTCCGCCTCCGACACGTTCTGATCGAGCGGATCAGCATTGGCACCAGGGAACCAATGGCTGCCTTGGCCGAGGAGGCCATAGCGGGCGCGGGCATAGCCCTCCAGCCCCCAGGCCTCCACCAGCCCATGCAGCCAGAGCAGCACTGGCACATTGATACCTCCAGGCGTCTGATCCCAGGACGGCAGGCCCCGATGCCAGCTCTCCAGCCAGGCGGATCCGAGGGCCTGCCTGGCGGCATCCTCCAGGCGCCGCTCCACCGGGGGCAGCAGCTGATCCACCTGATCGAGCCGATCCACCGCCTCCAGATGGAGGTCGAGATCGCCGGGGCAGGCGGCGCCAATGCTGATCGTGTGGACGCGGGGATCTCGCAGGCAGAACAGATCGTTGAACACGATCGGATGCAGGGGCTCACACAACGCCTGAAGACGGGGCGATGGCGTGTGCAGATGCCCGCCTTTGTCGGTGGGGCTGATGATGAACACCCCCATGTCGTGCTGCGCTGCCGCCTCGATCGCCGGCTCGTTGTCCTGGCGGATGTAATACCAATGCAAATTCACATAGTCGAAGGCATCACTGCGAATCGCCTCGACGATCAGATCAGTGGGTCCATGGGTGGAGAACCCGACATGGCCCACCCGGCCAAGCTGTTGCCAACGCCGCACCACCTCCAGGCAGCCGCCGGGGCGCAGGGTCTGTTCCAGATGGTCCGGCCGGTTGATGCCATGAATGGCCAGAAGATCGATCCGGGCCCCGCCCAGTCGTTCCACGCTGAGGCTGAGCTCCTGCTCGAAAGCCGCCGCATCGTTCCCGGGGGGAATCTTGGTCTGCAGAATCCGTTGCGCATCAGGCACCTGAGGCAGCGCCCAGCCCAGCTGGCGCTCGGAGCTGCCGTAATGGCGCGCGGTTTCCACATGGTGAAAGCCGCAGGCCACGGCGCGGCGCAGGGTGGCCTCCAGCTGTTGCTGCGACGCATGCGTGATCGCATCAGCGGCGAGATCGGTCCAGCTCTGCTGAAAGCGCATACCTCCCAAGGAAAGGATCGGCATCGGTAGCTCCGTCCTGCCGAAACGGCGGGTGGGCAGAGCGTGGCACCGCACGGTATTGCTCATGAGGCTCGGGGCCGTTGACGCTTCGGGCGCGCCAGCGAAGGAAGCCCCATCGGCAGCAGCTCCATAGCATCGAGGCGAGCCTTGAGCGCATCAAGCTCCTCAAAGGCGACCCAGTGAATGCAGTCCACCGGGCAGGTGTCGATCGCCTCCTGAATGCAGGCGGTGCTGTCGCCGTCCTGCCGGATCGCGCGGGAACGTCCGAGCCGCGGTTCAATTGCAAACGTATTGCCAGCCACGTGGGCGCAATAACGGCAGCCGATACACGCGGCCTCATCCACCCAAACGGCTTTCTCCCGAAGTGCTCCTCCCAGCAGCGGCTCCTGACCGTTGCGTGACTCAGGAGCAGTGACCGGGGCGCGGTAGGCAGCCGATGGTTCGATCGAAGAGGACACCGAGAGAAAGCCTGCTCAGGCGTCCCAACGGGTCACCACCAGCTCGATGGAACCGTCCTGACAGCTGCGCTGTTCACTCACCGTGAAGCCTTCATTTGTACTGGCCGTCAGCACGGTGTTGAGGGCATACCGCTGGGTGAGCCGGGAGAGGAAGCGCTCCACCGGCACGGGCTGGCGCCAGAGGTCGAGGTCCGTGACCAATTCATAGGCCCCGGTCGCGGCATTCCAACGGAACCCGAGATCGCCGCCGTCCTGCAGGGTCACGGCCAGGTCAGCGTCGATGGTCTGGCCGTGATAGCCGCGCACGGGGCGGGAACCGGATTCCGGCTCGTAACCAAGATCGCGCAGGGCAGCCATCAGCGGTTCACGCTGACGGAGCTCGGTTCTGACGGTGCTGAAATGGGACATCAGACGTGCTCGACAGGAACGGTTTGGATCTGTTGGGCGTTGGTGCTGTAGGCCTCAGGGGTGGATTCACGACGCACCACCGAACCCAGTGCCGCTTCAAGGCGTTCAGTGAGAGCGAGACAGGCCTCACCCTCCACTCCTTCGACTCGCTCTTCGACCCGACCATCGGCATGGATCCGGAATCGGAGTGTGCGCTGGGGCATGCACCATCACCATGGCAGCCAGGATGCTAGGCAAACTCAATCCGGGCTGACGCTCAGCTGTAACAGGAGCCGGCTTCTACGCCATCCGGCTTCTTCTGATTCGCTCAGAGCAACCCTTCGTCCACCAGGGTCTGCAGCCGATCGAGGATGTCAGGGTTCTCGAGCTGCTCCAGGGCCGTCCGGGCCTCATCACGCACCGACGTCTCCTGATCATGAAGCAGGGCATTCACCAAAGCTTCCACCACATCAGCTCGGCGCGGTTCCACCAATTGATCCACCAGTCGACCGAGCGCCCAGATGCAGTTGCTGCGCACCACCGGCTCGCTGTCGATCCGCAGACTGATGAGCAGCTGACCTGCGGCCAGATCGGCCTTGGCGGGTGAGGTGATGCCCGCCTCCGCCAATGACACGGAGGCCCACAGACGCACCGAGGCCACATCCACCTGCAGAGAACGGATCAGGGGATTGAGGACGGGAGCATCGGGGTAGTTCCCCAGGCTCCAGGCCGCGGCCTTGCGCACATAGGCATTGCTGTCGACCTCCAACAGCTGCAGCAATGAGGCCACAGCCAGCGGTGAGGGATTCCGTCCCAGGGCGTACACGGCACTCATACGCACCACCGGACAGGCCTCACGCAGCAAAGGCAACAGCAGAGGAACGGAGCGGGGATCCCGATGTTCACAGAACACCCTCAGACCCTGGAGTCGCTGCTCATGCCCCTGGGCAAGCCAGAGCAGGCCTTCATCGCATTCTCGGGCGATATGAAGCGCATCATCCTCAAGGTCCTCGACAGCAATGTCATCGAGGGGGTCCCCGAGGAGCTCCGCCGCCAACTCACGCGCCAACACATCGGGGTCAATCGACAGGTTGACCAACCCGTCATCAACGTCTGCAGTGCGTCGCTCAGCCATGCCGTGATCGTAATCTCAGCCGACCGGGGCCGGAGCCAGCATGTCGCCGGGGAGCCAGATGCGGGCGCTCACGGCAACAAGGGCTACGGCAAACAGGGCCACGATCAGCACGGGCAACAGGGTGGTGCGAAAAAAGGACATGGCGGCAAGGTTTTCGACCATTCTGCGCGGACAGCGAGCAGCAGCATGAGCGTCAGCACTGGCGAACGGCCCCCTTCCGAAGCACTTCAGGCGGGTGCCTGGCGCCGCATCCTGGCCGTCGGGGTGGAAGGCTTCGCCAGTGGGCTGCCCCTGATGTCGATCAGCACCCTGTTGCAGGGGTGGCTGACCGCCAGCGGTGTCCCCGTTGCCATGGTGGGCCTGCTCGGGCTGACGGAGTTGCCCTACACCCTGAAGCTGTTCTGGGCCCCGTTGATGGATCGCTGGGCGATTCCCTGGCCCGACCGGCGGCGGGGCTGGATGGCCCTGCTTCAGGTGCTCCTGGGGATCGGCCTCCTCAGTTTCACCCGTCTGCAGCCAAGCGCCTCGCAGGCGGTCGTGTTGACGATCGGGCTCACAGCCCTGGGGGTCGCCATCCTCAGCGCCTCCCAGGATGTGGTGCTGGATGCCTATCGCACCGATCTTCTGCCCCAGGCGGAACGGGGAGGAGGAGCCGCGGCGGCGACGCTCGGATATCGCGGTGCGATGTTGTTCATCGGCGCCGGAGGATTCCTGATCGCCGGCCGTTTCGGCTGGCAGGCTGCCTTCGCCACCGCCGGCCTTCTGATGCTGATGATCGCTCCGATCACCGTGCTGGCACCTCGGTTGCAGGCGATTCACCATCCCGTGCCCAACCTGCGTGAAGCCGTGCTCGGGCCAGCCCGTGAATTTCTCGGCCGCACCGGACCACGACGGGCCCTCCAGATCCTGGTGCTGGTGATGCTCTATCGCTGGCCCGATGGACTGCTGGGGCTGATGGCGGTGCCCTTTCTGATCCAGAGCGGCTTCGCGCCCGAAACGATCGGGGCCGTTCAGGGGGGCTGGGGGATCGGTGCTGCCATGGCCGGCACGGCGGTGGGCGGCGCCTGGTTCTCCAGGCTTGGCCTCAACCGAGCACTCTGGGTGTATGGCGTGATCGGCGCCTTCAGCAATCTGGCTTACTGGGCTCTGGCCCGCTTCGGGGGGGGCTTCCAAGGTCTGTTGGTTGCCGTGAGCGTGGAGAACTTCTGCAGCGGCATGGTGGTGAGCGCCTTCCTGGCTCTGCTGATGAGTCTGTGCAACCCGCGCTTTTCAGCAGCCCAGTACGCCCTGCTCTCCGGGATCTATGCCCTCAGTCGCTCCGTTCTGTCGACTCCCGGAGGCCTGATCGCCTCCCAGGTGGGGTGGAGCAGCTTTTTCGGCCTCACGGTCGCGGCCGCCGTGCCCTCGCTGCTGCTGCTCACGGTCGTGGCGCCCTGGCGAGAGCGATTGCCACGGGGAGCCTTCGATCCCGATCGGGATGACACCTGAACCCCGCTCAGAGCGAGCGCCGGCGGAGTTGGCCGCAGGCGGCGTCCTGATCAAGCCCGCGGCTGGCCCGAAGGCTGACGGCGACGCCGCGGCGCTCCAGGACCCGCCGAAACCCATTGATGCGTTCCGCTGAGGGGCGTTGAAAGGCTCCCTCCTCAATCGGGTTGTAGGCGATCAGATTGACGTGGCTCTGAAATCCACCGACCCGGTCGGCCAGCTCTTCGGCATGCGTTGGAGCGTCATTAAGACCGCCGAGGAGAATGTATTCAAAACTGACCCGGCGCCCGGTCAGCTCCAGGTAATGGCGACAGTCCTGCAGCAGGTCATCGTAGGGATAGGCATGGGCGGTGGGAATGAGTTCCTCCCGCAGGGCCTGATTGGGGGCATGCAAGCTGACCGCCAGCGTGAACTGGGCCCGGCCAAGGCGAGCCATCGCTAATTCGGCGAGCTGGGGCAGGGTGCGGGGCACCCCCACCGTGCTCACGGTGATGCGGCGCTGCCCGATGCCGAGATCGTTGTGCAGACAACGGATCGCCCCCAACACCGCGTCGATATTGAGCAAGGGCTCGCCCATCCCCATGAACACCACGTGGGAAGGGCGGCGATCCATGACCGCACGAACACTGAGCACCTGGTCGACAATTTCATGGGTCGCCAGGGAACGCTGCAACCCACCCTGGCCGGTGGCGCAGAACCGACAGGCCATCGGACAGCCGACCTGGCTGGAGACACAGACCGTGAGTCGCTGGTCGGTGGGAATGCCGACTGTCTCGATCAATTCACCATCATCGGTCTGCAACAGCAGCTTGGTGGTGGCATCCGCCGCCACACGCCGGTCCTGCTCCTGCAGTCGACCGATCCTGACCCCCTGCGCCTCGAGGGCGAGACGCCAAGCCTTGGGCAGCACGGTGATGGCAGCGAGAGTCTCGGCTCCCTTGGCATAGAGCCAGTCATGCAATTGCCGACCGCGAAAGGCGGGCTGCCCCTGGGCAACGGCCCACTGCTCGAGTTCCTCAGCACTGCGTCCGAGCAGGGTCTCAGGCCGCACCGGAACAGTCACCAGATCAGCAATCCATGCCCAAGCTTGAACTCCACAGCCACAAGGGCAATGAACCCGAGCATGGCAAGCCGACCGTTCAATTTCTCGGTGTGACCGTGAAAGCCGTAACGGGGCAGACGCCGCATCGGGCTTCGTGAAGGCTCAAGCATGGCTGATCAGCGGCGCGACCACCAGTCTGGACGGGGCAGGAGCTCTGATGTGAGCGCCGCAGGAGAGCGGCTCACTCATCACTGAGCAGCCCCTCTTCCTGCAGACCTTCCACCGCTTCCGCATCCACCACCTGTTCCTCAGCCAACTCCTCATCGCCGGCGGGGCGAGCGAAGGCGGCGAAATTACTGGAGGCATCGATACCGTGGCGGCTTCGGGTCGCTTCCAGATCTTCATCGCTGGGATCGTCGAGGACCGCAGCAGCATTGGTGGTGGATGCGGCCGGCATCTCCACGGTGTAATCCGGGCGCAGGTTTTGCATCCGGCGATAGCCGGCCGGATCTTCCGAGAGGATGTCGGGATGGGGGCCGGCCTCGGCGCGCAACTCCTCTTCAAAGCCACTGAAACCCGTGCCGGCAGGAATCAGGCGGCCGATGATCACGTTCTCCTTGAGACCGCGCAGCCAGTCACTCTTGCCCTCGATGGCCGCTTCCGTGAGCACCCGGGTGGTCTCCTGGAAGGAGGCGGCAGAGATGAAGCTGTCGGTGTTGAGGGAGGCCTTGGTGATACCGAGCAGCACCGGGGTGAACTCGGCCGGAGCGCCACCGGTGATCGCCATCGCCTGATTGGTGTCTTCCACCTGGCGCAGTTCAATCAGCTCGCCCGGCAGCAGGGTGGTGTCACCGGCATCTTCGACACGCACCTTGCTGGTCATCTGCCGCACGATCACTTCAATGTGTTTGTCGTCAATCGACACACCCTGAGATTTGTAGACGTTTTGCACTTCGGTCACCAGTCGGTGCTGAAGATTGGCAATCGCCTCCTGTGCCGCATCCATCAAAGGCTTGCGACTACGCAAATCCTCAAAGAAGCACTCGAGCAATTCGTGGGGATTGATCGGACCATCGGTGAGCAACTCACCGGCCGAGACCTGCTGGCCGTCGCTCACCATCACATTGCGACCGAGAAGAATCGGATATTCCGCCACAGCATCGTCGGCTTCGATCACCGTGACGGTGGTGGATTCATCGTCTTCCCCCTGCTTGATCTCCACCGTGCCGGGCTTCTTGCAGAGAATCGCTGATTCGCGCGGACGCCGCGCCTCCAGCAACTCCTCAATCCGGGGCAGACCCTGCACGATGTCGCCGGTCTTCTGACGTTCAAACACCAGCAGGGCAAGGCCGTCGCCCCGTTGGACAAGATCACCGTCGCGAACGTGCAGCACCGAATCGGGCGAGATCATGTAAGGACGCCCCAGGCGCAGGGTCACAGACTGGCCCTCCACAGCCTCCACCTCACCACAGCAACCAGCGGCCTGACCGGCGCTGATCTCATCACCGTCGACGATGCGCTGCCCCACGGTGACGGTGGGCGTGCCAGTGGTGCTGAGGCTGACCGTGTCCTCCTCCCGCTCCACGATCAAACGACGCACCGGTTCACCATCCAACTCTTCGGGCATCTGCACCACACCCTGCTGTTTGCAGAGAATCTGGGTGGTGGCCACCACATCGTTGGCTTTGATCGACTGCCCGTCCTCCACCTGCAGCTCGGTGTGCGTCGAGCCGTGGCTGGAGTCGGAGATGGTGTCACGCCGCACCAGGATGCTCTCCAGAATCACCAGCTGGAGACGCTCGATCGTCTTGGCCCGCTTGTCGGGAACGGCTTCCACATCCACCGTCATCTGCGGCGTGGTGTCGAAGGTTTCCAGCATCAACTGGGTGCGGAGCAGCTCCACGCCCTCCACCGACTTCACGAGTTCTCCGTCCTTGAACGCCAGGCGCTGAGAGGCTTTCACCCCCAGGTGGGGGCCCTTGGGTTGCTTCACATGGGACAACTCGGGCAAGTGCGCTTCATTGGGAATGGTGTATTCCTCAACGGGCCGCAGCAGCAGCCCCTTGCCCTCTGGAGTTTCCACGGTCTGAACAAAGACCATGGCATCACTGCTGATGCCTTTGGCAATCGTCTCACCGGGGTTCACCATCACACCGTCACCCTCAAAACGCTCCAGCGCTTTTTTGTCGGAGCAGAGGTGGAAACTGCCACTGCGCACGATGATCTCGCGCAGAATGTCATTCTTCTGCGTCACCGTCACAATGCCGGCGGTCTGGCTGAAGATGTCCTTCACCACCTCGGTACCGGCTTCGATCCACTGACCGTCTTCGATCATCAACAGGGAGATGTCCTTGTTGATCTCGTGGGTTTCCTGAGGAATCCAGAGCAGGGTGCCCCCCTTGTTCACCTCGTAACCGTTTTTGGCGGAACGCGCTTTCTTGATGGCCAGGCCGGGCGCAAAGCGCACCAGACCGCCCGTCTGCGTGCGGAAGCGATCGTCTGCCAGCTCAGCGACGACCTCACCATGGCCGATCTTGCTGCCGGGGATCGTGTTCAGGCGATAACGGGTGCCGTCTTTGGCCTCCAGATGCCAGATTTCACCGGCATGGGTGGATTCGCCCAGCAGCTTGAAATCCTTGAGCGTCATCGCCGTGGTGACGATCTGCACCTCGCGTGAATCACCGAGGGAGTCGCGCAAGCGCACATCACCGCCATATTCACTGGCCTGGCTTGCTTCGGCCAACACCTGCCCCTCGGTCACCTGGGCACGAACCTCCACAACCGGACGGGCATTGGGAGGCAGGTTGTAGACATCACCAGCCAGTACCCAGAGGCGTCCCAGCCTCTGGGCCTTGCGCGTGATGTTGCCCTGGCGATCCGTGACCTCTTTCGGCTGAATCACCTTCTCGTAGCGCACCTGACCGGCGAGATCGCAGATCACATCCTTGGTGGCTTTCTCCACACTCTTCTTCACCGCACCAGCGGCGATCTGAGCCACCGTCACGTCAGCAGGAATGTCCTGACCGTGATCAACGAACAGCAGCGAACCATTGGTGACTTCGATTTTCTGTGCTTTGCCCTTACCACCACTGGGCTTGATCGTGAGCGTGAAATCCACCTCGGCCTGCTGGGCATTGACGCCATGGGGGGTGCGGTAGGGGCGCAGCCTGGCCTTAGGACCGAACTCCACCGTGCCTTCAAGGGTGGAACGCACCACACCGGTTTCAGCGGTGGACACACCGCCGGTGTGGAAGGTGCGCATCGTGAGCTGGGTTCCCGGCTCACCGATGGATTGGGCGGCAATGATGCCAACGGCTTCACCGAGATCCACCAGCTCGTTGTGGGCCAGTGCCCAGCCGTAACACTTACGGCAGACCGAACGATTGGCCTCACAGGTGAGGGGCGACCGCACACTCACGGCCACCACACCGGCCGCCTCAAAACGCTTGGACAGCGGCGGATCGATTTCAGCATCACGTTCAGCGAGCACTTCACCATTCGCACCCACCACCTGAGCGGCAGTGAGACGACCGACCAGACGGCTGCCGAAACGGCCATCTTCAGCCTTCACCAGAATCGATCGGGTGGTGCCACAGTCGTCTTCCCGGACAATCACGTCCTGGGCGACGTCCACCAGTCGACGGGTGAGGTAACCGGAATCAGCGGTGCGAAGAGCCGTATCCACCAGGCCTTTCCGTGCCCCGTAAGACGAGATCACGTACTCGGTGACCGTGAGTCCCTCACGGAAATTGGTGCGGATCGGCAGGTCGATGATCTCCCCCTGCGGATTGGCCATCAGACCGCGCATGCCCACCAGCTGACGCACCTGCGACATATTTCCGCGGGCACCGGAGTTGGCCATCATCCAGACCGAGTTGAGCGGGTCGTTTTGGTTGAAGTTCTTTTTGACCGCATCCACCAGACGCTCATTGGTCTCGGTCCAGGTGTCGATCACCTTGGTGTGACGCTCCACCTCCGTGATCTCACCGAGGCGATACGACTCCTCCGTGGCCGTGATCAGTTCTTCCGCCTGGCCGAGCAGATCCTGCTTCGCTTCGGGGACCTTGAGGTCATCCACCGAAATCGAAACGGCAGCCTGCGTGGCATAACGAAAGCCCAGATCCTTCAGCTGGTCGGCCATGGCGGCCGTGGCAGCGGTGCCATGGGTTTTGTAAGCCCAGGCCACGAGCTGCTTCAACCCCTTCTTATCCACCACCCGATTGCGGAAGGGCGGCGGCGTTTTCGCCAGTGCTGGCGAGCTGGTCGTGGCAGCTGCAGCTTTCGCCTTGGCGGCCTTGCTGGAGGACTTGCGGGATTTGGAGGGGGTGGAGGTCATGAGCGCGATCGGATCGGAGTAAGGAGACAGACGTTGCGAAAGAAGGGCTTCAGGTGGCCGCCACCGCGTCGATGATCGTGTGATTCATCACCACACGGCCGACGGTTGTGAGGATGTAACGACTAATCAAGGCACCGTCTTCATCAAAACGATCGCGACGGAAACTCCACTGTTCAAAGCGTGTGCCATCGCTGAGGGTTTCGCTCTGGATGGGCTCTTCACGCTCGTCATCGTCCTCCACTTCACCGTTGAAGCGGACCCAGACCCAGTCGTGCAAACCGATGCGCTTGTCTTCAAAGGCATGAATCACATCTTCAAGTCCAGCGTAGGTGCGGGAGCGATCGCCGAACTCCACAGGCTTTTGATCGGGCTGTAACGCCGTCAGGTAGTAGGCGCCAAGCACCATGTCCTGCGACGGCGTGATAATCGGATCACCCGTTGCCGGAGACAGAATGTTGTTACTGGCGAGCATGAGCATGCGCGCCTCGGTCTGGGCCTCGATCGCCAGAGGAACATGCACGGCCATCTGGTCACCGTCGAAGTCGGCGTTGAAGGCAGGACAGACGAGGGGGTGGAGCTGAATGGCTCGTCCGTCGACCAGCTTGGGCTCAAAAGCCTGAATCCCCAGACGGTGCAGTGTCGGCGCGCGGTTGAGCAGGATTGGATGCCCATCGATCACCTCCTGCAGCACCTGCATCACCTCGTCATCGGCACGCTGAATCAACTTCTTTGCCGCTTTGATGTTGTTGACGATGTTCTGGCGGATCAGGCGATGGATCACGAACGGCTGGAACAGTTCGATGGCCATTTCCTTGGGAAGACCGCACTGATGCATCTTTAACTTCGGACCCACCACAATCACAGAACGACCGGAGTAGTCGACCCGTTTACCGAGCAGGTTCTGACGGAAGCGTCCCTGCTTGCCCTCAATAATGTCGCTGAGAGATTTGAGGGGTCGATTATTGGCACCAACGACAGTGCGACCTCGACGCCCATTGTCAATCAGGGCATCAACAGCTTCCTGCAACATCCGCTTTTCGTTGCGAACAATGATCTCAGGAGCAAGAATCTCCTGGAGACGCGCCAGGCGATTGTTGCGGTTGATGACCCGACGATAAAGATCATTGAGATCGGAGGTGGCGAAACGGCCACCATCGAGTTGCACCATCGGGCGCAGATCGGGCGGAATCACCGGAATCACATCCAGCACCATCCATTCTGGACGGGCATTGGTGGCGATGAAGTTGTCGATCACCCGCAGGCGTTTGATCAACTTGGCCCGCTTCTGGCCCTTGCTGCCGGCGATCTCCTCGCGCAGCTGCTCAGCGACGGCCTCGAGCTCGAGGTCTTCGAGCAGCTGCTTGAGAGCCTCAGCACCGATGCCCACAACGGGCTCGTTCTCAATCTCAGAATCCTCGGCGTAGATCTCGTCTTCGATCTCAAGCCACTCGTCTTCCGTGAGCAGCTGCTTGTATTTGAGATCCTTGTGATCACCGGGATCGAGCACCACATAGCAGTTGAAATACACGATCTGCTCCACATCCCGCAGGGGCATGTCGAGCAGGATCGCCACGTAGCTCGGGATCCCCTTCAGGTACCACACGTGAGACACAGGAGCCGCGAGCTTGATGAAGCCCATGCGGTGACGACGCACCCGGCTCTCGGTGACCTCCACGCCGCAGCGTTCACAGACGATGCCGCGGTGGCGCACCCGCTTGTACTTGCCGCAATGGCATTCCCAGTCTTTGGAAGGACCAAAAATCTTTTCGCAGAACAGCCCGTCCATTTCGGGCTTGAGGGTGCGGTAGTTGATTGTTTCGGGTTTGGTGACCTCACCCACCACCTGGCCATTGGGCAAGGTGCGCTGACCCCACTCCATCACCCGATCGGGGGATGCGAGCGTGATCTTGACGTAATCGAAGTGGTTTTCGGTGCGGAGGTTGCTGTTGGTCATGGGCGGTTAAGGGAGAAGGAGCGGTCTGTCGGTGTGAACATCGGATCCGTCAGTCTTCGTCGTAATCCGCAACCCCGAGTGATTCGTAGGTGGGACGACTGGGGGTGCTGCGACGAGGATTCACGTCTTGCATCAGATCCACTTCCTTGCCTTCATCGGTGAAGACCGCGATATCAAGACCGAGGGACTGCAGCTCTCGCATCAGCACCTTGAAGGATTCCGGAGTCCCAGGACGGGGGATCGGCTTGCCCTTGACGATGGCGTTGAGCGCCTCGTTGCGGCCCTGCATGTCATCGGATTTGACCGTGAGCAGTTCCTGCAGGGTGTAGGCAGCGCCGTAGGCCTCGAGCGCCCACACCTCCATCTCACCGAGGCGCTGACCACCCTGTTGGGCCTTACCACCGAGGGGCTGCTGGGTGACCAGGGAGTAGGGGCCAGTGGAGCGGGCGTGGATCTTGTCATCCACCAGGTGCACCAGCTTGAGGAAGTGGGAATACCCCACGGCAACAGGCTGATCAAAGGGCTCACCGGTGCGGCCGTCACGGAGCAGCAGCTTGCCGGGGTCATCCGGGTTGTAGATCCAGTCTTTGCCGGGCTGGCTCGCAGCCTCCTTCAAGAAAGCCTCCACGGTCTGCTGCGACTTCTCATCCCCATACATCTCATCGAAGGGCACCACCTTGACGCGGCAATCGAGGTTGGAGGCGGCCCATCCCATCAACAGCTCAAACACCTGACCCACATTCATGCGGCTCGGCACACCGAGGGGATTGAGAACAATGTCCACCGGGGTGCCATCGGGCAGGTAAGGCATGTCCTCCCGAGGAAGGATGCGGCTGATGATGCCCTTGTTGCCGTGGCGTCCGGCCATCTTGTCGCCCACCTGGATCTTGCGGCGCTGCGCCACATAGACCCGCACGACCATGTTGGCGCCAGGCGGCAGTTCATCGCCCTGCTCACGGGTGTAGATGCGCACGTCAACGACGCGGCCTCGTTCCGTGCTGGGAACACGAAGGGAATTGTCGCGGACGTCGCGGGCTTTTTCACCGAAGATCGCGCGCAGCAATTTCTCTTCCGGCGGCTGATCCGACTCCCCTTTCGGCGTCACCTTGCCCACCAGAATGTCGCCACTTTCAACGAAAGCGCCGATGCGAATGATGCCCATCTCGTCCAGGTTGCCGAGGCTCTCCTCGGCAACATTGGGGATTTCACGGGTGATCTCTTCAGGTCCGAGCTTGGTCTGCCGAGCCTCGATCTCATACTTCTCAATATGCACTGAGGTGTAGAGATCCTCATTCACCAGACGCTCACTCACCAGAATCGCGTCCTCGTAGTTGTAACCCTCCCAAGGCATGTAAGCGATCAGCACGTTTTGGCCCAGGGCAATTTCGCCACCTTCACAGGCGGAGCCATCGGCCAGCACCTGACCCACGATCACCGGATCGCCCTGGCGCACAATCGGGCGCTGGTTGAGACAGGTGTCTTGGTTGGAACGTTGATACTTCTGAAGGAAATGGGTGTGATCCACACCTTCCTCGTCACGCACAACGATGGCCGTGGCATCGACAAAGGTGACGGTGCCGTTGACGCGTGAGATCGGCACCATGCCGGAGTCGCGGGCCACCTGGGTCTCAAGACCGGTGCCCACCAATGGACGCTCGGGACGCAGCAGGGGCACAGCCTGGCGCTGCATGTTGGAGCCCATCAGGGCACGGTTGGCGTCGTCATGCTCCAGGAAAGGAATCAGGGAGGTCGCCACAGAAATCACCTGCACAGGCGAGAGCTGCACGTAATCCACCTGCTCCGGCGGCACTTTTTCAAAGTCCTGGCGATACCGCACAGGAATCAGATCCGCCAGGATCTGTCCCTCCGCGTCGGTGGCGACGTCACCGGGAGCGACCCGACACTCATCTTCCAGATCCGCAGAGAGATAGATCGGATCACCCTGCTTGAGCACACGACCGTTGTCGACTTTCCAGAACGGGGTTTCGATAAATCCGTACTCATTCACTCGTGCGTGGGTGGCGAGTGAATTAATCAATCCCGCGTTAGGGCCTTCCGGCGTCTCAATCGGGCAGAGGCGACCGTAGTGGGAGGGATGGATATCCCGAACGGCAAAACCGGCGCGCTCACGGGTGAGGCCGCCTGGGCCAAGGGCCGAAATCCGGCGCTTGTGGGTGAGCTCGGCCAGGGGATTGGTCTGGTCCATGAACTGGCTCAGCTGGCTGGAGCCGAAGAACTCCTTGATCGCCGCCACCAAGGGCTTGGGGTTCACGAGCTGGGCGGGAGTGAGCGAATCGGTTTCACCCACGGTCATCCGCTCCTTGATGATCCGCTCCAGGCGATTCAGGCCAACGCGCACCTGGTTCTGGAGCAATTCACCCACCGATCGCACCCGGCGGTTGCCCAGGTGGTCGATGTCATCCAGGCTGGCGCCACCCACATCCAGCTCGAGGTTGATCAGATAATCCAGGGTGGAGAGCACATCCTCGTGGGTGAGGGTGCGCACCGTATCAGGGATGGTGAGACGCAGCTTTTTATTGATCTTGTAGCGACCCACCCGACCAAGGTCGTAGCGTTTGGGGTCAAAAAAGCGGGTCTGGAGAAGCTGTTGCCCCCCACTCACCGAGGGAGGCTCACCCGGACGCAATTTCTTATAAAGCTCAAGCAGGGCCTGATCTTCCGAGCTGATGCCCTCATCATTCGCCGCCTCGATCGACTTGCGATAGTACTCAGGATGGCGCAGCTTGTCGACAACATCATTGTCGGACAACCCCATGGCACGCATGAGCACATGGGCATTGATCTTGCGCGTTTTATCAACGCGCACATGCAACAGATCGTTTTTATCGGTCTCGAATTTGAGCCAGGCACCCCGGTTGGGGATCACACTGGCGTTGTAGGTGCGACGACCGTTTTTATCCTGCTCATCCTTGAAATAAACACCGGGGCTACGCACGATCTGATTGACGATCACGCGCTCAGCACCATTGATGATGAAGGTGCCCCGCTCGGTCATCAGCGGCAGCTCGCCGATGAACACTTCCTGCTCCTTGATCTCCCCGGTCTCCTTGTTGACCAGACGGCAGGTCACATACATCTGAGACGCGAACGTTGCATCGCGTCGCTTCGCCTCCTCCACATCGTGGCGGGGACGCTTCAGCCGGTACTCGCTACCAACGAAATGAAGCTCGAGCTTACCCGTGTAATCGGTGATCGGAGAAAAACTCTCCAGCTCCTCAATCAGACCTTTTTCCAGGAACCACTTAAAGCTGGCCCGCTGCACCTCCACCAGATCGGGCAGGTAGGTGGCGGTCTTGGCGACCTGAATCGCGCTGCTGCTCATGCGGAGACCTGCAGTGAGTGAAGGGGAACAGAAGGCCTGAACGGACAGCCGGACGATCCAGGACACACCGAGACATCAAAGCGGCGGCAGCCTTCCTGGTGGGGAAGACACTGCCGCGCGCAGGGGTCTCAGAGATCTCGGGGGCGAACGGCTGACGTCGTCAATGCACCGGAAGGGAATAAACGCCTCGGGAGCCTCAGCACAGAAAACGCGCTTTGGCCAGGCCAATAAATCATCTTACACTTCCGCAGTCCGTGCCATCCAGGTCAGGGAAGGCCGAACAGACGGCGGGCATTGGCGCTGCTGATCCTGGCCACCTCCTCGAAAGACTGGCCCCGTAGTTCGGCCACCCGCGCCGCCACGGACGCAACGAAGGCCGGCTCATTGCGCTTGCCGCGCCGAGGCACGGGCGCCAGGAAGGGGCAATCGGTCTCTACCAGAAACCGATCCTCCGGCACCTGACAGGCACAGGCATGGGTGGCTTCTGCCTTGGGGAAGGTGACCGTGCCACTGAAGCTGATGTCAAAACCGAGTTCGAGAAACGCCTCCATCTCTTCCGGAGTTCCGCCCCAGCAATGCATCACCCCCCGGGGACAGGCGGCACGATCACGGCGTTCCCGCAGTTCGCGCAGCATCGGCTCGGCGGCATCGCGGCAGTGGATGATCACCGGCAGATTCAGCTCCACCGCTAGATCGAGCTGGGGTCTGAGAACGGCGAGCTGTTGGTTGAGGTTTGTCTCCCGATACAGATCAAGGCCAAGCTCACCGATGGCCACCACTCGAGCATCCTCCAGGGCAGCACGGCGAAGCAGGGCTGCGGTGCCATCGGTCCAGTGCTCCGTGTCGAGCGGATGGACACCAACGGAATAGCGGAGTTCGGGAAACCGGTCGGCAAGGGCGCGAATCGCAGGAATCTCACTGGGTTCGACACAGGCGTGCAACAGCGACACCACACCCGCGTCCCGCCAGCGCTGGGCAACCTCGTCGAGGTCCTGGTCAAAATTTCGAAAAACGATGTGACAGTGACTGTCAATCAGGGTGGGAGTCGTCACAAGGACCGGAAACGCGCCTTCCGATCCATTGTGACGACAACGATGAGGCGTTGAGGGAACAGCCCAGCCCGGTCAGCCTGCGCTGGTGGGCTCGATCGCTTTCCTCACCGCCGAGCTGAGGCGCGACTTCTGGTGAGCGCCGTTGTTGCGATGGAGAACGCCGCACTTCACAGCTTTATCGATTTTGCTGAAGGCCGCATTCATGCTGGCCTGAACCGTGGCCTTCGCCTCCTCGCCTGCAGTGGCGTCGTAGTCGGAGCAGGCCGTAAAGCAGCGCTTCATCAAGGTGCGCAGCGCCGATTTATACGACTTGTTGCGCAGGCGGTTGCGCTCGGCGATCTGAACGCGCTTCTTGGACGACTTGTTATTGGCCACAGAGGCGGAATAAGGCTTGACAATCAACGACCATAGCCCAGCGAGGTGCTCGCTTCAGGCGCGACACCCTCAGGCCAGACGAGGCAGGTTCTAGCTTGAACCGATTGCGTTCCCCTGCGTTCAGCGCCGATGACTCGAACGAGCAGCCAGGCTCCCTCCATGGTCACCCTGCGCTGCCTCAGCGAGGCTGGCGAAGCCGCCGCGGAGCTGGACCGCCTGGCGGCGCGCACCGGAGGCGAGGCCCAACAGGCCGCGCAGGCCACCGTGGACTCCATTCTTGAGCGGGTGCGTCGCGATGGGGACCGTGCCCTCGTGGAACTCACCCAGCAACTGGATGGTTTCAAGCCGGAACCGCTGCGCCTGGAGGCGGCAGAACTCGCGCAGGCCTGGGGGGCCACGCCCGCCAACCTGCGTGACGCCCTCGAACTGGCCCATCGCCGCATCCAGGACTTTCACGCCCGGCAGAAACCCCAGGACCTCGCCTTTGAAGGGGTGCACGGTGAGCGGCTGGGACGACGCTGGCGACCGGTGCAACGGGCCGGACTGTATGTGCCCGGTGGGCGAGCCGCGTACCCCAGCACGGTGTTGATGAATGCCGTTCCGGCGCGCACGGCAGGCGTGGAACGACTTGTCATGGCGACGCCGGCGAACCGAAGCGGCGAGGTCAATCCGGTGGTGCTTGCGGCGGCTCACCTCGCCGGTGTGCATGAGGTTGTGCGGGTGGGAGGCGCCCAGGCCATCGCCGCCCTGGCCTTCGGCACCGAAACCCTGCCCCGGGTGGATGTGATCACCGGGCCGGGCAACCTCTACGTGACCCTCGCCAAGAAAGCTGTGGTGGGCCAGGTGGGAATCGATTCCCTCGCAGGCCCCAGCGAAGTGCTGATCATTGCCGATCACACCGCCAGGCTCGACCATGTGGCCGCAGACCTCCTGGCGCAGGCGGAACATGATCCCCTCGCCGCCGCCATTCTGCTGACCACGGAAGCCGACCTGGTGGCAGCCCTGCCAGCGGAACTCGAACGGCAACTCAGCGACCACCCCCGGGCGGCAATCTGTCGTCAGTCGCTCGCAGACTGGGGTCTGGCCGTGGTCTGCGACACTCTCGAGACCTGCGCAAGCCTCAGCGATCGGTTCGCACCGGAGCACCTGGAACTGCTGGTGGAACGCCCGGAAGCGCTGGCTGATCGCATCCAGACAGCCGGGGCGATCTTCATCGGCCCCTGGTCACCAGAAGCTGTTGGGGATTACCTGGCCGGCCCCAACCACACCCTGCCGACCTGCGGCACAGCCCGGTTCAGTGGGGCCTTGAGCGTGGAGACCTTCATGCGGCACACCTCGATCATTGCCTTCAACCAAGCCGCCCTGGAGGCGACCGGCGGTGCCGTGATCGAACTCGCCCGCAGTGAAGGCCTCCACAGCCATGCCGATTCGGTCCAGCGGCGGCTGAGCTGAAGCCGATCCTCAGCCTTGCCGCTCGAGCCGGCGGACGCCGGCCACCCCATCGGTGACCTCACCGACCAGCACCTCATCGGCCAGATCCACAAACAAACCGTTCTCGAGCACGCCGGGAATGTTGTTGATCGTCTGCTCCAGAGCGCGGGGGTCAGCAATGCCTTCGCCGAAGCGCACATCCAGCACCAGATTCCCCTGATCCGTCACCACGGGACCGGCTTTGCGGGTGGCCATCCGCAGCTCTGCCGCCCCACCCAGGCTGGCGAGACGCGCCTGAACCTGCCTCCAGGCTCCCGGGAGCACCTCCACGGGCAGCAGAAAGCCCAGGTTGAGGCGGTCCACCAATTTGGTGGCATCCACCACAACGATGAAACGCTCGGCGCGAGCGGCAACCAGTTTCTCCTGCACGTGGCAGGCACCGCCGCCCTTGATCAGTTGAAACGCCGGGTCCACTTCATCGGCTCCGTCGATGGCCAGGTCGATGCGCTCCACCGCATTGAGACTGCGCAGCGGGATTCCCAGCTCAGCCGCCAACACCTCGCCTTGAAACGACGTGGTGACACCGACGATGTCGCGCAGCTCACCGGCGGCCAGCTTGGCGCCAAGACCCTGGATCATCAGTGCGGCCGTGGAACCGGATCCCAGGCCGAGCACCATGCCGTCCTGGATCGCATCCACGGCGGCGGCGGCCACGGCCTGCTTCATCTGAGTCTGAAGATCCACCGGCGTCGAGCGGAAACTGGCGAGACCGTAGCAAGGGTTTCAGCCCAGGCCCGGAAGCGGTTCCGGTCGCACTGAGAGTTGCAACGACTCGCCGTTGCGGAGCACCTCCAGGGGCAGCGGCTCGCCGATCTGCGCCTGATCCACCTCCTGAAGCAGGGTCTGGGGATCACTCACAGGGTGCTGTGCCGCCGCGACCACCAGATCACCGCGCCGGAGTCCCGCCCGCTGCGCCGGACTATCGGGAAGCACGGTCTGCACCAGGGCACCGGAACGCTCCGGCAGCTGCACCAGCGCATTGGGATCCCGGTTGTGCTCCCGCGCCACCCGGGCGGTGAGGGGCACCAGCTGAAGACCGAGATACGGGTGTACGACCTGACCATCGGCCACCAGTTGATCCACCACGCGCCGGGCGAGATTGATCGGAATGGCGAAGCCGAGACCGGCCCCGGGGCCAGAACGCACCAGGGTGTTGATGCCGATCACCTCGCCCGCCGCATTCACCAGCGGGCCACCGGAATTGCCCGGGTTGATCGCGGCGTCGGTCTGGATCAGATCGAGACGCTTATCGGAAAAGCCAAGGCTGCTGATATTGCGATGCAAACTGCTGACAATTCCGAGCGTGACGGTCCTTTCGAGGCCATAGGGGGTGCCCAAGGCAATCGCCCAGTCGCCCACCTGCAGGGCTTCGGAATCGCCGAGATGGGCCGCCACCGGTCGATCACCTGAGGGCAGCCGCACAAGAGCCAGATCCGTGACCGGATCCGTGCCGATCACCCGGCCATCCCGTTGCTCCCCATCGGGAAGCGTCACGGTGACGAGGTCGGCGCGCTCCACCACGTGGGCATTCGTGAGGATCAACCCCTTGGCGTCAATCACCACGCCCGATCCCTGGCCCCGCTCCCGTTCCGGACCCATCCCCGGTTCGCCAAGAAGATCGCGCAGCAGGGGGTCGATCAGGGTGGGGTCGTAGGGCTGACGCTGGACGCGGCGCTCGGTATCGATCCGCACCACAGCCGGAGCCACCTGCCGCACGGCCTCCGCCACGAAGCTATGGGGCGCATCCACCGCCGCAGCCACAGCAGCCGAGGGGCTGCCGGTCCAGAGCAGCAGCACCAGCCACAGAGCCACCAACCGAAGCAACCACCCCATCGTCAACGGCAAACACGGGAAACCCCACGCTAGGGGCCGGGTGAGCGTGGACGAAATCACCGGGAGTGCCTATCCATTGAGGGTTGTCAGCCCACGGGCTTCATGGCCTTGCTCCGCCGCCCACTCCTCACCTTGCTCGCCATGGGCAGCACCCTCCTCGTGGCCTGCCAGAAACCCAAGGCCAACGACACGACCCCAACCACGTCCACCAATCCAGACGCGGCTCCGAGTGGTCAGCTGCGCGCCGTGGTGATTGGCGATGAGCTGCCGATGGTCCGCAAGACCGACACGGGCTTCGACGGACTCAGCTTCGTGGTGCTGGAGGCGATCCGCGACCAGCTGAATGCGGAACAAGGCGAAGGCCAGGCCGCGGTGACCTTGACCACCGCCAACGCCGCCGATGTGGAGAGTGGTCTGGAGATGATCCGCAGCGGCAAAGCCGACATTGCCTGCGGTGTGGGCTTCTCCTGGGAACGGCAGAAACAGTTCGATTACACGCTCCCCTTCGCCTCCAGCGGCATCCGCCTGCTGGCCCCGACCACGATCGATGGCACCCCGCAAAGCCTGGAAGGCCAGACCATCGGTGTGGTCGCCAACAGCGTGGCGGCCTCCGTTCTGGCCAACAACGTTGAGAACGCCAGCTTCCAGAGTTTCGCCACTCCGGCCGAGGCCCTCAAAGCCCTGAAGAAGGGCGATGTGAAACTGCTAGCCGGCGACAGCCTCTGGTTACGGGCCAACCAGAACGAGGCTGCCCCGAATGACGTGATTGTGCCGGCCGTGCCCTACGCCAGGGCGGCGATCGGCTGCATCGTGGGCGAATCGTCCTCGTCCCTGCTCGACACCAGCAACATCGCCATTGGTCGCTTGCTGCAGGCCTACGTGGATGGCAACCCGGAAGCGCGCAAGGAGATCAACGCCTGGATCGGCCAAGGCAGCGCCATCGGTCTCACCGACAGGCAGATCGGTCACTACTACCGGATGGTGCTGTCAACGGCGGCTGAATTCCAGCCAACCCCTTGAGCCTGGCTCGAGCTGAACAATGCTTGGCTCGCGTCATTTTGTCGTTTCCTTCCATCCACCACCCGCCTCAGCCATGAACAAAGTCACCCTTCTCAGCTTCTGCACGTTGATGGCAGCCAGCGCGGTCTGGCAGCAGCCTGCCGCAGGCTCCGGAGTGTTCAGCCAGCCCGACTGGACCAATCCCCTGGAGCAGCGCATCCGCAGGCTCCCGATCAGCAAACCCGGGCTCGGTGATGCCAACACAACAACCCTGGCGCGTTACTGGGGCAACGGTGGCGGCAGGGGTTGGGGCAACGGCGGCGGCCGGCGCTGGGGGAATGGCTGGGGCAATGGTTGGCGCAACGGCGGCTGGGGCAATGGCGGCTTCCGGAATGGCGGCTGGGGGAACGGAGGAATCGGCTGGGGCAATGGCGGCGGCGGCGTGATCCTGAACTGGTGAGCCACCCTGGCGATCAGCCCTGGAGCAGGGTGCGGGTTGGGAACGGCATCGAGGCGCCACAGCGTTCGACGGCTGCCCCGATTTCCAGCAACACTTTCTGCTGCAGGGCCCAGGCCTCCGCCAGGCTGGCCCCCTTGGCGTGACAGACCAAGCGGAGATTGAGACTGGAATCGCCGTATCCGATGAAATTAACGGCCAGGGTGCGGACCGGATCCACATCGACATCCGCTTGGAGCCATGCCTCCAATTCAGCCGTGAGGGCTTGGATCTTCTCACGATCAGCGTAATTCAGACCAAATTCAATCCAGATCCTGCGGTGATCAATTTCACTGATGTTGATCACTGGCTTGGCACTGAAGATCGCATTGGGCACAAACAGTGGTTGGCGATCAACAGAACGAAGACGGGTGTAAAACCAGCTGATATTTTCCACCGTTCCCGACAGCCCATCAGAGGGCAGATCGATGAAATCTCCCACCACAAAGGGACGATTGACATAGAGACCAAGGCCGCTGAGGGAGTTGGAAATGATGCTCTGGGCACCGAAGCCGATGGCAGCGGCACCAAAACCACCAGCCGTGATCAACACGGCCGCTGAAATGCCAAGGATGCGCATCACCTGCAGAACCAGGATCAGAACCGCAAGACTGAGCAGCAGCTTGCCGAACACATCCAATAAAAAGATTCGATCCCTGGGCTGCATCCCGGGCAGCAGGTGTTCACCATAACGATCAGGTTGACGGCCGATCTCCGTTTTCCAACGCAGAAGCGTCCAGGAGACGCCGACCACCGCGAAGAAGGCACGGCTCTCGAGCCCATCACGGGGAAGGTCAATGATTTCAGGGTCGAGCAAGGTGCCGACCCACCAACCCAACGCCGCCAGGATGCAGGTGACACTCACACTGAGCCGACTGGAGAGCAGCAGGTTGCGGCGGAGCGAGCCTGACGCGAAACGCCCTGCCAGTAGGTCGATGCCAATCCAGAGAGCCAGGGCCAGCCCCAGGCCTGTGAGCGGAATCTGCAGGTCGAACGGTAACGGCGTGATCACAGCGGGCCGAGCGAAACGAGCGGACCCTACCAATGGCGCTCAGACCAGGGACGTGAAGTCACTGAGTCCGAATTGACCATCGCCACCGAGCACCGCGTCAAAGGACACCCCCCGATTCAGCACGTCCTCGGGCGCCACACCGGCGCGCAGCAGATCGGATGCGGCTGCAAGCAGACTGTCATCACCACTGCTGTCATTGGAAAGAGCCCAGAACATCAGCCCCCCCAGGCCCTGGGCTTCGACATAGGCCGCTTTGCCGGCGATGGTGGCCGCCGTTTCGACTGAACTCCAGACCCCGGTCTGTTCGTTGTAAGCGAAGGCCGCTTTGGCGTCGTCGTCCCAGATCAGGTCATAGGAGCCATCCTCAATGCCGGTGAGCAGATCCTTCTGGTCGTAGCTCCCGGCCTCGAAGGATCCCGGAGCCATCCGAGCGGCACCGCTCTCACCGAGTCCGTACCGATCTCCCGGGTCCACACCGCCCCAGGCGCGGGTGTAGGCAGGAGCGCCAAGCACCACCTTGCTGAGATCCACACCATTGGAGCGGAATTGCTCCACAGCCGTCAGCACGTCATAACCACCGGGGTCGTTGGTCATGGCCGCTTGATGACCGGTCAGCGACTCCCAACCACCATGGAAGTCGTATGCCATCACATTGTAGAAATCAACGGAAGGATCGATTCCCGGCAAATTGAGATTGGCCAGCTTGTCTGCTCCACCGGCGGTCGCAATTGAAATGGAATAGCTCTCGCCACTACGCTGCTCGAGCGCATCAAGTTTCTGACGCAAGAGAGACAGCGTCAGCGCAAAGTTGGCGCCATCCTCAGCGCTGGCAGCATTGCCAGCCAGCCCACCACCGCCGGGATACTCCCAGTCAAAATCAACGGTATTAAAGAAATCATACTTCTCCAATGTCAGAATCACATTGTCGGTGAACTGCTCCCGCCCAGCGGCATCATCCAGCGCGAGGCTGAATTCATCCGACAAGGTCCAGCCGCCAAGGGCAAGGCCGAGATTGAGGCTTGGATTCAGCTGCTTCAACAGATCCAACTGACGCAAATTGCCAGCCAATGCGGTGGAGCTGTCCCAGCCCACCGGCACTCCACGCACTGACACCGAGCCATCAGCGTTGGTGCTGACCTGAAAATCGCCACTGTCGCGATAGGCCTGCAGGCGACTCTCTGGCAAAGCCGACCACTCGGAAGCCGTGAAGGTGCGATTCACCTGCTCATCAACCGAGAAGCGTTTATCGGTGGCCGCCCAGACATCAAAGAGATTAATGTCACCATTGGCCTTGACATCAAAGAAACTGTAGTTGAGGTGGGTCAACTGTTCAGCCTTGATGTCCTGCACCAGGAAATCGCGGGCATAAATCCCCCATTCCTCGAAGTAGGCCACCACCCGCTGACCCTGATCAGTCATCGGCTTCGAGCTCGGGAGCTCTGGGCTCGGGGCATCCGGTGTCTCGGCCTCGAGCGGATCTTCTGAGCCGGGATCCGGCTGTTCTGGCACCGGCAGTTCTGGCGTGACTGCCACCGGCGGAGCCTCGGGCTCCGATTGTTCCGGCACTGGCGGAGCCTCACCGGCAAAGAACAACGCATCCGTGAGGGCTCCACTCGTCGGCAGGCCCTCGCTCTCCGCGTTGAAACTCACCTCGATGCTCGCACCGGCGGCGATGCTGCTGTTCCAGGACGCTGGCGTCAGGGTCACGCGGTACGTTCCATCCGCCAGTGCCTCAACCTGGGCATCCCCGGCCCAGCTCTGGAATGCACGATGCGGGGTGATGAAACTGATCGACCAGTCCTCCACCGCCTGATCGCCCGTGTTGGTGATCGTGAGTCGGCCGCTCATCCCGCCCCAGTAGAGAGTGCCCCCCACCGACACGCTCAGCGGATCTGCGGGGTCCATACCGCTGTGGTCCATGGCGCTGTGATCCATGGCGTTGTGGTGCATGGCGTTGTGATCCATGGGTTCCGATGGCGACAGCCCGAGAGCAACCTGCGACGTTGTATCGGTGCCGAGACGGGTCTGGGAACCATCGGTGCTCGCAGCACCGACAGCCTCTGGTGTGAGAAGAATTGTGCGATCGGCAAGGCTGAGGTCGGCGGCTTCAAAACCGAACACAGCCTCGAGATTGTCTTCCTCGATCTGATCAAAGTGGAACACGAGATTCCGCCCGACAAGGTCCGTGCTTTCCACGCCGACCAGGAGAACACTCTGACCCGATGGCTGCACGGAAATCAACAAGCCATCCGCGGTGTCAACCGCCGAAAGACGCTCTCGTGTGCCGAGATAGAGAAAATTCAACTGATCCCTGGAGGGATCAAAACCCTCCACCCGCTCCTGCACACCGAACTCATGGGAGCGCACATACACAGTGCGCTCCGGATTGGGCCATGTATTCCCAGGACCAACCCCCAATTCCCAGGAGAGCACGCCACCAATGTCCTCGCGCAGATGCTCATTACCAACCGGAGCGATGTTCTCCAAAGACAACTGATCCCATCGAATCGGCTGACCCGCCTCATCCAGGATCCTCTGATAATCAGCGTCCTGCCAAGGGTTCACGATCACAGCCGAGCCATCAGGGAGCTTGCCCAGGATCAAACCGTGCACGGAGATCTCACCGAAATCCAAACGGTCGCGCAAAGGGTCAAACCCGTGCAGATCGCTTCCAGAGGGATTGACACTGACGTCACGGCCTCCCAGCGAAAGAGACATCACAAGGCGATTCATCTGTTCCTATCTTCATCCTTCAGAGAGGAGGATTGCCACATCTCCAATAAAAGTTTCTGCCAACACTTTGCGGCGCCTCAGCCAGCATTCAGGCCATTCTCAGAAAGGCCTCGTCGCGCTGCCCGCGAGCAAGCGCCCATCATTCGGTTTAGCTTGCTGAGCGAGCAAGAGCACAGCCATGCCCGACCCCTCCAGCACCCGTCTCCGCTGCGAGCTCTGCCAGGTGGAGATCGACCGCCAGCCTGGACTCCCGGATCAGGTGCTGTTCAGCCGGGGGCCCAGCGGCAGCCGCAGCAAACTCTGGGCACGCGTCTGCCAGTACCTCACCTCCGCTGAACAGAAAGGACGTTGCATCAATCAGGACCCCATGCTGCGCGGCGAAGAAAAGCCTGGAGACCGCTACGAGGACCTACCGGCGATTGATCTGGGCAACCAAGCGGCGGGGTGATCCCTCCACCGTTGTGGACAGACCAGAGAAATCTCCCTAAGCAGGGACTGTGGCGGCCTGTGGGTGTGAGCTGATGATGGGAACGATGCCAACGGCCATGCCTCACCAGGTCGAACAAGCCAACCTGCAGACGTCCGACTGCGGGCCGATCGGCCTCCTGGTGATCCAGGCCACATCACTCTGCAATCTCGACTGCGACTACTGCTATCTCCCGGATCGACAGAAACGCCATCTCTTCGATCTCAACAAGCTCCCCACGCTGCTGCAACGCATCTACGAAAGCCCCTATTGGGGGCCGGAGCTTTCGATTCTCTGGCACGCCGGTGAACCACTGACCCTCCCGCCCTCCTATTACGACGAAGCGTCACGACTTCTGAAGCTCCACACGGCTGATCTGCGAGCACAAGGGGTGAGGATCGAACAACATGTGCAAACCAATGCCACGCTGATCAATCGCGAGTGGTGCGACTGCTTTCAACGCAACCAGATCATCGTGGGGGTCAGCCTCGATGGTCCCGAGGACATTCACGACGCCCATCGTCGATTTCGCAATCAACAGGGCTCCCATGCCCTCACCATGCAAGGAATTCGCACACTTCAAGAGCAAGGCGTGCCCTTCCATGCCATTGCTGTGATCACCAGCGCCGCTATGAAGGAGCCGGAACGGATGTATACCTTCTTCCGCGATCATGGCATTCATCAGCTTGGCTTCAACGTGGAAGAGCAGGAGGGCGTCCACACCCATTCGTCCATGCAAGGGCGCGATCGAGAAGAGCAATACCGACACTTTCTGACCTGTTTCTGGAACTACAACCGTCGCGATGGATTTCCGATCCATCTGCGCGAGTTTGACCAGATTCTTGGTCTGCTTCAGGGAGAGCAACGTTTGACTCAGAATGAAATGAATCGGCCCTACGCCATCCTCAGCGTGGATGCATCGGGCGCTTTCTCAACCTTTGACCCTGAACTGCTGTCTGTTCAAACAGAACGCTATGGGCTGTTCAACCTCGGCAACATCGACACCGTCTCGCTTGAGGCGGCGACCAACGCTGCAACCTTTCAGACGTTGTGGCACGACATGCGCTCTGGCATGCAGCGTTGCCGTGACAGCTGCGAGTACTTCGGCTTCTGTGGAGGCGGCAATGGCAGCAACAAATACTGGGAGCACGGCACCCTGAACGCCAGCGAGACCTGTGCCTGCCGCTTTTCCAGCCAGATTCCGGTGGACGTGGTGGTGGAACGACTGGAGGCGGAAGGCTGATCCACCCGAACGGCCATCGCCTACATTCGATCCAGGCCTGGTGAGTTCCTCTCTCCGGGAGGGTGATCCCTGCATCCACCATCGGGCCTGCGCCCGAGACACCTTCCCCGTCTGCCTTGCCCCATCCACTTCTGCCGGATCTCACCGCCGTGGCAGCCTCCACGGCTCAGGCCCACGGTTTCGAGCTGGCCGATGTGCAAGTGATGACGCACCTGCAGCCGATGACGCTGCAGATTCAGATCCGCCGCTCCAACGGTGATGACGTCAGCCTGGATGACTGCGCCCGGCTGAGTGCTCCCATGGGCGACGCGATCGACAACGCCGCCCTGCCCATCGAGGCGTATGTTCTGGAAATCAGCAGCCCCGGCATCGGAGATCAGCTCCAGACCGATCGGGACTTCCGGACGTTTCGCAGCTATCCCATCGAAGTGATCTATCGCGATGACGAAGGCGGGGAGCAACGGCAGCAGGGTTCCCTGCTCGAACGCACCGATGAGCACATCCATCTGAATGTTCGGGGCCGCATCAAACGGATCTCCCGTCAGGCGGTGATCGCCGTCCAGCTCACCAGTCCGTCGGGCTGAACCAGCAGCACTCTCGACCCTCCCCACCCCTTTCCACTGATCCGCACCGATGGCACTCGTTCTCCTTCCCGGCCTCAGCAACCTGATCGATGACATCAGCGAAGAAAAAAAACTGCCTCCCCAGGTGGTGGAAGCGGCTCTGCGGGAAGCCTTGCTCAAAGGCTATGAGCGATACCGCCGCACCCTGTATCTCGGGATTAGCGACGACCCCTTCGACGAGGAATACTTCAGCAATTTCGATGTCGCCCTCGATCTGGAGGAGGAGGGGTATCGGGTGCTCGCCAGCAAAATCATCGTGGAGGAGGTGGAAAGCGACGACCACCAGATCGCCCTTGCCGAAGTGATGCAAGTCGCCGATGACGCCCAGGTGGGCGACACCGTGGTGCTGGATGTCACACCGGAAAAGGAAGACTTCGGTCGCATGGCCGCTGCCACCACCAAACAGGTGCTGGCCCAGAAACTGCGCGATCAACAGCGCCGGATGATTCAGGAGGAATTCGCAGACCTGGAGGATCCCGTGCTCACGGCACGGGTGATTCGCTTCGAGCGCCAGTCGGTGATCATGGCGGTCAGCTCCGGGCTGGGACGACCGGAGGTGGAGGCTGAACTGCCGCGGCGCGATCAGCTGCCCAACGACAACTACCGGGCCAATGCCACCTTCAAGGTCTTCCTGAAGGAAGTGAGTGAAGTGCCACGCCGGGGTCCCCAACTGTTCGTCAGCCGGGCCAATGCGGGTCTGGTGGTGTACCTGTTTGAAAACGAAGTACCCGAGATTCAGGAAGGTTCCGTGCGGATCGTGGCTGTGGCACGGGAAGCCAATCCGCCCTCCCGATCTGTCGGGCCGCGCACGAAAGTGGCTGTCGACAGCATCGAACGGGAGGTGGATCCGGTGGGTGCCTGCATCGGCGCGCGGGGTTCGCGCATTCAGCAGGTGGTGAACGAGCTGCGGGGCGAGAAAATTGACGTGATCCGCTGGTCAGCCGACCCCGGGCAGTACATCGCCAATTCCCTCAGCCCGGCCCGCGTCGATGTGGTGCGTCTCGTCGACCCCGAAGGACAACACGCCCACGTGCTGGTGCCACCCGATCAGCTGAGCCTGGCGATCGGCCGCGAGGGCCAGAACGTGCGACTGGCAGCGCGATTGACCGGTTGGAAAATCGATATCAAGAACGCCGCCGAATACGACCAGACCGCGGAAGATGCGGTGGTGGCGGAATTGATCTCCCAGCGGCAGGAAGAGGAAGCCCTGCAGCGGCAAGCGGAGGAGCGACTCGCAGCGGAGCAGGCAGCCCGGGCCGAGGAGGATGCCCGTCTGCGGGAGCTCTATCCCCTGCCGGAAGACGCCGAAGATTATGGTGAAGACGAGACCGAGGCAGTGGCAGAGGAGCCTGCTGACAACGTCCAGGCCGATGGGGAAAACAACGAGGACGGAACCCGGTGAAGACTCCTCGCCCCGTCCTGCGTCGCTGCGTAGCCTGTCGTCAATTGCTGGATCGCCGCCAGCTCTGGCGCGTGATCCGCGACCACCGGGATGGGGTTCTCCTCGATGTTGGGATGGGCCGATCGGCTTATCTCTGTCCTAAGGAGACCTGTCTGGAGGAGGCGCGCCGACGCAAACGTTTGCAGAAGGCCCTGCGTTGCCAGGTGCCCGACAACGTTGTTGAGGTGCTGCAGGAGCGGCTCTCCCTTCATCAGGGCACAGCCGCTGAGGCAAGATGACCATTGGCCCCACCTGGGTGGAGCCCCGAGGCACACCGTGCCCGGACCGACCGGAGACCTGAATGACCAGCAGCGGCAAAGTCAGAATTTATGAGCTGTCCAAGGACCTTGGCCTGGACAACAAGGACGTGCTTGATGCCGCTGAAAAGCTGTCCATTGCGGCCAAGAGCCACAGCAGCTCCATCAGCGACGGGGAGGCCACAAAGATCCGCAATCTGTTGAGGCAGGGTGGCCAGGCCGCTGCAGCTGCTCCGAGCAAGCCCACTGCCGGCAAAGCCATCCTCTCCGTGCGCAAGGCGGAGGCTCCCTCCTCCCGGCCAACCCGACCGGCCGAGCCAGCCGCAGCGAGTCAACCGGAGGGCTCACGCCAACCGGCGTCACCTCAGAAGCCTGCACCGCAAAAACCCGCTCCCCAGAAGCCTGTCGCCCAGCAACCGCTGCCCCAAAAGCCTGTGGTCCGCCAGCCCCAGGCCAAACCGGCAGCTCCAGCGCCTGCGCCGGCCCGTCCGGCTGCTGCCAGTCCGAAGCCCCAGCCACCCGCCCCACGTCCGGCCGCGCCCAGCCCAAGACCGGTGCAGGCCAAAGGCGGCGGCGCCGGTCGACCGAGTGCGCCAGCACCGGTGAAACGCACCGCCCCGGCACCCCAGCGTCCTGCCAAACCAGAGCTGGTGGGTCGTCCCCAATCCAACAAGCCAGCGGCGGGCGCCCCGGCTCGCCCCCAGGGGCAGCGCCCGGGTGTCAGCCCCCGGCCCGTGGCTCCTTCGGCCCAGAACCAGCGCCCAGCGATGCCCCAGAGGCCGGGAGCGCCGCAACGACCGGGTGCACCGCAACGGCCAGGGGCGCCGCAGCGGCCGACGTCCCCTCGCGGTGGCGCCCGCCCCAATGCCGGGCGACCGGGCCAACCCCGTTCCGGTGGTGGTCTGGAGCTGGTGGGCAAACCGATCCGCAGGGATGGCCCTGGCGGCAGCGGTGCTAGCGGCAGAGACGGCAATGCCGGCGGCCGTCCCTCGGCACCGCTGAGGCCCGGTTCCCCCGGTGGCATGCGGAAGCCCGTGGCTCCGGGCGAGCTCATGCAGCTGCAGAAACCGTCCGGTCGCCCTGGGGCACCACCACCGCGCCGTCCGGACGGCACTGCAGTCGCCCCCCGCGGCCAGGGAGGCGAGGCAGGCAAGGCCGTGCCGCCGGTGAACCGGCCGAATGCCCCCTCACCGACCGCACCTCCCCGTCGCCCTGGTTACCGCCCCGGCCCTGGAGCCGGCGGTCAACGTCGCCCCGGACGACCCGATTGGGATGACAGCGCCAAGTTGGAAGCGCTGCGCAGTCGCTCCCCCCAGAAACAGCGGCAAAAAGTGCACATCATCGGGGAAAACGATGATGCACTCACGGCCGAAACCGGTGGTTACGCCGGCGAGCAGCAGGCGATGGTGCTGTCGGCGAGCCTGGCCCGCCCTGCCAAACCACGCTCCCAGCAGAAGGCCACACCCAAACCGGTGGCCGCCATGCGCAAGCGCCGCAAGGAAACCACCCGTCAACGGCAACGGCGTCGGGCCATGGAACTGCGCGCCGCCCGCGAAGCCAAACAGGTGCGGCCGGAGATGCTGATCATTCCGGAAGACAACCTCACGGTGCAGGAACTGGCCGACATGCTCAGTGTCGAAAGTTCCGAAATCATCAAATCCCTCTTCTTTAAAGGCATCATCGCCACGGTCACCCAGACCCTCGACATGCCGACGATCGAGACGGTGGCGGAGGAATTCGGCGTGCCTGTACTTCAGGACGACGTCGAGGAAGCGGCCAAAAAGACTGTGGAGATGATCGAAGAGGAGGATCTGGCCCACCTGATCCGCAGGCCTCCCGTGGTCACGGTCATGGGACACGTCGACCACGGCAAGACCAGCCTCCTCGATGCGATCCGCAAAGCGCGCGTGGCGGCCGGCGAGGCCGGTGGCATCACCCAGCACATCGGTGCTTACCAGGTGGAGATCGAGCACAGCGGCGAACCACGCCGCATCACCTTCCTCGACACACCGGGCCACGAAGCCTTCACCGCCATGCGCGCCCGCGGCACCAAGGTGACCGACGTGGCCGTGCTGGTGGTGGCGGCCGATGACGGTGTCCGCCCCCAGACCCTGGAAGCGATCAGCCATGCCCGGGCCGCTGAGGTGCCGATCGTGGTGGCGATCAACAAGATCGACAAGGAAGGGGCCTCACCCGACCGGGTCAAACAGGAGCTCTCGGATCAGAACCTGCTCGCCGAGGAATGGGGTGGCGATGTGGTGATGGTGCCCGTGAGTGCGATCAAGGGCGAGAACATCGACAAACTGCTGGAGATGATCCTGCTGGTCACCGAGGTGGAAGACCTGCAGGCCAACCCCGACCGCCTGGCGAAGGGCACCGTGATCGAAGCCCACCTCGACAAGGCCAAGGGCCCTGTGGCCACATTGCTGATTCAGAACGGCACCCTGCGCACCGGCGACGTGGTGGCGGCGGGGCCTGTGCTCGGCAAAGTGCGCGCCATGGTCGATGATGCCGGTGCCCGTCTCAAGGCAGCCGGACCTTCCTGCGCGGTCGAAGCGCTCGGTTTCAGCGAAGTGCCTACGGCCGGCGATGAATTCGAGGTCTACCCCGATGAGAAATCCGCCCGGGCTGTGGTGGGTGATCGGGCTTCCGATGCCCGCGCCACCCGCCTGGCCCAGCAGATGGCCTCGCGCCGTGTGTCGTTGGCGGCCATGTCTGGCCAGGCCAGCGAAGGGGAGCTCAAGGAACTCAACCTCATCCTCAAAGCGGATGTTCAGGGCAGCGTGGAGGCGATCCTCGGCTCCCTCGAGCAATTGCCCAAGGACGAGGTGCAGGTGCGCGTGCTGCTCTCGGCACCGGGTGAGATCACCGAGACCGATGTGGATCTGGCCGCCGCCTCCGGTGCCGTGATCGTGGGCTTCAACACCTCGATGGCCTCGGGCGCCAAACGGGCCGCAGACGCCACCGGTGTGGACGTCCGCGACTACGACGTGATCTACAAGCTGCTGGAAGACATCCAGATGGCGATGGAAGGCCTGCTGGAGCCGGAAATGGTCGAGGAATCTCTTGGCGAAGCCGAGGTTCGGGCCGTGTTCACAATCGGCAAGAGTGCCGTGGCTGGTTGCTACGTCACCAACGGCAAGTTGCAACGCAACTGCAAAGTGCGGGTGCATCGCGGCAAGGAGATCGTGTTTGCGGGCGATCTCGACTCATTGCGTCGCAACAAGGACGACGTTAAGGAGGTGGCCACCGGCTTCGAGTGTGGTGTGGGCTGCGATCGCTTCGCGAACTGGCAGGAAGGCGACCGGATTGAGGGCTTCAAGATGGTGACCCAGCGCAGAAAGCTCAGCACCTGACCCCTCGCCCCCAGCCACCCGTGAGTCCACGCCGCGAGCCCCTGCTCTGGCTTCAGCTTCTCGCCATCGGTGCGATTCCTCTGGAGCTGCTCCTTCTGCGCCTGGTTCTGGCCGGATCCGATCTCGGCCCCGTTCCGGCTCTGGAGCGTTTGCTCTGCTGGGGCTTGGCCGCCCTGGCACCAGGCTTGCTGCTATGGCGCCAACCCGCCGACTGGGGCTCCCTGCTGCTGGTGCGACTGCCGCTCGAAGGCCGCACGACGGAGCAACGGCAACTGAGCAGCCTCCAAGACCATGCCCTGGTTCGGTTCGGCGGCGCGGTCGGTGTGCTGACCCTGTTGCCCCTGTTCTGGTGGCTCGATCGGGATGCCCTGCTGGTGGAGACCCTCTCTCCACTCCATGGCAGCGCTCGCCTCACCTGTCTGCTGGTCGCCCTGCCGCTCCTGGCTTTGCTCGTGTGGCACTGGCATCAACTGATCCAGAGCATCTGGTTCCTCAGTCGGTCCGCCGAAAGCGTCGACGCGATCACGCCCCTCGACACCGCTGCACTGATGCGCTCCAGGATCTCTCCCGGACTGAGCGTGTTGCGGCTGTCAGCGCTGGAGTGGGACTCAGTCGAGGCGGGAGCGGTCGAACCAGAGCAATCCGGCGAAGAGAACAAGAGCCCCGAGTTGGATGCCGAGATCTCCGAGCGGAACGTCGTTGCCGCTGCTGAGGCGCAGGGCCATGACAGCGCTCCCCAGACCAGCGGAGCCGAAGAGGGCGAGCCAGAGGAGCCGACGGAGCCCCCGCCAGGGAGTGCGTGATTCCTGGAGCAAGCGCTGCCGGAGCACCGGGTCCAGTGTGCCTTTGCCCTTCTGATCGCCCAAGGGACTGTTCACGCAATGCTGAATGTTAAGTTCCTCCAAGTGCCGATGTAGCTCAGCTGGTAGAGCAACGCTTTCGTAAAGCGTGGGTCGCGTGTTCAAGTCACGTCATCGGCTTCCCGCCACCACCAGCCCAAACTGATTGCTGACCTTCCCTTTGTGGAATGCGCAGCAGTGAACCGCCCCGACTGGATCGTCTCAGCCGGGGGAATCAGCGTGATGCGGCCCTGAATGAGGCCTTTGTCGTCCTTTCCATCGGCGCCAGCCTGATTGCCACGCTGGGCCTTCTGGCCAACAGCGCCGATGTGGTGATCGGGGCCATGGTGGTGGCTCCCTGGATCAAACCCCTACGAGCCGGCGCCTTTGCGGTGCTGCTGGGCGACGTTCCGCTCCTGGTCCGAGCGCTACGGACCCTCCTGCTGGGCGCTGGCACCACCCTGGTGTTGGCCGCGCTTCTCGGCACGGTGGCCGGCCTGCCCCGGTTCGGCAGTGAGGTGATGGCGCGCACATCGCCCAACCTGCTCAATCTGGGGATTGCCCTGGTGGCCGGTGCGCTGGCCACTTACGCCAATCTCAGCAGGGATGCGGTGAGCTCCCTCGCGGGTACAGCGATCGCGGTGGCTCTTGTGCCTCCGGTGTGCGTGATGGGGCTGCTCCTGGCACATCAGCAATGGGCACTGGCGACCGGGGCTGGCTTGCTCTTTGCCACCAACCTGCTGGGTGTGCTCACCGGTGGCGTGGTCTTGATGGCCTGGAAGGATCCACTCCTGAGGCAACAACTACGTCGCAGTCACCTGAGCGTGGCCAACTTTGCCCTCACCGGCTTGCTCTTGATCCCCCTGGGAACCAGCTTCCTTGGGCTGCTGCGCAATGCCAGGCGGGAAAGCACCCGCGAAACGGTGCAACTCACGATCGAGACCTTTCTCAAACGCCAAACCGTGACCTTCGGCGAGGGCAAGGAAGTGGAGCTGGAGACACTGGAGATTGACTGGGATCCAAACCCGCCGGTCATTCGTGCGCTCGTACGGGTGACAGATCCGACTCTGCCAACTTTCAAACAGGTGTCGGCGGTTCAGGACGAAATCAACCGGCGTCAGCTCTATCGCTTCCAGCTGGTGGTGCAACGCACCGCGGTGGATGTGGTGGGCCCGGAAGAAGCACCCAATCCCAGCACGGTTGCTGAAGACAGCGTGTTGCAATCCATCCCACCAACGTTCCCACCGTTGCTTTCGCCGCCACCACTGCCGGCTGCACCGCCAGAGCCACAGCAGAACAATTGAAGATCCAACAGAGGGGAAGAATCCAACAAAAAGCCCCCACCTTGCGGTGAGGGCTTTCCGATTCAGTTGACCTGAATCGTTATTGTTCGCTAAGGAACGTTTTGACTTCAGATCAACCGATGGCGGGAGCCTGCAGAGCCACGGGGGTGGACTCAGCAGCAGCCAGGTCGAGGGGGAAGTTGTGAGCGTTGCGCTCGTGCATCACTTCCATGCCGAGGTTGGCGCGGTTCAGCACATCAGCCCAGGTGTTCAGGACGCGGCCCTGACCATCAAGGATGGACTGGTTGAAGTTGAAACCGTTCAGGTTGAAGGCCATGGTGCTGACGCCCAGGGCAGTGAACCAGATGCCGACCACAGGCCAGGCAGCCAGGAAGAAGTGAAGGCTGCGGCTGTTGTTGAAGGAGGCGTATTGGAAGATCAGGCGACCGAAGTAACCGTGGGCAGCCACGATGTTGTAGGTCTCTTCCTCTTGGCCGAACTTGTAGCCGTAGTTCTGGGACTCGCTCTCGGTGGTTTCACGCACCAGGGAGGAGGTCACCAGGGAACCGTGCATGGCGGAGAACAGGGAACCACCGAACACACCGGCCACACCCAGCATGTGGAAGGGGTGCATCAGGATGTTGTGCTCAGCCTGGAACACCAGCATGAAGTTGAAGGTGCCGGAGATGCCGAGGGGCATGCCGTCGGAGAAGGAGCCCTGACCGAAGGGGTACACCAGGAACACGGCGGAGGCAGCAGCCACAGGAGCGCTGTAAGCAACGCAGATCCAGGGGCGCATGCCGAGGCGGTAGGAGAGTTCCCACTCGCGGCCCATGTAGCAGAAGATGCCGATCAGGAAGTGGAACACAACCAGCTGGTAAGGACCGCCGTTGTAGAGCCACTCATCGAGGGAGGCCGCTTCCCAGATGGGATAGAAGTGCAGGCCGATGGCGTTGGAGGAGGGCACAACAGCACCGGAGATGATGTTGTTGCCGTAGATCAGGGAGCCGGCGACGGGCTCACGGATGCCGTCGATGTCGACGGGAGGCGCTGCGATGAAGGCAACGATGAAGCAGGTGGTGGCAGCCAGCAGGGTGGGGATCATCAGCACACCGAACCAACCCACATAGAGGCGGTTGTTGGTGGAGGTGACCCACTCACAGAAGGACTGCCAGCCATTGGCGCCGGAGCGCTGCTGAATGGTGGTGGTCATGAGAACGGGAAAGAAAACTCCGAAGAGCAGTTACGGAAGGGCAGGGATGCCCTGCCAAAACCGACTGTAACGGAAGATTGCGGGATGTGTGCGGCTGTTCATGAAGCGGGGCGGGGGCTTCAGGATCGCTTAAGGTTCTTACGTCAAGTCTCTGGAGACTCAAGTGGTTCTGATTCGCTGGCTTCATGCCGGGCGACGTCTCGAGGAGACCGTGCCGATCGCGCAAGCACGCCACAGGCGGCACGAGCTCGAAGCCCAGGGAGCCGTGATCTATTGGAGTGAGCGACTGGCCAGCCAGATCTGAACACCCAGACTGGGGCCTGTTCTCGATCGATCCATGGCCCGACGCGCCCCGGGGGATCGTCCCCACACCCGCCTGGCTGGAGTGGCCTGCCTCGCCGTGACCGTGCTGGGACTGAGCGCCTGTGACCGCGGCAGCAAGCCACCGAGCCAGGCCAGTCAGGCGGAAGCGATCAACCGCCTGGAACTTCGGATGGAGCAGTTGGAGCGTCGCCTCGGACAACAGCTCCCTCCCCCGACGGATCCAAGCGACAAAGCCCCGGCTGGACCGGTGAAATCCCTCACCCTGAGGGTCGGAACCGTCGATGACCGGCTCCGCATCTATTGGGCCGATGGCAGCACCAGCGACCTCCCCTGCACCAAAGAGCAATCCACCTGGGCCTGTGGCTGATCCAGAGCAGCGCAGCCACCTGAGGCAGCGAGCCGTCACATGCCGTCACAGGTCGGTCATCACCTCGTCAGGTCTTGGCCTGAACCACCAGGCAAGGTTGAATCCATGACAACTCCGACTCTGATCCGCACCGGTGCCGCCGGTCTTCTTGGCCTGATGGCGCTGGTGCCAGTGCCGCTCCGGGCCCAGAGCAACGGCGCTCTGCCCCTTGCTCAACCCAAGGCGGCGAACCTGGCGCGCATGCGCGCCGAAGCCCTCAACGGCGGGCTCTCGCTCTATCGCGCCGATCAATGCATGTATGAAACCGGGGCGCCGGCCTGCCTGCTCTCCAAAACCCAGCGGGGGTTTCTCTTCCGATTCCAAGGAGGAGCGCCGGGCTGGCAACAGAGTTCACCACCCGATCCATCCCTGGAAACCGAGGTGCTGGTTTCGCCCAGTGGCGATCAGATTCTGGCCGTGCCCTACAACGGCCCGATTCGCTGATCCATGCCCTGGACGCGGCGCCCGTATCACACTCAGTTGACAATTTCGTTGCTTGCTCCAATCAATGGGGGGCGATTTCTGCCCTCGCGATGAATTTCCGGTCCCTGTCCGCTGCTGCCGCCCTCGGTGGAGCCTCTTTGCTCAGCCTCACCGCCCCTGTTCAGGCCCAGGCGCCTGTGCCCGCTGCCCAGGTGCGTGCGCTCAACCTGGCCCGCAACACGGCCGTGCGTGAAAACGGTGGTCTCACCATGTACCGCCCCCAGCCCTGCATGTTCAACACCGGCGACGGCGGCGGCGAGTGCATGATCAGCAACACCGCCCAGGGCTTCACGTTCAAGTTCCTCGGCGGCAAGCCCGGCTGGCCCGAAAACGGCAGTAACCCCACCACCGAAACCGAAATCCAGATTGCACCCGACGGTCGCAGCGTCAATCAGATCATCTACAACGGCTCCCCCCGCTGAGCCCAGATCAGCAGATCCTGCAAAGCCCCTGGCGCCTCCGGGCTCAGGGGCCATTCCTCTTTTGAGGTGACACTGAGAGCAATCGCTTTTTCGGCATAGGCCGCCTCATTGATGAACACGGGCACCACACCGTCGGGCCCCGAATAGCTGATCGTGTCGCCGGCGGCCGTTAGAAACAGAGGGTCACCACGACGTATTGGCGACCAATCGCGCCCCTGCAGCTCAGGATGAATCAGGGCATCGGCGCGCCCCTGCGGATCACGAGGCAGGTCGAGACTGCCGAGATGGCGGTGCACCACCAAGCGCTCTGGGGTGAGCATGCGCCCGTTCCAGGCAGCAGCAATCAAGTGGAGGGCGGCTTGAAGCACCAGCTGGGTCTGCTCAATGATGCGCGCCGATAACACCATCTGCGGCACAGGACCGATCTCAATCACCAGACCGCAGGGCCAACGCTCCACCAGGAAACCCTGTTGGGCGGGATCCCCCTCATGCAGGTAAATCGGCAGGCCGAGCCTGGCTTGGAGAGCCGCGGCCAGAGCCAGATCCGGCAGACGCCGGCCGTACACCACCAGCGAGCTACCCATGGCCGCCGTGGTGCTGTGCAGATCCAGGGCGAGAACACAGGCCTCAGAGCCTCCAGGGCCGTAGCGATGCAGCAAGGCACGGGCCCGCTCGATTTCCTGATCCCGAGGCGCAGACGCATCCGGCTCCAGCCATTCGGGGCGGAAGCTCCGGTTCAGATCGCGGTCGACGTAACGGCGACCCAGGCGCTGGGCCTCCGGATTGCCGATCACGGGCACCACATCCAAACCGTGCGACTCCAGCAGGCCGGCAGAGCGCTCCCACTGCTGCAGCAGCCAAGGGGCGTTGACCTCGTTGCCATGGGTCCCTGCCACCACCAACACCCGCGGCCCCGCCATTCCGTCTCCTCCGGTATGGCCAGCGTCGCCGAGAATGCAGGCAAAAGGAAGCACCATGGCGATTCCGCCCGCAATCGTGGCCGGAGCCCGCGCCGGTTGGCACTGGCAGTGGAAGCGACTGATGCAAGGCCTGGCCCCGGCTGATGCCGCTGGCCACTACCGAAGACCAGCCAGCGATCGCAGCGTGGTGGCTGCTCCCGATCCAGCCGACCTGGCCGGGCGCAGCGGGGCCACCCTGCCCAGGTTGATCGTGGGACGCAGTTGCCCCTGGGCCCATCGCACCTGGCTGGTGCATCGCCTGCGTCGCCTTGACAGCACCCTCACCTTGCTGATGGCCCGGGCCGACCATCGCAAAGGGCTTTGGCGCCTGGATCCAGCCTGGCTGCACTGCGACACCCTGTTGCAGCTCTATCAACACTGCGGTTGCCCTCCCAGCCATCGAGCCACCGTGCCCGCCCTCGTGGATCCGGGCCGCAACGACAAGCATCCGGCCCGGCTGCTGGGCAATGACAGCGCGGGCCTCTGTCTGGCCCTGAACCGCTGGCCAGCCCCGCAGGATGCTCCCGACCTGGCACCAGAACCGCAGCGTGCTGCGATTGAGCGCTGGCAGACGCTCTTGCAACCTCGGGTGAATGACGGCGTCTACCGCTGCGGATTCGCGCGCACCCAGGCGGCCTATGACCAGGCCAGCGCCGCTCTGTTTGAAGCCCTGCAGGAGGTGGAGCAGGCCCTGAGTGGCGCTGGTCCCTGGCTCTGCGGTGATCAACTCACCCTGGCGGATGTGCGCCTTTTCCCTACCCTGATCCGCTGGGAGGCGGTCTATGCCCCCCTGTTCGGCTGCAGCGCCCAACCCCTCTGGACCCTGCCGGCACTCTGGCGCTGGCGACAGCGCTTCTATGCCCTGCCAGGGGTGGCCGACACCTGCGATGCCAGCATCTGGCGGCAGGATTACTTCGGCGCCCTGTTTCCCCTGCATCCGAGCGGCATCGTTCCCGCGGGATTCGAACTGAGCAAACTGGTGAAGGCCGTTCCGCCTGAATGAGCATGAGTGAGCCATCCGCCAGTGCCCTTGAACAAGACATATTCGAAGGGGTCTACGGCCGCTACCGCATCACCGCTGAGGATGCCCGAGAGGTTCAGCGCTACCGGCAATCGCTGCTGCTGTGCGGGATCGCCTTTGCCGGCGGCATGGGGCAATGGATGACCTGGGGGCCAGCCCATGTGGGGCTCTGGCTTCTGCCGCTGGCCACGGGTCTCGGCCTGGCCCTGCACTGGATTCACATCTATCTACGACCGTTGCACCGCGCGCTCCAGGGTCTCTGGGGGATCGGCTGCGTCGGCCTGAGCTGGCTGGCACTGCAGAGCGGTTCGGAACCGATGCTCGCCAGCGTCAGGGCCGAACCGGTGTGGATCTGGGCGATCGGCCCCTTCTTCGCCGCCCTGGCCGGGGTGGGCTTCAAGGAGTTCTTCTGCTTCCGCCGCCCTGAAGCGATCGGCCTCACCCTGCTCTTGCCCCTGGCCCTGCTGGGGCATCTGAGCGGCCTGATGGGTGCGGCGATGAGCGGCGGTCTCCTGGCGCTGGCGGCCGTTCTGCAACTGGTGCTGGCCCTGCGCAAATTCGGGGGGCCGGCTGCCGCGGATGTGGGCGATAAGAGCGTGTTTGCTTATCTGGAAGCACAGCGGATGGCCGGGAGCGCGTGAGTCTGATCAGCCTGGTGGGGGCGGCGAAGGATTTCGGCATCCGCACGCTCTTTGCCGATCTCACCCTGCACATTGGCGACCGGGACAGGCTGGGGCTGATCGGCCCGAACGGCGCTGGAAAGTCCACCCTGCTCAAGGTGCTGGCGGGGGTGGAGCCCCTGGGGTCCGGGGAACGCCGCTGCTCGCCGCGCCTGCGGATCGAACTGGTGGGGCAGGAGAGTGCGGTGCAACCGGGGCTGACCGTGCTCGAGCAGGTGCTCGCCGGCTGCGGTGAAAAGCGTGATCTGCTGCTGCGCTTCAACGCCCTCAGTGAAGCGGTGGCGGCCAACCCCAACGACGGAACCCTGTTGTCGGCATTGGGGCAGCTGAGTGAGCGCATGGATGAGGCGGAGGCCTGGGGCCTGGAGCAGCAATGCCAGGAAGTGCTGCAGCGCCTGGGGATCAGCGATCTGCAACGGCCGGTGGAAGCCCTCTCGGGTGGGTATCGCAAACGGGTCAGTCTGGCGTCAGCCCTGGTGGCCTGCCCAGACGTGCTGCTGCTGGATGAACCCACCAACCACCTCGATGCGGCTGCCGTGGAATGGCTGCAGTCGTGGCTTGATCGCTATCCGGGCGCCGTGGTGCTGGTGACCCACGACCGCTATGTGCTCGATCGGGTCACCAACCGGATGGTGGAAGTGGAGCGGGGTGAGGCCCGTAGCTATGCCGGCAACTACAGCACCTATCTGCAACGCAAAGCGGAGCAGGACGCGGCCGATGCGGCCTCTGCAGCCAGCTTCAAAAGCGTGCTGCGCCGCGAGCTGGCCTGGTTGCGCCAGGGCCCGAAGGCGCGAAGCACCAAACAGAAAGCGCGGTTGCAGCGGATCGAAGCGATGCGGGAAGCGCCGACCCGCCAGGCCCGCAAGCAGCTGGAGATGACGAGTGTGAGCCGGCGCATCGGCAAAATCGCCATCGAAGCGGAGCAGATTCGCGTCACCGCCGATGGCACACCGGATGGCACCGTGCTGCTGGAGGACTTCACCTACAGCTTCAGCCCGGAGGATCGGATCGGCATCATCGGTCCGAATGGCAGCGGCAAATCGACCCTGCTCGATCTGATCGCCGGACGACGACAACCCAGCTCCGGCCAGTTACGCCTGGGCGACACCGTCCACCTCGGCTATCTCGATCAGCACACCGAGGCCCTCAGCAGCGGCAAGGGTCTGGAACGCAAGGTGATCGACTTCGTGGAGGAAGCGGCCAGCCGCATCGATCTCGGCAGCGAGCAGCTCAGCGCGTCCCAGCTGCTCGAGCGTTTTCTGTTTCCACCCGCCCAGCAGCACAGCCCCCTCAGCAAACTCTCGGGAGGGGAGCGGCGGCGGCTGACCCTCTGCCGCTTGCTGATCCAGGCACCGAATGTGCTGTTGCTCGACGAGCCCACCAATGACCTCGACGTGCAGACCCTGAGCGTGCTCGAGGATCTGCTGGACGATTTCCGCGGCTGTGTGGTGGTGGTCTCCCACGACCGCTATTTCCTCGACCGCACGGTCGATCGCCTGTTCTGCTTCGAGCAGGGTCGCCTGGAGCGCTTTGACGGAAATTACAGCGCCTTTATGGACCAGCGGCGGGAGCAGGAACGGCTCGCCAGTCAGGAGCGACCCACCCCCAGCCGCCGCCCCGAGGCGCAGGGATCCTCAGCGAAGCCAGACCAGGGGCCACGGCGGCGCAGTTTCAAGGAATCGCGCGAACTGGAAGCCCTCGACCGGGAGCTGCCTGAGCTGGAGCAACGCAAGGCCGCACTGGAATCAGCGCTCAGCACGGCAGGGAGCGACGACCTCACCCGTCTGAGCGAAGAACTCGCCGCCGTGCATCAGCAGCTGGAGCAGACCGAAGAACGCTGGCTGGAACTCAGCGAACTGGCTCCCTGATCTCGGTGCTGACACCGCGGCGGCGGCGGCGAGGATGGGGAAGCTCCTGAAGAAGAGCTGGGTTCGGCCATTCACAGCTGAGCACCGGTGAGGATCGGCCTTGCCAGGGCGCCGGGCGCACGCGGCCACCGGCTGCTTCCGCCAGCTTCATCGCCGTGGGGCGGTAATCATCGGCGGAGCGATGCAGAGCCATCTGATCGCCCATCCGACGCAGATAGAGGTCGTGGGACCAGAGCACCTGATTGTGCTCAAACGCTTCGCAGGCCTGGATGATCGAGTCGAACCGCTGACTGACCAGACCGGAGGGTGCGCATTGCTTCCACTCCAGGATTTCGTGAAACGACAGCCCCGAGCGCCACTGCCGTTGCTCGGAGAGATAACAGAAGCATTCGGGCCCATTGATCCAGAACATCCGCCCTTCCTCGTCCATGAAATGACGGCCCTGCCGCTGCCTGATCCGAACCATGCCCTGCGCCTCAGCTTCATACAGAGCTGGTAGCGCCCATGGGCGAATCCTGACAAGTGGGCTGTTACGGAAAGGCAGTGGCACCTCACCCCCAGTGCTTCAAGGCGGATCAGCCGTATGGTGTGCGCGTTGCCTGCGTGCGGCGCTCACGACCGCGGATTTCATGAAATCAATCGACGAGCACATCCAGAAGGATCAGTCGGAAATCGAGGCTGCCCGCGCTGAGGGCAATGAAGCCAAGGTCCGTCATCTCACCGAAGAAATTCAGTCGCTTGAGGAGTACAAAGAGCACCATCCCGGCGACAACCACGACCCCACGTCGTTGGAGGTATATTGCGACGCCAATCCGGATGCTCCTGAGTGCCGGGTGTATGACGACTGAGTCGGCTCCCTGCCAGCACCAGCGTTGCGGACGCTGAACCCAGGGCCTGCAGGCAAGACCTGCAGGCTTTTGTTGTGGTCCGACGCTCAGAGCTCCTCGTCAAATTCAGACGGGCTGCCGGTGAGGGAACACACCACCGCCTCCTCATCTTTCATGGCACGCACCTCGGCGATCGGGCGCCCCATGCGGCGCAGTTCGTCGATCTGCTCTTCGGTCTGACAGCGGGCGATCACCGCACCCTGGGCATCGAAACAGGTGAAGAAAGTCATCCGTTCAGGACTCACTGCTCCCGTTATCGCCCTGAAAACGATGGCCCACAAGCGGGGATGTGAGCCGGAACACCGCCAAGAGAGGCTGCCGACTCAGACCCCGAGCTCCTGCCAGACCCGATCCAGCAAACGATCCAGCCCCTGGCCCATCGCTGCGGAGATAAGCAGCACCGGCCGACCGCTGGCCTGCTCCAAACGCATCACCTGCTCGTCGCGACCGGCCTCATCCAGCAACTCCAGTTTGTTGAGCACCAGCAGTCGGGGCCGCTCCACCAGGCCATGGCCGTAGGCCGCAAGCTCCTTCTCCACCACCCGCAGATCGCTGACGGGATCCTCTGAGCCACCGTCCACCAGGTGAATGAGCAATCGCGTGCGCTCGATATGCCGCAGAAAATCATGCCCGAGCCCCGCCCCCTGGGCTGCCCCGGCGATCAGGCCTGGAATATCGGCAAACACGGTGCCATCACCGGTGGGGCGGCGCACGACGCCGAGGTTGGGCACCAGGGTGGTGAAGGGGTAATCAGCGATCTTGGGCCTGGCGGCCGAGAGCACACTGATGAGGGTGCTCTTGCCGGCATTCGGCAAGCCGATGATCCCCACCTCGGCCAACAGCTTGAGTTCGAGCTGCAGCGGCCACTCCTCCCCATCGCGACCCTCCGTGCATTTCTCCGGAGCGCGGTTGCGATTGCTCAGGTAATGGGCATTGCCGAGGCCGCCACGGCCACCGAAAGCCACCACCAGCTGCTCACCCGGGTCCGTGAGATCGCCGAGCAGGATGCCGGTCGTGAGGTGGCGCACCTCCGTGCCGCAGGGCACCCGGATCACCAGATCCATGCCGGAGGCACCCGTGCAGCGATTCGGACCGCCGCGGCGACCATCCGCTGCAGGGAAGAGGCGCTTGTATTTGAAGTCGAGCAGGGTCTGCAGGTTGGCGTCAGCCTCGAGAATCACGTTGCCGCCATGGCCACCATCTCCCCCTGAGGGTCCTCCGGCCGGCACATATTTCTCGCGCCGGAACGCCACGATCCCATCGCCGCCGCGGCCCGCACGAACCGTGATGCGCGCCTGATCGATGAACTGCACAGGGAGCCTCGGGCGTGGCCAACCATCAACCCTAGGATCGCGGCGAACGGGACAAGAGCAGTGGCCGGGGTTCGCTTCGAGGCGCTCAGCAAGACCTACCCGGCGCGCGCCGGCGGAGAGCCGGTTCCGGTGATCCGCAGCCTCGATCTGGCGATCGATGACGGTGAATTTCTGGTGCTCGTGGGCCCGTCTGGCTGTGGCAAAAGCACCCTGCTCAGGCTGCTGGCCGGACTCGACACGCCCAGCGCCGGCGAAATCCTTGTCGGAGACAGACCGGTGAGCCTGCTCAGACCGGCGCAGCGCGATGTGGCCATGGTGTTTCAGAGTTACGCGCTGTACCCCCATCTCAGCGTGCGCGACAACATCGGCTTCGGCCTGCGACGCAGCCACCCCCGCACGTTCTGGCAACAGCTGCGGGATCAGGGGCATCGCAGCACCCGTCACCTGCCCAGCCCGCTGCGGCTGTCGTCCCCACGCGAACACCGCATCGAGGCACGCACCAGGGACGTGGCCCGAGCCCTGGAGCTGGAGCCTCTGCTCAATCGCCGCCCCAAGGAACTCTCCGGCGGGCAGAAACAACGGGTGGCGCTCGGACGGGCGATGGCGCGCCAACCGGCCGTGTTTCTGATGGATGAGCCCCTCAGCAACCTCGATGCCAAGCTGCGCGCCAGCACCCGCACCCAGATCGTGGATCTGCAGCGGCAACTGGGCACCACCACGCTGTACGTCACCCACGATCAGGTGGAAGCGATGACGATGGGCCACCGGATTGCGGTGCTCAACCAGGGGCGCCTGCAGCAGCTGGGCACCCCGATGGAGCTCTACCGCTGGCCATCCAACCTGTTCGTGGCCCAGTTCATCGGCAGCCCGCCCATGAACGTGCTGCCGATCCGCGTGGCTTCAGGCAACACTTTGCTCCTGGGAGAACGTCGCCTCAGCCTCGAAGGCCCCCTCAGTGCCGCCCTGCCCGCTCTGGAGGGGCAGCAGCTCTCCGCTGGTCTTCGTCCTGAGCAGCTGCGCCTGGCCCCGGCCACCAACCGCAATCTGCCAGCGGAAGTGAGCCACAGCGAAGTGCTGGGCAACGAACAACTGCTCACCTGCCGCCTGCTCGATGGCCAGCATCTCGTGCAGGTGCGGGCCGATCCGGATCTGACGGTGCGCAGCGGCAGCCGGGTCCACCTCGAACCCGATCCAAACGGCTGGCGCCTTTTCGATCAGCACGGTGAAGCGATCCCGGTGCCTGACACCGCCCCACCAGCCCCCCGTGAACCCACCCTGCCGGAGCTGTAGGCCCCAGGCATGAGCCCTCAGCGAGGCCAGACCACACTGCAACCGGCACCGCCGTCTCCCTGCTCGGCATCACACACCTTCTCCACATAGGGCACGGTGCCCAGCCAGGCACGCAGGCCCCGTTTGAGGCGGCCACTGCCGACGCCATGGATCACCCAGACCGGCCCAGAGGCACTGCGCAGCACCTCCTCCACCGCCGACTCGGCTTCATGCACGCGCATGCCGCGCACATCGACGGTGTTGCGGGAGGTGCGCACCTGGGCGCCACCCCCCCCGGCACGGGCCTTGACCTTCACCACAGGCGGTGGCGGCGCGGGGCGACGGCCATCCAGGCTTTCCACCGCCGCCAGATCCACTGTGCTGCGCAGCACCCCGCAGCGGACGCTGAGCTGACAACCATCGTCGGAAATGGCGAGCACTTCGGCCGCTTTGCCCAGGGACAGCAAGCGGATCCGCTCCCCCACCTCAGGGCGCCAATCGCGATGCTCACGCCGTTCCGGGCGGGGTTTGTGGTCGGCCTCCAGACGCCGCAGGCGTTGACCCGCCTGCCGCGCTGTTTCACCATCCGCCTTGCCGTCGCGCAGCCGCCGGATCAACCGCCGCACCTCCTTCTGACCATCACGAATCGAGGTCTCCAGGCGCTGGCGGCCCTGCTCCTGGCGCTGAGAAGACTCCTGCCGCTGCCGTTCCCAGCGCGCCAGCAGTTCTTCATGCAGCAATTCCGTGCGGGCCAACAGGGCTGCCGCGTCCTCCGCCGCCGCCTGCTGGCGCTGACGCTGATCCTCCAGCCCGCGGATCACAGCATTCACATCCCCCTCGGCACGAGGGGCCAGAAGCTCCTGCGCCTGCGCGATCACGTCAGCATCCAGACCCAGGCGCGTGGCGATCGCCAGGGCATTGCTGCGACCGGGAATGCCCCAGAGGAGGCGATATGTGGGTGAGAGGGTGTCGCTGTCGAAGGCGACCGAAGCGTTCTCGAAGCGGGGATCGCTGTATTTGAGTGCCTTCAGTTCCCCGAAGTGGGTGGTGGCGATCGTGAGACGGGCCCGATCGGCGAGGCTGCGCAGCAGCGCAGTCGCCAAGGCGGTGCCTTCGCTGGGATCGGTGCCGGCCCCCACCTCATCGAGCAGCACAAGCGCCGGTGCCGCTCCGCTGTGGAGCGCCTCGAGGATCCGCCCGATCCGCTTCACATGGCCACTGAACGTGGACAGGCTCTGCTGCAGCGACTGCTCATCACCGATGTCGGCCAGCACCTGGGCACACCAAGGCAACGAGGGGCGGCCGGAACAGGGCAGCCACAGACCGGCTCGGGCCATCAGAGCCGCCAGGCCAATGCTCTTCAGGGTGACGGTCTTGCCGCCGGTGTTGGGGCCTGTGATCGCCACCACCCGCAGGTGGCTCGACACCTCCACGCTGATCGGCACCACGGCACCACCGCCTGCGCGGCGCTCCTGCCACACCAGCAGGGGATGGCGCAGGTCGTGGAGCACCAGGGGCGCCTCCGGGTCGGCCTCCAGCTGCGGCGGCACGGCGCCGAGCCACTGGCCATAGCGAGCCCGCGTCAGGCTCAGGTCCAACACCAGCAACACCGCACCGAGGCGGGTCAGCGCCTCCCCCTCCGCCGCGACAGCGGCGCTGAGCTCGGCGAGCACCCTCTGCTCCTCCTCCCGAATCCGTCCCTCCAGGTCGGCGAGGCGATTGCCGAGATCCACCACCTGACGGGGTTCCACAAACACCGTGCTGCCGGAAGCGGAGCTGTCATGCACCATGCCGGGGCATTGGGCCACAGCCCCCGCCTTCACCGCCAGGACCGGCCGACCATGCCGCTCGGCGATCACCGTGTCCTGGAGCTGGGATGCCCAGCGACGGATCACCTCCTGCAGCCGATCGCGACGCTGCTGGCGCACGGTCTGCCACTGGCCCCGCAGACCCGCCAACACCGCACTGGCGCGATCGGCCACCCGCCCCCCCTCTTCAAGGGAAAACTTCAGGCGCTGCTCGAGATCGGGAAGGGTGGCCACATCCTTCAGCAGCGCCGTGCAGCGGGGACGCAGCTCCGGGTCATCGATCTGACGCCGCAGGCGCCGAGCCGCCGCCAGGGTGTCGGCGACCGCCAGGAGCGCCTCACCATCCGCGGTGCCCCCCTTGCAACAACGCAGCAGCACCGGCTCGAGATCATGCACCCCCTGAAAACTGAGGCCCCCGTCCACCACCCCATCCAGACCAGCCAACTCGATGCTGCGCGCCAGGCGCTCCCGGCTCTCGCGCAGGTCGGATGGCAGCGGCTCATCCAGGCATCGCCGTTGCCCGGCTGCCGTGCTGGCGAACTGGGCGAGGTGCTGACAGAGGCGGGGCCACTCGAGCAGCTCCAGGGTGTCGTGCCACAGATCAACGCGGCGATCAGGCCCGCTCAACAGCCGATCCCCCCCGGCGGTTCGTAGAGCATTTCCAGCCAGTTCCCCTCGGGATCCTGCAGATAAAAAGAGGCTGTGCCATCGCGGTGATCATGCACGGCGCCAACCGACACGCCAGCGGCCTGGAGCCGGTCGTGCACCGCATCCACCTCAGCCCGATCGCGGAAGTGGAAGGCGAAATGGGGACCGGCGGCCCTGTACTCCGGACTCAGCAAGGCGATTCCAGCCGATCGGTCGGGCCACTGGAGATAACACCAATCGGCTGCATCCCAACTCAGCGTCAAGCCGAGCTGCTGATAAAAGGCCTTGGCCCGAGCCATGTCCTCGACCCGCACCGCCACGTGCCCGAGGCGATGCACCGCCTCCATTGGACTCTCAGCCATCGGCTCGCTGAACGATCGCCGATCCATTCTCGGGCCTGGCCATCGCATTCCGGGGCCTCCCGCCTGCACGACAGAGTGTTTTGCGGGAAGATGGCTCAAGCCGAACGACTACGGTGACCAGCGGCGGCCTCAAGAGCTGGCTAATCGAACAATCGCAGGACAGCTACGGTCAGGTGCGCCTAAGCCTGATCGGCCTCTGGAGCCTCACCGGCCTCTGGGCTTTGTTCTGGCCGGTCCCCACCGAAGTCACCGGCCGCGGCGTGATGATCGTTCCCGGCGGCGCCACCCTGATCGACAGCCGGGCTGAAGGGCAAATCCGTCAGCTGAATGTCTCGGTGGGCGATGCCGTGCGCCGTGGCGATGTGCTGATGGTGCTGGATCAACCGGCACTCGAACAACAGCTGCAGCTGCAGAAAAAAGACCTGCGCGAGCTGATCCAGATCAATGCCGACCTCAATCGCCAGGACGCCATCCGGCTCACTGATGCCCGTCTGGTTCGTGACACCGCCCTGCGGCAGCTGGATCGCGAACAAGCACAACTGGAGCAACTGCAGGCCACCTACGCCCAGAAGCAAGCCGATTTTGCCCATCTGGCCCAGCGCGAGGTAGTGGCGCCTCTGGCCAAGGAGGTGGTGGCCACCTCGGATCGCAACACCCAGCTCACCGTGGACCTCGACAACCTCGCCATCCGGCGCAAGGAGGTGGTGAATGCCTACAGCAAGGTGCAGCTGGCGATCGACACCGAACAACAGCAGCGGCGCTTCCGCATCGACAATCTGCGCCGGGAGATCACCGTCACTGAGGCCAAGCTGCGATACCAAGCCGACTTGATCGCCAAACGGGACGGCACCGTGATCGACCTGCAGGTGATCCAGGGCCAGACCGTCAAACCAGGGCAGCGGCTCGGCACGATCAGCAATACCGCCGCAGAGCGGACTGGCCAATCCCCTGAGTTGCAGGCTGTGGCCTACTTCCACCCGGCCGATGCCCGTCGCCTCCAACCGGGGCTGGGAGTGGAGGTGGTTCCCGACTGGCAGCAGCGCGGCCGCTTCGGGGGGATCCGTGGTCGGGTCAGCCGGGTGAGCCTGCTGCCCGCCACCCCGGAAGACATCAACACCACCGTCGGCAATCCGCCCCTGGCTGAATCGCTGGTGTCAAAAGGCCCGGTGATCCGCACGGAGATCGACCTGGGCACCAGTGCCAGCAGCTTTGACGGCTACCGCTGGACCCTGTCCAAAGGCAGCAGCGTCTTCCCGATCCGTGAAGGCCTCACGCTCAAGGCCCATTCCTACGTGGAGTGGCGCACCCCCGTGAGCTATGCGCTGCCGATCCTGCGGGACCTCACCGGCTCCTACCGCACACCCCGCCTCGATCAACAACAGGATCAACCGGACAGACGCCAGCGGGGGACCCTGCCATGAGACGGGAATGGCCCTTTCTCGCCCTCGCCCTGGTGCTGCTAGTGGTGCTGCTTCAGGCCGATGCCCCCGAGGTTTGGTTCTGGTTCATCGCCCTGCTCGTGCTGCTCACCTGGCGCACGCTCAACCTCCGCTACCGGACACGGCTGCGTCAGATGGCGGAGCGACGGAAGAAGCGGGTCGAGGCGCAGAAAGAGGAAGCGCGGATGCATCATCAGGGCCGCTCGGCAGAGTGATCGAGACCGAGGGCGTTGCGGCGACCGGCTGGAGCTGCCGCAACATGCGGGCGTAGCTGATGTTGGAGAGGGTCATCGACTCAGCGATCCCCTCCATCGACGCCGTCAGCAGAGTGATCGTGTCGCTGACATCGGTGTAATCAGCCAGACCGAGTTCATAACGGGCCCTGGCATCGCGGAACGCCTCTCTGGCCGCCTGGTAGGAGGCTTCCGCCGCCACCAGCTGACTGAGCGACGCGCGGTAGTCGTAGAAGGCGGTTTCCAGCTCCTGACGGATGCGATTGCGTTCCGCCGCCAGCTGCTGCAGCACCGCCTCCGCAGCCGAACGGCTGGCTGTCGCTTCCGCCGAGGCGGTGCCTGCATCAAAAAAGCGCCAGTGCAGGCGCAATCCCGCGATCCAATCGGCGCGCTGACTGGACATCTGGGGGGTGTTCATCGCTTTGCAGCAGCCCTCCAGATCGATCACCGGCTTGGTGAGCAGATCGGTACCGCCGCCGCCTGACGCGAACAGTTCCAGACGGGGCAGCAGGCGGGCCTGGCGTCGCTCCGCCTGGTTCAGCAGGGCCAGCCGCTCGGAGGCCAGCGTCTCCAGGGCCGGATTGGCGGTGAGACCATCCACAACCGTGCGTTCCAGATCCAGGGGCCAGGCGGGCTGAAGGTCCACCTGCAGGCGGGCGGTGAGCTCGGTGCCGAAGGCGACGTTGAGGCGATTGGTGAGGGCCTGACGGCGGCTGAGCTGGAGCGCCTCTGCCTGTTCCAGGCGGAAGCGGCTCTGCTGCAGCGCAGCCTGGGCGCGCAGCAGATCCAGGCGGGGCACCAGACCGGAGCGCTTCAAGGCCTCCACTTGCTGCAGCAGGAGCTGGTCGTTGCGCACCACGGCGGCACGGATGCGCCTGAGCTGACCGGCCAGCTGCAGGTTGTAATACGCCTCGCTCACCTCCAGTTGCAGGGCCCGCAGACCATTGGCATAGGCCTCGCTTGCCGCCTGCAGGCGCTGATCCTCCTCCGCCAGGGCGGCACCACGCTCAAAGCTGATCAGCTCCCAACCCAGCTCCAGTCCGGCCCAGGCTGTGCCCAGATTGGCCTGGATCCGATTCCAGCCATCGGTGTCCACCAGGAAGGGCGAACCCGGCGGATAAATGCCGGTGTTGCCCTCCAGCACCTTGTTGTAGATGCTGGCCTGGGAAAAGGCCCCACCAAGGGAGAGCCCCAGACGCGGCCAATAGCGGCCCTCCACAGCGCGCACGAGGCCCAGACGCTCCTGAATGCGCGCTCGCTGCGCCGCCAGCTCCGGATTGTTGGCGATCGCCACCGCAATCGCCTCCTTGAGGCTGAGCACCAGCAGCTGGCGTTGCTGCTGCTGGGCCGGGGTGGCGGGGCGCGCCTGGGGGGCGGGAGCCTGAAGGGCGGGCTGCTGCAGATCCGCCGGCGGAACGGTCTCGGCCGCCCCCCGCAGGGCCCCATCGAGCAGCAGCAGGTCGCGATCAAAAGCCGCAAGCGAGCGCAGGAGCCCGGGAGAGGGTGGCAGGGAAGCCGAGGCCGCCTGGGGAGACGCTGCCCCAGGGGCTGCGAACAGCGGGCTGGCCATGGCAAGCGTGGCCGCAACGACAAACCGCTTCATGACGACCGTTGCTGGTTCTGGGCGGCCTGGGCCTGCAGCCGCTTGGCCCGCTGGGCCATGTCATGCAGACCAACGCTGGTGCGGGCCAGACAACCGATCGAGAAACAGATGCAAGCGCTTCCCAGCAGACCCCAGTGCACCCGGTTGGCATCCGCATGCAGTTTGGTCACCATCAACAGCACGACCACTGCCGCCGCCCAGGGCAAGCCGATGATCAGCAGCACGGTGGAACGAGACATCGGGCCGACTCTCAGTGCAGCATCAGATGCTCGATCTGGCGCTGGGCAGCACTGCGGCGTCGGTTGAGCTGGGACAGCACCCACGACACCTTGCAGACACAACCGATCGAGAAACAGATCGAGGCGCTGCCCAACAGACCCCAGCCATGACCATGCAGACCGAAATCCTCAGCCATCAGCAGACGCAGGGCCAGGATCACCATCAGGGAGGAGGCGATCCAGGGACCGTGCACCCAGAGCAGGAGATAGCGCGCCATGGACAGGCCTCAGATGCCAGCGATGCTGCAGGATGACAGTGAACCCGACGGCTGCCAAGCCGAAAGGAGGTGGACCTCAGCCCTGACGCAACCAGCTGGCGGCATCGCAGGCGTGATAGGTGAGGATCAGGTCAGCACCGGCGCGTTTGAAACTGAGCAGCGTCTCGAGCACCACGGCGCGCTCATCAATCCAGCCCCGCTCCGCCGCCGCCTTCACCATCGCGTATTCACCGCTCACGTTGTAAGCTGCGATCGGCAGCTCGGTCTCCTGGCGCAGGCGCTGGATGATGTCGAGATAGGCCAGGCCTGGTTTCACCATCATGATGTCGGCGCCTTCCTGCTCATCGAGCTGGGCCTCGGTGATCGCCTCGCGGGCATTGGCCGGATCCATCTGATAGGTGGCTTTGTCTTTGGGGATCGGCTTGCCGCTGGACGTCCGCGGCGCTGAATCCAGGGCTTCGCGGAACGGTCCGTAATAGGCCGAGGAGTATTTGGCCGTGTAGCTGATGATGCCCACATGGGCGTAACCAGCGTCATCCAGAGCTTCCCGGATCGCGCCGACCCGCCCATCCATCATGTCGCTGGGTCCGATCAGATCAGCGCCGGCCTCGGCCTGCATCACAGCCTGCCTGCAGAGCTGCTCAATCGTTTCATCATTCAGCACCACGCCCTCGGCACTGACGATGCCGTCATGGCCATCGCAGGAATAGGGATCGAGGGCCACGTCGGTCATGATCGCCATCTCGGGGAGCTCCTGCTTGAGCTGGCGAATGGCCCGCGGAATCAGACCATGGTCGTTGAAGCACTCGGCGCCATCCTCCGTTTTGAGCCCCTCCGCCACCTTCGGGAACAGCACCACGCAGCGGATGCCCAGATCCCAGGCCCGCTGCACCTCGCCGGTGAGCTGATCGAGACTCCAGCGATTAGCCCCCGGCATGGCGCCGATCGGCTCCACCTGTGTGCCTTCATGCACAAACAGGGGATAGATGAAATCAGCCGCCTGCAGGTGATGTTCACGCACCATGGCGCGCAGAGCCGGGGTGCGGCGCAGACGGCGCGGGCGGTAGGGGAGATCCATCGAGGCGCGGTGGACGGGGGCTGAAAGGTTAGGCCCTGCCTCGGCCGCGACCTGGCTCAGAGGCGCGCCGATGACAACCAGTTGCGACGCGGATCCTGAGCGCGGGCCTGGCGCAGTTGGTCGAGCAGCTGCCGCTCCTCGGCCGACCAGGATTCCGGCCACTGCAGGCTGAGGGTCAGCAACAAATCGCCGCGGCCTGATTTCAGGGGCCAGCCCTTGCCCTTCAACCGCAGACTGCGCCCAGGTGCGGTGCCGGCGGGAATGGTCACGTCCGCCTCGCCATCCGGAGTCATCACGGTGATCGTGCCACCGAGGGTCAGCTCATCCAAAGCAACCGGCAGCTCAGCGCGCAACTGGTCGCCATCGAGCCGCCACACCGGATGGGGCTGGACCTCAAGATTGAGGTAGAGATCACCGCGTCGCCCGGTGCCAGGCTGCGAGTTGCCCTTGCCCTTGAGACGCAGGCGCGACCCATTTTTCACACCCGCCGGAATCCGCACCTGCACGCGCTCGTCATTCACCGACAGGGTGCGCTCACTGCCGCGGAACGCTTCAGCAAAGCTGACTTTGACGCTGGCTTCGGCATCCAGATTGATCGGCTGACGCTGTTGGGCTCCGCGAGGGAAGCCACCACCTGGAAATCCCGACCCGCCGCCAAACCCACCGGGGAAGCCAGCGCCACCACCAGCACCTCCGAAACGGCCGAGCAGGTCATTGATGAAATCGTCGAAGTTGCCGTAACGGCCGAAATCCACATCAAAACCAGCCCCGCCGGCACCTGGGGCACCACCGCCAACCTGATTCCAGTACTGGCCGAACTGCTCATAGCGGCGCCGTTTTTCCGGATCGGAGAGCACCTCATAGGCCTCGCTCACCTCCTTGAATTTGGCCTCAGCCGTTGCGTCACCGGGATTCACATCCGGGTGATACTGGCGCGCCAATTTGCGAAACGCCCGCTTGATCGCATCAGCATCGGCGCTGCGATCAACCCCGAGCACCTTGAAGTAATCGCGGTAGCCACTGCCGGCCATGACGGTTCCAATGGCCCTTGGCCTGATGCGTGTCTCATCGTCTCAGGAAACATGACGTGCTGAGCAGGCACGGATGGAGGGAAGCCCGAACGCCAGTGTCCCCTGCTTACGATTCGGCTCTCTCACGCTGGCCTGATGCGCACTGTGCTCTTCTCCAGCCTCGGCGGACTGGCGCTGATGCTGGCTCCTGCGCTGGCAGCCTCCAACCCGTCAGGCCCCAATCCAGTGAGCCTGGCGGAGCGTCTCAGCGAAGCCAAGGTGGTGTATTACGGCTCCTGGCGCTGCCCGGCCTGTCAGGCCCAGACGCGACTGTTCGGCGAAGAAGCCGCTCCAAGCCTGCCCTATGTGGAGTGCGCCAAGCCGAAGGAGCTACCGGATCAGGCGAAAGCCTGCGTCGCCGCAGGCATCCGGGCCTATCCCACCTGGATCCTGCCCAGTGGGGAACGGCGCGAAGGCGTGCAGAGCCTGGAGGAGTTGGAGGTCTGGATCAGCCAGCCGAACCAATCCTGAGCTATCCACCGGCTGTATCCCGCCACAGGGCGATGTCAGCGGTCTGAATCCTGCAAAGAATGGCTACAGCGGTGCTTGAACCATGGCAGCCCGGTGGCGAGGCCTCAGCATCCATGGCCTCGACCCAAGCCAGTGGCGTGGTGATCTGCTCGGAGGCCTGACGGCCGCGGTGGTGGCGTTGCCTCTGGCCCTCGCCTTCGGCAATGCGGCCCTCGGGCCTGGGGGGGCGATCTCCGGCCTCTACGGCGCCATCGTCACCGGGTTCCTGGCGGCGCTCTTCGGAGGCACGCCGGCTCAGGTGAGCGGCCCGACCGGCCCGATGAGTGTGACCGTCGCCGGTGTGGTGGGAAGCCTGGCGGCCGTGGGCGTCTCCCGGGAGCTGGGCGGTGGTGCACTGCTGCCGTTGGTCATGGCGGCCGTCGTGATGGGCGGCCTGGTGCAGATCCTGATCGGGCTGCTGGGCCTGGGTCGCTACATCACCCTGGTGCCCTACTCGGTGGTGTCGGGCTTCATGTCGGGCATCGGCGTGATCATCCTGTTGCTGCAGATCGGCCCTTTGCTGGGCATCGCCAGCAGTGGCGGGGTGGTGCAGGCCCTCAGCCAGGTCGCCGGCGCATTCCACCCCAATCCGGCAGCGCTGACAATCGGAGCCATCACCCTGCTGGTGGTGTTGTTCACACCCGCCTCCCTGAGCCGCTGGCTGCCCTCTCCCCTGCTGGCCCTGGTGTTGGTCACGCCCCTGTCGCTGCTGCTGTTCGGGAAAGACCAGCTGCCGCGGATCGGCGCCATTCCCGAAGGCGGGCTGCAGATGGCCTGGCCCGACTGGCATCAGCATCTGCCCGTGCTCGTGCAGGCGGGCGTGATGCTGGCGCTGCTCGGCTCGATCGACTCCCTGCTCACCTCCCTGGTGGCCGACAACCTGACCCGCAGCCGCCACCGCTCCAACCGGGAGCTGATCGGCCAGGGGATCGCCAACACCGTGGCGGGACTCTGCAGTGGCCTGCCGGGGGCAGGCGCCACGATGCGCACGGTGATCAATATCAAATCCGGCGGGCGCACACCGCTCTCGGGCATGACCCACTCGCTGGTGCTGCTGGTGGTGCTCCTGGGGGCAGGACCACTGGCCGCAGGCATACCCACGGCACTGCTGGCCGCGATCCTGATCAAGGTGGGGCTGGACATCATCGACTGGGGCTTTCTGCTGCGGGCCCATCGCCTCTCGCGCAAGACCGCGCTGGTTATGTGGGGCGTGTTGTTGATGACCGTGTTCTGGGATCTGATCGGCGCGGTGCTGGTGGGCATGTTTGTGGCCAATCTGCTCACGATTGAGTCGCTCACCGCCCATCAACTGGAGGGCATGGCCGTGGGTGGAGAGGATCTCGATCTGGAGGAAGCCCGGTTGATGGAGCACTGTGGCGACGACCTGCTGTTGTTCAGCCTGCAAGGCCCCCTGAGCTTCGGTGCCGCCAAGGGCATCAGCGAACGGATGATGCTGGTGCGCCATTACAGGATGCTGATTCTCGACATCGGCAAAGTGCCCCACCTGGGTGTGACCGCCGCCCTGGCCCTGGAACGGATGGTGGAGGAAGCGCGCCAGCATGGCCGCACCGTGCTGGTGTCGGGGGCCTCGGGCAAGGTGCGGCAACGCCTGCGGGAATTCGGAATCCACGACCTGGTGAGCAGCCGTCGCGAGGCGCTGCGACGGGCAGCCGATCAGCTGGGCGGGGATAACGCATCCTTTAGCTGAAGCCCCAAAGATGGAGTTCCAACCCATTTGTGGGCATCGTCATGAGTCAGCAGAATCTGGACCGTTTTCTGAAGCAGGCCGCCTCTGATCCCAGCCTCACCGCCAAAGTGCAGGCGGCCAGAACGCCGGAGGAACTGATTCAGGTGGCCGCCGACCATGGCCATGAGCTGCATCACGCCACGGTGGTGCGTCACAACCTGCACAACATGGCCGGCATGAGCGACGAGGAGATCACCGCCATGGGGAACAAGATCTTCGAGCAGAACTTCGGCGACGTGTTCATCGGTCGCTTCATCTGAGCGGATCGCCGGGCGAGCGCAGCGCCTTGGACTCGCCCGCTTCCAACTGGTCTTTGCAGCTCGAGCAGAGCAGATGGCCCTTGTTGCGCCAGAAGCTGCGGGTGGAGCGCTCAATGTCCTTGCCGCAGATCAGGCAGCGGAACAAAGGGCTCATGGGAATCGAGGCGAAACCAACACCCTGAATCTGCAGAGCCGGGCCCAACCCAGCGGTGCCTGCCGTTACCGATCCAAGAGTTGAGGGGGCCTTCCAGCCCCCGCGAGTCATTTGGGTGATAAGGCTGACCTCACCCCATCTCCCTTATTGGGTCAGGCAGCCACAGGGGCGGTCTGACGGGAGAAACGAACGATGTTGTTCGCAGTTACGGGTTTGCTCTCACCGAGCAGGCTTCAGTCACCCTCCTCATGCCCCGTCGAAACCATTGCAGCCCCGGGAAGGGGGAATGGAGCTGAGCGGAATCGAACCGCTGTCCGAAACACTGGTGTGGATCACCTAGTCCGATCAAGATCGGACCTTGTCATTGTGACAGCAGTGGTGACGGAGAGCACAGGATCGTGGGGAGGGAGAACCGTCCTGGGCACCAGAGGATCCCCGCCGTGGCAGTGCTGCCCCAGGGACTCGAGGAAGCGGGAGCCCAGGAGCTGATCGACCTGGGGGCCAAGGCCGTGAGACCGCTGCGCCGCGCCGCAGCCTTCGAAGCCGAGTTGGCCTGCCTCTATCGGCTGCACCTGCAGTGTCGGCTGCCCTTCAGGCTGCTTCGAGAGCTGAGCCGCTTCCCCTGTGATGGCCGCGACTCGCTGTATCACGGCGTTCAGAACAGCGTCGACTGGGAGCGCTGGCTGCATCCCTCCATGAGCTTTCGGGTGGATGCCACCGGCAGCGCCCAAGGGCTTAACCACAGCCACTACAGCGCCCTGCAAGTGAAGAACGCGATCGTGGATCGCCAACGGGAGTTGTGGGGCGAACGCTCCTCCATCGACCTGGAGGAGCCCGACCTCCATCTCCACCTGCACCTCGGCAGGGGCGACGCTGTGCTCAGCCTCGATGGCTGCGGCGGCAGCTTGCACAGGCGTGGCTACCGGGCGGCCATGGGTGCCGCACCGCTCAAGGAAAACCTGGCCGCTGGGCTGATCCGGCTCACGGGCTGGGACGGCACCACGCCCCTGGTGGATCCGCTCTGTGGTTCCGGAACCCTGCTGATCGAAGCCGCGTGCTTGGCCCAGCAACGGGCTCCGGGACTGAACCGCAGCTTTGCCCTCGAAGGCTGGGCCGATTTCGATGCTGAGCTCTGGCGCGACGAATGCGAGCGGGCCCGGAGACGCAGCCAGCCCCAGCAGCCACTAGCGCCCATTCTGGGCTGGGAACAGGATGCCGCCATTGCCGAGCAGGCCCGCAGCAACGTGGCTGCCGCCGGTCTCGAGGAGTCGATCCGCATCCACACCGGTGATTTCCGTGCGCTGTCCGTCCCGGCGGGGCCTGGAACGCTGGTGTGCAATCCGCCCTATGGCGAACGCATCGGCGCTGGTGACGATCTGGAAAGCCTGTATGCCGACTTTGGCCAGGTGGTGAAACGGGAAGCCTCCGGCTGGGAGCTCTGGCTGTTGAGCGGAAACCCGCAACTCACCGGCGCTCTCCGCATGAAGGCATCGCGGCGGATCCCCATCAGCAATGGCGGGCTCGACTGCCGCTGGTTGCACTACGCCATTCGCTGAGACCCTCCGCTGACAACCGAGAATGCGCAGCGGAGCCGTGCCCTTGGCGCTCTCTTTCAATGTGGACAATGCGATCCCCAACCTCAAAGGACTGGATCCAGGTCTTGCCGTTCAGCTGGCCCAGAACTGTCAGAGCATCGTGTTCATCGCCGTGATCCTGAATCTGCTGCTGCAGGGGCTATCACTGCCACCGATCTGTCGATGGCTCAACGGCCCACCAAGGCCCGAGTGGTCTTCATGAGGCCGGCCATCGTTTCCTGGAGATAGGGCCCCTTGGTATAGACCCCACCCAACCGCAGCAGCACGCCGCTGATCACCAGATTGGCTGCCGCGAAAGCGAGCATGGCGGACACCCAAGTCCATCCCTGCACCAACACCAACCACAGCAGCAACGCAATCTCGGCCGACACCAGCGCGGTGAGCAGGGAGGCCAGGCCAGCGGCGAGCAACACCAGTCCGATGATCAGGCGCCGTTTTTCGCGATCCACCTCCTTCAGGGCGATCCGCACATGCAGATCGAGCAGGGAGCCGGCGAGAGCCGTCATGCGGGCGGCCGCGCCGAGACGTCTGGAGCGGGGGCTGTCGGTGGCGGAGCCACCACCATCGGCTGGGAACGAGGTCATGCCGAGCGTCGACCACCGGTGAGCAGGGAGCCCAGCAGCATGCCGACACCGGCAGCAACCGCCAGGGCGAGCAGGGGCCGCTCACGAACGGGACGCTCGATCCGAGGACGAAGGGTCTGATTCAACTCATCGAGCAGCTGTTCCAGCTGGCGCTCCAGAGGCTCCAGGCTGTCGGCCAGATTGCGTCCACGCTCACCGGCCACATGCAGCATCTCCTCGAGCTGGGGCCTCACCACGGAAGTAGCCCGTCCGGTTTGCTCCGCAATCACCCGCGCCGCCTCATCCAGGCTGCCCCGGGTGGCTTCGAGCGCATGGCTGGCCACCTCAGGCCAGCGCCGCTGGATCTCCGGTATCAAACTGTCGAAGCGATCGCGGAAGCGTTGAGCCAGGCTCTCCTGCGACGTCGGCGACTCCGTTGCATCCGGCGCCGGGGCCTGGGAGCTCGAATTCTGTGCGGTGGCGTCTGACGATTCCATCGTTGTCCCTCGCGTCGTCCGCAGAATAGGGGTGATGGAACAGTCTTGAGCTTTTTCAGGGGTCCGCTACTTTTGAATCGCTGACAGCCCTGTTGTCCTGTTGGTTCACATCAATCAGGTCGGGTTGACGCACTTCAAGTCCTTCGGGGGGACGATGTCGATCCCCCTGGAACCGGGCTTCACGGTGGTGACCGGCCCGAACGGTTCGGGGAAGAGCAACATCCTGGACGGGGTGCTCTTCTGCCTCGGCCTCGCCACCAGTCGCGGCATGCGCGCCGACCGCCTTCCCGATCTGGTCAACAGCGGCGTTCTCAAAGCCGGCAAATCGGCCGAAACCAGCGTGAGCGTGCGCTTTGACCTCTCCGACTGGCAGCCCGATGCCGCCGAGGAGGGGCTTGAGCCTCCGGCCGAAGGTCCCTGGATCCGTGCTGATCAGAGGGAATGGACCGTGACGCGCAAACTGCGCGTGATGCCAGGCGGTTCCTACAGCAGCAGCTACAGCGCCGACGGGGAACCCTGCAATCTCCAGCAGCTGCAGACCCAACTGCGCCGCCTGCGGATCGATCCGGAAGGGAGCAATGTGGTGATGCAGGGCGATGTGACCCGCATTGTGTCGATGAGCAACCGCGAGCGCCGCGGTCTGATCGATGAGCTGGCCGGCGTCGCCCTCTTCGACAATCGGATCGAACAGACCCGCCGCAAACTCGACGATGTGCAGGAACGGCAGGACCGCTGCCGGATCGTGGAGCAGGAACTGCTGAGCGCCCGCCAGCGCCTCGAAAGGGATTGCGCCAAGGCCCGCACCTATCAGTCGCTGCGCCAGCAACTCCAACTCGGACGCCAACAGGAACAGGTGCTCAGCTTTGAGGCTTCAAAGCAGGACCTGGAGCAGCAACGGGAACGGCAGCAGCAGCTCGGAGAGCAGCTGATCCGCGACCGCGAGGCCCTGGAACGCGGTGAGGCCGAACTGCAGGAGGCCGCCCGTGCTCTGCAGACCCTTCAGGAGAGCGTCAAGGCGCTGGGGGAAGACCAGTTGCTCGGTGTGCAGGCGGAGCTGGCAGGTCTGGAGACCACCGGCCGGGAGCTGGAGCGACAGGCGCAGCAGCAGCAACAGGAGGGGGAACGGCTGCAGGGGCTGCGTCATGACCTCGCCAATCGACGCCAGCGCCTGCGGGACGACGCCAGAGAAGCCTCCCAGGGGACCGACACACAGGCCCTGGACGAGGCCGAACAGGTGTGTCGCGATGCGGAAGCGGCAGTGGAGGTGTCGCGTCGACGCCTCGGTGACGTGGCCGGGCGGTCCGGACACTGGATCGAGGAGCAGCGGCAACGCAGTGGACGTCGCCTGGAGCTGCAGAACCAGCTCACGCCCCTACAGCGGGAGCAGCAACAACTGCTGGAGCGCTCACTCCAGGACGAGGAGCGGCTGAGCGAACTGCAGGCGGAGCTGGACAGCGATGGCGCCGAAGACCGGCGGGTGCAGGACGCCCTGGAGCAGCTGGATCGGGAATGGCAGGCCCTGCTTCAGGACCTGCAGGCGGGCCAACAGCAGGTGCAGGCCCTGGTGGACGCGCTGGCGGTGCAACAACGCACCCGCGCACGGCTCGAGCAGGAACAGGGCAGGCTCGAACGGGAGATCGCCCGACTGGACAGCCGCCGGGAAGCCCTGCAGGAGAGCCGCGGCACCGGCGCCCTGCGCCTGTTGCTGGAGGCGGGGCTCGATGGCATCCACGGACCGGTGGCGCAGCTGGGGGAGGTGGAGGAGCGACACCGGCTGGCTCTGGAGGTGGCCGCCGGCGCCCGTCTCGGCCAGGTGGTGGTGGATGACGATCGGATCGCCGCCCGCGCCATCGAGCTGCTCAAGAGTCGCCGGGCCGGGCGGCTCACCTTCCTGCCCCTCAACAAAATCCGTGCTCCTGGCGGCGGCAGTGGTGGAGCGGCCATGGCCCGGGCCCGCCGCCCCGATGGCGCCCTGGGGGGAGCCGGCCTGATCGGCCGGGCCGTGGAGCTGGTACGTTTCGAGCCGATCTATGCCGATGTGTTCGCCTATGTGTTCGGCGACACGCAGGTGTTCTCCGACCTGACCAGCGCCCGCCAGCAGCTCGGGCGGCAACGCGCCGTGACGCTGGATGGCGAGCTGCTGGAAAAGAGTGGTGCCATGACGGGTGGCAGCGTCTCCCAGCGCAGCGGCGGCCTCAGTTTCGGTGTGAGCAGCGACAGCGACGACGCCGCTCCCCTGCGGCAACGCCTGCTCGAGCTCGGTGAAGCTCAGGTGGCCAGTCAGCGGGAGGAGCAACGGCTTGTGGCGGCCCTGGAGAGCGCCAGACCCCAGCTCCGCGAACGGGAGCAACGCCAGGCTGCGCTCGAGGCGGAGCGAAGCGCCGCTCGACGTGCCCATGCCCCCCTGCTGGAACGCACCCGTCAGCGTCATCAGCGTCAGGAGACGCTGCGCAGCAACCAGGCCGGGCTTCAGGAACGGCTTGGCGTTCTGCAGGCCACGATCACACCCCTGCAGGAGGAACTGGACAAGCTCCTTCAGCTGGAACAGGAGGCACAGAGCCAGGGTGACGCCGGCAACTGGCAGCAGTTGCAACACGACCTGGAGGCGGCCGATGCGGCACTGGCGGCGGCACGACAGCGGCGGGATGGCCTGCTGCAACAGCAACGGGAACGCCAGCTCGCGATCGAACGGCTGGCCGATCAGGAGCAGGTGCTGGCGGCTGAGGAACAACGGCTGCAGGAGGCGGTGCAGGCCCTGCAGGTGACCCACCAGCGCTGGAAGGGCGAGCAACAGGAGCTCCATGAGCGCCGCCAGGTGCTGGAACAGCGCCAACAGGAGCTGCAGACCCGCTTCGGGGAACAGCGCCGGGCCCGCGATGAAGCGGAAGCCGCGGTGGCGGAACAACGCCAACGCCTGCAACAGACCCGTTGGGAGCTGGAGCGGCTCCAGGAGGAGCAGCAGTCGCTGGCGGAACACCTGCGCAGCGGCGCGATCCGCCTGCAGGAACTGGAGGCCGCCCTGCCGGATCCCAGGCCCGAGATCCCCGATGCGCTGCGTGCCGCCGGACTGGAGCTGCTTCAGGCCAGTCTGCAGCAGCTCCAACAGCGCATGGAAGCGCTCGAGCCGGTCAACATGCTGGCGCTGGAGGAGCTCGCCGAGCTGGAACAGCGCCTCGGCGACCTGGGGGAACGGCTGGATGTGCTCAGCCAGGAGCGGGAGGAACTGCTGCTGCGGATCGAAACCGTCACCACCCTGCGACAGGAGGCCTTCATGGAAGCCTTCACCGCCGTGGATGGCCATTTCCGTGAGATCTTCGCCAGCCTCTCTGATGGCGATGGCCACCTGCAGCTTGACAATCACGAGGATCCGCTGGAGGGAGGCCTGACCCTGGTGGCCCACCCGAAGGGCAAGGCCGTGCGGCGCCTGGCGGCGATGTCGGGAGGAGAAAAATCCCTCACCGCCCTCAGCTTCCTGTTCGCGCTGCAGCGGTTTCGGCCGTCACCGTTCTATGCCCTTGATGAGGTCGACAGTTTTCTCGATGGCGTGAACGTGGAACGGCTCGCCAGCCTGATCGCTCGCCAGGCGGAACAGGCGCAGTTTCTGGTGGTCAGTCACCGTCGACCGATGATCGGCGCCTCCCAGCGCACGATCGGCGTGACCCAGGCCCGCGGTGCCCACACCCAGGTGGTGGGTCTGCCGGATGCGGCCTGAACCCCTGAACGCGACGCCTTGCGTCAAAATGGTTGGATTGCAAGCCACGGCTGGGCCAGGATTTGAGCGCGTCCCCCTCCACGAACGACCCCCTGGCCACGGTGCCAAGCGACAGGCTGTGGCTCCGCTCCGAGCTGATGGGCACCCAGGTGATCACCCGCGACACAGGCCGTCGCCTCGGCGTGGTGGGCGAAGTGATCGTTGACATCGACGGGCGGGAAGTGGTGGCGCTCGGCCTGCGCGACAACCCCTTAACCCGCTTCCTGCCGGGCCTTCCCCGATGGATGCTGCTCGATCGGATCCGCCAGGTGGGCGACGTGATCCTGGTGGACTCCGTCGATTCGCTGAGTGAATCCTTCAACCCGGAGCGCTACAGCCGGGTGATCAACTGCCAGGTGATCACCGAATCCGGCCAGCAGCTCGGCCGCGTGCTCGGATTTTCCTTCGATATCGAAACCGGCGAACTCACCACCCTGGTGATGGGTGCCCTGGGCGTTCCCCTGCTGGGCGAAGGGGTGCTGAGCACCTGGGAGATTCCCGTTGATGAAATCGTCAGCAGCGGCGCTGATCGGATCATCGTGTATGAAGGCGCGGAGGAGAAGCTCAAACAACTCAACAGCGGCTTCCTCGAAAAGCTTGGCGTCGGCGGACCGAGCTGGGAAGAGCAGGAGCGGGAGCGTTATCGGGTCAACGTGGTGCCGGTGGAAAATCAACTCAGCTCAGGGCAGCCAAGCGAACAGGAGCAACGCCGGCTTCAGGCCTCCACCGCCGAACCTCTGGCCATGGAAGAGGAACTGGACTATGTGGAGCTGGAGGAGCGACGCGTTGAACGGGCTCCGCGCCAGCGCTATCTCGACGAGCTTCCGGAGCCATTCCCCGAGCCGGCCGCTGCCCGTTTTGATGACCGCCCCGATCCCTACGACGATCGCCGCTGGAATCAGGATGAACCGCTGCGATCGCTGGAGCGGGAGCCGGAACGGCGACCGGAGCCGGAGCCGGATCGCTTCTCAGCGCGCCCCCGACCAGCGGCACGGCGGCCGGTGGAACCGGTGGGCGATCCCCTCGATGTGGAACCGCTGGATGACACCAGGGAGATTCTCGACGATCCCTGGTGACGATCAGGAGCGTTCCCTGAACTGCAACGAGGCGCTGTTGACGCAATAGCGCTGCCCGGTGGGAGCAGGGCCATCGCTGAAGACATGGCCGAGATGGGCGTCACAGCGGGCGCAGTTGATCTCGGTGCGCACCATGCCGTGACTGCGGTCTTCGCGGGTGGTGATCGCCCCGGCACTCACCCCATCCCAGAAGCTGGGCCAGCCGGTACCGGAATCAAATTTGGTGTCGGAACTGAACAACGGCGCGTCACAACAGATGCAGTGATAGAAGCCATCGCCTTTGTGATTCCAATAGGCACCGGTGAAGGCCCGCTCCGTTCCTCCCAGACGCGCCACCTGAAACTGCTCTGGCGTCAGCTGGGACTGCCACTCCTCCGGTTGACGCTCCACACGCTCTTCCGCTGGCATCGGGTCTGGATCGGTTGCGGCCCGGACCCTAGTCGGAAAGGGCCCGCGGCAGCAGCGCTCGGATTTCACCGGCCAGAGCGGCGACCGCTCCGGGTTGGCCGCGCAAGCTACGCAGGTCGTCGCGCATGCCCTGAAGGCGGTCGGGAGCCGATAACCAGGCCTCGGCTTCGGCGGCGATCGCCTCGGGCGTGATCGCCCCCACACGCTCCGGCACCACCATCCGCCCAGAAGAGATGTTGGGCCAGGCCAGAAAGCCGTGATGGCGCAGCCGCCAGGCGCTCAGCAGCACGCCGATGCACCAGCGCAATCCAGGCAGTCGGGCGATCAACCCCAACCAGCCATCCCAGGCCTGCATCACCCCGAGGTGCTGGGTCGGCACCAACACGATCATCGGAACCCCCAGGGCCCCGAGCTCCGCCGTGTTCGCGCCCACCGTGGTGAGGGCCAGGGCGCACTGACTCAAGGCCCCGTGAGCCGGTGGGTCTTCCTGCAGTTCGATCACGGTGCCTGCCCGCGTGATCAGGCGCCGACCGGAACCGTCAGCTGCAGGAGCTGCCAGGGCGTCCACCGCCGCTTGATACCCCGCCGCGATCGGATTGGCCCGGCCGGCATAGCGCACCAATTCCTCGGCGCTGGTGGTGGGCGCCACGGGCAGCAGAAAGCGACACTCGGGGCGTCGCGCCGCCAGACGGTCGGCCGTCTCCAGGAGGAACGGCACGCCAACGCAGAGCTTGGCCCGCTTCGAGCCCGGCAGCAACGCCACCCATTCACCCTTGGGCAACGGGGACGACTGCCGCGCATGACTGGAGAGATCGGCCATCAGATCGCCGATGACACGACATCGGGGCTGAAAACGGCTGGGCAACTGGTCACGCACAGCGGCCCCCATGGCTGCAACCCGATCATTCCAGCGAGGCCAACGGGCCACCCATTCGGCGTAGGTGATGTGGCGGTAACGGAGCCGGGCCGACAGCAGCACGCTCCAGAACTGATCACCGCCGAGAAACACCACCACACCGCGACTGGGCCAGGCGCCGTAGCGGCCGGGTCGCAGCAACAGGGGCCAGAACTGCTCTGCGGCGGTGATGCGATCAAACAAGCCCCAGCGGCTGGCCACCTGCGCTTCGGTGCCGGTGGCATTGGGGCAGGGCACCAACACCAGGCGCAGGCTGATCGGCGACCACGGCGCCCGGGGCCTCAGCACCAGGGAGCGGTGCAGCGCATCGGCCAGGGGGCGCACCCAGGTAGCCAGTTCTCCAGGACCATTAGACACCAGCACGATGCTCAAGGCTGCATCCCCAGGTCTCAACTGAGGGAACGACTGCAACGGCCTGAATGGGTTGTGAATAGAAATGCGGATGGCGAGACTTGAACTCGCAAGGCCGAAGCCACACGCCCCTCAAACGTGCGTGTCTACCAATTCCACCACATCCGCGTGGCTGACGTGATCGCGCGGATCGCGTCGATGAAGGATCATACCGGCTCGGGGTTCAGGGCCCTGGCCACCAGCGCTGATACGATCCGCGCTGGCCTGGATGCTGCGGGATGCCCATCGGCAAAGTGCTGATCGCCAACCGCGGCGAGATTGCCCTCCGGATTCTGCGGAGCTGCAGAGAGCTGGGAATCGCCACTGTGGCCGTGTACAGCACAGTGGATCGGAACGCGTTGCATGTGCAACTCGCCGATGAAGCCGTGTGCGTGGGTGAGCCGGCCAGCAGCAAGAGCTATCTGAATATCCCGAACATCCTCGCGGCAGCGACGTCACGCGGCGTGGATGCGATCCACCCCGGCTATGGCTTCCTCGCCGAAAACGATCGCTTCGCGGAAATCTGTCGCGATCACGGCATCACCTTCGTGGGCCCGTCCCCCCATGCGATTCGTTCCATGGGTGACAAAGCCACGGCCAAAAGCACCATGCAACGGGTTGGCGTGCCGACCGTGCCAGGCAGCGAGGGCCTGCTGGCCACGCCGGAGGAGGCCGCCGAACTCGCCGCCGAGATGGGGTATCCGGTGATGATCAAGGCCACCGCCGGGGGCGGCGGCCGGGGGATGCGACTGGTGCCGGGCCCCAACCAGTTGCAGAGCCTGTTCAAGGCAGCCCAGGGGGAGGCGGAAGCGGCCTTCGGCAACCCGGGGCTCTACATGGAAAAATTCATCGATCGGCCCCGTCACGTCGAGGTGCAAGTGCTGGCCGATCGCCACGGCAACGTGGTGCACCTTGGTGAACGGGACTGCTCGATTCAACGCCGTCACCAGAAGCTGCTGGAGGAAGCCCCCAGTCCAGCCCTCGATCCGGAACTGCGTCGCCGCATGGGCGAAGCCGCCGTTGCCGCCGCACGCAGCATCCAATACGAGGGAGCCGGAACGGTGGAGTTCCTGCTCGATCGCAACGGCGGCTTTTACTTCATGGAGATGAACACACGCATCCAGGTGGAGCATCCCGTGACTGAGATGGTCACCGGCATCGACCTGATCGCTGAGCAGCTGCGCATCGCTGGCGGTGAAGCGATCAGCGTCCGCCAGGACGCCATCGTCCTGCGGGGCCATGCGATCGAATGCCGGATCAATGCCGAAGACGCCAGCCATAACTTCCGACCCGCACCAGGACGGATCACCGGTTGGCTTCCCCCCGGTGGCCCTGGCGTCCGCGTCGACAGCCATGTGTATACCGGTTACGACATCCCTCCCTTCTACGACTCCCTGATCGGCAAGCTGATCATCTGGGCTCCCGATCGCGACAGCGCCTTGAAACGCATGCGTCGCGCCCTCAATGAATGTGCCATCACCGGGATTCCCACCACCGTGGACTTCCACCTGCGCCTGCTGGATCGGCCTGAATTCCAGCGAGGTGATGTGCACACGAAATTTGTGGAGCAGGAGATGCTCTGACGATCCAGCTCAGGCCACAGCCATCGATCGCAGCATCCATTGCGAGATCAGCCCCTGCTGACCCACCAGCAGTTCACGCACGAGGCTGAGCAGCCCCACCCAGATCACCGGCGTCACATCCACGCCACCGATGGGCGCCACGAGGCGACGCGTCGGCACGAGCAGCGGCTCGGTGGGCCAGGCCACAATGGCCCAGAAGCCGGAATGCCAGTCCACCTGGGGATACCAGGTGAGCACGATGCGCACAATGAAGCAGAGGGACCAGGCCGCGAGCAGCAAGCCGAGCACCAGGTGCAACAGGGGCAGCGGGGCAAGCGACACAGGCGTCACAAAGCTCAAAGCAGGAGAGCGTTCATCGTAGAAAGTCGCCCATGATCTCTAGGATCGCCATTGCAAGGCCTCCACGCCGCCCCGACATGACACCCTCCCTCGCCAACTTTCTGAGCAGCCTCGTGTGGGGCACCGTGATCGTGGTCATTCCTGCCGGCATCGGCCTTTTCCTGCTGAGCCAGACCGACCAGGTCGACCGCAAGCTCTGATCCCCCCTGACGCGGTTCGTAGACTGAGACGAATCCGACTGCTTGGCAGTCTGAAGACAGCCGTCGCCAGGGGGCACATCTGTGGTTAATGCCAGTCTGAACTGGGCCAGCATCGTTGGGATCGTGCTGGCCGTTGGCGGCGCGATGCTCTATTTCATGCGCAGCTTCAAGCCAGCGCTGGCGAGGGACTACGACGTGTTCTTTGCCGCCATCGGACTGCTCTGCGGTGGAATCCTCTTCTTCCAGGGCTGGCGCCTGGACCCGATCCTGCAGTTCGGTCAGTTCCTTCTGGCCGGCACCACCGTGTTCTTCGCCTACGAAAGTGTGCGTCTGCGCGGCGTCTCGACGGAACAGGCCCGACGCTCTGCCTACTTCGAGGACGAGCCGGCGCCGCCGCGCAGTCCGGCGGGTGGCCTCGGGGGAGAATGGAACTCTCCCTACGACCGCTTCGATGAGGCGCCGCCCCTGCGCCGCCGTTTCCGCGGTGTGGACGATGAGCAGGAGGATGAAGAAGCGCCAGAACGGGACTTCTACCGACCCCGGCGTGCCTCCCGGGCGGCCATTCCTGAGCAGGCGGCTAGTCGCCGCCGTGGCCGCGATGAATCGGAATCCAGCTGGGGGGACGAGTCGGAGCGGGAACGGCGCATGGCCCGCTTCGGCCGCAACGATTCCGACCCGGCAGCGGAGCGATCCAACTTCGGCGAGCGGCGCAATCTCCGCAAGGATCAACGTCGGGGCAGTCGTCCCACGTCATCCAGCAGCACCAGCGCACGCGGACGGCGCGAACCGGAAGACGCCAGTTTTTCCCCCAGCTCCAGCCGCCGCACAGTGAGTGATCGGCCGACACCATCGATCGATCGGCAGCCCAGCAGCGAGGGCAAACCCAGCCGAGCTTCATCCGCAGCTGCTGCTCCCTCCGAGCGGCCCACGCCCCGCAGCTCTCGGCCCCGCGACAACAGCTCCCGTTTTGACGACTGACGCTCACGCACAGCCCACGGCACACATCCCGTGCGGCGCCTGAAGAGGAGCTGTCAGCCCTACGGCGCACTCGCACTGTTTGCCGCACTCCTGGGCCTCATGGGATGCACGCCTCGGGTCCAAAGGCTTCCCGGCGGTGGAGTCGAACGCTCTCAGCAGGAGCCGGCCTTGAGTGGCAATGGCCGACTGCTGGCCACCGTGACGGAGCGACGGGGACGACCCACCGTGCAACTGCGTGATCTGCGCAGCGGCGCCGTCCTGCCCTTGCGTCATCTCAGCCGCCACCAACCCCACAGTTCCCCCTCCCTGAGCTGGACTGGGCGCTATCTGGCTGCAATCACCCAGCGCGGCCAGCGCCGCCTCGCCCTGATCGAAGACCGCCTCACGGGCCGTGCCCATCCGATCCGCCTCCCGAGCGACCGCGAGCCGGCACGACTCAGCCTGTCGCCGGATGCCCGAACCCTGGCCCTCCAGGTGGCCGTGCAAGGGCGGTGGCGACTGGAGCTGATCGATCTGGGCGCCATCCTCGAACCGGACCGATCGGCGGGGGAGCGTTTCAGCGGCCCCCTCCAGCCGACGCCATGAAGACAACCACAAGTCTTGGCGGCAGCCTGTTGTTGATCCTGACCCTGAGTGGCTGTGGCGGGGACTCCATCCGGCCCTTGCACAGCCTGAACAGCCGTTTGGCCGAAAGCGCCGAGACCCGACGGGATCCAAGCCTGGGGCAAGGATGGTTAGCGAGCCTGAGCAGTCGCGGCGGGCGGGAACGGCTCGAGCTGATCGACCTGCGCAACGGTCAACCGGTGCCGGTGCCGGGCCTGAATCGCGCCGATGCCCAACCGATCAGCCTCAGCGTCAGCGGCGATGGAGAGCGTCTCGCCCTCGTGCATCAGCGCGGCGACAGCACCGAGCTGATGCTGTATCGCCGCTCTGTCGGCATCCTGCAGCGACTGGAACTGAACCCAGCCGGGGTTCCCCGCGCCGTGAGTCTGGATGGGCCCGGACGCCAGTTGGCTGTGCAGGTGAGCCGCAACGGCCGCTGGGAAGTTGATCTGATCCAACTGCCCTGAGCACAGCCTGGCGGGATCTGACCGCCTCTGACGGCCTCAGTCAGGGCACCAGGCCAGCCCAGTGCAAAAAGGTGTCGTGGCTGATCGCCTCCACGATCAAAACCGCCAGGAAGCCGATCATGGCGAACCGTCCGTTGATCCGTTCCGCATAGGCGCTCCAACCAAAGGCAGGCACATCGGTTGTGGTGGCGCTGGTGCCGGTGTCTGCGGTTGTGGCTGAATCGCTGTTCAAGGTCATCCCACCGGATCAGGAACGGGTCACGTCATAGCTGGCCGTGGGCATTATGCGCCAGTCGCCATTGCCGATCAGCTCCAGCACCGTGTCGTGAAAGCTGACCAGGGTGGGTCGGTGACCGACGCTGATGAAGGCAAGATCACGATCCAGCAACAGCTCATAGAGATGCTGCTCGGTCTTGACATCCAGGGCACTGGTGGCCTCATCGAGCACCACAAAACGCGGCGCATTGAGCAGCAGCCGACCGAAGGCCAGGCGCTGCTGTTCTCCAAGGGAAAGAATGCGTTGCCAGTCTTGCTTCACATCAAGATCGGGGTAACGACTCACCAGCTGAGGCAGACACACCTGCTCGAGCACGGCTCGAAGCTGGTCATCGCTGAAGCGACCCTCATCGGCGGGATAGCAGAGCTGCTCGCGCAGAGAGCCCAACAACATGTAAGGCTTCTGAGGAATGAACAGCAGATCGCCGGTGGGTGGGCGCTCCACACTGCCCTGCTCGGGCGACCAGAGACCACTCACCATGCGCAACAGGGAGGTTTTGCCGCAACCGGAAGGTCCCACCACCAGCAGCTTGTCGGACTCGCCCACACTGAGGGTGAGATCACGGATGATCGGCTGCGACCCACCCGGTGGCACGAGATCAGCGTGATCCACCAGGATTGAATCGCGCTCACTGATCCGAGCCAGACCACTGGTGGGCGCCAGCAAGCTGACCTGCTCAACCTTGGACTGGAAGCCTTCAAGGCGACTGATCCCAGCGGTGAACTGAGCCAACTCCTCGATCTGGTTGACAACAAAGAACAGGGATGACTCCACCATCCCAAAGGCGAAGTTCGCCTGAATGAAACTGCCATAATCAATCTCACCAGCGAAGTAAGGCGCCGCCAACACCAGATAAGGGAAAAAATTACTGGCATAGCCGATCGATCGACGCATCACATCGATCACCACCCGCCAGATGATCAACAGATTGAAGTTCTGCACCACCGAGCCCAGACGGCGCTGAGACTCTTCCTGCTCCGGCTTCTCACCGGCGTAAAACGCAATCGATTCGGCATTATCGCGCACATGCACGAGGCCGTAGCGGAAGTCAGCCTCGTAACGGAGTTGATCAAAGTTGATTTTCACAAGCTTGCGACCCGCTACCACCAGAACGGTGGTCGCAAAAGCGGCATAGGCAAACAGGGAGAAGGTGAGGGTTGTGCTGATACTCCAAAGAATCAGGATATTGAGCGAAAACGTCAGCAGCGCATCAAAAATTCCGAGCGTGAACTGCAAGCTCTGAGCCGTGAACGCCCTTGTATCGTCGGTGATCCGCTGATCAGGATTATCGATATCAGTGGCTTGCTCATCATTGGGATTGAGCACGTAATAAGCCCGATTGCTCATGTAATCAGCAATCAGACTGCGAGAGAGCCAGTCACGCCAGATGATGCCCAGCTTGAGGGTGAAAAAGATCTGAGACACCCTGATCGGCAGGGCCACCACAAAACAGCTGGCGTAAATAATCAGAATCCGATAGAAGCCATCCTGCTGCTTGGCCACCAACGCATTGGTGAGATCCCGAGCGATGAAACTGATGCCCGCATTGATGCCATTCACCGCGAGCAGCATCAGCACGATCACGGCCAGGAGCAACCAGTGCAACCAGCGACGGTTGCGCAGCTGCTGGCGCATGGCCAGGAAACTGGCCGCACCGATCAGGAACAGGGCGCCGAACACCCAGCCCCACCAACCACCCCAGATGGTGCTCAGCGTTCCCAACACCCCACCGAAATACTTTTCGGTGATCACCGGTTGCAGCTGATTCAGCAGCTGCATCAAGCCGGTGAGCAGCAGCAGCACAATGCCGCCGACACAGAACAGCAACGAGACCAGCAACCAGATGAACTGGCCACCGGAAGCCTGGTCGAGCGGAAGGAAGAAAGGCTGTGCCAGGTGGCGCAGCTTGGCCAACTGGCGGCGCAACCCCTCAAAGGGGGCCGAACGGGGGGACGTCGTCATGACGACATTCTCACGGAGCCTGAGCTCAGCCGGGAGGCCAGGCCAGGGGACGGCCACCGATCACGTGCACATGGAGATGAAACACGGTCTGGCCAGCCTCGGCGCCGCTGTTGATCACCGTGCGCCAGTCCTCCAGGCCCTCCTGCTTGGCCACCTTGGCCGCCACGAGCAACAGGTGCCCGAGCAGGGCGGCATCGCTCTCGGTCGCCTCGCGCAGGCTCTCGATCGGTTGACGCGGAATCACGAGCACATGCACCGGCGCCTGGGGCGCGATATCGCGGAAGGCCAGGCAATGGTCGTCGCCATACACCTCATCGCAGGGAATCTCGCCCCGCAGGATCCGGGCAAAAATCGTGTCCTCAGCCATGGTGTTGCGGTGACATGGGGTGGGATTGAGATGGTGTTGCGACGGCTCAGGGCAGGGGGTGTGACAGGCGGGGCATCCAATCCCTGCACCGCTTTCCCTCAATGCTGGCACGCTGCCTGAGCGCATCCATCGTCGGCCTCGACGCCCGTCCAGTGACCGTGGAGGTGGATCTGGCGCCAGGCCTGCCGGGCCTGCAGCTGGTGGGGTTACCTGATGCGGCGATTCAGGAATCCCGCGAACGGGTGCGCGCTGCACTGCGCAACAGCGGCTTCCGGGGCCCTCTGGTGCGCGTGGTGGTGAATCTGGCGCCGGCGGATCTACGCAAGGAGGGACCGGCCTTCGACCTGCCGATCGCCCTGGCTCTGCTCGTGTCCAGCGGCCAACTCGATGCCCCCCTGCTGCACAACCTCTGGTGCGCCGGCGAGTTAGGCCTCGATGGCAGCCTGAGGCCCTGCCGGGGCATCCTCGCTGTGGCCAGCCTTGCCGCCACCCGGGGAGCCAGAGCCCTGGTGGTGCCAGCAGCGAACGCGGCAGAAGCGGCCCTGGTGCCAGGTTTGCGGTTGCTGTGTGCCGAGTCGTTGGCCAACACCGTGGCCATGCTCAGGGGCGAGCAGCCCTGGCACGATCGACCACAACCGCTGCAGGTGCCCGGTGTGCAGCCAGCTCCAGCGGCTACACCCGCTCCGGTGGTTGGCCAGGCTGTGGCTCAGCACGCCCTGGCCCTCGCGGCCGCCGGGGGCCATCACCTCCTGATGGTGGGGCCGCCGGGGTGCGGCAAGACGCTGCTGGCTCGCCACCTGCCCCAGCTGCTCCCCCCTCTGACGGAGCAGGAATCGCTCGAGATCACGCGCCTGCACTCGATTGCAGGGGTGCTGCCGGAACCGATCACTCTGTTGCAGCGTCGACCGTTCCGCGCTCCCCACCACAGCTGCTCCGTGGCCGCGCTGCTCGGGGGCGGCAGCAATCCGAAACCAGGGGAATTGAGCCTCGCCCATGGTGGCGTGCTGTTTCTTGATGAACTGGCCGAATTCCCGCGGGCCCTGCTCGATCAGCTGCGCCAACCGATCGAAGAGGGTGTGCTGTGGCTGAGCCGCGCCCGACTGAAATGCGCGTTTCCCTGCCGGCTGACCCTGGTGGCGGCCACCAACCCCTGTCCATGCGGCTGGGATGGTGATGCCGCCCACCCCTGCCGCTGCCGCCCCACGGAGCGGCAGCGCTACTGGAACCGCCTGTCGGGCCCACTGCTCGACCGACTCGATCTGCAACTGAGGCTGCATCGCCTCCCCGCTCGGGATCTGCGACGCAGCCTGGACATGCCGGAGCCTGAAGACTCGGAGGTGCTGCAGCCGGAGAGAATCCAACGGGCCCGGCAACGCATGCAGCAGCGCAATCCTGCGGGCTGTCTCAACAGCAGCCTGAGTAGCGCAGCACTCGGGCGCATCGGCCAACTCTCCACGCAGGCCGTGGAGTGCTGGGAACAGATCGTGAGCCAACGCCAACTCTCCGCCCGCAGCGGCTTACGTCTGCTGCGGGTGGCCCGAACCCTCGCCGACCTCGAAGACAAAGACGCTGTGGGCAAGGGCCACCTTGCGGAAGCCCTCTGCTTCCGCAGTTTTGATCAGTTGATCAAGACCTGAAGGCCTTAACGCTTAGGAGCGTCGCGATAGGGCTGGGCGCCGATCGGGGGAGGCTGATGCTGCTTCTCCTCCCGGGGATTCCCCAGAGCATGCGAGAGGCTGTCGCCGAACCAATGGCGTAGGCCTTTGAGTGTGAAATCCATGATCACCTCCCAGACTGCGTAGCTTCAGTCTGGAAGTTTTGTCAGCGGACGCCAACAGGTGATCATGCGCATTTCCGACCGCCGCAAGCCTTGCATTCAGGCTTGATCAGCGACGGCGGCGACGCTGCTGTGCCTTGCGCTTGTACTTCTCAATCGGGGTCTCGTGATGACGCAGACGCTTGAGGTCGGCAAAGATTCCGGCCTTGGACACCTGACGCTTGAAGCGACGCAGCGCTGATTCGATGCCTTCGTTTTCTCCGACCGTGACCTGAGTCATGCAATAAGCAAGGTTGTCCAGCCAATCAATGTAGCAACCAGCCGGAGGTTCACGGATTGGCTGGCGGCATGGGTTCAGCAGCCGCCGGGGCTGGCTCAGCGTCGGCACCGGGCCAGGACTCGCGGTAGACATACAGATGGCCAAGGGTTTTCTTGCCGTACTGACGACGACGCAACGACCAGCCCGGCTCCATCACCAGTTGCAGGAAGTCGCTGCCGGGGCCACCGGTACGGGCGATCAACAGGGTGGGCTGGGAGGGATCACGGGTGGGCACCGCCAACAGCTCCACATCGGAGCCCGTCTTCACCACCGACAACCGATATCGGGTTCCCAGGTCATCAGCGCCGATCCGCAGGGAGTAGCCGTTGCCATCGATGTAGCGGTTGCAGATTCCCGTGAAGTCAAAGGTGGCCAGCAGCGGATCCACCACGGCAGGCGAAGAGCCGGAGACGGCGTAACAGGGTCGTTTGCTGCTGCGCTGCTCGTAGATGTTGAGCTGCGCCGATTCCCCCTTGCCGATCGGGGCGGCCACCAGGATGAAGCGGGTCTCCTCCACGGGAACGGCCGTGAACAACGATCCCTGCGCCCGCACCGATGGGCTGGCGACCATCGCCAGAGAACCGGCGGCCAAAGCGGAAGCGAGGGCTGTGGAGAAAAAACGGACCATCCGGTAGGGGAAGGAACTGGACTGGACCGGATCGTAAAAGTCAGGGCAAGAAAGAGCGATGCCGCTCAGGCCGGTTTGTTGAGACGAATCGCAACCAGAAGGGAGCCCACGGTGGCTGGAGCGCTGACGCCCAGAATCCAACCGGTGGTGACCTGACCCAGCTCCGGGTTGCCATAGGCCAGCTCGAACACCGATCCGGTGGCGGCGATGCCCAGCACACAGGCCAGGGCGAGAAAAACGCCGGCAAGAGGTTTCATCGGCATGACTCAGGCCAGCGGGCGAACATCAACAGCCTTGAACCCATGCTCGTTGAGCTCCCGGTTGCGATTGCCTTCATCGGTGACGCGATCCACGAACAGCACCCCCTTGAGATGGTCCATCTCGTGCTGAATGCAGCGGGCCATCAAGCCATCGGCCTTCATGGTGCGGGGGCGGCCCATTTCATCCCGGTAGCTGAGCTGGATGGCGCTGGGACGCACCACATCCAGGTACACCCCGGGGATACTGAGGCAACCCTCTTCATAGGTGTCGACGGAGGCACTGGCGCTGGTGATCTCAGGGTTGATCAGCACCAGCGGAGGCGCAGCGGCATTTTCGATATCCAGATCGATCACCAGCAGCTGTTTGTGCACACCCACCTGCGGCGCGGCCAGGCCGATGCCCCGGGCGGTGTACATGCTGCGCAGCATGTCGCGGGCCAGATCCCGAACCGCTGCATCCACCTTGCTGATGCGCTTGGCAGGTTGACGCAGCACCCGATCGCCAAGGGTGTGGATCTCAAGCGGAGGCACGTCCAGAGGTTCCTTGGTCACCGCGACGGCAGTGCCACTGCGTTCGGCTGTCCGGGCCAGCTGGGCGAAGCTTCGAGCCAAGATTCCGTTCTCCGCGGGTCGTGAGCGTGGCTTGATCTTAGGCAGCTCAGCCGGTCAGCCTCAGGGCTAAAGCCGCCACCGCAGCGCCCGCCATGCCCACCCCCCTGGCCGCCCGGATCGCCCTGGGCCGATCACCGGTTCTGCGGGAGCCCCGCCTGATCGGCGACTGGGTGCTCTGGCTCGAGCAACGCCCCCAGGACAGGGGGCGCACCACCGCCCTGATCCGCCGCTGGGGTGCCGATCCCCAGGCCATGCAGGAACTGACACCAGCGCCGATCAACCTGCGCAGCCGCGTGCACGATTACGGCGGCGGCGTTCTGGCCGCATCCAGCGATGGCGATCAGTTGCTGCTGGTGTGGATCGATGATCAGGACGGCTGTCTGTGGAGCCAGAGCTGGTGCGGCCTGACCGCAGCGGAGGCCATGACCCTGACCGCCCTGGGGCCAGCCCGCCGTCTCAGTCGGCCCGGCGCCGTGCTGGCCGATGGTCAGATCGATGCCGGCCGCCGGCGCTGGCTGGGGATCGGCGAACGAGATGGTCGGGACTGGCTGGTGAGCGTCGCTCTCGATGCCGAGGAGCAGGAACCGGAGGTGGTGCACCAAGCGCAGGATTTCGCGGGCTACGCCTGCTTGAGCCCGGGCGGTGATCGCCTCGCCTGGGTGGAATGGCAGCAACCGGCCATGCCGTGGGACGCCAGCCAGCTCTGGGTCTCGGAGCTCGATAGCGAAGGCCGGATCATCGAGCCGGTCCTGATGGCGGGAAGCCGCAGCGACGCTGGTGGGCAGCCTGTGTCGGTGTTTCAACCGCTGTGGCTCCCGGATGGACGGCTGGTGGTGAGCGACGACAGCAGCGGTTGGTGGAATCTGATCCACACAGAACCAACGCCGGATCTGCACGCACCGCAATGGCAGCGACCCTGGCCGATGCGGGCGGAGACCGCCATGCCCCAGTGGGTGTATGGCATGCGCACCACCGCCTGGGATGGGGAGCAGCTGCTGGCCACGGTCTGCAGCGAGGGGACGTGGGCTCTGAAACGACTGGACGACAACGGTGAGGTGGGCACCATCGCGCAACCGTTCGACGACCTGGCCGGCCTGCAGGCCCATGAGGGACGGGCCGTGGCGATTGCCAGCAACAGCCGCACGGGGCAAGGATTGCTGGAACTTGATCTGGCCAGCGGCCACTGGCGCCACCTGCCGGCGATGGAGGCGGTGCTGCCCGCTGAGGCGATCAGCGTGGCCAAGCCGCTGTGGTTCAACGGGGCCGGCGGTGAACGCACCCATGCCTGGTACTACCCACCCAGCACGAGCACCGACGGCGCGGCTCCCCTGCTCGTGAAGAGCCACAGCGGCCCCACCGCCATGGCCCGCCGCGGCCTCAGCCTGGGCATCCAGTTCTGGACGTCACGCGGCTGGGGCGTGGTGGATGTGAACTACGGCGGCTCCACCGGATTTGGACGCGCCTACCGGGAGCGGCTGAAGGGAGGCTGGGGCGTGGTGGATGTGGAAGACTGCGCCGCCGCCGCTCGGGCCCTGATCGCCTCCGGTGCAGCCCATCCCGATCAGATCGCGATCGAAGGCGGCAGTGCCGGCGGCTACACCACCCTGGCCTGTCTCTGCTTCACCGAGGTGTTCGGCGTGGGGGCCTGCCGTTATGCCGTAAGCGACCTCAATGCCATGGCCAGCGACACGCATCGCTTCGAAGCGCGCTATCTCGATGGTCTGGTGGGTACCTGGCCAGAGGAGCGGAGCCGTTATGACGCCCGCTCACCCCTGCAACACGCCGAACAGATCCGCTGCCCGGTGATCTTCTTCCAGGGTTTGAAGGATCGGGTGGTGCCACCGGAGCAGACGGAGCGCATGGCAGCGGCGCTGCGAGCCAATGGGGTGCCGGTGGAGGTGCACACCTTCGCGGCGGAGGGGCATGGCTTCCGCGACAGCCAGGTGCAGATCGACGTGCTGGACGCAACGGAACGGTTCTTCCGCACCCATCTCAGGCTTCCGGATCCGTCTGGCCGTAGTGCAAACCGCGGAACTGAGCATGCACCGCCGCCATCTGGGCGGCCGTGAGCTGGGGAGGTTCGCCGAGCTGCAACGCCTGGAGATACATCCGCGCCAGGGTTTCCACCTCGATGGCGACCCGCAGCGCCTGATCGAGATCGGATCCCAGGCTCACCAAACCATGACGGGCCAGCAGACAGGCCTGACGATGGCGCAGGGCCTCCACCGCATGGCTGGACAGCTCCGCCGTACCGAAGGTGGCATAGGGGGCACAGCGAACGTCATCGCCCCCCGCCACAGCCACCATGTAATGAAACGGGGGAATCGGCCGGTCATGACAGGCCAGGGCGGTGGCATGCACGGGATGGCAATGGAGCACGGCCATCGCCTCCAAACGGGACGCCAGCACATCCGCATGCAGCCGCCACTCCGAGGACGGGCGCCGTTGCGGCTGGTCGGGCTGCAGCGGCTGGCCCGCCAGATCCAGGGCCACCAGATCGCCCGGCTCCATCTGCTCATAGGGCAGGGAGCTGGGGGTGATCAGCATGCCGCCGGGAAGGCGCAGCGAGAGATTGCCGGAAGTGCCCTGGTTGATGCCGCTGGCCTGCATGCGCCGCGCCACAGTCACCAGCTGCTCGCGCAGCTCCTGTTCGCTCATGGAGGTCAGCATCAGGCGTAGAGATTGCGCAGGCCTTCTTCACTGGCGGGTGCCACGCCCCGTTCGGTGATCAGCGCCGTCACCAGGCAGGCTGGGGTCACGTCAAAGGCGGGATTGAAGCCCTCGCTGCCATCGGGGCTGAGTTGCACGGTGGCCAGCTCACCGGAGGCCGGCCCGCCATCGACGCGCCCCTGGATGTGGGTCACCTCCCGGGCACTGCGGGCTTCGATCGGGATTTCCGCCACACCGTCGTCGATCGTCCAGTCGATGGTGGAGGCGGGCAGGGCCACATAGAAAGGAACGTGGTTGTCGTGGGCGGCGAGGGCCTTGAGATAGGTGCCGATCTTGTTGCAGACATCGCCGCGGCGGGTGGTGCGATCGGTGCCCACGATCACCGCATCCACCTGACCGTGCTGCATCAGGTGGCCACCGGCGTTATCGACGATCACGGTGTGGGGCACCCCCTCCCGGCCCAGTTCGTAAACGGTGAGGGAGGCACCCTGATTGCGCGGCCGGGTCTCATCCACCCAGACGTGGATCTTCAGGCCGGCGCGATGCGCTTTGTAGATCGGCGCCAGAGCCGTTCCCCAATCGACCGTGGCCAGCCAGCCGGCATTGCAGTGGGTGAGCACCTGGAAGGGCTGATCCTGCCGCTCCGGCGGACGGGCCGCCGCTAGCTGTTTGAAGATCTCCAGGCCGTGCTCGCCGATGGCCTCGCACATGGCCACGTCTTCCTCGGCGATGGCCGCAGCTTCTGCCTTGGCCGCCTCGGCCCGCTCGGCCGGCGGCAACGGCGCCACACGATCACGCACCCGCTCCAGAGCCCAGCGCAGGTTCACCGCCGTGGGCCGAGTGGCATTGAGCTGCTCAAACGCGGCCGCCAACGCCGTATCGCTCGGATCCACCTGCAGGGCCAGCATCAGCCCATAGGCACCGGTCACGCCGATCAGGGGCGCGCCACGCACCACCATCGTGCGAATCGCCTCAGCCGCTTCATCGCAGCTGCGCAGGGTGCGGGTGGTGAACTGATGCGGCAACTGGGTCTGATCGATCACCCCGATCGAGCCGCCATCGGGCTCCAGCCAGATCGTGCGCCAGGGCTTGCCGTCGATCTTCATGGGGTGCGCTGCCGGGGCGAATGCTCCATGCTGCCCGTCAACCGCACCAGTCGCCCGTCAGCCCCATGCCCCTGCGCCGCCGCCAGCTGCTCCAGCTCGCCGCCGCCGGCGCGGGCAGCGGTGCCTGGTGGCTGCTCGGGCAACAACAGCAGCCAGCCACGGCGGCCCCCAACCGCACCCCTGATCTGCGCCTCGGCCTGATCAGCGACCTCAACGCCAGCTACGGCTCCAGCAGCTACATCCCGCAGGTGAACCAGGGTCTCCGGCAGCTGCTGGCACTGCAACCGGCCCTGGTGGTGTGCGCCGGCGACATGGTGGCCGGCCAGAAGCGTGGCCTGAGCGCCGGCCAGCTGGATGGGATGTGGGAGGGCTTTGCCCGCACGGTGCTGGCGCCAATCCGCCAGGCCGGCCTGCCCTTCCTGCCGGCCGTCGGCAACCACGATGGCTCCCCCGGCTTTGAGGCCGATCGGGCAGCGGTGCGCCGCTTCTGGACGCCGCGGCGCCAGGCCCTCGGCCTGCGGTTTGTGGATGCGGGCGATTTTCCCTTTCACTACAGCGCCCTGCAGAGTGATGTGTTCTGGCTGGTGTGGGATGCCAGCGCCAGCCGCATCCCCGCCAGCCAGCTCAGCTGGGCCCGCCAGCAGTTGACCAGCCCGGAAGCGCGCCAGGCACGGCTGCGGCTGGTGGTGGGCCACCTGCCCCTGGTGGGTGTGAGCCAGGGGCGCGACCGTGCCGGCGAAACCCTGGATCAGGCCGCAGCCGTGCAGAGCCTGCTGGAGCAGGGCCGCGTGCAGGCCTACATCAGCGGCCACCAGCACGCCTGGTTCCCCGCCCGGCGCGGCCAGCTGGATCTGATCCATCTGGGGGCGATGGGCAGCGGCCCCAGACGGCTCCTCCAGGGGAACATTCCTCCCCAGCAGACCTACACCACCCTCGACATCCACTGGGGCAACAGCTCCCTGGTGGAGACCACCTACGCCGTGACCAGCGGCCAGCCCGTGGCCTGGAGCCGCCTACCCGCCACCTTGATGGGCCGCGCCGGCGGCCTCAACCGCAACGTTCAGGTGCGATCGATCCGCCGGTAGCCGAACGAATCCGGCACCTGGGGCTGGCTGAACCCAGCGATCCGTTCAGCTGTGCTCCCGCAGAAAACGGATCGTGCCCTGCAGCTCCTCGGCGAAGCGATCGATTTCCGCCAACGTGGTGGTGAAGCTGAGACTGGCCCGGGCCGATGCCGTGACGCCGTAAAGGCGATGCAGGGGCTGGCAGCAGTGGTGGCCACTGCGAATGCAGATGCCACTGCAATCGAGCAGCGCGGCGATGTCGTTGGCATGCACCCCATCCACCAAGAAAGTGGCGAGAGCGCCACGACCAGGCTGCTGCTCCGGGGTGGGGCCGAGGATGCGCACACCGTCGATCGCCTCGAGCCGGCGGAACAGATGGCGGGTGAGCTGGGCCTCCCAGGCCTGAATCGTCTCCAGCCCCAGGCTCTGCAGGTAGGTGATCGCCGCCCCCATGCCGATCGCCTCACCAATCGCCGGCGTCCCGGCTTCAAATTTGTGGGGGAGCTCCGCCCAGGTGCTGTGATCCAGGAACACGTCCTGGATCATCTCGCCACCACCAAGGAAGGGGGGCATCGCCTCCAGCAGGGCCTCCGACGCCCAGAGAAATCCCATGCCGGTGGGGCCGCAGAGCTTGTGGGAGGAGCCCACAAGGAAATCAACGCCAAGGGCGCCCACGTTCAGCGGCTGATGTGCCAGGCTCTGACAGGCGTCGAGGAGCACCTTCGCGCCCTGCTGCCGGGCCAGAGACACCACCTCCGGAACGGGATTGCAGCAGCCGAGGGTGTTGCTGATGTGCACCAGCGAAACCAGCCGGGTGCGCGCGCTGAGCTTGGTGCGCAGATCCTCCAGATCAAGGCGGCCGGATTCGGTGAGGCCCACATGGCGCAACACACAGCCGGTGCGCTGCGCCAGCAACTGCCAGGGCACCAGGTTGCTGTGGTGCTCCATCACGGTGAGGAGCACTTCATCGCCCTCTTTGAGATTGGCGTCTCCCCAGGAGCGCGCCACCAGGTTGATCGCCTCACTGGCATTGCGCGTGAAGACGATCTCGTGGGAGCTGGCGGCGGCAATGAAACGCGCGGTGATCGTGCGCGCCGCCTCAAACGATTCGGTCGCCCGGGCGCTGAGCTGATGGGCGCCGCGGTGCACATTGGCATTATCAGCGCTGTAGAAGTGCTGCAGGGTCTCGAGCACCACCCGGGGCTTCTGACTGGTGGCGGCGTGATCGAGGTAGATCAGGGGCGTCCCATCCGGGGTGGCCTGGGCCAGGATCGGGAAATCGGGGCGCGTGCGCTCGGCCAGATCGATCACCGGAGCCACCCGCTGCGCCGAGGCATCGACACCAGAACGATCGGCGCTGGCAATCATGACGTCACCTCCGCCAGCAGACCATCCATCACCCGCCAGACGGAGGCCGTGGCCGGCAGTTGATCCACCACCTCCTGGCAGTAACCGCGCAGGAGCAGGCCAGCCGCATCAGCAGCCGCAATCCCTCGGCTCTGCAGATAGAACAGCTCGTCGTCCTGCAACTGCGACACGGTGGCGCCATGGGCGCAACGCACGTCGTCGGCAACGATCTCGAGTTCGGGCTTGGTGTCGATCCGGGCCCGATCCGACACCAGCAGATTGCGACTGAGCTGGGCCGCATCGGTGCGCTGAGCCTCGCGGGGCACCTGAATCGCCCCGTTGAAGATGGCGTGGGAGCGACCACCGGCCAGGCACTTGTGCAACTGATCAAGGCCGCCATCCGGCCCGTTGAAACGCACGGCCGAATGGGTGGCCAGCTGCTGATCCCCACTGGTGACCGCCAGGCCGCGCAGGGTGGTGCTTGCGGCTCCATCCACCTGCACCACACGGGGTTCCAACCGGGCGAACGTCCAGCCCTTGACCACGGAAGTAAGGGAATAGGAGCTGCGCGGCTCCTGCTCGACAGCGCAGTGGACGAGCAGGGAGGGGTGGCCATCGGCACAGGCGATCAGGCCGTGCCGCAAGGTCGCTTCCTGACCGAGATGCACCTCGAGCAGATGGCTGTGGGCCGTGGCTCCCGCCCCGGGACAGACCTGCAGCAGTTCCAGCTCGGCTTTCTCTTCCAGCAAGAGCAGCACCCGGGTCGCGGTGAGGCCATCGCCACCGGCCATCACCAGCTCCAGGGGCGGTACGGCTCCACGAATGCCCAGAGCGAGCACCTGCCGGGCCGAAGCGTGATTGAACTCCACCGGCCAGTCAGCCGCGCAGGCACAGCGATCGAGCGTGTGGCCAAGGGCCTGCTCCAGCTCAGCCGGTTGGAGAACCCGCACGCCCTCCGGCAGGGACACCCCTTCGAGTGGATCGCCCACGCCATCGAGAACCAGCCGCAACACCGACGGTGCCGGGTCAGGCCAAGCTGTTGGGGTGGGGGTGGCACTGAGGGGCAGGTGGGTCAACGCCTCCAACCGCTTCAGGTCGGTGAGTCGCCAGGCCTCCTCACGTCGGGTGGGGAGCCCCATCCGTGCGAGGGCCTCCCTGCCCCGCTGCTGCACCGGCGCGAGCACTGTGCGCGTCATCGTCAGGCCACCCCCTGTGCGGCCAATTCCCGGTCGACCCAGTCGTAACCGGTCTGTTCCAACTCCAGGGCCAGCTCCCGACCACCGGTGCGGAGGATCCGCCCAGCCGCCATCACATGGACGTAGTCGGGGGTGATTTCATCCAGCAAACGCTGGTAGTGGGTGATCAACAGCGTGGCGTTATCAGGACCGGCCAGCTGATTGACTCCAGCCGCCACAATGCGGAGCGCATCGATGTCCAGGCCGGAATCCGTTTCATCGAGAATGGCCACCACCGGCTCCAACAAAGCCATCTGAAGGATTTCATTGCGCTTCTTCTCTCCGCCGGAGAAGCCTTCATTGACGCTGCGCTCCAGGAAGGCGGGATCCATCTGCACCACCTGGAGCTTTTCGCGCACATGGTCTTCAAACTCGAAGGTGTCGAGCTCATCCAGCTCCCGGCATTGACGCCGGGCGTTGGTGGCCACCCGCAGAAATTCCAGGTTGCTCACACCGGCGATCTCCACTGGGTATTGGAAGCCGAGAAAGACCCCCAATCGGGCGCGTTCTTCCGGCTCCAGTTCAAACAGATCGCGGCCGCGATAGCGCACCGTTCCAGCGGTGACCCGGTAGGCGGGATGGCCTGCCAGCACTTTGGACAGGGTGCTCTTGCCGCTGCCATTGCGACCCATCACGGCATGGATCTCACCAGCACGCACCTGCAGATTGACGCCCTTAAGGATCGGCTGATCCTCCACGGAGGCGTGAAGATCGGAGATCTCGAGAAGCAACTCAGCGTCGGGTCGGATCACGTCGGGGAAGCAGAAAACTGGAGGGACTGATAGGGAAGCAATGGAGAACAAGTGGTTTCAGGCCAAGCCTCAACCCACCGAACCCTCGAGCTTGAGAGCGAGCAGCTTGTCGGCCTCAGCGGCGAATTCCATCGGCAGCTGATTGAAGACATCGCGGCAGAAGCCACTCACCATCATCGACACCGCCTCTTCAAAGCCGATGCCACGGCTCTGCAGATAAAACAGCTGGTCTTCTGAAATTCTGCAGGTGCTGGCCTCATGCTCAATCGCCGCCTGGGGCTGCTGCGAGCGGATGTAGGGATAGGTGTTGGCTGCCGCCTGGTCGCCGATCAACATCGAATCGCACTGGCTGTAATTGCGAGCCCCCTTGGCCGAGGGGGCCATCTGCACCAGGCCGCGGTAGCTGTTGCTGGAGCGACCAGCGCTGATGCCTTTGCTCACGATCGTGGAACGTGTGCGCGGCCCCACGTGAACCATCTTGGTGCCGGTATCCGCTTGCTGGCAGTTGTTGGTGAGCGCCACGGAGTAAAACTCGCCAACGGAGTCGGCACCCTGCAACACACAACTGGGATATTTCCAGGTAATGGCTGATCCAGTTTCCACCTGGGTCCAACTGATGCGACTGCGCGCACCTCGACACTGCCCGCGTTTGGTCACAAAGTTGTAAATACCGCCCACACCATTCTCATCACCGGCGTACCAGTTTTGAACGGTGGAATATTTGATGGAAGCGTCATCGAGGGCGACAAGCTCCACCACAGCCGCGTGCAGTTGGTTGGTGTCGAACATCGGCGCGGTGCAACCCTCGAGATAACTCACCGATGCACCTTCTTCGGCCACGATCAGGGTGCGCTCGAACTGACCGGTATCGCCGGAATTGATCCGAAAATAAGTGGAGAGCTCCATCGGGCACTCCACGCCCTTCGGAATGAACACAAAGGAGCCGTCACTGAAAACAGCGGAATTGAGCGCCGCAAAATAGTTGTCGTTACTGGACACGACGGTGCCCAGATAGCGTTCAATCAACTCCGGATGTTCTTTCACGGCTTCCGCAAAGGAACAGAACACAACACCGTGCTCCGCCAGCTTCTCTTTATAGGTAGTGGCGATCGACACACTGTCGAACACCGCATCCACGGCCACATTGCTGAGGCGCTTTTGCTCATTGAGAGGAATGCCGAGCTTCTCGAAGGTTTCAAGAAGCTTCGGATCCACTTCATCGAGGCTGCTTTTCTTCTCCTGAGGCTGCTTCGGCGCCGCGTAATAAATGATGTCTTGATAGTTGATCGGCGGGTATCCCAGCGCTGCCCAGTCGGGCTCCTCGAGGGTCAGCCAGTGGCGGTAGGCCTTGAGCCGGAAATTGAGCAAAAACTCCGGCTCGCCTTTCTTGGCCGAGATGAGGCGCACCACATCTTCACTGAGGCCCTTGGCGATTTTGTCAGTGGCAATATCAGTGACAAAACCGTATTTATACGGCTGACTGACGAGATCGCGAGTGGAGACACTGGTCATGGTGATTATCCCGCTGAAGCGTGGATCTCCTCGGTGCTGATGGTCTGGGCATCACCGCGGAAAGGGTTGTCTTCGGTGAGGAAGAGCATGCAGTGGCACTCCTTGCGTTCCCGCATCGGCACACAGGGGCAGTTCCAGAAGGCCTGCGACACCTCCGCTTCCTTGTCTTCGTAGTGACGGCAGGGGCAGAGAGCACCGCCAAGCTCGTCCTTGTGCCGGGCAAGACCCTTGAGCACCACAGCGGTCACACCTGGATCACTGCAGAAATAAGTGCCGGTGCGCTGGGCATAGGTTTCGGCGAATTTCCGGATCACCTCAAGGCTTTCGGCCGTGGGTTCCGGGTTTCCAGCGGACGGGTCGGTCATGAGGCTCGAACGGGAATGCGGATGGCTGGGGCAGAACCAAAACGATGGAGGCGGAGACGATCGACCGGCCAACAAATACGAAACGTTCGTGTTTCGTTTCTGGAGCCTAGGGCAAAGGTCCGTCCACCGACGGCTCGCGCCATTCTCACCCGTGGTCCGCCGCCGTGTGGCCCGGTGCGCGGGCCCATGTCGTCTGGGCACTGACGGAACAGAACAACGTTTCTAGGTTTCGGCGTGAACGCCCAAGACTGACCCCATGGCTATCGCGAACCGTTCCGCTGCGGAGTGGCTCGGCCCCGAGGCCGAGCTGATCCTGCAGGCTCCCGCCAGGGTCGATCAGCAACGCCTCCATCTTCCCGGCCCCGACGTCGTCGATCGCTTCGCCCTCTCCGATCGCAGCCCCCAGGTGCTGCGCAGCCTGCAGCAGCTCTATGGCAGTGGCCGCCTGGCGAACACCGGTTACCTCTCGATCCTGCCGGTGGATCAGGGCATCGAGCATTCCGCCGCCCACTCCTTCGCCCCGAATCCCGACTACTTCGACAGCGAGGCGATTGTGGAGCTGGCCGTGGAGGCAGGCTGCAACTCCGTTTGTTCCACGCTGGGGGTGCTGGGTTCGGTGGCGCGGCGCTGGGCCCATCGCATCCCCTTCATGGTGAAGCTGAACCACAACCAGCTGCTCACGGCTCCGAACGTGCACGAGCAGATTCTGTTCGCCTCCGTCGACCAGGCCTGGGACATGGGCGCCGTGGCCGTGGGTGCCACCATTTATTTCGGCAGCGACGACTGCAACCGGGAGCTGCAGCAGATCGCCGCCCTGTTCGAGCACGCCCACGACAGGGGCCTGGCCACAGTGCTCTGGTGTTACCTGCGCAATCCGATCTTCAAACAGCCTGAGGCGGACTACCACCTTTCCGCTGACCTCACCGGCCAGGCGGTGCATCTGGGCGTCACCATCGGCGCCGACATCATCAAACAGAAATTGCCCGCCAACAACGGCGGCTACCCGGCCGTCGCCAAGGCCCTGGGCCAGTCGTTCGGCATGACCGACGATCGGATCTACAGCGAGCTCTGCAGCGACAACCCGGTGGATCTCTGCCGCTACCAGGTGCTCAATTGCTACGCCGGCCGGATCGGGTTGATCAACAGTGGTGGCGCCTCCGGCAGCGATGACCTGCATGAAGCGATCCGCACCGCCGTGATCAACAAGCGCGCCGGTGGCAGCGGTCTGATCATGGGCCGCAAAGCCTTCCAGAAACCGCGCGCTGAAGGCGTCAGCCTGATCCAGGCGGTTCAGGACGTGTATCTGAGCCCCGAGGTCACCATCGCCTGATCCAACCATGACTGGACCCGTCAACCGCCGAAATGGCGTGGCATCGTGTGAGCACGACGCTTGACCCATGGGCGCACACGCTCAGGTTCCCACCCGTGAAACCACCCTCACCCTGCTGTTGCGGCAGGGTGAGATGAGTGCGGCCGATCTTGCGGAGCAGCTTGGGATTTCGGTGCAGGCGATGCGCCGCCACCTGCGCAGCCTTGAGGACGACGGCCTGGTGGAGTCGAAACCGATGCCGGTGGGTCCTGGTCGCCCCTCCAACCTCTGGTGCCTCACCAGCCGCGGCCGGCAGCATTTCCCCGATGGCAGCGAACACTTCGCCCTCGGTCTGCTCAATTCCATGGCGGCCACCCTTTCGCCAGAAGCGATGGCGTCCCTGCTCAGCCAGCAGACGCTCGAAAAGGCGAGTCGCTACCGGCAGCGGGTCGGTTCCGGTCCGCTGCAGGACCGGATTGCAGCCCTTGCAGACCTGCGGCGCCAGGAGGGCTACGTCACCGAGCTCAGCCGCGATCCCGACAGCCAGGGTTGGTTGCTGAGCGAATTCCACTGCTCCGTGCAACGCATCGCTGAGGAATATCCGGCGCTGTGCGACCAGGAGCTCCAGCTGATCCGCCACACCTTCCCCGACTGCCGGGTGGAACGGGTGCACTGGCGACTGGAAAAGGGCCATTCCTGCGGTTTCCGCATCACTCCGCACCATGGCTGATGCGGAAACCGCAGGAACAACCAGTCCTCTCGATGGCGACGCGATCGCCCGAATCGATGCCACCCAGCTACCGATGCGGGAGCGCCATCACCTGCGGCTGATCGCCCATTGCCTCGCCAGTTTTCAACACATGGCCGGCGCCGCGCCACGGGGACCGCTGCCCTCGGCCGAGCAACAACAAACCTGGATCCAACGCCAACCGCCCCTGCTGGGTGATCCCGGCTTCGCGCAGCTGCTGCTCAAGCAGTTCGCCAGCGCCGCCCGTCAACTCGAGCAACTGGCGGAGCAGCGTCAGTGCACACCCCTGGAGCTGACCCTGGAGGATCTGATCTCCGAAGCGGAACGCCACCACCGGCTGCGATCATCCTGAATTGGCCGAGACGCCCGTCCGCGACGCTCCATGACCCTCGTCATCCCCGACGCCCTCAGCTTCTTTCAGCGGAGCAGTGGCCGCTGGCGCTCCCAGCGCAGCGTGCATCACCTGCTCCATCGCCGCGCCGAGGCGGGCGGCTCGCTGATCGTGGTGGACGACCTCAGCGCCGATGATCCCCGCCTGCGCACCATGGCGGCACAACAAGGGCAGGATCCCGACCGGCTGGTGGGTGGCAGCCGGGTGCGCTGGAGCGCCTCAATGGCCTGGGATCAGGAGGGTGAGGCCCACGACGGCGAAAGCGTGATCGGCCTGATCCCCGACGGGGCCGATGGACGCTCCGGTGTGTTGCTCAGGGATCTGGGCTACGCGGAGAAAGCCCCGGCCACCTCCCGCTTCTGGATGGACGAGCTGGACGGCCTGCTCTTGAGCACCGACTACGAAACGATGAGCGTGTGGGAGCGCTTCAGCTTTGCCGGCCCGGATGTGCGCCTGCGCTCGAGCACGGTGGAGGGGCTCTCCAACAACGCCTCCTTCTGCCTGGAGCTGCGGGTCAGCGACAGCGATCCGGCCGACACGCGCGCTGATGAAGCTGCAGGGAGTGAAGCGACGACCACGACGTCGGCAGCGCTCTCACCCCTGGGCTGGTGAGCCCAACCTGTCGCCACGGCGACGACTATTACGGACTGTGAGTGCTGCGCGCTCCAGCCAGGGCCTCCCCAAGCCCTACTTCTACGATCGCCAACGACGGTTGCTGTAGCTCGCGTGGCCCTTCCCCTTCTGAAGTACGCGCCCACAACGCAGAACTCCCGCGTGGAGGCCTATCGCGTGGGTTCGGACGAGGATCCCAAGGCCGTGTCCATGGACAAGGCCATGGACCGGGAAGATCAGAATTTCGTGATCGAGGCCGCCTACCGCCAGATCTTCTTCCACGCCTTCAAAGTGGATCGGGATCGGACGCTGGAATCCCAGCTGCGCACAGGGCAGATCACCGTGCGTGACTTCATCCGCTCCCTCTGCCTCTCGGACACCTTCAACCGCAGCTTCTACAACCTCAACAGCAACTACAAGGTGGCACGCCATCTGGTGGAGAAGCTTCTGGGCCGCACCACCCATGGCCAGTCGGAGGAGATCGCCTGGTCAGCCGTGCTGATGACCCGGGGTGTGCGGGGCATGGTCGACGACATCCTCAACAGTGAGGAATACATGGAGGCCTTCGGTTACGACACCGTGCCGTATCACCGCAACCGGGTGGTGGGCTCCCGTGAGGTGGGTGAAACCCCCTTCAACATCACCTCGCCCCGCTACGACGCCTACTACCGCGGCATCCTCGGCTTCCCCCAGATCGTTTACACCGGCTCGGCCAAGTCGCTGCCCGCCCGCGCAGCCCAGCGCCGCGGCGGCTACCCCGAGGACTACATGGCCTGGGTGCGCAGCCTCCCCGCCATGCGCACCAGCTCGTCCGCTGCCTCCTCAGCCAGCATCGACTACATGGCCAAAGTGCCGTACCGCAGCGTCGGCCGCTGATCGGCGCAACCATGGCATTCGCGGGGGCCCAGACCCCCGCTTTTTTTGGCATCAGCGCCGCAGACCAGGTGGTCAGAAGATGCTGACCGCAAGGGAATGCGGTGAACGCAATCCGGATCTTTGCCGCAAACTGATCCCAAAGAAACCTGGAGATTCTCTCCGTGACGCAAGCCCTCTCCTCCCTGGCCCGCCTGACGCTGCGTCAACTGCGCCAGATGGCCAGCGATCTCGGGGTGACCCTTTACAGCCGCAAGAGCAAGGAAGACCTGGTGTCGGCCATTGCCGAAAAGCAGGAGCGTCGCGGCGGTGACCTCAAGGCGATCGAAGCCGAGCTCCATGCGCCCTCCAAGCCGGAGTCGAACACCCGGGTGGTGTTCCTGCCCCGCGATCCCCAGTGGGCCTATGTGTTCTGGGAGATCTCCGACAGCGACCGCCGCCGCGCCCAGAGCGACGGTGCCGCCCACCTGAGCCTGCGGCTCGCCGATGTGACGGGCATTCAGGACGGCAGCGCCCATCCCCACACCCTGCAGGAAGTGCCGGTCGACAGCCACAGCACCGAGTGGTATTTGCCAGTTCCTCTCTGCGATCGCGACTACCGCGTCGAGCTGGGCTACCGCCAGGGCAGCACCTGGATCTCCCTCGCCTTCTCCTCAGTGGCCCGGGTGCCCGCTCTGCACCCCAGCGATCAGATTCTTGATCAGTTCGTGCCCTTCAGCCTCGATGCCACCCCTGTGGCCCAGCCGACGCCGGTGGCACCAATCGAGCCGAGCGACAGCGGCCTGCATGAACGTCTGTACCAGAGCGCCACAACCCACTTCCGCAGCCGTCGTGTCGGTTCCGAGGTGCTGCACGAGCGCGATCGCAACGAAGCCGATCAGTACGGACTCAACGCATCCGGCGCCGGCCTGTGGGCCAGCGGCCGCAACGACTCCGGTCTGGGCGGCGTCGCCCCGCGTCAGCGTGCCTTCTGGCTCGTGGCCGATGCGGAACTGATTGTGTATGGCGCCACCGATCCCTCAGCCCGCCTGACCATCGGCGGTGAAGACGTGCCCCTGTCCAGCGACGGCACCTTCCGCATCCAGGTGCCCTTCCGTGATGGCGAGCAGGTGTATGCGATCGAAGCCACCGCAGCCGATGGTGAGCAGAAGCGCAACATCACCCTCAACTTTGAGCGCGTCACCCCGGAAGACAACAGCAACCCCGCCAGCGAAGCCAAAGCCGAGTGGTTCTGACGCGGTGGGCATGAACTCAACCACAGCCCTGCGCTGGTTCGTGGCCATCACCCCCCTAGCGGGGGCGATGGCTTTTCCCATCGTGGTGCCCCTCACCATGGCCCGGGTCGGCATCGGCGCCGGCGTGGCCGTGGCGTTGGTGCTGAGCAGCCTCTGGTTCGTGGCGATGTTGCGCACCGCTGAGATGCCCCACTGAGCATCACTCCAGCCAAGGAGCACCAGCGGGCAGGGGAATCCTTCCTGTAGAGCGCGCTGGCTTGCATGGGATGGCTGAACCGGAACCTGATGGGAGGCCTCGGCGCGGTGGGCTTGGCGCTGCTCACGGCCAGCTGCAGTCAGCCGGGGCAGCTGCTGGGCCAGACACCGCCGGAACCACCGCTGCCGCCGGGCATCAACGTGGCCTTTAACCATCGCGATGGCGCCCGCTACCGCAGCCCGCTCACGGGCCAATGGCGCAACGGCGACAACCTGGAGCAGCTGGTGATCAAGGCGGTGGAGACGGCCCGCTCGGAGATCCTGGTGGCGGTGCAGGAGCTGTCGCTGCCGAGGATCGCCCAGGCCCTGGTGGCGGCCCAGGCGCGGGGCGTGCGGGTGCAGGTGGTGCTGGAAAACACCTACAGCACGCCCTGGAGCGAACAGCACCTGGCCGACCTGCCGCCCCATGGCCGTCACCGGCTGGAACAGCTGGAGGCCCTGGCCGATCGCAACGGTGATGGGGTGCTCAGCGCCGAAGAACGCCACAACGGCGATGCGGTGGCGATCCTGACGCGGGCCGGGGTGCCCCTGATCGATGACACTGAAGACGGCAGCAAGGGCAGCGGCCTGATGCACCACAAAGTTGTGGTGATCGACCGGGCGGTGGTGCTCACCGGCAGCGCCAACTTCACCAGTTCCGGCCTGCATGGCGATGCCGGTGCTGCGAGCACACGCGGCAATGTGAACCACCTGCTGCAAATTGAGAGCCCGCAACTGGCAGCGGTGTTTGCAGCGGAATTCGCGCGGATGTGGGGCGATGGGCCCGGTGGTGGTCAGGACAGCCGCTTCGGGCGCGGCAAAGACAGCGGCGGTGTGGAGACGGTGCAAGTGGGCGCCACCCGGATTGAGGTGCTCTTCGCCCCCCACGCCAAAGCCGATCCCCACCACGGCCTGCGGCTGATCGGGGCGCAACTGGCGGCAGCGCAACGGAGCATCGCCATGGCCCTGTTTGTGTTTTCAGCCCAGGAGTTGGCGGATGTGCTGCGGGAGCGGGTGGAGCAGGGGGTGGAGGTGCGCCTGCTGGCGGATCCGGGCTTCGCCAGCCGCTCCTTTTCGGAAGTGCTCGACCTGCTCGGCGTGGCCCTGCCCGATCGCTTCTGCAAGCTAGAGGCCGGCAACCAACCGTTCGAAACGCCACTGCAGGGAGTCGGCACCCCTCGCCTGGCCCGCGGCGACAAGTTGCACCACAAGTTCGCCGTGATCGACAACACAACCGTGATCACGGGCAGCTTCAACTGGTCACCCTCGGCAGCGCACCAGAACGACGAGACCCTGCTGCTGATCCACTCACCCATGCTGGCCGCGCATTTCAGCCGAGAGATCGATCGCATGTGGCGGGGCGCCGAACTGGGGATCACGGCGCGGATGCAGCGCAAGCTGGACCGCCAGCGAGCCCGTTGCGGCAGCGGCGAACAGCGGCAGTGAGAGGCCGCCCGCCATTGGTCATGATCGGGCCTTCAGGCTGGGCTGATTCCCAGGGCGTGCGCCAGGTCGGCAAGGCGACGGTCCTGCGTCCAGAGGGTGCAGTGGGAGAGTTTTGCTGAGGCGAGGAGCTGGGCATCCACAAAGCCAATACCACGTCCCATCAACTCGTGTTGCTCGATCAGGATCAGCACTTCCGCCGGGCTGGCCACGCGGGCAGCCGGCAGGCCCTGGAGGAGTGTGAGTACGCGGCTGCGATCGCGAAGGTTCCCGCAGGCGAGTTCACCGATCACCCAGGGATGGATCAACACAGCATTCTCCTGGAGGGCTGCCATGAGCTGCGGCATGCCGGAGCGGAGGTGATCCACCCAGATGGAGGTGTCCACAAGGATCAAGCGGCGCTCCTGCGACGAGGCACCGGCTGCAGATCCGGCTGGCTACCCGCGAGTGCCGCCAGGCGGCGGGCGCTCTCGCGCTCCACCAGGGCCTGCAGGGCTTCCTTGAGCAGATGCGTGCGCTCGAGATGACCACAGAGCTCCTGGGCCTGCGCGAGCAACTGATCATCGAGGTTGACGGTCGTGCGCACAGGCCTCACTCCAGCCAAAGCATCATTTTAAGCATCATCTGATGAGGCGCGACTTCTGCTGAAACCTCACGGGAGGCTCCGTGACCGATCCACCTACGCTGTACAAATATGATGTACAAACCATGATGCAAGTTTCCGTCTCTCACCTGCGCCAGAACCTGCCCGCCTACCTGAAGCGGGTGCAGGCAGGAGAGGCCATTCAGATCACCTCCCGCGGCAGGGTCATTGCCCGCTTGGAGGCCGAACACGATCCCGCCCAGGCAGCCCGCCAGTGGCTGGAGGAACTGCAGGGCCGCGTGACGTTGGTGGATGTGGTGTCTCCGCTGGTACCAGACCTGGCTGATGCGGCTTGGAGTGGAGATGCCGACCATCTGTGACACCCACATCCTGTTGTTCTGGGCCCATGAGCCCCATCGGCTCTCGCCCCCAGCCCGGCAGGCTCTTGAACTGGGTCGCAACAAAAAACAGCTGGCGATCGCCGACATTTCGCTCTGGGAGCTGGCCCTACTGCATGAACGTGGGCGTCTGGTGCTGCCGGCGGACGTCTCGGCCGACTTCTACGTGAGGCAACTCCTCTCAGCCCTGCGGCTGGAGGTGCTGCCCATCACTCCTGAGATTGCCCTGCTGTCACGCAGTGACCTGTTTCAGCACGGAGATCCAGCCGATCGCCTGATCGGCGCAACGGCCTTGCAGCTGGGTTCGCGACTGATCACCGCTGACGCCAAGCTGCGCGAACTGCCGGCATTGGACACGCTTTGGTGAGCACGACGTTCAAGACTGAACCACGCAACAGCGACCTGGAGCTGAAACAGGAGCGTGACTGGTGGCGGCCACCGGAACGCCAGCAAGCGCGAAGCGGCAGTGGCGAACAGCGGGGGTGAGGGGCCTAGCCTGACTAGGTAGACCAGACCAGGATATGGATCAACGCTGCGTCAACGTTCAGGAGGCCAAAACCCAGCTCTCGGCGCTGTTGGCCAGGGTCGAGGCCGGCGAGCGCATCGTGCTGGCCCGCCACGGCAAGCCCATCGCCCAGCTGGTGCCCCTTGATCCCAGCCCGCGCCGGCAACTCGGCTTTTTGGAAGGGCACGTGGATGATGCCTTCTTCGACCCCCTGACCGAGGACGAACTGGAGCGCTGGGGCGTATGAAGCTGCTCCTCGACACCCATGTGCTGCTGTGGGCCCTGCTGGAACCGCAGAAGCTCTCCTTGACGTTGCGTAACGCTCTGGAAGAGAGCGACAACACCCTCGTTGTGAGCGCAGCATCCGCCTGGGAAATTGCGACCAAATGGAGGCTGGGAAAACTGCATCACGCCCGCTCCGTCGTCGAGAACTACGCTATGGCCCTGCATCGCCTGGCAGCGGTCGATCTGCCGATCAGCACGGCCGTGGCACGGCAAGCCGGCCTTTGGGATGTGCCGCACCGCGATCCCTTCGATCGCCTGCTGGCCGCCCAGGCCATCGCAAACGAACTTGTGCTGGCCAGCTCCGATCAGGCGTTCGCCCTGTTCGAGGGATTGGTGACCCTGCGATGAGCTGCTCTGCAGAAGGCTGCGGGAACGCATCACTCCGCCAATAACTCCCGCAAGCGACGGTAGGCGGTAGCACCGATGGCCAGGGGCTGCTCAAAACCGTGAAAGTGGAGCAGATGCAGGGAGCGCGACACCCGCTCAAAGGATTGCAAGCGGCGGCTTTGAATGATGGTGGAGCGATCCAGGCGTTGGAAGCTGTCGGCTGGCAGCAGGGCTTCCCATTCGCGGATGGGTCGCCGCAACACGATCGGATCGCGATCCTGGAGCTGCAGATGGGTCTGCACCCGCATGCCCACCACCCAGAGCACCTGATCGAACGCCACAAATTCTTTGCCGTGCGCGAGGGAAGCTTCCAGCCAGAATCCACCTTCTGAAGAGGTGTTGTGCGGCAGCGCTGGCGACTTCTGCAAACGCTCCAGGCAACGCGCCAACCGCTCTGGGCGGATCGGCTTGAGCAGATAATCACGCACGCCGGCATCAAAAGCTGAAACGGCAAAATCGCTGTAAGCGGTGGTGATCACCACCGCGCAACTGGCCGGCAGCAGAGGAAGCAGCGCGGAGCCATGGTCCGCACCCAGGCGCAGATCGAGAAACACCAGATCAGGCGTATGAGCGCGAAGGGCCTGAATCGCCTGATTCAGCGAACGGGCTCTGGCCTGCACACGCACTGAGGGCGAAGCGCCAAGCATCGCCTCAAGGTGCTGCAGGGCACTGGGCTCATCGTCAATCAAGAGTGCGTGGAGGGGGTGCACCGGCTTGAATGGGAAGGGAAAGGGTCACCATGACAGAGCCACTCTCGTTGGTCACGGTGAGCTTGGCGGCATCGCCGTAGTGCAGTTGCAGCTGCCGGCGGATGAACTCCAATCCATAGCCACCGCGGTCGGAGTCTTGCCAAGAACCACTGTTCTTCACCTGCAACAGCATCTGACCGCCCTGCCGTCGACACACCACAGACACCTGCAAGGCTTGATCATCGGCAGGGCTGCCGTATTTGAAGGCATTTTCCACCAGGGGCTGGAGCACATTGCGCGGCAGCCGAAGCGGTAACAGCTCAGCATCCACTTCCTGCCGGTAGTCCAAACCATCACTAAAACGCAGATCCTGCACGGCGAGATAACTTTCCATGGCGTGCAACTGGCGATGCAAGGGCTCCAGCGCATCACCCGGCTCGGTGGCATAACGCAAGTAATCCGCCAGCCCCGCTGCCGCATCGAGCACCCGATCTGGATCATGCCGGCAGGCAACGATGGCATTCAGCCCATTCATCAGAAAATGGGGCTGAAACGCCTCATGGAGTGAGCGAAACTGCAGCTGCAAGGCAGTGCGCTCCTGCTGATACCGAAGGAGCTCACTGCGCCGTAAATCACGGATCGCCATCAGGAAGGCATACAGGCTCGCCCACATCAGCAGACGCATGGACATCGACAAAGAATAGAACGAAAATCCATACCAGAAAGATGGTCGTGCGACCGAATCAACACCCCACAAAACCCACTGAAGAGCCAAAGAAAAGACGATCGCGAAGACAGCACAGAAGCCCAGCACCACAAAGAAGCGCCGCCACCCCCGCAAGCCAGGCCGCAATCCAACCAAGCGGTGCAACCAACTACAGAACAGAAAACCACTGATCAACCGGGCTGCAACAAACCAGTCCGGGGGAACAATCTCAGGGCGGAGTGTTTTCAAAAAGGCAGAGAATGCCACCAAGGTGGCAAACCAGTAGGCCAGATTGAACCCAGCGAACCAGTATCGCCGCAAACGATGAGACCAGCCCAACGAAGCAGTCGCTGAGGGGTCAGACATGGAAGGAGCAACCCAGTTTGGCCAATGACAATACGGCCGGATCAACGCTTCTGCGGGGGCGCAGGCTGATCAAAAACAGAAGCAACAGAACCAATCCGGAACAGCTGATGCAAGACTGGGAAAAATCACCCCCTGCAGAGCGGGTAAAAATTGTAAATTTAATTCTACAAAGCAACTCGGGTCGCTCATTTCTCTTCGCAGGAGAACCGCAGGCATGACAACCTCCTGGCAGCCACTTGGATCAACAACCTTTGATGGAGCAGCCAACAGCGAAGAATTTGGCTCCTCAGTTAGCGTTTCTGCGAATGGTAGCCGCATTGCCATTGGCGCACCTAAAAGAGACACGAATGGCAGCAGCGCAGGGGGCTTTGCGCAGGGAAGCGTCGAAATTTACGAGTGGGATGAAGCGAATAGTCAATGGGCAAACATTGGCACTCTCGAAGAAACAACAAGCCAAGACGAACTAGGAACATCTGTAAGCCTTTCAGCCGACGGCAATTGGCTTGTTGTTGGAGCACCATACAACGACAGCGAAGGGACAAGCTCAGGACGTATTCGCACTTACCAGTGGAACAATGAAGCGTGGACGCATCGAGGCGATATCCCGGGTGAGACGGGAGCAGAGCGATCTGGGTCATCCGTCAGCATCGCAGCCAATGGAGATAACATTTATATTGCGATTGGTTCTCCATTCAGCAAGGGGGATTTAAGTAATCAGAAAACGAGCTCAGGGCAAGTCCGCATCTTCAAATGGGATGGCAACTCGGCATGGGACCAACTCGGAAATGACATCAATGGCGAATCCAACAGCGATTTCTCAGGAACCTCTGTCAGCCTTTCAGCAGATGGATCACGAGTCGCCATTGGTGCCCCATCTAACGATGAGAATGGCTCAAATTCTGGGCACGTTCGTATCTACGAATGGGATGGCAACTCGGCATGGGACAAACTCGGAAATGACATCAATGGCGAATCCAGCATCGATTACTCAGGAACCTCTGTCAGCCTTTCAGCAGATGGATCACGAGTCGCCATTGGTGCCCCAAAGAACGATGGGAATGGCTCAAACTCTGGGCACGTTCGTATCTACGAATGGGATGGCAACTCGGCATGGGACCAACTCGGAAATGACATCAATGGCGAATCCAGCAGCGATTACTCAGGAACCTCTGTCAGCCTTTCAGCAGATGGATCACGAGTCGCCATTGGAGCCCCAAAGAACGATGGAAACGGCTCAGATTCTGGGCACGTTCGCATCTACGAATGGAATGGAGGCGAAGAGGCATGGAATTTAGTTGCTGACATTGACGGAAATAATGGCGATCAATTAGGTACTGCAGTCAGCCTTTCAGAGGACGGCAAAGCCATCGGCGCAGGTGGTATCCAAGCCAATGGTCCTGGGATAGCAAGACTTTATGTATCTCACAACAATGCTCCCGCTGGCACCGATAACAACATCACAATTAATGAGGACGGCTCACACACTTTTGCTGCCTCTGATTTCGGTTTTACCGATACAGATGGCAACAACCTGAGCGCTGTCATCATCGCCAGCCTCCCGGAAGCTGGCTCCCTCAAACTCAATGGCACCGCGGTCACCGCTAACCAATCCATCACTGCCGCTGACATCACAAGCCTGGTCTTCTCACCAGCAGCTGATGCCAACGGCACCGGTTACGCCTCCTTCACCTTCCAGGTGCAAGACAACGGCGGCACCGCCAATGGAGGCGTTGATACTGATCCATCCCCCAACACCATCACCTTCAACGTCACCGGCGCCAACGATGCTCCGGTGGTCACAGCCATCACCTCCAACAAAACCGAGGACGATACCTCCTACTCCATCGATCTCCTCGCTACCGCATCAGACGCTGATTCCTCCGATTCTCTCGCCGTTGCCAACCCATCAGCCGCCGCTGTTGATGGCAACAACAACAGCATCTCCATTCCTTCTGGCGCTCTCTCACTCTCCGGTCAGAACCTGACCGTTGATCCCAACGCCTTCGATAACCTCGACAACGGTGAATCCGTCGTCATCACCTACTCCTACGACGTTTCTGACGGCAACACTTCCACCGCCAATTCAGCCACCATCACCATCACCGGCGTTGATGATCCAGCCGTTATCACTGGCAGTTCGTCTGATTCCACGCAGCCCCAGGAAATTCAAGATCCCCAAGCCACGGTCGCCCAAACATCATTCCAAGCCACCCTCGTGTCCACCAATACGGTCACGAATCAACTTGCAATCCAAGCGGCACTCGCAACCGGCATCAGCTTAAGCAATGTGGCGATTGACTTCGAGCTCACCCTGGAAGAAGGCTTGGATGATGTGAACGCCACGATCCCTCTCGCTGAACTCCTTGGCGATCTCACACTCACCAACACCGATGGAAAACGCAATCCCAACAAACACCTCATTTATTACTCCATCGATTCAACGGGTAACCTCTCACCCCTGTCCTACGACCCTCTCACAGGTGCCGGCGCCCGTTTCTACGACACCAACAATGACGGCATTGCCGATTTACTCTCGTTGAAACTGATTGATGGCGGCTTCGGCGATAAGGATGGCATCAAAAATGGTGTCATCGTAGATCCATCCACACCAGCTGTTGTAGAGATCAACCCAGCTTTCACACAGCAAGCCAATGGCTTCCTTCGTGTCAGCGATTCCACCGATGCAGCCCCAGTTGCCTTGGCGCTCAAAGCATCGCTGATCGCCCGCAGCTCCCCTGCCACAACAATCGGCTATGTGATCCTCAACGCCGGAGAAGAAGCCTCAATCGTTAACAATCTGAGCGGCTTCAAAGAACGCGCCACCACCTTGTTCACAACGCTCGAATCTGACGACGCGATCGCCGATCATGACATGCGCTTTGAACGGGACCTCTTACTCCGCAACGGACAGAGTGTGCGCTTCTTTGCGATCACCGACGGCAGCCTCGCTGAACTCAGCAGTCTCAGTGATTCGCGCTTTTCCTTCCTCGACAACACCGTTCATGCCGATACCGGCACGGCATCGATCGGCGGTGGCAGCGGAAGAGTGTCCTTCGAGCTTTCCCTTCAGAGCGATCAGAACCTCAGCGCTCTGATCGCCCAGGAGCAAACTGTGGCTCCCCTGCTCGATTTCACCGCATTCAGCGAAACAGACACAATCACCGGAGCCATCATTCAAGCCCGCGAGGCAGAGCATGACGCCATCACCGGCTTCTACCGCGTGCTCAACACCAGCGGCAGCGTGAGAGCGGCTGATGGCTCCCTACTAACGCCGGGAGATGCCGGCTACGCCGCCGCGGCCCTGCGCGACGCCAATCAGGTCGCGACATTCAGCGACCTTTCCGTTGCCGATGGTCAATCGACATCGACAGACTTCAGCCTGCAAGACAGCGGCACGTTCGCGCCCTTTGCCCAGGTGAACGGCCACACCTTCTTTGCCTTCGCTGAAGCCAATGCCGATGGCCTCTCTCACTTCCGCTCCCTCGGCACCAACCTCTTTGGCCTGGAAGACCAACTCGGTGGTGGTGATCTTGATTTCGATGATCACATCATCGGCTTCAATATCTCCGGGTTGACTCGCAGCGATCAAGCCGCCGTGGCCTGAGCGGTATCCGCGCGGCTTCGGGATACTGCATCAACGCCCCTCCCGTTGCCTTGACCGTTCTCCAGCGCGCCAGTCAGCACGCCCAGCGTGGCGAATGGGCCCAGGCGGAGGCGCTCTGCCGTGAGGTGCTCGCCAGCGGTGCCGACACCGCTGCGGCCCTGGCCCTGCTCGGCGCCATTCAACACGCCAGCGGGCGCCACCAGGACGCGATCGCCAGCCTCCAACAAGCGCTGCAGCTGAACCCCGGCAACGCACTCGCCCTGGGCAACCTTGGCGCCGCCCAGCAGGAGCTGGGCCAGACCGAAGCGGCGATCCACTCCCTGCAGCAGGCCCTGAAGCTCCGGCCCGATTTCGCGATCGCCCTCACCAACCTCGGCCTCTGCCTGCAGAGCCGCGGCGATCATGAGGCGGCGATGGCCTGCTTCGCGCGCAGCCTCCGGCTCCGGCCCGGCAATCTCCGGGTGCTGCAGGGGCTGGGTTGGTCTCAGCTGCAGGCCGGCCATCCCGACGCCGCCATCGACACGCTGCAGCAGGTGCTCGCCCAGGCGCCACACGCTGCCGAAATCCGGCTGATCCTCGCCAGCGCCCAGCGGGAAGCCCGGCAGATCCAGGCCGCCGATCAGAACTTCCGCCGCTGCGCCACAGAGCCCCATGCCTCGGCCGCCGTGGTGGCGGCAAGCCTGGAGCACTTCACCGTGACGCGCCAGGCCAACGCCCTGGAGCAGCTGCTCGACAGCAGAGGTCAGGGCGTCAGCGATCCAGTCGCGCAGGTGTATGCGGCAGCCCTGGCCCTGCAGCGCCAGCAGTTCTCCAACGCCCGAGCCATCAGCGACCAGCTCAACAGCGACGCGATCACCGCCCTGCCGCCCACCGCCCGGATCCGCCACTGGAGCACGCGCGCCTGGCTGGACGACCACAGCGGCAACATCGACGCGGCCATGGAGGCCTTCCTGGCGGCCCAGCAGGATCCGGCCTACGACCCTCTCGATCCGGACGCCCAGCCCAGACGCATCGCCGCCTACCGCCGGTGACTGCCAGCAAAGATGACGCCCCTGCTGCTGTTCAAGCAGCCATCCTCAACGTAGCTGGACTGGGGTCAAGTTCTGTTGGTGGTGGATTGATCCAGACCACCTCTGGTTGACGCCAGCAGCGTGTGGATCGTGACCACCGGCGTGGGTGTCGCTTGCGCGCTTGCTCGTACACGACAGCGCGATGTCGACAGATCTCGATGGCCTGACCGCTATGGCGTTGATGGGGCGTCACGAACTTGATGCCGCTGTGGCGGTGCCGATGGTTGTACCAGTCGACAAACGACGCGACCCACTGGCAGGCCTCGTCCTTGCTGGCAAATGGCCGTCTCGGGTAATCAGGCCGGTACTTCGCTGTGCGGAACAGCGATTCGGAGTAGGGGTTGTCATTGCTGACGCGCGGCCGTGAGAACGACCTGAGCACACCCAGTTCTTCCAGCCGGCTTTCCAGCGTCGACGCACGCATGGCATTGCCGTTGTCAGCGTGGAGGATCAGCGGTTGGCGGCGCCTCTTGCTGATCTTCTCTCTCAAGCAGGCTCTGCTCACCAGATCCGCTGCAATGGCTGGATCCTCGCGCTCGGCGACATCCCAGGCCACAACCTTGCGGCTCCAGACGTCAATCACCAGGTAGAGGTACAGCCAGATCCCGCGCACGGTGGTGGGCAGGTAGGTGATGTCCCAGCTCCAAACCTCATTTGGACCAGCGGCCCTCAGCCGTGGCACGGGTCTTGGTTCTTGTGGTGGCCGTGCACGACCCCGCCGGTGAACCTGACCGTGAGCGTGCAGCACCCGGTAAAAGCTGCGTTCCGAACCGATATAAAGCCCGCGATCGGCCAGGACCGGCACGATCTGGCCTGGCGGCAGCGCTGCAAATTCAGGTTCGTTGCAGGTGAGCAGGATCCGTTGGCGTTCCTCCTCACTGAGGCGGTGAGCGACGTGGCGGTGGCTCCCCTTGCGCCGGTCGACGCCATCACCGTCACCAGCAAACTGACGGCGCCAGCGCTGCAGCGTGGTGAGCCCCACGCCGAGCAGCAAGGCCAGCTCACGGGCTCGGGCACCATTGGCCATGCCCTCATCAAGAATATCCAGGGCCTTCCGGCGATCGTCGGGTGACGTCAATCGTCCCCGTCCTCTCCCCAGAAGGCCTGAATCTTTTTTGAGGCGATCAGCAGTGCAGCCGCCTCCGCCAGGGCTTTCTCCTTGCGGCGCAGCTCCTGCTTGAGCCGCTTGATTTCCTTTTGATCCTGGGCGCGGAGCCGTTCAAGCTCCTTCTGCTCTTTCAAGGTGAGCACTGGTTTTTCGTTGGCATCCTGCGATGCCTGACGCCAGCGCTCTACCTGCTCCGGGAACAAGCCCCGCTCGCGGCAGTAGGCACTGAGCTCGGTGGCGTTGAGCCCAGCGGTCTCGAGCACCACCGTGAACTTATCGGTGGCGCCCCAGCCCTCAGGATCCTTCTCGGATGCCGGCACCACCTCTCCCTGCAACCGCCAGGCCTTCCTCCAGTTGTAGAGGGTGACCACGTGAATGCCCAGCTCTGCTGAGATCTGGGCCACGCTCTGCCGCATCGGCGGACTCATCCGCCTTCTCACATCAGCCTTGACGGCCTCGCTGTAGCGACGCATTGCTCTGCTCCATCAAGCCCCCTTGGTGATCGAAATGGAGAGGCGTCAACTTTCCTGGCAGAGGGGGCGCCAGCTCGCCGAGCAACTCGCCCAGCGGCGCCTTTCCCGAGGCCAAGCCCCATCCGCCATCGATCCGGGCCGGGAGTCCCAGCGCCGGCCACCGGTATTTCTGATGGGCTTCCCCCGCTCCGGCACCACCCTGCTCGACACCATCCTGCGCTCCCATCCCGCCATCGATGTGGCGGAAGAAAAGCCGGGGATCGCCGCTCTGGAGATCCACCTGCAGGAGACGCGGGGGTGGTCGATCGAGCAATTCGCCCGCCTGGACGAGCACGACCTGCAGGACCTGCAGCAGCTCTACTGGCAGGGCATGGCCCCCTTCTGGGACAGCTCACAACCGGTGCTGATCGACAAACTGCCGCTGCACATCTGCGCCGTGCCCCTGATCCAGGCCGTGTTCCCCGACGCCACCTTTCTGCTGGCGATCCGCAACCCGCGCGACACGGTGCTCTCCTGCGTGCAGCAGACCTTCGCCGCCAACGACGCCATGCTGCACCTGCGCTCCCTGCCCGAGGCAGCCCGCTTCTACGACCGGGTGATGACGGCCTGGCTGCACGTGCAACGCCAACTCGATCCGGCGGTGCAGGTGATCCGCTACGAGGATCTGATTGCCGACCTACCGGCGACGATCCAACCCGTTCTCGACCGCCTCAACCTGCCCTGGGACGAGCGGCTGATCGCCTTTCAACGCACCGCCAGAGACCGGGACCTGATCAACACCCCATCCGCCGCCCAGGTGGTGCAACCGCTTTACAGCAGTTCCATCAACAAATGGCGCCGTTACCGCCACTACTTGGAACCCTGTGACCGCTTCCTCGCCGCCTGGCTCGATCACTGGGGTTATGGGTTTGAATGAGCCGGAGCGAAGGACACCCGTTGCAACTGCGCGCCCCATCCCTGCTGATCGGCCTGTTGCTGGTCGCCCCCCAGGCGCTGGCGGGGATGGAGCTGGTGCAAGTGGAGTATGTGCCTTTTCCCAGCAAAGATGAACTGCGCACCATCCAGCTCAAGGCCTTCGACTGCTCCAGAGAGAACAGCGCTGAGCCCTGCGAACGCACCCGCGCTCTCGCCGATCCACTCATGGATCACCCCCGCCTTCCCGCTGCCTGCAAAGACGCGGTGTGGGAACTGCTCCAGGTCGCCAAACCGGCAGCGAGCAACAGCTTTCAACGCCGCGACGCGATCGATAAGCCAGCCCGCCGGCTCACCGTGGTCTGTGCCGACCCAGTGAAGCCGAAACCATCAGCACCGAAACCCGGCGCTCCTAATCCCAGTCAAACGTGAAGCGCTGACCAGGCATCAGCCGGGTCACTTCCGCCTGGATTTCCGCCATCAGCTGCGTGCTGATCAAAGGGTGGTTCTTGATCTCGCGCACCAGCTCCTGCACATCCTCGGGCGTGAGGCCATGGCTCGACACCATCGCATCGAGGCGCTGCTTGACGCTCTGCAGCACCAGCAGCTGCTCGTCGCTCAAGGGAGCCGCGTTGGGATGGTCGATCTTCATGGCGTGGGGAGCGGACCTGCCACCGGCAAGGTAGCTACGACAACTGGTTGCGCCCAACACGACCCCAGCGCCGGATCATGTTTAGGTTCCCGGTAGCGATGCGGCGCGTTTGATGACGACCTCAGCCCCGGCGGAACCGACCCAGCGCCAGGTGCGGCTCGATGCGCCCTTCACCGATCAGAAGCCGGGAACCTCAGGGCTGCGTAAGAGCAGCCAGCAGTTTGAACAACCCCACTACCTGGAAAGCTTCGTGGAAGCGGTGTTCCGCACCCTCCCCGGCGTGCAGGGGGGCACGCTGGTGGTGGGTGGCGATGGGCGTTACGGCAACCGCCGCGCCATCGACGTGATTCTGCGCATGGGCGCGGCCCACGGCCTCAGCCAGGTGATCCTCACCACCGGTGGCATCCTCTCCACCCCGGCCGCCTCCAACCTGATCCGCCAGCGGCAGGCGATCGGCGGCATCATCCTCTCCGCCAGCCACAACCCCGGTGGCCCCAATGGGGATTTCGGCGTGAAAGTGAACGGTGCCAACGGTGGCCCCACGCCGGCCGCCTTCACCGATGCGGTGTTCGCCTGCACCACAACCCTGGAGCAGTATTCGATCGTGGATGCTGCGCCAATTCCCCTCGAAGCTCCCGGCCGCCACACCATCGGCACCATGACAGTGGAGGTGATCGACGGCGTCGAGGACTTCGTGGCGCTGATGCAGCAGCTGTTTGATTTCGATCGCATCCGTGATCTGATCCGCAGCGATTTCCCCCTGGCCTTCGACGCGATGCACGCCGTCACCGGCCCCTACGCCACGCGCCTGTTCGAGGAGCTGCTCGGTGCTCCCGCCGGCAGCGTGCGCAATGGCGTTCCGCTGGAGGATTTCGGTGGTGGTCACCCCGATCCCAACCTCACCTACGCCCACGAGCTCGCCGATCTGTTGCTCAACGGGGAGGCTTACCGCTTCGGTGCCGCCTGCGATGGCGATGGCGATCGCAACATGATCCTGGGTCAGCACTGTTTCGTGAATCCCAGCGACAGCCTCGCTGTGCTCACCGCCAATGCCACAGTCGCACCCGCTTACGCCGCCGGTCTGGCCGGTGTGGCCCGCTCCATGCCCACCAGCGCCGCCGTGGATGTGGTGGCGAAAGACCTGGGCATCGATTGCTACGAGACGCCCACCGGCTGGAAATTCTTCGGCAATCTGCTCGATGCAGGCCGGATCACCCTCTGCGGCGAGGAGAGCTTCGGCACCGGTAGCAACCATGTGCGCGAGAAGGATGGCCTCTGGGCCGTGCTCTTCTGGCTGCAGATCCTGGCGGAGCGCCGCTGCAGCGTGGCCGAGATCATGGCGGCGCACTGGGCCCGCTTCGGCCGGCACTACTACTCCCGCCACGACTATGAAGCCGTGCCTAGCGACGCCGCCCATGGCCTCTATGAGCGGCTCGAGGCCATGCTGCCGGCTCTCCGTGGCCAGGACTTCGCCGGTCGCCGCATCCAGGCGGCCGACAACTTCAGCTACACCGACCCGGTGGACGGCTCCGTGACCACGGGCCAGGGTCTGCGCATCCTGCTCGATGACGGCAGCCGCGTGGTGGTGCGTCTCTCCGGCACCGGCACCAAGGGGGCGACGATCCGGGTGTATCTGGAGAGCTATGTGCCCAGCAGCGGCGATCTGCACCAAGATCCCCAGGTGGCCCTGGCCGACATGATCGAGGCGATCAATCAGCTCGCCGAAATCCAGGTCCGCACCGGCATGGACCGTCCCACGGTGATCACCTGATCGCTTGAGCGCGAAGGGTCAGCGGCGGTGGTGGCGGCGCCTGGAGCGGTGATAGTCCGCCTCCGGGCTTCCTTCCTGAAGTTGCCGCATGCTCTCGATGGCAGCACCGAACAGAGCGGCGGCGGCCACCACCACCCCGTAGAGGTAACGCACCCGGCCGGGGGAGAGATCGGCGGGGGTGTTGCGCAGGAATGCATCGAGAAACAACGCCAGCACAACGCCGATCGCCGCCCCGATCAGAGCGGCCCAGAGCACCTTGAAGCCTTGAAATGCAGCCGGTTTCATGCCGATGGTTCCTCAACAGCAGCGCTGTCGCTGGAGAGCAGCGTCTTCACCACCACATAGAAGACGGGCACCACAAACAACGAGAGCACGGTGGCCACCAGCAGGCCGCCGAACACCACCGCCCCCAGAGACGTCTGGCTGCGGGCCCCTGCCCCACTGGCAAACACCAGGGGAAGAAAGCCAAACAGCGAGGAGATCGCCGTCATCAGAATCGGCCGCAAGCGGGAACCGGCGGCAAACCGTGCCGCTTCCAGTGCCGAGGCCCCGGCCAGCATGCGCTGGTTGGCCAGATCCACGATCAGGATGCCGTTGCCCGCCGCCAGGCCGATCAACATCACCAGCCCCACCTGGGCATACACATTGAGCACTTCGCCACGCAGGGCAAGAAAGATCAGGGCACCGAGCATGGCCGTCGGCACGGTCATCAGGATGATCAACGGATCGGAATAGCTCTCGTACTGGGCCGCCAGCACGAGATACACCGCCAACACGCCGAGGGCGAAGATCACCACCGCCAGGGCCCCGGCCTTGACCTCCTCCCTGGAAATGCCGGTCCAGTCGAAGCTCAAGCCCTGGGGGTTCAAGCGGGCGAAGATGGCCTTCATGGCATTGATCGCCTGACCGGAACTCTTGCCCGGCGCCGGCGTGCCCTCGATCTTGATCGAGCGATAGAGGTTGAAGTGGGGCACCACGGTGGGGCCCACCGTTTCCTTCACCGTGAAGAACTCGGAGAGGGGGATCTGATCACCCTGCTGGTCTTTCACATAGAGGGCCGTGAGCTTGTCGGGTGTGGCCCGACTTTCCGCACCGGCCTGCACGTACACGCGTCGCACCTTGCCCTCCTGGAAGGTGTCATTCACATACAGGCCACCGAAATTGACGCTGAAGGTCTGCATCGCAGCTCCGAAATCAACGCCGAGAGCCGCCATCCGATCCCGATCCACATCGATGGCGATCTGGGGTGACTCGGGCGCAAACAGGGTGTAAACCCGATCCAGATCCGGATCGCTGTTGCCCGCCTGGATCAACTGGCCGGCTGTGGCGAAGAACTGGCCGAGGTTGTAGGCACCACCGCTCTGATCGAGCAGCTGAAACTCGAAGCCGCCGCCGGTGCCATAGCCGGGGATCGCCGGCGGTTCCACCACAAACACCCGGGCGCCATCAATCGCTGCAGCCAACTTGCGATTCAAACGCTCCACAATCGCCGCCACATTCTGATCTCGCTCACGGCGATCCGACCAATTCTTGGTGCCGAAGAAAAACAGCCCTTTGTTGGGGCTGTTGCCATCGAGGCTGGCACCGCTGAACACGGAGGCGGCGGTGATGTCTTTCTCCGTGCGCAACACAGCAGCGACCTGATCATTGATCGCCTCGGTCACCTGGGTGGACACACCCTCCGGCGCCTGCACCACACCGATGGCATAGCCCTGGTCTTCGATCGGCACAAAACCACCGGGAATCGCCCGGAAGGCGACGGCGGTGAGCAGGATGCCGGTCGCCAGCAGACTCATCACCAGACGGCGCCGGCTCAGGGCCCAGCCCAGGGCAGCGGCGTAGCGACGCTCCATCACCGCGTAGAGGCGATTGAAGTTGGCGAAGATCACCGGGGTGAACCAGCCGAGGCTGAGGCCGAGGGCTGGAAAAAACAGCACCGGAAACCAACGACTCACCCCCACCAGCGCCAGACCGCTGATGGCACCACCGAGCGTGAAGGGGAGCGCACAGGGGCGGTCGATCAGGCGGGCGAGCACCAGACCGAACAGGGCAGCCACCACCGTGGGCACCAACACCAGGGCCGCGCCACCCCCCACCACCAACAGTCCATAGGCAAAGCCGATCAGCGTGCCGGCGATGGCATAGGCCCGGCGCCCGGGATCCTTCGATTCCCGCGCCAACAGCAGGGCGGAGAGCATCGGCGAGAAGGTGAGGGCATTGAACGTGGAAATGGCGATCGAAAAGATCACCGTGGCTGCAAATTGCTTATAGATCGTGCCCGTGGCGCCGGGGAAAAACAGCACGGGCAGGAACACGGCGAATTTCACGAGCGATGTGGCAATCACAGCGGAGAACAGTTCATCCATCGTCGCCTTGGCCGCCTCCAGGGCGGAGAGGCCTTCCGCCCGCTTCGACGAGGTGTCTTCGATCACGGTGATGGCATCATCCACCACCAAGCCGGTGGCGAGCACCAGACCGAACAGGGTGAGTTGATTCAGGGAGAAGCCGAAGGCCAGCACCAGGCCGAAAGTGCCGATCAGTGCCACCGGAATCGCGATCCCCGGCACCAGGGTGGCCTTCCAATTCTGCAGAAACAGAAACAGAATCAGAACGACAAGAACCACGGCATCCCGAAGGGAATTCACCACTCCCTGAATTGAGGCGCTGATGAAATCGGTGTTGTCGTAGATCTTCTCCATCTTCAGGCCCACGGGCATGCTGGCTTCAAAGTCAGCCAACACCTGCTTCACCCCATCCGACACCTCGAGCGCATTACTCCCCGAAAGCTGATACACCGCCAGCCCCACCGAGGGCACACCCTGGAGGTCGGTGGCACTCACGGCATACGACTCCCCACCCAGTTGCACCGTGCCCACATCGCGCAAACGGACCAGGCCGCCGTCCTCGACGGTGCGCACAATCATATTTTCGAACTCCTCCACGCTGCGCAGTCGCCCCTGCAGCTGCACGGTGAAGGTGAACTCCTGACCCTGCGGCGAGGGTTCACCGCCCACCTGACCGGCAGGCACCAGACGATTCTGGCTGCTCACCTGATTCACCACTTCCGAGGAGGTGAGACCGAAAGCGGTGAGCTTGTTAGGGTCGAGCCAGAGACGGAAGGCGAGCTTGCGATTGCCGAAATAGGTGAGATCGCCCACCCCTTTCACCCGCTTGATCGCATCGGTGAGATTGAGATCGAGCAGACCGCTGATCGTTTCTGCGCTGTAAAAAATCTTATCTGGGTCTTCGCTGACAAAGTTGTAAACCAGAAGAATCGAGTTGGAGGCCTTATTCACCGTGACCCCGGCTTTTCGCACCTCCTCCGGCAGTTGGGGCTCCGCCAGGGAGACTCGATTCTGCACATTCACCTGGTTGATATCACCATCGGTGCCGCTGGCAAAGGCCACATCAATGGCGCTCACCCCATCGGATGAACTGTTGGACTTGATGAAGTCCATGTTCTCCACACCATTGATCTGCTGCTCGAGCACGCTGGTGACGCCTTCCTCCACTGACACCGCATCGGCACCCGTGTAGGTGGCTCGCACCTTGATGGTGGGGGGAGCGATATCGGGGAGGTTTTCAATCGGCAGGATTGGGATCGCAATCAGACCCACAATCACGATCAGGATGCTGCAGACCGTGGTGAGAACCGGCCTGGTGATGAAGTTGTTGGATGCCGACATATCAGGCCGTCAGTTCTTGACCTGAATCGGCATGCCATGCCGAAGGCTGAGCAAATTGGTGGTGATCACCTTGTCACCCAGCGCCAGGCCCTTGACCACGGGATAACGGTTGTTCTGCAGTGACCCCAGGGTCACCGGCGTCTGCAGGGCAAAACGGGTGCCCGCTGGGATCTTGCCCATCTCAATGCCCTTGCGGATCCGGCTCAGATCCGCCTTGCCCGGCTGCGCTTCCAGCTGCTTGAAGCTGCCCACCCGATACACAAAACTCTGCCCCGACGATTGGGTGACGGCAGCGAAGGGCACCGACGGCAGCTGACGCGCATCGAGCTGGACCCGGGTGCGCAGCCGCTGGCCGTTGCGCAGCACGCCATCGGGGTTGGGGAACACGGCTTTCACCAGCAGTGCCTGGGTGCCAGCGGCAATGGTCGGATCCACCGACGTGACCGTGCTCTGGGCGAGCACCTTGGTCGAGCCGGGCATGCTCAGCACCACCGGAAGCCCCAGCTGAATCCGATCGGAATAGGTGGAGGGCACTTCCACCCGGGCCTCCAGCTGGTTGTTCTTGATCAGCTGGGTGAAGGGATCACCGGAGCGGATCACATCCCCCACCTTCACCTGCACATCGGCCACGATCCCTCGCACCGGTGAGCGCAGGTTGCTGTAAGACAGATCGGCTTCCTTGGCGATCACCGCTTCCCTTGAGGCGACGTACTGGGCCTTGTATTCATCGCGCTGCAGGGCGGAGGCGGCCCCCTGCGGCACGAGAAACTCAAACCGCTCCCAGTTGAGCTTGTCCTTCTGCGCCTGCGCCTGGAGGTTGGCCAGTTCGGCGCGGATCTGGGCCTGATCGAGCACCACCAGCAACTGGCCGGGGGCCACCGCATCGCCCTGGGAGATTTTCAGTTCCAGAATCCGGCCGGAGGCCTGGGCCGCCAGCTGCACCAGCTCCTTCGCCTCCAGGGTGCTGACGGTGTCGATGTCGTCGGTGAAGCGAGCCTCGGTCACAGGAGCCACCTCCACCGCCACAGGCGCCCGTGGTGGCGTCGCTTTGCCACAGGCCGCAAGGCTGACGCCCAGAGCCGCAAGGGGTGCCAGACGTCGCAGAAGAATCACGGGCGGCTGCAGATGGGACTGATTATGGAAGGTTGGCGCGGTGCTGGAATCCCGCACAGGCCAGAATCTGCTGATCAAGACCGGTGGGATGACGGCCGATCTGTTCTCGCATCACGGCGATCAGCTCAGGCAGCGGCAGGCGCCTCTGGCCGATCGCCTCAGGCCGCGCGACCTCGATGACTTCGTCGGTCAGGGCGCCATCCTGGCCGAGGGTCGCCTGCTGCGCCGCGCCATCGCCGCCGATCGGGTCGGCAACCTGCTGCTGCATGGTCCGCCAGGAGTCGGCAAGACCACGCTGGCGCGGATCATCGCCAACCACACCCGCGCGCACTTCAGCAGCCTCAATGCCGTGCTCGCCGGGGTGAAGGAGCTGCGGGCGGAGGTCGATGCGGCGCGACAGCGGCTCGAACGACACGGCCTGCGCACGATCCTGTTCATCGATGAGGTGCATCGCTTCAACAGCGCCCAGCAGGATGCCCTGCTGCCCTGGGTGGAGAACGGCACCCTCACCCTGATCGGCGCCACCACGGAAAACCCCTATTTCGAGGTCAACAAGGCGCTGGTGAGCCGGTCGCGTCTGTTCCGCCTTCAAGCGCTCGAGGCCGAGGATCTTCACCGCCTGCTGCAGCGGGCCCTCAGCGACAGCGAACGGGGCTATGGCAACCGGGCGGTCAGCGTGACAGCCGAGGCCGCCGCCCATCTGGTGGATGTGGCGAACGGCGATGCCCGCAGCCTGCTCAATGCCCTGGAGCTGGCCGTGGAGAGCACCCCAACGGACGACGACGGCACGGTGAGGATCGATCTGGCCATCGCCGAAGAATCGATCCAGCAGCGGGCAGTGCTCTACGACAAGCAGGGCGACGCCCATTTCGACACGATCAGCGCCTTCATCAAGTCGCTGCGGGGCTCCGACCCTGATGCCGCCCTGTTCTGGCTGGCTCGCATGGTCGAAGCGGGAGAGAACCCTCGCTTCATTTTCCGGCGGATGCTGATCGCCGCCGGGGAAGACGTGGGGCTGGCCGATCCCCAGGCGATGGTGGTGGTGGAAGCCTGCGCCTCCGCCTTCGAACGCACCGGCTTGCCGGAGGGCCTCTACCCCCTCGCCCAGGCGGCGCTCTACCTGGCCTGCACCGACAAAAGCAACAGCACGATCGGCATCTTCGAAGCGATCAAGAGCGTGCGCAGCGCCCAAAAGCAGGACGTGCCCAGCCACCTGCGTGACGCCAACCGAGACGGCGACGCCTTCGGCGATGGCCAGGGCTATCGCTATCCCCATGCCTTCCGGGAGCACTGGGTGGCCCAGCAGTATCTGCCCACAGCCCTGCAGGGGGAAGCGTTCTGGACGCCCGGGCGCCAGGGCTGGGAAGGGGCGCGGCGGGATCGGCTGCTCGAACGTCGCGCCGCCCAGCTGGCCGCTGCCGCCGAAGCCGTGGATGACCACCCCCTGCTGGTGAGCAGCGGACCGGAGCAGCCCCAGCTGGAACGCTGGCTGCAACGGCAACTGGCGCAGGACGGCGAACGGTTGCAGGAGCTGCGACGACGGCTCTGGGCCGACCTGCGCTGGCAACGCACCGATCGGGTGCTGCTGGTGGGGGGTCGCTCCCTGCTCTGGGCCCTCGATCCCCTCGCTGCGGTCTCCGATGGCAGCGTGGCGATGCTCTGCGGCTCCAGCCAGGATCGTGATCGGCTCGAGGCCCAAATCACCCTGCTCGATCCCCTGCACCAACCGATGCTGCTGAACGGTGTGGAGGGTCTGCTGCAGCTCGATCCAGAGCACCGCTTTGAGGTGATCGGCGGTCGGCTGAACCAGGAGGACCTCGCCCTGGCGAACCTGGATCGCCACTGGGCCAGCGTCAGTGACCGGGCCAGCGATAACAGCCGCCTGCGGCTGTTGATCAGCACACCGGAGCTCGGCCCCACCGCTGCCCTGCTCGCACTGGGGCAACTCAAACCCGAGCAACTCGCCAGCAGTGAACGCCGGCAACTCGACGCGCTTCTGGCCCTGGAGTCAACCTGGCTGGACGATGCACGGGCCACGACCGCGCTGCAGGCCGCCTTGCAACGGGCCGGTTGGTCGCTCAGCCAGGAGCGGTGGCAGGAATCGCTGCGCCTGCCCCTGGATCAACCCTTGATTGAGCGCTGGTTGGGGGAAGGTCGCCCCTATCGGCGCCGCCTGGACGCAAGTGGGCCCGAGGCTTCCGCCTGTGGTCCCCTGCTGCGGCGCTGGCTCGAGGCGCATCGCGGTCGCGCCCTGCCCCAGCGGCTCTGCCACCTCCGCCTGTCGGGTGAGCGATCAAGAGGCTGAAGGCAAAAAAAGCCCCGGCCATGCCGGGGCTTGAGGGGAAGAAGTCGCAAAGACTTCGGATGGCTCACCAGAGGCCGCGGACGGGAGCAGCGGCGCGGGGAGCGGGAGCAGCAGGCAGGATCTGGTTGGCCTGGATGCAAGCGGGGAGGAACACGTACCAGGACAGCAGCGAAGTGGACTGAGCACCGTTGAGGCCGCTCTTGCAGACGTTCTGGGAACCGTCGGACTTGCCGTTGTCAGCCAGAGCAAAAGCAACGGGCAGGTTGCCCATGATGCCCTGGGAGGACAGCTTGCCGTCGATGGAGTCGGCGATGATCGCGGAGCGGAGGGCCACCACGGAGGTCTTCGTCTTCATCCAGTAGGGGAAGTAGCTGGTGGTCTGCTCCTTGAGGAACTTCTCACCATCCTTGGAGTAGAGGAAGCGGGAGACGCCGATCAGATCAACGTCGTAGGTCTTGGTCATGCCTTCGCGGATCTCATCAGCGGTCCAGCCGGAGCCGCCGATGCCGGACTGCAGAGCCCGGTCGGTGATGTCACCGTTCTTGAAGAAGGTTTTGAAGGCTTTGGACTTGGTGGTCCAGACAGCGCCACCAGTTTCCCAGCGCACAGGGCGCGAGGTACCGGCTTCAGCGGCGACAGCCAAAGTGGAGAGGGAGACGCCAGCAACGAGGCCGGCAGCGAGACGGGTGAACACGGACGGCGGAAAAAGACGTCAACCGAATTATTACTGACGGGAATAAAACTGCCAACTGATTTGGGCAGTTCAGCACCAAAGACGCGCCATAGAGGCCGGCTTTGGACTGTGCAGATCGGGTCTACCAACACTCGCGCGTCTCATCAATCCCGCGGCAAGATTGTGAATCAAGAGGGTCCTGTCGGCCCGAAGGCCTGCCAACCCGCAGGGCATCCAGACACCGCCAATGTGCTGGGACGTGGCAGAGAACCGCGGCACTGCAAGCGCTCCAGGCGATCACCCTTGAGACGCACTTCGGCCATGAAGCCCTCACCGCCGCGACGGGGCGTCAACCAGAGCCGGCTGAAGCCAGGCCCACGCTCCACCCGGGCCTGGAGGTCCTGGCCCGCATCCAAGCCCAGATCCGGCAGAGAGCCCGCGAAATGCCCCCAGTAATGGCGGGTCATCTGACCGCTCACGAACTGGGACAGCAGCACCTCCGAGTCGCGGCGCCGATGCAGGGTGCTCTCGCGCTCCTCGAGCACCAGGCTCACTGGCCTGGTGTCATCCTCCAGAGCCGTGATCGAGGCCAGTCGTGCCGTCACCGGCGTGGAAGGGCGCGTCATGCCCGCCAGCCCCAGCGCCACCAGGCACACGGCCGCCAGCGTGGAGGGCAGCTGACGCAGCGACAGGGAGGCCAAGGCCGACAGAGAAAACGACCTCCATCAGGCTAGGCAGAGGATCCCGGCCTGTCTGACCTCAGACAGCGCCGATCGGGTCATCGCCAAGGTCCAGTCGCCCACATGCCAGCGCTGCACCGCCAGGGTCCACCCCCCCGTGCGATGGACCACCAGATCAGGTTCGGGCTGGCACGACCACTGGCTCAGGTCGCGCGCGATGCTGCCGTGTTGCCATTTGATCGCCGCCTCCTTCACCACCCACAGGTCGAGCACCGCCTCGCGAAGCGCCTGCCCCTCCAGCCCCCGAAGCGCCCGGCGCTCCGGCTCCAGAAAAAAGCGCTCCGCCAGAGCCCTTGCGGGCACAGCGCGATCCCGACGCTCCAGATCCACACCGAGCCGATCAGGGGCCCAACCCACCAGCAACGCGTCACAACAGTGACTGAGGCTGACGCCCCCCCAACCGCTTGCCAGCTCGGGAGGCAACCCCGGGGGAGCCTGCAGGGGCAGATCGCGTGGATCGACGCTGAACAGATCGCCCAGAAGCCGACGCATCCAGGAACGCGACAGCCGATAGCGATCCCGATGCCGAGGCGGCAGTGCCTCAGCCCAGGCCGTTTCCTGTGCCGATAGACACTCTTGCGACTGGACCCCCTGCTGCGGCGATTCGTGCCATCCCTGCGGCAGAAGCACAAGCCACAAGGCGGGTACGCTGCGCCGCGGCCCGTGATCACTGCAGCATGACCCTTCAGATCGGAGATCCCGCACCTGATTTCACGCTCCCAGATCAGAACGGTGCCTCAGTGCAGCTGTCATCCCTGCGGGGCAAGCGCGTGGTGATCTACTTCTATCCCAAGGACGCCACACCGGGCTGCACGAAAGAGGCCTGCAACTTTCGCGATCGCTGGGCGGAGTTTGAGAAGCACGACATCGTGGTCTTGGGGATCAGCAAAGACAACGCCGCATCACACCAGCGCTTCATCGCCAAACAGACGTTGCCGTTCACGCTCTTGACCGATGCGGAGCCCTGCCCGGTCGCCAGCTCCTACGAGAGTTACGGACTGAAGAAATTCATGGGCCGTGAATTCATGGGCATGATGCGACACACGTTTGTGATCGATGCTCAGGGCAATCTGGAGCTGATCTACCGCAAGGTGAAAGCCGAAGTGATGGCCGATCAGATCCTGGCGGACCTCAAGCTGGCCTGAGCGGCGGCAGTGTGATGGCGAGCGGGCCCTGCCCCACCGGCAGGGTCACCAGCCCTTCCAGCACCAGCTCCGGCACATGCCGCACCTCAACACCGCGCCCCTGCAGATGGGGAAACAGCTGCGGTGCATCACCACCGCAGAGCCAGAGCGGCCAGGGACAACACTGTTGCGCCTCCACCAGCAAACCCACAGCAGCCTGCAGGGCGCCACGGCGCATCGCCGCAGCGGTCTCCCGGGGAAACAGTGGGTCATCGCGATCCTGCACGCGCTCCGGTTCCGGACTCGGCAGGGCCCTGGTGCCCTGGGCCATCGCCCGCCCCTGGAGCGCCAGCCCCGGTGCCAGCTGCCCGCCGGCGAACGCCCCCGCAGCGGTGACCCTGGTGAGACTGAGCACGGTGCCCGCATCCGCCACCAGCACCCCGGGCGCATCCGTCGCCCGGATCAACTGCCAGGCCCGCCAGGCCGCCAGGGCCCGATCGACACCGACCCAGGGCGCCAGCTCCTGCAAAGGCACCTCCGCCACGGTGATCTGCCGAGCCGGATCGAGGCCAGCCTCGCTGGGCACAGGTCCGACGGCCGCCCAGCGATCGGGAGGCTGAAGGCGCAGGCGCTGCAGCTCCGGAGCGCCATGGTCGAACTGCCAACCGCCGCTCCGCCACGCCGCCCAGTGCCAGCGACTGTTGCCGATCAGCAGGACGCTGAAGCGGTCAGCTCCCACTAGATGCCGTCCCCCATCACCCCCGGGAGATGGATGCCGCATTCCTGCTTCATGCCGCCGAAGCGGGTCTGGCGCCCGGATTGCTCCGCACCATCGGGTGCACTGGAGTGCCAGTCACCCACCGTGGAATAGCCCTGCTCGAACAGGGGGTGCTGGGGCAGAGCATGCTCCTGCATGTAGTAGTACACATCGCGCGGAGTCCACTCCAGCAGCGGTCGCAGGGAGAGCCGACCCCGTATCGGATCCAGCAGCGACATGGTGCCGCGATGGTCGGTCTGGCCGCGGCGCACCCCACTCGACCAGCACCGCACCTCCAGGGTCTCCATCGCCTGCTCCAGGGGTTCCACCTTGCGCAGCCGCAGATAAAGATCCAGATCCTCCATCCGCCCCGTGGCCCAGAGCTGTCCATGAAGGGCCTCCATCCGTGCTGGAGACAGCGGGCTCTGCGTCACATGCAATCGCAAGCCAAAACGCTGGGTCAGCGCGTCGGCATAGCGGTAGGTCTCGGGCGGGAGATAGCCCGTATCCACCCAGATCACCGGGATGTCCTGTCCCATCGGCAGGGTGCTGAGCATGTGCAACAGCACCGCCGACTGGATCCCGAAACTGGTGGTAACGGCAAAGCCAGCGCCAAAGCGCTCGGCCGCCCAAAGCAGACGGTCGCGCGGCGTAAGCGGTTCCAGCAGGGCACGGTCCTGCAGCAGCTCCTGCTCGCCTGTCATCACCAACGCCATAGCTGAGACACCATCCGTTGCGATCAGCCCGTGGTTCTTCAGCCCATTCTCCAATGCCGACCGTCCGCTGGGGCTGCCTATGGTTCGAGCAGATCAGCGGAGTGTCATGGAAACCGATGCTGTGGTGATCGTCGGCGGCGGCTTCGGCGGCCTCAGCACAGCCCTGGCCCTGAGCCAGCACCAGCCCCGCCCGCCGATCGTGCTGATCGAGCCGAACGATCGCTTCCTGTTCCTGCCCCTGCTCTACGAGCTGCTCAGCAACGAGCTGCGCCCCTGGGAAGTGGCCCCCAGCTACGACACCCTGCTGAGAAGCCGTGGCATCGCCTGGATCCAGAGCCGGGCCAGCCGCATCGACACCAGCTCACGCACGGTTCAGACCTCGAATGGCGACTGCCTCAGCTACGGACAGCTGGTGCTGGCCAGCGGGTCAGAACCCGACGACTTCGGCATTCCCGGTGTCGAAGACCATGCCCTGCGGTTTCACACCCTCCAGGATGTGACCCTGCTGCGGGAGCGGATTCAAGCCCTGAACCGTCAGCAGCACCGCAACGTGGCGATCGTGGGCGCCGGCGCAGCCGGAGTCGAGCTGGCCTGCAAGCTCGCCGACCTGCTGCGGGGATCGGCCACGGTGCATCTGATCGAACGCGGCGACACGATCCTCCCCAACGCGAAAGCGTTCAACCGTGAGCAGGCCAGCCGCGCCCTCCAGAAGAGAGGAGTCGAGCTCCACCTTCGCCGCTCCGTCCGTTCCGTCGACGCCAGCGTGGTGCATCTCGACCAGGGCAGCCTCGGCCACGATGGCTTGATCTGGACGGCCGGCACCCGTGCCCGCCTGCCGTCGCTGACGCCGTCGCTCCCCTGCCGCCAGGGCCGACTGCTGGTCAATGACGTGCTCTGCAGCGTCGCCTGTCCATCGCTGCTGGCGATCGGTGATGTGGCCGTGCGTCAGACGGTGGAGGCGGCCGTCGACACCTGGCCGCACACCGCCCAGGCAGCACTGCAGCAGGGCCAGGCTGCGGCCCGAACCGTGATGGCGCTCCGCGCCGGATCCGAACCGATGCCGTTCCAGTTCCGGGATCTGGGCGAAATGCTCAGCCTGGGCGTGGGCGAGGCCACGATCACCGGCATGGGCCTCACCCTGGCCGGCCCCCTCGCCTTCCAGCTGCGCCGGCTCATCTATCTGGCCCGGCTGCCGGATCTGTCGCTTGGCCTGCGCTCCGCCGGCGCCTGGGCACTGGGCGGTTGAAGCAGGCCCATCTGGCGGGTCGCACCCGCGGCTTGCGTCCCTCTCAACTGCGTCAGGCCGAGCGCCTCAGCCACCGCCGCCACCCCAGCGACAACGGCGCCGACCCGCTCACCCTGGAGCGCCTGGCGGATCTCTGCCTGGATCTGAAGCAGCCCCTCCACCTGCTGATCGATGCCCGCGGTCTCTGCCGATTGCTCTGGGTCGGCCCCCTGACGGAATCGGGCCAACTGCTCAGCCACCTGCCGGGCGGCGAACGGCGGCGCACGGGGGACCGGCGGCGCTGGCGCCTGGTGAGTTGCCTGGCGGCAAGCGGACGCGGCCTTCTGAGCCCGGAGCCGCGGGAGGCGGTGGTGGCCTTGGATCTGGAGCCGGAGCTCTGGTTGCGCTACCTCGCCAAACCAGAACCAGGCGGTCGCCGGCCGGCCCGGGGCTGGCAGCCAGCGCGCCACAGCAGCCTGGGCTGGGCGACCCTGGAGGGGGATGACCTCGACGCGTTCTGCCGGCTGTCACCAGCGGGATCCGGCACAGCCTCCACCAGCACCGGTCCACCGCTCGATCGCCGCAGCGCCGGCGGCCCGGAGCGGGTGCTGCTGCTGACGCTCACGGGCCGCGATGAGCAACGCAACGAGCGGGATCTGGCGGAACTGGAGGGCCTGGTGCGCAGCGCCGGAGCCGAACCGGTGAACAACTGCCCTCAGGCCCTGAGCAGCGCCCACCCGCAGACGCTCTGGGGCACGGGCAAGCTGCAGGAGGCGGCCCTGGAGGTGCGTCGTCATCAGGCGTCGCTCGTGATCACCGATCGGGAGCTGACGCCGGTGCAGGTGCGGAATCTGGAACGGTGGCTCGATTGCCCGGTGATGGATCGCACCGAGTTGATCCTCGACATCTTTGCCCAGCGGGCCGCCAGCGCCGCCGGACGCCTGCAGGTGGAACTGGCCCAACTGCGCTACCGGTTACCACGCCTGATCGGCCGCGGCCGCAGTCTGTCGCGACAGGGCGGAGGCATCGGCACCCGGGGCCCCGGCGAAACCCAGCTGGAAAAGGACCGCCGGGCGATCAGCCGGCGCATCGAAGCGCTCCGCCGCGGCCTCACCCAGCTGCGACAGCATCGGGGCCGGCTGCGGGATCGCCGTGGGGATCTCCACCGCCTCGCCCTAGTGGGCTACACCAATGCCGGCAAGTCATCCCTGCTCAATGCTCTCTGCGGCCAACGGGGGCGAAGCACGGTGCTGGCGGAGAACAAATTGTTCGCCACACTCGACCCCACCACCCGCCGCCTGGCCTTCCCCCGCGACGCCGCCGCGGCCGACGTGCTCCTGATCACCGACACGGTGGGCTTCATCCGGGAGCTACCGGAAGCCCTGATGGAAGCCTTCAAGGCCACGCTCGAGGAAACAGTGGATGCCGACCTGCTTCTGCTGGTGGTGGACCTGGGCGATCCCGACTGGAGCGGACAACTGCAGGCGGTCCACAGCCTGCTCGATGCCCTGGGTTGTGATCAGCCCCGCCAGGTGGTGGCGAACCAGATCGACCGCTGCGACGCCGACGCGATCGACACCATTCGCCGCTTGGAGCCTGAGGTGCTTTACGTCTCCGCCACCAGCGGCCTGGGGCTACAGGGGCTGAAACAGCGTTTGGACGAACGGTTCTGGGGATCGGGCACCAGGACCGATACGTTGGCCCCAGCCACCGATTCCACCGTGCCATGGCCGAGCTGAGTGCGGCTCTGCTCCAGCCCCAGGCCCTGATCACACTGGCGGTGCTGGTCCTGGCGGTGGTGCTGTTCGTCAGCGGTGTCCTCGCACCGGAACTGACCGGGCTGCTCAGCGTCGCCCTGCTGGTGAGCACGGGTGTGCTCACGCCGGAACAGGGCCTGGCCGGATTCGGCAGCCCGGCCCTGATCACCCTGCTGGGCCTGTTCGCCGTGTCCGCTGCCCTGTTCCGCAGTGGAGCCCTTGATCGGCTGCGCGAACTGATCGCCTCGGAACGGATCCGCAGCGACCGACGCATGGTGGCGATGCTGGCACTGGTGGTGGGGCCGATCTCCGGGATCGTGCCCAACACCCCAGTGGTGGCCAGCCTGCTGCCCGTGCTGGAAACCTGGTGTCACCGGCGCCGGATCGCCCCCTCCCGGGTGCTGCTCCCCCTCTCCTTCGCCACCCTGCTCGGGGGCACCCTCACCCTTCTGGGCAGCTCCGTGAACCTGCTGGCCAGCGACATCAGCCGCCAACTGGGCTATGGCTCTCTGGAGCTCTTCAGCATCACCGCCATCGGCCTGCCGGTGTGGCTGGCGGGCTCGGCCTACATGCTCCTGGCACCGGCCATGCTGCTGCCCAGCCGCCACGACGGCTCGGCAGAACTGGTCGCGGCGCCGGGCCAGAGCGGCTACTCCACGGAAGTGACGATCCCAGCCAGCTCCAGCCTGGTGGGCGAAACCCTGCGCCACAGCCGCCTGCAGCGCCGTTTTGATGTGGATGTGCTCGAACTGCAACGCGGCGCCGAGCGCCTGCTGCCACCGCTGGCGGACCGCCGCCTCGAAGCGGGTGACCGGCTGCTGCTGCGGGTGACCCGCGACGACCTGCTGCGGCTTCAGCAGGATCACACCATCCAACTGGCCGACGGCACCCTGTTTTCAGGCAACAGCGAGGGCGGACAGCGCACGGTGGAAGTGCTGCTGCCGGCGGGCTCGACCCTGGCGGGTGCGAGTTTGCGGGAACTGCGATTCCGCCAGCGGCACAACGCCACCGTGCTCGCCCTGCGCCGCGGCCAGCAGACGGTGCAGGAGCGACTGGGGCAAGCGATCTTGCGCGAGGGCGATGTGCTGCTGCTGCAGGCGCCCCTCGACGCAATCCGGGGCCTGCAGGCCAGTAACGACCTGCTGGTGCTCGACCAACTGGAGAACGATCTGCCCACCGTGCGCCGCAAACCGCTGGCGATCACGATCACCCTGCTGATGTTGCTGGTGCCCAGCCTCACCCCGATTCCCCTGGTGGCCGCCGTGCTGTTCGCGGTGGTGGCGCTGGTGGTGGCGGGTTGCCTGCGGCCCGGAGAAGTGCAGCGCTCGATCCGCCTCGATGTGATTCTGCTGCTGGGCTCCCTCTCGAGCTTCAGCGTGGCGCTGCAGTCCACGGGCCTGGCCGATGGCCTCGCCGCCGCCATGGAGCAGCTGTTGCGCCCCTGGCCCGCCTACGGCGCCCTGGCCACGATCTTCCTGGCCACCACGCTGATCACCAGTGTGATGAGCAATGCCGCTTCAGTGGCTCTGCTGATTCCGGTGGCCACCCAGCTGGCGCCCTCCCTGGGCCTGCCACCCCAGGCGATGCTGCTGCTGGTGCTGTTCGGGGCGAGCCAATCCTTTCTCACCCCGATGGGCTATCAAACCAACCTGATGGTGTTCGGCCCGGGGCGCTATCACTTTCTCGACATTCCCCGCTATGGCGCCGGCCTCACCGTGCTGATGACCCTTCTGGTGCCAGCCCTGGTGCTCGGGCACTACGGAGCGGCCTGACCATGCCGATCCCCACAGCCCTCAGCCGCACCCAGGCCTGGTATCGCCGGCTCACCGTGCCCCAGTTCACGGTGGTGACGGGCCTGCTCGTGATCGCTGCCGGCACGGTGATTCTGGCCACACCACTCTGCTCCAGCCCCCGGGTCGGCCTCTGGGAAGCCCTGTTCACCGCGACCTCGGCGGTCACCGTGACCGGACTCTCGGTGATTGATGTAGGCCGGGATCTGACCGGCATCGGCCAGGGGGTGCTGGCGGTGATGATCCTGGTGGGCGGGCTCGGCCTGATGGCGATCACCACCTTCCTCCAGGGCTTCGTGGTGCGCGGAACCGCCCTGCGCCGACGGCTCGACCGGGGCCAGACCCTCGATGAATTCGGGGTGGGGGGCGTGGGCCGCACCTTTCGTGGCATCGCCCTCACCGCAGCCGTGATGATCCTGGTGGGGGCCACCGTGCTCTACAGCTTCGGCTTCACCGATCTGCCGCGAGGCCCCGAAAGGCTCTGGGCCGCCCTGTTCCACAGCATTTCGGCCTACAACAACGCCGGCTTTGCCCTCTGGAGCGACAGCCTGGAGGCCTACCGCACCAACGGAGTGGTGAATGCGGTGGTGCTGGTGCTGATCGTGCTGGGGGGGATCGGTTGGCGGGTCACCAACGACGTCTGGACCCATCGCCAACGCCTGAAGCGACGCAATCTGAGCCTGCATACCCGGCTGGTGCTGCGCGCCTCCGGGATCCTGATCGTCATCGGCACCTTCGGCCTGATGGTGACGGAATCACTCACCCGCGGCCAGTTCCTCAGCAGCGTCGCCTGGCCGGAACGGTTGATGGTGGCCCTGTTCGAATCCGTCAGTGCGCGCACCGCTGGATTCACCACCGTGCATCTCTCCCTGCAGAGCATCTCCGACTCGGGTCTGCTGCTGCTCATGACCCTGATGTTCATCGGCGCCAGCCCCGGCGGCACCGGTGGCGGCATCAAAACCACCACCGTGGTGGCCCTGGTGGCCGCGACACGCTCCACCCTGCGCGGTCGCGATGATGTGGTCATCCGCAGCCGTCAGATCTCCGACAAAGTGGTGCTGAGGGCCGTGAGCATCACGGTGGCCTCCCTGCTGTTTGTGCTGGCGATGGCCATGATGCTGGCCCTCAGCAGCAATGTGAGCGGCGAGGAACCCTTCACGTTTCTCGAACTGGTGTTCACCTGCATCTCGGCGTTTGCCACCGTGGGACTGGACCTCGGCGTCACCGAACATCTGGGCCGCTTCGGCCAGCTGGTGCTGGTGTTCGGCATGTTCGTGGGCCGGCTCGGCATCCTGCTCTTGCTGAGCGCCATCTGGGAAACCCTGAACCGGGATCTGCTCAGTCGTCAGAATCGGATCGGATTCCCGCGGGAGGATCTCTATGTCTAGGGAGTGGTGGAACTGGGCACCCTCCAGCGGCGATGAGCTCCAGAGCTTCGGCGTCGTTGGTGTGGGTCGCTTCGGCAGTGCTGTCTGCCGGGAACTGCTGCAGAACGGCGCCGATGTGTTGGCGGTCGATCGGTCCGCCCGGGCGATCGAGGAGCTGCGTCAACAGGAGCCGTCGGTGGAGGCGCGTGTCGTCGACTGCACCGACGAGGAATCACTGCGGGAAGCAGGCATCCTCGACATGGACACCGTGGTGGTGGCCATCAGTGAACCGATCGAGGCCAGCATCACCGCCACCCTGATTGCCAAAGATGGCAAAGGCAGCCGGGTCCGACGCGTGATCGCACGTGCCACCAGCGATCTGCACGAAAAAATGCTCACCCGGGTCGGAGCCGACAAGGTGGTGTTCCCCTCCCGCATGCAGGGGGAACGACTGGGACTGGAACTGGTGCGCCCCAATCTGATGGAACGGCTGGAGCTGGATGAACGGCACTGCATTGAAGAAATCAAGGTGCCCAGCCATTTCGTCGGCCGCTCCCTTCGCGACCTGAATCTGCGCAAGAACCATCGCGTCAACGTGCTGGCGGCGGGCCCGGTCAAAGAACTCACCGTGAACCCACCCGCCTCCCACGTGCTGCAGGACGGTCATGTGCTCGTGGTGATGGGGCTGATCGACGATCTGCAGAACCTGCCGAAATCCTGACGCCATGTTCGTCATCGGCCTGATGAGCGGCACCAGCGCCGACGGCGTGGACGCAGTGCTGGTGCGCCTTCAGGGCAGGCCGGACCACCCGGATTGGAAACTGATCGAGCGAGCCTCGGTGCCCTATCCCCCGGAGCTGCGCCAACGGATTCTGGCGGTGGGCCAGGGCATTCCCCATGCGGCAGGCGAGCTGCTGGATCTGGCCGAAGCGATCACCGCCTGTCAGGCCGAAGCGGCCCTGGCCTGCGACCCGCAGCGACGGGCCTCCCTGATCGGATGCCATGGCCAGACGGTCTGGCATCGCCCCCCTTCCGCCATGGCCGATGGAGGTCAGACGCCTGGGGCGAGCTGGCAGATGCTGCTGGCCCCGGCTCTGGCCCAACGCCTCGAGCGGTCCGTGGTGCATGACTTCCGCGCCGCCGATCTGGCCTGCGGCGGTCAGGGAGCCCCGCTGGTGCCGATGGCCGATGCCGCCCTGCTCGGTCGGATCGATGGCTGGCGCGCCCTGCTCAATCTTGGCGGCATTGCCAATCTCACCCTGATTCCACCGCGCTTCGGTCCCGATCGCGATGCGGAGGTGCTGGGCTGGGACTGCGGTCCAGCCAACAGCCTGATCGACCTGGCGGTGGAGCACTTCAGCGGCGGCAGCGAACACTTCGATGCCGATGGACGCCACGCCGCCACCGGCCGGGTGGAGGAAGCAGCGATCCAATGCTGGCTTCAGGAGGCCTATTTCCGGCAACCAGCCCCCAAATCAACCGGGCGGGAAGTGTTCGGACGGCCCGATCTGCTGCGCCGGCTGGGGGAGCTGACGCACCTCCAGCCGGATGACTGCATCGCCACCCTCACCGCGTTCACAGCAGCGGTGGTGGCGGCGGATCTGGAGCGGTGGACCAGCCAGGGTCGTCCCCGGCCACTGGAGCTGGTGGTGGCCGGTGGTGGCGGCCGGAACCCCGTGTTGATGAAGGAACTGAGGCAGCGCTGTCGCGGGATCCGGGTCGACCGGAGCGACAGCCTGTCGCTGCCGCTGGAGAGCCGGGAAGCGGTGGTGTTTGCGCTGCTGGCCTGGTGGCACTGGCAACGCCATCCGGGCAACGCCCCGGCCGTGACCGGTGCCAGCCGCCGGGTTGTGCTGGGGCAACGGGCTGAGCCGGCGTGACGCGACGGCCTGATGCTCAATCAGGACGATGCAGACGCACATTAGTCAGGCCGGTGCAGACGCACACGGCGGGGAGCGCCCCGCAGACGTCGCGGCTGCTGGGATTCCAGCGCCGAGCGGATGGTGTCCATGCGGGAAGGGCTGGAGGCGGCTTTGGCGCTTCCAGCGCTGGGCTCGCCGGCCTCATAACGCTGCACACCCTGCTGAATCAGCACCTTGGCCATGTTGCTGACGGTGCGGGATTCGCGCTCAGCGAGCAAGGAGAGCCGCTGGCAGAGATCTTCGGGCAGCACAACCTGAATCCGAGGCGACTTCGGCTTCCCGCTGGAGGAGGCTTGGCGGGTAGGCACGACCCAGAGGCAGGCAGAGCTACTCAGGAGTGTACAGAGGTATGCAAGGGTAGTATCCAGCACTATGCTGTACGCAGTGACCATCACTCGCCGTCACCAGGGGTGCCATCCAGGCTCCTGGCCAGCGGTCGAGTCGCCCTCCAGCGAGGAGATCCATGACCAGATCTGCGAACCCAGACACCAACACAGGGGCCAGCCGACTGACCATGCCCCCCCGCACCCGCAGCTCATCCCGATCCAACAGCTCATCCCGATCCAACAGCTCATCCCGATCCAACAGCCGTGCCCGTCGCAAGCAGGAAAACAGTGATGTGCTGGTCTCAGCCGTGATCAGCACCTACCTGCTCACCCATCTCCACCACGTGTTGCAACGGGCCGAATACGGCGCCATTCAGGAAGGACGCCAGTCGCAGGCCGCCAATTACGCCCAGCTCCGCAAGGTGCTCTGCATGGATGCCCGGAGCATGGAGGACGCCTCCGCCACAGGCCTCCGGGAGAACGATCTCGACCAGGCCGCCTGAAGCCAAATCACGGCGGCGTGCATAGTGTGAAACCATCCGCTGAGGCACTGCGATGGGCAATGCAGCCGAGCTCTACCGCCGGATCGAGACCGACCACGACCTGACCAACACCCTGTTCCGTCAGGCCCTGCAGGATCCGACCGGCGCGATCCGGGCGATCTGCGCACTCGGCGATCGCCTCTCCCTGCCCGTGACCTCCGAGGAGGTGCGTGCCCATCTCGCCAGCCTCGATGACGAACGCACCAAGCAATGGGTGGTCAAGGCCCGGGGGGGACTCTGAGCGGAGACGCCGCTGGAGCACCGGCGGGATCGCGAGGGCGGCTTTCCGGCGCATCGGGTGAGCCGATGGCGGGCCGTCGGCTGCCCTGTCCACCCCCTGCCCAGCTGAAAAACAGCCAATAGCTCACAATCGCCAAGCCGGCTGCGACCACCAGCGCCGTCACCTGCTCCAGTCTTGCCATCGCCGGTGAACCCGATCGCAGTGTCCAGTCTGCCCTTCACCCCACACGGGATGATGGAACCGCGCCCGCCTCGATCACCGTGCTGAGACTTGAGCGCGTCAGCAAGATCTACCCAACCGGGGAGGTGCTGCGCGATGTGACCTGGGAGGTGAAACCCGGCGACCGCATCGGTCTGGTGGGCGTGAACGGCGCCGGCAAATCGACCCAGATGCGCCTGATTGCGGGGCTCGAAGAACCGAGCGCCGGGCAGATCATCCGCCAGGGGGAGCCCCGGATCGCCTACCTGCAACAGGAATTCGACGTGGATCCGCGCCGCAGCGTCCGCCAGGAGCTGTTTCAGGCCTTCGGCGAAGCGGCGAAGGTGCTGAATCAGCAGCGTCAGGTCGAAGACGCCATGGCCTCGGATCGAGCTGCCGAGGATCCCGATCACCTCGATGCCCTGATCCACGAGCTGAGCGCACTCCAGACCCGCTTTGAAGCGCTGCATGGCTACGAGCTGGACGCCCGCATTGACAAACTGCTGCCCAGCATCGGCTTCTCTGCGGAGGATGTGGAGCGCCCTGTCGCCGATTACTCCGGTGGCTGGCAGATGCGGATTGCCCTGGGCAAGATCCTTCTGCAGGAGCCGGATCTGCTCCTGCTCGACGAGCCCACCAACCACCTCGATGTGGAAACGATCCAGTGGCTGGAGGGCTACCTGACGGAGCAGACCGCAGCGCTGGTGGTGATCAGTCACGACCGCACCTTCCTGGATCGGGTCTGCACCCAGATCGTGAGCACGGAACGGGGCATCTCCCGCGCCTATCTCGGCAACTACACCGCCCATCTGGAGCAGAAAGCGCTGGAACAGGCCGCCACCCAGGCCGCGTTTGAACGCCAACAGAAGGAGATCGCCAGCCAGCAGGCCTATATCGACCGCTTCCGCGCCAGTGCCACCCGCAGCACCCAGGCCAAGAGCCGCGAAAAGCAACTGGAGAAGGTGGAGCGGGTGGAAGCCCCGATCGAATCGGTGGCCGGCCCGAGCTTCCGCTTCCCACCGGCGCCCCGCTCCGGCGCCCAGGTGGCGGTGATTGAGAACCTCACCCTCAGCTACGGCGATCAGATCCTCTTTCTGGGGGCGGAGCTGGAGGTGGAGCGGGGCGACCGGATTGCCTTCGTGGGCCCGAATGGCGCCGGCAAATCGACCCTGCTGCGTCTGGTGATGGGGCTGGAACGCCCGGATGAGGGCAGCGCCCGCCTCGGCGACCACAACATCATCGCCAGTTACTTCGAACAGAACCAGGCCGAAGCGCTCGACCTGAGCAAGACGGTGATCGACACCATGTTTGAAGCCGTACCGGACTGGACCCAGACCCAGGTGCGTTCTCTGCTCGGGAGCTTCTGCTTCAGCAACGACAGCGTCTTCAAGGAGGTGGGCCAACTCAGTGGCGGTGAAAAAGCGCGACTGGCGCTGGCCTTGATGTTGCTGAGCCCCTGCAATCTGCTGGTGCTCGATGAGCCCACCAATCACCTCGACATTCCCGCCAAGCAGATGCTGGAGGATGCGCTCTGCCATTACGACGGCGCAGCACTGCTCGTGTCCCACGATCGGTATTTCATCTCAAGGGTTGCGAATCGGATCGTGGAACTGCGCGATGGCGAACTGATTCTCTATCGGGGTGACTACAGCTACTACCTGGAGAAGAAAGAGGAGGAAAAGCAGGCGGCGGAAGCGGCGCTTGCCGCGGCCCAGCAGGAGGCGAAGCGCCGGGCCAACCGCGAGAAGCAAAAACAGCGCCAGGAACGGCGACGCCATTCCGCTTAACAGCCACTCCCCCTGGGCGCAAGACGAAACTTCACAGATGGTTAGGCAGGAAGACTCATTTCTCTTTACCGAGCCAAACGGTGTGCATAGGCTGACATCACTGATTCCAGCCAGCCATGACATCCACGCCCCAGATCCATGCCGGCATGACTGCAACCAGCGCCGCCCATGGCTCAGAAGCCCAGCATGAACAGACCTGGGATGCGGTGGAAACCTATTTCGAGTGCATCACCACCTGCTCTTTGGATGATGGTGAGTGCATCACCCGCTGCGTCGAACAGTTACGGGACGCAGACAGCTAAGGCGTTGCTGGCAACGCACTCATGTCCACGGGGGTGATGGACAGGCTGATCGGCTGACCGGCACGCAACACCTTGAGGCTGAGGGGACGGCCTACGCCATGCCGGTCGATCGCACTGACGACAGCGGCGGGGCTAGGCACCTCCGCACCCCCGATCGCCACAATCACATCATCCACCTGAACGCCGGCCCGGGCCGCTGGTCCTCCAGGCACCAATGAACGCACCACGGCTCCTGGGGGTGCCGGGGCGCCGGGCCGGGGCGCGGGCACCGAGGACAGGCCGATCCCCACCATCGGATGACTGGCCCGCCCCTGCTCAGCCAGCTGACGCGCGATGGCACGGGCCCGGTTGATCGGAATCGCGAAACCCAGGCCCGCCCCGGGGCCGGAGCGCACCAGGGTGTTGATCCCCACCACCTCGCCATCAGCATTGAGCAGGGGCCCGCCGGAGTTGCCGGGGTTGATCGCAGCATCGGTCTGGATCAGATCCAGGCGCTTCCCGGAAATGCCGAGCTGGGACACATTGCGATTGAGATTGCTGACGATGCCCAGGGTCACCGTGTTCTCCAGGCCGAAGGGGTTGCCGACCGCGATCGCCCAGTCGCCCACCTGGAGCCGATCGGAATCCCCGAGCGGAGCGGTGGGCCATGGACCGCTGTCGGCCAGCCGCACCACCGCCAAATCGGTGAGAGTGTCCTGGCCGAGCACCCGCCCGGCGACCCGACGCCCATCCGGGAGACCCACCATCACCTGATCAGCCTTCTCGACCACATGGGCATTGGTGAGCACCAGGCCGGAGGCATCGAAGATGACCCCACTGCCCTGTCCCCGCTCCACCCGGGAGCGCGGTGCGATGGGGACCTGCTGCAATCCGAAGAAGCGCTGCAGAAAGGGATCGAGCCGAAGCCCGCCAGGCAGGCCGCCCACGGCGCCCGAGGTCACGGTGCGCTGGGTGTCGAGCGTCACCACAGCAGGACCACTGCGCTGCACAGCGGCTGAGACAAACGACTGGGCCGACAGGGCCCGTGCCGATGCGGCGGCCGCCTGCGCTGGGGGCGGCGCTGTCAAGCCCAGCGGCAGCGATGCCACCGCGGCAGTGGCCCAGAGCAAGGAAGCGGTGACGGATCGGGACATGCCCTGCAACGGCGACCAACACAATGGTCTGAACGTAGTCAGAGAACCCCGCGCAACACAGTCGCAATCTCCGACCAAGCCATGACCGAATGCGTCCACTGCGAGGCGAAACAACGGCGATGATGGTGTCAGCCGACGTGAGTCATGCTGAACAGCCTGTTCCCTCTCATCTACGGCGCCGTCTTCATCGGCCTGCTCTGGCAGGCGTTTCGGGTGATGGGCCAGGGCTTTGGGGCGGCCCGACAACCCACCAACCGCCCGTCTAGCGATCGGACCGGTCAGATCACGGTGCACCCGGAGCTCCTTGACCAGGAGGGCCGACTGACCGAGGAAGAACTGCTGACCGTGCGTTTCAGCGCTGATCAGGAATCGACCGAGAACCCCGACTGAATAAGGTTGGGGATGGTCGCCTGTGAACGGCGCCGGTAGGACTCTTCAGGGGGATGCCCAGTTGGATCAACGGACACGGATCGTTGCAGCGGTGATCAAGTCGGTGAAACTGCCCCCCCGCTTCCGGCTGCGCTTGCTCAAGGAAGATCCGGTCCGGCTGGAACTGAGTCTCACCCCGGCCTACGGCAAGCAGCCGATCCAGGTGGGGCTGGTGGAATCCCTCGACCTCGTGGCACGACGTGATCGGGAAGGTCGCATTCCAAGGGATCTTCAGGGCACCTGGGACTGGACGGTGCGCCACGGCGACGTGAGCACGGGTGGCTGGAATCCCTATCTGAAAGAGGCGCTCCAGACCATGTTTGAGACGGGCCTGCCGGCGATCGTCTACGAAGAATTGACCGGCGAGGAGTACCACCCGGTGGATGGCGCTCGGCACGTGCGCTGAGATGTAAAGGCGTGCACTGAGTTGTGAAGGCGTACAAAGCACAACAGCGGAATCGCTCAGGCAGGGCTAGACCGAAAAGAGTTCGGCCTTTAAGGTTTTCTTCATGGCCACCCTTCGTCACTCCCTCGGCCCCCTGGTCCGACTGCTCGCCGCCATGGGCGCCCTGAGCAGCATCCTTCTCTTGGGCTTGCTGAATCTGTTCAGCTGAGTCGTCCTGATCTGAGTCGTCTTGCCAGCACCGCCAACGGCACCCCTGCCGATTGACCCCCTGCTGCCAGAGCTCCGGCAGGCGTTGCCAGAGGGCGCCACCGTTCTGCTCCAAGCCCCTCCCGGTGCAGGCAAAACCACCAGGGTTCCCCTGGCCTTACTGGGTGCCATTCCAGGTATCGCCGGCCTGGAGGGCAGCCTTGTGATGCTCGAACCACGACGGTTGGCCACCAGAGCTGCGGCCGCGCGCCTGGCCGATCACCTGGGGGAACCGGTCGGCGAACGCATCGGCTACGCCGTGCGCCACGAACAGAAGCGCTCCAGCCGCACCAGGGTGGAAGTGGTCACCGCAGGGCTGTTTCTTCGTCGCCTTCAGGCCGATCCGGAGCTGGAGGGCATCGACTGCGTGGTTTTTGATGAGTTCCATGAGCGCGGTCGCGACAGCGACCTGGCCCTGGCCCTGGTGCGCGATGCCCGCGACCTGGTGCGACCGGATCTGCGTCTGGTGTTGATGTCGGCCACCCTGGATCTGGGTGCCCTCGCAGGCCGCCTGCCCAACGCCACACTGCTCTCCAGCGAGGGCCGCGCCTACCCCGTCGACACCCATCACCTGCCCCCCCGGCCACAGGAACCGCTCAACCGCACGGTGCTTCGGGCCCTGGAGACCCATGCCCTGCCCCTGCTCGACAGCCAGCCCCCAGCCGGCCTGGGCGCCCCAACCGTGCTCGTGTTTCTGCCGGGGCTGCGGGAGATCGAGCAATGCCGCAGGCTGATCGACACCAGCTCCAGCCTGGAGCACTGGGAGGTCTGCAGCCTCCATGGCCAACAGTCACTCGAGCGCCAGGCCGCAGCCTTGCGTCCCTGCCCATCACGGTGGGCCGGAAGGATCGTTCTGGCTACGTCGATCGCCGAAAGTTCCCTGACCCTCAACGGCGTGAGGCTGGTGATCGACAGCGGCCTCAGCCGCCGCAGCCGCTACGACCCCGGCACCGGCATGGAAGGCCTGGAAACGGTGCCCGCCAGCCTGGCCAGCGCCGAGCAGCGACGCGGGCGGGCCGGCCGACAGGCTCCGGGCCGGTGCGTGCAGCTCTGGTCACCAGCTGAACAGCAGCGCCGACCGGCACAGGATCCACCGGAGCTGCTGCGCACCGATCCCCAGCCCCTGGTGCTGGACCTGGCGCTGTGGGGAGCCGGCCTGGGGGACAACCTGACCTGGCTGGATCCACCACCAGCCCCCGCCCTGCGCGAGGGACGCCAACAGCTGATCGACCTGGGCGTCCTGGAGGCCAACGGCCTCTGCAGCCCCCTCGGCCGTCAGCTCGCCCGGCTGGGAACCCATCCTCGCCTGGGCCTGGCGCTGCTGCAGGCCCGTCACTGGCACTGCAGTCCTCTGGGAGCCGACCTGGCAGCCCTTCTCAGCGAACGCGATCCCCTGAACCCCCAGGACCACGGCAGCGATCTCGGCGCCCGCCTGCACTGGCTCACCGACCGCAACGGGGAGCGCCAGAGCGCGGTCCGCAAGCTCAGCCACCAACTGCTGCGCCAGCTGGATGCCCTGCCCCCCCTCCTGAGCAGCGGGCCGCTGGAGCGTTGGGGCGACACCCCTGACACCTCCAGCCGGGAGGAGCTGGCCGCCTTGCTGCTGGCTACCGCCTTCCCGGGATGGATCGCCCTGCCGCGCCCCGGCCAGCCAGGCCGCTACCTGCTGCGGCAGGGCCGAGGCGCCCAGCTGCCGGCCCACGATCCCCTGCATCAGGCGCAGGCGCTGGCGGTGGCGCGGCTCGATCTGGATGGGGCTGATGCCCGGATCCGCCTCGCCTTGCCACTGCCGATGCGCTGGCTGGACCAGCTGGCGCAACGCGAAGGGAGCTGGCAGGAGTCGGTGCGCTGGGATCCGGAGCAGCAACGGGTGCGCGGCGAACGCTGCTGGCGGCTCGGGGCCCTCACGATCGGCACACCCCAACCCTGTCAAGCCGATGATCACCAGGCCGTCGCCCTGTTGCTGGAGCGCCTCCAGAGCGACGGCCTGCAGGTTCTGCCCTGGGGGCCACGCAGTGAACAGCTGCAGAAACGCCTGGACCTGATGCAGCAACACAGCGGCTCCCCCTGGCCCCTGCGCTCGTGGAAGCACCTGGCAGCCCATCCGGCGGCCTGGCTGACCGCCTGCCTGCAGGGCCATCACAGCTGGCACAGCGTTCAGGAATCGGAGTTGATCCACGCCCTCTGGGGAGACCTGCCCTGGGAGCTGCGCCAGAGCCTCGATCACCACCTCCCGGAGGCGATCACCATCCCCTCCGGTCGCCGGGCCCATCTGCAGTACCGCGAGGGCGAGGTCTGCCTGGCCGTGAAACTGCAGGAGATGTTTGGCTGTCGTCAGGGGCCGAGGGTGCTGGGCGATCGGATTCCGGTCACGCTGGAGCTCCTGTCACCTGCGGGTCGCCCCCTGCAACGCACCCAGGATCTCGAGGGGTTCTGGCGCGGCAGTTACCGTGATGTGCGACGGGAGATGCGTGGCCGTTACCCGAAACATCCCTGGCCGGAAGACCCGCTCACGGCCGTCGCCAGCACCCGGCCCCAACGCCACCAACGCGGCGATCCGAGCTGAGGGCGGAGATCCGAACCGCGAACCGGCCACAATGTCTCGCTCGCAACAGTCAAGGCATTTCAATTGTTTGTTACATTGAGCGGGTCCTGGAGCCACTCCAATCCCATGTCCGACAACGCTCAACCCCGCTTCGGCTTCGTCAACTTCGCTGAAACCTGGAACGGCCGCTTGGCCATGCTCGGCTTCGTGATCGGCCTGGGCACCGAACTGCTCACCGGTCAGGGCATCCTCAGCCAGATCGGCCTCGGCTGAAGCCTGCCAACGCTGGGCGACTGCCCAAGCCCTGCCCGATGGCGGGGCTTTTTTATGGCCGACCCCTCTGCGCGAGAGTGACGCAATCGAGCCTGACCCTTGCCACCTCTCTTTGCCAACAATCGCCGCGATGGAGCCCGCCTGCTCAGCAGCGCCCTGGTGGCCCTGGCGATCTGCGCCACCCAGATCCAGTCCCCTCCCGGACTGATCTTCACCCTTCTCTTCAGCGTCCTCTGCCTGAGCTGGGGCCTGGCTTACCGACATCTTGAGCGCTGACGCACCACCCACCTATACGGTTCAGGAGCTGAACAGCTCGATCGGATCCCTGCTGGAACGGGGCTTTGCGCCACGGTTTCTCGTGGACGCCACAGTGTCGCGGCCCCAGGTGAAGAAAGGGCATCTCTGGATGACCCTCACCGATGGTGACGCCAGCATCAGCGCCGTGGCCTGGGCCTCCAAACTGCGTCAGCTGGCCTATGTGCCCGGTGATGGCGAAGGCGTTCGCGTGGTGGGCAAGCTCAATTTCTGGGCGACACGCGCCAGCCTGGCGGTGCAGGTGCTCGACATCCGCCCCAGCCTGAGCACCGTGCAGCGCCGCTTTGAAGCGGTGCGGGCGCAGCTGGAACAGGAGGGCGTGATCGACCCTGCCCGACGTCGCCCCCTGCCGGCCTATCCAAGCCGGATCGCCCTGCTCACCAGCGTCCCCAGCTCAGCCCTGGCCGACATGCTGCGCACAGCGAGGGAACGCTGGCCCCTCGCCGAGGTGTTGGTGCTGGCGATTCCGGTGCAAGGAGAGGTGGCAGGGCGGATCAGGGAGGTGCTCACACGGCTGTATGCCGCCAGCTCCCGCCTTGGCATCAAGGCGATCGTGCTCGCCCGTGGCGGGGGAAGCCGCGAGGATCTGATGGTGTTTGATGACGACGCCTTATGTCGTCTGCTGGCCCAGAGTCCGGTCCCCCTCGTCACCGGCATCGGCCACGAAGACGACCTCACGGTGGCGGATCTGGTGGCGGATCATCGCGCCGCCACGCCAACGGCCGCCATCGTTCGACTGTTGCCCTGCCGCAGCCAGGCCCTCGAAGACGTGACACTGCGCCAACGCCGCTGGCGCGATCAACGCCACTGGGTGTTGCTACGGGAGCGCCAACAGCTGGAACACCGCCAGCAGCAGTGGCTCCAGCACCATCCCAGGATCGTGCTGCAACGAAGGCGCGACCGCCTCGAACAGCGCCTGCAGTTGCTCGCCGCCCTGGCCCCGAGTCGCTGGCTGGCGCGAGGTTTTGCGATGCTGGAACGCCCGTCTGGAGAGGTCCTGCGCAGCGTGCATGAGGTTGAGCCGGGCGAGTCCCTGATCGTCCGCCTCAACGATGGTCGCGTCGACGTACAGGCGACCGCCATTCATGCAAGCGATCGCTCCGCCTGAAACCGATGCCACGCCGCTCTGCCAAATCAGCCAACTCAGACCCCTCGCCGGACCCAAGGGAGCAGGAGAATGCCCAGTGGCGGCAGGATGTGGCCAAGCTCTCCTACGAAGAGGCCCTGCAGGCAGCGGATCTTCTTCTGAGCCATCTCCAGAACGACGACATCCCCCTGGCGGAGCTGGAGCGGGCCCATCGCCGCGGGCAGATCTATCTCGAGCACTGTCACGCCCTGCTAAGCCAGCTTGAGCAATCCGTGCTGGAGCTTGACAGTGACACCATGGCGGCGAAAGACCCAGCAGACGCAACCGCATGACATCGACTCAACGGCAAAGCTCCATCCGCCGCTGGATCTACCTCCTGCTCGCGCTGGCCGGAGCCATCCTGCCGTGGCAGGCCAATCTTGAGTTCATCCAAACCCATCCAGGTGGATTCGACCTTCTGGCCTTCATTCAGGATGCCGCGATCAATCCAGCGGCCCGCTCCCTCAGTCGAGATCTCCTGATTGCGGCCAGCGCCTTCACCATCTGGATCCTTGCCGAAGCCAAACGGCTCCAGGTGAGGGGATGGTGGATCTGTCTGCTTGCCTGTGTCTCGGTCTCCTTTGCCTGCGGAGGACCGCTGTTCCTGTATCTGCGCGAACGACGCCTGAGCGAACTGGAGCCAGAACCCCAGCAATGACCAGCAAGCGGTGAGCCTGTGCAAACTCGGCTTCAACCCTCCACATCTTCCGCCTGCACATCCACGGTCATCGCACTCGCCGGAGCCGAGTCAGGCTCCACCGACGCCGATGTTGAGAGTTCAGCGCCACAGACACGACAGTGCTCCCCAGGAGAGAAGCTCATCGTCCCGCAGGAAGGGCAAGCCACCATGCGCCGCTGGAGCAGGGTCCAACCAAGCCAACCCAAACCACCGAGGATCAGAGGCAACGCCAGAAGAAACAACACCACACCACCGACCACATCCAGAAGGGCACGCCCGGCCGGGCTGGGGAGCAGCAACAGCACAAAAACGAGAATCCAGACCAGGGGAGTGGGGCGAAGCACAAACCGACGCAGCGCAATCCTCAGTGTGGCCGATCAGAAGCGCTTCAAGCGCTGTTTTGCCAGAACCACGCTCCAGCATTGACCGAAATAAATCACCACGCCCACCGTCCACACCCAGAGTGTGAGCACGAGCACGCTGCCAATCACCCCATAGGCCTGATAACGGGAACCAAGCGAAAGGATGCTTCGGCTCACAGCGAGATTGAGCACCGTGAGCAACACACCGATCAAAAAAGAACCTGGAATCAAGGGGCGCAAAGGAACCCGGCGACTGGGCAGAAAAAACTGCAACAGCAAGGCCATGCCAGCAAAGCCCAAACAGGGCACGACAAACTGACCAAACGAGAGCACAGGAATGCTCCGGAGCGCCTGATCCAGCCAGGGCAACCCCTCCAGCGAGCGATGCAACGCCGTGGCGGGAATCATGCGCAGATTGGCGCTGATCTGATCAAGAACGATCAATAGACCAATCAGAATCACCAAAAAGAACGCCTCCAAACGCACCCGCAGGAACTGAATCACCTGCTGACGCCAAGTAGCCTCCGGGGCTGCATCTGGATAGTAATCAAGCCAGATTCTGTCGGCGCCACGCTGAAGCGTGAGGTACACATTTCCCGCCGTCACCAACAGAACACCGGCACCCAAAAGACCAGCACCGAACCCTTGCTTGATCAGCTTCTCGAGAGTGGTCTGGACAATACCGACCGCCATGGGCGGCAAGACTCCAGCGGTGTAATCAACAATCTGCTGATCCAACCCCTCTTGTCGCCCCAAAAACCAGGACGTGACTGCCAGGACAATCAGCAGGAGAGGGAAGATCGATTGGAGCGTGTAATACGCAAATGCTGCACTGAGATCGACGCAGTCGCATTCCGCCCAGCGCACATAGGCTTGCCACAGCGAACGCACAACTCGCTTCCAGGCAAGCCACCGACGCATCAACTCTGAATCGTCACCACCCTCCAACGGTAGCGTTCGCAGCTGCCGGCAACAAAAAAGCCACCCGCACGGGGTGGCTTTTTGCGCAACAGGATGGAATGCTCCGATCCAGTTGCGTTGAAGTGAGAATTGTTTTACCTGGCATCGAGCTATTTTCTCAGGGGGCTACCCCCCAAATATCGTCGCCGCTGCTGCGTTTCACAACCGAGTTCGAGATGGATCGGAGTGGGACCACAGCGCCATGGACACCAGGATAGTTTCAATTCTCTAGGGAGTAAACCCTGAGAACTGCATAGGCTCTCGCAACAAACGTTGCGTCATCTGAATTGAATTGAAAGTCTCTCAGGCAAGAACCAATGGTTTGGTCAAGCCCTCGGTCTATTAGTACTCCTCCGCTGCATCCATTACTGGACTTCCACGTAGAGCCTATCAACGGGTGTTCTTCCCGTGACCTTACTGGGTTACCCCATGGGAACACTCATCTTGAGGTGGGCTTCCCACTTAGATGCTTTCAGCGGTTATCCACTCCGCACATGGCTACCCAGCGTTTACCGTTGGCACGATAACTGGTACACCAGAGGTGCGTTCCTCCCGGTCCTCTCGTACTAGGGAGAAATCCTCTCAATGTTCCTACGCATACACCGGATATGGACCGAACTGTCTCACGACGTTCTGAACCCAGCTCGCGTACCGCTTTAATGGGCGAACAGCCCAACCCTTGGGACCGACTTCAGCCCCAGGTTGCGATGAGCCGACATCGAGGTGCCAAACCTCCCCGTCGATGTGAACTCTTGGGGGAGATCAGCCTGTTATCCCTAGAGTAACTTTTATCCGTTGAGCGACGGCCCTTCCACTCAGAACCGTCGGATCACTAAAGCCGACTTTCGTCCCTGTTCGACTTGTAGGTCTCACAGTCAAGCTTGCTTCTGCTTTTGCACTCGTCGGCTGATTTCCAACCAGCCTGAGCAAACCTTTGCGCGCCTCCGTTACCTTTTAGGAGGCGACCGCCCCAGTCAAACTGCCCACCTGATACTGTCCGCTCCCCGGATAACGGGTGAACGTTAGAACCCTAGCTCTGAAAGAGTGGTATCTCACCATTGACTCCTGAGCACCCACAAGCACTCAATCAACGTCTCCCACCTATCCTGCGCATTCAGAGCCCGGGCACAATACCAAGCTACAGTAAAGCTTCATAGGGTCTTTCTGTCCGGGTGTATGTAGTCCGCATCTTCACAGACAATTCTATTTCGCCGAGCCTCTCTCCGAGACAGCTCCCAGATCGTTACGCCTTTCGTGCGGGTCGGAACTTACCCGACAAGGAATTTCGCTACCTTAGGACCGTTATAGTTACGGCCGCCGTTCACCGGGGCTTCAGTCGCCAGCTTCGCTTACGCTGACCGGCTTCCTTAACCTTCCGGCACTGGGCAGGCGTCAGCCCCCATACATCGTCTTGCGACTTAGCGGAGACCTGTGTTTTTGGTAAACAGTCGCCTGGGACTCTTCACTGCGACCAGCTCGCGCTGGCACCCCTTCTCCCGAAGTTACGGGGCCATTTTGCCGAGTTCCTTAGAGAGAGTTACCTCGCGCACCTCGGTATTCTCTACCACCCCACCTGTGTCGGTTTCGGGTACTGGCAGTTATGCCTTAACGGGTATAGAGCTTTTCTTGGAAGCATGACGTCACCAACTTCGCTGCCGTAGCAGCTCGTACTCACGCCTCAGCTCGGATCGTTTTCGCCGATCCTCAACGCCTCGAACGCTTGAACCAGTAACCAACATCTGGCTTGGCTAGCCTTCTCCGTCCCTCTTCCCAAAACATAACCGGTACAGGAATGTTGACCTGTTATCCATCGACTACGCCTTTCGGCCTCGCCTTAGGTCCAGACTAACCCTCCGCGGACGAGCCTGCCGGAGGAACCCTTAGGGTTTCGGTGCATGGGATTCTCACCCATGTTTTCGCTACTCAAGCCGACATTCTCACTTCCATGCAGTCCACGCCCGCTCACGCTAACGCTTCACCCCACATGGAACGCTCCCCTACCATAAATCCGCAGCTTCGGTACAACGCTTAGCCCCGTTCATTTTCGGCGCAGGATCGCTCGACCAGTGAGCTATTACGCACTCCTTTGAGGATGGCTGCTTCTAGGCAAACCTCCTGGTTGTCTGGGCAATCCCACCTCCTTTATCACTTAGCGTTGATTTGGGGACCTTAGCTGGCGGTCTGGGCTGTTTCCCTCTCGACCATGGAGCTTATCCCCCACAGTCTGACTGCCTCGCTACACACAGGGTATTCAGAGTTCATCTCGATTTGGTACCGCTCTCGCAGCCCGCACCGAAATGGTGGCTTTACCCCCCTGCTGGAGCACGAGACGCTACGCCTCAACGTATTTCGGGGAGAACCAGCTAGCTCCGGGTTCGATTGGCATTTCACCCCTAACCACAGCTCATCCGCTGATTTTTCAACATCAGTCGGTTCGGACCTCCACTTGGTATCACCCAAGCTTCATCCTGGCCATGGTTAGATCACCCGGGTTCGGGTCTATAAACACTGACAAACGCCCTATTCAGACTCGCTTTCGCTATGGCTCCACCATTTCCGGTTTAACCCGCCAGTGCCTATAAGTCGCCGGCTCATTCTTCAACAGGCACACGGTCACCCGATCAGTCGGGCTCCCATTGCTTGTAAGCTCACGGTTTCATGTTCTATTTCACTCCCCTCCCGGGGTTCTTTTCACCTTTCCCTCGCGGTACTGTTTCGCTATCGGTCACACAGGAGTACTTAGCCTTACGAGGTGGTCCTCGCGGATTCACACGGAATTTCACGTGCTCCGTGCTACTCGGGATACAGCTAGGCCAACGCTCCTTTCGAATACGGGGCTTTCACCCTCTGTGGCGCGCCATTCAAACGCTTCTTCTAGGTTTGTTGGTCCACGTTGCTGTCCCACAACCCCGATGGTCGAAACCATCGGTTTAGGCTCTTCCCCGTTCGCTCGCCGCTACTGAGGGAGTCGTTTTTACTTTCCTTTCCTCCAGCTACTAAGATGTTTCAGTTCGCTGGGTTGGCTCGCGCTACCCTATGGATTCAGGTAGCCGTTCTAGGGGTTGCCCCATTCGGAAATTCCCGGATCAAAGCGTGTTTCCAGCTCCCCGAGACTTATCGCAGGTAACCACGTCCTTCATCGCCTCTGTGTGCCAAGGTATCCACCGTGAGCCCTTTGTAGCTTGACCAAATTAATCTCCATCATGCTTGCTGTTGTTGAAAACAGATTCTCGCTGATTCATCACTGAATCAACAATCAAACTCCCACTTGCTCGACACAAGCAGAAGAACATCATGGAGTCTCGGCTCTTGCTCTAGAATTCACATCCTCTCTTCATTGCCACCCTTGCGGGTCACAAGGCTGAAAGAATGCATCATCCATGAGATGCTTTATTCTTTCCAGACTCACCTATGCAGTTGTCAAGGTTCTGCCAGACATCAAATCAAATCATCAAAGCTATCTCGCGATAACGTTGACACTTGATCCGAGCCCAGCATCTTATCAACTAAAATTCAATTCATCATTGAATCTCAGAATGACAGGAAGCTGGGGTCGCCAGCGGACACATCCAAATCACACGCCAAAATCACTCAACTCCTAAAATCAAGAAGCTGGGGATCACGTTCGGTCAGTGGAGGTTAGGAGACTCGAACTCCTGACATCCTGCTTGCAAAGCAGGCGCTCTACCAACTGAGCTAAACCCCCAACACCGAATGGGCCATCCTGGACTTGAACCAGGGACCTCACCCTTATCAGGGGTGCGCTCTAACCACCTGAGCTAATGGCCCAGGAGTCTCATCCCTTTTGGGGTGTGACCTAGACAAAGTTTAGGAACTAAAAATTGATTCCATCCTCACTTGTATTGCTACAAATTTGATGAACTCAAAGCTGAGGTACCGATCGACCTAAGGTGACAGGATTTTGACCTAAGAATAAAAATACTCAGGCATCAAAATCATTGTGTGTCTCCCTGTTAGGAGGTGATCCAGCCGCACCTTCCGGTACGGCTACCTTGTTACGACTTCACCCCAGTCATCAGCCCCACCTTCGACGTCCTCCTCCACAAGGGTTGGAGTAACGGCTTCGGGCGTGGCCAACTTCCATGGTGTGACGGGCGGTGTGTACAAGGCCCGGGAACGTATTCACCGCAGTATGCTGACCTGCGATTACTAGCGATTCCTCCTTCACGTAGGCGAGTTGCAGCCTACGATCTGAACTGAGCTACGGTTTATGGGATTTGCTAGCTCTCGCGAGTTTGCTGCCCTTTGTCCGTAGCATTGTAGTACGTGTGTAGCCCAGGATGTAAGGGGCATGATGACTTGACGTCATCCACACCTTCCTCCGGTTTATCACCGGCGGTCTCTCTAGAGTGCCCAACTGAATGCTGGCAACTAAAGACGTGGGTTGCGCTCGTTGCGGGACTTAACCCAACATCTCACGACACGAGCTGACGACAGCCATGCACCACCTGTCACTGCGTTCCCGAAGGCACTCTCCCGTTTCCAGGAGATTCGCAGGATGTCAAACCCTGGTAAGGTTCTTCGCGTTGCATCGAATTAAACCACATACTCCACCGCTTGTGCGGGCCCCCGTCAATTCCTTTGAGTTTCACACTTGCGTGCGTACTCCCCAGGCGGAACACTTAACGCGTTGGCTACGACACCGAGGGGGTCGATTCCCCCGACACCTAGTGTTCATCGTTTACGGCCAGGACTACAGGGGTATCTAATCCCTTTCGCTCCCCTGGCTTTCGTCCATGAGCGTCAGTTATGGCCCAGCAGAGCGCCTTCGCCACTGGTGTTCTTCCCGATATCTACGCATTTCACCGCTACACCGGGAATTCCCTCTGCCCCTACCACACTCTAGCCCAACAGTTTCCACTGCCACGATGGAGTTAAGCTCCACTTTTTAACAGCAGACTTGAAGGGCCGCCTGCGGACGCTTTACGCCCAATAATTCCGGATAACGCTTGCCACTCCCGTATTACCGCGGCTGCTGGCACGGAATTAGCCGTGGCTTATTCCTCAAGTACCGTCAGTTCTTCTTCCTTGAGAAAAGAGGTTTACAGCCCAGAGGCCTTCATCCCTCACGCGGCGTTGCTCCGTCAGGCTTTCGCCCATTGCGGAAAATTCCCCACTGCTGCCTCCCGTAGGAGTCTGGGCCGTGTCTCAGTCCCAGTGTGGCTGATCATCCTCTCAGACCAGCTACTGATCGATGCCTTGGTAGGCTCTTACCCCACCAACTAGCTAATCAGACGCGAGCTCATCCTCAGGCGAATTTCATTTCACCTCGCGGCATATGGGGTATTAGCAGCCGTTTCCAGCTGTTGTCCCCCTCCTGAGGGCAGATTCTCACGCGTTACTCACCCGTCCGCCACTAACCCGAAGGTTCGTTCGACTTGCATGTGTTAAGCACGCCGCCAGCGTTCATCCTGAGCCAGGATCAAACTCTCCGTTGTAGATCATTTCCTCTTGCGTCCTGCTCTCTCGAGCAACACACTCAAAATGATTTGCATCACCCACAATCATGCACTAAAATGCACAATCGCAGTTGAAGCCTCCTTCTTTTGATAGAAGGGTTCAAAGAGTGCACTTAGAATCTCTCCCTCGTGACTTTCCAGAATCTCAGATCCGGTTTGTCGCTCCATCATTTCGCACACCGGCAACACAGAAGCTCGTGAAAACTTCCCTGTTGCAGCGAATGACTTCAACGCAACATAAAATGTTTGACGGGACCTCACACCTTCATCGCTTCTCATCTCATCCACACAGACAAGCCTCTCAGCTCCTCTCGCGGATCAGACGCAATGAAAGCGTCAGTTCCTAAACTTTTTGATTGTCCAGGTTCTGCCGTCGCGCTCCCTCCTCAGGAGCGGTGGGCGGTGCGGTCTCTCGCGACCGCTTGTGAAACTTACAACACCGGCGGATCGCTCCTCTCGGTCTCGTAAGCACCGATTGACGCAAGCAGCTCTCGCTTCCTCCGCCTCTCGGCTGCGCTTCAGGCCTCAGCCCCCCGCGCAGTCCAAAACCATAACCCATCAACCACCACACACGCAACCTCACCCCCAAGAGGGCAGCCAACTGGCTTGGTCTCAGCGGCCCAAAAGCGCCTCACCCCAAGGCATCAGGCGATCGAGCTGTTGAGACGACGCGGCCGCCAGCACGGGGAAATCCGTTTCAGCCAGGTCCATCCCCGGCCGCAGATCGCCCGGATTCGCCGCCAACCAGCGCAGGGGGCACTCCAGTTCCGCCAACACCAACCAGGCCGCCGCCAGATCCCAGATCTTGGGCGTCGCTTCGAGCGCGGCCACGGTTTGGCCCATCGCCACACTGAGCAGATTGAGGCTGGCAACGCCGAGCAACCGGATCTTCCCGGGGAACGGATGGTCGGGGCGGTGCTGCAACACACGGATCGCCCGACTGCAGAGCGACACACAGGCGCTGTCAGCCGCCAGGCGGGTCTGGGGCGTGAGGCGTTTGCCGTTGCGCCAGGCACCCTTGCCGCGAATGGCAACAATCCGCTGCCGAAGGGATGGCACCTCCAGAAAAGCCTCCATCGGCTGCCCGTCCACACAACGGGCGACGGAAATGGCCCAATAGGGAATGCCGGCGGCGAAGTTGGTGGTGCCATCCAGGGGATCGACCACCCAATAGGCCGGACTCTCAGGAACCGATTTCACCCCCTCCTCACTCAGCACCCCTTCCCCGGGGGCCAGAGACGCCAAGCCCGCCACGATCGTGGCGTCGCTCCAGCGATCACAGGCCGTGATCAGGGTGCCGTCGGGCTTGACATCCGAAACGATGTGGCCGAAATCCTGGCGTTGACGTTCAGCGACCCGATCCAGGAGCTGATGGACGCCATTCAGCTGCTGGGCAGTGAGCGGAGAGGCCACCACGCCGCTTTATCCCTGAGCGGCGACCTGGGAGGCGATGCAGGCGGGGCGATTCGGTGATGGCTCGATCGGCACCACGTAGGTATCGTCTTCAGCGGGCCTTTCAGCGGGAAGCTGATTCACCTGACAGGCTTCCACCTGATCCAGGCCGGTGCGCCGGCGCAATTGAGCGATGCTGTTGTTGTAAAGAAGGATGGCATCGGCATAGCGCACCTGGGCCTGGGTGAGATCCCGCTGGGTATCCACCACTTCCCTTTGGGTGGTCACACCAGCCTGGAAGCGCAGGCGAGCCAATCGCAGCGACTCCCTCGAAGAGAGAACCTCACGCGATGTGGTGTAGATGTCTTGATTAGCCGTACGCAAGTCATAATAACTGTCTTCGACCTCATTCCGGATGCGGTCGCGCTCAGCAGCGAAGTTGAACTCGTTCTCCTGAGCTCTCTGCTTGTTGCGGCGATACTCAGCTCGGGCACGGCCGCCATCAAAGATGTTCCAGGTGGCGGAAAGTCCGACGGCATTATCAAGATTCCAGCCATAGTAATCGGTTTCCACCGGTGGGATGGCGTTGGTTTCACCGGAGTAGCGACCGGTCTGGAATGTGTTGTAAATCGAGAGGATCGGTTGCACCGCAGCAAGGGCAGCATTGGCATTGCTGTTACTGATCGAGATGTCGAGGATGATGCGATCCAGCTCTTCGCGGAAGGCATAGGCGGCCACCACGCTCTCCTGAAGGGAGGGCTGCCAGATGCCGATCACCCGGGCGGGCATGGCAGCGGTGGGGCTGATGTCCTGAGGGAGATCGAGCAGGGCAGCGAGGGCACGGCGGGCCTGGCTCTGACGGCCTAAGCCGTTGGTGAGCACCTGCTGGTCGCGAGCGAGCTGGGTCTCGGCCTCGAGCACCTCCAGCTTGGTGGCCACCCCGGCCTGAAAGCGGGCGCGGGCATCTTTAAGGCTCACCAAGGAGGCTCGCACCGACTGCTGACCGATGCGCACCTGCTCGTCGGCACGCTGGAGCTCGAAATAGGCCGTCGCGGCCTGAAGTCGCAGTTCCCGCAGCGTGATCAGGTAAGTGTCGCGGGCCTTTTCAAAATTGTCGCGCGCGGCGGCGATCTGGGGCACCCGAGCCGGATCGATCAGGTTCCACTGCACCTGAGCAGCAAAATTCGCCGTCCACTGGCTGCTGTTGGTGAGCTGACCATCCTCCTCCTGAAGGCCTGTGGTGGGATTGATGAAGCGATTGGATCCGAAATCCTGACGCTCACCAGCGAAATACTGGGGAAGACCATTCGCTGAAAGGTTGACCGTGGGATACCAGGAGGAAATGGCAGCACGCAGCTGGGACTTCGCCTGCTCCACTTGACTCTTGACCGCCTTGAGGCTGGGGTTGTTGACCTCCATCAGCCGCTCGGCCTGCTGCAGCGTGAGCGGACGGAGCTCACGGATGCGCACCTGGGCGGGCGTGTCGGGGAGGGCGAGATTGGGGGGAGCCTGCAGCGGCGCCAGATCGCCGGGAAGGGTGGTGGCCGCAGGCGCCAGCACGGAAGGATCAGCCTGGGGGCGGCTGCCCTTGAGCTCGATCGCCGTGGGCAGGGTGGATTGATCGATCAGGGCGCCGGCCTGGGCCGCTTCCGAACCGGCTGCAGCTTCAGCCGGTTCAGCCTGAGCGCGCACCTGCAGGGGAACGCCAGCAGCGACAACGCCTGCAAGGAGGAGACAGCTGGCAGCAGACCGGCGCACGGCAACAAATAATCTGGCCGGAGCTTAGTGGCTTTTGTCCGTGTCTCCGAGAGCGGCGGCCACGATGTCAGCTGCTCCATGCACGATTCGAATCGAAACGGGCAAGGCCGCCTCGAGGGCTTCGAGCGTCATGTCATCCAGGAACACCGGCTCTCCCTGGCGCAACATCACCGACGGCAGCAGCAGCTGATCGCCGAGATCGCAGCCAGCCAGACCGCTGATCAGATCCTCCCCCGTGAGCAGGCCGGTGACCACCTGATCCTGGCCCCAGTAGGGACTGGGCAAGCCATAGAGGCGGAGCGACACCCCATCCACCGCATTGAGGCGCGCTGTTACCGGAGCGAGCGCCTGTTCCACCAATCGCCCCACCACCCAACTGCTGCGCAGGGGCCGCACAGCGCGCTCCGGCAGTTCGAGGCTGGCCTGATCGAGCGCTTCCAGGAAGGCGCGGATGCTGCCGACACCGTTTTCCTGCTGGGGGAGATCTTCATAGGCGTCCCGCGGAGGCAAGGGCAGTCCAGCGATCAGATACCACTCATCCGACAGCCAGGCGAAGCGACTGCCGAGACGCTCCTGGAAACGGTTCTGCCAGCGCTCCACCTGGGCGATCACAAGGCTGGCCTGGGCTGGATCCACCGGCACGAGGCCATCACCAGCCGGCCGAAACCGGGTGAGCCCCACGGGCACCACGGCCGCCGAAAGCACGGCGGGCCAGTCGCCAGCGGCAAACTGCGCCAGATCCTTCAAGGTGCGATCCAGAGCTTCGCCATCGTTCAACCCCGGGCAGACCACCACCTGGGCATGGATCTGCAGATCTCGCTCCGCGAACCAACGCAGTTGGTCCATGAGCACGGCCGCGCGGGGGTTCTCCAGAAGTCGGCTGCGCAACTGCGGATCGGTGGCATGCACCGACACAAACAGCGGCGAGAGGCGCTGGCTCTCAATGCGCTGCCAGTCGGCATCGGTGAGATTGGTGAGGGTGAGATAAGAGCCGTAGAGAAAGCTGAGGCGATAGTCGTCGTCTTTGAGGTAAAGGCTGCTGCGATGCCCTGGCGGCTGCTGATCGATAAAGCAGAAGGGGCAGTGGTTGTTGCATTGGCGCAGACCATCGAACAACGCTTCGGTGAACTGCAGGCCCAGGCCGTCATCGGCCTCCTTCTCGAGGTCGACGGCGTGGTGACCCCCCGCCGCATCGCGCACTTCCAGGTGCAGATCTTCCTCCACGATCAGATACCGGTAATCAATCAGATCGCGAGGACGGATGCCGTTGATGCTGAGGAGCTGATCACCGGGCTCAAAGCCCAACTGCTCCCCGATCGAGCCGGGCTCCACCGCGGCCACCACCGCCGGGGCGGGTTGTCGCGATGCCGAGTCGGGACGCAGAGCCGACGAGGCGACCCCTGCGGTGGGCTCATTCCACACGCCGTTGCAGCAGATGGTTTCAGTTTGATGCGGAGCCGGACCACCAGACGAGCAGCAGCACCCCGAAGAGCAACCGGTAGATCACAAAGATCCAGGTGCTGTGCCGCTGGAGGTATTTGATCAACCAGTCGATCGCCAGCCAGGACACGATCGCCGCCGCAACGATGCCAACCAGCAGGGGCAACACCCCGCCGCCGCTGGGCTCAGAGAAGGCACCCTTCAACTCCACCAGACCGGCGATGGTGATGGCAGGAATCCCGAGCAGAAAGGAGAAGCGGGCTGCATCCTGACGCTGCCAGCCATCAAGCAGAGAGGCGGTGAGCGTGCTGCCGGAGCGGGACACACCGGGAACGAGCGCTAGCACCTGGGCCAGACCCACCACAAGACCATCACGCCCCTCCACCTGGGTGAGCTGCTTCAACCGTGGGCCGATGGTCTCGGCCAGGGAGAGCAGCAAGGCCATCACAATCGACACCACAGCGATGGCGGGAACACTGCGAAGCGGCGAGGTTTCATAGCCCGGCCAGAACAACTTGATCGCCAGACCGGCGATCAGGATCGGCACCGTGCCGATGGCCATGGCGAGGCCGAGGCGGGCTTCCGGCTCCCGCCACTGCCCCCGCCCGATCGCATGGCTGATGCCCTGCAGCACCTCCTGCAGATCGCGACGGAAATAGGCGATCACCGCCACGATGCTGCCCAGCTGGATCACGGCGGTCACCGACACGCCGGGATCCCCCCAACCGGCCAGCACCGGCACGATCTTGAGATGGGCGGTGCTGCTGATCGGCAGAAATTCCGTCAGCCCCTGCACCACACCGAGCACAAGGTTGCGCCAACAGGCCTCCAGGAGCCCAGGCGCGGTGGCAACGTCGGTCATCGGAGGCTGAAAAGCTCTGGAACGCTATGTCCCAATGCCTCAGGGCACCAGCGTTGGCACGGAGACATCTTCTAAGGTTTCACTTCTTTCTTCACATCCGGAGGCGGTCGGTTGTCGAGCGGCCTGATCAGAACGGCTGCTGTCAGCCCCGATGCGCTCAACGATCAGAACCTGGTTCTGACGCTTCCAAGGCTCACAGCCCCCAGTCAGGCCGGGCGCTGGGCCGCTGCGCTTGTGGTGTTACCGGTCTTTCTGCAGGCTCCCTGGGTACGCCTGCACCCTTTCAGCGCCGGCGCTTTCACCCTGGTTCTGCTGGCGGTGGCGATCAGCCTGGGGGTTCAGCAGGAGCCCTCCCGCTCCCGTGCCGGCGGACTCCTGCTCGGCTTCAGCGGTAGCTGGCTGGCTGGCACGGTGTTCTGGGGCTGGTTGCGCGTGCATCCGGCCTGGCATCTACCGGTGGAAGCGATGGCCCTGCCCCTGGCTCTCGCGGGGCTCAACAGTCGCTGGCGCCTCGGCTGCGCCTTCTATCTCTCCTCCCTGCTGGGCACGGCACTCACCGACCTGGCGATGGCCCTCACGGGAGTGATGCGGCTTTGGCCCCAGGTGCTGAACGCGCCGCTCGATCAGGCTCAGCCGCTGTTGCATGAAGCGGCAATCAGCCTGCAGCAGCCAGGCTCCATCGCCATTCTGGCGGCCTTCGCCGCACTGATCCTCGGCCTGGCCCAGGCGCTGCGCCAGCGCGGTGTCAGCGATGGCAGCGGCGATCCGAGCTGGACCGTGGCCGCCGCCGTGTTGGTCACCACGCTGGTGATCGACGGGTTATTTCTCCTGTCGGCCACCCTTCAGCCGAGCCTGAGCGGCCTGATCTGAAACGAACTGCAAAAGCTGCTGCCTCGCGGCGGAGATTGGTTGGGACGCACTTGTAAGGTTTGCTCACCGGCACTGCCGGCAGTCTCGTTCCGATCCCTGACGGAGTATTCCGATGAAGCGGCTGGTCTCCTGGCTGACTGGTGTGATGCTGATGGCCGGCCTGGTGCTGGGCCTGCTCTCTCCCGCCGCTGTGTATGCGGATGACCTGCGCAACGTTGCCGACGACAAAATCGCCGAACGGGGTGACAAGGTTGATCTGAACAATTCCTCGGTGCGCCGTTTTCAGCAGTTCCCTGGGATGTACCCGACCCTGGCTGGCAAGATCGTGCTTGGTGGGCCCTACAACAGCGTCGATGACGTGCTCAATCTCGATCTCACCGAGCGCCAGAAGGAGCTGTTTGAGAAGTACCGCGACAATTTTGTGGTGACCGCACCGTCGATTGCACTCAATGAAGGCTTCGACCGCATCAACGACGGTCAGTACCGCTGAATCCCTTTCTGAGCTCGCGGTCCATCAGGATGCGTCTCATTCCGAACCGCCGGAGCACCCGGCGGTTTTTTGGTTGATGTCATGACACCGCAGCAGCCATGGAATGAACCGATTCCTCCGGGCCCCTGGGATGTGATTGTCGTCGGTGCCGGCGCCGCCGGGCTGATGACCTGTCTGGAGCTGCCGGCGGGCCTGCGCATCCTGCTGCTGAACCGCAACACCGGGCGCCGTTCCTCCAGTCGCTGGGCCCAGGGGGGCATCGCCGCCGTGACACGCCCCAACGACACGGCCGCCAGCCATGCCAGCGACACCATGCGCGCTGGTGCCGGCCTCTGCGATCAGGACGCGGTCAACCTGCTGGTGGAAGCCGCACCCAACTGCGTCACACGCCTGCAAGAGCTGGGCATGGCCTTCGATCGCAACAGCAATGGCAGCCTCGCCACCACCCTGGAGGCGGCCCATAGCCACCATCGTGTGCTGCATGTGCAAGACCGCACCGGCAGGGCCCTGGTGGACGTGCTGCGGGAGCGCGTTGAACAGCGGGACGGGCTGCTGCACCGCCGCGGTGTGAGGGTCACACGCCTCTGGGTGGACCGAGGCCGCTGTTGCGGTGTGCAGGTGCTCGATGGCCCGACCCTGCGCTGGATCGGAGCCCGGGCCGTGGTGCTGGCCACCGGCGGCGGTGGCCACCTGTATGCCAACACCACCAATCCCACCCAGGCCTGTGGTGAGGGGGTGGCCCTGGCCTGGCGGGCCGGTGCGGCGGTGGAGGATCTGGAGTTCGTGCAATTCCATCCCACGGCCCTGAGGCTGAGCGGCGCCCCCTGCTTTCTGATCTCCGAAGCTGTGCGGGGTGAGGGGGCCGTGCTGGTGGATGCCAGAGGCGGCAACCCGGTAGCCCAGCTCGCCGGTGGCAACCTTGCGCCACGCGATCAGGTCAGTCGCGCCCTGGTGCGCGCCATGCAGGAGCAGGGCAGCGACCACATGGGGCTGGATCTGACCCCGATTCCGCAGGAGCGGGCGCGCCAACGCTTCCCCACGATCCTGGAGCGCTGCCAGAGTTTCGGCCTCCACCCCCTGAAGGAGCCGATCCCGGTGGCGCCTGCCGCCCACTACTGGATGGGGGGCGTAGCCACGGATCTGCAGGCCGCCACCAACCTGCCGGGTCTGTTCGCCGTGGGAGAAGTGGCCTGCACCGGCCTCCACGGCGCCAATCGCCTGGCCAGCAACTCCCTGATGGAATGCCTCGTGTTCGCCCGGCAGCTGGGGCAGATCGCACTGCCGGAAAGGTCGCCGGCCGTTGCCCTCTCCGGCCCAGGCACCCCAAGCTCAGACGCAAGGGCGCTGGAGCACCGCAGCGAACTGAGCGTCGACACCATGATCGCCAGCATCGAGATCTGGCGGCAACGCTGCTGGCAGGTGGCCGGCGTCGATCGGGATGCCCGCGCCATGGACCAAGCCCTGCGGCTGGCCCGTTCGGAGCTGACGCGCCTTGAAGCCCAAGCACCGGTGCAGTTGGTGGAGACCCAGGCGGTGCACGCGCAGCATCATCTAGAGGAACGCAGTCGGCGCGAATTGAATCTGCTGCTCGATCTGCAACATCGACTCCGGGCCAGCGCCCTGCTGTTCGAAGCCTGCCTGTTCCGCCGAGAGAGTCGCGGCGGTCACTACCGCAACGACGCCCCCTGGCCAATGCCCCAATGGCAGTGCCACTCCAGACAGCAATGGGGCCAGGCGATCAGCACCCGCCCCATCAACCGCTGAAGCCACCGCAAGCGATCAGAAGTCGGACGGTCCTTTGTAATCGGAGAGCTTGGCCAGGGATTTCAGAGGCTTCACGCCTGAATCCAGCTTGCCGTTGATCTCCCAGGTGGGAAATCCCTCGATGCCCTTCTGCTGGCAGAGCTTGGTTTGGCTGTTCTGGCCATCCGGCGCACATTCCACAACCTTGAGTTGTTCGGTGGCTTCCTTGCCGAAGAGCTCCTTCTGTTCATGGCAATGGGGGCACCAATAGGCGGAATACATCACCGCACCAGAGGCGGTGAGGTGTTCGGCAAGAGCGAGGGTGGAGGCATTGCTGGCGGTGGTAACCGCAGGCGGTGCGCCCGGACCGGTGACCGGTGCACCCGGACGGTCGGGATCCACCACCGAGGCCCAGATCAGACCGCCCAACAGAACGGCCAGCGCCAGCAAGACGCCCCGAAACAGCAGCGGCGCCGGATCCTCCCAGCCCCCTCCCGCCACGGCCAGCACGAGCAGCGTCAGCGAGATCAGGGCCGAGAGCACGCAGAAGAAACAGAAGGCCTGGATCTTGAAGACCATCAGCCCCACAAGCACGAGGCTGAACACGGCCATGCCCGTCGCCACCGTGAAGAGACCCCACCAGGTGCGGCGGGACAGATCGGTTTTGTTCTCCGCCAACCCCGGGAGCAGGGGAAGAATCGCCATCACCAGCACGGCCAGATAGGCCAGCAGTCCCACAAAGGACAGGGGGATGCTGAAGCCATCCCCTCGGGCGATCGTTCCCCAGGCGCTGTTGAGCACCTTGTCGCAGCCCTCGGCGCCGCCGGGGCAGCTGAGGGACCCGAGCAGCCCCCACCGCTTCAAGGTGATCGAGCCCGTATCGATCACCCCCACCGTGGCCAGAACGGCCATGGCGATGCGCACCCATTTCGATCCGGAGTCCTGCCGGCGGCGACTGGTGAGGCGGGTGGTGGCCATGAACACAGCGCGAATGCCGTGATTATCGCTGCGACGGCCGCTCTTTCTGCAGCATGGCCATCGCAGACACCCCGTAAGGTGAAGTATTGCCGCGCAACCCATGGTTCAGCAGCGCAGGAGGCCCACCGTGGCCTTTGCCCATCTGGGCTGCGAGAAGAACCGGGTGGACACCGAGCACATGCTCGGCCTGCTCGAGCAGGCCGGCTACGGCGTCAGCAGCGATGAGCAGGACGCCTCCGTGGTGGTGGTGAACACCTGCAGCTTCATCCAGGACGCCCGCGAAGAATCGGTGCGCACCCTGGTGGGCCTCGCCGAGCAGGGCAAGGAACTGATCATTGCCGGCTGCCTGGCCCAGCATTTCCAGGAGGAACTGCTGGAGTCACTGCCGGAAGCCAAGGCGATCGTGGGCACTGGCGATTACCAGCACATCGTGGACGTGCTGCAACGGGTCGAGGCCGGCGAGCGCGTCAACCAGGTGAGCCCGGTGCCCACCTTTGTGGCCAATGAACATCTGCCCCGACATCGCACCAGCGGCGAAGCGGTGGCCTACCTCAAGGTGGCGGAGGGTTGCGACTACCGCTGCGCCTTCTGCATCATTCCCCACCTGCGCGGCAATCAACGCTCCAGACCGATCGAATCGATCGTGGCGGAAGCTCACCAGCTGGCGGCCCAGGGGGTGAAGGAGCTGATCCTGATCAGCCAGATCACCACCAACTACGGCCTCGATCTCTACGGCAAGCCGCGCCTGGCCGACCTCCTGCATGCCCTCGGCGAGGTGGAGATCCCCTGGGTTCGCGTCCATTACGCCTATCCCACCGGCCTCACGCCTGAGGTGCTGGCCGCCTATCGCGACGTGAGCAATGTGCTGCCCTATCTCGACCTTCCCCTGCAACACAGCCATCCCGACGTGCTGCGAGCGATGAATCGTCCCTGGCAGGCGGATGTGAACGAACGGCTTCTCGATCAGATCCGCGACCAACTCCCCGATGCCGTGCTGCGGACCACGCTGATCGTGGGATTTCCCGGTGAAACGGAGGCCCACTTTGAACACCTCGCCACGTTCCTCGAACGTCAGCGCTTTGACCATGTGGGCGTGTTCACCTTCTCCCCGGAGGACGGCACTGCGGCGGCGACACTGCCGGGCCGGGTCGAGGCCGAGGTGGCGGTCGCCCGGAAGGATCGCCTGATGATGCTGCAGCAACCGATCTCCGCCGCCAGGAACAACGCCTGGGTAGGACGGACCGTGGACGTGCTGATTGAGCAGCACAACCCATCCAGTGGCGCGATGATCGGTCGTTGCGCCCGCTTTGCCCCCGAGGTGGATGGCGAAGTGCTGGTGCAACCGGGCGCCAACAACCTCCAGGCGGGTCCGGGAACGATGGTGCCGGTGCAGATCACCGGCGGCGATGTCTACGACCTCAGCGGCCATCTGGTGGGCGCCGCCGCGATGGTGGCGGCAGCACGCACCAACCTGTGAGCGGTTCAAGTCGCTGGCATCCACAGCAACGCAACATCTTTCTGCTCGCGTCGGGCCTGAGCACCGCCGGGTCGTTCGCGGGTCTCACCGCCAAGGGGTGGATCCTCATGGATGGCACGGCCAATCCCATGCTGCTGGCCCTCCACTTCGCCGCCCTCTCCCTGCCCACCCTGCTGGTGAGCGGTCCGGCCGGTGTGCGCACCGACCGGATTGGCTGCGAAACCGTGCTGATTCAGGCCCAGTGGGCCCTGCTGGGAGCCGGCCTGCTCGGGGCCCTCTCCATTCCCCTGCTCGATGGCGCCGCCCAGGTGGCGGTGCTGCTGGCCAGCACCCTGCTGGTGGGGATCGCCAGCGCCTACGAACTCACCGCCCGAAACAAATACTGCGCCCTGCTGGTGGATGAGCCCTCCCAGTTGGCTCCCTACCTGACGAGCTTTTCCGTGATCTTCAACGTGGGCAAGCTGGTGGGCCCCCCTCTGGGGGGTTGGCTGGTGGCCCTGACGGGACCCGCCACAGCCCTCAGCCTCGATGCCCTCACCTACCTCTTGCCAATTGCCAGTGTGATCTGGCTGCTGCAACCGAATCGCGACCAGGAGCAGCGCAGCGTCAACCGCGCCCGATCCTCCCTGCTGCATGCCTGGCGTGATTGCGGCATCACCCTGCGCCATGTGCTGCGCTTCACGGCCCTGATCTGTCTGGTGGGCTTCTTCCACCCCGGCCTTGCCCCCTTGATCGCCGCCGACACCATCGGGCCAGACCCCCTGGACCTGGGACTTTTCACGAGCGTGCTAGCCGCCGGCAGCATCCTGGGGGGGGTGGTGTTGCAACGCAACAGTCATCGTTTCTGCCATCGCCCTTGCCTCACCCTGGGCTGCTTCGCCCTGATCACGGCTGTCGCCCAACTGGGCATGGCCCAGGAAGCGTCGCAACGCACGGCGTTGCTGATGGCCTTCCTGATCGGTGGCGGCACGGCCGGACTGCTCAGCAGCGCCAACCTGATCACCCAGGTGGGCTCCCCCCAGGTGATGCGAGGGCGGATGGCTGGATTGAGTCAGATCGCTTTCCTTGGCGGCGGCGGCCTGAGCGGCATCATTGCCGCCGGCCTGACCCAAACCCTCGGCCTCAGAAGCACCTTTGCCATCACAGGAGCCATCGGCCTGGTGTTAGCCGGCATGGAAATTGCCAGGCGCGGTCGGGTCGTGCTGGAGGAAACCGATGCGTTCAGATCAGCTTGATGCCCCGCAGCACACCACTGATGGTGGCTGCGGCAACCAGACCGGCACCAACCAGACCCAGATAGATGACGACGCCCACGGCTGTGCTTGCAAGACCTATCTATTAGACCAGACACAAAGCCAACGTTGCGGACAAACCCCCTAAGGTTGTGGCCATTCACCGTCGCAAGGGCGACGGAACTCGCGCCAGGGATCGGCGGTCACGTTTCGCTCAACCCACGTTTCTCTACACCAGCTCTGTCTCGCCCGCTACTGCCACGACGCTTCCCATGCGCACGCTGTTCGTTTACCCCCAGTTCCCGAAGACCTTCTGGAGCTACGAGAAAATTCTCGAACTGGTGAACAGGAAGGTCCTTCTGCCGCCCCTGGGCCTGGTGACCGTGGCAGCCCTGCTGCCCCAGGAGTGGGAGATGAAGCTGGTCGACCGCAACGTGCGCGAGGTCACCGAAGCGGAATGGTCGTGGGCGGAGCTGGTGGTGATCTCCGGGATGATCGTCCAGAAGGACGACATGCAGTGCCAGATCGCCGAAGCGAAGCGACGCGGACTGCCGGTGGCTGTAGGCGGCCCCTACGCCAGCTCCACCCCCGATGCCCCCGAGATTGCCGACGCTGATTTCAAGGTTCTGGATGAGGGTGAGATCACCCTGCCGATGTTTGTGGAGGCGATTCAGCGGGGTGATCGCAGTGGCCGCTTCAGCGCCGAAGGCGATAAGCCGGATGTGACCTCCACCCCCATCCCCCGCTTCGACCTGCTCGAACTGGACGCCTATGACTCCATGAGCGTGCAGTTCTCGCGCGGTTGCCCGTTCAACTGCGAGTTCTGCGACATCATCGTGCTGTATGGCCGCAAGCCCCGCACCAAAACCCCCGAACAGCTGATCGCCGAACTGCAGAGTCTTTACGACCTGGGGTGGCGCCGCTCGATCTTCCTGGTCGACGACAACTTCATTGGCAACAAGCGCAACGCCAAGTTGCTCCTGCCCCAGATCAAAGCCTGGCAGGAGGAGCGGGGCTATCCCTTCAGTTTCGCGACCGAAGCTTCGGTGGATCTCGCCGATGATGAGGAGATGATGCGGATGATGCACGAAGCACGCTTTGAAAGCGTGTTCCTGGGCATCGAAACCCCGGACGAATCGAGTCTGGAAACAGCTCGCAAGGTGCAGAACACTCGCAATCCGCTGGATGCAGCGGTTGACCGCATCACCGCCAATGGGATCCGGGTGATGGCAGGGTTCATCATCGGGTTCGACGGTGAACAGTCAGGTGCAGGGCGTCGCATCGTGGACTTTGTCACTCGCACCGGCATTCCGGCGGCGATGATGGGCATGTTGCAGGCCCTGCCCAACACCGCCCTCTGGCATCGTCTCGAGAAAGAAGGTCGCCTGATTCAAGACAAGGCCGCCGCCAAGGGGGTCAACCAGACCAATCTGCTCAATTTCAAGCCCACGCGGCCGATCCGCGACATCGCCAATGAATATGTGGAGGCGTTCTGCGCGCTCTATGAGCCGAACGCCTACATGGATCGCGTCTATTCCTATTACCTCAAAATGGGCGCGCCGCGTTGGAAAGGCACCGCCAAACTTCCCACCTGGACTGATCTGCGCGCCCTCTCGATTGTGATCTGGCGCCAGGGCATCCAACGCAGCACCCGTTGGCGCTTCTGGCGTTACATGTTCGGCATGGCCCGCCAGAATCCAGCCCTGCTGGAGCAGTTTCTCGTGGTGCTCGCCCACAACGAACACTTCCTCGAATATCGCTCGATCGTGCAGCAAGAGATTCGCGAACAACTGGAGTCTCTGCCCCCGGAAGAACCAAGCAGCTCCAGGGAATTGCAGACGGCCTGAATTAATCCTGGATGTAGGGCGTGCCCTGCAGCATGGCTTGCTCGGCTTTCTGAAGCTCACGCCCGAGATACAGGGCGTGATCGAGTTGGGAGATCGGCAACGGCCCCTCCGCCTCGGTGAGCTGAATCCCCAGCGCTTTGGCGGTTTTGGCCCGATAGATGCGGGCAGCCTCGCGCGGTCCGCCACCACGGCAGGCCAACACTTCCCCGGTTTCGGGATCGGTGGCGCGACCCTTCGCGTCGACATCATTGCGGTAATGCTCCACAACGAGCTCAGCGGCAGCAGCGTCGACACGGATCAGGAAATATCCGGCGGGATCCAGGGCAATGAAGCGCTGGGAGAGCTGGTCATCCAGGGCCTGCAGCGCCTGGGCCGCCGTTGCCGCTGAGGTCACCAATGAAGGGGAACTGCTATCTGCCATGCCGTCACCCTACAAATCAGCAGCCGAGAGCCCCAACGCCGGCGTCTCGGCGCGGAACGGCAGCTCCGCATTGATGGCCTCGATCTCCTCCAGCAGCAATCCGTTCGCCCGCGGCAGCCAGGCACGAATCAGACCATCCATACGATCGTCATACCAGCGGTGCAGGCTCGCCAGAGGCCTGGCAACAAAGCCCCGACGCCGTTTGTGGCTGCCGCCGGCACCGGGGTCAAACCGTTGCAGCCCCCGTTCCAGAGCCCAGGCGATCGGCGCGTAATAACAGACCTCGAAGTGCAGACAATCGATCTCTTCCCGGGTGCCCCAGTAACGGCCCCACAACTGCTGCTGATCCTGAAGGCAAAGCGACATCGCCACGGGATCGTGAGGATCGCCGCGATGGGCACTGAACAGCACCACGTGCGCGCTCAGCTCCGGATCGACGAGTGCATCGAAGAAGGAAGCCTCGAGATATTTGCTGCCCCACGGACCCCAGCGGGCACAGTGCTGGGCATAAAAGCCATGCATGGCCTCAAGCAGTGCAGGGGTCAGCGCCGCACCCGTGAGGGGCGTCACGCTGATCCCCGCCTTTCGCACCGCCTGGCGCTCCCGTTTGATGTTGCGCCGCTGGTTGGCGTTGAAGCCGGCCAGATAGTCGGCGAACTGCTCCTGACCCTGGGCAGACCAGAGACTCTGCTGATTGAGCCAGCAGGCACAGCCGGCCGCCTCGGCCAGGGGTTGCCATGCCGGATCCACGTAAAGGAAGTTGCAGCTGAGGATGCCGTTGCGCACAGCGAAGTCATCGATCAGGCGCAACATCAGAGCCGTCAGTGCACCGGCGTCTTCGCCTGGCGCCACATGGAAGCGATACCCCTGCACCGGGCTCACCGGACTCATGCCCACGAGCTTGGGGTAGTAGCGCAAGCCCAGGTCGGCGGCGAGGCGGGCAAAGGCTTGGTCAAACACGAACTCGCCATAGCTGTGCCCCTTGAGATAGAGGGGTGCCACGGCCACCAGGGTGTCGTCGTCGCGACGCAGGGCGAGATGAAGCGGCTGCCAGCCCTGATCCGCCGCGATGCTTCCGGAGGCCTCCAGGGCCGTGAGCCAGCGCCAACGGTAGAAGGGGATGGCGTCCTCTCCGACCAGCCGCTCCCAGTCGGCTTCGGGAATCTCCTGCAAAGACCGGTGCCATCGGGCCGACAGAGAGGCCATCGCCGCCTGGAGCAAAGGGGCGGCGTGACCCTAACCACAACCCTGGAGCAAAGCGACAGCGCAGCGAGCAGAATCAAGACCCTGCCGCCGTCCGCCGTGATCGCTCGATCCTCCCCCTGGCGCTGGGTCCTGGCGGCCGGCTTGAGCCTGGCTGGCGCTCAGCTCGCCTTGGCTCCGGCCAGGGCAGGGCTGCTCTCACCGATCCTGCAGATGATGCGACCGCGGATCGAATCACGCCTGGCCGAAGAGTGCCGGAAACTGGTGAGTCAACAGGCGGGGGAGAGTCTGGAACCGGAGCTGAACCGGCTGGTGGAGCAGCCCTGCCGTTCGTTGGCCCGCCCGGTGAGTGTCTGCTTGATTCGGGAAACCAGCCGCACGGGACGGGAGCTGGGCGTGATCAGTGAACTGGTGGCCGGGAGAGTGGGCGACGATGCGGAAGTGGTGATCAAACGCTGCATCGCCTCGATGCTCGGATTGTCGGAATCGAGCCTGCAGGAGCTGCCGCTTCAGACCCTGGTGGAACGCTGGCGTCGATAACGCAGCATCAGTTCATCGCCCTCCAGACGCTCAACCGCCTCCAACCCCCAGGCCGCGGATGAGCCGAGGTCGGCCGGCAGCCCAAGGGTGTCGGCCGGCAGCCAACAGTGCTCTCCCCCCAGCAGCCGAGGGGTGAGGGTCAACTGCAGTCCATCCACCGCATCGTCCTGCAGCAATCCGGCACAGAGCCGCGCCCCGCCCAGCAACAACAAACGGGACAAGCCCCGCTGAGCCAGGGTCTGCAGCGTGCCCGGCCAGCGTTCAGCCAACGGCAACCGCCCATCAAAGCCGCTGGGGATCGCCCCGTCCTTGGCGGGCGACAGCAACAGGCGGCGGATCGGCTGGCCAAAAAAAGGCCAATGCTGGGGAAAGGCATCGGCTTGCGACACCACCAGAGCGGTCGGCTGGGCGGGCCGTCCCTGCTGCATCCGCTGCTCGCGCAGCTGCGGATTGCGGATCAAGCAGGTGGAGTGATGCGCTCGGAGGGTTCCGCCTCCGATCAGGGCCCCATCCGCCCAGGCCAAAGCCTCTTCAAGAACCCGGCGATCACCGGCTCCACCCAGTTGGGCGGCACCGCCAGCCGGCGGTGCCAGCCGTCCATCCAGACTGATCGCCAGCACCAGGCGCACCTGGGGCAAAGGACCAGCAGAGAGTCTGGCCAAGGGCGAGATGTTCAGGAGGCCATCGCCGCCTCAAGGCCAACGGGTGCCATGTTGAGCTGCGGCGCCTCAGCAAACACTTCAGCGGCGTTGTTCGGGCTTTCCTGCAGCCGCACCTTGTGCAGATGGGCGCCGATCGCCTGCACCGGCGCAGCAAGCCGGTCGGCGATGTGCAGGGCGATGTTCTCCGCTGTGGGGACACAGGTGGAGAAATGGGGCACGTCCTTATTGAGGAACGTGTGGTCGAAGGGCTCGACCACCAGGTCGTCGAGCAGGCTCTGAAGCGCTGCCAGATCGCAGACCATGCCCGTGCGGGGATCGATGCTGCCCCGCACGGTCACCTCCACCAGATAGTTGTGACCATGCCCATGGGGGCGAGCGCATTTGCCGTAGATCCGCTCGTTCTCCTCCTGGCTGAGCTCGGGTCGTGCCAGTCGGTGAGCGGCAGCGAAGTGGGTGCGAAGGGTGAGATAAGCGTCCATGCCGTGTCCGAGGTAGTCGGCCCAGAGGCCTGGTGATTCGTAAAGCCGCAGGGCGACCAGGGGGAGGTGGGCGGAAAGCCGATGCCAGATCACGCGCACCAACGCCTCGGTGGTGGGCAGACAGCCCTCCGGCCTGGTGACATCAAACTCCGGCCAGGCTTCATTGAGGAAGCGGAAGTCGAGCGCTTCGGTGACCTCCGAACGGATCGCATGCTTCACCTCAGAGAGGTTGAGCACCATGCCATCGGCATCGAGAGGTCCGGCCATCGACACGATCAACTCGTAATTGTGGCCGTGTCCGGGTGCGAGGGTGCAGGGCCCGAAGCGGGCGGCGTTGTCATCCGCATCCAGCTCCGGCAACCAGTACCGATGGCTGGCGCTGAAGCAGGCGCGACGGGTGATCACACAACCACGTCCCTGGCCATGGGGAGCGGAGGCCATCGCAGAACTGTCAGCCATGGCATCCCTCAACCGGCCGGCATCCTAGGGAGTTCGCAGCTTGTGCCGTCCGGACGGCCGCCGCCCCTCGCCATGACCGACCCTTCCCAGCCCCTGCCCCATCCCCTCAAAGCGCGCCTCGGGGGGCGCAATCTCTATCTGGTGGGCATGATGGGCAGCGGCAAAAGCAGCAGTGGCCGCCCCCTGGCCGCGAGCCTGGACTATGGCTTCGTGGATGCCGACGCCGTGATCGAGCAGGTGGCCGGTCGCTCGATTCCCCACCTGTTTGAGGAGGAGGGGGAGGAGGGCTTCCGCGATTTGGAATCCCAGGTGCTGCAGGCGATCGGCCAGCGCCACTCGCTGGTGGTGGCCACCGGCGGCGGCATCGTGACGCGACCCGAAAACTGGGGCGTGCTGCATCAGGGGCTGGTGGTCTGGCTGGATCCCGACCGTGACCAGCTGTTGCAACGGCTGCGGCGGGATCCGGGCGAACGCCCCCTGCTGCGCAGCGCTGACCCGGCAGCAACGCTCGACACCCTGTTGAGCGCAAGGCGGCCCCTCTACGCCGAAGCGGATGTGCAGCTGACCATTGGCGATGACACACCGGAAGAGGTGGCCCAGCGCGTCCTTGACGCCATTCCCGCCGTGCTCAATCCCGTTCAGGGGGCTCCAGGCGCACCGCAAACCACTGCAGAGTGAGCCCTGGGGAGATCTCCAGATCACAAGCGGTATCCAGCAGTCTCCGGGCTGCAGCCGTGAGGGAACCGGCGGCCACGAGGTCGTCAGGCAGGGTCTCCAAGGCGGCCAGCTGGCCTTCCAGCCATGTCACGGTGTCGGCGGCGGAGAGAAACCGCTCCGGCTGGCCCGGCTCCAGAACCACATAGTGATCGCAGGCACGAATCAGGGGATCAGACATGGTGCGACGACTGCTGCGTCCGATCATCGTGGCTCTGCTGCTGCTGCTGTGCCTCGCCATCCCGGTGCGGGCCGATGGCAGCGCGACGCTGCTGGAGCAACGCCTGCAGGCCTGGCCTGACTGGCAGCTGCCGGCGCCGTTGCCGCGCCCCGATCGCCGTGGGGATCTGGTGTATCCGGCCTGGTTTGCCGGCGAGTGGCAGGTGACGAGCCTGGATCTGACGGCGGAAGGGGAGACCGGCGCACCGCTCCGCCATCAGGCCCGGTTTCTCCTTGATACGCAGCAGCGGGTCGTGCCCGATCGCGCCTTCAATGCCCTCGCGATCGGCCGAGCGGTGCTGGGTTCGGCCTTGTTGACGGTGGAGCAGCCAGCCGACGATCACACTCGGCAACTGGCCCGGCTGCGGAACGACCAGCTGCTGGAGACCACTGTGATCGGCAGGCGACAGAGCGATCCGCAGCAGGAGCCGTTCACAACCGACGAACTGGTGCTTCAGATCGTGCATGGCCCTGGATCGCCCAGGATCAGCCGGGTGGAAACCCTCAGCCGCTACCACCCCTGCACACCCAGGCCAGCGGCGGTGGAACGCATCTGCGCCGAGCAATGGCAGGCTCGCTTCAGCGGGCCCGAGCAGGGACTGGACGCTGCTCCCCTGGCACGCGCCCACTACCGGCTCGCGCTCACACGGCTGCCGGATCAACCTGAAACAGACGGGTCTCCAAACGATCCCGCCAGGCGAACAGCGGCTGCAGCTGGGGGTGATCACTGAGTCCTGGCACGCCCCGACCCGCCAGGCCATCTCCGGCGGACGCGGGAAAACGCAGCAGCGAAAGCTGGGCCGCCACCGCCAGATCGGCCATGGAAAGCTGATCTCCGACCAACCAGGGCGTGGTCTCCACAGCCGCAGCCAGCCGCTGCAGGCTGGTGAACATGGCGGCACGCTCCCCCTGATCGAGCACCTCGCCAAGCCCCTGCAGCCAACCGCCGGGCAAACCGGCCAGTGTGCGCCGCAGCGGTTCCGGCAGGTCATCAGGCAGCAGTGCCACCCGCAGCTCCGGATCACTCGCCGCCGCCTGCACCAGGGCGAGGCGGGCGGCATGGGCCAGGGTGGTGTCGGCCCAGTCTTCGATCAGATGCACCTGAGCCGCGTCGCGCGCGTCCTGAGGGATCAGGGAAGGGTCGGGTTCGACCGACTCGAGGTGGCGGGCGATCGCCGAGGAATCAGCGATCACCGTGTCGCCATCCACCAGAACGGGCAGCTGACGCTGGCCCGAGAGGCGAAAAACAGCCAGCTGACCCACGCCCGGGGTGACCTCCACCACGCGATAACTCAGGGCTTTGGCCTGCAGCACCATGCGCACCTTCAGGCAGAAGGCGGAATGGCGGAACTGATGGAGCTCCAGCATCACCGGACAGCCGAGGGACCGGCAGAGTAGCGGTGATTCTCCAACCCTCGCCGAGGCCATGCGCGAGTTTTTCGTCAATGTGACGCGGTACCCCCGCTACCTGATCGCCTTCAGCCTGGGGGTGATCAATTCCGTTGCCGAGCCCCTGGCCAGGCGGCGCAGCAACCCCGTGACCGCCGTTGCCCTGATGGGTGCTCTGGTGAGCGGCCTGATCAGCGTGGGGCTGGTGCTCCGTGCCATGGTGACTCCATCACCCCTGACCTGAGGCACGATGGCACCGGGACGGCGCGTGGAACGGGTCGCGGCACTGATTCGCCGCGAAACCAGCGAACTGCTGATCCATGGCATCCGCGACGAACGGGTGCATCAGGGCATGGTGAGCATCACCGAAGTGGAGGTGAGCGGTGATCTGCAGCATTGCAAGATCTTCGTGAGCATCTATGGCGAAGACGCCGACAAGCAGAACGTTCTGGAGGGCCTGAAAGCCGCCAGCGGCTACCTGCGCGGTGAACTGGGCCGCCGGCTGCAGATGCGCCGCGCCCCGGAGGTGGTGTTCCAACTGGATCGCGGCATCGAAAAGGGCACCACGGTGCTCCACCTGCTCAACCGCCTGGAGGAGGAACGCCAGGAACGGGACGATCAGCCGCAGTCCAGCGAACAGGAGTCTGGCGAACCGTTGTGAGCGCCCCCCTCAACGACGCGGAGCTGCGCCGGCGCATCGCCAGCCTGATCGTGGTGCGGGCGAGCGGCCATGCCAGCGACCGACAGCGCCGCTACCCCCGCTGGGAGCTGCCGAATCAGGCCTTGCGCCGGCTGCTCGCCGACGGGGTTGGCGGCGTGATTCTCCTGGGGGGGACTGCCACCGAACTGCACCAGCGCTGCCGCACCCTGCAGCGCTGGGCCAATCAGCCGCTGCTGCTGTGCGCCGATGTGGAAGAAGGCGTCGGCCAACGGTTTGAAGGGGCGACCTGGCTGGTGCCACCCATGGCGCTCGCCCGCCTGCATCAGCGCGATCCGGCCCGGGCCGTGGCGCTGGCGGAACGCTATGGACGCTGCACAGGACGGCAAGCTCGCCGCTGTGGCCTGAACTGGGTGCTGGGGCCCGTGGCGGATGTGAACAACAATCCCGCCAATCCGGTGATCAATGTGCGGGCCTGGGGAGACACACCAGCCACGGTGATCGCCCTCACCTGTGCCTTTCAGCGCGGCCTCCAGAGCACGGGCGTGCTGAGCTGCGCCAAACATTTCCCAGGTCATGGCGACACCGCCGTCGACTCCCATCTGCAGCTGCCGCTGCTCCCTCACGATCGGGCGCGACTGGATGCGGTGGAACTGGCCCCGTTTCGCAGCTTGATTGCCGCAGGGGTCGACAGCGTCATGACCGCCCATCTCCAGATCCCCGCGCTGGATGCGGAACGGCCGGCCACGCTCTCCAGCGCCACACTCACGCGCTTGTTGCGAGACGAGCTCGAGTTCAAGGGCCTGGTGGTGACCGATGCCCTGGTGATGGACGCGATCAGCCAACGCTGGGGGGCCGGCGACGCGGCCCGCCTCGCCTTCGCGGCAGGCGCGGATCTGATCCTGATGCCAGGCGATGCCGATGCCGCCATTGCCGCCATTGCCGCCGGCCTGCGCGATGGATCCTTGCCATGGCAGCGACTGGATCAGGCGCTGAATCGGAGGAGCCAGGCCCTCGCCCGCACCCAGCCCGTCGCCGCTGACAAGTCCGAGGATCCCGAAGACCTGAGCGACCTGGAGCTGGCCGAAGAACGGGAGCTGGCGACCACGCTCGTGGCGCTGAGCCTGGAGCAACGCGGTCCAACAGCGGCGCAGTCCTTGGCAGCTGCAGGCGCAGGGGGGATCAACCTGATCCGAGTCGATGGGGTGCTGCCCTCCACCGTGCTTCGCGCCAACGCACCAGCCCTGACCCTGCCGGAGCAGGCCGGCTTCCGCAGCTTGCTCTGTCACCCCCTGGGGCTGTCGCCCTGGCGGTCCGAGCAAGCCAACGACGCCCCCCTGGCCCTGGAACACCTGGGGGAGGGGCCGGTGCTGGTGCAGCTGTTTCTGAGGGGAAACCCATTCCGCGGCGAGCGTGATCGGAGCGAACCCTGGGGCGCCGCTCTCCAGCAGCTGCAACATTTGGGACGCCTGGCCGGACTGGTGGTGTACGGCTGTCCCTACACCTGGGACCAGCTCACGAGCCAGCTCGACCTCGCGATCCCCGCCCTCTACAGCCCGGGGCAGATGGACGACGCCCAGGCCCAGGCCCTCGCACAGCTGCTGTCGCCAGATCGGACGGGCACCGGCACCGATCGCAACGACGGCTTCACCGACTGAGCGATCGACGGCCGTAACCTCCCAGCAGATCCGCCCCGATCCGATGCTCAGTCTCTCGATGATCGTGCGCAACGAGGCGCAGCGGCTGGAGGCATGCCTCGGCTCGGTCCGCGGCCTGGCCGATGAGATGGTGGTGGTGGACACCGGCTCAAGTGACGACACCATCGCCGTGGCCGAAGCGGCCGGCGCCCGGGTGGAACACATCACCTGGCCGGGAGACTTCGCTCCGGCCCGGAACGCAGCGCTCAGCCATGTGAGCGGCGACTGGGTGCTGGTGCTCGATGCCGATGAACAACTGAGGCCGGAGGCCATCGCCCCCCTGCGCGCCCTGATGGCCCAGCCGGATGTGCTGGTGATCAACCTGCTGCGCTACGAGCGTGGCGCGGCCATGGCTCCCTATTCCCGGGTCAGTCGCCTGTTCCGACGCCATCCGCAGATTCGCTGGAGCCGGCCCTACCACTCGATGATTGACGACAGCGTGCAGGCGCTGCTGCAGGACGAACCCCAGTGGCGCATCGTCGACTGCAGCGAGCCGGCCCTGATCCACGACGGCTACCGGCCCGAGCTGCTTCAGGGCAGCGACAAGGCCAGCCGGCTGCGTGAGGCGATGGAGCAGTGGCTGCAGGAGCAACCGGGCGATCCCTATGCCTGCGCCAAGCTGGGGGCCCTGGAGATCGCCGAAGGCCATCAGGGGAGAGGCCTCAGCCTGCTTCGCCAGGGTCTGGCCTCGCTCGAGGCTGATCCGAACGCCAACACCCCAGACACCAACAGCGTGAGCGAGCGGTATGAGCTGCTGCTGCACCTGGCGATCGCCCTGAGTGCCAGCGATCCAGCTGCCGCCACCGACGCCTACCGCCAGGCCCTCGACCTCCCCCTCGACACCCGTCTCAGCATGGGTGCGCGCCTCAATCTGGCCGCCCTGCTGATGCAACAGGAGCGGCTGGACGAAGCGATCCAGCTCACGCTCACCGCCACCCAACGCGCTCCGGAAGTGGCCCTGGGCTGGTACAACCTGGGCCTGATGCAACGGCGCCGCGGCGACATCGCTGCAGCGCTGCAGGCCTACGAACGCGCCCTGCACTTGAACCCGGAGCACGCCGAAACGCATCAGAACCTGGCCGTTGCCCGATTGCTGGGCGGCGATATCGACGGCGCTCGCAGCGGTTTCCGCGAGGCGATCGCGCTGCTGCACCAACAGGGTCGGCCTGAAGAGGCCCAGGCGCTGCGTCACCAGGTGGAGGGCATGGTGAAACTCGACGAGGTGCGCGCATGAGCGCCGCCGGGCAGCAGCCGCTGATCGGCACCACCGTGGTGGTGACCAGGGCGCAGGAGCAGCAAGGCGCGGTGCGGCAACAACTGGAGTCCCTGGGGGCCCAGGTGCTCGATCTGCCGGCGCTGGTGATCGGTCCTCCGGATGAATGGGGGCCCCTCGATGACGCTCTCGCGGAACTGGATCAGTTCCACTGGCTGGTGGTGTCGAGCGCCAATGGCGTGCAGGCGGTGGAAGCACGCCTGCAACGGCAGGGCCGCAGCCTGCGGCAACGGCCCTGCAGCTTGAAAATCGCCGCGGTCGGTCGCAAGACCGCTGCCAGCCTCGATCACCTGGGTGCACCGGCGGATTTCGTGCCACCCACCTTTGTGGCCGACAGCCTGATCGATCACTTCCCCGTGTCGGGCTGGGGCCTGCGCCTGTTGCTGCCCAGGGTGCAGAGCGGCGGCCGCACCGTGCTGGCGGAGGCCTTCGCAGAAGCGGGCGCCCGCGTGGTGGAGGTGGCCGCCTACGAATCACGTTGCCCTGAGAGCATTCCTGCCGACACGGAGCAAGCCCTGCGCGACGGTCGCGTCGAGGCGATCAGCTTCAGCAGCGGTAAAACCGTGACCCACACCGCGGCTCTGCTGGAGCGGAGTTTCGGCGCCCAGTGGCGGCAGCGGCTGGAGGGCGTGCGCCTGATCTCAATCGGCCCCCAGACCAGTCAACGCTGCCGGGAGCTGCTCGGACGGGTGGATGGGGAGGCCGATCCCCACGACATGGACGGGTTGGTGCAGTGCTGCGTTCAGGTCATGCAGACGGGGGGCTGAGCCTTTCCGCCCACCGAGTAGGTGAGACAGCCGCGGCGCAGGTCAATCGCCTGCACGGTCCAGCCTGCGGGCAGGAGCGGTTCCGCCTCTGCCAGGCAGCGGCCGCGACTGCCAAGGCAGACCGCACCGGAACCGGTCGCCGTGCTCACCAGGGCCTGCAGCTGCCCGCCCACCGCCAGCACACCGCGCAAACTCAAACTGGGTGCAGCCCCGGGTGCCGCCCCCGACCCAGCCGAGGCGGCCATGGCAGGTGGCGTCGCGGCGGGCTTGGGCGGACGCGGCAGCGCTGCGAACGGATCCTGACGCCCCCGGGGCACCGCCCCCTCCACCTGGGCTGGTGTGGGGAGGGGAATCAGCCCGGCCCGGACCGCCGGAGCAGGGGGCCGAGGGGCGCCGTCGACAGGTTGCTGGGCGGCGGCTCGCGGGGACGACGGCTTGGTGGTGGTGTCCATGGTCGTCGTTGAGGGACCACTGCTGCACGACACCAGACAGCCGGCGAGCAGCAGCAGACACCGTTCAGGCCGAAACGGTGTAATCGCTTTCCACCAGATCACGGAAACGGTCAAGGTTGGCCTGAAGCTCTCGCGTCACGATTCCCCCAAGGATGCTGGGTTCCATCAACGGTGCCAAGACACCCGGCAATTCATAGGTGACGCAGAGTTTCACGGCCGTGCGCTCCGGTGCCTCCGGATAGAAACGCACCGCCCCTTTGGTGGGCAGCCCCCCCACCGACTCCCAATGGAGCTGCTGGGCTTCGACCCGCGAGGTGATCCGCGCTTTCCAGTGGAAGCGAAACCCCTGCGCCGCCAGGGTCCAATCCGTCAGATCAGGGTCTTCAAGGGTGTGCACGGATTCAATCCAGCGCATCCAGCGCGGCATCGCCTCCAGATCACTCCACACCGCCCAGACGCGATCGACAGGCGCTTGCACCTCAGTGGTCACGGTGTGTTCAAGCCAACGTCCCATGGGATTCAGGCGACTGCGGAATTGGAGGCCAGGCTGGCCTCCTTCCCCAGGATGGCCGCAGCGGCCAGGTGTCCGCTCATCGTGGCCCCTTCCATCGAATCGATGTAGTCCTGACGGGTGTAGCTGCCGGCGAGGAAGAAATTGGGCACGGGCGTGCGCTGCTCCGGCCGGTAGGGCTCCATCCCCGGAGCCTCGCGATACAGCGACTGAGCCAGCTTCACCACGTTGCTCCAGGTGAGGGTGAGGTCGCGCGACGACGGGAACAGGTCACGCACCTGGCGATCGGTGTGGGCCACGATCTCCTCCACCGACTTCGGAATCCAGGGATCGCCGGGGGTGAGCACGCACTGGAGCAGGGACCCCTGACCATCCTTGCGGTAGTCCTCGGGACTGGCCAGAGCCAGGTCGGCAAAACAGCTGAAATCCGCATCGGCGGTGTACAGCAGATTGTTCAACCCCGCGGGCTGGGAGCAATCCTGGCGGCGGCGACTGTCATCAAGCTCGGTCACCCAGCCGTCGTAGCGCAGTTGCACCGTGGCCACGGGCACGGCCTCGAGCTGATCGATCGCCGCAAACTGGGGGAAGCGTTTCCAGTCGTCTGGGAGGAGGCGCTGAATGCCGGGAACATCACAGGCCGCGAGATAGGCATCCGCCTCCACCGTGATCTCGCCATCGGGCGTGCCGAGCTGCAAGCCAGTGATCTCGGGCGTTTCGCCGGCGCTGGACAGCACAGCCTTGACGCGGTGGCGCAGATGCAGCTGGGCGCCACGGGCCTGGATGTACTCCAGGATCGGACCCGTGAGCCAGCGATGGGGCGACCCCTTGAGCAGATTGAGTTTGGAGGCCTCCGTCTTCGCGGCAAACATCATGAAGATGGTGAGCATGCAACGGGCCGAGATCGCCTCGCAATCGATGAACCCCAGGGCGTAGGCGATCGGGTTCCACATCCTGCGGATGCTCTCCATGCTGCCGCCATGGCCGAGAAACCAGGCCTGGAAACTCACCGCATCAAGGGCCCGGATCGTCCGCATCGCCCCCTCGTAATCCACCAGGCCGCGCACGATCGGACTCGTGCCCAACGCCAGAGCGTTGCGCAGTTTGTCGATCCAGCTCAGCTGGGGCGTGGTGAAAAACGCTTTGAGGCCATTGAAGGGGGCTCCGACCGGGAAGCGGAAATCAAGCTCGCGCAGATCACCACCCCGATTCACGAAAAGATGGGTGTGATCCTTCGGCAGCAGGTTCTCAATCGCCCCCACCTTGCGCATCAAGGCGAACAGGTTGGCGTAATTGAAAAAGAACACGTGCAATCCCATCTCGATGTGATTGCCGTCGTCATCGACCCAGCTGCCCACCTTGCCGCCCATGAACGGACGGGCCTCGTAGAGCGACACATCGTGGCCGGCGTCGACCAGATCCACTGCGGCGGCAAGCCCGGCCAATCCAGCGCCCACGATCGCAACCCGCACGGGCAGCACCTGCCAACAACGCAACGACTCTATGAATCGGCAGGTCGCGGCGGGGCTCCATACAGTGAGTGGAGGTCTGATCCCTATTCACGTGAGCAGCACCAGCCCCACAACGGTTTCCGCCGCCACCGGCGCCGCCCCACACACCGGCAAAGACGGCAAAGGCATCCTGATCACCGCCACGGCCATGCAGCAGCTGGCGAAACTGTGCCGGGAGCAGGGTGAGGAGCAGGTGTTGCGGGTCGGCGTGCGCTCCGGCGGCTGCAGCGGCATGAGTTACACGATGGATTTCGAGCCGGCCGACACCATCGTGGATGGGGATGAGGTGTACGACTACTGCGCCCCTGACGGTGCCGATTTCCGCGTGGTCTGCGACCCCAAGAGCCTGCTTTACATCTACGGCATGCAGCTCGACTACAGCACGGCCCTGATCGGCGGTGGTTTCAATTTCACCAATCCCAACGCCACCCAGACCTGTGGTTGCGGCAGCTCCTTCGCTGTCTGATCGTCCCCATGGGAATCTGAGGGGTGCACGCACCTCCGATCGGTGATGGAGTCAACACAGGAGAGCCTGTTTGAACAGGCGATGGCCCGCTATCAGAACGGGGCCCCGGCGGAGGAGCTGCTGGATGATTTCATCACCATTACCGAAGCGGCCCCCCGCCAGTCGGCGGGTTGGACCTGCCTGGCCTGGTTGCAACTGCTCTGTGATCAGCCGGAGGCGGCCCTGCGCTCAGCCCGTACCGCCGTGAAGCTCAACCCGCAGGATCCGCAGGCCCGGATCAACCTCAGCGTGGCCATGCTCGAAACCAAGGCCAAGGGCGTGCGGGATCAGATCGAGATGGTGCAACAGGTGCTGGCGATGGCCCCCGATGTGGGCCAGGAGCTGCAGGCGTCGATTGCCGATGGCTTCCAGCGTCGCCCAGGCTGGCCCGCGCTCACCAAGGTGAAGAACTGGCTGGAGCTCTGACGTGGCCCGTGTGCTGCTGCTCAGCAACGGACATGGCGAAGATCTCTCCGGCGCCCTGCTGGGGGCGGCCCTGCGGGACCGACAGCATCAGGTGGAGGCCTTGCCCCTGGTGGGCAACGGCCACCCCTACCGGGACGCCGGACTGCCTCTGATCCTGAAGACCCGTGAATTCAGCACCGGGGGGTTGGGGTACACCAGCCTGCGTGGACGCCTCACCGAACTGGTGCAGGGTCAGGTGCTGCATCTGCTCGGTGGCGTGGTGAAGCTGTTGCGGGTCGCCCATCGCTACGACCTGGTGGTGGTGATCGGCGATGTGATCCCGGTGATGGCGGCCTGGCTCAGTCGCCGACCTGTGGTCACCTACCTGGTGGCCTATTCGAGCCACTACGAAGGCCGCCTGCGCCTGCCCTGGCCCTGCGGCGAGTGTCTCTCGAGCCGTCGATGCCGTGCCGTGTTCAGCCGCGATCAGCTGACTGCCGACGACCTCAGCCAGCAACTGCAGCGACCGGTGCGCTTTCTCGGCAACCCCTTCATGGATCCGGTGCTGCAGCCCCAGCACCCCCTGCCCCCCAGCCGGCGAAGGATCGGACTCCTCCCCGGCAGCCGCCGGCCGGAGCTGGAACAGAACCTGCGGCTACTGCTGAGGGTGGTGGAACAGCTGCCGGAACCTTGGCTCGCCAGCGGAGAGCTGGCGGTGGATCTCGCCCTGGTGCATGGCCTGGACGACACCGCTCTGACAGCCCTGACCCAGGCCGAGGGCTGGACGTTGCAGCCCGGCGATGGCCGCGATCAGCCGCAGCGGCTGGAGCGAGGACAACGGCGGATCCAGGTGCAACGCAGCCGTTTCACGGCCGTGCTGCAAAGCTCCGATCTGCTGCTCTGCATGGCCGGCACAGCGGCGGAACAGGCGGTGGGACTGGCCAAACCGGTGCTGCAACTCGTTGGCGAAGGCCCCCAATTCACCCCCGAGTTCGCCGAAGCGCAGCGGCGCCTGCTCGGACCGACCGTGTTCTGCGCCAAGGGCCCCGTCGGCAGCCCCGACACTTTGAAGGCCACAGCCGCGCTGGCGCTCGAGTTGCTTGAGCGCAGCACCTCAGATCCAGACCTCCAGGAACGCTGCCGGCGCGAAGCGACCCGGCGCCTCGGCAGCATGGGTGGGGCCGCGGGAGTCAGCGGCGCGGCACGGATCGCCGAGGCGATCGATGATCAGCTGCAAAAGCAGCACCCACGGCACCCCAGAACTCGGGCATGAACAAGACAGCCTCGGAATCCCTCTGGAAGCGCTGGCTGGACCGGCTGCTGGTGCTGGATGTGTTTGTGGTGCTCGCAGGAGCGCTCTGGTTCGCAGCGGCCGTGGTGGCGAGCAGCCAGGGGATTGAGGCGCCGCTGCGTCGATTCCAGCGACTCTGGGAGCCCCTGTTCACCCCGGCCATCGGCCTGCTGATCGCCGCGGCCCTGGTGAACGGCATCAGCTCCTGGTGGCAGCGTCGAGCGCTGCAGGCAGGGCGGGATAGCGAAACGTGAATCCGAGGCCATCCAGGCGCTCGGAGCGGACCTGCTGACCCTCCAGCACCACCCGGGCACCATCACCGAGGAGCAGCTGCAGCACAGGCCCAGGCACCGGCAACAGGCTCGGGCGGCCGAGACTGCGGCCGAGCGTCGTGGCGAACTCCCCCATGCGCACCGGCTCGGGCGCCACACCATTCACCACCCCAGTCCAGGCCGGATCCTCCAGAGCCACCGCAATCAGACGGCAGAGATCGGTGCGATGAATCCAGCTCATCCACTGACGACCATCGCCGATCGGTCCACCGAAACCGGCGCGGAACACAGGCAGCATCTTGCCCAGGGCGCCGCCGTCAGGGGCCAGCACAATGCCGATACGCACCACCACCAATCGAGTGGCGGCGGGTTTGCCTGCAGCCGCCGCTTCCCAGGCGGTGCAGAGCTGGGCGAGGCGATCAGCTCCAGCGCCACTGCTCTCCTGAAAACAGGCGTCGGCTGCGGTGCCGTAGAAGCCCACCGCGGAGGCATTGACGAGCACGGAAGGTGGCGTCTCGAGGCCCGCCATGGCCGCAACGCAATGGCGGCTGGTGTGGAGACGGCTGTCTTCGAGCAACTGCACGTGCGCCGGCGTCCAGCGCTGCTCAGCGATCGGCTCACCGGCGAGATTCACCACCCCATCCGCAGACGCCAGCGCCTGATGCAACGGCCCCTCAGGCGCCCAGGCATCGGCCTGAGCCGGATCCAGCTGCAGCCAGGTGAGGGGCTGGACCAGGGAAGGGCACGCCACGGCCTGGGGGCGCCGGCTCACCACGGTGAGATCGTGGCCGGCGGCCTGGAGCGTCGGGATCAGCTCACGCCCTACCAGACCGGTGCATCCGAGCAGAAGCAGGCGCATGGTGTTCGTCCAGGCAAGGGCCCGCAGGCTAAGGGGCCTGGGCCTCCGCAATCGGCACGGTGATCTTCATGCGGCGGGCCAGCGGCACGAGGGCGAAACCCTGAATGAACAGCCCGCAGAGCACCACCGCCAGAGCCAGCGGCGGCATCTCCCGCCCCCAGCTCACCCCAGACGCCCAGGCATCGATCGCCAGGGCGATCGGCACTGCGCCACGGAGCCCGGCCCAGCAGATGAACATGCGTTCAGGCGGACGGAAGGTTGTGCGCAGCAGCAGGGTCTGCACAATCACGAGACGCACCAGCTGCATCACCAGGAAGAGCAGGAAGCCCCAGCCAGCAGCGAACACCACGCTCTCCGGCTCCACCACCAACCCCATGCAGAGGAACAACACCAGCTCGGCCATCTTGGCGAAGCTGGCGTGGGCTTCCTCAAGAGCCGCCTGATCCAGGCTGGGGCCATTGCCGAGCACGAGGCCGGCCACGTAGGCGGCCAGGAGGGGGCTCCCCCCCATCAGGGCGGTGCCGCCGCTGAGCAGCATCAGCAGCGCCAGGCTCACCACAGGCAGCATGGTGGTTTGGTTGAGGCTGGTGCGACTGCCGAGCAACTGCACGGTGAGGCTGCCGCCGAGGAAGCCGATCAGGATGCCGAGCAGAAACTGACGAATCACCTCGATCACCAGATCGGCCGGTGCCACGCCCTCCCCACCGGCCAGAGCGAGGGCGACGCCCGCGAGCACCACCGCCATCGGATCGTTGAAGCCGGATTCGGTTTCGATCAGATCGATCAGCGGCTGGGGCAACTGACCAGCCAGGGGCCGCAGCAGGGCCAGCACCGCCGAGGCATCGGTGCTCCCCACCATGGCGCCCACGAACAAGGCTTTCGGCAACAGCTCCAGCACGGGCCGGTCGTCCTGAAGCACCCCGAAGCCGATCAACACAGCGGCGGTGAGCACGGAGGTGAGCACCACCCCCAGGGTGGCCAGGCGAGCAGCAGGTCGGATCACGGCCCGCACCTCAGCCCAGTTGGTGGTGAGACCACCAAAAAAGAGCACCAGCACCAGGGCCACCTGGGTGATCTGCTCGGCATGGCTCAAGTTGAGCAGGGAGGCCGTGCCGGAGGCCACCTCCATCTTGTTGTCGATCAGCAGACCGAGCATCAGCACCATCAGGATGCCGGGCACGCGGATCCGGGCCGCCAGATCATCGAGCAACACGGCCACCAGCAGCAGACCGCCGAAAGCGAGCAGGTAGACCGCCAATTGATGGGCCAAAGGCTCGATGCAACATCGCGATCGTTTTAGCCTGCTGTTCAGCGAGTGCTCCGTGATGGCCGAAACAGCCCCTGCCCTGAAGAAAGGCGCCCTGGTGCGGGTCAATCGCCAGGCCTACTCCGGCAGTGTGGAGGCAGCGGCCAGCGATCCATCGGCACCGGCCTACATTTTTGAAGGGCCTGGGGAACTGCTGGCGATCCAGGGTGACTACGGCCAGGTGCGCTGGCGGCGCCCTGTGCCGGATGTGTGGCTGAAGCTGGCTCAGCTTGAGACCTGCGACTGAAGCGTCGCTTCCACCTCCTGCACAGCGCGGGGAATCGAGCGGCCGGCGGCGGGAAGTCGCCAGAGCGCCCCAGACAACACCGCGCTGAGATCATCGAGCGCCACCAAGAGCGCCCCATCGCCATGGCGTCGGCGTGCAGCTTCCATCACCAGGCGCGCCTGGGCTGGGTTCCAAGCGGCGATTGACACGACCGCCCGGTAGGCGCTGGGCCAGGGGTTCTGGGGCTGGACCCGCTCCAGGGCAGCGAACTGACGGTCCGCCGCCGCCGGCCGATTCGCCAGCACGGCCAGCACGGCCAGACTCCAACGGGGTTCCACGGCCTCAGGATCGAGGCGAAGCGCCTGCTCCGCCTGGCGCTGGACCCGATCGCGATACAGCTGATGGCCATCGAGCATGTGCTCCACACCCACGGCCGCGAACAAGGGATCCAGGCCGACCGGCCCCTGGGCCAGACCGCTGGCGAGGGCGGGAAATTGCGTCGCAAACTCTGCCGGTGCCGGCGCCTGCGCACGCCGCCTCCAGAGGGAATAACTCCCCCCCTGGGGCCGAGGAAAGCGCTCCACCCGTTCAAACACACCGCTGCTGCGCACGGCTTGATCGAGTCGCCGAGCGCTTTTGCGCACTGAACCCTGATCCCCTTCCGCGAGCAGCACCCACTCGGCCCGATCCAGGACGGGTTCCACATCGCCGCGGCTGCTGCCGAGCTGACGCCCCACCAGGTGTCCGCCCTGGCGACGGCCGTAATAGCTGACGTTGTGCTGATTGAGATCCGGGGTGCTCGGCACCACGATCAAGGTGGTGGGTCGCCCATCGGCCCGGGCACCGCCAGCTCGGCGCACGATCGCATCCAGCGGCCCCTGATGGCGGTTCTGCAGTCGGGCCAGCTGGGCGGACCAGGCGGCCGGCAGACAGACCAGCAGCCCTGACATCAGGGCGACCGGTGCCAACCAGTCCTGCAGACCGGGCCAACGGGCGCGCAACCAGAGGCCCCACTGCCACCAGCCCCGCGCCAGCAGCAGGATCAGGGCCGGCAGCAGGGGGGCGATGTAACGATCGTCTTTGTTGGGGCTGAGGCTGGTGAACACCCAGCCGGCCAGAAGGGTCACCAGCAGAAACCGCCAGGCCTGGGGCTCATCGCCGCTATAGCGGCGGCGCTGCCAGCACCAGAGCAGCACCCCAGCGCAGCCCACCGTCAGCAGCACCGCGCCGATCTGGGCCGGCAGCAGTCGGGGATACCAGAGCCAGCCGCTGAGGCTGAGCGGCCCGGGGTCTCCCTCGCGGGCTGCCGACTCGAGCACAGCCCGGTTGGTGCCACCCAGGGTGGTGATCCAGTTGTGCCGCAGCCAGGGCAGCACGCCGGCGAGCACCACAGCCACCCCAGCCAACCACTGCAGGCGGCGCCCCTCGCCCCGACGCCAAGCACCCCAACTCACCCAGGCCAGAGCGGGAATCAGCACCAGCAGAGCGCTCTGCTTCACGAGAAGCGCTCCGGTGCAGGCGAGGGCGGCGGTGAGGGCCTGCAGCCATTGCCCGCCCTCCAGGGGATGCCACCAGCGGCTGAGCCGCCAGAGGGCGAGGGTCACCATCGCCGTGAGGGCCATCTCCAGCACGTAATCGCTGCGTAGCTCCAGCAAGACCGGCGCCAGGGCCACCATCAGGGCCGCCAGCAGGGCAAAGGCGCGCGCCTCCACCAAGGAACGACGCAACGTCACCGCCCAGGACGCCACAGCCCACAGCAGCACCCCGTGCCAGAGGCTGAGGCTCCAGGCCGCCTGGGCCGGATCATCGCCGGCCGCAGCCATCACGGTGCCATTCACCAGCGAGGCCAAGGGCGGAATCTTGGGCGACAGATCCAGCAGAGCGTTCCAGCCCTGCCAGGCACCACCCGGCAGCAGCCCGAGGGCGCGGCCGTGATCGAGGGCACTGTTGAGATAGTCGGCCTGGTCCCAGGCCGGCAGGCCGTCATGAAGGGTCCACCAGAGGCGATCGACGCCGGTGGCGAGCAACCAGATCCCGAGCAGCAGGGCACGAAAGAGCCAGGGGCCCATCAACCGATCTCCAGGCGCCCGCGCTCCTCATGTAAGCGCTGACGGCGACGTTTCGCCTCCCGCAGCATCTCCCGACCGTCGTGGAGGTAATTGTCCACGTAGCCCATCGTGTAACGATCCAGTTCGTTGAGGGCATCCTCCACCTGGGAGAGGCAGTGGTACACGCTCAGGCCAAAACCCCGGGCCAAGGCCGGTGTGGGCAGGGATTGATAGAGAGTTTTCACCTTGTCGATGCGGGCGCGGCTCTGCTCCAGGTAGGCACAGAACGCCTCCATCAGGGCGTCATCGTAAGGATCGGCGGAGAGGGCGCGCAGCTGGGCTGGAAAGGCATTGATCACCTGGCCGAGCTGGCGATCGATCGGCCCATACACCACCTGCAGCCACTGCATCAGGGCGTCGTCGGCACTGGCGCCCTGGCCGCTGGAACGTCTGGCGGCCTGGGCCGCACGGGCATTGCGGGCCCCACGGCGGCGGGCCTCCTCCCGGCCCCCGTCCGCCGAAGCGACAGTGCGATCACGATCGAAGGCACGGCGGCGCTCGGCATCCCCGAGCAGTTCCCAGGCGGCATTGAGCGCCAGAATCCGCTCCTCATCACCACCTGCATCGGGGTGGTGTTCCTTCACCAGGCGCCGATAGGCCGCCTTGATCTCCCCGTGGCTGGCGCTGGGACCGAGGCCGAGCACCCGATAGGGATCACCGCCATGGGCGTCGAGCTGGGGCGAGCGACTCACAACTGACCATCCCCACGGGCTGGTGGCGCAGGCGCGCTGCTGAACATCGGCGTGGAGAGATACCGCTCCCCGAAGCTGGCGAGGATCACCACGATGCGGCGGCCGGCCATCGCCGGACGCTGGCCGATCCGGAGCGCTGCCGCCACCGCCGCACCACTGCTGACGCCACTGAGCAGTCCCTCCTCCCGGGCCAGACGGCGACCCATCGCCATCGCCTCCTCATCGCTGATGGCCAGAATCTCATCGATCAACCCAGCCTCGAGCACCGGAGGCACAAAACCGGCGCCGATGCCCTGTATCCGGTGGGGGCCGGGGGCCCCACCCGCCAGCACCTGGCTCGCCGCAGGCTCCACCGCCACCACCTGCAGGCCCGGGCAACGGCGCTTGAGCACCTGGGCGCAGCCGGTGAGGGTGCCGCCGGTGCCAACGCCGGCCACGAAGGCATCCAGGGCGCGGCCGGTGTCAGCCCAGATTTCTTCAGCGGTGGTGGCCGCATGGACGGCAGGGTTGGCCGGATTGTCGAACTGCTGCAGCAGATAGGCCCCGGGGATCTCCGCCACGAGCTGACGCGCAAGGGCAATCGCCCCCTGCATTCCCTCCACCCCTGGAGTGAGCTGAAGTTCGGCGCCGTAGGCCCGGAGCATGGAACGGCGCTCCGTGCTCATCGTGTCGGGCATGGTGAGGATCAGCCGGTAGCCGCGGGCGGCGGCCACCATGGCCAGAGCGATGCCGGTGTTGCCACTGGTGGGCTCCACCAGCACGGTGCGCCCGGGCTGGATCGTGCCACTGGCCTCCGCTGCCTGCACCATCGCCCCGGCGATCCGATCTTTCACCGAGGCGGTGGGATTGAAACTTTCCAGCTTCGCCAGGATCTCCGCCTGGCAACCGCAGGCGGCCGGTAAACGGTTGAGCCGCACCAAGGGGGTGCGACCCACCAGCGCAGTGATGTCGTCGGCGATCGGCATGGGGAGGCCGTCGGGGCTGCCCCCATCCAATCATCAGAATTTGAAGGTGGTTTGAACCAGGCCGCCGAAAATACTGAAGTTGCCGTCGTAGCCGCTCCCCTGGCGGGTGAGATTGGAGGTGAACTGGCCCATCGGACGCGACAGATAGAACACGCTGGGCGCAACCTGGATGTTGTCGGTCACCTGGAAGGAGTAATACAACTCGAAGGCATAGTTGCCATCAAAGGGAGTGGAACCGCCATCGAGGCCGGTGGCAAACACAGGCTGGCCCACGGCGAAGCCCAGGTCGTTCCCTTTCAGGCCCACATCCGACCATTTGATGCCAGTAAACCAGCTCTGACTGTTGAGGGGCGAACCCGTCACTTTGTTGGCAGCGCTCACCTGGTTGTATCCCCAACCCGCCGACACAGAAGGAATCCAGCCACTGTTCTGAGGCTGCCAGTAGGCATTCACGGCATAGCTGTTCGTGGAGCTCGCGATCGGCTCCGAGGCCCCATTAGCCAGGGTGGCGGTGCAACTGTTGTTGTACCCATTGGCAGCCGTAAATTCCGTGGCATGGCGGAAGTTAGTGCCGCACTGACCGTAGCGATAGCCCAGGGCCGCACCGAATCGAGGTCCGCTGTAGCCAAGCTGAGCCAACAGATTGCCTTCCGAGCGATCGGTCATGATTCCGCCACTGTTGGGATCCGATGTGTTGCCTTGTTGAGCGACATAGTTCACCGACACGCTCCAGGCTGGGTCACCCTTGCTGGTGGCTTGTTTCCAGTAGCCGCCAATCATCTGCCCCGTGGCCTTGTTGTAGACACCGGTTGCACCAGCAAGCGAAAACACCTCAAGGGTTTTCACGCCGCCTTTGTTATACACCGAGGGCCACATCGCCAACATTTCCGTGTTTCGGGCTACAGCACCAGCGATGAGCGTGAACTGATCTCCCACCGGGAAGCGATACCAGAGGCGATAGATGTTCAGGAAATTGCTGGAGCCAGTTCCACTTGAACTGTCATAGGCCACATCCAGCTGGGTGAGATTGATCCCACCACCGTTGAGAGCGTTGTTCTTACCGAAATTACCGGCACGGAGGTAAGCCAGCAGTAGATCTTTCCCCGTGAAACTGGTCTCAAAGTAAAGACGCTGATCGTAATTGAAGGTGAAAGCGCCATACTCCTGGTTGTAAGCCTTGGCACCACCATTGAGGCCATTGCCACTGAAGCTGCTGACATCGCGCGTCGCCCCGTTGGGCAGAACCTTCGATCCGTTATCACCACTGGCATTCACGGCGCCGGTGATGAAGGTGGTCTGCCCCTTCAGTTTGGTGGTGGTGGAGAACTGGGTCGCTTCCAATTCACCCACTTTGGCTTCAAGGCCATCGACGCGGCCCTTGAGAATGGCGAGCTCCTTCTCGAATTCCTTGATCAGGCGCTTGAGCTCGTCGGTCACTTCGGTGACGCGGTCGAGACAGGCGTTGAGCAGGGCGGCCGCTTCAAAGCGGGTCATCGCCCGGTTGCCGCGATAGGTGCCGTTGGGGTAACCGGCAACGCAGCCGTAGCGCTCGATCAGGTTGCTCAGCGCCTGGTAGGCCCAGTCGGTCGGAACCACATCCGAAAACTGGGTGATGCTGGTGACCTGCTGACTGGAAATGGCGTAGTCAGAAACGGCGTTGATGTTCAGCTCGGCAGCGTTGGCCGATGGGCTGGCCTCAAACCCGGCGCCGCCGACAAGCGATAGGGCCACCAGACGTGGAAGAACTGCAGCAACAGGGCGCATGCTGAGGCAGATCACGGCGGACGACATCACAACGAGTCGCGCTGAACGTAGTCGATCCCCCATTAAGGAGGCATCAACACAAGGTGGTGATTCATAGCCTTTCAGGCCACAAAAATGCCCCCGGTCTCCCGGGGGCTGCAAGAGGCACGGTGAGGAGTGCCCGTTCTATGTGTGTGAGAAGTGAACTAACCAGAGAGAACTGATCCGATGGAACGAATCAGAACTTGAAGGTGGTCTGGATCAGACCGCCCCAGAGGTTGAACTGACCGTCGTAACCCTGGCCGTTCTGAACCAGATTGCGGGTGTTCTGGCCGAGGGGACGGGACATGTAGAAGATCGCTGGGGTCACAGCGATGTTGTCGGTCACCTGGAAGTTGTAGTACCACTCGAAGACATAGTTGCCATCGAAGGGAGTGGTGCTCACAAAGTTATCGAACTTGTTGCGCTTAGCGCCCTCCAGATTGGTCGCGAAGGTGGGCTGACCGAAGGCGAAGCCGAAGTCGTTGCCCTTGAGGAACACGTCATCCCACTTCATGCCCACCATCCAGCTCTGGCTGGTGACCGGGGAACCGGGCAGCTTGTTGCTGGTGGTGTTCTGGTTGATCGCCCAACCCACGGAGAAGGAGGGGATCCAGCCAGCGTTCTTGGGCTGCCAGTAGGCGTTCAGGGCGTAGCTGTTGGTGCTACCGCTCACACGGTTACCGGTTGATTTCGCCAGCTTGTCGTAGAAGTCCGAATTGTTCGGGGTTGTGTAAGCGAGCTGGTTGCAGTTGTTGTTCCAAGTGCCATCAAACTTGACGAAGCTGGTACCGCGACGCAGGCCGTTGCCGGAATCACACTGGCCGTAACGATAGGCAAAAGCCGCACCCCACTCAGGTCCGCCGTAACCGATCTGAGCCAGGAAGCTGGCTTCCGAGTTGTCGGTCATGAAGCCACCGCTGTTGGGATTGGTGGTATTACCATTGCCATCGTCAGCCACGTAGTTGACCGACACACTGAAGGCGTTGGCGCCCTTCTTGGTGTTCTGCTTCCAGTAAGCACCAATACCCTGACCGGTCTCCTTGTTGTACACACCACTGGTGCCCATCAGAGCAGTCCAGTCGAGGATCTTGGCGCCACCCTTGTTGTACACAGAAGGCCAGAGAGCCACCATTTCGGTGTTACGAATCAAACCACCGGCGTAGACGGTGAACTCTTTGCCGACCGGGAACTTGTAGTACAAGCGGTCAAGGACCACCGCGTTGCTCACGGTGTTGTTCACACCGGAATCGGTGGCGATGTCCAGAGCGGTGAGGTTCACACCGGCGCCAGCGAAGGCGTTGCTGCTCTTGGTGAAGTTGCCAGCGCGCAGACGGGCATACAGCTTGTCCTTACCGGTGAAGCTGGTGTCGAACGCCAGACGTTGGTCGTAGTTGAAGGTGAAAGCGCCGTAGTTGGCGTTGTAGGCGTTCGCGCCACCCTGACGGCCAGTATTGCTGAAGTTTTTGGCGTCCTTGCCAACGTTGCCGTTACTATCGGCCTTACGACGTACGGCAGCCGTGAAGGCCTGACCGTCAATGTTGAACTTGCGGCTGCGGTAGATGTACTGGGAACCGTTGTTGCCACCAGCGTTGACAGCACCGGTCACGAAGGTGGTCTGACCCTTCAGTTTGGTGGTGGTGGAGAACTGGGTCGCTTCCAGTTCGCCAACGCGGGCCTCGAGGCCATCCACACGACCCTTGAGGATCGCCAGTTCACGCTCGAATTCCTTCATCAGGCGCTTGAGCTCGTCGGTCACTTCGGTGACGCGGTCGAGACAGGCGTTCAGCAGGGCGGCCGCTTCAAAGCGCGTCATGGCGCGCTGACCGCGGTAGGTGCCGTTGGGGTAACCGGCAACGCAGCCGTAGCGCTCGATCAGATTGCTCAGGGCCTGGTAGGCCCAGTCGGTCGGATACACATCCGAGAACTGGGTGATGCTGGTGACCTGCTCGCCGGAAGCGGCGTAGTCAGACACACCGTTGATGTTCAGCTCAGCAGCATTTGCCGCCACAGGAGCCAGAAGGCCCAGGGCAGCAGGCGCCACCAGCAGTTGCTGGAAAAGTTTCATGGGGTCCTCACACCAAAATTGAGGGAAAAGGCCGTAGAGAAGGTGACGCATCAAAGTGCGCACACTCCTCCATGACCCACGCAAGGTACTCAGGCCAGCCCAGCCGCGAACAGGAGGCCGGTCGAGAATCTGTCCCAAAAGAAGGCCCTCCGGCCAGTGACCGGAGGGCGAGGCGGGGGCGGGATGCCCCCTGGCAAGGAGTCCTGAATCAGAACTTGAAGGTGGTCTTCACCAGACCGCCGAACTGGTTGTAGGAGACGCCTTGAGTCGCCGTACCCAGGGGACGGCTCAAATAGAAGATGGCTGGGGTGACCGAAATGTTGTCGGTGACCTGGAACATGTACCACCATTCCCAGGCGTACTGACCGTCACGCACCAACACATCTTCAGCGTCTGAGGCCTGACTGCCGGAGAAGGTCTTGTTGCTGCCGAGACCCAGGGAGGTCACGAAGCCCTGCTGACCCACAGCCATACCGGCGCTGTTCCCTTTCAGGAACACGTCAGCCCATTGCAGACCCACATACCAGGACTGGGTGGTCGCACTGTCAAAGTCATAGCCCAGCAGCGTGGTGTCTTTGGCACCACTGGTGCTGTTCAGACCCCAACCGGTGGAAATCGACGGTATCCAACCGGCGTTTTCGGGCGTCCACCAGGCGCTCACGCCCACCGAGTTGGTGTTGCCGAGGGTGCCCACCTGCGTGGCCAGGGGTGTGCCCGTACTCTGATACAGGTTGCCCCAGTTCTGCGAGCTGTAGTTGTAGGCAGCCGCCAGACCCCAGTTGTCCTTGGCATAAGCGACCTGAACAGTTCCGGTTCCAGCAGCTCCATCGGTAGCAATACCGCCAACGTTGGGGTTGCCGTCATTGCCGTTGGCTGACACATAGTTGGCACTGATGCTGAAGGCATCTTTCTGCCACCAGATACCAGCACCGGAACCGAGGTTCAGGTTGTAGGTGCCAGGTGCACCGGCATAGGTGAAGAAATCGAGGACGCTGTCAGCCGGATAGGCGCTCGGCCACACCGCCAGCATGTCGTCCTGACGCACAACACCACCAGCGGTGACGGTGAAGTCGCTGCCGACGGGGAACTGGTAGAAGAGGCGATTGACGCTGATCGCGTTGCCGATCGTACCTTCCTCGAAGGCGATCTCCATGCCGGAAGCCGTGGCAAAGGTGCCGCCGAAGGGACTACCAATGCCCGTGGAAGCATTGAAGCCGAAGGCGCTGTTCTGGAAGTTGCCGGTGCGCAGACGTACCTTCAAAAGATCCTTACCCGTGAAGCTGGTGTCGAGATCCAGCTGCTGGTCGTAGTTGAAGACCGTGGCGCCCAGGTTGGAGTTGGCCAAGGTGGCCATTTTTTCGGTGTTCTTCGTACCGCCAGCCGCAGTGATGGCTTTATCGAAGATTCCACGAACAGTTGTTGACTTTGGCAAGGGGTAACCACCCACCAACTCGCCGTCGGCATTAAACACATTGACGTTTTTGGCATCACCACCGAAGGTGTTGGCGCCGATCACGAAGGTGGTTTTGCCCTTCAGTTTGGTGGTGGTGGAGAACTGGGTCGCTTCCAGTTCGCCCACTTTGGCTTCGAGGCCATCGACGCGGCCCTTGAGAATGGCGAGCTCCTTCTCGAATTCCTTGATCAGACGCTTGAGCTCGTCGGTCACTTCGGTGACGCGGTCGAGACAGGCGTTCAGCAGAGCGGCCGCTTCAAAGCGGGTCATCGCCCGGTTGCCCCGGTAGGTGCCATTGGGGTAACCGGCAACGCAGCCGTAGCGCTCGATCAGGTTGCTCAGCGCCTGGTAGGCCCAGTCGGTCGGATAAACGTCAGAAAACTGGGTGATGCTGGTGACCTGCTCGCTGGAGCTGGCGTAGTCGGAAACGCCGTTGATGTTCAGCTCAGCAGCGTTCGCGGGCTTGGTGGCGTCAACAGCCAGTGGAGCCAGAAGGCCCAGGGCTGCAGGCGCCACCAGCAGTTGCTGGAAAAGTTTCATTGGGGTCCTCACACAGAACGGGCGCAATGCGCCAACCCGCAATGTGGGGGATTACCTGCCGTTAACCATTCAGGGATGTGACAGAGATTGCGATGTCTTGTAACAAGGGAAACCAAAATCCAGGCAAACGGCTCGTTTTGATACCAAACGCAGCGGGGCATCAAGACGTCTTGGCCAAAACGATGCCCCCGACCGGAAACCGGCCGGGGGCTCTCGCCGGGTCCGCTCTGGCGCGGAACCGAATGATCAGTCAGATGGTGCCGTCAGCCGGCGTTCTCCGCGATCAGCAGACCCTGCATGAAAGAACTGGAACTCATGGACACCTCCTCCTGAATGGATGGTTGAACGCCGGTGTTGCTTTCGAAGTCAACCTCACCTCGGAAGGTCGAGGATGGCTTCACATCACTGCGATCTGGACGTTTGAACCATAACGGAACTGGCGTCGTTTCGGGACGCAGGGCTGCCGTCACACCGCTCCTACTGTGGGCCCTCACCCTGCTGCTCTGGCTGCCCTGGCTGGGGAACCAGCCCCTCCGTGACTGGGATGAGGGCCTGGTCGCCACTGTGTCGCGATCGACGGTGTCGCGATCCACCGATGGACTGCTGGCCTTCAAATGGGATGACGCCTATCTGAACAAACCGCCGGGCTTGCACTGGCTGATCGGCGGGACTGTCCAACACTTCGGAGAAGCCGACGGGGTGGTGCGACTGGTGCCCTGCCTGCTCTCCAGCCTCGCCGTGCCACTGCTCTACTGGCTGCGCTGCGGCCTGAATCCAACACCGGCAACCCCGGACGCACGCCGACAGCGGGATCGTCGGGCCCTGATGGCAGCGCTGATCCTGATGACCCTGCTGCCGATGGCGCGCCACGGGCGGCTGGCGATGCTGGATGGCACCCTCGTGAGTTGCTCCCTGCTGCTCTGGAGCGGCTGGATCGCCAGCAGAACCACCCATTGGCATGCCCTGCTGGCAGGACTGGGAGGCAGCGGCGTTCTGCTGCTCAAACCACCGGCGCTGCTGGGATTTCTCCTGATCGCGCTGGCGATCAGCCTCTGGGAACGGTGGCCCTGGCGCACCCCGGCGCTTGGCTGGTTCGGCCTTGGTCTGCTGCCCGGGATCGGATGGCATGGCTGGCACCTGCACCAGCGGGGTGCCGATGCCCTGGTGATGTGGGGCGGCCAGGGTCTGGGTCGGATCACCGAGGTGGTGGGAGAGAACCAGGGCGCCTGGGTGATGCCGATCACGGAAGTGCTCGAGGGGGGCTGGCCCTGGTTGCTGCTGCTGCCCACGGGGTTGGCCTGGGCCTGGCACCACCGGCAGCAGAGCAGCGGCCGCTGGGAACTGGGACTGCTGATCGGCAGCGCCGCCCTGGTGCTCCCCCTACGCACCCAGCTGCCCTGGTACAGCCATCTGCTCTGGGCTCCAATCGCCCTGCTCTGCGGCGAGGGCCTGGCCCAGCTGCTGCAGACGGGCAAGCCGCGCTGGCTGGGCTGGGGCTTTCAGCTTCTCGGTGTGCTCAGCCTTGTGCTGGCTGGATTGACCAGCCTTGTTGCTGCAACCAACCAGCTGCCGATTGCCGCCCTCCTGCTCGCCGGGCTCGGGCTGCTGATCGGTGGCGCTGGCCTGCGCGGCAGCTCGCTGCGTTCGCGGCAGCGCGGCCTGGTGGCCGTGCTGGTGGGCTGGGGGCTGGCCCTGCTGATGCTCTGGCAGAGCCAGCTCTGGCTCTGGGAACTGAACGAAAGCTGGGATCCCAGGCCCATCGCCGGCCTGATCCGCCAGCTCCCCGACGATGCCGTGGTCGTTCTCAAAGGCCCGACCCGACCGTCGCTGGGCTGGTATGCCGGCCGGGAGTTGCGCCGTCCCAGCGAGACCGACAGCGACACAGGCGCCAACGAGCACTGGCGAGTGAGTCGGCAGCAGGAACGCGACTGCGAGAAGGTCGGCTCCGCACAGGAGTGGGACTGGGCTCTCTGGCATTGCCCCGCAACACCTTGAAACGTCACAGCTTTGAAACGTCACAGCCATGAACCAATCACCGCCCCATCGCGCTCCGGCGCCGCCCCCCGCCGCGCTCTGGCTCTGGTCTGTGCTGCTCGGCCTGCTCGCCTGGGGAGCTTCCGCCCTGCGCCACGCGCTGCTGCAAAGCAACGCCTACGACCTCGGCCTGTTTGATCAATGGGCCTGGCTGATCGGCTCTGGCCACGCCCCGATCTCGTCGATGGAAAACGTGCATGTGCTGGCCGACCACGGCGCCTGGCTGTTCTATGCCGCCGGCGCCGCCTACGCCCTGCTGCCCTCGGTTCAGTGGCTGCTGGCCAGTCAGGCCCTGGCCCTGGGGCTGACGGCGGTGCCGATCTGGATGCTCGCCAGCCAGGCAGGCCTGTCGCGGCATCGCTGCTGGCTCGCCTGCGGCCTCTGGTGGCTGCAGCCGGTGGTGTTCAACGCCAGCTTGTTCGACATGCATCCGGAAACCTGGGTGATGCCGGCTGTTGCCCTCGCCCTCTGGGCGGAGCGGGCTGAACGGCCCCGGCTCTGGCTGGCGTTGCTGCTGTTGATGCTGGGCGCACGCGATGGCCTGGTGCTGATCACGGCGGGGATGGCGCTCGATCTGGGCTGGCGCCGGCGCTGGCGCTGGAGCGCGAGCGCGGCTGCCCTCTCGGGTCTCTGGCTGCTGCTGCTGAGCCGCTGGCTGTACCCCCTGCTCCGCGATGGCGAGGGTCCGAAAGCGGCTGGGCGCATGTTCAGCCATCTGGGCGGGGCACCGGGCACGGTGCTGCAGAGCATCGACTGGAGCGGCGGCGGCCTGTATCTGCTGCTGCTGGCCTTGCCCTGCCTCTGGCTCTGGCGACGGCGCTCCCTGCCCACCCTGCTGATCGCCGTGCCACTGTTGCTCACCAACCTGCTGTCGGCATCGCCCAGTTACCGCACCCTGATCCACCACTACAGCCTGCCCCTGGCGGTGGTGGCGGTGGTGGCCGCCATCGATGGCCTCAAGGCCAGCAAAACCGAAGCGTCCCACCCCTTCCCCTGGACCCTCACCTGGGCTGTGATCTGCTGGTTGGCCCTGGCCAAACCCTGGTTTTTCACCGGCCCCTACCTGGAGCGGCTCAACGTGTTGCAGGACGCCCGATCGGCCATCGCACAGGTGCAAGCCGGCGATGCCGTGTTGACCACCAGCTATCTGGTGCCCCACTTGAGCCACCGCCAACGGATCGCCTTTCCCAAAAAAAGCTTCAGCGATGCACTCCAAGGTGATCAGTGGACAACGTTGGTTTTGCGTCCAGATGATCCCGGCTGGGGTTCGAGCCGCCGAATCCAGCAGCAGCTGCTCGACAGTGCCGCCTCGCAGAATTGGAACTGTCGCGTCTGGCCTTCAGGGTTGACGCTCTGCCGCCGCCCTGGAGTCGCCAGCAACCCTACAAATTAAAAAAGCCCACCTAGCGGTGGGCTTTGAATCGCTTTAAGCGAGCTCTCGATCAGAGAGCGTTTCCACGGGGCAGAACCTCTTCAGGGAAGACGAAGTTTTCGTGCGGCTGGTCAGCCGGTGCCATCCAGGCACGCAGACCTTCATTCAGAAGGATGTTCTTGGTGTAGAAGGTCTCGAATTCGGGATCTTCTGCAGCGCGGATCTCCTGCGACACGAAGTCGTAGGCGCGCAGGTTGAGGGCCAGGCCGATGATGCCGATGGAGCTGGTCCACAGGCCCATCACAGGCACGAACAGCATGAAGAAGTGCAGCCAGCGCTTGTTGGAGAAGGCGATCCCGAAGATCTGGCTCCAGAAGCGGTTGGCGGTGACCATCGAATAGGTCTCTTCTTCCTGGGTCGGTTCGAATGCCTTGAAGGTGTTCGACTGCTCACCGTCTTCAAACAGGGTGTTCTCCACGGTGGCGCCGTGAATGGCACAGAGCAGGGCACCGCCGAGGATTCCGGCCACGCCCATCATGTGGAAGGGATTCAGGGTCCAGTTGTGGAAGCCCTGAAGGAAGAGCAGGAAGCGGAAGATCGCTGCCACACCGAAGGAGGGAGCGAAGAACCAGCTGCTCTGGCCGAGGGGGTACATCAGGAAAACGCTGACGAACACCGCAATCGGACCGGAGAAGGCAATGGCGTTGTAAGGACGGATGCCGACGAGACGGGCAATCTCGAACTGACGCAGCATGAAGCCGATCAGGGCGAAGGCACCGTGGAGTGCCACGAAGGCCCAGAGGCCACCGAGCTGGCACCAGCGCACGAAATCGCCCTGGGCCTCAGGGCCCCAGAGCAGCAGGAGGCTGTGGCCCATCGCATCGGCGGGGGTGGACACCGCAGCGGTGAGGAAGTTGCAACCTTCCAGATACGAGGAGGCGATGCCGTGGGTGTACCAGGAGGTGACGAAGGTGGTGCCGGTGAGCCAACCACCGATGGCCAGATAGGCCGTGGGGAAGAGGAGGATGCCGGACCAGCCGACAAAAACGAAGCGGTCGCGCTTGAGCCAGTCATCGAGGACGTCGAACCATCCCCGCTGTGGCGCGCGTCCTACAGCGATCGTCATGAGAAGCGCTTCATGAAGCTTTACGTGCCGAGCCTAGGGGGCGCAGCCGGTTTATGGGACCCGCAGCCAATTAGGGGAGGAGTAGATGAGTGCAAATACTCAGCCCCAGCATCCAAGCCGGCCAGCCCTCGCATCCAGACCGCTGTTGGCGAGAATGGGCTGAGTTGAGTCCTGCAGCTGTGTACATCGTGGAACTGGCCTTGAGGATGAGCCCGATGCCGGTGTCGGTTCAGCGCAAGGAACTCCCCGATGCCGAGGCCCTGTATCAGCAGGTGCGCCAAAGCATGGAGCAAGGGCAACCGCGGTTGATGGAACTGAGCTGCGAAAAGGTCGATGGCAAGCGGGTGAGCGTGCTCACCAGCGAGGTTCTCGCTGTGCAGATCTACGAGAAGGCGGCCGCCAGCGGCGGCAGCAAGCGCCCCGGCTTCGCGTTTGATTCCTGAGGCTGGGAATGCCTGAGGCCACGGACGAGAACACCCATCGGGGCGGCGTTCGCATTGAACATCTGAGCTACAGCTGGCCCTGTGGAACCAGGGCCCTGGACCACTGCACCCTTGAGATCCCCGGCCCCGGCCTCTGGATGCTGGTGGGCAGCAATGGCAGTGGCAAAAGCACGCTGTTTCGCTTGCTTGCCGGGCTGCTCAAGCCACAGCACGGACGGATCAGCCATCAGCTCCGGCCAGCCTTGGTGTTTCAGAACCCCGACCATCAACTGTTGCTCCCCAGCTGCGGCAGCGAGCTGCTGCTGCAGCTGCCGCCAGGCTGCCCGGCCGATCAGCGCCGCCACAGAATTGAACAGGCCCTGGAACAGGTGGGCCTGGCAGGCATGGCCTCTCGTCCGATCCACACCCTCAGCGGCGGCCAGAAACAGCGGCTGGCGATTGCGGGCGCCCTCGCCAGCGACGCCAGCCTGCTCCTGCTCGACGAACCCACCGCCCTGCTCGACCCCACCAGCCAGCAGACGGTGCTGGGAACCGTGCAACAGCTCTGCCATCGCTCCGAGGGGCCCCTCACAGCCCTCTGGGTCACCCATCGCCTCGATGAGCTCGACCATGCCGATGGAGCCGCCCGCATGGAACACGGACGGATCGGCGCCTGGCAATCGGGCCGTCAGCTGCGGCAACGGCTTCAGGCCCTTGCCGGTCGGCGGGGCTGAGGGGTAAGTTCTTTGGGTGCCATTCCTCGGTAGCTCAGCGGTAGAGCGGTCGACTGTTAATCGATTGGTCGCAGGTTCGAATCCCGCCCGGGGAGCTCTTCTTTGTTTGCCGTAGCCGTGAGCTGCGGCTTTTTTTTGGCCAGCAATCGCTCGCTTTTTTTCGTGACGGGCGGAAAATTCGTCACAAAGAGGGCGGGATTCGGAAGACTTTCTGAAGAGCCTTGGCGAGTGTGGCCGCCAGCACAGCGGCAAATCCCTTACCACGCCTGAGATCCATAGCCAAGGGATCGCTCCATCGCCGCGGCGACCACCCCTGCATGGGCCACCAAATCTTGGGAGAATCCGCATAACGATTGATTCGCGTTTCGTTTCCCTGTTCGCCCGCGTCTGACGTCTGATGAAACCCTGCATCCTGCTGATTGAAGACGACAGGGACATGCGTGAGCTCGTGGGCGGCCACCTCGAGCACAACGGCTTTGATGTGCAGCGCGCCGAAGACGGCATCAAGGGTCAGGCGCTGGCGCTGCAATACTCCCCTGACCTGATCCTGCTCGACCTGATGCTGCCCAAGGTCGATGGCCTCACGCTCTGTCAGCGACTCCGCCGTGATGAACGCACCGCTGGCATTCCGATCCTGATGCTCACGGCCCTGGGCGGCACCAAAGACAAGGTGAGTGGCTTCAACTCCGGTGCCGACGACTACCTCACCAAACCGTTTGATCTCGAAGAACTGCAGGTGCGGATCAAAGCCCTGCTTCGACGCAGTGATCGGGGGCCCGTCGGCAGCGGAACCCACCAGGAAATCCTCAGCTACGGACCGCTCACCCTGGTGCCGGAACGCTTCGAGGCGATCTGGTTTGACAATCCCGTCCGCCTCACCCACCTGGAGTTCGAGCTGCTGCACTGCCTGCTCCAGCGTCATGGTCAGACCGTGGCGCCCTCGTTGATCCTCAAAGAGGTGTGGGGGTATGAACCAGACGACGACATCGAAACCATCCGGGTGCACGTGCGACACCTGCGCACCAAACTCGAGCCCGATCCGCGCAAACCGCGTTTCATCAAAACCGTGTATGGCGCCGGCTACTGCCTGGAATTACCCACCGGTGCCCAGCTTGAGGATCTGGGCGATGTGTTGGCCCAGGCCCGGCAAGACCGGCAAGAGCACGAGCAGGCCAAACGGGCCAGTGCCTGAGGGGCCACCTCATCCCGATCAGGCGTTCACAACAAGCAGATCCAGCAGCGCCACCTCCCAGGCCAAACGCGGCTGCACATAGGCCAGCAACTGCTGGCGCAGACGCTGCAACCGTTGCAGATCCTGCTCAAGGCCCTGCTGCCGCCAACGCACCTGCTCCCACCAGGCGAGCAGCCAGAGCTGTTGCTCACCATTGAGCGCTTCCGTGACCTCCCGCGCCAGCGCCAGGGCCTCCACCGGTTGCTGCGGCGGCTGCTCCAGCCTCTGGCGCAGGGCTTCCGGCACCGCCTGCCACTGCCCAGCATGATGCAGGAGCGCACCGGGTGATCCCGCCGCCAGGGCAGCCAGATCCGGCTGATTCAGGGCCTCAAGAGCCGACGACGACAGCGCTGGATCCAACCGCTCCAGCACCTGATGCATCGCCCCAGCGCTGAGCCTCACAAAACGGATCTGCTGACAGCGCGAACGAATGGTGTCGAGCAGCCGCTCGGGGGCCGCCGACACCAGGATCAACAGGCCATGCCCTGGTTCCTCCAGGGTTTTGAGCAGGGCATTCGCTGCGGCCTCCGCCATCGCTTCCGGCTCCTCCAGCACCACCAGACCGCGCCGTGCCTCCAGCGGCTGCCGTGCCAGGAAGCGGGCGAGCTCCCGGATCTGCTCCAGACGCACCTGGGGAGGGGAGCGGCGATTGACGCCGGCCTCCTCCGCTTCGGAGCGGGGAATGAGGCGCCCCTGATGGCTGTAGGTGGGTTCCACCCAGAGCAGATCGGGGTGATTGCGAGCCTCCAGACGCCGGCGTTGCCTGGAATCCGGCTGACCATCGGCCAGCACCCCCTCGAGGAAACGGAGCGCCGCCAGGCGACGGCCCACACCGTCGGGGCCATGCAACAGATAGGCGGGAGCGATCCGGTCGCAGCGGAGGGCCGCCTCGAGCAGAGACACCGCCAGCGGCTGCCCCACCAGATCGGCAAACAACGCCGTCACGGGCGTGCCCAGCGCCGGGCCTGTTGGCTGAGCAGCGCCTCCAGGGCCTCACGCACCTGGGCCAGGGGGCGATCCGCCCGCACCTCCAACCACCCCTGCTCCGCTGCCTGGGCAGCAAAACCATCCGCCACCCGCTGGAGAAAGTCCAGGCCCGACGCCTCGATCCGATCGGCACGGCGCCCCCCCCGGCGCTCCACACTCACCGCCACAGGCAGCGACAGCCAAACGGTGAGATCCGGGGTCAGACCGCCGGTGGCGATCAACGCCAACTGACGGATCAGGGCCTGATCCAGTTGGCGCCCAAACCCCTGATAGGCCATCGTTGATCCGGTGAAACGATCACTCAGCACCCAGTCGCCCCGCTCGAGGGCGGGTCGAATCACCTGGGCAACATGCTGGGCCCGATCCGCTGCGTAGAGCAGCAATTCCGCCACCGCTTCCGGTGCCGCCGCCTCGGGAGGATGGAGCAGCAGCCCTCGCAGGGCCTGCCCCAGAGCGGTGCCACCAGGCTCCCGGGTCTGAATCAGGCGAGCCGTTGATGGCATCAGCCCACTCACCGGCAACCAGGTGGCCAGATGCTCCATCTGGGTGGTTTTGCCGCAACCATCAATCCCCTCCAGCACCAGCAGCCGGCCGCGCTGGATGCTCATGGCAGCCGCAGGCTGAGGGCATTGAGCACCACCGTGATCGAGCTGAGGGCCATCAGAAGGGCAGCGAGCGGAGGCGAGAGCAGCACCCCGAAACCGGGCAACAACACCCCGGCCGCCACGGGCAGGGCGATCAGGTTGTAACCGAAGGCCCACACAAGGTTCTGACGCACTTTCGCCATCGTGCGACGCGCGAGCAGCAGCGCTTCCGGGACCCCCTCGAGGCGATCGCCGAGCAGCACGAGATCAGCCGTGTCTTGAGCGATCTGCGTGCCGGTTCCCACCGCGATCCCAAGATCGGCTGCGGCGAGAGCGGGCGCATCATTGATGCCATCCCCAACCATCGCCACCGCCCCTTCAGCCCGGAACGCTTCCAACCGTTCCAGCTTTTGCTCAGGCAGGAGCCCCCAGGCCAATTGCTCAGGGCGGAAGCCGAGCTCCCCCCCCAAACGCTCAACCGATTGACGCCGATCGCCGCTGAGCATCGCCAGCTGCAAGCCTCGATCCGCCAGCCGGCGCACCGCCGTGGCGGCATCAGGCCTGGGGCGGTCATCGACACTGATCAGGGCCAGAAAGCGCGCCTCCAGAGCCACCGCCACCAGGGAGGAGCCCGCCGCCGCCAGCCGGTCGAGCTGTTGCTGCTCGGCCTCCCCCCAGGCCACGCCCTGGCGTTGCAACCATTCGGGTGTGCCGACCAGAACGGTGCCCTCCACTCCGGCGAGGCGGCCGGAGACCCCGGCGCCCGCGATGGTGTGGCTGGCTTCCACAGGCAGCAGCGGCAGCTGACGGCGCTGGGCCTCCTGAAGCAGGGCATGGGCCAGGGGATGGCGACTGCTCTGCTCCAGACTCGCCGCCAGCTGCACGGCCCGAGCCGGATCATCACTGGCCAGCACGTGGGAGACCAGGGGGCGCCCCAGGGTGAGCGTGCCTGTTTTATCGAACACCACGCGGGAGAGATCGGCAGCCTGCTCGATCACATCGCCGCCGCGGAACAACCAGCCCTGACGGGCCGCCAGGCCCGAGGCCACGGTGATCACCGTGGGGGTCGCCAGGCCAAGGGCGCAGGGGCAAGCGATCACCAGCACCGCGATCGCGAGCTGGATCGCCAGACCCAGCGGTGTTTCCGCCCCGGCACCCAACGGCGCATGCAAGCCATGGGCCATGCCCTGCTGCATACCGTGCGCCGACACGAGTAACTCCGGCCAGAGACGGGCGCCGATCCACCACCAAAACAGCAGGGTGATCAGCGCAAGGGACACCACCCCATAGCAGAAGAGGCCGGCAACCCGATCGGCCAGCCCCTGGATCGGGGCCTTGCGGGCCTGGGCCTGCTCCACCAGGGCGATGATCCGGGCCAGGGCTGTTTCTGCCCCCACCCGCTGCACCTGAAGCACCAGGGACGCCTCCAGGTTGAGACTGCCCGATGCAAGCTCGGTGCCGGGTGCGGCCTCCAACGGCAGCGGTTCACCCGTGAGGCTCGACACATCCACCGCCGAGGCGCCATCCACCACCAGGCCATCCACCGGCACCCGATCGCCCGCCAGCAGCTGCACCCGCTCACCGGGGCGGAGATCGGACACCGGCACCTCCCGCACCGTGCCGTCATCCATCATCAGCCGAGCCACATTCGGTTGCAGCGACGCGAGCTCCTGGAGGGCACGGCCCGTGCGCAGCCGCGCCCGCTCCTCGAGGAATCGGCCCAGCAGCACAAAGCCGAGCAACATCACCGGCTCATTGAAGAAACAGGGCCAGCCCACCTGGGGCCGCAACAGAGCCACCACACTGGCCAGGTAGGCACTGCCCACCCCGAGAGCCACCAGCGTGTCCATGCTCGGTGCGCCGGCCCTGGCAGCCGCCCAGCCACCCAACAGGATCGGCCGGCCCGGACCCAGCAGCGCCACCGTGGCCAAAGCGGCATGAAAGGGCAAGGCACCCAGGATCGGCACCTGGAGTTGGCCGCCCTCGGCCAGATGTCCCAGCACCGACAGCAGCAGCAGCACCAACGCCACCATCAACTGTCGCCACTGGCGCCACCAGCCCCAGAGCCGCTCAGGATCGTCGGCCACCACAGGAGACACCCCCCTGGGCTTGGCGGGGAAGCCCCGATCGGCAAGGGCCTGGAGCACCGGCTCCAGGCCGTCGTCCCGCCCCGGCCGATCGTCATCGGCGGCCAGCTGCACCCAGGCGCTGCGGGTGACCAGATTCACGCTCGCGTCCCGCACGCCGGGCTGCTCCAACAGTGTGCGTTCCACGGCGCGCACACAGCCTCCGCATTTCATTCCTTCCACATCCAGCAGCACGGTGCTGCTGGAGGCGGCAGGCGACGACATGGGGGCCGGATGGGTGGTCACCAGCGGGGCTCAGATCAACGTCAACAGGATCACCACGCTAGGCAGGCCTGGTTGCCCCAGGATGGAGGCACCTGAGCAGGCGCGCCGTGCCCCGCAGCAATCGCAACGACAACTTCATCGACAAAAGCTTCACGGTGATGGCGGATCTGATCGTGAAGCTGCTGCCGATCAATGCGCGCGCCAAAGAGGCCTACGTGTATTACCGCGATGGTCTCTCGGCCCAGAACGACGGCGATTACGCCGAAGCTCTGGAGAATTACGAGGAGAGCCTGAAGCTGGAGGACAACCCGATCGATCGCGGTGAAACCCTTAAGAACATGGCGATCATTTACATGAGCAACGGCGAGGAAGAGCGGGCGCTGGAGACCTATCAGAAAGCACTCGATGAAAACCCCAAGCAGCCGTCCTGCCTCAAAAACATGGGCCTCATCTACGAGAAACGGGGCCGCACGGCGGAAGAGGACGGGCGGCGCGACGAAGCAGACCGCTGGTTCGACCGCGCCGCCGATGTGTGGACCCAGGCCGTGCGCCTCAATCCAGGCGGCTACCTCGACATCGAGAACTGGCTCAAGTCGACGGGCCGCAGCAACGTGGATGTGTATTTCTGAGGCTCAGGCGCGATCGTCGGCCGGATCCACCCCGAGAGCCAGCACCAGGGCTTCCGTGATCCGAGCCGCTTCCAACAGTTCGAGATCCAGGGCCGCCGCTGCCGCGCCCAGTCCGCTGCCCCTGGGCACCACGGCCCGCCGGAAGCCGAGTCGGGCCGCCTCCTGCAGGCGCAGCTCCAGTTGCGTCACCGGTCGCAACTGGCCTCCGAGCCCGAGCTCCCCCAGCAACACGGTGCCGGCCGGCAGGGTGAGATCGCGATAACTGGCCACCACGGCGGCCGCCACCCCCAGATCCGCGGCCGGTTCCTCCACCTCGAGCCCGCCGGCCACAGCGAGATAGCAGTCGAAGCGCGAGAGGGGCAATCCCATGTGCTTTTCGAGCACCGCCAGGATCTGATGCAGGCGATTCACCGCAATGCCGGTGGCGGTGCGGCGCGGACTGGCGTAGCTGGTGGTGCTGACCAAGGACTGCAGATCCACCACCAGCGGCCGCGTGCCTTCGCAGGCCACGATCGTGGCCACACCGCTGGCCTGATCTCCACTGAGAAACAGCTCGCTTGGATTGCCCACTTCCGCCAGGCCCTGCCCACGCATCTCGAACACGCCCAGTTCGTGGGTGGCACCGAAGCGGTTCTTCACGGCCCGCAGCAGCCGGTGGCTGGCGAAGCGATCCCCCTCGAAGGTGAGCACCGCGTCCACCAGATGCTCAAGCACCTTGGGCCCGGCCAGCACCCCCTCCTTGGTGACGTGCCCCACCAGCAACAGGGCCGTGTTCTGGCGTTTGGCGAGTCGTTGCAGAGCGGCGGCGCACTCCCGCACCTGGGCCACGGAGCCTGGAGCGCTGGACAGCTCGGCATCGTGGAGGGCCTGAATGCTGTCGATGATCGCCACATCCGGCTGCAGCGCCTCCAGTTCCTCGAGCACCAGCTCAAGGTCGGTCTCGGCCAGGAGCTGCAGGCTCTGAACGGCCACCCCCCCCACCGGATCCTGCAGGCGCTGCCAACGCAGCTTCACCTGCGCCGCCGACTCCTCCGCACTCACATAGAGCACGGAGCGCTGCTGCGCCATCGCCGCAGCGCTCTGCAGCAACAAGGTGCTCTTACCGATGCCGGGATCGCCGCCCACCAGCACCAGAGAACCGGGCACGACGCCGCCGCCGAGCACGCGATCCAGCTCCCCGTAGCCACTCGCCAAGCGCTGCAGAGGCTGATCCGCGAGCGCATCGATCGCCATGGACCGGCGCGCCGTCGGCGTGGTCGCCGGATCGGCGGCAGTCCTAAGGCGACGGCCATCAGGCTTAGGCGCGGCCTGCTCCACCAGGGAGTTCCAGCTCCCACAGCTGTTGCAGCGACCGAAGAACTGACGGGTCTGGGCCCCGCAGCTCTGGCAAACGAAAAAAGAGCGCGACCGTGACACGTCGAACTGTGAAGAAACTTGGCGCTGAGTGAATGATGGGCACCCCCATCAATTTATGTGTGACGAGATCTTGTAATGGCTGCTGATCTCATGACAGCCTCCGGTTCTGCTAAGGAGACCATCCTGGTCGTCGATGACGAGGCCAGCATCAGGCGGATCCTGGAGACGCGCCTGTCGATGATCGGCTACAACGTCATCACCGCCAGTGACGGCAACGAGGCCCTCGAGTGCTTCCGCGTCAACGAACCGGATCTGGTGGTGCTCGACGTGATGATGCCCAAACTCGACGGCTACGGCGTCTGTCAGGAGCTGCGCAAGGAATCGGATGTGCCGATCGTGATGCTCACCGCCCTGGGCGATGTGGCCGACCGGATCACGGGGCTGGAGCTCGGTGCCGATGACTATGTGGTGAAGCCCTTCAGTCCCAAGGAGCTGGAGGCCCGCATCCGCTGCGTGCTGCGCCGGGTCGACAAGGAGCAGGTGGCGGGCATCCCCAATTCCGGCCTGATCCAGGTGGCCGACCTGCGCATCGACACCAACAAACGTCAGGTGTTCCGTGGCGATGAGCGGATCCGACTCACCGGCATGGAATTCAGCCTGCTGGAGCTGCTGGTGAGCCGCTCCGGCGAGCCCTTCAGCCGCGGTGAAATTCTCAAGGACGTGTGGGGCTACACCCCGGAACGCCATGTGGATACGCGGGTGGTGGATGTTCATATTTCCCGACTTCGCTCCAAACTGGAGGACGATCCGGCCAACCCCGAGCTGATTCTCACAGCTCGGGGCACCGGCTATCTGTTCCAGCGCATCGTCGACTCCGTTGCCTCCGAAGGACCCTGACTCCGCCGCGACCTCCTCGCCCCGGAGCAAACCCCGCCGATCCCGCGCCGTGCGACGGCTGGTGATCTGGTATCGACGCAACGCTGCCGTCACCAGCCTGGTGGGCACAGCGGCCACATCCGCCAGTGCCGCAGGAACGGCGGCCGGCCAGGTGGCCGGTTCGGTCGGCTCGATGGCGGGGACGGTGGTGTCCAGCGCCGGGACGATGGCCGGCAGCATGCTGCAACCCCTGGTCTTCGATCCCCTGCGGCGACTGCAGGGTGGCAGCGACACCGACGATGCGGTGATCGAGGACAGCACCCGGCTCTGGGTGGCCGTGGATGGCATGGGCGGTGACCATGCCCCTGGCCCGATCCTGGAGGGCTGTCTGGAGGCGATCGAGCGACTGCCGCTGCGCATTCGCTTCGTGGGAGAAACCGATCGGGTGCTGGAGGCGGCGGCCGCCATGGACCTGAGCGCTGCCCTGGAGCAGGCGATCGCCCGGGGGCATCTGGAGCTGGTGGCCAGCGGCCCTTCGATCGGCATGCACGACGAGGCCACCACCGTGCGCCGCAAGCGGACGGCCAGCATCAATGTGGCCATGGACCTGGTGAAACGCGGCGAGGCGCTGGCGGTGTATTCCGCCGGCAATTCCGGTGCCGTGATGGCGTCAGCGATCTTCCGCCTGGGGCGGCTCGCCGGCATCGATCGACCGGCGATCGGCGCCCTGTTCCCCACCAAGGATCCAGGCCAGCCCGTGCTGGTGCTGGATGTGGGCGCCAACATGGATTGCAAACCCGCCTACCTGCACCAGTTCGCCCTGCTGGGCAACATCTATTGCCGCGATGTGCTGCAGGTGGAGCAGCCCCGCATCGGACTGCTCAACATCGGCGAAGAGGAGTGCAAGGGCAATGATCTCGCCCTGCGCACCCATGCGCTGCTCCGTGACGAGTCACGCCTGCATTTCGCCGGCAACTGTGAAGGCCGCGACGTGCTCTCCGGTGCTTTTGATGTGGTGGTCTGCGACGGCTTCACCGGCAACGTGCTGCTCAAGTTCCTCGAGTCGGTGGGCAGCGTGCTGCTCGATGTGCTCCGCGCCGAGTTGCCACGGGGGCGGCGCGGCAAGGTGGGCTCCGCCTTCCTGCGCAGCAATCTGAAGCGCATCAAGAAGCGCTTGGACCACGCGGAACACGGAGGCGCCCTGCTGCTGGGGGTGAATGGCATCTGCGTGATCGGTCACGGCAGCAGCCGGGCCCTTTCGGTGCTGAGTGCCCTGCGGCTGGCCCACTCGGCCGCCAGCCATGGCGTGATGGACGACCTCGCCGCCCTGGGCGAGCCAAAGCAGGCCGTGCAGGCCTGACTGTGGTTGACTGACGCCGACCCTGCGACCGTGTCTCTTGGCTGGATCAGCTCCACTCTCCGGTGCGACCGGTGGCGTGGCCCTGGTGGCCAGCGGCAGCGCCAGGGGTGAGCAGACGATCCGAAACGATCAGCTCGGGCTGCGGGTCGACACCAATGATGAATGGATCCGCAGCCGCACTGGCATCCGTGAGCGCTGCATCTGCGGACCGCAGCAGAGCCTGGCCGACCTGAGCCACGAGGCCGGCGATGCAGCGCTGACCATGGCTGGCTGGTCGCCCGAGAGTGTCGACCTGGTGCTGCTGGCCACCTCCACTCCCGACGACCTGTTCGGCACAGCGCCCAAAGTGCAGGCGCTGCTCGGCGCCAAGCAGGCCGTGGCCTTTGACCTCACGGCCGCCTGCAGCGGTTTTCTGTTCGCGCTGGTCACCGCCGCCCAGTTCCTGCGCGCGGGGGCGATGCGCAGGGTGCTGGTGATCGGGGCGGATCAATTGAGCCGCTGGGTCGACTGGGATGACCGCCGCACCTGCGTGCTCTTCGGTGATGCGGCCGGCGCGGTCGCGCTCGAAGCCACCACAGCCGCCGAGGATGGGTTGCTCGGCTTTGCCTTGCGCAGCGATGGGCTGCGGGGCGACTGTCTCAACCTCTCCCAGCATCAGGAGCGCCAAGCGCTGGTGGGTGGCACCAGCCATCAGGTGGGCGGCTTTGCGCCGATCAGCATGAACGGGCAGGAAGTGTATAAGTTCGCGGTGCGCGAGGTGCCGGCGATTCTTCATCACCTCCTGCAAAGCACGGAAACGGCAGCCGACAGCCTCGACTGGCTGCTGCTGCATCAGGCCAACCAGCGCATCCTCGATGCGGTGGCCGATCGCTTCAAACTTCCCCACGCCAAGGTGCTCAGCAACCTGGCCCACTACGGCAACACCTCCGCCGCCACGATTCCGCTGATGCTCGATGAAGCGGTCCGTGACGGGCGCATCCAACCCGGCCATCGGATCGCCAGCAGTGGCTTTGGCGCAGGACTCAGCTGGGGCGCGGCCCTGTTCCGCTGGCAAGGCCCCTCGTAGGCTCGCCGCACAGCTGCGCTTGGTTGATGTCGATCGCCTGGGTGTTTCCCGGTCAGGGTTCTCAGAAGACCGGGATGGCCGATCCCGTGCTCAGCCTTCCCGGTGCCGAGGAACGCTTCGCCCTCGCCTCGCGCCTGCTCGGACGTGATCTGCTGGCGATCTGTCGGGGCGAGCCCGGCAGTGACGATCCCGAACGGCACGGCCCCAACGACCTCAACGACACCCGCAACACCCAACCGGCCCTGTTCGTGGTCGAATCGCTGATCGTGGACGAACTGCGACGGCAGCAGCGGGAGCCGGCTCTGGTGGCCGGCCACAGCCTGGGGGAACTGGTGGCGCTCTATGCCGCTGAGGTTTTTGATGCCGCCACCGGGCTGGAGCTGATGCTGCGCCGCTCCGAACTGATGGCCGCCGCCGGAGGTGGCGCCATGACCGCCGTGATCGGCTTCGACCGCGATCAACTCCTGGCGCTGGTGGCCGCCAACGACGCTGTGGTGATCGCCAATGACAACAGCGCCGCCCAGGTTGTGCTCTCCGGCACCCCGGAGGCCGTGCAGCAAGTGAGTGAGCAGCTGACCTGCAAACGGGCCATTCCCCTGGCCGTCTCCGGGGCGTTTCACTCACCGTTCATGGCGGAAGCCGCCGAAGCCTTCGCCAGCCACCTCGAGGCTGTCACCTTCGAAGACGCTCGCTTCCCGGTGCTGAGCAACACCGATCCAACCCCCAGCTGCGATGCCGCCGTGCTCAAGCAACGCCTCCGGCTGCAGATGACCACCGGGGTGCGCTGGCGGGACACCATGGAGGCGATGCAAGCCGCCTCGATCGACACCGTGGTGGAGATCGGGCCTGGCAACGTGCTCAGCGGACTGGCGAAGCGCTCCATGCCGGGAGTGACGCTCAGCTCCCTGGCCGGAGCGGCTGATCTGGGGCTCTGATCCTTGGCACTCCCTGTTCCCAGACCAGGTTCTGTAGCTCCGGTGCTGCTCACGCCGCGGCCGAGCCTCACCTATCGCCTGGTGAGCTCCCTGCTCGTCTTTCCCGTGTTCCGCGGTCTGTTCAGAGGCCGCACCGTGGGGAACGAGAATGTGCCGATGCAGGGTCCTGTTGTGGTGGTGGCCAACCATGGCTCCCATCTGGATCCGCCGCTGCTGGGCCATGCCCTCGGGCGCCCGGTCGCCTTCATGGCCAAAGCGGAACTGTTCGACGTTCCGGTGCTGGGGCCGATCATCCGCGCCTGCGGCGCCTACCCCGTGCGGCGCGGAGCCAGTGATCGCGAAGCGATCCGCACAGCCACGGCCCGCCTTGAGCAGGGATGGGCCACCGGCGTGTTTCTGGACGGCAGCCGCCAAGCGAACGGCCGGGTCAATGAGCCGATGCCAGGCGCTGCCCTGCTCGCCGCCCGCAGCGGCGCCCCCCTCCTTCCCGTGGCGATCGTGAACAGCCACAGAGCCTGGGGCCCTGGCCAGAGGCGCCTGCGCACCGTGCCGATCCTGCTCCGAATCGGCACACCGATCCCAGCTCCGGCCAGTCGCCGCAAACCGGATCTGGAAGCCACCACCCGGGAGCTCCAGCAACGGATCAACGGCCTGCTCGATCAGGGCCTGCTCGATCATGGGCTTCTGGGCCAGGGTCTGCCGGGCCAGTCCCCCCACTGAGCCACCTCCCCCACGACATCCGCGCCCAGGGTTTGAGATCCCGACCGGTGAGCACCCAGGCGAGGGCGCGCAGACCATCACCCACCTGCTTCCCCAGGCTCTCCTCGAGGCAACGGGGCGCACAGGCCACCGGCACGGCGGTGAGGCGAATGCCCCGACTGCCAGCCACCAACCGCCCCACCGCCATCGCCCGGGGCAGATGGTCGCGGCTGGTGACCAGAAGCATGTGTTGCACGCCCTCACGCTTGAGGTCATCCACCAGAGAGGTGAAGTTGCCCAGGGTGTCTTTCGCCCGGTAATCCAGGCGCACCCGGCTCTGGCTCAGGCCCTCGCGATCCATCAGCCAATGGGCGTATTCGGGATTGCTACCGCCGCTCACCACCACGGGCAGTGCAAGGCGACGGCCCAGCTGCAGTCCGGCCTTCTCCCGATCCACATCGCCGCCCAGCACCAAAATGCGCTGGGGAGGCTGAGGCGTGAACCAGGCCTGGCGATAGGGCCGCAACGGCCAGGCGCTGAGAGCGCCGAGCAGCGCTGCAGCGCTCAGGATCAGAAGGCGGCGCCCCATCGGCTCACACCACACCCACCGGCGACGTGGGATATAAGGGGAGCACCTCCGACCAGGCGGCCGGGAGCCGCTGCTGATCGGCCTGGCCACAGAGATCGAGCAGATGCAGCACATCCGCCGCCACGTCCGTTGCCATGGGCAGGGCCGGACGGGGCTGGGCATCAGCAGCGAGCAGACGAGGAGCCGCCAGCTCCACCGCACCGAGCTCAGCCGGGTGGCAGCGATAGCAGCCACCGACGCGACCGCGACGGGGCAGGTCTTGCACGATCCAGAACGGTTGCTCCGGATCGAAGGCATCGACGCCGGCCGCAGCGTCTCGGGCCAGCCGGGGCGCCATCAGGGCAAAGCTGCTCAAGCCATCGAGGGGAACCTGCAGCTGCTGCGCCAGGGTGCGCGCCATCACCACGGTCAGTCGGGTGCCCGTGAACCCGCCCGGCCCTGTGGCCACCGCCAGGCGAGTGATCGACGACCATTGCGCCGACGGCAGCAGCAGCTGCACGGCCGGGATCAGGTCATTGGTCAACCGGCGGCCACAGGAAAGCACGAGATGACGCCGCGTGTCGGAGGGTTGGTCGGCGTCGAGCACGGCCACCCCAAGATCGGGGGTCGAACTGTGCAGCGCCAGGAGCCAGCGGGTCATGGGGGGAGCTTCGCACCCGGACGCAGACGCTGCCAGCGCCCAGGCTCAGCCTCAAAGCTGTCGCAGGCGCGGACGTCCCACTCCACCCCCACACGCCCGCCCTCCAGATCGCGCACGCTGATGTGAATCCGGGGCTTTCGGGGCTCCAGATCCGGAGCCGGATTGAGGTGCTCGGCTCCGTGCTGGCGCTCCACCGCGTGATAGGCCTGGCATCGATCGACCCAGCGGCAATCCACGCAGATGCACATGCCTCGCCATGCCGCTGAGCCATCCATTCTGGAGGCGGAGCCCCGCACATGGGCCTCGCTGCTCTGGCAGCGGTTGGCACCGGAGCGCTGGCCGATCCCGCTCACGGCCCTGCCACCGGGCGCGGCCCTCGTAGGAGGAGCGATCCGGGATGGACTGATCGGGCGGCTGCGGCCCCAACCGGATCTCGATCTGGTGGTGCCCGAGAACGCCCTGGAGCTCACTGCCCGGCTAGCCCAAGAACATGGCGGCGCCCGCGTGGTGCTCGATGCCCAACGCGACATGGCCCGCCTGGTGCTGAGGGGCTGGACCCTCGATCTGGCCCGGCAGGACGGGGCCGACCTGGAGGCGGATCTGTGGCGGCGGGATTTCCGGCTCAATGCGATCGCCCTGGTGATCGATCCCCAGCCCCAGTTGCTCGACCCCACTGGGGGCCTCGACGATCTACGCGCCGGGCGCCTCGCCGCCATCGCTGAACACAACCTGATCGACGACCCGCTGAGGCTGCTGCGGGGCGTGCGACTGCTGGCGGAACTGCCCTTCAGCCTCGACACCGCCACCATGGCGATGCTCAGGCGACAGCGCGCCCTGCTGGCCAGGGCGGCACCGGAGCGCATTCAGGCGGAACTGCTGCGGCTGGTGGCAGGCCCCCAGGCCGACCACGCCCTGGAGGTGCTCGACAACCTTCAGTTGCTGAAGCCCTGGCAGGAGCGGGAGGGGCCGCCACCGGCAGCACTGCCGGTGCGGGGTGCTGGCCTGGATCAGGCGGCCGCGGCCCTCAACCCAGACGAACGCGACCAAGCCTTGCCCCTGCTCCGGCTCACCGCCTGCCTGGGTGATCGGGGACTGCAGAGCCTGCGCTTCAGCAAAAAGCAGTGTCAACGCTGTGCCCGGCTGCGTCACTGGCTGACACGCCTGGAGCAAGCGGCGGACGACACGCTTGCGGAACCCGAACGCCTCCAGCTGCATCTGGAGCTGGAGAACGACCTGCCTGCCTTGATTCTGCAACTGCCCGCCGAGAGGCGAGATCACTGGTTGATGCGCTGGCGCGATGGCAGCGATCCTTTATTCCATCCCCGGGCGGCCCTGGATGGACGCACCCTGCAACGCGAACTGGAGCTGCCCCAGGGCCCCCTGCTGGGGCGACTGCTGCATCACCTGAAGCGCGAACGAGCCTTCGGGCGCATCCACGATCGCGAGGACTGCCTTGCCGCAAGCCGGACGTGGCTGAAGCTTCAATGTGATTGACTGGCCTTGCAATGACGACCCCGATCGGCCTGACCGGATCTTCACGTTTCAAATTTCCCCTCCCTTCATGAGTGTTCGCCTCTACATCGGCAACCTGCCGCAAGACTTCGACAGCAAAGCCCTGGAGTCTCAGCTCGCCAATGTGGGAGAGGGGATCCGTTTCAAAGCGGTGCTTGACCGAGAGACGGGCACCAGCCGGGGCTTCGGCTTTGCCAATGTTAATGACGAAAAAGTCGCCGATGCTGTGATCGAACAGTTCAACGGCAAGGAGTTCGGTGGCCAGTCTCTGCGGGTGGAGCGGTCCGAGCGCCGCGACAGCAACGCCGGCGCCGCGGGTCGCCGTGGCGGTCGCGATCAGGGCCATGCGCCTGGCTCAGCCCGTAAAGCGGTGAATAAAGTGGTTCATAGCGATGCCAAGGCTGAAGAAGCACCCGATCCGCGCTGGGCGGGTGAACTCTCCAAGCTGAAGGACCTGCTCGCCAATCAGAAAACCGCCGTCTGAACAAAGACCACACAACAGTGACAGCCCGGGATTGAACATCCCGGGCTTTTTAGCGCGCCTGGGCGATCACAAAGGAGCGGGGCAGCTCAAGCAATTTACCAAGACGACTCACATAGGCCCGATGGTTGAACACGTCGTAATCGAGCCGTTCAATCGCATCAAGAATGCCGCGATATAAACGCAGAGAGGTCCACACCGGCCAGCGTGCATCGCCTGACAACCAACGCACACCCGCTTCGGAACGGGCAAACCAGAAGCGCGCACGCTCGAGCTGGAACATCATCAGATCGCGCCAGGCCTCATTCAGCCGACCGGCCAGGAGGTCGGCCTCGGAATAACCGAATCGGTCGAGATCTTCCAAGGGAAGATAGATGCGACCACGGGAGCGATCTTCACCCACGTCGCGAAGAATATTGGTGAGCTGATTGGCGATACCGAGGGCCACAGCAGCATCGGAGGTGTTGGGATCATGGCTCCAGGGGGCCGTGGTGTAGGCCGGATCCAAGCCCATCACGCCCTGGGTCATCAGGCCCACCGTGCCCGCAACGCGGTAACAGTAGAGACGCAGATCGTCAAAGGTGGGATAACGGGTCCAGGTGAGATCCATCCGCTGCCCTTCGATCATGTCGAGATAGGGCTGAATCGACTGCGGGAAACGCTCCAAGGTGTCGACCATCACCGCATCAAGATCACTGCCAACCCGCCCGGCAAACACCGCGCGGGTGTTCTCCTCCCAACGATCGAGTCGCTCAGCCAGTTCCGCCTGAGGGCGGGCCTGAGCTTCGGCACTGTCCATCAGTTCATCGGTGCGACGACACCAGACGTAAATCGCCCAGATCGCCCGCCGCTTCTCGGGAGGCAGCAGCAACGTGCCCAGATAGAAGGTCTTGGCCCACTCGGCCGTCTCCTGTCGACAGGCTTCATAAGCCCGCTCCAGAGCCCCGCTGAGAGCCTGACTCCCGCGGTCCTGGGAGGGTTCGGGCGGCGCGAGGGTCATGAGTCAAGCCGTGACCGGCGCACCGACATTGGCCAATGATTGCAGGTGGTCGCGTTGGCGGTCCACCGCCTGGGCACAGAGCTTGCCGCTGAGCACGGCCCCTTCCATCGAAGCCAGATAGCGCTGCATCGTGTAATCGCCTGCGAGAAAGAAGTTGGCAATCGGAGTGGTCTGATCCGGACGCAACTGCTGGCAGCCAGGGGTGGTTTTGTAGACAGACAAAGGCGTTTTCACCACCTTGTATTTGCGCAGGGTGGCGGGCTCGTCGCCACCGAAGTGCATGGGGAACAGCTTCTTCAGTTCGCCCATGGTGGCCTCGATGATCTCCTCATCCGGGCGACCGATCCAATCCTTGGCCGGAGCAAACACCAGCTCGAGCATGGAGCGATCGGGATCCTCGTATTCCTTGCAGGTGATGCTCATGTCGGCGTAGACACTGAGCAGGGGAGAGCGGCTGAACAGCAGGTGATCGATATCGGTGAGCTTGCGGTCAAACCACAGATGCAGATTGATCACCGGCACACCGCGCAGGCCATCCAGCTTGCGGAACACCTCCATCTGCTTCCAGGGCTCGGGAAGCAACAACTTGAACGGATCCACCGGCAGAGCACTCACATAGGCATCCGCTTGCACCTCACGGGGCTCCTGTCCCTTCACCCCACCGATCTGGAAACCAGCCACGCTGCCATCGGCGTTGAGGCGAATCTGCCGCAGGGGGCTGTTGCGATGCACCTTGCCACCCAGGGCTTCGATGTGATCCACGATCGGCTGGCACAGTCGTTCCGGCGGTGCCCCGTCAAGGAACGCCATCTGAGAACCGTTCTTCTCCTGCAAAAAACGGTTCAGGGCCGTGAGCACCACCGTGGCTGAAATTTCATCGGGATCGATGAAGTTCAGTGCCTTGCTCATGGCGATGAACACCTCATCATTCACGCGCTCCGGGATGTTGTGAATGCGTAGCCACTCGGTCCAGGAGTACTGATCGCACTCCTCCACGTAGCCCTGGCCGCGGAGCATGGCGGGCACCAGCCCCAGTCCGAACGCGATCTTTTCGGGCCAGGTGAGCATGTCGTTGTTGCCCAGAATCGCCGCCACGCCATTGACCGGTGCGGGGAGATCCGGAAAATCGAAGCGGCTGTAGGTGCCGGGCTCCTCCGGCTGGTTGAAGATCATCGAATGGCTCTTCCACTGCAGCCGGTCTTCGATGTTCAACTCTTTGAAGAGCTGCAGCATGTTCGGGTAAGCCCCGAAGAAGATGTGCAGACCGGTTTCATACCAGTCGCCGTCCTCGTCTTTCCAGGCCGCCACCTTGCCGCCCAGCACATCCCTGGCTTCGAGCACGATCGGGGTATGACCGGCGTCCGCCAGATATTTGGCGCAGGACAGACCGGCCAGACCGGCTCCTGCAATGGCGACGCGCATGGCTGTCTCGAAATCGTGAAGCCAACCTTAAAAGGACCGCTTCCCCGGCCGCTTCCTAAAGTCGATTTCAACAGCCACCGGAGCCTCCGCTCGCCCCCCTGCCATGGCCGAGACCCTGCTGAAGTGCACCACCCGCCACGTCCGGCTGTTCACCGCCCGGGTGGAGAACGACAACCTGGTGCCGGCTGACGACCAGCTCACCCTGGATCTCGACCCCGACAACGAATTTCTCTGGGATGACGCCGCGATTGCCACGGTGCAGCAACGATTCCGTGACCTGGTGGACCGTCAGGCCGGCCAGGAGCTGAGCGATTACACCCTGCGGCGCATCGGCTCCGAACTTGAGGGCTGCATTCGCGACCTGCTGCAGAGTGGCGCCCTGAAGTACAACCCGGCCTGCAGGGTGCTCAACTATTCCATGGGTCTGCCCCGCACCCCAGAACTGCTGTGAGCCGTTCCCCCTACGACCGCCCCCGGCCCACCCGTCGCAGCAGCGAACGCCGCTATGAGGAGAGCCGCTATGGCCCACCGCCAACGGGTGGTGGTGGTCCGGGTGGGCTCAAATTCAACGGGGCCACCGCCGCCGTCCTCGCCGGCGTGCTCGTGATCGGCATCGGCATCGGCAGTGCCGTCACCAGCACCACCCAAGGCGATCAGGGCAACATCGCCAGCAGCCAACAGCTGGACATGGCAGTGCCGGATCCGGAGTTCTGCCGGCAATGGGGTGCCAGTGCCTATGTGATGGATGTGGAGATGTACACGACGATGAACCCGGTGAGCAGCTTCGTGACCCAACCGGCACTGCAGGCCGGTTGCGTGATCCGCCGGGAGAACTGGGCCGTGCTCCGCAAGGAGGGAGCGATCACTCCCGCCCAGGAGCGGGAATGCAAGCAACGGATGAACACCTTCGCTTACATCGGCTCCATCCGCGACAAGCCCGTGGTGCGCTGCGTCTATCAGACCGACATCCGGGAGAACAAGTTCATCACCAAGGGCGTCGCTGACGATTCCGTCGGCATCACCCCGGAAGCGGATCAGTTCTGATCCATCGCTTCGATCACCCCGCTTCCGCCACCGCTTCCCCCTCCTCCATGGCGCTGCGGCTCTGACGCAGGGGGCTGTCGGCACTGGCAAACACCGGCAGCACATCGCGGCGGAACGCTTCCGCTGCCCTGGAGCAGTAGCGGGCGGGGTGGCTGATCAGCTTCAGTTGCCGCCGCACCTGCAGATCCACCACCGAGGGTTTATAGAGGGTGCCGGCATTGAGCTCCCGCTCAATCGAGACCACCGGCAGAAAGGCGGCACCCAGGCCGGATTGCACCGCATTCTTGATCGCTTCCAGAGAGTTGAGCTCCATCTCGATCCGCAAACGCTGCACATCAAGGCCGGAGCGCGCCAGCAGCTGATCCACCATCTTTCGGGTGGTCGATTGGGCATCGAGGCAAACGAAGCCGAGCCGGTAGAGGTCGTCTTTGCTCAGCTCCAGCAAGCGGGCCAGCGGATGCTTCACCGGCAACACCAGAGCCAGTTCATCGCTGGCGTAGGGCACCACCTGCAGCAGCTCGTTGAGCTCCGGGGGCAGTTCACCGCCGATGATCGCCAGATCGATCTGACCGTTGGCCACACTCCAGCCGGTGCGCCGGGTGCTGTGCACATGCAGCTGCACGGCCACATCGGGGTATTTCTGCCGGAACAGGCCGATCATCCGTGGCATCAGATAGGTGCCTGTGGTCTGGCTGGCGCCCACCACCAGGGAGCCTCCCTTGAGGTTGTGCAGATCGTCGAGGGCGCGGCAGGCCTCGTGGCACTGGCTCAGGATCCGGTCGCAGTAACCGAGCAACAGGTGCCCGGCCTCGGTGAGCTGGGCCTTGCGACCACCACGGTCGAAGAGGGAGACCTCCAGCTGCTTCTCAAGATTCTGAATCTGCAAGCTGACCGCCGGCTGGGTGACGAAGAGGCTGTCGGCGGCCTTCTTGAAGCTTCCCTCGCTGACGATGGCGCGAAGAATGCGCAGCTGATCCAGGGTGAACGGGAGATCGGCCATGGGGCCCAGCCACCCGGGCAACGAAGAGCAAAACTGTAAGTGGGATACCCGCTGCGGGAGCGACCGTTCACGGACCGCCAGAATCGCCGCTTGCGATGGCTGTGAGATCCAACCATGCCGCTGAGCGCCCCTCCCACTCTTCACCACAGCAGCCTGGTGATGCTGGCCCTGCTCCTCGCTTTCGCCCTGATCCACAGCGGCGGTGCGGCCCTGCGCAGCCGCGCCGAAGCCCGCATCGGTGCCCGCGCCTGGCGGCTGATCTTCGCGGCTCTGAGCATTCCCTCAGCCGTGGTGGTGATCGGCTATTTCCTGGCGCACCGCTACGACGGCCTGCAGCTCTGGAACCTCCAGGCGGTGCCGGGCATGGTGCCCCTGATTTGGACACTGACGGCGATCAGCTTTCTATTTCTCTATCCCGCCACCTACAACCTGCTGGAGATTCCTGCCGTTCTCAAGCCTCAGGTGCGGCTCTATGCCACGGGAATCATTCGCATCAGCCGCCACCCCCAGGCGGTGGGTCAGATCCTGTGGTGCTTCAGCCATGCCCTCTGGATCGGCAGCAGCTTCATGCTCGTGACCTGCGCCGGCCTGATCGGGCACCACCTCTTCGCCGTCTGGCATGGTGATCGCCGCCTGAAGGAACGCTTCGGCACCGCCTTCGACACCCTGCGGGACAGCACCTCGGTGGTGCCCTTCGTGGCCGTGCTCGATGGGCGTCAGCAGCTCGACTGGCGAGAACTGCTGCGTCCAGCGCAACTCGGCATCGCCATCGCCGTGGGGGTGTTCTGGTGGTCCCATCGCTACATCCCGATCGGCGGCATGGTCTTTCTTCACTCACGGCTCGAGGGCCTGTTGAGCTGAGCTGCCTACACTCAGCATCAGCCTGATTCGCCCGGATGCACTCGGCCGCTGACTTCGCCTGGTTGATCCCGGTGCTCCCCCTGCTCGGTGCTGTCCTCACCGGCCTGGGGCTGATCAGTTTCAACCGCACGATCAATCGGTTGCGCAAACCGGTTGCCGTGCTGCTACTCAGTTGCGTGGGGGCGGCCGCCGCCATCAGTTATGCGGTGCTGCTCGAACAGCTGGCAGGTGCCGCTCCGGTGGAACATCTGTTTGTGTGGGCCAGCGCCGGCAGTTTCAGCCTGCCGATGGGCTACGTGGTCGATCCGCTCGGGGCCGTGATGCTCGCCCTGGTCACCACGATCGCCCTGCTGGTGATGCTGTATTCCCATGGCTACATGGCGCACGACAAGAGCTACGTGCGCTTTTTCACCTACCTCGCCCTGTTCAGCAGTTCAATGCTCGGGCTGGTGTTGAGCCCGAACCTCCTCGAGATCTACGTGTTCTGGGAACTGGTGGGGATGTCGTCGTATCTGCTGATCGGCTTCTGGTACGACCGCGACGGTGCCGCCCATGCCGCCCAAAAAGCTTTTGTGGTGAACAGGGTCGGGGATTTCGGGCTCCTTCTCGGAATCCTCGGTCTGTTCTGGGCCACCGGCAGCTTTGATTTCCAGGGCATCGCCGATGGCCTCTCCGCTGCGATCAGCTCAGGCGTGGTGCCCGGCTGGGCCGCTCTCGCCCTCTGCCTGTTCGTGTTCATGGGGCCGATGGCCAAGTCGGCCCAGTTCCCCCTGCACGTGTGGCTGCCCGACGCGATGGAAGGCCCCACCCCGATCTCCGCCCTGATCCACGCCGCCACGATGGTGGCCGCCGGCGTGTTCCTGGTGGCCCGCCTGGAGCCGCTCTACGCCCAGTTCCCATCGGTGGGTCTGGTGATCGCCGTGGTGGGCACGATCACCTGCTTTCTGGGGGCATCGATCGCCCTCACCCAGATGGATCTCAAGAAAGGGCTGGCTTACAGCACCGTGAGCCAACTGGGCTACATGATGCTGGCCATGGGTTGCGGCGCCCCGGTGGCCGGGATGTTCCACCTGGTGACGCACGCTTTCTTCAAAGCGATGCTCTTCCTCTGCTCTGGCTCGGTGATCCACGCCATGGAAGACGTGGTGGGGCATGAACCCGTGCTGGCGCAGGACATGCGCCTGATGGGCGGCCTGCGCGGCAAGATGCCGATCACGGCGATCACCTTCCTGATCGGCTGCATCGCCATCAGCGGCATCCCCCCCCTCGCCGGCTTCTGGAGCAAGGACGAAATCCTCGGCCAGGCCTTCGGCACATTCCCGCTGTTGTGGGCCGTGGGCTTTCTCACCGCAGGCATGACGGCCTTCTACATGTTCCGCCTCTACTTCCTCACCTTCGAAGGGGAGTTCCGCGGCACGGATACGGCGCTGCAACACAACCTGCTCGAAGCCGCCGGCAAAACTGCGGACGAAGACCATGGTCATCAGGCCGGCAGCGTGCATGAATCCACCTGGTCGATGACCCTGCCCCTGGCGATCCTGGCGGTGCCGTCGGTGCTCATCGGCCTGCTCGGCACCCCCTGGAACAGCCGCTTTGCTGCCCTGCTCAATCCAGAGGAGGCGGTGGAGATGGCTGAACACTTCAGCTGGGGAGACTTCCTGCCCCTGGCCGGTGCCTCTGTAGCCATCTCGTTGCTGGGCATCAGCATCGCCGTTCTCGCCTATCTGCTGCATCGCCTCGATCTGAGCCAGCTTGCGGCCGCTCGCTTCCCGGCGATCAATGCCTTCCTTGCCAACAAGTGGTATCTCGATGCCATCAACGAAAAGCTCTTTGTTCGCGGCAGCCGCAAGCTGGCGCGCGAGGTGCTGGAAGTGGACGCCAAGGTGGTGGATGGCGTGGTGAATCTCACCGGCCTGCTCACCCTGGGCAGCGGCGAAGGCCTGAAATACTTCGAGACCGGCAGGGCGCAGTTCTATGCCTTGATCGTGTTCGGTGGCGTCATCGCCCTGGTGGTGCTGTTCGGCGTGCTCGGCAGTCCGATCAGCTGATCCGTTCGCGCCCTGACGGCCTCCAGACGCGTTGTGTGTGTCAACGCCTATCGAGGCGATGCGAACCGGGCCAGGATTTCTACACTCCAGCCAGTGCTGAAAAGGCCTGGCCGTGCTGGATTTCGCCGTCAGTCCACCCTTCGATCCCACGTCGGCTCTGGTGCCTGACGCCCTCGAAGCCGGTGTTCCCTGGCTGAGCCTTTCGATTCTGTTTCCGATCGTCGGCGCCCTGATCGTGCCCTTTGTGCCCGACAAGGGAGACGGCAAACAGGTGCGCTGGTTTGCGCTGGGCATCGCCCTGGTCACCTTCCTGATCACAGCTGCTGCCTACCTCAATGGCTACGACCCCAGTGTCAGCGGCCTGCAGCTGTCGGAACGGGTGAGCTGGCTACCGCAGCTCGGACTCACCTGGGCCGTCGGCGCCGATGGGCTCTCCATGCCCCTGATTCTGCTCACGAGCTTCATCACCACCCTGGCCGTTCTCGCCGCCTGGCCGGTCACCTTCAAACCGAAGCTGTTCTTTTTCCTGATCCTGGCGATGGATGGCGGGCAGATCGCCGTCTTCGCTGTGCAAGACATGCTGCTCTTCTTCCTGGCCTGGGAGCTGGAGCTGATTCCGGTGTATCTGCTGCTGGCGATCTGGGGAGGCAAGAAACGCCAATACGCCGCCACCAAATTCATCCTCTACACCGCCGGAAGCTCCTTGTTCATCCTGCTGGCAGCCCTGGCCATGGGTTTCTTCGGGGGTGGAACACCGAGTTACGAATACAGCGTGCTGGCACAGAAGGGCTTCGGCACCGGCTTCCAACTGCTCTGCTACGCGGGCTTGCTGATCGCCTTCGGCGTCAAGCTGCCGATCGTGCCCTTGCACACCTGGCTGCCGGATGCCCACGGCGAAGCCACCGCTCCTGTGCACATGCTGCTGGCCGGCATTCTGCTCAAGATGGGTGGTTACGCCCTGATGCGCTTCAACGCCGAGTTGCTGCCGGCAGCGCATGCCCAATTCGCGCCGCTGCTGGTGGTGCTTGGGGTGGTGAACATCATCTATGCCGCCCTCACCTCCTTCGCCCAGCGCAATCTCAAACGCAAGATCGCCTACAGCTCCATCAGCCACATGGGTTTCGTGCTGATCGGCATCGGCAGCTTCAGCGCCCTCGGCACCAGTGGCGCCATGCTGCAGATGATCAGCCATGGTCTGATCGGCGCCAGCCTGTTTTTCCTGGTGGGAGCCACCTACGACCGCACCCACACACTCCAGCTCGATGAGATGGGCGGCGTGGGCCAGAAGATGCGGATCATGTTCGCCCTCTGGACGATCTGCTCCCTCGCCTCCCTGGCCCTGCCCGGCATGAGTGGCTTCGTGAGTGAATTGATGGTGTTTGCCGGCTTCGCCACCGACGAGGCCTACAGCCTCACCTTCCGCATCGTCATCGACGGCCTGGCTGCCGTCGGCGTGATCCTGACCCCGATCTATCTCCTCTCCATGCTGCGGGAGATTTTCTTCGGCAAAGAAAACAGCCAGCTGGTGACCAACACCAACCTGGTGGATGCCGAACCGCGCGAGATCTACATCATCGGCTGCCTGCTGGTGCCGATCATCGGCATCGGTTTGTATCCCCGGCTGATGACCGACAGCTACCGCAGTTCGATCGAGGCGCTGGTGGATCGGGATGTGGTGGCGATGGAACGGCTCAAACAACCCACGGCGCCGATGATTCGCAGCCTCTCACTGGCGCCGGCCCTGTTGCAGGCTCCGGCGCTGCCTGTGGGCGAATAACCACCAAGGGATCGGAGCTGGCATCTCCTTGTTCTCCTCGATACCCTCAGCGCAGTGATGTCACAGCGTTGTCGGATGCCGAGCTGAGCCGCGGAAGTGAGGGGGGGGCGCGCCTGGCGATCCGCCTGCTTCAGGATGCGGCGCAGCGCGGCGATCTCGATCCCTGGGATGTGGATGTGATCGCCGTTGTGGACGGCTTTCTCGATCAGCTCCGTCAGCGCATTGCCGTGCCCCGTCAGGTGGCGCACGCCCTTCAGGGTCGTGGTGGCAGCTACGAGCAGGATCTGGCCGACAGCAGCGAAGCCTTTCTGGCCGCCTCCGTGCTCGTGGGCCTGAAAGCGGAAGTGCTCGAAGCCCAGACCTTCCCCCCGGAGCCAGTGCTGGAAGAGTGCTGCGAAGCTGAGCTGGGGGATCAGGGCTGGCTGAATCCGGAGTTCGACCTGCCCCGTCGACCGGAACGCTTGCTGGAGCGCCGCCCGGTGGCCCCACCACCGTTGCGGCGGCCGGTCACCCTCGGCGAACTGATCGAACAGCTCGAATCGATCGCCGAACAACTCGACTCCGACGAGCTGGAGCTGCGGCGACGCCAACGGCAGAAGCGCTTCAGTCGTCGCGAAGCGATTGCCCAGGTGGCCGCCCTCGCCCACCGGGAGAAACTGCCGGAAACCACCGCTGCCCTGGGCGTGTTCCTGAGCCGTTGGGAGGCAGCCCTTCACTGGACCGATTTCGAAACCCTCGTTCAACGCTGGGCGGAAGCTGCGGCTGCGGATCTGGACACCGATCGGGTGGGGGTGTTCTGGGCCCTGCTCTTCCTCTCCTCCCAGGGACAGGTGGAGCTGCAGCAGGAGGGGCACCTGCATGCCCCACTCCGGCTGAAACGGGTGCTGGCATCAGGCAGTGCGGCCCAGTTGCCGCTCACAACGCTGCAGGTGCCAGCTGTCATGCCGGCCGAGGAGGCGAGGGTGGCGTAAGCGGCCCTTTATGTTGATGCATCCGAACTGAGGCCTCGAGACGTCGATGAAGGCGATGATCCTGGCGGCGGGCAAGGGAACGCGGGTCCAGCCGATCACGCACGTGATCCCTAAGCCGATGATCCCAATCCTGCAGAAACCGGTGATGGAGTTTCTGCTGGAGCTGCTCAAGGAGCACGGCTTCAAGGAGGTGATGGTGAATGTGTCGCACCTCGCCGAAGAAATCGAGAACTACTTCCGCGACGGCCAGCGCTTCGGTGTGGAAATCGCTTACAGCTTTGAAGGCCGCATCGAGGATGGTGAACTGATCGGCGATGCCCTGGGGTCGGCCGGCGGCCTCAAGAAGATCCAGGATTTCCAGCCCTTTTTCGATGACACCTTCGTGGTGCTCTGCGGCGATGCCCTGATCGACCTGGACCTGAGCGAAGCGGTGCGTCGCCACAGGGAGAAGGGGGCGATCGCCAGCCTCGTCACCAAACGGGTGCCTCGCGATCAGGTGAGCAGCTACGGCGTCGTCGTCACCGACGAACAGGACTGCATCCGCGCCTTCCAGGAAAAACCGAAGGTGGAGGAATCCCTCAGCGACACAATCAACACCGGCATCTACATCTTCGAGCCGGAGATCTTTGCCCACATTCCCTCCGGTCAACCGTTCGACATCGGCTCCGACCTGTTCCCGAAGCTGGTGGAGCTGGGGTCGCCCTTCTATGCCCTGCCGATGGATTTCGAATGGGTGGATATTGGCAAAGTGCCCGATTACTGGCAGGCGATTCGCAGCGTGCTCCAGGGCGAGGTGCGTCAGGTCGGCATCCCGGGCAAGGAGGTGCGGCCAGGGGTCTATACCGGCCTGAACGTGGCTGCCAACTGGGACACGATCAAGGTGCAGGGCCCGGTGTATGTGGGTGGAATGACCAAGATCGAAGATGGCGCCACCATTCTCGGCCCGTCGATGATCGGCCCCAGCTGTCACATCTGCGAAGGCGCGGTGATCGACAACTCGATCATTTTTGATTACTCACGGATCGGCCCCGGGGTGCAGTTGGTGGAGAAGTTGGTGTTCGGCCGCTACTGCGTCGGCAAGAACGGCGACCACTTCGATCTGCAGGAAGCGGCCCTCGACTGGCTGATCACCGATGCCCGCCGTCAGGATCTGGTGGAACCCTCGCCCCAGCAGAAGGCGATGGCCGAGCTGCTCGGCACCGATCTCACGACCGCTGCGAATTAACAGCCTGCGAATTAACAGCCTCTGAGCTGACGCCCGCCTGACGGAGGATCTCCGGGATTCGCTCCTCCGCTTTCACCGCCATCAGGTGCACCCCGTGGGCGATCCCCAGATAGCGACGCACCTGCTCGGCGGCGATGGTCACCCCTTCGGCGGCAGGGTTCTCGGCCCTGGCCAAGCGATCGATCAGGGCCTCGGGAATGCAAGCCCCGGGCACCATCCGATTGATGAACTGGGCGTTGCGAGCCGATTTGAGCAGAAACACTCCGGCCAGCACAGGGAGCTCCAAGGGAGTCGCCAACTCGCGGCAGAAGCGCTCCAGCACAGCGGCATCCATCACCATCTGGGTCTGCACGAACTGGGCACCGGCCTTGCGTTTGCGTTCCAATCGCCTGGAGAGGCCGCTCCAGCTGGAGGCGTGAGGATCGGCAGCAGCCCCCGCAAACAGGCTGGTGGGCCCATCCGCCAGGGTTTCCTTTACCGGATCCAAGCCGCTGTTGAACGCCGTGACCTGCTGGAGCAGACGCACCGATTCGAGCTCATTGACTGGCCTGGCGCCGGGCTGATCCCCCGCCTTCACCGGGTCACCGGTGAGGCACAGCAGGTTGCGGATCCCCAGAGCATGGGCCCCGAGCAGATCCCCCTGCAGCGCAATCCGATTGCGATCGCGGCAAGCCATCTGCAGCACCGGCTCATGGCCTGCATCCAGAAGCAGGCGGCAGAGGGCGAGGCTGCTCATCCGCATCACCGCCCGGCTGCCATCCGTCACATTGATGGCATGCACCCGGCCCCGCAGCAGCTCCGCCATCGCCAGGGCATGGCTGGGATCCCCTCCCCGTGGCGGCATCACCTCCGCCGTGATCGCTGCCTCTCCAGACAGCAGGACGCGCTGCAGCGCACTGACCAAACCGATTCACCCTTGAACCCCGGCCACTATGGGGGATCAGGCCACTGCCCCGCGCCTAGGATGACAAGACAGGCGTGGGAATCGGTGACCATGGCCCATGGCAGCGACTCCGGCTCCCCATCGATCGATCTCTCGACCAGGGAGATCGAAATCGTGGAGCTGGTGGCGGAGGGACTCACCAATCAGGAAATCGCGGAACGCCTCACCATCAGCAAGCGCACGGTGGACAACCACGTCAGCAACGTGTTCACCAAAACCGGTGCCAAAAACCGGGTGGCCCTGCTGAACTGGGCCATGGATCACGGCAAGATCTGCCGGGATGGGTTCAATTGCTGCTCACTGCCTGACGCGACACCCGGCGCGTCCTGATCGGCGAGCGGATCACCCTGGGGATCGCCAGCAGAGAGCAATTCGCCAGAGAAAGCTCAAACAGCGCGGCATAGTCTTCACAGGCTTCCCGGCAGCCGCCCATGAAGCGCAGGATGCCGTCGCTGTCGTAAAGGCCATACATGGCCACCCCCTGCAGATTGCTCTGCGACCTGGGCCGGCAGCGCCGACCCTGTCACTCAAATCTAAAGCAAATCAAAAGCTTTCAGCCACTCCCCGGGCCTGCTCGCCAAGGGCTGGTGCGCCAGCGCCGCATTGCTCCAGCGATCGTCGCCCGTCAACTCGCGGCCACACCAGGGGGGAAGCTCCAACGGCGCATCGGCCGCCGGCAGTTCCACCTCCGCTAACACCAGTGGTGCATTCTCCGCTGCAAACACATCCACCACCCAATCCCCGCCTGGACAGGCGAGGGCAAAGCGCGTCTTGGTGAGGCGATGGGGCGCGAACTGCCAGAGATCCTCCGCATCGGCCACGGGAATGGCGTATTCGAACTCATGGCGGGCAAAACCCGCCGCCGGGGCTTTGAGCGTCAGCCAGGCCTGCTCGGCCCGCCCTTGATCGCTGTCGCGCAGACGCAGTCGCACGGTGACACCCTCGCGCGAACCGGCGAGATACCCCTGACGCAACGGCTGGGCAGCACCGGCCAGGGACCGCCATCCATCCGATGCCACAAGGAAGCGACGTTCGATCTCGAGAGCCATGGCGTTTCAGGATCAGTTCGGTGATGGAGCGCTGTCCACCAGGCTGCCCGCCCAGTGGAGCTTGTAGGCCAGGGTGCGGTAGTAGGAGGGCCGCTGATCCAGCTGCACCATCAGGGCGTGGTGGGGAGCCCGCTGAATCACACAGCACTCACCCGGCTCCAGGACAGAGCCACTGGCACCATCTTTCCAGAGCTTCACCTGACTGCTGGGCTGCCCCAGGGGCCAGATCACCAGCCTGGAGCGGGGTGGCACGACCACCGGCCGACTGGACAGACTCATGGGGCAGATCGGACTGATGATGATGGCCTCCATGCCCGGATGCAGGATGGGTCCCCCTGCCGCCATCGCGTAGCCGGTGGAACCGGTGGGGGTGGCCAGGATCAGCCCGTCGCCCCGGATCTGATCCACCACTTCGCCATCGATCTCCAGCTCGAGAATGCAGGTGGGCGCAATTTCATCCCGATAGGGGCGCAAATAGAGATCATTGAGGGCCCAGTGCCGCTCCACATCGGGGGTCGCAGCATCGGTCATCGGCCCTGATGAGGCACCCACCGGACAATTGAGATCCGGGCGACGATTGACCGTGGCCTGCAGCATCATGCGCCGTTCCATGGCGTAACGGTCGTCGAGCAGGCGCTGCCAGAGCTCCTGACCGCCGAGGAGGCTGGGCTCATGGGTGAGAAAGCCAAGGTGGCCACCCACGTTGAAGCAAAGGATCGGGACCTTGAGCACCGACAGATGGCGCGCCGCGCCAAGCACGGTGCCGTCGCCACCCAGCACCACCGCCAGATCGGGAAGCTCGGTTTCCGAAGCCAGCAGACCTGGAAAGGGGTCGGCGCTGGCGCCGCTCATCGCCAGGGAGACCGTCACCCCGAGATCCGTCAATGCATCAGCGCAACGGCGGGCCTCACGCAAAGCAATCGGACTGTCAGCCCGATAAATCAGCCAGACCCTTTGGAGATGCATGGACGTGGGGCACCGGGATCACCAGCGCAGCAGATTGAAGCGTTCCATATCCACTGTGACCCGATTCCGATACAGCGACAGCAGAATCGCCAGACCCACCGCCGCCTCCGCCGCCGCCACGGTGATCACGAACACGGCAAACACCTGACCGCGGATCAGATCGCCATCCACATACGAGGAGAACGCCATCAGGTTGATGTTGACGGCGTTCAGCATCAGCTCAATGCTCATCAGCACGCGCACCGCGTTGCGGCTGTTGATCAGGCCCCAAACCCCCGTGCAGAACAGCACCGCCGCCAGGAGCAGGTAGGCCTCAAGAGGTACGGAACCGCTCAGCAGGTCGGACATGGGGATCAAGAGCAGACAGGGGAAGGGAGATGGCCTGGATCAGGAGGGACCCTGATCGACAAGCAGAGGTGTGCGCGCCTTTTCAATCAGGCCCTGATCGGCGACGGCGCCGGTGCCCAGGTCGGTGGACTGCACATCGCGACGGGCCAGAACGATCGCCCCGATCATCGCCATCAGCAACAACACCGACGCCAGCTCGAAGGGAAGCAGGTAGTCGGTGAAGAGATGTTCGCCGATCCGCTCGGTCGCCCCCTCACCGATCGCCGCCGGGCCTGGCACAGCCCAGGGCGTGGTGATCACCACCCGCACCAACAGGGCGAACAGACCGGCACAGACGCCGGCGGAGAGCAGCCGCCGAATCGGCAGACCCTGAATCGGCGCCAGGTCTTCCCGTTTGTTCACGAGCATGATCGCGAACAGGATCAGCACGTTCACCGCCCCCACATAAACCAACACCTGGGCCGCAGCCACGAAGCTGGCATTGAGGAGGAGATAAAGGCCGGCAACCGCCAGAAACACGCCACCCAACAGGAAGGCGGAATAGACGATGTTGCTCAGGAGCACGACGCCGAGGGCGCCGATCACCACCACGGCAGCAAGGGCAACAAAACAGATGAGCTGGGTGGACGCTGCGATCGTCATTCCGCGCTCTCCTCCTTGGCGGGGGCTGTTGCAGAGGATTCTCCACCATCCGCCGCATCGGCACCAGCCAAGGGGGCCAGAGTGGCCAGAACCTGCTCCGGCAACTGACCGGCCCTGGGCTGATCCGCCGGCACGTCGTGGGGATCGATCACGCCTGCAGGCAGATAGCCGAGTTCTCGCAGCGGCTGCACGGAGGGGTCGGTGGTGACGCTGGTTGGCAGACGGCCGAGGGCGACATTGTCATAGTTGAGACTGTGACGGTCAAAGGCAGCCAGCTCATATTCCTCCGTCATCGAAAGGCAGTTGGTAGGGCAATATTCCACACAATTACCGCAAAAGATACAAACACCGAAATCAATAGAATAGTTACGCAGATCTTTTTTCTTCGTTTCCTTATTCATCACCCAGTCGACGACGGGCAAGTTGATCGGGCAGACCCGCACGCACACCTCACAGGCAATGCACTTGTCCAACTCGTAGTGGATCCGGCCGCGATAGCGCTCCGATGGAATCAGCTTCTCGTAGGGGTACTGAACCGTGACCGGCCGACGCTTCATGTGGTCAAAGGTGACCGCCAATCCCTGGGTGAGATTGCGGGCCGCATCCACGGCATCCCGGGTGTAGTCACCTACCTGCTTGAGAAATCCGAACATGGCAAGGCAGCGATCAGATGGTTAGCACAAGGTCATGATGCCGCCCATGGCGGCATGTTGTCGGTGCGAAGCCAGGCCTCGCACCGACAGGGTCAGCCCCCGAAGGCGACGGGGAAGGCGAGTTTGAGGGCGGCGGTGACCAGCAGATTCACCAGTGAGAGGGGAAGCAGGAACTTCCAGCCCAGGTCGAGCAGCTGGTCGATGCGCACCCGCGGCGTGGTCCAGCGCAGCAGGATGGCGAGGAACACGAGCAGGTAGGCCTTGAGCACCGTCATCACGATGCCGACGGTGCCGGTGATCACCTGCACCACAGGGGCATCAACGGATTGCCCCAACCATCCGGCGAGCCACTCGACGGGGATCGGGAAGCCCCAGCCTCCGAGGTAGAGCACCGAGACCAGAAGCGCCGACAGCACCAGATTGATGTAGCTGCCCAGGTAGAAGAGGGCGAATTTCATACCGGCGTATTCGGTCTGGTAGCCGGCGACCAGCTCTTCCTCCGCTTCCGGGAGGTCGAAGGGGAGTCGCTCGCATTCGGCGAGGGCACAGATCCAGAAGATCAGGAAACCAACCGGTTGCCGCCACACGTTCCAACTCAGCAGCCCGGCGCCGGTCTGCTGATCGACGATGTCGATTGTGCTGAGCGAGTTGCTCATCATCACGATCGCCAGCACGGAGAGCGCCAGGGGAATCTCGTAACTGATCGATTGGGCGGCTGCGCGCAGACCGCCCAGGAGTGAATATTTGTTGTTGGAGGCGTAGCCACTCATCAGCAGGCCAATGGGTTGCACGCTGCTCAGGGAGATCCAGAGAAAAATCCCCACACCCACGTTGCTGATCAGCAGGTTCTGGCCAAAGGGAACAATCAGCCAGGACAGGATCACCGGCACCACCACCAGCACGGGGCCGAGGGTGAAGAGCAGGCCGTCGGCGCGGGCCGGAATCACGTCTTCCTTCACCAGCAGCTTCAGGCCATCAGCCAGGGGCTGCAGGACGCCGAGGGCACCGGCGTATTCGGGACCGATGCGCTGCTGCACAGCCGCGGAGATCTTGCGCTCCAGCCAGACGGTGACCAACACGCCCACCACCGCAGCCACCAACACCAGCAGCATCGGCAGCGGCAACCAGAGCAGATGGGCCGCCTGGGGGGACAGCCCGAATCCCTGCAACGCCTCACTGAAGCTGAGTTCCAGATCCAGACCTGGACTCACCAGGGCCGGCGCGGCAGTGGCAAAGGGAGTCACCATGATCACGGGTGAGTTGCCAGCAACTTAGGCGCCCGCAGCCGGAACGCGGCTCTCGCGCGCGACCCAGCTGCGCAGCGGGTGGCCGGTGTAGATCTGCGATGGACGAAAAATGCGATTGGCACCGAGCTGTTCCCGCCAGTGCGCCAACCAGCCGGCGACCCGGGCGATGGCGAACACCGGTGTGAACAGATCCCTGGGGATCCCGAGCTTGCGATACACCAGGCCGGAGTAAAAGTCGACGTTGGGATAGATCCCTTTCGGACCGAGGCGAGTGTCGGCGGCCTCCTCCAGGGCGCGGGCCACGTCGTAGAGCGCATCGTGACCGAAGCGGGCGAACATCTCTTCCGCCAGCGACTGCAGGATCACGGCACGGGGATCCTTGACGCGATATTCCCGGTGACCGAAGCCCATCACCTTGCGCTTGCTGGCCATCGCCTCATCGAGATAGGCGGCTGCGTTGGCAGGCGTGCCGATCTCTTCGAGCATGGCGAGCACATCCTCATTGGCACCACCGTGCAAGGGGCCGGCCAGCGTGCCGACGGCCGAGGCCACCACGGCATAGGGGTCGGTGAGGGTGCTGGCGGTGACCCGGGCACTGAAGGTGCTCGCATTCAGGCTGTGCTCGGCGTGCAGCATCAGGCAGCGATCAAAGATGCGGGCCGCCAGCGGATCCGGTTCCCGCTCGGTGAGCATGTATAGGAAATTGGCCGAGTAGGCCAGGTCATCCCGCGGCTGAATCGGATCCTGCCCCTTCCGGATCAGCTGGAACGCAGCCACCATCGTGGGGATCTTGGCGATCAACCGCACCACGGCGTCGTAGATGTATTGGGGATCATCAATCGCCCGGCGGGAATAGAAGAGCCCCAGGGATGCCGCACTCGACTGCAGCGCATCCATCGGATGACCGCTGGCCGGGAAGCACTTCATCATGTCGCGCACCCGGAAACTGACGCGCCGGTGCATCTGAACTTCCTCTTCAAAGTCCCGCAGTTGCTGCGGCGAAGGAAGCTCGCCCCAGATCAGGAGATAGGTGGTTTCCAGGAAGGTGCTGTGAACCGCCAGATCCTCCAGGGGATACCCGCGATAGGAGAGACGACCGAGCTGGCCATCGATGTCGCAGATCGCCGACTGGGTGGCAGGCACGCCTTCCAGGCCGGGCCTGAACACGATCCCGGTTTTTTCATGGCGAATCTCCTCGTTCTGTGCCACCCCCACTCCGCTTCTGCAGGGCAACCTAAACCGGGCCTGGCAGGAGAAACCGTGGCCTCAGCAACGCTTCGAGGCGCGCTGTTCCGAAGCTGTGGACGCTTGGCCTCGACCAATGCAGATGACAGAGGCCGGCTTTCCGCAGCCGCAGGCTGCCGGCGGGCGCACCGACCAAGGCCGCTGCCAGGTCGCTGAGATCCGGCTCGTGCCCCACCAAAAGGCAGCGCCCGCCCAGCTCCGTCACCAGGGCGCGATGGTCGCCGCCGGGTTGGAGGCGCGGCTCGAGTTCCAGCTGGGGCGCCATATCGGCCTGCACCGCCAGCTCGGCCGTCTGCCGGGCCCGGCGATAGGGACTGGTGAGCAGGCGATCCGCCTGGACACCCAGACTGCGCAGTCGCCGCATCACGGCCAAAGCGCGTTGCTGACCGACCCGGGTCAGGGCCCGCTCCGGATCATCCGCCCCTTGAACGCGCTCGGCGGCGATGCCATGACGCAGCAGATAGAGATCAACCGAGGCTGAGGTGGGCACGCAGTCGCAGGGTGTCGCTGGCTGAAGCCTGGTCCGATCCGGCTGAGCTGTCAGCAGCCACGGGCTCACCTGGGTCAACAGCCTTCCCCGGGACAACAGCCTTCCCCGGGACAACAGCCATGGCCATCCCCTGCACCGTGGGCAGCAAGGAGCGACCGGCAACGACCTGGAGCAACGTCCAGGGACGCCACCGCTGCAACTGGTCCCGGGCCAGCTGATCGTCCAAAGCCAGTTGCTGCAGCGCCCCAACGCCTCCCGCCCAGGCCTCGGCCGCCAGGGCATCGAGTTGCTCGAGGCGGGGGCGCAACGCCTTGGTCTCACGACGCTGCCCGAGAGCCTGCAGCGAAAGCCCCCACCATGCCGCGCCATCGCTCGCTTCACGGGCCACGGCCAATTCGGTCGCGAGCGACTCCTTGCCATGGCTGCGCTGACGCTGCAGTCGCGTCCAGACGCTGAGCGGCCCCTGATCCCCCTCCAGCGCGGAGCGCACCAGATCGCTCTCCTGCAACGCCGCATCCACCGCCTCGGCCTCCGGCTCAGCCGACTCGGTGCCCAGCAGCCAGCCGTCAGCAAGCCGCTCCCAGAGCAAGGGGCCGGCATCGAGCGTCGCCACCGCCCGCAGGGCAGGAGAGCCGGTCTGATCCAGCTGGCCCCTGAGCAGGGGGCCGAGCCACTGCACCAGCGGATCGTTGCCTGCGGTCATCAGGTTCGCCGGTGCTTCCAGCACCGCCAGGGCCTCAGCCGGGCCACCGGCCGCCTGGATCAGGGCATGGCCATCGGCATCCGCGCGCACAGAGCGCACCACAGGTGCTCGGAACCGGAGCAGGCCATCCAGTCGCAGGTCGGCGCCTTCAGGCTTCAGGGCCGCCACCATGCCGTTGAGATCATCGCGCTGGCTCACGGCGGCAGGCAGACCGAGCCATTGCTCGAGCGCCGGCGGGCTGGCGGTGAGCAGCGCCACTCCCCGACCGAGCTCCTGCACCTGAGCCTGCAGTTGCGGATCACCCAGCTGATGCACAGCATCCAGCTGGGAACTGTCCAGGGCCTGCTCCAGAGCACCCCGGCCCGAGGCGAGCAGCAGCAGGTCATCATCGATGAGCGCCGTCGCGATCGGCTGGGGATCACGACCGAGCAGCGCCCCCCGCCCACTGATCACGCCGATGCCGCGGTAGCGGCTGATCTGCAGATCGGTGCCAGCGAGACTGCGGGTTTGCCAGAAGCGTTGCAGGAAGCGGCGGGCGCCATCCTGATCACGGCTGGCCAGGGCCAACACCCAGGCGGGCGATCGATCCGATCCCCCCGGTTCCAGCAGGGCCACGCTCACCTGGGGCCCGAGCCAGTCGGCCAGCTCCGCCTCGAAATCAAGCCCGGCAAGCGCGAAGACCCCCTGGCGCAGCTGGGTCATCCCCTCCCGCACCGCACGTCGCTGACCGATGGGCGCCACGGCCTCGGCATAGGCGGGCAGACGAGCGGGATCCACCAGCCAATGCAGGCTGAGGGCCGCATCCCTGGGCACAAAACGGGCGGCCCGCGGCAAGGCGAGGGGGCGATCGACGAGGCGGATCGGACTTTGCCGGGCCATGGCCCAGCCAATGCCAAGGGCAGATCCGAGCAGAACGAAGGCCGCCAGGGCAACGGCGAGCAGAAATGGGCGGGCCTTCATGGGCCGGCGGGCGGTCACGTGCCGTCATCTTTGTCCATCCGCCGACCCTTGCCAGGAACCAGCAGACTTCAGCCATGACCGATTCGACACCTGACGCACGGCCAAAACCGCTTTCTGCCAGGGATCTCAGCCTCTGGCTGCAGAGTGAGCAACCGCTGCGATTGGTGGATGTGCGCGAGCAGCAGGAACTGGCGCTCGCCCCCTTCCCCCACCCCGTGATCCACTTGCCCCTGAGCGAGTCGGAACGCTGGCTGTCCGCCTTGCCAGGCCTGCTGGGTGAGGACGCCGACCTCGTGGTGCTCTGTCATGCAGGGGTGCGCAGCTGGCAGTTCGGCTGTTGGCTGCTGGCCAGGGATCCGCACCGCACCGTCTGGAATCTCGAGGGCGGGATCGATGCCTGGAGTGTGGAAGTGGATCCGAACGTCCCCCGCTACTGACAAGCCGCCCGTACCATCGCCCTGACGATCGGGCTGCCGTGGACACCCTCCCCAACCGACAACAGGAGGTCCTGCGGGCCACGGTGCATCACTACGTGGACACGATCGAACCGGTGGGCAGCCGCACCCTGGTGCAGCGCTTCGGCCTCAAAGCCAGCTCCGCCACGGTGCGTTCGGCGATGGGGGCCCTGGAACAGCGGGGGCTGTTGACCCAACCCCATACCTCCGCCGGACGGGTGCCCAGCGCCCGAGGCTACCGCCACTACGTGGATTGCCTGCTGCCGAAACCCGGTGCCGCCGTCCAGCACCTGGAACAGGAACTCACCCAGATCAGCCTGCGTTGGGCCGCCCTTGATGATCTGCTGCAACAGATGGCCAGGCGACTCACCGACTTCACCGGGCTGATGAGCCTGATCACCCGTCCCCAGCGGAGCACGCCGAGCCTGCAGGCGGTGCGACTGGTGTGCAGCGGCGATCGCTTGCTGGTGATGCTTGTGGAGAGCAGCAACCAGGCCAGCCACCTCAATCTGCGCCTCCCCCATGGCTCAGGGCACCAGCTGGAGGCGATGGAAACCTGGACCCGCCGCCAGCTCGACAGCAGCAGGGATGGAAACCTGGACTGGAACAGCCTGCCCCTGCAGCTCCAGCCCTTCGGGCGGGTGCTCGAGGATGCCATCAGCAGCCACCAACAGCTGAAACAAGCGGAGGAGACCGCCGCCCTCGTCCATGGGGTCTCCCGTCTGATCGCCCAGCCGGAATTCATCGACAGCAGCCTGGTGCGCCCCCTGCTCGAATTGGTGGACCAACGACCCGGCGCCCTGGTGCCGGCAGACCATCCGCCCGAACGGGGGGTGTGGATCGGTGAAGAGCATCCGGAAGCAGCCCTGCAGCAGTTCTCGGTGGTTCAGGCGCCGTACCGCAGCGGCAGTGAGGGCATCGGCCATGTGGCCCTGATCGGACCGATGCGCATGGCCTACGCCACGGGTCTGGCCGCGGCTCGCTCGGTGGCCCGGGCCCTGGAGCGCCTGCTGTCCTGAAGGCGCGTCAGCCGCCGAGGGCGTCCCCCAGCTTCTCGGCCACGGTGTTCACGTCCTTGTCGCCTCGCCCGGAACAGTTGAGCACCACTTCGGTGCCCTGCTGCAGGGTGGGGCAGAGCTGGTCCAGCCAGGCGAAGGCATGGGCGGTTTCCAGGGCGGGAATGATGCCCTCACAGCGGCTCACCAGCTGCAGTGCGTCGAGTGCCTGGGCATCGGTGACGGCGCCGTACTCGGCGCGTCCGATCTCGCGCAGATAGCTGTGCTCCGGCCCGACACCGGGATAATCCAGACCCGCACTGATCGAGTGGGCTTCCTGCACCTGGCCGTCCTGATCCTGCAGCAGCAGACTCATCGCCCCGTGCAGCACCCCCACCCGGCCTTCCGTGATCGTGGCAGCGTGCCGGCCCGTGTCGACACCATCGCCGGCGGCTTCCACGCCGACCAAGCGCACGTCGGTGTCGCCCACGAACGGGTGAAAGAGCCCCATGGCGTTGGAGCCCCCGCCCACACAGGCCACCAGCACGTCGGGGTTGCGACCGAAGGCCTCATGGCACTGTCGCTTGGTCTCCTCGCCGATCACGGCATGGAAGTCGCGCACCAACATCGGGTAGGGATGGGGGCCCGCCACCGATCCGAGGATGTAGTGGGTGGTCTCCACGTTGGTGACCCAGTCGCGGATCGCTTCGCTGGTGGCGTCCTTGAGGGTGGCGGTGCCGGCGGTGACAGGCTGCACCGTGGCGCCCAGCAAGCGCATGCGGAACACATTCAGGGCCTGCCGGCGCATGTCCTCGGCGCCCATGTAAACAACGCAGTCCAGGCCGAAGCGAGCGCAGACGGTGGCGGTGGCGACACCATGCTGGCCGGCACCGGTTTCGGCGATGATCCGCTTCTTGCCCATGCGCAAGGCGAGCAAGGCCTGGCCGAGGGCGTTGTTGATCTTGTGGGCGCCGGTGTGGTTGAGGTCTTCGCGCTTCAGCCAGATGCGCGGGCCACCCTCGCTGCGGCGGTAATGCTCCGTGAGCCGTTCGGCTTCATACAACGGGTTGGGGCGCCCCACATAGGTGCGCAGCAGGTGGTGAAGGCGATCGGTGAACGCCGGATCCTTCCAGGCTTCCGCCGCGGCCTGCTCCAGTTCGGCCAGCGCCGGCATCAGGGTTTCGGGCACGTATTGCCCCCCGAAGCGACCGAAGCGGCCCAGGGGGCTCGGCCTGGAGCTCACGGCCAGATCCGCGTCGGTGGGCTTGGGAGGCAGGGTGCTGGTCACGGAGCAGCCGACCGCGGAACGATCGTTGAAGCGTGGGGTCAGCGTAAGCAGGCGATCAGGCCGTGCCGTGGGTGTCGGGCGGTCGGGCGCCGATCCCGGAAACGGCAGGATGGGCAGGGTTGGGATCTCGAGGATGCCGAAGGGAGGCTGGCAGGAATTCAGCAGCGCCGACAGCCTGGCGCGGGCCCCGAGCCCGGCGAAGACCTCCACGCCGAAAAGCCAGCAGGTGGTGCGGGTGCAACCGACCCGGGGGGGCCGGGGCGGCAAAACCGTGACCGTGATCCGGGGCCTCGAGCTGGATGCGGCCGGTTTCAAGACCCTGCTGAAAACGCTGAAAAGCCGCATCGGCAGTGGCGGCACAGCGAAAGACGGCATCGTGGAACTCCAGGGCGACCAGGTGGATCTGGTGCTGGAGCTCCTCAGCAAAGAGGGCTACCGCCCCAAGCGCGCCGGCGGTTGACGCCTCAGGCTGGGCAACAATGACGGGCCGCCATCGCCCCTCGCCATGACCGCTGCCCGCGCCGAGACCCCCAAGGCCACCAACATCGTGTGGCATCACGCCTCGGTCGACCGGGCCGCCCGGGCTGAACAGCGCGGCCATCGCAGCGCCATCCTCTGGTTCACCGGCCTGAGCGGTGCCGGCAAGAGCACCCTGGCCAATGCGGTGAATCAGGCCCTGTTCGTGCGGGGGCTGGCCACCTACGTGCTCGATGGTGACAACATCCGCCATGGTCTCTGCAAAGACCTGGGCTTCTCTGATGCAGACCGGGAGGAGAACATTCGTCGCATCGGTGAAGTGGCGAAGCTGTTCCTCGATGCCGGCGTGGTGGTGCTCACCGCCTTCGTGTCTCCCTTCCGCGCCGATCGCGACCGGGCCCGCCAGCTCGTGAGCGCTGGCGATTTCATCGAGATCCACTGCGCCGCCGACCTGGAAACCTGCGAGCAGCGCGACACCAAGGGGTTGTATGCCAAGGCCCGGGCCGGGGAGATCAAGGACTTCACCGGCATTTCCAGCCCCTATGAGGCCCCGGAACAGCCCGAGCTGAAAGTCGACACGGGCAGCAGCGATCTGGAGGCCTGCGTCCATCAGGTGGTGCATCACCTGATTCAGCAGGGCATCATTCCGGCGCAGTCCTGAAATCGACCCAGGCATCGAGCAGGGTCTTGATACAGCTGGCGACCGGAACCGCCAGCAACAGGCCCAGCAGTTCACCGACCCCCAGCAGATCGCCCGCCCTGGCCCCGAGGGGGAGGGCGATCAGCAGCCAGGCGGGTTGCAGGCCGACGATGCTGCCCATCAGGCGCGGCTGGATCACCTGATCCACCACCTGGCCCACACCAATCGCCGCCGCAAGGATCTCCAGGCCTGTGCGCGGATCCTGCACCGCCAACAGGGCGCTGACAGCGACGATGGTGAGGGCACTGGCGTAGGGAATCAGGGTGGTGAGCCCGATCACCACTGCAAACAGCACGCCGTAGGGAATGCCGATCACCGTGAACACCACAATCTGACCAGCGCTGAGGATCAGCGCGAGCAACACCTGACCGGCGAAATAGCCCCGAAAGGTGCGGGTGATCGTGCTGACCACCAACTGACGCCAACGTTCCGGCAGCCAGCGGGCCAGACCGGCCGTGATCGCATCGCCTCCCAGCAGAAAGAACACCGCGAGCACCAACACGATCACGGTGTTGATCGTGATACCGAGGGTGGCGCCAAGGATCGCGAGCAAGCGCTGGCTGAGCTGGCTGGCCACCCGACTGACCCGGGTGAGCAGATCGCTGCTCAGATCACCAAATTCACTGGGCAAGCCTCGGGAGGCCGCCAGATCCTGCAGCCGGTTGATCCAGGCCTCCGCCGCCACCAGCCAGCCGGGGAGGGCATTGATCAGCTGGGCGAGCTGGTCGATCAGGCGGGGCACCAGGGTGACGCCGGCCAGCACCACACCACCCACGGTGACCAGCGTCACGATCAGGATCGCCGACCAGCGCGGCAAGCCGCGTCGGTTGAGCCAGCGACTGGGAATGTCGAGCAGAAAAGCAATCAGGGCGGACGTGAGAAACAGCCCTGGGAAGGGCGCCAGGGGCAACAACAGCTGCCGGAGCACATAGAGATTCAGTGTGAGCAGCGGCAGGGCCAACCCCCACCGCAACCAGCTGGGCCAGGCCATGCACAGTCGCACCTGCGGCCATTGTGCGGGGAGGCCACCACGGCTGGACGGGCCGGTCAGCGTCCAGGCATCGCCTCGAGATACCGGGCGGCTCCGATCGACTGGAGGCGGGCATCCTTGGCCACCACCGTGGCGTGCAACTCGTGGCGATAGTCGGCCAGGCGTTGCGTCAGCTCCCCATCGGTGGTGGCGAGAATCTGGGCCGCCAGCAGGCCGGCATTGAGGCCACCGCCGATCGCCACCGTGGCCACGGGTATTCCGCCGGGCATCTGCACGATCGAATGCAGTGAATCCACACCGGAGAGCGCCCGGCTCTGCACTGGCACGCCGATCACCGGCAGGGTAGTGAGGGAAGCGACCATGCCGGGCAGATGGGCCGCGCCACCGGCACCGGCCACGATCACCCGCAGACCGCGATCCCTGGCCTGCTGAGCAAAGTCGACCATCTCCAACGGTGTGCGATGGGCCGACAACACGCGCACCTCCACCGCCACACCCAAACGCTCCAGCACCTCCACAGCGGGTTGCAGGGTGGGCAGATCGGAATCACTGCCCATGATCACCGCCACCCGGGGTGCAGTCGTAGCCATGGCGTTGTCGTCAACGGAGCGAGACTGTCATCGTGTCGCAGCCGCCGCTGCCGGTCAGGCCCCATGCAACGGATCACCGATGTGCGTCTGCCCCGCCGACCGGGTGAGACCTCCAGCCCGGCGCTGTGGTGGCTGCAGCTGGATGCAGCGGGCTGCATCGATGCCCTGGGGCCCATGCCGGAGCGGGCCGCCTTGCGCGGCCAGAGCTGGAACGGTGACTGGCTCAGCCCGATGGGCGTGGATCTTCAGATCAATGGCGGCCTCGGACTGGCCTTCCCGGAACTGACGGCGGCGGATCTGCCTCGGCTGCTGCAGTTGCTGGACCAGCTCTGGCGCGACGGCGTGGAAGCGATTGCCCCGACCCTGGTGACCTGCGCGGTGGAGCCGCTGCGCCGGGCCCTGGCGGTGCTGCGGCAGGCGCGCGAGCAGCACCAACCCCAGCGCTGCTGCCTGCTCGGCGCCCATCTGGAAGGTCCGTTTCTGGCGGAGGCGCGCCGGGGGGCCCATCCACGCGAGCACCTCTGTGCGCCGAGCCTTGACGCGCTTGAGCAACGCATCGCCGGCTTCGAGCATGAGATCGCCCTGGTGACCCTGGCGCCGGAACTGGCGGGCGCTGAAGCGGTGATCGAGCGCTTGCGGGCGCTGGGCATTGTGGTGGCACTCGGTCACAGCGCCGCTGATGCCGACCAGGCCCATGTCGCGTTCGACAGGGGGCTGGCCATGCTGACCCACAGTTTCAATGCCATGCCAGGACTGCATCACCGCGCGCCAGGCCCCCTGGGTGCGGCCTGTCGTCAGGGCTGCATTGCTCTGGGGCTGATCGCCGACGGGGTGCATGTGGACCCGACGATGGCCGTGCTTCTGCAACGGCTTGCCGGGGATCAGCTGGTGCTGGTGAGCGATGCCCTGGCGCCCTATGGCCTCGCCGATGGCCAGCATCGATGGGATGAACGGGTGCTGCGGGTGGAGAACGGCACCTGTCGCCTCGAGGACGGCACCCTGGCTGGCGTCACCCTCCCCCTGCTGGAGGGGGTGCGGCGCCTGGCGCGCTGGGGTGGCGAGTGTGAGGGGGCGATCTGGGCCGCCACCCTGGCGCCGAGAGCGGTGCTCGCGGGCACAGACGTGGACGCGATCGCCTGGCGCAGCCTGTTGCTGCAGCAGCCACTCGCCAACCTGCTGCGCTGGAGCGCCGGAGCGGATGGTGATCTGCACTGGCGACACGCTGCTTAGGATCCCGCCGATCTGCCCGCCCGTTCACCCTGATGGCCCCCGACCAGCTGCTGGAGCAAACCAAGGCCGAGAAACAGGAGGTGAAGGGTTACTTCGAATCCACCGGTTTCGATCGCTGGAACCGCATCTACAGCGACTCCGACGATGTGAACAAAGTGCAGCGGAACATCCGCATCGGCCACCAGAAAACGGTGGATGAAGTGCTGCAGTGGATCCAAACCAGCGGCGTGTTCCGCGACGTGAGTTTCTGCGATGCAGGCTGCGGCGTCGGCAGCCTCGCCCTGCCCCTGGCGGCCATGGGAGCCGGCTCCGTCCAGGCGAGCGACATCTCCGACGCGATGGTGCAGGAGGCGAAACGACGGGCGCAGGAGGCGGGGCTGGCCCTGGACACACTCCACTTCCACACCTCCGATCTGGACAGCCTCAGCGGCTCCTTCCACACCGTGTGCTGCCTGGATGTGTTCATCCACTATCCCCAGGCTCCGGCGGAGGCCATGGTGCGTCACCTCTGCAGCCTCTGTGAGGAACGCCTGATCGTGAGCTTTGCCCCCTTCACCCCTGTGCTGGCCCTGCTCAAGGGGATCGGCCAGCTGTTCCCGGGCCCGAGCAAAACCACCCGTGCCTACACCCTCAGAGAAGAGGGCATCGTGAGGGCCGCGATGGCCTGCGGCTTTCAACCGATGCGCCGCAGCCTGAACACGGCTCCGTTCTATTTCTCACGCCTGATCGAGTTCAAACGCGCCTGATCGCGCAGGGGCTCGGGCAACGGCGCCTCCAGATCCAGCAGGCCTCCATCCGGAGACGCCAACTGCAACCGATGGGCATGCAGGTGGTAGCCCCCCTCCCCTGGCAAGGACTGATCAGAAGCGCCACCACCGGGCAGGTAAAGCGGATCACCCAGCAGCGGCGCCCCGGCGGTGGCGGCGTGGATGCGGATCTGATGGGGCCTGCCGCTGGCGATCACCACCTCCACCAGGCAGCTCTCCGGCCGCCGCTCCAGCAGGGTGAAGCTGCTGCGGGAGGGCAACGCCGTAGCAACCGATGGATCGGCGGCGCACCAGATCTCCCCCAGCAACGGATGGGGATGCCGGCCGATCGCAACGGTGACCTCGCGGGATTCGCCCAAGGGCCAGTCGGGTGGCAGAGGCTCCGTGAGGGCGCGATAGACCTTGCGGCAGGCCGAGGCGGCGCCGTCAGCGGTGCTGTCGCGCAGCAACCGACTCAGCCAGGCGCGGCTCTCGGGCCGGCGGGCACACACCAACAGGCCGGAGGTGAAACGCCCGAGCCGATGCACCGGCTTGGGCGCCAGCGGCTCCCCCTGCTCCCGGCTCCACAGCACCAGCTGATGGCTGAGCGTGTGCACCAGAAAGCCGCCGGCCGGCATCACCGGCAGCCCCGAGGGCTTGTTGATCACCAGCACATCGCCATCGTCGTGCAGGGTTTGCCAGTGCTCGGGAATCGCCGGCTCGACCCAGGGGGGGCGCTGCCACCGAATCCGATCGCCAGCGGCGACCACGACATCCCCCTGCAGCAGCCGGCCATTGAGGCCAAGCTCGCCGCTCTGCAACCGCTGCCGCCAGGTCGCAGCCGAGGAGTGGCGGTAGCGGTCCGCCAGCCATGCACTCAACAGCTGGCCCGACTGACCAGCGGCCACACGATCGCGGTAGACCCAGCCCTGATTGAACGCCGCCGGTCGCCATCCCGGCAGCGCTCGCCCCGCAGGGCCAGCCCCTCTCACTCCACCAGGCGGTGCTGCAAGGCAAAGCGCACCAGCTCGGTGCGACTGGAGGTGCCGGTCTTGATGAACAACCGGCTCACATATTTCTCCACATTGCGGATCGAAGTCTCCAACTGGCGGGCGATCTCCTTGTTCATCAGCCCCTCAGCCACCAGTTGCAACACACTCGCCTCCCGTGGCGTGAAGCTCAGCTGCGGCGCCTCCGCCGCCGCGACCGCCTCCGCCGCCGCTCCAGAGAGCATCGAACGGATCTCATTGATCTGCCGCGCCATCTGGCCCACATCCGCATCAGCAAAGCGGGCCGCTTCGGCCAGGAGCCGGTCCTGACGCCGCACCACATTGCGCACGCGCGCCACCAGTTCCTCGGGATCAAACGGCTTGGGGATGTAGTCATCCACGCCGGCCAGATATCCCTGGGTGCGATCGGCGGTCATCCCCTTGGCGGTGAGAAAGATCACCGGGGTGCCGCCCAGGCGCTCGTCTTCGCGCATGCGACTGAGCAAGCCGTAGCCATCGCAGCGCGGCATCATCACGTCGCTGATCACCAGATCGGGCAACAACTGCTGGGCCTTGGCAAAACCCTCCTCGCCATCCACCGCGGTGGTCACGTCAAAGCCCTCGTCCTCGAGGTAGGCCTGCACGGCGCTGCGCAAACCGGGTTCGTCATCGACCAGAAGCAGGCGGGGGGTGGGGTGGGACGCCTCCGCGGTGGCCGGCGGTTCCTGATCGGCAGGACGGGGAGTCGTCATGGCCGGATGCTGCACTGGCGAAAATCTAGAAGCGTCAGGGGCCTGGCACACGCAGGGTTTCCGTGGTTTCCGTGAGCAAACCGCTGTAGCCGAGTTGCCGTGCCTGGTCGGCCAGCGTCGCCGGGTCCTTGCCCGCCTCGGCAGGCACGCAGGCCGCCCACCACACCAGATGGTCCTCCCGGTTGCTGTCGTTCACCACCCCGCCCGGGTTGAGGCGGCGGATGTAGATCGCGTCCTGATCGCGGGTGACCCGCAGGGGCTCCGTGGTGCTGCAGTTCACCGATTCGGTGGGCACCACCAGATCGTTGGGATATTCCTTCCAGAGCTTGTAGCGGCGAAGATCCGGATCCGAATCGTCGCCCTTGATCGCAAAGATCGCCAGGGTGTAGTCGCCACCAGCCATCGGCTTGGTCTCCAGCACGATCAGATCGGCGGGACGCATGCGCTTCATCTGCTCCAGCAGCTCCCCCCGCTCGATCGCTTCCGCAGGGCCAGCCCCCACGGAAAGGGCACTCAGCGAGAGCCCGGCAGCCAGGCCCAGACTGCAGAGGCGGAAAACGGTGTCCATCCCGATCAGGAGCAAACGCCACACCATGCTGCCAAGCCCGGCCAAGACGGATCCAATCTGCCTCGACTACCAGGCCACCACCCCCTGCGCCGCCGAGGTCATCGAAGCGATGGCACCGTGGTGGCGTGAGCACTGGGGCAATCCCTCCAGCCGCCAGCACCGCCTCGGGCTGATGGCCGCCGCCGCCGTGAGCGAGGCCCGGGAGCGACTGGGCCGCTGCCTTGGTGTGACGCCGGAGCGGATCGTCTTCACCAGCGGCGCCACAGAGGCCAACAACCTCGCCCTGCTCGGCCATGCGCGCGCCCTTGCACGACAACGGGGCAGACCCGGCCATCTGATCAGCGTGGCCACGGAACATCACGCCGTTCTCGATCCCTTGCGCCAGCTGGAACGGGAGGGCTTTCAGCTCACCCTGCTCACACCGGCTGAGGATGGCCTGCTCCAACCGGCCCAGCTGGAAGCGGCGCTCCGCGACGACACCCAGTTGGTGAGCGTGATGGCCGCCAACAACGAAATCGGTGTGCTGCAGCCGCTGGCGAGCCTGGGCCGGCTGTGCAGGGAGAGGGGCATCACCTTGCACAGCGATGGCGCCCAGGCGTTCGGAGCCATGGCTTTTGAGCCCGATGCGCTCGGTATTGATCTCACCAGCCTCAGCGCCCATAAGATCTACGGTCCCAAGGGCATCGGCGCCCTCGTGCGACCCCTGGCCTTGCCGATCGAACCGCTGCAATGGGGCGGAGGCCAGGAGGGAGGGCTGCGACCGGGGACGCTGCCCGTACCCCTGATCGTGGGCTTCGCAACAGCCGCCGAGCTGGCCCTGCGCGATCAAGACCGGCGCACGCAGCGGCTGCGACAGTGGCGCGACCGGCTCTGGAGGGGCCTAAGGACCGCCCTACCGGATCTGCTCTGCAACGGCACCCTGGAACAGCGCCTGGCCCACAACCTCAACATCACCATTCCAGGGGTGAGCGGCAGCCGCCTGCATCAGCAGCTGCGGCGACACGTGCTCTGCAGCAGCGGTTCCGCCTGCAGCCGCGGCGAACCATCCCATGTGCTGAGGGCACTCGGCCGCAGCCGCCAGGAGGCCGAGGCCTCGCTGCGACTCAGCCTCGGTTGGGCCACCACGGAGCATGAGATCGACGCAGCCATTGCAGCGATTGCCGAAACGGTCACAAGGCTGCGCGCGTCAGCGTTGTGACAGACAACCTGAAAAAAACAGTTAAACCCGCTACTTTCCGCCCAGATCCGCATCGCTCCAGAGCATGGCCGACACCCCCGTCAGCAGCAGGCTGCACGTTCTCAAAGCCGTGGAAGACGGCTGGAATGCCTTCACCAAGGCTCCTTGGCCCTTCGTGTTGTTCGCCCTGATCGTGGGGGTGCTCTCGGTGGTGTTTCAACTGATCGGCAATGCCGCCACCGGCGGAGGCGACAACACCACGGTTGGTGTTGGTGGAATCATCCTCACGATCGTGGCCCTGATCGGCTCCTGGATCGTGAGCCTCTGGGGCGTCACCGGGATGGTGCGGGGCTCCTGGATTGCCCTCGATGGGAGCAAACCCTCCTTCGCTGATTTCAGCCGTTGGGATGGTGCCGCGGCCGGGCGCCTTTTCGTGCGCTGGATTGCCCTTGGCATCGTCTTCCTGGTGATCGCCATCATCTGCGGACTGGTGGGTTTCGGTCTCGCCCAGCTCAACCAGGTGCTGCTCTGGATCCCCGCCGCTGTGGGCCTGATCCTGTTCGTTTATCTGTCTGTCAATCAGAAATTTCTGCCCTATGTGGCCCTGCTCGAGCAGCGCGGGCCGTTTGAAACCGTGCAGCGCGGTCGTGATGTGGTCGACCCATCCTGGTGGTGGGTGGTGCTGCTGCTGATCGTTGATGCCGTGATCATTGTGATCGGCACCCTGCTCTGCGGCGTTGGACTTCTGGTGGCGGCACCTGTGGTGGCCTGCATCACCACAGCGGCCTACCGCCAACTGTTCGGCAGCGAGGATCAGACCGGACTTCTCAGCGGAAACTGAGCGCCACAAAGCCAGCGATTCCAACAAGGGCCAGCAACACCTGAGCTATTCGGCTCACTAGCAGGCCCGCCACAACCGCCACACCGACCACCGCACCACGCTGCATCGCCTGCGGCCATCCCATCGGCAGGGATTAGCGCAGGCAAACCACCATTTCCGTTCCAGCCGCTCCCAGCCAAGGACCAAACAAGGCGCCAACCACTGGCCCTCCCACGGGGAGCGCCGGCAACAGCCCCACGAGGCCCAGCAACAGACCGACCCCAGCCGCCACCGGTGCCCAACGGCTGGCACCGAGGCGGGCCGACGCCAGGGTGAGGGCCACCACATCGGCGCAGAGCCCGAGGCCGAACACGGCAAGGGCCAGCACCACCGCGGGCCAGGCCACCGACCAGCCCGCTGCCAACCACCAAAGTGCCGCCCCGATCGGCAACCAGATCAGCCCTGGCAACAGGGGCAGCAGAGTGCCCGGAAGCGCCAGACACTCCACCAGCAAGGCCAACCACCAGAAGCCCTCCACCGTCATGGCAACCCGTCCTGTCCACCACGGGTTAGCTCCAGGCTGCGAACGGTCTGATGAAGAACCCGCGCCTGGGCATCACTGCCGCCGGCGTGATCGATCCAGCCACGGATCGGCGCCAGCAGCTCCCAGGCTGTCGCCCTCCGGCCGCAGGCCGCAGCCCCAATCGCCTCCACCAGGGTCAGCCCCGCCGGTCGCCAGCACCACCCCGCCTCCGGTCCGGCCACCCGAGCCTGATCGCGGCAATGGTCGAGCAGGGTCTCCAGGTCTTGCTGCTGCCCGGCTCGCCCGAGGCACCAGGCGTAATGACAGGCGATGAAGGGAATCAGCGGCAGGCAAAGACGCTCCTGCACAAGCGGCACCAGCGAAGACCAGAGCGTCTCCTGGGGTGCTGCAGACAGATCAAGCCACCAGCCGAGGGCGATCGCATCGAGGAGCGGGCCGGTGCCCGTTTCGCCACGGAACTCCGCCAGAGCAGGAATCGCCCGGTCCGGCTGCCCCATCTCCAGGGAGAGCAGGGCGGCATGCCATCGGTTATGCAGCCGCATCGCCGGCAGGGCCTCCGACCAACTGGCTCGGCGCTGCCCGGCCCAGTCCAGAGCCCGATCCAGATCGCCCTGGCGATGCCAGGCATGCAGTAGCGCGTGGTCGGCCCAGGGATTGAGGCTACGGGCGCCGATGGCCGCCTGGGCGGCTGCGATCGCCTCGGGACAACAGCCGCAGAGCTCCAGCGCGAAGGCATGAATGGCCAACCAATCGGGATCGCTGCCATGGCTGGCTTCGAAGATGAGGCTCAGATCGAGCAGGGCAGGGCCGTGGAGCTCCTGACCGCGGAGATAGGTAAGCCACTCGGCGATCTTGAGCACCAGCAGACCCTCCGGCGCGCGCTCCGCCAGATCCACCAACCGCCGCAACGCCGAGCCCAGAGCGCCAGCACCCCAGAGCAGACCGGCTTCCAGCAGCTGCTGACCCCAGGCATCCAACCGCTGTCGCTGGATCTGGCACTGCTGCAGGCGAGCCACGGCACGCGTCTGGGCGTCAGGCGCCTGCACGGTGAGCTCCACAAGGGCGGTGAGTAGTTGCAGCGGGATCACATCGCCCCGCTCGGCCGCCTCACCAACCAGAGCCATCCCGGGGCAAAACGACAACCAGCCTCGGGCGATCCGCTCGCCCAGCGCCGCGTCTGCAGGCGCCATCGAGCCAAGAAAGGACGCCGGAAGGGATGGGCCGGTCATCACAACGCACAACGCCGCCTGGCGATTCGCAGTTTGGCGCTTCTGCTGCGCGGGTTCCGTTCCTGTTCCTGCTCAGAGGCCACCAAAGGGCGACGGGTGATCCGCTCCAGCCGCTGATCCTGGAGAAACGCCGTTTTCACGCGCCGATCCTCCAGGGAATGAAAGCTGATGATCGCCAGCAGCCCTCCGGGCTGGAGCCAATCAGGAGCGGCGCTCAGCAGTTTGTCCAGCACCCCCAGTTCGTCATTGATGGCGATGCGCAGGGCCTGAAAGGTGCGGGTCGCCGGATGGATCCGTCCACGCCTGGCTTTGGGTGGGTAACAGCCGGCGATCGCGTAGGCGAGGGCGGCCGTGCCTGCATAGGCCCCCTGGGCCGCCAGATCGGCCTTGATCCGCCGGGCAATCCGCCTGGACAGGCGTTCCTCGCCATAGGCGTAGATGAGATCGGCCAGGTCGGATTCCTCCAACCGCGCGATCAACTCCGCCGCCGTCTCACCCCCACCCTCCGGATTCATGCGCATGTCGAGGGGACCGTTGTGACGAAAGCTGAACCCCCGCTCGGCCACATCGAGCTGGGGACTGCTGACCCCGAGGTCGGCCAGCAGCAGAGCGACGGGCTCCTCCGGCCGGTAGGTGGCGAAATTGGTGGCAACGATGCGCACCCTCTCCGCGCAGGGCAGCAGATGCTCGGCGGCTGCAGCGCGGGCTGTGCTGTCCTGATCGAGCCCGATCAGGTGCAGACCGGGGTAATGCTCCAGCAGCAGGCGACTGTGACCACCACCGCCGAGGGTGGCGTCGAGAAGGAGGCCCTGCTGCCAGCGTGGATCGGCGTGCTCCTGCAACGCCTGCAGCAGCACGTCAGCCAACACGGGCACGTGGCTGAAGGCCTGGGCAGACGTTGAGGGCTGATCCGGCATGGGTCCTTCCTAAGATCAGATGTGATCGCTTTGCCACGGCCCCATGACGCAGCTGGAAACGCGCACGGAGCCGATGGTGGTCAACTTCGGCCCCCATCACCCCTCGATGCATGGGGTGCTGCGGCTGGTGGTGACCCTCGATGGCGAAGACGTGGTGGATTGCGAGCCGGTGATCGGCTATCTCCACCGCGGCATGGAAAAGATCGCCGAAAACCGCACGAACGTGATGTTTGTGCCCTACGTGAGCCGTATGGACTATGCGGCGGGCATGTTTTACGAGGCGATCGTGGTGAATGCGCCGGAGCGGCTGGCCGACATCCCTGTGCCGAAACGGGCCAGCTACATCCGGGTGCTGATGCTGGAGCTCAACCGCATCGCCAATCACCTGCTCTGGCTTGGCCCCTTCCTGGCCGACGTGGGGGCGCAGACGCCGTTTTTCTATATCTTCCGGGAACGGGAGATGATCTATGACCTCTGGGAAGCCGCCACCGGCCAACGCCTGATCAACAACAATTATTTTCGGATCGGTGGTGTGGCCGCCGATCTGCCGTTCGGCTGGCTGGAGAAGTGCCGTGATTTCTGCGACTGGTTCGGCCCGAAGATCGACGAATACGAAAAACTGATTACCAACAATCCGATCTTCCGTCGCCGGATCGAGGGGCTGGGAACGATCGGGCGCGAGGAAGCGATCAACTGGAGCCTCTCCGGGCCGATGCTGCGTGCCTCAGGCGTGCCCTGGGATCTACGCAAGGTGGATCACTACGAGTGCTACGACGATTTCGACTGGGATGTGGCCTGGGAGAACGAGGGCGACTGCTTCGCGCGCTATCGGGTGCGCATTGAAGAGATGCGCCAGTCGCTGAAGATCCTGCGCCAGGCCTGCGACATGATCCCCGGCGGCCCCACCGAAAATCTGGAGGCCAGGCGGATGGCCGAGGGCAAGAGCAGTGACTTCGCCGGTTTCGATTATCAATATGTGGCCAAAAAGGTGGCGCCCACGTTCAAGATTCCCAACGGTGAGCTGTACACCCGACTGGAATCAGGCAAGGGCGAAATCGGTGTGTTCATCCAGGGCAACAACGATGTGACCCCCTGGCGCTTCAAGATCCGAGCTGCTGACAGCAACAACCTGCAGATCCTGCCTCACATCCTCAAAGGCCACAAAGTGGCCGACATCATGGCGATCCTCGGTTCGATCGACGTGATCATGGGCTCGGTTGATCGCTGACGCCTCCAGCTGGCTCCGGCTGCAGCGGACGGTGCGCTTCGGCGACACCGATGCCGCTGGGGTGATGCATTTTCATCAGCTGCTGCGCTGGTGCCATGAAGCCTGGGAGGAGAGCCTGGAGCGCTATGGCGTAGAAGCCGCCGTGGTGTTTCCCGGCTGCCGCCACCAGGCGCGCTGGCCCGATGTGGCCTTACCGGTGGTGCATTGCAGCGCCGATTTTCTGCGGCCGGTGCATGGCGGCGATCACCTGACCGTCCACCTGAAGCCCCAGCGTCTCGACCCAGGCAGCTTTGCCGTGCGTTATCGGTTTCTGCTCAACCACCAGGATGTGGCCCGCGGCCAGATCCGTCAGGTGGCGATCAGCACGGCCTCGCGTCAACGCTGCCGCCTGCCGGAAGCGATTGATCGCTGGCTGGAAGCCTCAGGCCTTGGTCAGATCGGGGAAGTTTCAGACGGTTGACTGGCACACGGTTGACTTTCAAGCGGTGACCCTGCGGTCGATCTGCCCTGATGGGTCCGGACCCAAACCAAGGCGGCCAACTGAAGGGGCAACAGACAAACCAGGACGGGACGCATGAACAGTTGCGAGCCCTCGGAAAGGGTGCCACCCATCGCAGCAGCGCTGCAGGTGGCACATCCCAGCAACAGGATGGTCGCTGCGGGGCGCGCGAATCGGGAGCGAAGCATCAGAACCAGGCCTTCTGCCCATCGAGATACAGCTCCCGGAATTCCTCCGGCGTTTTGGTGAGATAAATCACACCCTCGATCAAACCGATCACCCCCATCACAAACGAGGCTGCGCCACAGGTCACAACGCCACCGGCAATGCTCACCACCAGCATGATGATGCCGGCATTGTGATATCCAAGCACAAATTTGTGCACCCCAAACGAACCGAGAAAAACGCCCAGCAAACCTGCCGCCAACTTTTTATTGCTGATTTCCGTCTCAGACAGGCTGGTCATCACAAGCACGGAGCTGTTCCGCTTTTAGCGACTGAAGCCAGGCCTGCCAACGCGGCCGCTGCCATTTCCCGGCCGCCGTTGGCGCCAAGTCTGGGCAGGAGTGCCAGGCGATCGGCCGCTCCGCCGGCAACCAGTCAGCCACCAGAGCCTGCAACGCCCGCAGCCGCTCCATGGCGCCATCGCCATCACCATCGCCAGATCCCGGCGACCAGCGCACCAACGCCACCAGCCGCTCGCCCCACTCCGGATCCCTCACCCCCAGCAGCAGCAGGGCCTGCACAGGCAGCTGAGTGGCCCGCACCGATGCCATCAGCCGCCGCTCCAACTGCTCGGGGAACACCGTGACGCCACCGGAATGGATCGCGCCATCGAGGCGGCCGAGGATGCACAGATTGGGCTTCCCATCAGACGCTGGGGTGAGAGCAGCGGCATCGCCGGAGCGCCACCAGCCCTCACCATTCAGCAGCGGCATCACGGCACCATCGCTGCCCAGCCGGCCGATCGCCAGCCGCGGGCTGCGCACGGCCAGGGCTCCCTGGGCATCGACCCGCAGCTCCACATCAGCCAGCGGCGCACCACAACCGTCGACCCCCCTGAGAAACGCTGCCGGGGTCTGGGCCGCCACCATCGCCGCTGTTTCCGTGGCGCCATAACAGGGCGACAGCGCAATCCGGGCCTGTCGAGCCCGTTGGGCCAGGTCGTCAGGCAAGGCGGCACCCCCCACCCAGATCACCGTCATGGCGCGCAACCACTCGATGCCAGCGGGATCCTTCAGCAGACGGGCGAGTTGGGTGGGCACCAGCGACAGCAGCATCGGGCCATCGCGCCAGCGCCGCTGCTGCCGGCACCACTCCAGCAGCGCGCGGGGTTGTTTCATCAGGGCCGGAGACAGCCAACCATGGCCGGCACCCCACTGCTGCGCCCTCCACCAGGGCATCAGGCCGCTCACATGCTGCAGCGGCAACGGATTCCAGATCTGCACCTCCGAGGGAACGAGACCAAGGGCCTCCAACCAGCGCGCTGTCGCGGCAGCCGATTGATCGCAGTGGGCGAGCGGCTGCAGACAGTGCTGACGGCCGCCGCTGCTGCCACCACTGGCAAGCACCAGACCAGGGCCGGGCGGTAGCTCCACAGATCGAGGCACCAGCTCCGGATCTCCGGCCGAGCCACGCGGGCCCAGCAGCTGCAGCCAGCCACCAGCAGCGAGCTCCAGCGTCAAGCGCTCCACCGCCTGGTCGAAGGCCTGCGGATCGCAGCGCAACTGACGCCAAGCCGTCATGCCCCGTCCATCCCCGTGGCGTTCTCCACCGCCGCGTTCCAGACCTGCTGCGGATCCTGGCTGAACAGAGGACCCGGCGGACACCAGCCCGGGGCCAGGCCGGGAGCCGTGGGGGTGGGGCCCCGTTGCTGCAGCGCCGCCAGCAGAGCAAGCCACCGCGCACCGATGCCGGTTTCAAAAGCGGTGCTCAGCATCAGCCGCGGGGCACCCGCCTGCAACTGCCGCAGCAATGGGCGGGGGTCGCCCTCCAGCAGCGGCCGCCGCACCTGCCAACCGCGCCAGTGCTGCCGCCAGGCCGGATGCACCTGCAACGTTTCATCCAGCGCCACGGGCAGACGCTGCGCCAACTGCCCCAGGCCCTCCAGGTCATCCACCGCCAGGGGCTGCTCCAACCACTCGAGCCGAGGATCACCCCTCAACGCCTCAGCCCAGCGTTCAGCAGTCGGGCGATCCCATCCGGCGTTGGCATCCAGGCGCAACCGCACCTGGGGCGGCAGCCGCTCCAGCAACTCCGCCAACAACACCAACTCCAGCGCGGGATCGGCTGCGGCCACTTTCCACTTCAGCGTTCCCCCCTCCACGGCCTGACCTGAAGCCAGCCAGTGCTCCAGAGCCGCTGGCATCGCCTCACCGGCCGGCAACAGCTGGGCCGAAGGGGGAGCCGGCAGCCAGGGTTGCCCCTCACCGGCGGCGACTCCCACCACGCCGTCCAGTTCGGCCAGGGCAGCACCAAGGGCAAAGGCCAAGGGCGGCGGCCCGTGCTGCAACCGGTCGTTGAGCATCAGCCGATCACAGCACACAGCAGCCGGTTCCAACCACCCGTCGAGGGCGGCAGCGCAGCGTTGCCCCATCCCCGGATCCAGGGGCGCCAGCTCACCCCAGCCCAACCGACCCGTCGCCGGTTCCTCCAGGCGCAGCAACCAGCCGGAGCGCTGCCGCCAACAGCCCTGGGCCGTTTGCAGCGGCCTGTGGAGCGCAAAGCGATAGGGCCGGATCTGCAGCCGCAGCGTCATCGCTTCAACCGGATGGCCCCAGCCCCAGCACAGGCTCCAACACGGGGCCCAGGGCCAGGCCGAGGCTCAGCCCCAGGCCATTGAGAGCCTGGAAACGCAGGGCCAGAAATTTGCTTTGGCTGATCCGCTCCGGCACGTGATGGTGATCCCGCAACAGGCGAATCAAAGCGGCACCGGCCGGCAGCCCTGCCGCCGCCAGCAGGGCGGTGAGAGGCCAGTCGCCCTGCAGCACGGGAGCCCACTCCAAAGCCAGGGTGCCGGCCACCATCCAGGGGATCAGGGCTGCAGCGCGGGCGGTGCCCAACCGCACCACCGGCGATCGCTTGCCATGGGCCGCATCCTCCTCCACCTGATGAAAGTGAGAACAGAAGAGCACCAGGGTGGTGGCCAGGGCAGGACCGGCGCCCAGGCTCAGGGCCGTTCCCCAGGGCACCGCTCCGCCATCGGTTTCACCAGCACCGGCTGGAGACAGCACCAGCAGGGCTGCCGCCGTCGCGAACGGACCGAACGCCAACCAGCAGAGTGGTTCCCCCAGCCCCAGATAGCCCAGCCGGAACGGTGGCCCCTGGTAGAGATAGCCCAGGCCGCAGCTCAGCAGCACCAGCACGAGCACGGCAGGGCTGCTGCGCCAGGCCAGGGCCAGCATCAGCAACAGACCGCTGAGCAGAGCGCCATGGGCGAGCCGGCGCACCGGACGGCGCCGACCGAGCAAGGCCACCACCGAATGGGGTTTGGCCACGGTGTCGACCCCGGTGTCGGCATCAAACAGATCGTTGCTGAGGTTCTCCCAGAGGAGCAGGAGCACCGCCGCAACCAGAAAGCCGAGAAACTGGCCCCAGCGCACCGTCTGGGCACTACCGAGACGCCAGCCCGCCGCCAGCACCACCGGCATCACGGCCACCGAATACATCGGCCACTTGATGGCGGCTTTCCACAAGCGCCGGCGATCGCCTGCAGGGGCGTGAAGGGATGCAACAGCCTGGCGATCTGGCATGGACTGGACCCCTGAGGCCCGCATGAAGGCCCATACATTTGAGCAGCATCCCTTTCCCTGCCGCCCGGATGACGGCCGCGCCCGCCAATCCCCACGCTGTGAGCAGCTTCAGCGATCTGCTGGATCAGGCCCTGACGGCCTGGCGCGGGCGTCAGGGGGAGGAAGGGGTGTTCAGCCTGGCCCTGCCGCTGCATGGGGTCGATCCCCTGCTCCAGCTGCCGTTGCTGAGCAGCGCCGATCCGTTCCGCTTCCTCTGGGACAGCGCTCCCGGCCTGAGCCTGGCCGCAGCTGGGCGCTGCCATCACCTCGACCTGGCTGGCCCGCGTCGGTTTGAACTCGCCCAGCGCTTCAGCGATACAACCCTGGCGCGGATTCTGGATGCAACGCCGGAGGCCCCGGCGCAGGCGCGCTCACGGATCCTGCTGGCCTTCGCCTTTTTCGAGAGCAACAGCGAGCAGCAGCCCAGGCCCACCATGCCCTCGGTTCAGGCGGTGCTACCCCGCTGGCAACTCAGTCGCCATGGCCGCCAGGGCTGGCTGCGCCTGCATGGCAGCGTCAGCCAGAGCGCCGATGTGCGCCACCTGGCGGAAACGCTCTGGCAGATGGCCCAACGACTGGAGCAGTGTCCTCACGCCCCCTTGCCCGCATGGTCGACCACCATCAGTGGCACCACCACCCCTGGAGCCTGGCAGGAGCGCTATGCGCCGGCTCTGCGCCGAGGCCTGGATCTGGTGAATGGGGGCGACCTGCACAAACTGGTGTTGGCGGTGCGCCAGTCGATTCAGCTCCGGGCCCCGCTCGATCCCCTGCCCCTCCTGCAACGCCTGCGGCAGCAGCAAGCCGGCAGCTGCCGATTCCTCTGGCAACGCAACAGCGACGACAGTTTCTTCGGCGCCTCGCCCGAGCGGTTGCTCTGCCTGCGCAGCGATCAGCTGCGCAGCGATGCCCTGGCAGGGACGGCGGGCCAAGGCGATCGCGGTGATGCCCTGCTCCGTTCCGACAAAGATCGACGCGAGCACGAGCTGGTGGTGCAGGCGATCACCGACCACCTGCGCGCCCAGGGGCTCAGCCCCCGCAGGCCGCGCCGCCCCCAGCTGGCGCGCCATGGCCAACTCGTGCATCTCCACACCCCGATCACGGCCGCTGCCGCTGGGCGGGCACCGCTTGCTCTCGCGGAAGCCCTTCACCCCACACCCGCCGTTGCCGGCCTGCCGCGGCGGGAGGCGATCAGCTGGCTGCGCAGCCTCGAGCCTTTTGAACGCGGGGGCTATGCGGCTCCGATCGGCTGGATCGACAACGCCGGTGATGCCGATCTGCGCGTGGCCATCCGCTGCGGCCATGCCAATGGCTGCCAGCTCGATCTCACCGCGGGGGCCGGGCTCGTGCGCGGTTCGGTGGCGGAACGGGAGCTGCAGGAAGTGGGCCTCAAACTCACCGTGCTGGCCGATCAGCTGGAGCTTCAGGCCGTTCCGCTCGCCACCTGAGCCTGAAGCCGCTCGATCACCTGATCGGCAAGCGGTTGATCCATCAGTCGCTCCACCTCTCGGATGCCGGTGGGGCTGGTGACGTTGATCTCACTGAGCATGCCGCCGATCACATCAATCCCCACGAAGAAGAGGCCCTCGGCACGCAGCGATGGGGCCAGCGCCGCACAGATGTGCCGTTCGCGCTCGCTCAGTTCCGTGGCTTCGGGATGGCCCCCGACTGCAAGATTGCTGCGGAACTCCCCCTGTTTCGGGCGGCGATTGACGGCGCCGAGCGGTTCACCATCCACCAGCAGAATCCGCTTGTCACCGTCGCTGACCTGGGGCAGGAAGCGCTGGGCCATCACCGGCAGGCGTTCCTGCTCAGTGACCAGTTCCAGGAGCGCCCCGAGGCCAGGTGCATCCGCCGCCACGCGAATCACACCCAGACCGGCACGACCGCCGAGGGGTTTGAGCACGATGTCGCCCTGCTCCTGGGCAAAGGCCGTTAATTCGGCCACACGACCGGCTACCAGGGTGGGAGCCATCCAACGACTGAAGCGGAGGGCGCCGAGCTTTTCGTTCCAGGCCCGCAGGGACGACGGACGATTGAGCACGCGCACACCGGCCCGCTCCGCCACCTCCAAGAGATGGGTGGCGTAGAGATAGGCCTCATCCACCGGCGGATCCTTCCGCATCCAGATCACACTGAATCCTTCGAGAGGGAGGCGTTCGAGAGCGCCGACCTCGAGCCATGGCTCCGGCTGGACCATCGCCGCCATCGCAATCGGGGCATCGCCCATCGCGATCAGATCGGCGGGCGTGCAGGCCCAGAGCTCATGGCCAGCTCTGGCGGCAGCCTGCATCAGGGCCGCCGTGGAATCTTTGCTTGGGTTGATGCGCTGGAGCGGATCCAGCACGAACAGGTGACGCATGGAGGGGAGCGTCAGGCGGCGCCGGCGAGCAGGGCGTCGAGCTCTCCGGCCCGTTCCATCGCATGCAAATCGTCGCAACCGCCGATGTGGCGATCGGCGATGAAAATCTGCGGCACGCTGCGCCGACCGTCACCGCGGGCTGCCATCGCATCGCGCGCTGGCTCGTCGCCATCAATGGCGTATTCGGTGTAAGCCACACCCTTGCGATCGAGCAGCTGTTTCGCCCGCACGCAGAACGGACAGAAACGCCAGGTGTAGATCTCAACCGCAGCCATTGGGCCTTATCAAGCGACAACAATCTTATGCAGGGCTTGGCCATAGCGACCAGGGCGGCCACTCCCCGGGCCAGGTTGTTCAGTACGGTTGCCCCAAGTAACAACGCAACCGTTGCTCGACCTCACCGACTTCAAGCGCGATCTCTCCGAGCTCACTGACCGCCTGGGCCATGCCCAGGACTGTCTTTGACGTTCCTGCACTGAAAGCCAGGCAACAGGACCTCGAACAACTGGCCTCCCAACCGGATTTCTGGGACGACCAGCCAAACGCTCAGAAGCAGATGCGCCGCCTTGACGAGGTGAAGGCCCAGCTGCAGCAACTGGAGCAATGGCGAGGAGCGATCGATGACGCCCAGGCCACCCTGGAGCTCTACGACCTCGAACCTGACGACGACATGCTCAGCGAGGCCCAGGAGGGTCTCACCACGCTGCGCCATGCCCTCGACCGCTGGGAGCTGGAACGGCTGCTGAGCGGCGAGTACGACAAGGAAGGCGCCGTGCTCTCGATCAATGCCGGCGCTGGCGGCACCGACGCCCAGGACTGGGCCCAGATGCTGCTGCGCATGTACACGCGCTGGGCCGAGGATCACGGCATGAAGGTGAGCGTGGATGAACTCTCCGAAGGGGAGGAAGCGGGCATCAAGAGCGCCACGATCGAAATTGATGGCCGTTACGCCTATGGCTATCTGCGCAACGAGAAAGGCACACACCGGCTCGTGCGCATCTCACCGTTCAACGCCAACGACAAGCGCCAGACCAGCTTCGCCGGCGTGGAGGTGATGCCCAAGCTGGAGGACGAGGTCGACATTGACATTCCAGACAAGGATCTCGAAGTCACCACTTCCCGCTCCGGTGGGGCCGGTGGACAGAATGTCAACAAGGTGGAAACGGCCGTGCGGATCCTGCACATCCCCACCGGTCTGGCCGTGCGCTGCACCCAGGAACGCTCCCAGCTCCAGAACAAGGAAAAGGCGATGGCCCTGTTGAAGGCCAAGCTGCTGGTGATCGCCCAGGAACAGCGTGCTGCCGAGATCGCCGACATCCGCGGCGACATCGTCGAGGCGGCCTGGGGCAACCAGATCCGCAACTACGTGTTTCATCCCTATCAGATGGTCAAGGATCTGCGCACCCAGGAGGAGACCACCGATGTGCAGGGGGTGATGGATGGCCATCTCGATCCCTTCATCCAGGCCCTGCTGCGCCAGGGTGTGGACAGTCCCGGACGCGATGAGGACGGCTGAACCATGCCAGACGAACCCCAGCCCACTCCGCCGACCCCCTCCTCACCGCCACCCAGCTTCGTGAAGCAGGCGATGCGGAACATGGTGCGTAAGGGGCGCCAGAGCCTGGTGCACTTCGGCCTGACCGCCATGGGCTTCCTCGGCTTCATCCTTCTGGTCGCCTGGCTGGGGCGCCCCACCCTGCCGCAATGACCCCAGGGTTCGAGCTTGATCTGGCCTTCGACCCTGCGCCGGCAGGCCTGATCCCGGAACCCGGCAACCCTGAGACGCTGGCACGCCTCAGCGCTCCGGCCCCCTGGATGGCCGATCTTTCCGCCTGGCTCACCCTGCTGCGTGCCGATACCGAGCTGACCTGCCCCGGGCCGGTGCGCACGGCCCAGGCGATCAGCCTCGGGCTCCAGTTCTGTGACGACGCCACGATTGCCGCCCTCAACGGCACCTGGCGCCAGAAACCCAAGGCCACCGATGTGCTTTCCTTCGCCGCCCTCGACGGGGACGGACCGATGCCTGACGCTCCCTGCGTGGAACTGGGAGACATCATCGTTTCCGTCGACACCGCCGGTCGCCAGGCCATGGAGCAGGGCCATGGGCTGGTGCATGAACTGCGCTGGCTGGTCAGCCACGGGCTGCTCCATCTGCTGGGCTGGGATCACCCGGATGAGGCACAGCTGACCGCCATGCTCCAGTGTCAGGAGCGTCTCCTCGCCATCAGCGGTAAGGTTCAATCCCACGGTGAGATCAGCTGTGAATCAACAGATGGGATCACTGCTGCACTCTGAGGACGACCGGACCTTGACGGACGAGCTCAGCCAGGCCAGCAGGCAAAGAGCCGCCCATCGCGGCGCCTGGCGCATCGCCGGCGACCTCCCCGCCAGCTTCCGTTATGCCGCCCAGGGCCTGGGCTACGGCTTCATCAGCCAGCGCAATTTCCGCATCCACGTGATCATCGGAGCGGTGGTGTTCGCACTCGGCCTGTGGCTGCAGCTGGCAGCCCTGCCCATGGCTGTTCTGGTGCTAACCGTGGCCGCCGTGCTCGTGCTGGAGCTGCTCAACACCGCCATCGAAGCGGTGGTGGATCTGGCGATCGGTCGTCGCTTCCACCCCCTGGCCCGGATCGCCAAGGATTGCGCCGCGGCGGCCGTGCTGGTGGCTGCGATCAGCTCCCTGCTGATCGCCCTGCTCCTGCTGCTGCCACCTCTGATGGAGCGCCTGCAGGGATAATCGACGCCATGCTTCTGGTCATCGACAACTACGACAGCTTCACCTTCAACCTGGTGCAGTATCTGGGGGAGCTGGCCGCGGAGCATCCTGTCGCCGCTGAGCTGCGGGTGGAACGCAACGACGCCCTCAACCTGGAGCAGATTCGCGCTCTGGCTCCGGACGCGATCCTGCTCTCGCCAGGACCCGGCGATCCGGACCAGTCAGGCGTCTGCCTCGAGGTGCTGCGGGAGCTTTCACCCACGGTTCCCACCCTGGGCGTCTGCCTTGGCCATCAGGCCCTCGCCCAGGTGTATGGAGGCCGCGTCGTGCGCGCTTCGGAACTCATGCATGGCAAAACCTCCCCGGTGCTGCACGGAGGTGAAGGGGTGTTCGCCGGGCTGCCCCAGCCACTCACCGCCACCCGCTATCACAGCCTCATCGCGGATCGCGCCAGCCTGCCCGACTGCCTGGAGGTGACGGCCTGGCTCGAGGATGGCACGATCATGGGTCTTCGCCACTGCAACCACCGCCACCTGCAGGGGGTGCAGTTTCATCCGGAAAGCGTGCTCACCGAAGCCGGTCATCAGCTTCTGGCCAACTTCCTGCGTGACGCGGAGTGATGGCGTCACCGCTGCTAACTTCCACACCCACCAGGATTCCGCTCCATGCCTGACCGTCCGATGGTTCCGGCCCTGCGGCCGGCCGCAACGCTGCTCGGCGCGGCGATGGCTTGCACCATGGCGGCGCCCGTCTGGGCCGGCGGCGTCACGATCACCAGCTATGGCCACAGCGCTCTGCTGATCAATGGCGGTGGCCAGTCTGTTCTGGTGAATCCCTTCAAGGCGGTGGGATGCGCCCAGGGCCTGCGCGAACCACGCGTGAACGCCACGGTGGTGCTGGCCAGTTCGGAGTTGCCCGATGAGGGCGCGCGCATCGCCGGCGGCACCTTTCTGTCGAAGCCCGGGTCCTATCGGGTCGGCGGCCTGAAACTGGAGGGATTCGCAGCTCCCCACGACCGCCTCGGTGGGCGGCGCTTCGGTCAGGCCACGATCTGGCGATGGCAGCAGGGTGGCCTGAGCTTCGCCCATCTGGGTGGCACCGCAGCACAGCTGAGCAGCGAAGACAAAGTGCTGCTGGGCCGCCCGGATGTGCTGATCATCGGCGTCGGGGGTGGCGCCAAGGTCTACAACGGCGAGGAGGCCGCCAAGGTGGTGAGGGAACTCAACCCCCGCCGTGTGATTCCCGTGCAATACGTGAACGGGGACGCCCCCAGTGGCTGCGATCAGGGCGGCGTCGATCCTTTTTTGGAGGCGATGGCCGGCACGGAGGTGCGCCGGGTCGGCGCCACCCTCTCACTCCCGGGCGGCCTGGGTGACAGCACCGTGATCGATGTGATGCGTTGAGCCCCCCTTGGCGCCGTCAGTGCGTCAGCAACAGCTCAGCGATCCGACCGCGATCGATCCCCTGCAACAGAGCCAGCAACACCAACACCCTGGCCTTCTGGGGGCTTAGGTCGTCTGCGGCTAACAATCCGAGCGAGGCATCGTCCTTGCGGGCTGGCACCCGACCGTTCCCCGTGCGTGAGGACCTCACGATCAGCGGAGTCGCCTGGCCGGCCTGCTGCCGCTGGCGACAGGCCTCCTCCAGGGCATCGCGCTCGAAACAGGACAGCTGACCAGCCCCCGTTCCGGCCACAACCAGGGCATCAACACCGCTTTGCAGCCAACAGGCGAGCCAGGTGGCGGAAGGCTGCACGTAGCCGTAGAGGATCTCCACCGAAGGCCAGGCCTTCACCTCGGGCCAGGCCTTGAGGCTGGCGCCACGAACAGCCAAGGTCGACGCCACGGTGTGCCGATGGCTGGGTGTGCGGGTGAAGCGCACCCCCTCACCATCGACCGTGCCGAGGCGACCATGACCTGGCGAGCGGAAGGCACCGACGCCGGCGCAGGCCGCTTTGGTCACCTCCCGCGCGCCATGGATCACACCATCCATCACCACCAGCACACCCCGGCCCGCCGCCTGCGGATCCACCGCCAGCTGAAGCGCCTGCAACAGATTCAGAGGGCCATCCGCACTGAGGGCCGTGGCCGGTCGCATCGCCCCCACCAGCACCACCGGTCGCGCATGGGCCAGGGCGAGATGCAACCAGTAGGCGGTTTCCTCCAGGGTGTTGGTGCCATGGGTGATCACCACACCCGTGAGGTCTGGATCGGCCCTGAAGGCGGCATCGATCCGTTGCAGCAACCGGAACCAGAGTGAATGGCTCATGTCGGCGCTGTCGATATTGGCGATCTGCTCCACCGTGAGCGCCGCCACGGCACGGGCTTCCGGAAGAGCTGCCAACAACTGTTCGCCGCTGCGCACGCCAGCGCTGTAGGTCTCGAGATCGCAACTGGAGACCCCCGCACCAGCGATGGTGCCACCGGTGCAGAGCACCAGAAGCCGCGGCTGGGACTGGAGGGAGCGCTCGTTCATGTTCGACCAGCCCTCAGGGAAGCGAGGCCAGTGCCTCCAGGGAGACATACACCTCCCAGAACCGTTGCATCTGCTCCAGCGTGCCGATGCTGACCCGCAGGGAGCCATCGATCTGGGGTTTGCCGGCCATCGAACGCACCAGGATGCCGGCCGTGCGCAGGTCAGCCTCCACCTCCTGAACAGACCGCTGCGGCCAGATCAGCAGGTAATTACCGCCAGCGGCATGGTGCCTCACCTTGTGTTGCTGGAGCATCGACAGAAGCCAGTGGCGCGCTTGCTTCACCTCCGCCACATAGGCATCGGTGTAGGGCTGATCGCTGAGGGCAGCAATGGCGGCCGTCACCGCCACGCTGTTGACGTCGTAGGGGCCGGTGACCCGACTGACGCGATCGACAACGGCGGCATGGCCGATGGCGAAACCGATGCGCAGACCGGCCAGGCCGGCGGTCTTGGCCAGGGAGCGCAGCACCAGCAGGTTGGGCGTGATCTCGAAATCAGCGATCGGGAGAACGCTGTCGCCCGTGAAGGCCTCATACAGCTCATCCACCACCACGAGGGTGTCGGGAGCGGCCGCCGCCAACTCCAGCACCCGGTCCGCCGCCAGGCGAGTGCCGGTGGGGTTGTTGGGGTTGCAGAGCATCAGGATCCGCGGCGTCCGGCTCAGGGCTGAGCAGATCGCCGCGAATGGGAAGGCGAAACCAGGCATTGCATGGGGGATCGCCTCGATCACCATCCCCTGCATTGCCGCGCAGGGGGCGTAGTAGCCGAAGGTGGGGCTGGTGGTGAGCAGACCATCACCGGGGCCGCCGTAGGCATGCATCACGGCGTGAATCGCCGCATCAACGCCGTTGAAAATGCCGATCTGATCCGAGCTCAGGGCGCAGCCCAGTCCGGCTGGGGCAGCCGCCAGGTTGGCCAGCACCGCCTCCCGCAGGCCGTCGTATTCGGGATAGATGGCGAGGTGATCGGAGGGAATGGCACGCAACGCCTTCAGCACCTTGGGGCTTGGGCCAATGGTGTTTTCGTTGAAATCGAGCCGCAACAAGCCGCGACGCCCTTCCAGGGGAGCGCTGTAGGCATGCAGACCCTCCACCTCTGGGCGGGGCTGGGGGAAGGGGGGCTGCACAGCGCTCAAGAGTTCAGATCGTTCCAATCGCCACGGGTGTCGCAGAGCAGGCTGGGATCGAGGGCTTGATCCAGGTTCCAGGCCGACGAGTCCGGCAACACACGCAGGCTCAGATCCGTTTCGCGCAAGACCAGATCCACCCCGGCTTCAAAACCATCACTGACCGCGTCATCGGCCTTGGCACGCAGGCTGGGGTTCTGCGCCAGCCGGCTGACGAGCGCCCGGTATTCCTGTCGCCCCAACGCCTCCAATTCCTCCTGCAATCCATCCCAATCGAGCTGAGCGCTGTTGTGCTCCCGCAGAGCGACGCATTGCTGCTGCACCCAGCCGTAGAAATCACGCGCGTGCAGGGAGGCAGTCACATCCGACCGAGAGAAGCGTCACCACTCACGCTAGTCGCGGGCACGAATCACATGCGCTCGAGCGTGGCAATGCCCAACAGCCCTAGGCCGCACTTCAACGTATCGGCCGTGAGGCGGCACAGGGCCAGGCGCGAGCGGAGTGTGGCCCCCTCAGCCTTGAGCACCGGCACCTGGTCGTAGAAGCGATTGAACACCTGGCTGAGTTCAAACAAGTAGGTGCAGAGGCGATTGGGCAGCAACTCCTCCTCCACCTCGGCGATCACCGCATCGAACCTGAGCAGCTCGCGCACCAGGGCCCACTCCTGCGGCTCGTTGAAGTGGAGATCCGAACCGGAGCCTGCCGCAGCACCAGCGCCCGCCAACGCAAGATCACCCCCCTTGCGGGCGATGCCTGCGATGCGCACCACCGCATAGAGCAGATACGGGGCCGTGTTGCCCTGCAGCGCCAGCATCCGGTCAAAGCTGAACTGGTAGTTGGTGATCCGGTTCTGGCTGAGGTCGGCGTACTTCACCGCTGCCAGGCCCACGGTGGTGGCCACGTGCTGGATGAAGGCCTCGTCTTCGCTGCGGCCCTCCTCCTCAAGGCGGCGCCGCAGGTCGGCCTCGGCGCGTTCCACCGCCTCATCGAGCAGGTCGCGCAGACGCACGGTGTCGCCGGCGCGGGTTTTGAGCTTCTTGCCGTCGTCCCCTTGCACCAGCCCGAAGGGCACGTGCTCGAGCCGGCCATCGTCCGGCACCCAACCGGCACGGCGCGCCACCTGGAACACACCGGCGAAGTGGTTGGCCTGGCCGGCATCGGTCACATAGATCACCCGGCGGGCGCCATCGCCATCCGGGGCCCCGCCGAAGCGGTAGCGGATCGCCGCCAGGTCGGTGGTGGCGTAGTTGAAACCGCCGTCGCTTTTCTGCACGATCACCGGCAGCGGCTTGCCGTCCTTGCCGCTCACGCCCTCGAGGAACACGCAACGGGCCCCGTCATCCACCGCGAGCAGGCCGGCGGCCTCGAGATCGGTGACCACGCCCTCCAGGTAGGGGTTGTAGAAGGATTCGCCACGCTCGCTGAGGTGAATGTCGAGCCGGTCGTAGATCTTCTGAAATTCACGGCGACTCTGATCGCAAAGCAAACCCCAGGCCTTGAGCGACACGGGATCACCGCCCTGCAGCTTCACCACCTCCTCCCGCGAGGTGGTCTGGAAGGCTTCGTCGTCGTCGAAACGCTTCTTGGCCTCGCGGTAGAAGGCCACCAGATCGCCAAGATCCACCGCATCGGCGGTGTCGAGCGCCTCGGGCGCCACCTGCTTGAGGTGGGTGATCAGCATGCCGAACTGGGTGCCCCAGTCGCCCACATGGTTGAGGCGTAGCACGGGGTGGCCGCGGAACTCCAGCACCCGCGCCAGCGAGTCGCCGATGATCGTGGAGCGCAGATGCCCCACGTGCATCTCCTTGGCGATGTTGGGGCTGGAGAAATCCACCACCACCGGCGCGCTGCCCTGCACCGCCGGCACCCCCAGGCGCGGATCGCCCAGCCGCTCAGCCACCTCAGCCGCCAGGCGCTCGGGCCGGAGCGTGAGGTTGATGAAACCCGGGCCGGCGATCACGGGCTCCAGGCAGAGCGCGCTGAACGAGGGATCCGCCTGCAATTGCTCCACAATCGCGCTGGCGATCTGCCGCGGCGCCTGCTTCAGCGGCTTGGCCAGGGGCAGGGCCCCATTCGCCTGGAAATCACCGAATTCAGGCTTGTTGGCCGGCGCGAGCTGGGGATCGAGGGGTCGACCAGCCTCACGCGCTTGCGCTGCCGCGTCCGGAAACGCCCGGTCCATCGCGCCGCGCAACTGGGTGTCCAGGGTGTGGGCAATGCGCAGCATGGGCGAAACTCTCAGAGGCGGCAGCGGTCTTCCGATCATCTCCCCCGGGCTGATCCAGCGCTACCGCGAAGCGCGCAGTGGCTGCGGCGGTTCCTGCGATTCCATGGCAGGCGCCATCCTCGGGAGATGGGCAGCGCAGAGGTGAAGACGTTTCTCACCCATCTGGCGGTGGACCTGCAGGTGAGCCCTTCCACCCAGAACCAGGCCCTGGCGGCGCTGCTGTTTCTGTATCGAGAGTTGCTGGAGAAGCTGGATGGGGTGAAGGCGCCGGCAGATCACCGTGCGGCAGGGCAAAGGCGGCAAGGATCGGCGCACGATGTTGCCTGCAATGGTGGGAAAGAAGCTGCGAGTGCATCTGGAGGGAGTGCGCAGATTGCATCGCCAGGATCTTGCCGAGGGGGTATGGCAGGGGCGGCACCACCTGGATCCCAGCCTGATCCAGAAAGCGGTGCGGCGAGCGGTGCTCGCCTCAGGAATCGTGACACCTGCCACAACTTCCGGCACTCGTTTGCTACCCACCTGTTGGAGCGAGGCCCATTGGGGGTGGTCAGCCCGGCCGACCTTGACGGCAAAAACGGTGCCGAGGCACGCCATACGATGATCCGTCCATTTAGCGCTATCCGTATCCAGCAAGCCGTTGAGGGGTAGCCGCATCTGGTACCGAGAGGCAGTACCATGACGGAATGAAGCGGAAGCACCAGCGCACCCTTGAGCTGATCTTCTCCCGACCAGTAAGCGGCAGCTTGCCGTGGAGGGACATCGAAGCCCTGTTTCAGGAGCTTGGTGGGGAGGTAAGCGAGAGGGCGGGCAGCCGAGTCGCGGTCGTTCTGTTTGGCGAAGTCAGGGTCTTCCACAGACCCCACCCATCGCCCGATACAGACAAGGGTGCTGTTGCTTCAATCCGCAAATGGTTCGAAGAACACGGAGTGACACCATGAATCTGATGAATGTGGACGGCTACCACGCCAAGATTGAGTACGACGAGGAAAAAGATCAGTTTCGCGGGGAGATTCTTGGGGTTTCTGGAGGAGCGGACTTCTATGGATCAAGCCCAGATGAGCTTCGACGTGAGTTCAAGAAATCACTGGAGATTTTTCTTGAGGTCTGCAAGGAGCAAGGAATCGAGCCACGTAGACAGTATTCAGGCAAGTTCAATCTTCGAATTTCGCCTGAACTGCACGAGAAACTGGCGATGACTGCGGAGGTGCAGGGAAAGAGTCTCAACACGCTCGCTCAGGAAGCACTCCAGAGAAGTGTCACGGCATAGAGGAACGGATAACATGCCCCTCGATTGGACAGGCCAACAAAAAAGGAATCAGCTGCAACTTCATTCTTCTTGCCTACCTATAGTTATTCTGAGATTGACACTGGCGCTGCTGTTTTCCAGTTCACCCGCTTCAATGGACAACCGGAAGTGATTCGTTGCGGTGACTTCAGCTCCTGATCCTGAGCGCTCGACCAGTCAAATCGACATCGAGAGACGTCGATTTGACTGGTCGATCATGGGGCTTCATGCAGAAGAGAATCAGGCTCAAAACGCATGCTCAGATCCAGCCAGCTGCTGCGGGTGACCGGTGCACTGGTGGAGATCAGGTCGATGCCGGTGGCCGCATAGGCCGCGAGGGCATCCGGCTGGATCCCCGAGGCCTCCAGCACCACCGGTGCAGCTCCGAGGCGAGCACGCGCTTCGTCCCGCAGGATTGGCACCAGCTCCATCAGCTCCTGTGGGCTGAACTCATCCAACAGCACCCCATCGGCGCCGGCGCGCACAGCCGCGATCGCTTCCGCCTCGGTTTCCGCCTCCACGATCACCCGCGCCGGCCAGGGCGCGGAGGCCCGCACCGCCGTGATCGCCGGCTCCACCCCACCGGCCCAGGCGAGATGGTTCTCCTTGAGCATGGCCGCATCATCGAGGCCCATGCGGTGGTTCAGCCCACCGCCGCAGCGCACGGCGTATTTCTCGAGAACCCGCAGGCCCGGCGTGGTTTTGCGGGTGTCGACGAGCTGCACACCCGAGCCCTCCAGCTGAGCAGCTAGCGCTGCGGTCGCCGTGGCGATGCCGGAGAGGCGCATCGCCAGATTGAGGGCCGTGCGCTCCACCGCCACCAGGGCCTGGGCGGAACCCTCCAGCTCCAGCAACCGCTGACCCGCCTCGACCCGCTGACCTTCGCCGACCAGCAGAGTCACCTCAGCCGCAGGGTCGAGCAGGTGCACCAAGGGCTCCACCACCACCCCCCCGCAGAAACGCCCCTCGGCCTTGCTGATCCAATGGGCCCAGCCAGCGCTACCGACCAGGGCAGGGGCGCTGAGATCGCCGCGGCCGATGTCTTCCGCAAGCCAGGCCTCGAGCTGGGCGCGAAGCTGGGGGGTGATCGGCAAAGGAGTCACCATCAGAGCCAACTGGTGCCGGATGCTTCCAGGGCTTCGATCGAAGGCCAGGCCCCCCAGCCAAACAGGAGCTGATTCAGACGGTCGATCAGGGCTGGCGTTTCCTTGAGAGCCTGACGGGCGGCCCATTCGGCCTCCTGCACCTGGGCCTCGGGCAGGTTGAGCGCCTCCAGCAGGCGTCGATAGGCCACCCGCTCGGCGGCATTGATGGCACTGGCCTCCTCCGGTGCCTGACTGCTGCAGGCCATCTGGAAGGCCAGCGACACCATGGCGAGGCGCTCCTCCCTGCCCTGCAGCTGGGCCACCTGGGCCTCCAGATCCAAGGTCTCCTCCGCCTGCAAGGCCACCAACGCATCCTCTGGATCCACCTGGGGCAGCAACCGGGCCGACAGCTTGCCGAGCAGCGATCGCTCCTCGGCCGCCACATCCCCATCCACACCCGCCACCCAACACAGCAATGTCAACTGGGACCGTTGAGAAGGGGTGAGACCAGCCAATGGATCAGTCACCGGACACACCGAGCGATGGATCCTCATTCTGAAAGCCCAGCGGCCCTCACTTGCCGATGCAGAAGCGGGAGAAAATGCGATCCAGAACGGATTCGCTGAGCTCCTCGCCGGTGATCGCGCCGAGGCTCTGGATCGCCTGGCGCAGATCGATCGTCCAGAAGTCCCAGGGCAGCCCCTCGGCAGCCACCTGCTCACTGCGGGCGAGGGCCTCAGCCGCTTGCTGAGCCAGATCGGCCTGGCGCTGATTGAGGGCCAGGAGCAGGGAGCCATCGGTGAGGGCACCGCAACGGGCCAACAGGGCCTGAATCAGCTCCGCCTCCCCGGCACCGGTGCTGGCGCTGAGGCAAACGTCGGCAGCCACCGCAGCCCCCAACCCCGCCCCAGAGGAGGGGCTCAGGTCCGCCTTGTTGCCCACCAGCAGATGGGGCACTTCCTCAGGGATGCGTTGCCGCAGCGCCTGATCATCTGCTGTCCAGCCCTCGCTCAGATCGAACAGGAGCAGCACCAGATCGGCGCTGGCCAGAGCGTCGTGGCTGCGCGCAATTCCGAGCTGCTCCACCGCATCGGTCGTCGCCCGAATGCCCGCGGTGTCGAGCAGGGTGATCGGCACCCCCTCCAGCACGATCTCACTTTCCAGCAGATCCCGGGTGGTGCCGGGCAGGTCGGTCACGATCGCCCGCTCCCGACGGCTGAGCCGATTGAGCAGGGAGCTCTTGCCCACATTCGGCCGCCCCACCAGGGCCACCCGCAGGCCACTGCGCAGCGCCGCGCTCCGTTCACCATCCGCCACCAACTGCAGCAGCTCGGCGCGCACGGCCTGCAGCTCCGCTAGCAACGCGGCGCCATCAAGGGGGGGTAGATCCTCCTCAAAATCCACGCGCGCTTCCAGCTCGCTGAGCTGATCGAGCAAACGTTCGCGCAGGGCCGTGGTCCTGCGCTGAATCCCCCCGTCCACGCCGGCCATCGCCAGCTGCGCCGCCCGTTGACTGCGGGCCGCCACCAGATCACTGATCGCTTCAGCGCGGGTCAGATCCAAGCGCCCATTGAGCACCGCCCGCTGGCTGAACTCTCCCGGCAGAGCCCGGCGCACCCCGGGCTGTTCCAACACCCGTGCCAACACCCGTTGCACGGCCATCACGCCGCCATGGCAATGGATCTCCACCACGTCTTCGGCGGTGAAACTACGGGGCGCCAGCATCGGCAGCACCAGCACCTCGTCAATCCGCTCCTGTCCATCAGCGGCAAGCACATGGCCATAAAGCACCCGATGGCTCTCCCAGGGCTGATAGCCGGGAATGCGGGTGATGGCGCGAACAGCGGGCTGCGCGGCAGGGCCGGAGAGACGGATCACGGCAATCCCGCCCTGCCCCGGGGCCAGGGCCGTTGCAATCGCTGCAATGGTGTCTCCACTGGGGCTGCACTCAGGCATTCGCGCGTCCAACCGGTTCCAGCTCCCTCCTCTCTACGATCAAAGGCCCTTCTCCATCCCGCAGGCAACGGACAGCAGCCATGGCCCGGATGCTCCTGAAGGATGTGCGCTCCAGAGCCAGCCGGGCGATCAGATGGGTCTGGGAGCAGGAGGGGACGCCCGGTCAGCGGGCGCGGGGTGTCGGCGCTGGCGTCTTCTGTGGCTGCTTTCCCTTCTTCGGATTGCAGATCGTCCTCAGCGTGGGCGTGGCGTCGCTGCTGCGGGGCAATCACCTGCTCGCCGCCGCCGCCACCCTGATCAGCAACCCCTTCACCTACGTGCCGCTCTACTGGTTCAACTACCGGGTGGGTGAAGCACTGCTGGGGAGCAACACAGCCCCGATCGTGGGCGCCATCAACGCCAACACGATCTGGGAACACGGCTGGGGCTTCACCGGTCGACTCCTTCTTGGTTCAGCCGTGGTGGCCACAGTTTTTGGCGCCGTGCTCGGCGTGGTGGCCTACGCCGTGTTTCACGCCCGAGAGTCAGCGGTACTGCCGAACGGCAGCAGCGGCTCACACAGCTGAACACGCCGATCGCTGCTAAAGCCTGGGAGAGAAACGCGGATCGTGTTCTGTGGCGACCCTCCGGCAGCGCTGCGTTGGCGCACTGCTGATCAGCCCGGTGCTGTTGCTGATCACCAGCCTCTGCTGCGGGCCTCTCCAGGCGGTGCCCCGGCGCCTGATCATCCTGCGCCATGGCGAAAAAGCGAATCCGTATGCCCTCTGTGGCATCGGCCAGCAACGGGCCATCGCTCTGCGCGGCACCTATCTGGGCCGCGACGCCACCGAATCCGTGATTCCCCCCGGGGAATCCCCGGCAGCTTTCTTAGCCATGACCCTGCACACGGTGGAACTGGCCACACCCTCCGCCCAGAGTTGGGGACTGCCGGTCACCACCTACGCCGTGGTGCCGATGGAGGGCCGCCCGGAACACGTGAAACGCGAGCAGGAAATCGAGAGCGTGCAAACCGCCGCCGCCGATGTGCTGAACAACCCGGCCTGGCATGACCGCACCGTGGTGATCACCTGGGAACACAGCACCATTGCTCGCGAGAAGCTCGAACGCGAACACCCGGGCGAAGCCGTGACCTTCCGCCAGCTGCTGCACCTCGACACCCTCGCGAACGTGCCCAGGAGCTGGGCCGGCAACAACTACGACTACCTCTGGATCGTGGACTATGCCCCGGAGATCTCCGATCAACCCACAGGGTTCAGGCTGCAACGGCAACGGTTTCCAGCTCCGTTCCAGGCCCTGCCCCACAACCTCTGGGGCACCCCACTGCCCGCCGATTACCCAGCGAGCTGTGAACGCAAGGTGAGCAACTGAGATGGGCCAATTCCACACTCCGCCTTCAAGGGCATGGCAGCGATTCGGCATGGTGCTGTGCATGGCCATCGCCGCAGGCAGCATGGCCACGGCTGACGCCGTACCCCGCCGCATCATCCTGGGGCGCCATGGCGAAAAAGCGAATGCCTATGCCCTCTGCAAACAAGGGCAGCAACGCTCCCTGGCCCTGCGCGATCAGTTTCTGGGACGTTCGGCCCGCAGCCAGGCTCTGCTGGAAGGGCAGCAACCGGTCGCCTTCCTGGCGATCACCCCGCACACCCTGGAAACCCTCGCTCCCTCCGCCCGCAGCTGGTCGCTGCCGGTGGTGATGTTCTCCCAGGTGCCCCAACAAGGGGAGTCGACCGCCACGAAGCGACAGCTGCAGCAGCAACGCACCCGCGAAGCGGCCGCCCAAGTGCTCAGCAACCCAACCTGGGCAGGCGGCACCGTGGTGATGGCCTGGGAGCATCGCACCATTGCCAACCAACAACTCGCCGAACGCTTCCCTGATCAGCCAGTGACCCTGCGACAGCTCCTGAACCTGGATCAGCTGCCGGGTGTTCCCGACACCTGGCCCGATGACACCTACGGCTGGATCTGGATCATCGACTACGCCAACGCTCCCTCTCCTATCCCCACGGGCTTCCGGATGGTGCGGGAAGCCTTCGCCACTCCCTACAGCCACCTGAAGGCTCCGGCCTGGGGAACGCCGGTGCCACAGGCTGCCGGCTGCCTGCCCTGAAACTCCGTCAGGTCAACGCACGGCACAAGCCCTCGGTGCCGTGTTCATTCCAGCCGGTGCCGCGCAGGGGAGCAGCGCAAGCGACAGCGACGGCACTACAGAGCAGCAGCAACGGCAAGATCTGCGGATCGCCCTGAAGCGTGAACACAAACAGGGCACAGAACACCGGCGTGCCGCAGGCAGCGGCAAAGAGGGCCGTCGCCCCGACCGCCGCCAGCTGCCCCCGCTCCGCCGTCACCATCCCCCCATGCCAGGCGGCAGTCCAGGCGATCAGCCGCTCCGAGAGGAGCGAGCCGAGGGTCATGGTGTCGTGCATCAGCCCGCCGGGGGCTCCGGCCGCGATGCTCAACCAGGAGGAGAGCGTGCGCCAGAGAACAGTGGTTGGAACTCCGCCCGATCCGCCCGCCAGCGCCGCATCCAGCGACAGCCCACCGTCGTTGAGGCTGAGACCACCACTGCCGAGGGCGATCAGAAGCAGCGCCAGAGCGATCAGCGCTGCACCCCACCAGCGCTGCCGGCGCAGGCCAGCCGCCAACCAGCCGGAGAGCGGAATCAACACCTTCACAAACAGGGCACCGGCCATCGCAGCGATCAGCGTGATCACCAGCGCCAGGCCCCACCACTGAATCGGCACCGCGGCGAACGCCGCCTGACCCCCAGGCGCTGCCTGCGGCAGCACAGCCTGCAGGAGCAGGGTGCCGCTGCCACCGAGGAGCAGCGTGGGCAACACGAGATCGAGCCCCTTCTGCCGGCTCAGTTCCTCCAGGGCATAGGCCGTGCCCAGCAGAGGCGAGCGGAACGCCGCACCGAGTCCGGCACCGCCGCCGATGGCGGCGACAAGGGGAAGCGACAGACCCGCCAGGGGCTGGGCAGCGGGCCAGCGGCGTCGGATCGCCAGAAGCAGCGCCGCGCCGAGGGAAGCCGATGGCGACTCGATCCCCACCGTGAGGCCGCCCAGGTGGGTGAAGAGCATCAAGGGAAGACGCCGCAGCTGGGTGCGCAGGTCGAGGCGATCAAGCAGGGCAGCCTGCTGAGCCGATGGCGCCTGTTGCAGCGCCAGCAAGGGGGGCAAGCCGCCGCCACGGGCTCTGCGCAAGGGTCCCCAGGCCAGCCACACCGTGAGGAAGGAACCGGCGAACACCAGCAAGGCGCCAACACCCCGATTCACAACCGCTCCCCCCACCAGCCCAGGCAACGCCCAGAAGCGCTGCTGCAAGGCGAAACCGAGGGAAGACAGCGCCTGGTAGGGCTGCTCCACCAGGGCCAGGAGAAGACCGAGCAGGAGGAACCAAACCAATCGCAAGGCGGTCATGCCGGTTCGATCTCAGGGGCGCACGCCCCGGGCGAGGAACACACCCACAAAGGCCCAGGCCCTGGGATCGTCCACCAGGGCATCGGCGGCCTCCAATGTGGCGCGGGCCGCTTCGAGTTCCTCTCCCTCAAGCAACAGGCGCTTGAAGCCGAGGGTGATGTCGAGGAATGCCCGCATCCCGAGCTGTCGCGACGTCACCGTCTCCACATGCACGTCGACCGGGTCGTAGCCGCTCTCCTCCAGCAGGCGACCGAGCTGGCGACCGATCAGACGATTGCCACCGCGCCGCTCCTGGGCGCGAGCCGCAGCCGCCGTGAAGCTGGCGAAGCCCTCCGGTTCGGGAACCAACGTCAACCAGCTGTCGTCGATATCAAAAATGCACAGCACACCGCCGGGCTTCAGCAGGGCGCGGATCGCCTCCAGCGCCTGCAACGGCTTCTCGAGGTGCTGGAACAGCAGCCGGGCGTAAATGAAATCAAACTGCCCCTGCTCCAGGGGAGGGGCATACACATCTCCCTGCACAAACCGAATCGACGCCAACCCCGCGGTCGCCGCTTCTTCGCGGGCGGCGGCGAGCAACGCACCGTTGAGATCCATGGCCGTGACCTGCGACTTGGGATGGGCCTGGGCGATCAATCGACTGATCACCCCGGGGCCGCAGGCCAGATCCAGCACCGCCTGGCCATCCGCCAATCCCATCCTCTCGAGCAGCTGCAGTTCAAGCTGGGCCGAACGCTGAGCCTGAAGCTGAAGCCGCTCCAGTTCACCACTCTCATCACCGAGGGCGGTAAAGTCATAGGAGCCGGCGGCGTTGGGGTTGGTCGTCATCGGGGGCATCCCAGCTGAGCTGAAGTAGGCGTTCCGTTGTGCTGGAGAGGCGTTCCGACAGCACCAGCGCCAGGTTACGCAGCACGAGCGCCATGGCATCCGGTTGGGTGCGCAGCGCCTTGTTCAGAAAGGCCTGGGTGAGCACCAACACCCGCGTGTCCGTGGCCGCCACCACATCGGCACTGCGTTGCCTGCGGCCGAGGAAGCCCATCTCACCGAACACATCGCCGGGCTTGAGCACAGCAAGCCCCAGGCGTTGCCCCTGATGCTGCCGACTCACCTCGGCAAAGCCCTCCATCACCACGAACAGATCCTGCCGAGGCTCCCCTTCCGAAACGATGCGATCTCCGGCGGCGCACTGCAGCACGGTGCCGGTTTTCAGCAGACGACGGGACTGCTCATCGCTCAACCCCTGCAGAAGCGGCAGACCCTGCCCGGGCTGACGCAGGGCCTCGCCAGCGAGCTCCCAGAACTGATCGGGATTCACCAGGCGATGGTTCAGCCCCCAATACCTCTGAGACTGCTGATCCAGCCAACGCCCATCGGCCTCTGCATCGACGCATTGGGCCAGCGCCGGATGACGCATCAGGGGAGAACGACTCCGGCGCAGATGGTCGCGATCGCGGAGGGCCAGCAACATCGGCACCTGATAGCCCACACCAGGCCAGGCGATGCCGGCACAGAAGCGGCGATACCCCAGCTGCTCATACAGCTCGATCAAGCCGGGATGGGCATGGCAGAGGTCCAATCGGATGCCCTGCGCAAGGGCATCGGCAAAGCAACGGTTGAACAACAACCCGAGGGAGCCGCCGCCGCGCCAGTCGGCGCGAAGCATGAGCCTGGAGGTGTAAGACAGCGCTTCCAGGGGCGCCTGCTCCAGCAGAGGATCCAGGGCAATCGGGCGCAGGGCCTCCCGGGCTGACGCCAGGGCGGCGAGGCGATTGAAACGCAGCGTGCCGACCAGGGCACCGTCGCCATCGTGGAGCACATACAGGCTGGCACTGGCATCAAAGCGGTCGGTGAGCTCACGGCGCTCATGGTTGGCATCCGGTGGAGACTTGCCCATCTCCTCCACATACACCGCATAGCGAAAGCGATACACCTCCTGCCGCTCGGCCTCCGAGACGGCCAGCGACACAGTGGTGAGCGGATCGGTCAACGCACCATCTCCCGGCGGTCAGCTCTGCCCGGTGCGGGCGATGTCGAGCACATCGGCCATGGAGCGGATCTGCGCCATGGTGCGCTGCAACTGCTCCACACTGCTGATCTCCACCCGCAGATCAATCCGAGCCGGTTTGTCGTAAGCGGTTTTCACCCGGGCATCACTCACGTTGATCGAACCATCGGACAGACGCATGAGGATGTCTTTAAGAATGCCGACGCGGTCGATCACCTCGATGCGCAACTGGGCCGGGAAGCGCAGACCATGGCGAGTCACCGCCGGGTTCCAGCTCACCGGCAGACGACGTTCACTGGGAATCGCCTCCACGTTGGCGCACTCCTGCCGGTGGATGGTGATGCCGTGATTGCCAAGCGCCACCGTGCCCACGATCGCTTCACCCGGCAAGGGGCTGCAACACCCACCGAGCCGGTAGTCGAGTCCCTCCACGCCGAGAATCGGCACCGTGGATCCCTGGGATGGGCGCGGCGACGACGCTTCCGCCTGCTCCACCAAACGACGCGCCACATCCTCATTGCTGAGGGGCTGGGCCGCCGCTGCGGTCTGCAGGCGGATTTCCTCCCGCAGGCGATTGAGCACCTGATGCAGCGTGACCGCGCCAAACCCAAGGGCCGCCAACAGATCATCCGTGCTGTGGAGATTGCAGCGCTCAGCCACCCGCGTCATCGCGTCGCTGTGCAACAAGGCATCGAATCCATTGCGGCCCAGCTCCTTCTCCAGCAGATCCTTGCCCCGCTGGATCGTTTCATCCCGATGGCTGCGCTTGTACCACTGGCGGATGCGGTTGCGAGCGGTGGGTGTGGCAACGAAATTCAGCCAATCGAGGCTGGGATGGGCTGTTTTGCTGGTGAGAATCGTGATGAAGTCGCCGTTTTGCAGAGGGGTCGACAACGGGGAGAGGCGATCGTTGATGCGCACGCCATGGCACTGGTTGCCCACTTCGGAGTGGATGCGATAGGCGAAATCCACGGCCGTTGATCCTTTGCGGAGGCCCACCACATCCCCCTTCGGGGTGAACACGAACACCTCCTCATCGAACAGGTCTTCCTTGATCGAGGCGAGGTAGTCGTTGTGGTCATCAGCGCCACCCTCCTGCTGCCAGTCGACCAGTTGCCGCAACCAGTTGAAGCGTTCGGTGTCACCTCCCGCAGCCGGCGAGCCGCCCTCCTTGTATTTCCAGTGGGCCGCAATGCCGAATTCGGCCACCTGATGCATCTCCAGGGTGCGGATCTGCACTTCAATCGGTCGGTGCCGGCCGATCACAGCCGTGTGCAACGACTGATAGCCATTCGGTTTGGGCAGACCGATGTAGTCCTTGAAGCGTCCGGGAATGGGCCGAAACGTGTCGTGCACCACCGCCAGCGCCCGATAGCAACTCTCCACGTTGGGCGTGAGGATCCGCAGCGCTGCCACGTCGTAGATCTCGTGGAACGCCTTCTGCTGCCGCTGCATCTTGCTCCAGATGCCATAAAGGTGCTTCGGCCTGCCGCTCACCTCGCAGCTGTCGAGCCCCACCGCTGCCAGGCGATCGCTCAGCAGCTTGACGGTGACGCCGAGCCGTTCCTCCCGCTCGCTGCGCTTGGTGGCCACCTCCTGCTGGATCTCGCGGAAGGCATCGGGTTCCAGCAGCTTGAAGGCGAGATCCTCGAGCTCCCACTTGAAGCGACCAATGCCGAGACGGTTGGCCAGGGGGGCGTAGATCTCCCGCGTTTCCCGGGCGATGCGCTGGCGTTTCTCTTCCTTCAGCGCCCCCAGGGTGCGCATGTTGTGCAGCCGATCGGCCAGCTTCACCAGCACCACACGGATGTCGCTGGCCATGGCCAGAAACATCTTGCGCAGGTTCTCGGCCTGGGCTTCCGTGCGATTGGTGAAGTGGAGCCCGCCCAGCTTGGTGACCCCCTCCACCAGCTCCCGCACTTCCGCACCGAAATGACTCTCGAGCTGGGCGGGGGTCAGGTCGGTGTCTTCCACCACATCGTGGAGAAAGCCGGCGGCGATCACCGGCGCACTGGCGCCGATGTCGCGGAGCAGGTCGGCCACCGCCACCGGGTGCACGATGTAAGGGTCACCACTGGCCCGGAACTGGCCCTGATGCAGCTGGAAGGCGAAATCGAACGCAGCCGCCAGCAACGCCTCCGGATCGGTTGGACAGCTGTAGCCCTCACCGGGGGGCACATGGGTGAGGCACTCCCGCAGCCAGTCGGGCAGATCGATGCCGTAATCCTCGATCGTGCGAATCGGATGCACCCGCTGCACAGGCTGGTCGCAGGGCTCTGCAGCACGGACCGCATCGGTCTGGGGCTGTTCCGGCGCAGAGGTGACGTTCAGCATCCAACCCGACGGGGTCAATCCATGGTATTGACTCAGGTGTCCCCGTGCTCCCCCTGATGTCCACCCCGGCGGCAGCGGTGCTGGAGCTGGACCAGCTGCAATTGCGTTACCCAGGCAGCGACCGCTGGACCCTCGATGGGTTGGATCTGCAGCTGGCGCAAGGGGAGCGGCTCGCCCTGGTGGGCCCGTCCGGCTGCGGCAAAAGCACGGTGGCGCGGGCGGTGCTCCAGTTGCTGCCGACGGGCAGCCAATGCCGGGGTGGCCTGCGTCTGCGCGGGCAGGATCCGCGCCAGCTGAGCCGCAGCGCCCTGCGCCGACTGCGCGGCGAGGCGGTGGGCCTGGTGTTTCAGGATCCGATGACACGGCTGAACCCGCTGATGACTGTGGGGCGTCACCTGAGCGACACCCTCAGCGCCCACCGGACGACCTGGCCGGCATCCGCCAAGCGAGAACGGGCGGAACAGTTGCTGGAGGCGGTGGGCATCGGTGCCGAGCGCTTCAGCGCCTACCCGCATGAATTCAGCGGTGGCATGCGGCAGCGTCTGGCGATCGCCCTGGCCATCGCCCTTGATCCGCCGCTGGTGATCGCCGATGAACCCACCACCAGCCTCGATGTGGCCGTGGCGAACCAGGTGATGGGCGTGCTGCAGGGCCTCTGTGCGGAGCGGGGAAGTGCCCTGCTGCTGATCAGCCATGACCTGGCCATGGCCCACCGCTGGTGCGAACGGATGGCAGTGCTGGATCAGGGCCGGGTGGCCGAGCTGAGCAGCAGCCAGGCGGTGCTGACCCAGCCCCACTCCGACGTGGGCCGGCGTCTGGTGGCGGCAGCGCGCCAGCGGGAGGGAGGGGCAACGCCCACAGCTCCAGAGAGTCGACTGCTGCTCCGCGTGGAGAACCTGCGTTGCTGGCACAACCTGGGAGGACCTCCCTGGTCGCCCACCTGGCTGAAAGCGGTGGATGGGGTGAGCTTTGCGCTGCAGGCCGGCGAATCCCTGGGGGTGGTAGGCGGCTCGGGATGTGGCAAAAGCACGCTCTGCCGCGCCCTCATGGGCCTGAACCCGATTCGGGGCGGGCGGGTGTGGCTCAACGGTGAGAATCTGTTGCGCCTGCGAGGGGAGCGGGAACGCGCCGCTCGACGCTCCCTTCAGATGGTGTTTCAAGATCCGCTCGCCTGCCTCAACCCGGCCATGCCGGTGGGGGAAGCGATCGCCGATCCGCTCCTGATCCATCGGCTGGCCAGCACGGCAGCCGCCCGGGAACGGGCCCGGGAGCTGCTGAAGCTGGTGGGCCTGACTCCGGCCGAAGAGTTTCAGAACCGCCGGCCCCGGCAGCTCTCGGGTGGGCAGCAACAACGGGTGGCGATCGCCCGCGCCCTCGCCCTCGAACCGCAGGTGCTGATCTGTGATGAAAGCGTGAGCATGCTCGATGCCGAGATCCAGGCGGAGGTGCTCGGCCTGTTGCGGGCGCTGCAGCAACGGCTGGGTCTGGCGATGATCTTCATCACCCACGACCTGTCGGTGGCCAGTGGCTTCTGCCACCGGGTGATCGTGCTCGACCACGGCCAGATCGTGGAGGAAGGCCCCGGGGATCAGCTGCTGCGCGCACCCGCTGCGGCGATCACCCGAAAGCTGGTGGCGGCGTGTCCGCGATTGCCCACCTGAGCCGATGGGCACCTCCCTGAGACCACTGGGTGACATCGAACGGGCCCGCCGGATCCGAAGACTGATCCATGATCAGGATCTGCTGGTGTGCCTCTACCCCCATCTGTTTGCTGTGAAACAGATGGCCCGGCTGGCGGGCATGCACAGCCCCAAAGAACGGCGGTTCCTCGACTCCAGAGCCGAAGCCATCGGCTACCTGGAGAGCGTCAACACACCCCACTGGTTATTGATCTCCGAACAGCTGAGTGATGGTTCCGGGCTGGAGCTCTTGCGCGACTGCAAGCGTCTGAACAGCAACCATCGCTGCTTGCTTCTCCTCAATCGCCCCAGGAAAGACAGCCTGCGTCTGGCCCGTCAACTGCGGGCGGACGCCTGCATCGATGAGCGCAGTGTGGAGCAACGCTCCGGCGCCCTGATCGCTGCGCTGCAAGCCTTGAAGGACGGTCACCGCTATCTGGATCCGCTCCTGGGGGAGGCGAACGTGATGGAGCCGTCCGATCAGGGAGTGGTCCTCTCGGAGCGACAACTGGAGATCCTGGCGTTGGTGGCCGAAGGCCTCAGTAACCGCGAGATCGCAACCCAACTCCAAATCACAGCGAACACGGTGCGCGATCACCTCAGCGAGATCATGCAACGCCTGGGGGTGGGAAACCGGGCCAGCGCCGTCTCCTCCGCCCTGCGTCTCAGGCTGATTCCCTGAGGGTCGCCTGCAAAAACCCTCCATTTGAAGGATTGAACGATGACGCCATCAGGAGCTGAATGAGTCCATACCCGGTCCAGTCACACCGCCCATGTCGTCCAACCTCCTCAACGTCTCCATCACTGGAGACATCTGGTGGGGTGGCTTTACCGCTGCCCTCACCATCACCAACACCTCAGGCAACCAGCTTGAACGCTGGAGCACCAGCTTTGAGAGTGCTCACGTGATCGACGGCAGCCCCTGGGGAGCCGATCTCGAACGCGAGAGCCTTGCAGATGGCCGCTTCCGTTACACACTGACCGGAGCGGACTGGGGGCAGTCACTGGCGCCCGGCGCATCGGTCACGGTGGGCTTCAACGGCCACCAGGGCGTTCCCCTGGGAGACCGCGGTGAGCTCACGGCCGCGCTCCTCACGGGCGCTGACACCCCAGAAGCCAGCCCCGTGGAGGCCCATGCCTCAACGGAAGCACCCGAGTCAGCCAAGCCCCATGACGACACTCCGCACACCATGGATCACTCCCATGGCTCCCAAAACGGCTACGAGCTGATCACGGCCTTCGGGGCCTCCAATGGCAGCATGCACACCACCCATGAGGAACTCAGGGATGGGCGCACACCCATCACAACCGAAGCCCTGGTTGCTTACAACCATTTACGGACCTTCATGGGCCTGGAAACCGTTGACCTCGAGACGGTCGGCCGCTGGGCCTTTGCTCATCAGCTCACCAACAACAGCCAGGCCTGGGGAGATGAGCTGAAGGGTGTAGGTCTCTGGTATGCCATGCAGGGCAGCAAGGTGGGCTGGATCGCTGACCAGCACTACGCCCCAGAGCTGATCGCCAGCTTGCAACGCACAGCCCGGCTCGGCAGGGCCGACGAGGTGATCGCCCTGGCGCGAAACGTCGACCAGGACGGCTTCATCGAGCATCTGGAGGCCAACAACGGCATCGATGCCTTCATCAACACCCTGAAAATGGAACCCCATTTCGGAGGTTGGATGCATGATCGCGCCCATGGCTGGCTGCCGATTCCGGGCGGAGCGATCGCCCATGACATCAACCACCTGACCATCCTGAGCCATGACCAAACGCAGGCCTTCATGAACGACACCTTCGATTGGCCCCAATGGCCAGCCCTGGAGGTGGAAGCAGCTGTGGTGATCGACTACTTCCAGAGCATGGTGAGCCTGGGCGACCCCCTTGGCAGCGATGTCGACTGGCTGGCAACCCGTGAGGATGCAACGGTGCCCGACGCGACATCCACGGATCCGATCACGGGAACAACGACGCCATTAGCCGTCGCGATCGACGGAGACATCTGGTGGGGGGGCTTCACCGCCGAAATCACCCTCACAAATACGGGTTCGGAAGCACTGGACGACTGGAGCCTGAGCTTCATCAGTCCCCACCGCATCGCAAACGAGGCCTGGGGGGCGACCGTCAGCAGGGAAGCCCTGGGCGATGGGGAGTATCGCTACGTGCTCACAGGGGACGCCTGGGGATCATCGATTGGAAGCCAGCAGTCGCTGACCGTCGGTTTCAACGGCTTACAGGGTATGGATCTTGGCGTGAGTGGAGCTCTCAGCCTCGACACGCTGATGGTCGGAGACAGTCTTCTCACCCTCACCTGACGCAGACCCTCATCACCGGAGAGAATCGACGCCAACGGCATCCCCCCGGCGCCATGGCTGGAGTCTCACTGCGGAGACGACACAGGCTCATAACAGCCTGCAGCACATTCTCTCTCTGCCTCTGCAGCGCCTTCGGCCACGGTCTTCACGCCGCTGAACCCAGCCTCAATCCACCAGCCCCGGTGGATGTGATCTGGTTTCCGAATCCGCCCTATGCCGTCGATGCCCAGGGCGTGCCTTCAGGCCTTGAAATTGACCTGTGGCGCATGATTGCTGAAACCCGTCAGATTCCTTACCGAATCAGACGAGCGGAAAGCTTCGAGTCTTTGATTGAGCAGATCAGCAGCGGCGAAGCCGACCTGGCCATTTCAGGCGTGCTGATCAACGAGAATCGCAGCAAAATATTTCAATTCTCATTCCCAACGGCCAGCAGCAACCTGAAGCTCTACAAACTTGAGAAAAAAAAGCCTACCGCAATCAAACTCCTCCGCATCATCCTATCCAGAGAGGTGCTGCTGATCTTCATAGGCCTCATCCTGATTGCCTGCCTGTTTGCAATTCCCGTCTGGCTACTGGAACGCCACCGCCAAGACTTTTCAAGCCTCAGGAAACGGCATCAGCTGATCTTCATCCTGCAGAAAACGCTCCTCCTCTCCACCGATCACACCAAGCGCTCCAAAAGCCGCATTATTTCCATTGGCTCACTGTTTGCGCGCGTCCTTCTCACCGCCTACTTCGCCTCCTATGTTCTCAAACTATCCAATGAAGCCTCCACAAGCAAAGAGGCCAAAACGGAAAGCACCGTGCAAGCCGAAATTCAACAGCAGTCATCCTTCGCCACCATTCCGGGCTATATCCAGACGTCAATCCTGAAAAGCAACGGAGCCAAGACCGTTGCTTGCAACATTGCCAGCGCCTGTGTGGCCCTGCTTCAACAAGGTCGGGTCGACGCCATTCTGGATGACGAACAAACGATCCAGGCCACCTTGGACACGATGCCCGCATCACCCAAAGTGTCAGCCGCTTCCGGGGCGCTCATGCCGTTGTTCATGGCCTTTGCGTTTTCCAATCGCTTCAGCCAAGACCCGCGTGCTCAAGCGATCAATATCGGCATCTCCCGCAGTTACTACGACGGCTCCTACAGCAAACTCAAACAACATTGGATGACCCCCTAACGCCGCCGAAGCACCGCAAGCAGCTTCTCCATGACCGGCGGAAGCGGGGCTTCAAACAGCAGCCGCTCGCGCGTGATCGGATGGTCCAGCCCTAACTGGAACGCATGCAACGCCTGCCCGGGCAACTCAACGGGAAGCTTGCGGCAGCGGCTGTAGGTGGGGTCGCCCACCACCGGGTGGTTCATGTGGGCGCAATGCACCCGAATCTGGTGGGTGCGGCCGGTGTCGAGCTTGAAACGCAACAGCGAATAATCAGCCAACCGCTCCTGCAGGCTCCAGTGGGTGCAGGCATAACGCCCGTTTTCGCCACTCACCACCGCATATTTCTTGCGATCGGCCGGATGGCGACCGATCGCGCCCACGATCGTGCCACTGTCGCCCCGCGGCACCCCATGCACCACCGCCAGATACTCCCTTGAGGCAATCCGCTTCTGAATCTGCAACTGCAGTTTCACCAGCGCCTCCTGGCTTTTGGCGATCACGATGCAACCGGTGGTGTCTTTGTCGAGCCGATGCACGATCCCCGGCCGCAACTTGCCGCTGATGCCGGGCAGGTCGGGGCAGTGATGCAGCAGGCCATTCACCAGGGTTCCATCTTTGTTGCCCGGTGCCGGATGCACCGTGAGCCCCGCCGGTTTGTTGATCACGATCAGGTGCTCGTCTTCAAACAGCACATCGAGATCCATCGGCTCCGGCTTCAGGTAGGGCAGCGGCTCCGGTGGTGGCATCCACAACTGCACCGCATCGCCTTGGCGCAGGGGGGTCTTCGCCTTGCCCGTTTTGCCATTCACCCTCACGAAGCCGGCATCGATGAATTTCTGAATCCGGGCCCGGCTCTGCTCACTGCGCTGGCTCACCAGCCAACGATCCAGTCGCATCGGCAGCGGCTTGGGGTAGGTGAGCGTCACCAGCTCTCCCTCGCCCTCCCCGAAGGCCTGGCTGAAGATCTCCTCCGGCAGCGGCGGCTTCGTGCGGGGGGGTCTCAAACCGGCAGCTCCAGGGCAATGCTGCCGAGGACCGACTTGCGGAAGTCATCCATCAGGCGCTGACTCATCCGCGCCGTATCGGCGGAGGTGTGCCTGGCTGCCGCCGCCTGGATCCAGAGGGCGGGATCGGCCGTATCGCCTGCCAGGGGGATGCCATAGCGCGTCTCCAGAAGAGGCAGCGACACCCCGGAACCCTGACGCGGCTCGAGGACAGCCAACAGACGCAGAAACGACTGAGCGGCCCACTCACCGTCGTAGGCGGCCTGGCCGATGTCATCACAGAGGGCCAGGTGCAACGCCGCCCGTTGATCGTCGAGCCGTGGCGGCAGCACCCCGGGGGCATCGAGCAGATCCAGGTCTTGCCCGAGGCGCACCCAGCGCAGGGTGCGGGTAACACCAGCGCGACGGGCACTGGCCACCACCTTCTGCTTCACCAGGCGGTTGATCAGGGCCGACTTGCCCACATTCGGGAAACCCAGCGTGAGCGCCCGCACCGCCCGGGGGCGCATGCCGCGGTTGCGCCGCCGCTCATTGAGCTGATCACCAGCGCGGATCGCCGCCTGCTGCAGCTGTTTCACCCCCGTTCCGGCTTTGGCATCACACCAGACCGTGCTCTGGCCCTGCCCCTTGAACCACTGTTGCCAGGCGTCCCGCGCCTCCGCCGTGACCATGTCGCGTCGGTTGATCACCAACAGGTGCTGTTTGCCGTTGATCCAGCGGTTGAGGTGGGGATGGCCTGTGGCACGCGGAATCCGGGCGTCGCGCACCTCGATCACCAGATCCACCTTGTCGAGATGGCGCCTGAGCTGCTGCTCCGCTTTAGCGATATGACCTGGATACCACTGAATCGGGGGTGAGCTCACGGCACCACCAGCACCGGGCAGGGGGCCAGCTGGATCACCCGCGCCGCCGTGCTTTCGCTGTCGTCCTCCAGATTCACCCCGCGGGTTCCCATCACGATCACATCCACATTCAACTCGTCGGCCACATCGCAGATCACAAAGGCCGGCTTGCCTTCGCGCTCCACCACCTCGCAGGGCAGGCCGGCATCGACGAAGCGTTGTCGGGCTTGCTCGAGCAAGGCGGCCACTGCCGCCGGATCGTGCATGTCCGGCCGGTCGGGCTGCACCACCGAGAGCACGATCAGACGACTGTCGTGACTGCGGGCCAGCTCCAAGGCCTTGCTGGCTGTCTCCATCGCCTCCCGGCTCTGGTCGATTGGAAAGAGAACGGTGTTGAACATGACGCGTCCTGTCCTCGGGCCCTGTGAACGTCTTAGCGCTGAAGCCGCGACACTCGGGTTAATCTCTCCCCGTTTTCATACCGCACGACACAACCCCATGGCGAAGCGTTCCCTGGCCAGCCTCAGTGGCACCGATCTCAGCGGCAAACGCGTTCTCGTGCGGGTTGATTTCAATGTGCCCCTCAACGATGCCGGCGCCATCACCGACGACACCCGCATCCGTGCTGCCCTGCCCACGATCAAGGATCTGCTTGGCAAGGGCGCCAAGGTGATCCTCGCCGCTCACTTCGGCCGCCCCAAGGGACAGGTGAATGAGGGCATGCGTCTGACACCCGTGGCCGCCCGCCTGGGCGAGCTGCTCGGCAAGCCGGTGGTGAAGACCGACAGCTGCATCGGCCCGGATGCCGAGGCCAAGGTGGCCGCCATGGCCAACGGCGATGTGGTGCTGCTGGAGAACGTGCGCTTCTTCGCTGAGGAAGAAAAGAACGACGCCGGTTTCGCTGAAAAGCTGGCTGGCCTGGCCGATGTGTATGTGAACGACGCCTTCGGCGCCGCCCACCGCGCCCACGCCTCCACCGAGGGGGTCACCAAGTTCCTGAAGCCCGCCGTCGCCGGCTTCCTGATGGAGAAAGAGCTGCAGTATCTGCAGGGTGCGGTGGATGAGCCCAAGCGCCCCCTGGCGGCGATCGTGGGCGGCTCCAAGGTGAGCTCCAAGATCGGCGTGCTCGAAGCCCTGATCGACAAGTGCGACAAGGTGCTGATCGGCGGCGGCATGATCTTCACCTTCTACAAGGCCCGCGGCCTCGCAGTGGGCAAGAGCCTGGTGGAAGACGACAAGCTGGAGCTGGCCAAGGAGCTGGAGGCCAAGGCCGCTGCCAAGGGCGTGCAGCTACTCCTGCCCACCGATGTGGTGCTCGCCGACAATTTCGCCCCCGATGCCAACAGCCAGGTGGCCTCGATCAATGCCATCCCCGACGGCTGGATGGGCCTCGACATTGGCCCCGATTCGATCAAGGTGTTCCAGGAGGCCTTGGCCGACTGCCAGACCGTGATCTGGAACGGCCCCATGGGCGTGTTCGAGTTTGACAAGTTCGCCGCCGGCACCAACGCCATCGCCACCACCCTGGCGGATCTGAGCGGCAAGGGCTGCTGCACGATCATCGGTGGCGGCGACTCGGTGGCTGCGGTGGAAAAGGCTGGCCTGGCCGACAAGATGTCGCACATCTCCACCGGTGGTGGTGCCAGCCTCGAGCTGCTCGAAGGCAAGGTGCTGCCCGGCGTCGCCGCCCTCGACGAGGCGGCCTGAACCGACCAGCCGCATCACCAGATCAGCCTTTGCGCGAGCCGTTCCCCCAGGGTCGGCCCTGCCGCTCCGGCATCGGCGGTAAGCCCAGCTTGCTCCGTTCCGCGTTCATCACCTCACGGCCCTGCGCCTGCAGGGCACGCCAGGCCTGACGTTGCTCCTGTTTGCAACCTCGGTACGCCTCCAGCGTGGTGGCTCCCTGCAAGCAGCTCTGGCCTTGGCGCAGCATGGCCAGGCGTTGGTCGTAGCTCCGCAGCTCCCAGGCGCGTCGCGTCTGGAACAACTGCTGTTTCTGGCTGTCGGTAAGGCTGGCCTCCGGCCCGCGCCCGCCCCAGCGACGGCCCGGTTCCGGATCCGCCAGGGACAAACCCGGCTGGATCGCAGCGGCGGCGAGGGCGGCACAGGGAATCAACAGGGCACGGTGCCAGCGCAAAGGGAGAGCCATGGGATTCGGGTCGATGGACTCCGTCATGCTGCGCCGATTGCGGTGGCAGGATCTGACTGAAAGAGCCGCAAACGATGACCGGATCTGACCTGACCTTCCTGCCTCAGCCCCCCGACGACGAGGTCAGAGCCTGAGCTGACTCTTGTCACTCACCACGCGCACCCGCTTGGTGACCGTGATCACGCCTTCCGGATGCACCACCAGAGCCGCCCAGGTCTGACTGCCGGGCTGATACGGCGCCTTCACGGATTTGAACAGGCCGCCTCCACCAAGGGGCTCGAGCTGAATGTCGGGGCTCTGCTGCGCGGCCACCTGCTCCGGGGTCAGGCCGATCAAGCCACCGGCGAGCATGGCATCGCCCAGCGGTTGCTCCAGCACCACGTCGACGTCGTAACGACTGCCGGTGAGGACCGCATCCGGGATCAGGAGGCTCACGGGGAAGGGCTGGCTGGCGCTGGAGAGCACCGACTCTTCCTGCAGCACCTCCTGCCCGGTGATCCGACCGCCCGCCACGCTGAGGGCGAGCTGCTGACTCGCCTGCAGCGTGAAGCGCTGGCCATCCATTTCACGGCTGGCGCTCACCGCGAGCGACAGGGTCTGACGCCCATCCGCCATCGGCTGACCCGCCTTCAGGCTCCAGCGCGCATCGGGGAAATCCGCGGCGAAACGACGGAAACGACGGCCGATCAACGCCTGCTGATCCGGGGCCAACAGGGCATCCAGACCGTTCTGGTCGGGGGCGTTGAGGGCCTGCTGCAGGCGCGTCACCAGCCCCGAAGCGCTGGCAGTGGCGTTGGCGTTGCTGGCCTCTGCGGTGCGGCCGGGCGGGGCAGCGGCGATCCCAGAGGCAGACAGCAGAAGGGCCGACAGGACGGCAAGGGCGGAGCGACGCACGCGGCTGGATCTCTTCGGCACTGCCCTTAAGTTAAAGCGCCTCTCGCAAGCCGCCCGTTGCCATGTCTCGGCTTCTGATCGCTGCCAGCGGCACCGGCGGCCATCTGTTTCCAGCCCTGGCGGTGGCCGAAGCGCTTCCGGAGAGCTGGAACGTGCGCTGGCTCGGGGTTCCCGATCGCCTGGAGACCCAGCTGGTGCCCGAGCGCTATGGGCTGGTGACGGTGCAGGCCGGCGGACTGCAGGGGCGGGGCCTGCGCAAGCTGCTGCAGCTGGTGCAGCTGATCGCCGCCGCTGGTGCTGTGCGCCGCCTGATCCGACGCGAGCGGAGCACGGTGGTGTTCAGCACCGGGGGCTACATCGCCGCACCGGCGATCCTGGCGGCACGCTGGTGCGGTGTGCCGGTGGTGCTGCATGAATCCAATGCCATTCCCGGTCGGGTGACCCGCTTGCTGGGGCGCTTCTGCCAGCAGGTGGCAGTGGGCCTGCCGGCGGCAGCGGCACGGATCCCGGGCTGCAAAGCCCTGGTCACCGGAACGCCGGTGCGACGCGAGTTCCTGGAAGCGCAGGCGCTGCCCGACTGGGCTCCCCATGGCGATGGCCCGCTCCTGGTGGTGATGGGCGGCAGCCAGGGTGCCGTGGGCCTGAACCGGATGGTGCGGGCGGTGCTGCCCGACCTGCTCACCGCCGGTTGCCGGGTGGTGCATCTGAGCGGCAGCAACGATGCCGAGGCGGGCAGCCTCAACCACCCGGCGCTGGTGGAACGTCCCTTCAGCGATGACATTCCCGGGTTGCTGCAACACGCCGATCTGGTGATCAGCCGGGCCGGTGCCGGCAGCCTCAGCGAACTGGCGGTGTGCCGCACGCCAACGGTGCTGGTGCCCTTCCCCCAGGCGGCGGATCAGCACCAGGACGCCAATGCCGCCTGCGCCGCCAGCCTTGGAGCCGCGGTGATCGTGCATCAGCACGCCCCGGAGCATCAGGCGCTGCGCACCACCCTGTGGCGGCTGCTGGGCCCACGCCTGCGCGGCTGCGATCCGGCAGCGGATCCGCTGCTGCAGCTTGCTGAGGGGATGGAACGGCTGGCGGTGCGCGATGCCGAGCAGCGACTGGTGGAGCTGCTGATGGTGCTGAGCAGGTGACGCGGCTGCTCAGAGCGCTCAAAGGAACCGTGAACTAGACTGGTCGAGACCAACAGGGCGCGGGATGAGAGCAAAGCTGTTTCGCAACGGGCGCAGCCAAGCCGTACGGCTGCCGGCCAGCTGCCGTTTTGAGGGCACGGAAGTGGAGGTTCAACGCGATGAACTCAGTGGTGTTGTGACGCTGACCCCGATCAGATCCACGCCTTTGGAGTGGCTCAGGCGCCGCAGCGAACTGCTGGAGAGCGACCCCGAAGGTAGTTTCGAGCCACTGTTTACGGCGATCGATCGAAGCGAAGTCGCTCAGGAGCGCGACTGGCCATGAAGCAAGTGTTCATGCTCGACACGAATGCGGTGCGTGCCCTTGTCGACAGGACATCACCACAACTGGATCGATGGTTCGCCGAAGATCGCTGCTCACTCTCTGCCGTTGTGGCAGCAGAACTGCGTTTCGGCCTAGCTCGGAGGCGCCTGAGCCCCCAGCGTGAGCAACTGGTCATCGAGCTGCTCAAGGCAATCCCGATCCAACCGTTCGAGCAGAACGCTGCGGAAAGCTATGGCGACCTGCGCGCGCAGCTGATGCAAAACGGCATCACCCTCAACGCCATGGATCTGTTGATCGCCGCCCATGCCATTGCCTTGAACTGCACCCTACTGACGGCAGATCAAGCTTTCAACCAGGTGGAAGCTCTTGAGAGCCGGCATTGGGAGGCGTGATCGAGCCTTCAATCCTGCTCTCCAAAGCCTTAAGACGACTCTCCAAATCATCCAGAAGCAGCACGCGGCTGGCCGGCAGTGCAAACGGCCCTTCTTCGTAGCGGGCCTCCACGGCAAACACCTGGAGTTTCTGAAGCCCCTCCGGCAGCTCCACGTTCAAGAGCAGAGCGAGATCCAGGAGCTCATGGGTGCGCGGAGCCGGCTGATCGCGCAGCACGAGCTCGGCCTTCAACAGCTTTTCCAGCGCCTGCTGAGCCTGAAAGCCCCATTCCTCATCGGGATACTGCGGATCGAGGTTGAGCCGCATCGCCTGCAGATGGCGGCGCACAATGCGCAACAGCAGCGCAGCGTCTTCAGCCGGCGACATAGAGCACCCGCCCCTCGCGAGCCACATCACCCATCACATGCCAACGGGATCCAGCCAGATGCTGCGCGTCTGAAGCTCCCACCACCAGCAGATCCACACCACAACCCACAGGCCCGAGCCACTGGCGGTAGCCAAAGCTGCGCTCGGTTTTCTCAGCCGGCGTGAGGATGGGCTTGCGGCAGATCACCGCCAGATCCAGATCAGACTCCAGCTGAGCATCGCCCCGCGCCCTGGAGCCGAAGGCCACCAGAGCCTGCACCTGCGGCTCCGCAGCAAGCACCACCAATCCGTTGCGCAGGGCAGCCGCATCCAAGCCCGGCCCGAGATCGAGCTGCTCGACAAGCGGCTGCGACTGCAGCCAGGGAATGGCTGGCGCGCGGAAGCGAGTTGCCGGAGAACTGGCCATGGATCAACGCTACTGGCAGTTACCAGGGCAACCAAGCCGCCTCAGGGCGATGGCTTGCGATAGGGAATCAGCAGATCGGGAAGCATGGGGAAGTGACGCTGGTTCAGTGTCACCAACGTGCCGCCAACACCATCGGCAGTTGCGGCAATCAGGGCATCAGCCAGACCGGTGCCATGACTGCGTCCGTATTGGCGGCGCCAGAGCCCGGCCACCACGGCCGCCTTGTCATTCAGCGGAATCACGTCAAAAGCTTCAACAAAGGCGTCGAGACGCTTCCTCTCCTCACCATCGCGCACACCCGCATAAAGCTCGGCGACAGTGATCACCGATGCCGCAAGAACCTGATCAGAACCCTCCAGGAAGGCCACCGCCTGCGGTTGATCACGCAAGTAGTCGATGAGCACATCCGTGTCGACCACCAACAAGCCCGACATCAACGGTCGAGCTCGCGCCTGAGGGCATCCCAATCCGGCAGGTCGTTTCGCTCAGACCACAAACCACGCCCCTCGCGCAGCCGGGCGAGACGCCCTCCCGCCTCCTGTCGCTGAAGAAACTCATCCAAGGCCTCTCGAATCAGAGCACTCTGGGTACGCCCCGAGCGCTGAGCCAGAACCCGAAGGCCCTCGTGCTCCTGCTCAGAGAGGTAGATCTGCGTTCTGCGCACAACCGGACCTCACCCGCAGTGATGTATGCATCATACATCGCAAAGCTGCATCAGAACAACTCCCTCCGCATGGCAGCCAGGATGCGCCGATTACCGCGCCGGTTCTGGACGCCGATCCGCAGCCAGCTCTCATCCAGCCCTTCAAAGGAGCGGCAATCACGCAGCAGGATGCGATGGCGGCTTTCCAGCGCCTCGCGCAGGGGCTGGAGCGACAACGGCTCACCATCCCGCTCGCCCCGGATCAACAGGTAGTTCGCCGCTGAGGGCATGGGGCTGATCCCCGGCAGCCCCGCGAGCTGCAGCTGTAGCCAGGCGCCTTCGCGGGCGGTCCAGCGCTGCACACGCTGCAACCAAGCCTGGTGGCGCTTGGGGCTGCGCAGCAAGGCCTGGCCCACGGCTGACGCCACCGCATTCACCGGCCAGGGATCACGCCAGGCGGCCCAGCGCTGCAGGCGCTCGGGTTGGGCCACGGCATAACCGAGGCGCAAACCGGCGATGCCATAGAGCTTGGTGAGGCTGCGGATCACCACCAGATTGGGGTGCTCCGCCACCAGCGGAATCAGCGACTGCGTCTCGCCACCGGGCACCAGGGGCAGAAACGCCTCATCGCAGATCACCAGAGTGAAGCGCTGCAGCAGTGGCGCCAGTGAGGCGCGGCTCCAGAGCTGGCCGGTGGGGTTGTGGGGATTGGTGATCCAAAGCACGGAGGCCACCCGGGCCGCAGCCGTGAGCGGGAACGGTTGCGGAGTCGCCGCACTCCAGCGCAGCGGCAACGCCAAAGCCTCGGATGCCCCATCCCAACAGCGCAGAGCCCGGGCGTAATCAGCAAAGCCAGGCTGGGGCAGCAGCGAAGGCCCGGCGGCGGCCGCATCGCGAGCAGCCCAGGTGAACAGCTCAGCGGCACCGTTGCCGGGAAGCACCCCGCTCGGATCGAGGCCATGCACTGCAGCGATGCAACGCCGCAAACGCTCCTGACCGCGATCGGGATAGGGCTGCAACGGCGCCCGCAGCCCCTGCCAGCGTGCTCGCCAGGGCAAGGGGAAGGGCGCCAAGGAGGCGCTGGCATCGAGCAGCTGATCCGGACGACAACCGAGGCGCCGTGCCGTGGCCTCCAGATTGCCGCCGTGAACTTCAGGCACAGGAGTGCTGCCAGTGGATGCCATCATGCAGCGATCGATCGGAAGCGGCCCTGCACGACATCAGCGCCACCCCCACCTTTGTGATCGGCCCCACGATCAGCAGTGAGCGTCATCGGGGCGGGGTTGTGGAAGGCGCCTTACCCTGGCCGCAATTCAAGGCGCTGATCGAGCAGCAACTGAAGCAGGCCTCCAACGATGCGAAGCGATGAGCGCTGAGACGCTGCACAACGACAGATCCTGGTTCGCCAGCCATCCGGATGCCGTGGTGCGCTTCCGGCGGCAGCGCCTCGATGAATTCGCCGGCCTGGCGGCCCGCGGTGAACAAGCGCCGGTGTTCCGCCCGAGTTTCAGCCGCGAAGAGGCGCTCACCTGGGTGGCGGTGGTGGATCTGTTTCAGCTGCTGCACGACGCCAACGCGGCCGCCGATGGCACCCGGATGCGGCTGCGGCTGCGCACGATTCCGATTCGAGGCGCAGCGGCACGAAGCCAAGCCAAAGCAGAACTGATCAAAGCGGTGGCGCGTGAACTACTCGAGCAAGCCCTGCTCGATGAGGCGCTGCACCACAACCTCGACGTGGCCTGACCCCCAGCCGGATCGACAGAGGCTGCCGCGACTGATACAAGAAGCCCACTGCCATCGCAGCCGTTACCGACTCATGCGCTCCCGTTCCCTGCTGCTGGCGATCACCCTGTTCGGCGGCAGCGCCCTCCCTTCCGATTTATCTCCGCCGGCAGCAGCCCATGCAGCCGATACCGAAGCCGTGCTGCTGGTGCTGCAGCAGCGGAGCTGCCCAGGGTGCAAGCTGCAGGATGCCGATCTGGTGCATGCCGATCTGCGTGATGCGGATCTGAGCGGCGCCCAGTTGCAACGCGCCAACCTTGGCCAGGCCCGCCTCGATGGAGCGGATCTGCGTGGCGCCGATCTCAGCTTCACCAGCCTGCGTAGTGCCTCCCTGCGCGGCGCCAACCTGGAGGGAGCACGGCTCTATGGCACTGATCTGCGGGGGAGCGACCTCAGTGGCGTGCGCCTTGATCAGAACGCTCTGGAGGAAGCGCACTGGCAGGGTGCCCAGGGCATCGCCGGCGGCGTGCAAAGCCACGCCTCCCTGCACAATGCCGGCGTGGAAGCAGCCCAGGCCGGACGGTGGCAGAACGCGGAAGATCTTTTCGGCGAGGCCATCAAACAAGAACCCACACAATCGCTGTCTTGGATTGCCCGGGGCATCGCACGCGCTCAACTCGTCAAAGACGATCTGGCCGCAGCAGATTTTCGCTACGCCGCATCACTACTCCAACAAAACGGCAATCAAGCCTGGGCGGAACAACTCCAGGCGGCAGCCAACAATGTGAGCCAACGTCGCCATCACCAAGACACCCCTCCTGCCTCAAACGGCATCGGCAGTGGCTTCCTGAGTGGAATGCTCGGCACAATGCGCATGCTGGCTCCGCTAGCAATCAAGGCGTTTGCGCCGATGGGCATGGGCTTCTGAGCGGCCAGCCTGTCAGTCAGTCAGTTTCCCGTCATAATTTGCCGTGCCGCAGGCAGATTCGGGCGATAGCCATAACCATACGAACCGCCGGAGCGATCATCAATGATGCGCGGCGTCACGAGGATGACCAGCTCGCTCTTCGAACGCTGCCCTCCGGAACTACGGAAAAATTGGCCAACAAAGGGGAGATCGCCAAGAATGGGCCACTTCGACACCACCTCACGATCCGTGTCGTTAATTACACCCGTGAGAATCAAAGTCTGACCATCTCTGACGCGGATTTTACCCGTATCCAACGAGCGATCATTGATAATCGTGATCGCCCCACAATTCCCCACCTGCTCCGAGCCAACGGGCGCCGAAATCTCCGGCGACAACGCAAACGTGATAAATCCATTGTCATCAATTTTATCCACTCGCGCGCCAAATGTAAGACCAGCATTCGCGAACACTGGCTGACAAAAGTTATTGCCATTAATATCTTGCTTTACCTCGTACGACGTTACAAACTGCGTGCCAACACGCACATAGGCTTCATTGGAATATTCACGACCAATTTTGCCATCTTCAGAGATTTTCCCCTTATCAGTGCCCATCGACTTTTCACCTCCTTCCTGGAGCACAAGCGTGGGACTTGCCAACACCTTGGTCGACGAAGACTCAATCTTGGCCCGCAAGAAATCAAAGAATTGATTGGTGGGATACTGGAATTTGGTCGGCGCCGTGTATTCGACGGTATCTTCAGTCACATCACTGACACCTGGCTGCAGAGGGTTGTTGTAGGTGCCAAAATCGGGCCTCGTCGGCGATCGCGTCGTATCACCCAGCCGCGTTGATGAACCTGGCAATGGATAGGCCGAGGTCGGTTGATCAAAGAAGGGGGTGTTATCACCGGCAAGGCTGCCAGTGCCTGGCACAGGCGTCGTACCCTCTTGCGCCGAATATTGACCCGGCAAACCACCGGCTTCCGAACCAGGCGGTTTGTAACTGCCAAAATTAGCCAGCAACTCGCCATTATTGCTCACCACAAACATATTACCAGAGCGGAAGGCAAAACTGTTGGCGATCTGCTTGTCATTCTCAAGATTGATATCCAAGATCTTAACCGTCAATGCCACCTGCCGCTGCCTCAGGTCAATCTGCTTCAGATAGCTTTCAGCAATCGCAACCAACTGAGAGTCACCCACCAAGGTCACCGTTTGCAATCGCGCATCCGTGGTTCCCGTCAAACCCCTGAGAGGCCCCACCGAAGAACCATAAGTCTCCACATTGGTCAACGTGGATCGCGTCTGCGAGGTCTGCGTGCTGAGCTGCGACGTGCCGGCGGATGCAGGCTCCCCAGTGATAATCGACGTGGTGTTGACCTTACTCATCGAAGCGCCCAGGCTCGCCAGGTAATCGGCAGCGGACGTGGCGCTGGCCTGATTGAGCCGATACACCTTCGACACCTGAGGGCCAAACGTCTTGGCAGACACAGAGGTCCCCACGAGCAAAGTGCGGCCATCCAGCTTTCCCTGTAGCCCCGAAGCCAACAAAATGCCGTTCAGGGCACGGGCATAATTTTCATTCTGAAACGACATCGTGACTGGAATCAACCCACCCAGCCCCTGACCTGAGGGTGGCGTCGTACCGGGAACTCCTGGCGTCGTCGTTGTGCCAGGAAGGTCTTCACCCACAAACACGAAGCCGTAGCCGCCGAGCCTGGCGATCGACAGCAACGCATCCTTCGCTGGTGCATTATTCAGCGTCAGCGTCACCGGTGGTCCGCTCACATTCACGAAGCTGCGGTTCTGCAGCACCATCGTGCCCACGGCCATATCGCCTAACGGTGGAGCCACAGCACGGGGGCGCAAGGGTGGGGCATAGCGCGCCTGGGGCACCCGTCCGGGTGTGTTGAGATCCAGCCGTCCGGTTTGCAGGGTGGGCGAGGCCAGTCCGGGAAACGACAGGATCAGATTGCGACCATCCGCACTCACCAACGGGTCGGGAGGCGTCACCCCATTCACCGCATCGAATCGCAACAGATAGGTGGAGCCACTGCCCTCAAGACTGAAGCGCTGGATGCCCAAATCCGGAAGCGACAGCCGCGACACACCACCACGCACACCCGGGGTGCCCTGCGTGGTCAGGCGTCCTTGCCATTGGCCGCTCTCCAGCCGCTGCTGCAGCACCGGTTGGGCGCCCACACCCACCACCACGATCTCCAGCCCCTCCGCACTGCGGCGCGCCTGCAGTTGCATCACGCCATCGGCCTCGGCCAGCACGGGAGCGGCCGCCAACTCATACAAGCCGAACGCCCCCAGCAGCGCTGTTCCACCGAGGCAGGAGCTCAGCATCGAGGCACAGATCCGTCGCTGCGGCGATCTCATCACAAACAAGGGACCCTGCGCTGCAACCGCTGGCCGGATGGTATCGATCCGATCCGGCTCCAACCAGCCCGCTACGACGGCGGTGTCGCGCTCTTCGCCTCGTTGGCCTTCTGGGCCTTGGGCGGCAGGGTGTCGTAGAAGCTCAAACGCAGCTTCAGCTCGGTGAGCACGGGGCCGCTGTCCTCATCAGCCCCTGCGGCATCGTCCGTGGCGCTGGCCACTCCGTTCAGCTCCAGGTCGCTGGGGCGCACCAGCAGATCAAGCGATTCCATCCGCCGCAGAAACGCCAGCACGTTGGGATAGGAGCCGCGCACCTGGAGCAGCACGCTGGTGATGCTGTAACCGAGCGCCTCCAGCGGATCGCTCGGCGGCTTGGTCGCCTTTTCAGCCTGGCCCTTCTCGGGCTTGGCGGCGCCTTGTGGGGCAGAAACCACGGGCTTGGCTGGCACCGGTTCATAGAGCTCGATCGCCACCCCGGTGGCGCGCGCCGCCCGGCTCAGCTCGGCGAGAAAGGTGCGGATCTGGCCCTGGCCCGCCAGCAACTCCACGAGCAGGGCCTGCTGGTCGCGCGCCGCCTGCTCCTGCTGCTCCGCCTTCGCCAGCTGCGTCTCGAGCAGGGGCAGGCTCGACTGCTTGGCGCGCAGGGCCTCCAACCGCTGGTGCTGCTGCTGGAGACTGCCCCAGCGGGGCCAGCCAACGATCAACACCAAAGCGGCGGCCAACAATCCGCCCACGAGGATCGGCAGCCCGAACAGGAGGCGTTCCTGTGTGAATCGCCGGGCCCAGGCGGGCTGATCCGGGCTGAGATTGGTCACAGGGCCACCCCCGCCTGCTGCAGCAACTGGAAGCGCCGCACCAGCCCATCGGCCCCGAGCGCCTTCAGGGTGGCCAACGAGGGGCGAGCGGCGGGATCCAGCCCCCAGGTGAGGCTGAAGGTCACCGCTTGCACAGGCCCCCCGTCATCGCCGGAGCGCGTCGCCTTCACCACCTTCACCCCATCGGGCTCGCTGATCGGCAGCGCTGCAAGGGCCAGCACCAGGGCATTGATCCGCTCCAGGGGGCCGGGATCCAGCGACGCCTGCGCTTCACCCGACAGCTCGATCGCGTTCCCCTGCACGCGCAGGCTCTGGAGCTGCACCCCCGCGGGGGTCACCTGGCGCAGTTGCTCCAGCAGCGCCGACCCGGAGGGCACCGCCACCAGCTGCTCCGCCAGACGGGTGTTGTTCTTGCGCAGAGCCGTCGTGGTTGAGCGGAGGCGACGCAAGCGCGATTCCGCCCGGGTCACCCGCTGCTCCACCGGCATCAGCTGCGCCAGCTGCTGGGCCTGCTGCCCCTCCTGCCAGCCCATCAGGGCGAGCAACAGCAGCGACGCCAGCACCAGGCCGCCGCCCCAGAGGCTGCCCTGCAGCAGCAGAGCCCGCGCGGGCGGCGGCCCGGCTCCAGCCCCAACCCCGGCGGCCGATGCCGCCAGGCCCAGCTCCCGGCGGCGCTCCTCAAGCAGATCCAACCCCGGTGGCGGCGCCTCCGCCTCCGCGCCCTGGTCGGGGAAGGCCAGGCTCTCGAGCGAGGCAAAACGCGCACCGCCCGCCTCCTCGGCCCAACGACCACCCAGCCACCCCTGCAGCTGCTGCCGCGCCTCCGCAGGCGCCGTGATCCAACAGCGCAGCGCTGGCGATGCAGCGCCGGCATGCCGCTCCCAGGCCAGCAGCAACGCCTCCAGATCGCTCTGCAGGGCATCGGCGGAGGAGAACAGCCGCTCCAGCTCCGGCCAGCCATCCCGCAGCACCAGCAACCGCCAGGCGCTGCCCTGCTGGAGCAGCCAGGCCAGATCACCGGTCAACGGCATGCCCTCCGCCTCGCACCGCGCCAGCAAGCCCCGGCGGGCGGCCGCCAACACTCCGTCCACCCGCTCCAGACGCAGATCCGCCGCTTCGATCACAGCCACCCAGGCCTGAAGCAGCAGCCGCTCCGCTCCCACCAGCAGCTGCGACGCCGACGACAGGCCAGGCGATTCCAGGGCCAGCACCAGCTCAGACAAAGGAAGCGACCAACCCAGATCCGGCTGGAGGCTGCGCAGGGCTTCAATGCTGAGCGGGGCCTGACCGTCGGGGGGCACCACCAGGCGCCAATGGCAGCACTGCAACGGCAGCAACAGCACCAGATCCACCACCGCAGGCGGCAGGCCGTTCTCCAGCAGCCAATCGGCGAGGAAATCCGCCAGGGCATCGCGCTGCAGGGGCAAACCGTCCCGGCACACGTCCTCCGGCAATGGCACACACCGCTGCTCCCACACGCCTCCCTGGCGCCAGGCCAGGGTCAGCTGCGTGTCGTTGGGAGCGAGCCACACGGTCTGGCGCCGGGCGAGGGCGCGCCAGGCGAGCATCGACCGCTCCAGGGCCGGGAACCGTTCGCGCAGTGCCGCCAGCTCCAAAGGTGTGTGGCGTACCGCCGCTGCCGGAAGGGTATCGACTATTGCCAGGGCACGCCGCTGCCCACCGCATCGCGGAGATGGCGAAAGCCATGGCGGTCGAGCTGTTGCAACAGACCCTCCAGAATTCTCGGCACCAGATCGGGGCCCTCAAAAATCCAGCCCGTGTAGAGCTGAATCAGGGAAGCGCCGGCGGTGATCCGTTCCCAGGCCGACTCCGGACAGTCAATCCCTCCCACACCGATCAGGGGCAGGGCAGGGCCGGCGGTGGCCCGCAGGCGTCGCATCACCTCCAGGGCGCGATGACGCAGGGGTGCACCGCTGAGGCCACCGGCCTCCTCCGCCAGGGTGCGGCCGGTCTGGGTCAGGCGCCGCTGCTCAAGCCCGAGCCGATCCAGGCTGGTGTTGACGGCGATCACCCCGGCCAGACCCTCTTCGTAGGCGAGGCGGGCGATGGCATCGATCGCGTCATCCTCCAGATCCGGCGCGATCTTCACCAGGAGGGGCGGACAGGCCGGCAGGCGACGCAGGCGCTCCACCAGACGGCGCAGCTGGGCGGAATCCTGCAGCTCCCGCAGGCCGGGAGTGTTGGGGGAGCTGACATTGATCACGGCATAGTCGGCCAGGGGAGCGAGCAGCTCCAGCGAGGAGGCGTAATCGTCGGGGGCCTGCTCCAGCGATGTGACCTTCGACTTGCCCAGATTGATGCCCAGAACGGCCGGCCGCTGCCCAGGGGGAGGCAGGGCCTGCCGCTCCAGGGTGCGGCGCATCGCCTCAGCACCGTCGTTGTTGAAGCCCATCCGGTTCAGGGCGGCCCGTTCCGCCGCCAGACGGAACAGACGCGGCCGGGGGTTGCCCGGCTGGGCATGCCAGGTGACCGTTCCCACCTCGGCGAAACCGAACCCGAAGCGATCCCACACACCCGCAGCCACACCGTTCTTGTCGAACCCGGCCGCCAGACCCACCGGGTTGGCAAAACGACAACCGAACAGCACCTGCTCCAAACGGAGATCACGACGATTCAGCTCACCGGCAACACCCTGCAGAACCGTCGACACCCCGGGCCACTGGCGCCTGAGGCTGGCCTGCCCCAGAGCCAACAGGGCCGAGCGACTCAACTGCTCCGCATCCAGCCCCTCATCCCGGGCCAGCACCGGACCGAGCCAGCGGCGGTAAAAACTCCCGGTGGAGAACGGCTCGGCCATCAGCCCGCCCAGTCAGTGCAACTCTGATCCTGCCGTGCCACGGGAGAAGGCGACAGCGATCTGATCGACGCGATCGTTATCGGGGTCGCCACTATGTCCTTTGACGTAACGCAAAGGCACATCCGCCAGGCGGGCGCTGTCGAGAGCCTTCCACAGGTCTTGATTGAGCACGGGTTTCCCCGCCGCCGTCTTCCAACCCTTGCGTTTCCAGCCCGCCATCCAGGACCCGAGCCCATCAATCAGGTATTTGCTGTCGGTGCGCAGGGTCAGGTCGGGGTGCCTGGGGAGATCCTTCAGGCGTTCGAGGGCCGCAAGTGCCGCCTGCAGTTCCATCCGGTTGTTGGTGGTGGCCGGATCGAAGCCGCCGAACTCCTCGACGCTGCCATCCTCAAACCGAATCAGAACGCCCCAGCCGCCGGGACCGGGGTTGCCACTGCAGGCCCCATCCGTGGCGACGGCCACGACCCGACCGCGACCCTCAGCAGCGGAGCGCTCAACCATTGGTCACCTCGGGGCATGTTCGATACAACACGGCCATATCCCCGCCAAGGAGAACACCGCCATGTCGCGAACCTACCCTGGAAGCCTGGCGGCGGGCCTGCTGCTGAGCCTCACGGGCTTGCCCCTGCTGGCAGCTGGCCTGTTCGACAGCCAGCCCCTCGACGAGGAGCGCTTTGCTGTGCTGGCCCAGGCCGTGGGGGGCAACAGCTGGAAGTTGCTGGTGCTGGAGCAGATCAAAGCGCGACCGCTCTGCTGGGAGGAGCGGGCCGATGGCCTGGTGAAGCCCTCCTTGAACGATTTCGACTTCACGGGAATCTGCAGCCGCTACCTCGACAGCAACGGCTATTCCCTGCGCGCCGGTGACGAGGACATGGACCGCAGCTTCCGGCTGCGGCTGCAGCAGGATCGCGACGACCTCGTGCTGATGGCGATCGATCCGGATCAGGGAGTGCCGATCCCGGTGGCCCGCGCCAGCCGTCCCCGTCGTGATCGACACGCCTTCGTGAAACTGAACCTGGATCCGGGCTGGAGCCTGGAACGACGGGCCTACAAAGGGCGCACCCTCAGCCATGTGTATTTCGCCCACCAGGACTCCACCCCCCAACTCCTCGCCAAGGCGCGGGGTGGGGAACCGCCCCAACGCTTCCGTGGCCTGGGGCGACCGACGGCACCCGGCGCACCGCAACTGGCGTCCCGCGGCAGCAACCTGCAAGGCAGGGGGCCGATCCGGCTGGAGGTGATCCCCTATCGCCCCTGAGGGCAGGGACAGTTCCAGGAGCGCCCCCGAAGGAGCACATCCACCTGTTCACGCCCTTAATTTAAATCGTGTGAGGAGTGCCGAGCGCCTCTTCAGGGTCGAAACAAGGACAGACTCCTGCAACGCGTTCCACTCAAGACCTCGCCTTCGGCGGGGTCTTTTTGTTGGACGGGTCACCGCTGCGACAGCGAAGACGTCGGCCCACCCAAAAAGGCCGGCCCGTGTGGGCCGGCCCTGTGCGCATAACAGCAGGGGCCTCAGCCCCAGGCGATCACTTGAGGGTGACCTTGCCGCCGACCTCTTCAATGGCCTTCTTGAGGGCTTCAGCCTCATCCTTCGACACACCTTCCTTGATGGCCTTGGGAGCGGCTTCCACCATGGCTTTCGCATCGCCGAGGCCGAGGCCGGTGGCTTCGCGAACAGCCTTGAGGACCTTGATCTTGGCGGAAGCTTCGAAGCTTTCCAGCACAACATCGAATTCGGTCTTTTCTTCGGCAGCTTCACCACCACCGCCAGCGGCGGCGCCAGGAGCGGCCATCACCACACCAGCGGATGCGGCAGCAGACACACCGAAAGCATCCTCGATCTGCTTGACAAGCTCAGAGGCTTCCAGCAGGGAGAGAGATTTCAGTGATTCGAGAATTTCGTCGGTTTTTGCAGACATGGTTGGGAATCAGCAACAGATCAAATGAACAGTCGGGTCGAAGACGATCAGCTGTCGCCGGATTCGGCGTGCTGCTTGAGCGCCCGAGCGAGACCGGAGGGAACCTCGTTGATGCCAACAGCCACCTTGGTGGCCACTGCATTGATGGCACCGGCAATCTGGGCCATGAGCACTTCCTTGGAGGGAAGGTCACCGATGGCTTTGATCTCGTCCTGAGAAAGGAGCTTGCCTTCGAAAAGGCCGCCCTTGGTCTCGGATTTCTTGGTGTCCTTCTGGAAAGCCTGAACGGCTTTCACGGCACCACCCACATCGCCCTTCACCAGGACGAAGGCGTTGGTGCCACTCAGCAGGGAGTCGAGATTCGACCAGGCACTGTCACCATCAATGGCACGACGCATCAAGGTGTTTTTGGTCACCTTGCACACACCGTTGCTGGCCTGCAGACGCGTCCGCAGATCAGACATCTCTTTGATGGAAAGGCCCTGATAATCCAGAACCAGTGCCATTTCGGCCTCGCCAAGGAGCTGCTTGAGCTCTTCGACGATCTGTTGCTTGCTCTCCAGCGTGCGGCCCATAGGAATTGGATCGGATCGAGGGGAACAAGCTGGGCACACGGCCGATCAACACTCCCGTGAAAGAGCGGAGGCCGCGTGTCGATCCAATCCCGTCAGGGAAAAACCGTCGCGTCTGCCTCGGCAGGACTTACGGCGTTCAGCTCTTGATTCCAGGAATCAGGAGTGATCGTCACCTGCTGTCTATGGCCGGGCGCGTGCCCGTCTGGCGAAAGCCAGTCAATCAGCCTACAGGAGAGCGTCAGCCCTCCTGTTTGATGTCCTGCAGAGCAGCCACATCCACTTCCACAGAGGGCCCCATAGTGGAGGTCACGTAGAGGCTCTTCCAGTAGCGGCCCTTGGCACCACTGGGCTTGTTGCGATCAATCGTTTCCTGAAGCGTCTTCAGATTCTCCAGCAACGCATCCGCCGCAAAGCTGGCCTTGCCGAAGCGCACATGCACGATGCCGGTGCGATCGGCGCGGAATTCCAGTTTGCCCGCTTTGAATTCCTGGATGGCGCCGGCGAGATCGGTGGTGACGGTGCCGGCCTTCGGGTTCGGCATCAGGCCACGGGGGCCGAGCACACGACCCAGTTTCGCCACCTTGGGCATCATGTCGGGGGTGGCGATCAGCAGATCGAAGTCCATCTCCCCCTTGGCGATGCTCTCCACCAGGTCGTCATCGCCGGCGAGTTCAGCACCGGCAGCCTTGGCCTCCGCCACCTTTTCACCGCGGGTCACCACGGCGATGCGCACGGTCTGACCCGTGCCATTCGGCAACGCCACGGTGGTGCGCAGCTGCTGGTCGGTGTACTTGGGGTCGATGCCGAGGCGCACATGGGCCTCCATCGTTTCGTCGAACTTGGCGGTGGCGTTGTCTTTAACGAGCTGAATCGCCTCAAGCGGCTCGTAGGCGCGCTCCTCAATCTTGTTGACGAGGCTGGCCAGACGTTTGGAAAGTTTTGGCATAGCAGAGATGGGGTGCAGGCGATCGAACGCGATCTCCCCCGAAAAGGAACAGTGAATGAAACGGAGTGGACGACCGCTGATCAGTCGTTGATGGCCACGCCCATGTTGCGGGCTGTGCCTTCAATGATGCGCATGGCTGACTCAACGCTGGTGCAGTTGAGGTCAGGCAGCTTGGTCTTGGCGATCTCCTCGAGCTGGGTGCGGCTGATCGAGCCAACGCTGCCCTTGGCGGATTCACCGGAACCTTTCTCGATTCCAGCGGCCTTGGTGATCAGCACCGACGCCGGAGGCGTTTTGGTGATGAAGGTGAAACTGCGGTCTTCAAAGACCGAAATCTCCACCGGGATCACAAACCCGGCCTTGTCCTGGGTGCGGGCGTTGTACTCCTTGCAGAACGCCATGATGTTGACCCCGTGCTGACCGAGGGCAGGACCCACGGGCGGTGCAGGGTTGGCTTTGCCGGCCTGTAGGGCCAGCTTGATCACAGCTACGACTTTCTTGGCCATCGGCGAGCGGAGTTGAACATCTGCGGATCACCTGACCCGTGGGCCAGGTGCGGCGGGATGGCGAAGCATCCCTCAGGCCGTCCTCCGCAGGGAGACGGCCGCCGCCCATTCAGTTCTGTTTGCTGACCTGAGAGAACTCAAGCTCCACAGGGGTCTCCCGACCGAAGATCGAGAGCAGAGCCTTGAGCTTGCTCCGTTCTCCGGACACCTCGATCACCTCACCCTGGAAGTCCTTGAACGGACCTGCCGTGACGAGGATCTGATCGCCTTCGGTGAGGTCCACCTTCACCACGGTTTTCTTCTCTGCCGCCCGCTTGAAGATGCGATCCACCTCCGAACGACTGAGGGGGCGGGGTTTGATGTGCCCCCGGGCCTTCCCGGTGGCGCGACGATCCTCGGCACCCACGAAATTGATCACGTTCGGGGTGCTGCGCACCGCCATCATCGTGTCTTCATCGAGCACCATCCGCACCAGCACATACCCCGGAAACACCTTTTCCTCGGTCGACTGACGGCTGCCGTCCTTCTTGACCTTCACCGCCGGCGTTTCCGGAATCTCAATCTCCAGAATCCGGTTGCTGACGCCGAGGGTGACCGCCCGCTGCTCCAACGTGGCCTTCACCTTCTTCTCGCAACTGGACGCCACCTGCACGGCATACCAGCGGGCCACGGATGTGCGGGGCGCCGTCGACGCCGTGCCCTGCTCACCCTCATTCGGTGCGGGAAGATCGAGAACTTCAGGAGTCTCGGTGGTGAGATCGACGTCAGACACTGGCGGGGGATGGAGAAATGCGGAAAAGAAAAGCTCGAAGGGAAGGGCCTCGCCCTGGTCTCAACGGAACAACTGGGACGCCGCCCAGCCATAGAACCGACTGAGCGCTGCGATGGCTGCCGCCGACAGACTCACCATCAAGATCACAGCGATGGATTCGCTGAACAGCTGCTGACGGCTGGGCCAGACCACCAACTTCAGCTCCTCGACCGCGGCTGCCAGAAATCCCCCCTTCCGACCCTCGGCGGAAGGAGCCTGCGGCTTGCTCGCTGCTTTGTCCTCAGATGTGGGGGTGGTCACGGTTTCGGAGCCGGAATTGCCGTCGGCGTGCATGACACCTGTCGGCAAACAGTCACCTTACCGGATGCCTGACGGGCTCAATCCTCTGGCGTGAACAGGAACGGTTCCAAGGCCCCGTCGCCGGAACGCACCCGCACGGCGGAGGCGCCACTGAAGCGATCCTCGAGAAGCTGGGTGGCCAGGGGATTCTCCAACTGGCGACGCAACACCCGTCGCAGAGGCCGAGCACCGTATTCGGGTTCAAAGCCCTGCTCCGCCAGCGCCCGCACCACCGCCGGATCGACCCGCAGCTCCAGATCCTGCTCACGCATCAACTGGGCCAGTTCGGCGAGTTGCAGGTGCACGATGCGCTCCAGATCCTCGATCGCCAGCGGCCGGAAGCGAATCACCTCATCAATGCGATTGAGGAATTCAGGGCGGAACTGCCTGGCGAGCGCCTCATCCACCCGGACCGCAAGCGCCTGATCGAGGGCCGCCTGATCCGCATCGGGCTGCTGTCCTTCGCGGGCTCGATCGAGGATGGCGCGACTGGCGAGATTGCTGGTCATCACCACCACCGTGTGGCGGAAATCCACGGTGCGGCCCTGGGAATCGGTGAGACGCCCGTCATCGAGCACCTGGAGCAGCACGTTGAAGACATCCGGATGGGCCTTTTCGACCTCATCGAGCAACAGCAACGCATAGGGGCGACGCCGCACCGCCTCGGTGAGCTGCCCTCCTTCCTCGTAGCCCACGTAACCAGGCGGTGCCCCGAGCAGACGGGCCACCGCATTGCGCTCCATGAACTCGCTCATGTCGAGACGCACAAGCGCCTCCTCCTCATCGAACAGCCGAGCCGCCAAAGCCTTGGCCAACTCGGTCTTGCCGACACCGGTGGGGCCGAGAAACAGAAAGGAACCCACAGGTCGGCGTGGATCCTTCATCCCAGCCCGGGCCCGACGGATCGCCGACGCCACCGCCTGCACCGCTTCCGGCTGACCGATCACCCGCTGCTGCAGCTGGGTCTCCAGCTCCAGCAGCTTCTGACGCTCACCGGCCAGCAGACGCTGCACGGGAATCCCGGTCCAGCGGGCCACCACATCGGCGATGTCGCCGGCTTCCACCTGCTCGCGCAGCAGGGCCGTGCCTTGCTCCTGGGCCTCCACCAACACCTGCTCCAGGTCGGTGCGGCGCTGCTGAACCCGATGCAGCTGGTCGTATTCCAGCCGGGCCGCCTCCTCCAGATCACCGTTGCGTTCAGCTTCGGCGATCGCATGGCGAAGGGTTTCGTCCTCCTGGAGCAACTGACGCAGTTCCTCCAGCTGGTCCCGTTCCGCCTGCCAACGGCCGCGCAGGTCCTCCAGACAGGCCGAGGCCTCCAGGCGGGAGCGCTGCAGCTGCACCCGCTCCGCCTCCGGGGCCTGTTCCGCCGCCAGTAGGGCCAGTTCAACCCGGCGCAGGTCGGTTTCGGCGTCCTCCACCACCTGGGGCTTGGAGGTCACATCCATCTTCAGCTGGGCGGCGGCCTCGTCGATCAGGTCGATCGCCTTGTCGGGCAGGCAACGGTCGCTGATGTAGCGATCGGCGAGCCGAGCGGCGGCGGTGAGGGCCCCGTCGGTGATCGTCACCCCGTGATGGAGCTCATAGCGCTCCTTCAGGCCGCGCAGAATCTCGATGCTGAGTTCAATCGAGGGCTCGAGGATCGGCACCTGCTGAAAGCGGCGGCTGAGTGCGGGATCCTTCTCAACGGTGCGGCGATAGTCCTCTGGAGTGGTCGCGGCGATGCAACGCAGTTCGCCTCGCGCCAGGGCCGGCTTGAGCAGGCTGCCCGCATCGGCACTGGAGCGATCGCTGCTCACCACCGTGTGCAGTTCGTCGATGAACAACACAACGCCGGCATCGGCATCACTCACCTCCGCCAGCACGGAACGGAGGCGCTCCTCAAATTGGCCGCGAAATTTGGCGCCGGCAATCAGCGCCCCCATGTCGAGGGCCACCAACCGCTGCCCCCGCAGCGAATCGGGCACCTCACCGGCCACAATCCGCTGGGCCAGACATTCGGCAATCGCCGTTTTGCCCACCCCCGGAGCCCCGATCAGCACCGGGTTGTTCTTGCCGCGACGGGACAGCACCTTGATCAGGCGCCGGATCTCCCCATCACGGCCAATCACCGGATCCAGCTGACCGGCTTCCGCCGCCGCCGTAAGGTCGCGCCCATACAACTGCAGGGCAGAGGGTTCCTCCGGCTCGGGGCTGGCCGGCGCCGGCGCCTGGACCGGCGGGGGCGCAGGAGCCGCTGGAGGGGGAGGCAGTGGCGGTGCCGGTGTTGGTGCTGGTGGCGCTGGTGGCACCGGAGCGGCGGCAGCGGTTGGTCTCTGACGACGCAACTCCGACTCGAGCCGGTCGGCAGGCAAGCCAGCGCTGGCCAAGCAATCGGCACCGATGCGTGGATCGCGCCCCATGGCGATCAACAGGTGGGACAGCTCGATCAGGCGGGATCCCCATAGGGCGCGCACCCGGTCAGCTGCCTCCAGCAGCTGTTCGAGGTCTTCACCGATGAACAGATCCTCACTGCGGGCCATGGGCTGCTCCGCCAGGAAGCCCTCCAGCTGATCGAGCAGGTCGTCCGCATCCAGCGACAAGCCACGCAGCGAGCCGGCAAAACGCCTGTCGCTGAACAGCACCTGCATCAGGTGCTCCACATCGAGCTCACCGTGGCGCCAGCGTCGCGCCAGATCCTGGCCTGCCAGGAGCAGCTCCCAGGCCTCGTCGCTGAACCGGTCCGGCTCCGACGTGAGACTGACAGGGGAATCGATGGCGGGACGGTCTTCAGGAAGCATGCGGTTGCGCCGAAGCGATCAGGACGACGCCCTGGACGCGAGCTGAATCAGCTCCACTTTGTAGCCATCTGGATCCTCCACGAAGGCGATCACCGTGCTGCCGTGCTTCATCGGCCCCGGTTCCCTCACCACGCGCCCACCCTTGTCGGCAATCGCCGCACAGGTGGCCTGGATGTCATCCACACCGAGGGCGATGTGGCCGTAGCCATCACCCAGGGCGTAATGGTCGGTGTCCCAGTTGTGGGTCAGCTCCAGCACGGTGTGGTCGCTCTCCTCGCCGTATCCCACGAAAGCGAGCGTGAACCGACCGGAGGGGTAGTCCTTGCGGCGCAGCAACTGCATCCCCAGCACCTCGGTGTAGAAGCGCAGCGATCGCTCCAGATCCCCCACGCGCAGCATCGTGTGCAGCATGCGCATTGGCGTCAACTCCCAGCCTCTCTCCCAGCATGGTGCCAAAGCACACCAAGAAGGGTCAGGGGGAGACCCATAAGATCCTCGGACCTTTGATCGACAGCACGTGTTCGATTCCCTAGACCTCGTCATCGACACCATCGTGGCCAGGGAGGTGCTCGATTCCCGCGGCAACCCCACTGTGGAAGCGGAAGTGCTGCTCGAAGGTGGTGCCAGCGGTCGGGCGATCGTGCCCAGCGGCGCCAGCACCGGCGCCCATGAAGCCCACGAACTGCGTGATGGCGGCAGCCGTTACATGGGCAAAGGGGTGACCCAGGCGGTGGATCACATCGAAGAACGCATCGCCCCGGCACTCTGCGGCCTCTCCGCCCTGGATCAGGCGAGTGTGGATGCGGCGATGCAGGAGCTCGACGGCAGCGCCAACAAGTCGGCGCTTGGTGCGAACGCAATCCTGGCGGTGAGCCTGGCCACGGCCCGCGCCGCCGCCAACGGTGTGGGATTGCCCCTATATCGCTATCTGGGCGGACCGATGGCCTCCCTGCTGCCGGTGCCCTTGATGAACGTGATCAACGGCGGTGCGCATGCTGCCAACAGCCTGGATTTCCAGGAATTCATGCTGGTGCCCCACGGCGCCCCCAGCTTCCGCGAGGCCCTGCGCATGGGCACTGAGGTGTTTCACACCCTCAAGGGACTGCTTCAGGAGCGTGGCCTCAGCACATCGGTGGGCGATGAGGGCGGTTTCGCCCCCGATCTGGGCAATCACGAAGCGGGCGACATCCTGGTGCAGGCGATTGAGAAAGCCGGCTACAAGCCTGGTGAGCAGATCGCCCTGGCCCTCGATGTGGCCAGCACGGAGTTCTACGCCGATGGCCGTTACGCCTTCGGCGGCGGCAGTTTCAGCAGTGCCGAGATGGTGGATCAGCTTGAGGCATTGGTGAATCGTTTCCCGATCGTTTCGATCGAAGATGGCCTGGCGGAAGACGACTGGGACGGCTGGAAACTGCTGACCGAGCGCCTGGGCAGCCGCGTGCAGCTGGTGGGTGATGACCTGTTCGTGACCAACAGCCAACGGCTGCAACAGGGCATTGATCACAACACAGCGAATTCAATCCTGATCAAGGTGAACCAGATCGGTTCGCTCACTGAAACCCTGCAGGCGATCGATCTGGCTGGGCGCAGTGGTTACACGAGCGTGATCAGCCACCGCAGCGGCGAAACGGAAGACACCACCATCGCCGACCTGGCCGTGGCCACCCGCGCCGGTCAGATCAAAACCGGTTCGCTCAGCCGCAGCGAAAGGGTCGCCAAATACAACCAGCTGCTGCGCATCGAAGACGAACTGGGCAGCCAGGCCGTGTACGCCGGCGCCGTGGGCCAGGGTCCTCGCGGCCGGGGCTGACCGCCTTCGATCGATGCCCGCGGACTCTGGCGGTCATTGGCTGCTCCCTCAACTGCTTGACCCCAAGCGGTTGAGCAAAATGCGTGATCAGCTGATTGCACGGGCAAATTCGAAGACGCTGCAATCAGGACGCCAGGCCCTACTCGGAATTCAGGCCGATGGATCCCACCTGGCAGCATCATCCTTGGATGCGGAACTGTTTGCCCTACTGACAGATCCCGCCCTGATCGCAGCGGTGAAACGGGTGAGCGGATACCCAATGGTGCGTCCTTTCCAATTCGATCTGCTCACGAAGGCGCCCGGAGCACCTGAAACCCCTTGGCATAGAGATCGCGATTTTCTTCCGATTGATCGGCAGAGTTATACCTGCTGGATTCCCCTCGATCCCATCCCTGAGGCCTGCACCCTGGTGTATGCGGAAGGCACGGCCTCGATGGCACCCACTCGCACAGATATGCCTGACCCCGCAAGCCTCAAGCGGCTGCTCGAAAGCCATGGTGCACCGTTCCGGCGGCTGCCGGAGATGAAGCCTGGCGATGTGGACATCCACGAAGGACATGTCTGGCACTTCGGCCCAGCCAACAGCACTCCACACTGGCGGCGGGCTCTCGGCGTGGCCTTCGTTGAACATGGGACCTTGCTTTGCACCGATCCCGAAGGCTTTTCAGGCCCTGCGGGTGCACGGATGCGGCGCGCAACCTTGCAGTCACTCTTCGGCCCGAATGCCGAGGGCCAACCCGTCGAGGGCGAGCGACATCCGCTTCTTTGATGGTGTCATTTGAAGCCTTCATGGCGGAGATCACTCGTGGCAAGCATGACCACCTCCAGCCAGAACACACCTTCGTGCAATGTCTACCCAAGATGGGCTCAACGGCGTTGAGTGCATCACTCAACAATGCCATTCACGAGTTCGAGATGGACTCAGCGCCGCAGCTGGCAGCCCAGCGCAATCAGCCAGGCTTTGCATCAGCCCGCTGGCAGTGGCTTCATCATCGCCGCCTGACGCTTGAGGGAAAAACAGACGTCTGCACCAGCCTTTTTCTACTGACGGCTGACCTTCCCACCACCGAGTTGGAAGCCAGGGGATTCCGCCGCCTTTTCTTGAACCGCTCTCTGAGACCCTGGCTTCAAAGTATCGCCAACTGGAGCTTTCAACACCGTCAGAACCCTCGACGCGACACATGGCAACAGAGCTATAAGCAGTTCGTCAGCACAAGTGATCCATCCCTGGCAGACACCATGCCTCAATCCTTAACAACGCTGAAGGAGATGGCTCGCTTCTGGATCCCCGTTTGGCTGACCTATCAACACTGGATCGCGACCGCCCATCTCGCCATAGCACCCAATTCAAACCAGCACCAGACTGTGTTGATCAGCGACCATCACTCCATCCCAAAAATCGCCAACCAAAGCACATTTTCCAGTCAGTTCAAAAAAGAGTTCGATCGGCTGATCCCTGCCATGCCAGCCCTCAGCGGCAATCCCACCAAAGACAATGCCTTCCACCAGGCAGTTCGGGCGAGACTCCTGAACAACAGATCAACGCTCTGAGGACGACAACGATTCCAATCGCCCATCGCGACGGAGTTTGAGTTGCAGCTTGAGCCAGCCCGTGCCAACGGGAACTCCTGCTGCCAGAGGCAGCAGGGCCCACAAAGGCCTCGGGCCCGCACCGAGCAGGGCGGCCGCCAGCGCCAGAGAACCCAGCAGCACCGACTGACCCACCGCATGCTGGGCCGTCACCATGCGGCGGAACTGGCGATCGGATTCACCCATGCGGATCTGCAGTTGCAGATCTCCCTGTTCGAGGCGTTCGAGGCTCTCATCCAGACGCCTGGGAATCCCTGCGGCCCGACTGCTGAGCGCCCCCACCTGGCGGCCGAGTTCGTTGAACAGGTCATTGGGGCCGGATCCGCTGGCACTCATCAGGGGAAGCAGGTAGGGCTTGGCGATCGCCACCAGGCTAAAGCTGGGATCGAGGCTGCGTCCGACCCCTTCAAAGGTGGAGAGAGCCCGCATCACAAAGATCAGCTCCACCGGCAGGCGGAACGGCTGGCCATACACCAGCTCATAGAGATCTCCCGACAATTTGTCGATCACATTGGCCGTGAATGGAGGCGTGAGCGCTTCCTGCAACATCAGACGCACCAGACGGCGCACGGGGCCGAGATCGACCTCTCGGGCGATCACCCCGGCGGCCTGCATTTCACTGACCAGAGCCGACGCGTCCCGGGTCGCAGCCGCCCGGACCATGGCCCCAAGCCGTCGGCGCAGACCATCCGACAGGAGGCCCATCATGCCGAAGTCGTAATAAATCAGGGCGCCATCACTGGCCACCGCCAGATTGCCGGGATGGGGGTCGGCGTGGAAGAAGCCATAGCGCACCAATTGCTGCAGATAGCTGGCTGCACCGATCTCCGCCACGGCGGCCGGGTCAATCCCCGCCGCCAGCAGGGCCTCGCGATCATTCACCTTGATCCCCGGCAGATAATCCAGACAGAGCACCCGCCGGCTGCTCAGTTCCCAGATCACGCCCGGCACACGGATGCGCGGATCTTCCAGAAACTGCTGCCGGAAACGGGCGGCGTACTGGGCCTCCACGCGGAAATCGAGTTCCCGCAACAACACCCGGCGGCATTCCTGGGCGATCGCCACCCAATCGCGCCCTCGCCCCCAGCTGGGATGGCGTTGCAGCACCGCGGCCACCTGCTGCATCACCTCAAGATCGAGCCGGAACACCCGTTCCAGGCCCGGGCGCTGAATCTTGAGCACCACCTGCCTTCCACTGCGCAGGCTGGCGCGATGCACCTGCGCCAGCGAAGCCGCACCGAGGGGCTGCTCATCCAGATCGATGATTTCGGCGCAACGGGCGCCCAGCTCCTCCTCCAGCACCGCCTGAGCCCGATCGAAGGAGAAGGGGGGCACCCGATCCTGCAGGTCGGCCAACTCAGCAACCCAGCCCGCCGGGAGCACATCCGGACGCGCAGAGAGCAACTGACCGAGTTTGATGAAGGCTGAGCCCAGCGCGAGAAGCTCGGCCGTCAGCCAGCGGGCCCGGCGTTGCTGGCGCGCTTCGCGCCGCTCCGGCGTGCAACCACCGGGGTAGGTCCAGCGGCGACCATCCCACCACAGCAAAACGATCAAGGTGAGCACGGCGCGCCAGATGCGCAGAGCCCTCAGAGCGCTGGGCACGACGGCACCACCGAGCCAGCCGGCCATCACGGCGACTCCTCGAGGGTCCGACTCAGCTCAGCCACCTGGGCACGGAGACGATCGATCTGCTGCTGAGGATCGTCTGTAGTGGCCGAAGCGGCCGAAGCCGCCGCAGTCGCCGCCGCTTCTGGCTGGTCCGAATCCAGCCGTTCCGCTTCCGCTTTCACTTCCTCCTGAAACAGATCCCATTCGCGCCGCAGACGCTCCGGTGCGTCCTGGGCAAGCACGGCCACTTCAGCGGCCGCTCCCGCCAGACCATGGCCGAGTCGGGCCGCGAGCCGGTTGACCGTGGCTCTGAGCAGGGCATCGGGGGAGGGCATGGCCTCGACAGAGCTAATGGAGAAACTGTGGCAGATCCCGAGTGCGGCGCGTGATCAGTCACCCCAGCGTCAGGGGTTGGGAGGGGCCAGCGGCGGTGCTGGGAAGGGGGCCGCCACTGGAGCCGGCTCCGCCAGCACAGGAGCGGGCTCGGCCACCACGGGTTGCGCTTGCGGCTCGGGCTTCGGAAGCACCGGTGCTGGCATCGCCTGCTCCGGCTGTGTCCAGGCTGGCTCGGGCAGCACGGGTTCCGGCGCCACCGCCGGCAGCAGCGTCTGTTGCTCAGCGCGACGCTTGGCTTCAGCGGCGATGCGCTCCGCCTCTTGCCGCGACTGTTCGGCCTCCCGTTCCCGGGCCAGCTCCGCCTCCTTGGCAGCCACATCAGCCGTGAGATCACGCGAAAACTCGCCATGGCGACGGCGCAAGGCCTCCAGGCTCTCGCCCGGAAACGCCTGGCTGGCAAAGGCTTCGCGTCGCGGCTCCTGCGGGGCTCCCTGCATCACGATGATCCGCTGGGTGATGCCGTAACCGAGCGCAAAACAGCCGCCCGCCACCAAGGGGCCCACCCAGAAACGTGGACGCTTGGCTTGCTCTCCCTCGCGTGCAGACCCCGATGCCTTAGCCACAGCTTCGCATTCCACGCATCACATCGAGGATTCTGACAGGGCCGATCAGCGCCTACGTCGTGTAATCGGCGTTGATGCGGATGTATTGATCCGAGAGGTCACAACCCCAGGCCTGGCCCTGGCCGGGGCCATCACCCACCCGTAAACGGATTCGCACGCAATCGTCCTGGAGGTAGGCCCCTGCCGCGCGCTCGCGCAGATACCGGGACGCGGCAGGGCGGTCAAAAACCAGGGGCTGTCCAGCGGCCATTAATTGATGCTCGCCAAGCCAGAGCGCCACGGTCTCGGGATCAAAGTGCACCCCGGCGCGGCCAGCGGCGGCAATGATCCGGCCCCAGTTGGGATCGCGACCATGGATGGCGGTTTTCACCAACGACGACCCACACACGGTGCGAGCGATCCGCTGCGCCTCCGCTTCCGACGCCGCACCGTCCACCCGCACCTCAATCAGACAGGTGGCCCCTTCACCATCCCGGGCAATGGCACGGGCCAGATGCTGAGCTACCAGGGTCACACCCTCTTCCAGGGCCGCCAGCTGATCCGGCGGCAAGGGAGCTCCGGCGGCAAACGCCAGAAACGCATCATTGGTGCTCGTGTCACCGTCCACAGTGATCGCATTGAACGATCGCTGCACCGCCCGCTGCACCAGCGCCTGCCACTGCTCCGCGGGCACTGCAGCATCACAGGTGAGAGTGCCGAGCATCGTGGCCATATCGGGATGAATCATTCCCGACCCCTTGGCCATACCACCGATGCGCACACGCCGGCCGCCGAGATTGGCCTCCAGGGCGATCTGCTTGTCGATCAGATCGGTGGTGAGAATTGCCGTGGCAGCTGCCGCGCCACCGTCGCGGCTCAGGGCCGACACCAGAGGGTCGATCCCCGCCAACAACGTGTCCATCGGGATCGGAACACCAATCACACCGGTGGAGCAGATCAGCACCTCCTCTGCCGTCAGCCCCAGACGATCCGCCAGCGCCTGGGTGGCCCGCTGGCTATCAATCAGGCCACGGTCACCGGTGCAGGCATTCGCCTGACCGGAATTGGTGAGCACCGCCCGCACCTGGCCACCACGGCGCTGCAACCGTTCGATGCAGAGGTCCACGCAGGCCGCCCGCACCAGCGAGGTGGTGAAGGTGCCGGCACACACCGCTCCCTCCGGTGCCAACAGCAGGGAGAGATCAGGTTTCCCGGAAGCCTTCAGGCCGGCGGTGATGCCTGAGGCCTGAAACCCATCCGGAGCCGTGAGACCTCCCGATACGGCAACCCAAGTGGGCGAGAGAGATCCGCTGTTGGCCGCCATCACGCCTGCAGGGGAGACACTGGATCCATCCTCACCCCGCGCCATGCCCAGCCAACGCCGGATTGGCCTCACCGGAGGGATTGCCAGCGGCAAGAGCAGCGTCGGTCGCTGGCTGGCGCAACGGGGCATTCCCGTGCTCGATGCCGATCAGGTCGCGCGGGAGGTTCTGGCAGCAGGCAGCGAAGCCACTCGGCAAGTGATCGCCCATTTCGGCGATCGGGTGCGCGCCAAGGGCGCCACAGGGGAGGAGGCTTGTCTCGATCGCGCAGCCCTGGGCCGGATCGTGTTCAACGACCCGAACGAACGACGCTGGCTCGAGCAGCTGGTGCACCCTCGCGTGCGTGATCACTTCGATGCGGAACTGCTCCGGCTCCAGCGGGAGCCGATCGTGGTGCTGATGATTCCGCTGCTGTTTGAAGCAGGCCTCGAACACCTCTGCACAGAAATCTGGGTTGTGACCTGCTCAGAGCAGCAGCAACAGGAACGACTCATCGCCCGAGACGGCCTGACGGTCGAGGACGCCCGGCTCAGGATCGCCGCCCAGATGCCCCTCGCCAGCAAAGGCGCCAGAGCAGACCTGGTGATTGACAACGCTGAACGGCCGGAAGCGTGGACTGTGCTGGTCGAATCACAGCTCTGAGATCCGGTTCTGATCAGAAGAAGCAAGGAAAGATCGCCTGTGATCAAGCTCACAGGCCAGCGAGACAAGCATCAACAAGCGGCACCGCAATCGCAGAGATCTTGGCTTCATCGGCAGCAGATGGCTCTGCGTCACCGCTCCTCACTCCCAACCACACACTCCCATGCTCCGCTCCCTCTCCCTTCTCTCTGCCCTCGCTCTCGGCTCCACCGCACTGGTGATGATCGAGATCGGCGCAGGCGAGGTGGATTTCACGGGCGATGGATCTGTTGAACCAGGTTTCAGCGATCCAGACGTAACCCCTGCACCCGAGATGAGCAGCGGCGATCAACTCGGCTCTGCCGTTGGCCAACACCTCGGCAAATTGCTTGGGCAAGGCATCGCCGATCTTTTCCGCTGAGCCCAACGTCACTTGACAACAAACATTTTTGTCAAACACCGGTCAAAACGAACTCACTCACTAGCTTCCAAAAACCAACGAAAAGCAAACGCCATGTCTCTGCTCAACCAGGCCCGTACAGCAACCAGCGCTATCACGGCCACCGCACTGATTGCCGCCGCCAGCCTGCAAGCCCCCTCAGCCTCCGCCAACAACGGAGTGAACTGCGAAAACGGACGCTCCCTCGGCCAGTTTTTGATCAAGTCAAAGCTGAATGACCGCTATGTGAGCGGCGGCCATCACAACAATGCCCTGAAAGCCAAACTCCTTGACCAACCAGCCCCAGGAAGTGAAGGCGTCTTCGAACTCTTTGATGTCAGCGACCTTCCTGGCGCCGCCAGAAACACGTTTGCCCTGCGCAGCGTAAAAAAACCCAATGAGTGGTGGCGCGTAAAGAACAACAATGAAACCGTGCTGCTCGACTCCTACCAATGCAAGTCAAACCGGGAAAGTACCACTTTCATCGCAACGGGACTAGGCGGGCAGATGGCACTGCAATCCCGCAAAAATAACAAGTGGCTCAAGGTCAACAATGATGACAGGCTGAAAGCCTCCGTCGACAATCCTAACGGACGCGATAAAAGCATCTTTTTATTCAGCCAACTCAATCAACCTGCGCCACCCAACCCTCAGCCACAACCTGACCCCCAACCCGAGCAGCCTGTCGACCTCAACGGCTGGTGGCGCGGCAATGACAACAGGCTCTTTAACATCAGCGTTAATGGCAGCAATGTCACCATCAAGGGCTTCCAAAGCTCAGGACAACCGCTGAACATCTCCACTGGGATTGTGAATGATGCCCTGATCAGTGGAAACTGGAACAACTACTGTTATGGAGCACGGGGTTCGTTTGCATTCAGCCTCCGCAACGGAGCACTTGTCAAAGTCGGTGGCAACCTGTCAACCCAAACCCTGATTCGCATCAACACCCCCGCCAACGTCAATCTCTCAGCCCAACCGAGCTGCGGCACACCCCAACCACCTCAAGACCAGGCACCCCCGAACCTGAATGGCTGGTGGAAAGGCAATAACAGTGGTTATTACAACATCCTCCAAACCCAGGAAATCCCAGGACAGAACAACTTCCGAATGCGCGGCTACACGAATTCCGGACAACTTCTGAACACCTTGATTGGACGGACCAGGGGCAACAGAATCACCGGCCGGTGGACCAACGCCTGTGATCAGCGAACCGGCAACATCACACTGGAAGTCCGCAATGGGGAGTTGGTGAAGGTCAGCGGATCAGCCACCGCGAACACGCGCTGGTCAACCACTAACAACCCGCCCCGCACCCTTCGCAACAACTGCCCTCAGGGCAATCCTGAACCAAGCACTCAGGCGAGCAAACAGGTACTCAGCCTCACGAAAACGGTTTACATTGTTGATCACGATAGCCTCTCAAGAAACGAAACCGGACAACGCAAGTTGTCTAAAACGCTGCAACTTGAGCGGCCGGAAAGAAACGGCACACGCTTCAGCGCTTTCTTCCCATCCTCCAACAAAACCCGCTTTTGTGTTGATAATGAGGTGAGATCCGACGACTGGGACAAGGTTTGGATTGACAGCAATGGCAATGCCAACCTTGGTGTCGAAGTGAAGCTCTACGAGGGAACCAGCTGCAGAGGTCGATTGATCGGCACTTATGTGTACCGCAAGATCCTGACCGTTGCCCCGGGGCAGACCGATCGGTATGAAGTTCCCCTCCCCACCAATGAAGGCAGCTCGGTGCGGGTGACCTACACCCTCTCCAACCGCACCGCACGCTGACAACAACGGCCACCGAATCTGTGCCCCGCTGCATGCGGGGCATCATCGACAGATTGGCTTCGTCCTCCAGAATTCAGGCATGAACCACCTGCTCCACCTGAGCGCCGTCGGCTTGAGCGCCTTCAGCCTGGCCGCCGCCAGCATCAGCTTCGGCAACGCTGCCCAAGCACAGGCGATCACGTTCCGCTGTTATGACCGTGCCTCGGGAGCCCTTGTTGCTGTCAGCGCAATCGACCTGAGCTCATCACAAGTGAGCTGCACGCCGGGCGAAGCTCCGGCACCGGGCAACGCATCAGTCCCTGACAGCAGCCCGAATGATCCCCTCGCCGCACGACGCAGCATCAACCTGGCTCGCGGCACGGCGGTCAAGTTGAACGGAGGCTTGAACGCCTATCGACCGGCGAGCTGCATGTTTGCTGGAGCAACGGACAATCCATGCCTCACGATTGAGGATGGAGCCTTTCTGTTCAACATCCCCGGAGGCCCTCCCGGCTGGGAACAGACTGGTGACCCGCCCAGTGTGCAGACGATCTTGAAAATCGCCGCTGATGGACGCTCAGTGCTTGATGAGGTCTACAACGGCCCGCCGCGAGCGGCAGGGCCACGTTGAGCTGAAACCCGAGGGGCAGATCAGCCCCCCTTCAGCTTCTGACTGAGGATCTGATTGGCCAGCTTTGGATCGGCCTTACCGCCAGTCTGCTTCATCAGCTGACCGACGAAGAAGCCCTGGAGCTTGGTCTTGCCGCCCCGGAAGGCTTCCACCTCCTCAGGGTGAGCAGCCAGGAGCTCATCAACGATCGCGGTGATCGCAGCAGGGTCGCTGATCATGCCCAGGCCACGCTCATCGACGATCTGGGACGGGGAGCCACCCTTCTCGAGCAACTCAGGCAGGATGTCCTTGGCGATCTTGCCGCTGATCTTGCCGCTATCGATCAGCTTCACCATCTCCGCCAGCTGTTCGGGGCGGAAGGGCAGCGAGGCGTAATTGAGGCGGTTGCTGTTCACATAAGCGGCGATATCGCCGGTGATCCAGTTCGCCGCCAACTTGGCATCAGCGCCGGCTGCCACCACCGCTTCGAAATACTCAGCCATCGGCCGCTCGTCGGTGAGCACCCGGGCGTCGTACTGCGACAGCCCCAGGGTGTCTGCGTAGCGATGACGCTTGGCCGCAGGAAGCTCCGGCAACTCGGCACGCCAGGCTTCGCGCTGCTCGACACTCACCTCAATCGGACCGAGATCGGGATCGGGGAAATAGCGGTAGTCGCTGGCCCCCTCCTTGCTGCGCATGCTCTTGGTGAGCTGCTTGCCCTCATCCCAGAGGCGGGTTTCCTGAACGATCGGTTCGCCGCTCTCGTAGGCCTTGATCTGACGCTGGATCTCGTAGTCGCAAGCCTTCTGGATCGCCGAGAAGGAGTTCATGTTCTTGATCTCCACCTTCGTGCCGAAGGGCGCATCAGGCCCGCGGCGCACGGAGATGTTCACGTCGCAACGCAGGGATCCCTCCTGCATGTTGCCGTCGCTCACGCCCAGATAACGCATGATCCGGCGGATCTCCGAGGCGTATTCCGCTGCCTCCCGGCCGGTGCGCAGATCGGGCTTGCTCACGATCTCAGCCAGAGCCACGCCGGCGCGGTTGTAATCCACCAGCGAGTGGGTGGAGCCCGCCAGGCGATCGCTGCCGGCGTGCACCAACTTGCCGGCATCTTCCTCCATGTGCAGACGTTCGATACCGATGCGCTTGAGATAGGTGTCCTTGCCTTTTTCGGCCACCTCAACCTCGATCCAGCCGTCTTCGGCAATCGGTTCGTCGTATTGGGAGATCTGGTAGTTCTTGGGCAGATCGGGATAGAAATACTGCTTGCGGTCGAATTTGCTGTGCTCGGCGATGTTGAGGTTGAGCGCCATCGCCGCCTTCACCGCATACTCGAGCACCTTCTGATTCAGCACCGGCAGCGTGCCTGGCAAGCCGCACACCACCGGATCGATGTGGGTGTTGGGGTCGTCACCAAAGGCCGTGGAGGCACCCGTGAAGATCTTGCTCTCGGTGCCCAGCTGCACGTGGGTCTCCAGACCGATCACGGCTTCCCATGCGCCCGTTCCAGCCCCGTTGACAGCCATCCACCCAGAGTCTCGCTAGCCGGTCAATCCTATGGAATGGTGCCGGTAGGGTCAGGGGTGTGATCCACAGCAGCGATGGCCGGCGAACCCGTTGTGATCCTCGGCGGCGGCCTGATCGGCCTGGCGGTGGCCCACCAGCTGGCCCGTCGCGGCCGGGCTGTGACCGTGCTGAGCCGCCGCCGTAGCGAAGCGGCTGGATTCGTGGCCGCCGGCATGCTGGCACCCCATGCCGAGGGGCTCGTTGGCGATCAACTGACCTTGGGTCAACGCAGTCTGGACCGCATTCCCCGCTGGGTCGCCCAGATCGAAGCCGACAGCGGCCTCCCCTGCGGCTGGCGCTCCAGCGGCATCATCGTGCCCTTCCAGAGCGCAGCAGAGCGAGATCGCTATCCCACCGTCGCCTGCGGCCAGGCCCTCAACCGTGAACAGCTGGAGCAGGAGCTGCCGGGGCTGGCGCCAGCCTGGAGCGCGGGCCTGCTGTTTGAGCAGGACGGCCAGATCGACAACCGCCGCCAATTGATGCGGGCCTTGGAGAGCGCCTGCGTCGACCGGGGCGTGCGCTTCCTCGAAGGCGTCGAGGTGCTGGCCCTCGAGCAGAGCGGCGGCGGCCTGCAGGGCGCTCGGGTCCGTGATGCGGAGGGCCATGAGCTGAGCCTGGAGTGCGCCGCGGCCGTGCTCTGCTGCGGTGCCTGGAGCGCCCAGCTGCTGCCGGAACTGCCGGTGTTCCCAGTGAAAGGACAGATGCTGTCGCTACAGGCCCCTCGGGGCGCCCTCAAGCGGGTGATCTTCGGCCCGGGGACCTACCTGGTCCCCAGGGAGGACGGACTTCTGGTGGTGGGGGCCACCTCTGAGCCGGAGGCCGGCTTCGCAGAAGGCCTCACTCCCCAAGGGCAGCGCACCCTGCAGCAGGGCATCGCTTCCCTACTGCCAGAAGCAACGCACTGGCCGCCGATGGAGCGCTGGTGGGGATTCCGGCCCTGCACCCCCGACGAGGGTCCGTTGCTCGGCCCCAGCCCGATCGAGGGGTTGTGGCTGGCCTGCGGCCATCACCGCAATGGGGTGCTGATGGCGGGCCTGACCGCAGAGCTGTTGGCCGGCGTCATCACCGGCCAACCACTGGACGCCGACACCAAGGATTTGCTGCAGGCCTTTCGCTGGGATCGCTTTGCGTCAGTGCAGCCGCAAACCGATCAGCCCTCGGTGCGCCAACCCTGATCCGACGGGCTCCAGTCGCTCAGCTCGGAGGGCTGGAACCACAGGCCGATCTCGAACAGGGCGGTTTCGGGAGCATCGGAGCCGTGGATCACATTGCGGCCGATGTTGATCGCCAGGTCACCGCGGATCGTGCCGGGCTCGGCCTCGAGGGGCTTGGTGGCACCGATCAGCTTGCGGGCACTGGCGATGACGCCATCGCCCTCCCACACCATCGCCACCACAGGGCCGGAGGTGATGAAGTCGACCAAACCGGCAAAGAAAGGACGTTCCTTGTGCACGCCGTAGTGCTGCTCTGCCAGCTCCCGGCTGGGGGTGAGCTGCTTCAGACCCACCAACTTGAATCCCTTGCGCTCGAAGCGACCGAGGATTTCGCCCACGAGACCCCGCTGGACGCCATCGGGCTTGATGGCGATGAAGGTGCGTTCGGCCATGGAAGGAAAGCGTCAGATCCGAGCCATCGTCCGTGGCGGGGCTGCCGCTTGGCAAGCACAGGCCAGCCAACCACCCCGGACAAGCCTGACTAGAGTCACATGACCAGGGTCAGCAAGAACCATGGCTACCAGCCCCCGCGAGGTCTCCAAATCGCAGTTCAAGGCCCAGGCGCTGGCCCTGTTCCGCGAGATCGAAGCCAGTGGTGAAACCGTGGTGATCACCGATCACGGCCGGCCTGCGCTGGAAGTTCGGCCCTATCGGCACCTGCAGAACGATGCAGCCGATCCACTGGAGGCACTGCGCGGGTCGGTCACGCACTTCGACCAACCGCTTGAACCCGTTGCTGAGGCTGACTGGGAGGCCCTGGCATGATCCTGCTCGACACCCACGTGCTGATCTGGTGGGCCAACGGTGAGCACGACAGACTCTCCGCTGCAGCGATCGCGGCGATCGAAGCGGAGGAACAGCAACGCCTGGTGTCGGCCATCAGCTGCTGGGAAGTGGCCATGCTGGTGGAACGAGGGCGACTCGGCCTGAACGTCGACATGGAACGCTGGCTCAACCTGGTGGCATCGGTACCCAGGCTGAAGCTGCTGCCCCTGAGCCCGGCAGTCGCCGTGGCCTCCACCCGACTCCCCCGGACCTTCCATGCCGACCCCGCCGATCGGTTCCTCGTGGCCCAGGCCCGCCATCTGAACATCGCCTTGGTGACGGCAGACTCCAAAATCAGGGCCTACCCGCACGTCCGCAGTCTGTGGTGATCGCCCCCTCCGCCAGCGCAGGCCAGCACCAGGGCTGGACCCCAGCCGACAGTGCCGAGCTCTATGGCTTGGAGCGCTGGGGCGAGCCCTACTTTTCGATCAATCCCCGCGGCCATGTGAGCGTGCAGCCACGCGGTGATCGCGGTGGCAGCCTCGATCTGATCGACCTGGTGGCGGGCCTGCAGGACCGCAACCTGGGCCTGCCGCTGCTAATCCGCTTCGACGACATCCTCGAAGACCGGCTGGAACGGCTGCATGGTGCTTTCGAGCGGGCGATCACCCGCTATGGCTACGCCGGGCGCTACCAGGGCGTCTTCCCGGTGAAATGCAACCAGCAGCGCCACGTGGTGGAGGAGCTGGTGAGCTGCGGCAAACGCTGGCATTTCGGACTGGAAGCCGGCAGCAAAGCCGAGCTGCTGATCGCCCTCTCCTTGATCGACGACCCGGACGCCCTGCTGATCTGCAACGGCTACAAGGATCAGCGCTACATCGAAACGGCGATCCTGGCCCGGCGGCTCGGACGCCGTCCGGTGGTGGTGATCGAGCAGGCCGATGAGGTGCAGCGCATCATCGCGGCAAGCGAAGCGCTGGGGGCGGCACCGCTGATCGGCATCCGGGCCCGGCTCTCCAGTCGCAGCACCGGCCGCTGGGGCAGCTCCGTGGGCGAAAAAGCGAAATTCGGCCTGCCGGTGCCTGAGATTCTTGCCACCGTTGAAGCCCTGCGAGAGGCCAACCTCCTGGAGGAACTGCGGCTGCTGCATTTCCACGTAGGCAGTCAGATCAATGACATCGCCGTGGTGAAAGACGCTCTGCAGGAGGCCTCCAGGATTTATGTGGAACTGCATGCCCTCGGCGCACCGATGGGCTACATGGACGTGGGCGGTGGCCTGGGGATCGACTACGACGGCAGCCGTACGGCCACGGCGGCCTCCACCAACTACTCGCTGCAGAACTACGCCAATGATGTGGTGGCAACGGTGCAGGAAGGCTGCGCCCCCCACGGGGTGGCGGTGCCGACGCTGGTGAGCGAAAGCGGGCGGGCGATCGCGAGCCATTTCTCCGTGCTCGTGTTCGATGTGCTCGGCAGTGGCGGCCTGCAGCAGAGCGCTCCCCCCGAGGCAGGGGAAGAACCGCTGATTGTGCGCAACCTGCGCGACACCCTGGCGGGCATCCACACCCTCCCCGCCGATGCAACTGCCGATGTCTCCCGGCTCCAGGAGGCCTGGAACGATGCACTCAAATTCAAGGCTGACGCCCTGGCCGCCTTCCGGCTCGGCTATCTGAGCCTGCAGGACCGCAGCCTGGCGGAACAACTCACCTGGGCCTGTGCCCGTGCCCTGTTGGATCGGTTACCGGAAGGCGGCACTCTTCCAGAGGATCTCAAGGAACTGCCCGCCGTTCTGGCGGAGACCTACTACGCCAACCTCTCGATTTTTCGTTCCGCTCCAGACACCTGGGCGATCCAGCAGCTCTTCCCTGTGATGCCACTGCATCGCCTCGATGAGAAGCCAACGCGCCTCGGCCATTTCGCAGATCTCACCTGCGATTCCGATGGACGGTTGAGCCGTTTCATCAGCGATGGCCGCAGCAAACCGCTGCTCGAGCTCCACCCCCTGGTGGCTGACCAGCCCTATTTGATCGGCCTGTTTCTCGGCGGCGCCTATCAGGAGGTGATGGGCAATCTGCACAATCTGTTCGGCAGCACCGATGCGGTGCACATCCGCCTCGCACCCGGCGGCGACTACCAGGTGGACCATGTGGTGCGCGGCGACACCAACGCGGATGTGCTCCAGGCGATGGAGCATGTGCCGGATCTGTTGCTCGAACGGCTGCGCATCGCCAGCGAGCAAGCGATCAGCCGCGGCGCTCTCCGCATCAGCGACGCCCGCCTGCTGATGGACCATCTGGAAAGCAGCTTGCGCCAGAGCACTTACCTGAAGAATTGATCGCGATGGCCCTTCTGCTCAGCCTTTTTGCCATCGGATCTCTCCTTGGCCTTCAACGCGTGTGCCGGACTCGAAATCTCACACCGCCGCCGCTGCGTTTGCCATTGATTGCGGCCATTGCGATTCCGGTGCTCACGTTGATGGTGGCAATTCTGGAGCAGAGCAGGCTCGCTCTGCTGACCCAGAGCCTGAAAACCGCCATCAGTTTATTGTGGATTTACAGCATCATTCGGTTGCTCAGCTGGGGCTCACTGCAACTGCCGTCCGAGCTGGGCTGGTGGAAACCCACCGCCAAAATTCTCCGGGATCTTCTCACCCTGGCGATCGCCACTTCAATCACCCTGATCGTGATTCACCGTGACTTCCAGGTGAACCTGGTGGGCCTGGCCGCCACCTCAGCCGTGCTCACGGCCGTGATTGGTCTGGCCGCCCAGGAAACCCTGAAAAACCTTTTTGCCGGCATTTCTCTACAGGTGGATTCTCCTTTTGAAGAAGGCGACTGGATTGATCTTGGTTTCACCCGAGGGGTGGTGACCTCGCTTCGCTTGATGACCACACGCATCCATACCCTGGAGGGTTCCTTGACCGTGATCCCCAACAGCCGCATCGCCGTGGAGAGTCTGCGGCGCTTTAAACCAGGCGATCCAGTGGGTCAGATTGTGGAGGTCGGTCTTGACTACAGCCTGCCTCCCAGGCAAGCGATCAATCTTCTTCAGACCATCGTTCAACGCAATCGCAAAGTTCTCAAGGAACCGACTCCCAAAGTGTGGCTCGACGCCTTTGCCGACAGCTCAATCAACTATCGCCTGCTCACCTGGCAGAACTCGGCGCTGGAGCAACTTCAGCTGAAAAGTGATCTTCTCGAGCAGATCTGGTACGCCCTGCAACGCATCGGCCAATCGATTCCTTTCCCGATCCGAGACATTCGCTCAGAACCTTCCCCGGCCCTACTGCCATCAGACACTGTCAGCGAGGAAGCGAAACAACAACTTCTGGCCAGCCTGGAGATCTTCTCCCATCTCACTGCCGATCAACTGCAACGACTGGCCGCGCAAGGCCGCTGCCAAAGTTTTGCTCCAGGAGAAGTGGTGGTGAGGGAAGGCGAACGAGGTCACAGCCTGTTTGTGATCGTGAGTGGAAGCCTGGATGTGCTGCAGGGGGAAGGTGAAGGCCAGGCCCACCGAATTGCGAGCCTCACAACAAGCGACGTCTTTGGAGAGATGGCTCTCTGCACAGGCGAACCTCGCGCGGCCACGGTGATCTGCAACGACGAGTGCGTTCTCCTGGAAATCGAACGACGCCATCTCATCCCCCTGATGGAGGAGCATCCAGAAATCCTTGAAACGATCGGCACCTTGATGGCGACGCGGCGCAAGGAACTGCGCACCCTCTCCCAGCGACGATCGGAAACCCGTCGTCGGGCCCTGATTGGTCGCATGCAGCGATTGTTCAATCTCGCCAGCGACACCCCATGAGCTGGAAGCGCTGGCTTCTGCCTTACGTCGCGGCCAGCGCACTGCTGGTGGGTTTCCAGGCATCACCAGCTGCAGAAACGCTCAATCTGCTGCTCTACGACCTGGTCGCCAGCCTGCGAGAAACGCAGCACTCCCCTGACGATGGTGCCATCACCGTGGTGGGAATCGACGAAGCCGATCTCAAGGCCTTCAAGTGGCCCATCCCCGATCGCCACCTCTGCGGCGCCATCCAACGGCTTGAGACCCTTGGCGCCAGCGCAATCGGGCTCGACCTCTACCGCGATCCAATCGGAACCGACTCCGCGACCTGCCTGAGCACACTCATTCAGACCAACCCGCGGCTCATCTCCATCCACAACATGGCCGATGCGATTCCTGCGATTCCCGGCACGCCACCGCGCCAGCAGGCTTTCAATGATCTGGTGGTGGACAGCGATCGCGTCGTGCGACGCGATCTCGTGCATGTGGGCGGACAGAGCGAAGCGGTCCGCTCCCTTCCCCTGAGGTTGCTGGAAACCGCCAGGGGCAATCCCAACCTCCATCGGCAGCTGGAGGCCTTACCCGCTGAGATCTGGTTGCAACCCCAGTCCGGCGGTTACCAACGGCTCGATGCCTCGGGCTATCAAACGATGCTGCCCGTGCACCCTCCCGGCCGCTTCCCGATCGTCTCACTCCGAGCTTTGCTGTCCGGTCGCGTTGACGCCTCCAGCATCCAGGACCGGATCGTTCTGATCGGCAGCACCGCTCCCTCCCTCAAGGATCAGTTCGAGATTCCCCAGAGTCGCCTGGATCAGGGCGAACGTTTTCTCGCGTTACCGGGTGTGGAGCTGCATGCGCAGCGCCTCGCCTCTCTCCAGGCCCTGCTTCGGGATGGTCAGGCTCCGATCCGCACTGCCTCTGCCCTGCAGCGTCACCTCCTTCTGGCGGTCATGCTTCTGCTGGGAATCGCCATTGCCGAACGACCACACCGGATCCGTCGCAGCAGCCTCCTGCTCGGCCTGAGTGCACTGGCTCTGTTCGGCACGAGCGTTCTCTTGCTGTTGGAGGGCGTCTGGATCGGCATTGCCCTGCCCCTCAGTGGGCTGATCCTCTTCGGCAGCACCGGCATTCTGCGGCGAGGGGCGATCAGCCAGCGGCATCAACAGGAGATGGCTCGCCTGCTCGGGCAGGCCACATCGCCAGCTGTGGCCCAACAGCTCTGGGAGCAACGGGCTGACCTGATTCAGGACGGCCGCTTCGCCGGTCGTGAACAACCGGTGACGATCCTGTTCACCGACACCTGCCATTTCACCCGGGTTTCGGAGCAACTCAGCCCAGCCGCGTTGATGGACTGGCTCAATGCGGGAATGGCCATCAGCGTGGACGCCGTCACCAGCCGCGGGGGCATGGTCAACAAATTCACAGGTGATGGCATGCTGGCCGTGTTTGGCGCACCGATCTCTGCCGGCCTGGAACGCGATGCCTCCCAGGCCCTGGAGGCCGCCAGGGCCATTCAGACGGGGATCGCCAGGCTGAATCGGGATCTGCAAGCCCGTGGGGCCTGGCCGTTAAAGCTACGCATCGGCATCCATTCGGGACTGGTTCTCACCGGGTCCCTGGGCAGCCGCTCACGCCTGGAGTATGCCGTGATCGGCGACACCGTGAACTGCGCCTCACGCCTGGAAAGCCTGGACAAGGATCGCCATCAGGGATGGGTGCGCGTTCTGATATCCGCCGAAAGCCTCAGCCTGGCAGGAGTGAATCCGAAGGATGACGCTGTCATCGACTGGGGTGAGGTCCACGTGAAAGGCCGCACAGAACCACTGAGGGTTTTCGAGTGGCGGGATCAGGTGAACGTGGAAACCGCCATCAACGACACACCACAGGGATCATCTCCGGCCACTGAGAACTGATCAGATCCTCGAGCCCGAATGCAGCGGCAAGGGGCTGCAAAGGAATGGAGCTGCCACAGTTGGCCTGGAGAGCCTCCAGCTGCGGGCTCAGCATGGCTTCACCAGAAACCGACTCTTTGAGCAACAGACTTTTAGCCGGGGGCGCCTCGACCCCAAGAAAGCCGAATTCATCGGCCGCGGGTGCATCAGCGCATTGATACGACGATTCCCACACCAAGGGAAAGGCAACTGTGGCTGGAACGGAGAAAAGAACAAGTCTGGGACCTCCTCCCGTTTCCATTGTGCGGCTGAAAACCGCCGCATCCTGCTGGCGCAACGTCAGCTGCAGAGGCCTGGGGTCGCTCGTGGGCCCCTCCAACCAGGCGATCAATCGTGTCGCTCCGGGGGTGTACACACTCGATTCGGGAACCAGATGGATGATCTGGCGGGCAGCACATTCCCCTCGTGTGCCGCCACCGATCCGTCGACCGGGAAAAGCATTGCGCGACTGCGCCTGCACTGAAACGGCAGCCAAGGCTGTCAACAGCCATGCCAGGGCGAGCATGCCCAACACACTGGGGCGATGAGAACGGATCACAACCGGGCAGCAAACAACGACTGCAGGGTGGCGCCCTTCCACACCCACCTGCATTGATCCCGGTCACACCCTCGTGTGCGTTGCGTCAATCGCTGAACAGCCATGGTCAGAGCCCTCATCAGCGTCACCAGGGGGAACCGATCAGCTCGATGCCAGCCCAGAAAAAGGGATTCTCCATGCCCCCGGCAACGCGACGTCGCTGCGCCGCGTCCAGATCACGCAGCAAGGGTTCGCCCATCGCGCCGATCACCCGATCACCCTGCAGTTGAACCTGCCCTTGCGCAAACAATTGCCGGGTGCGCTGAAGCGCCTCGGCCTTGGGAACTCCCTGCTCCAGGAAGCGATAAAACTGCACGAAAAATGCCGATGTCACCACATCATCGACATACCAGAGCGTACCGACGGCACTGCGGGCTCCGGCCTGAAGCGCCAGACCGGCAAAACCCAGTTCGCTGTCTGGATCTCCGAGCAACGTGCGACACGCACTGAGCACCACCAGATCCAGAGGGGCCTCGCTGCGCTGGCGACGCAGACGCGCGAATGCTGCCATCGACATCGGCCCGGCCCCGGTGTGCAAAACGGAGCGGGATGGCCCACCCGGGCGGAAGTCGGCATGCGTGGCCACGTGCACCCGGCCGTAACGCGGATCGCTGGCCAGCGCGATCAGCGTTGAGGGAGTGAAGGCGCTGTTGAGGTAACGATCCGTGCTGACCGCATCCTGAATGTTGCTGAGTTCCTGAGGCACCAGGGGCAACGGTGCAAGGCCCTCGAATTCGGAAGCCCCCATGGCCAGAAGACCGCTGGAGCGTGTTGCAGCATTGAGATCCGTGAGTGCCAGAGAAGGGGTCAGACCGAAGGCATAACGCGTACCGAAATAGGTTGCTCCATCGCTGAGAGCCGCGAAGGGCACGGCCTGGAGTCCCTGGTCCGCAGCGATAAGCAGGGTGGTGATGCCCTGATCGCGCAATCCCTGCTGGATGGGCTCGATCAACAGCTGATGCAGTTGTCGGGATGCCGAACGGGGATCGCTGACCTCGAGTGACTCCTGACGGGACAGCTGGCGATACAACGCCTTCAACAGCGCAGCAAACCGTTCACGCGACACCGCGACGCGGCGAGAGACCACCTCCCCTGAAGCGGGGACCAGGGTGAGATCGAGAAAGCTTTCGTTCTGGGCTGTGAAACGGACCTGGAGCACGGCTGGCTTCACACCATCTCTCGCCTGTGCCTGCTGCTGAACCTGCTGAAGCGTCGTCTGGATCTGGGTAAGAGAAGGGGTTTCAGGCACGGTTCCAGCGAGCCCGTCCGAAAGGCCCAGGGCAGCCACAGTGCGCTGGGTCGCCTCCTGGTCAGCCCCACGCAATTGATCCACCGCCTCATCGGCAGAGAGCGCCACCACCGTCGGAGCCTCCGATGACGGAACGCGTGAAGCCTCTGCCGCATCCGAACCCCCCTGACCCAGGTCAACAACGAGTGCCGTGGTTTGTGGAGCGGTCTGCGAGGCCAAGGAAGCTGCTCCCAACGAACTCTCGGGATCGAGAGCATCCTGCGTCGCTGCCAGCTGCAGTGCAGGCTGGAGCGGCGGCGCCTCAGCCACCGCATCAAGAGCGACAACGGCCTCACGATCCTCCGCATCAGTGCTGGTGGCCCTTGGAATGGGTATCGGTTCGGGTGTCGGCTCCGGATCAGGTGTGGGCTCAGGGCCCGGATCAGGCTCCGTGCAGAGGTTGGAGGTGCCAGAACCCGAACATGTGGCCGAGGTGGGTGAAGAGGAGAGCACATCGAGTACTCCGGCTTCAACCAAAGTCTGGCCGCTGTAGATGATGGCCGCTGATGAAGCAAAACGCAGGGTGCCATCCCCCTGTTTGATGAAATCGCCACGGCCACTGATCGGCGCATCCCAGATCAGCGTGGCAGCTGCATCGTTGACACTGATCCCGCCGCCACCGCTGCCGAGTTCCAACGCAACACCTGTCACCGTTTCACTCGCATCGCGGCGCAACAATGAGCCGCCAGAGAGAGCAATCGTGATCGGATTGCCGCCATCGATCACCACACTGCCAACAGGCTGATCCAGCCAGAGAGTGCCACCACCAGTGGCAGCCAAACGCCTGAGGAACAGGGTGTCTTGGAATCGGATGTCACCACTTCCGCTCTGCGTGAAGTCGCCGTAGCCAGTTGGCGTCTGGCCATCACCCAGATTGATCGCAGCGGAACTGGTTAGAGCACCATCACCGGTCGCATTGAGATTGGACGCGAAAGCACTGGCAGCGGGATCCACCGTCACGGCATTCCCACTAATAGGGCTCAGGATCAGGCGATCCTGTCGCAGATCCAGTGAGGATGTTCCGTTCAATGTGAGCGTGCTTGAGAGCGTGTTCACGCCAGACCAATTCCTCAGAGTTCCGCCCTTGAGCATGATCGGCTCCCCCACATTCAGCCCGCCACTGAGTTCGAGAGCAGCACCGGATTCAACAGTGGTGGAGGCAGCAGCAGATCCCAGGGCATTGGCATCCAGCAGCCGCAGCGCTCCTGCCTCCACGGTGGCAGCTCCGGTCCAGCCACTGTTATTTCCAGAAAGAATCAAACGACCGTTCCCGACCTTAAAGAGATCACCGTTACCGCTGAGCGTGGCGGCGAAGGCAGGCGCTGATGCCCCAGGGGTGCCGATGGTGCTATCACCTGTTGAGATTTTCAGGGGCCCGTTCAAGGCAAGCGTTGCTGCCGCAGCTCCTTCAACAAAACCCGCACCGGCATTCAATGTCAGCCCGCCACTGCCGGTGGTGATGTTGGAATTCAACTTGATGTAGCCGGAAGCGTCGAGCACGAGGCGGCCAGTCGACGACGAATAATCCAGAGGCGCTCCCGCCTGCCACGTGATGTTGCCCCCTTCAGAGGTGGTGCCTGGCCCTGTTGCAATCCGCACATTTGTTGAAGTCCCCAACGCCGTGTCGAGATCATCAACATCGATCAGTGATGGTGACGACGTGGACTCAAAAAGACGCCCGTTCGGATCAACTGGATCTGTGACGTCAAACGTATTTCCTGTGGTCGTGCTGATGGTGATGTTGTAGGGATCCAATAGCCACTCACCCACAACACCGCCAACGGCGCCCACATCCAGCCGCTCCGGTTTCGCCAGCAGAAATGCTCCAGAGGTCTCCACCCGACCACCGTTGCCACCCAAGGGTCCACCCCGTGCCAGCAGGGTTCCTTCGACCACCGTTCCGCCGGAGCTGTTGTTCAGATCACTCCAGATCACCACGGTGCCCCCATCGCCCTGGCCGGTGGAAGACGCATCCACGAGCGAACCTGGCTGGACCCAGGTCTGCGCGGCCTGACGCACGGTCGGGTCACTGTTCTGCCAACTACCACCCACCTGCACCAGGCCGCCGTCGCGACTGCCGGTGGCCAAAAGGGCCGAACCGGCCCCAACGCGCACCTGATCTGCGGTGAGCGTGAGCGTGCCACCGTCGCCGCTGGAATTGCTCGCAGATAGCCGACTGGACTCGACATCAATCCGGCCCCCGGGAGCATCCACAAGCAACGACTCCTCCACATCAATGCTGATGCCTTCCATGCGGATCCAAGGCCGGCGATCCTCATCGAGGACGCCACGGAGCCCCAGCTGTCCCGGCAGGGGGTCACCATGCAACGCCGTAAGGGCAGAGGCCGGGGAACGCAACACATCAAACACTCCGCCAGGAAAGTGGAGTTGGCTGGCCGTGCTCAGGGTGAGCTGGGGGACCTGCAGGAAGCCTGCGCCGGGCATCAACTGGATCCCCCCCGGCGAGAGCAGAAACAGATGGGCTGGCGAGGTGAGCGCCACCGCTTTATCGATGAAGCTTCCCTCCGACGCCGTGACACCCAGCACGAGATTGCGAATGCCATCGCTCTGAATCTCCACCGACTGGATCGCTCCGCGGGTATCAAACTGACGCAGGCGATGAAACCGATTCGTGCCGGCATCCTGGCCGCCACCGATCCTGCAGATACCGCTGTTGCAGCTGCCTCCCAGGGCACCATTGACGCGACTGCCCAGGGAGGGATCAGCCGTGACCTGCGCACGCACAGCAGAACCCAGCCCCGAAACAACGAGCAGAAGCGACAGAACAGACGAGGCTTTCATCAAGGCTGGGCGCCGACCATCGAGAAACTCAGACAGCCAAGAGGCACATCAATTTAGGCAGGATTCGCATCGATCTCTAAGGTTCGGCGGCGCCAGGCCAAACCCATCGCGATGCTGTTCCTGCTGGCGCAACTGGTGTCTCCGCCGCTGCAACCCGGCCCAGCCCGCATTCCTGCACCCGCAACCGTCGAACAGGAACCGCAACAAGACACGGATCCGTTGCAGCTCTCTCCGGAGAGCGCGCCCTCGCCACGTCAACCGGATCGATTGCCGCGCCCCAAGCAGTCACAGCCACCCTGGACTCCCGCTGTTGAGGGAGCAACGCCTTACACCGCCGAGGAACTCAGCGCGATTCTCAGTAGCTGTGATCACATCAACCCCGAACGCAGCCTGCAGTTGTGCTCCGAAGCGCTCACAGCTCGGCTGCAACAAGACGGGTATGTGAACTCCAGGGTGTTTGTGGAGCGGGATCCACCTCCCGGACGACTGGTGGTGGTGCTGGGGCGCCTGGTGGAGATCCGTGTGGATGCCGAGACACCCGGTCTGGGCCAACGGGTGCGACAGGCGCTCCGCAACCTTCTGGGAGAACCCCTGCAGCTGCCTGTCCTCCAGACCAGACTGCGTCAGCTGCGCCAGCGCCAGATTGTTGGCAGCGTGTCTGGGAGCCTGGGAAAGCTGGGCAGCGATCCCACCCAGGCCGTGCTTCAACTCTCGGTCACGGCGCCACGCCATCCCTGGAGGGGCGACATCAGCCTGCGCAATGACGGCAATGCCGGCAGCGGCGAATGGCGCGCCCTTGCCGTTCTGCAGAAACGCGAGCTACTGCTCGAGGGTGATGTGCTTCAGCTTTACGGAGAAGGGAATACCGACAGCGATCCGGAATTCGGCACCGGAATCGGCTCGCTCAGCTACACCCTGCCTCTCGGCGCCAAAGTCAGCCTGACCGGCTCATTCGGAGCAAGCCGACGTAACTTTGTAGAAGCCAGCGGAATTGCCCATGGCCTCAGCTTTCGTCAGTACCAGGGCTTGGGGCAACTCCAATGGACCTTCTCCGAGAGCGACAGCCAGAGCTGGTATGCCTTCGCCGGCCTGAGTGCCAATCACAACAACAGCTACCTGAATGATGCGTCCTTTCCCCTGATTATTGGCGGCGGCCTGGATGGCGACCTAACCACAGGGTATCTCCGCTTCGGGATCGGCAGCAGCGGCCAAAGTGGCTCCTGGGCCTGGTCAGGGCAGCTCTATGGCCTGCAGGGAATCGCGGGGTTCAGCTCCCAGCAAGAGTTACAGAATCTTGGCTTCTTCGGCATCGACCCCGGCGAATCGAGGGCACTGGGGGGGATCATCAGCAACAGCTGGGCCTTGTCACCCAACCTGCAATGGTCGCTGCGTGCCGCTGGCCAGGTTGCATTCCATGAGCTCACCAACGACATGGGGTTCTCCTTAGGCAGTGACACGGGACTCCGTGGCCTTCCTGGCACCCTGATCAGCGGTGACAGCGGCTGGCTGGGCAGCACAGAACTGGCCTGGACCTTCTGGCAGCAACAGCAGAACGCCTTGCAGCTGGTGCCTTTCCTCGGAATGGGTGGAATCAGCACTCAACGCGATGCGATCACGTTCTCCGACACCATTGGTTCAGGTGGCCTGCTGCTGCGCTGGCTCAACGGTCGTCACTGGAGCGTGGAGCTGGGATGGATCGATCAGTTCCAGGACGATGACAACACTGGCTTCTGGAATGACTGGCTCCTCGGCAGCGGCCTCTACGGGAAACTCCGTTACCGCTTTTGAACAACTGCTCGCCCCAACCGGCATCCCGCTCTCACAGCAGCAGACCACGCTTACGCAGCGGTGCGAGGTCACTGAGTTGCAGGCCGCCGTTCGCCTCGCTCACCACACCCCTGCTGCGTAACTTGCTGAGCGTGCGCGAGGCCGTTTCCCTGGCCAGGCCAGCCAGAAGGGCAATCTCCTTCTGGGCCAGAGGCGGGATCGGCGCTTCCACATCAGCCTGGCCGGAACTCTTCCGTGCCAGGTAGGCGAGGGCATCGAGCAGGCGGGTGGTGGCGTCGGCGCTCTGCAGGGCAAAGCGTTGATTCAGATCACGCAGGCGTCCCGCCTCGAGGCGGGCCAGGGCCAGGGCGAAGGCGGGCTGCTGCTGCAACAGCGCAGCGAAGGGAGCCGAGCGCAGCTTCACCAGACGCAGGGGAGTCAGAGCCACCACATCCGCCGAACGCGATGCGCCATCCAGAGCCGCCATCTCACCGAACACATCTCCCGGACCCAGGAGCGACATGATCACCTCATCACCGTCGGCGGTGGTGGTGCGCACCTTGGCCAGACCGTCGCGAATCAGAAACAGCGACTCGCCCCAGTCCTGTTCCATCACAATCACCTGATCGATCTGGTGATCGCTCTGGCGATGACGATCGAGCAAGCGATCGAGATCGTCGCCGTTGAGATCTGCAAAGAGGGTGATCGCCGCGAGGGCCTCACGCGTGAGGGCAGACATGAACTCAGAAGCGAACGATCAGACCCACCCAGATCAGCTTGCAGAGCAAATGCAGGGCCTGATCAAGGCCAAGCGAAAAGCGCAAACGGCCCTTCAGCCAATCAATGATCGCGTGAGCGACCGTTTCGGCCACACCAAGGAGCGGAATCGACGTGATCAGCGCCACAGCAAGGCCATGGGTCGCCGCATGGGCAATCAACCACCAGCGCCAATGGAGCGTGGCATCGGCCCCCGGCAACTTCTCCTGCGCCATCCGATCGCTCTGGAGAACGAAATCGCACACGAAGTGAGCGCCCACCAGAAGGATCAGCAGATTGAGTGCGTTGATGGTGCCGGAGGTCGAACGTCGAGGCGACGTTAGGGGACACGTCCCGTCTCGATCTGGATCCTGGCCCCGATCAGTCGCCTTGGCCAGACTACGAACACCCACAGGCCTCCCCATCGCCGTGAAGCTCAATCTCAAAGAACGGCTCCAGAGCCTGAAGATGGTGGCGGGCCTGGCCACCTTCCTCAAGAACCCCGGCTCCCTTGAGAGCGTCTTTGCCGTTGCCGGAAGTCTCAAAGACAGCCCGCTCGGCGAACAGATGGTGCAACATCTGCTGGCCGACAGCCATTTCAAGGCCCTGGTCGACGAGGGTTGGCGACCACAACCGATCGATCTCCAACAACTGCAGACCCTGCCGGAGGGGAGTCTCGGTCGCTGTTATGCCGATCAGCTGGTCAGCCAAAACATCACACCCGACACCCTGATCGACCCATCTCCGGTGACCAACCCCCAGGAGTACGTGGTGCACCGGCTGAAGGAAACCCATGACATCGCGCACGTGCTCACCGGCTTCGGCATCGACGCTGCCAGCGAACTGGGCTTGCAGGGCTTCAACCTGGCCCAGAACCGCTCACCCCTAGCCGTCATGCTGATCTTCGGCGGCATGTTGAGTGCCCTGCAGAACGGCGAATCGCTGGAGCCGATGCTCAAAGCGCTCGCTCGAGGCTTTCAGATGGGCCTGGATGCGGAGCTGGTGATCGCCCGCAAACTCGAAGACGGCTGGGAGCGCCCCCTGCAGGAGTGGCGCCAGGAGCTGAAGTTGCCGAGATCCAACGAGCCGCTCAGCTGAGTGCGGCGCTGAGCTCCTCCCGCGCCGCGGCCAGGGCCCTGTCGAGGGCAGCGCCATCGCGGCCACCGGCCTGGGCCAGGTTGGGGCGGCCGCCACCGCCGCCACCGCAGACCTTGGCGATTCCACCAATGAACTTGCCGGCCTGCTGCCCCCTGGAGATCACCGCCTTGCCGAAGGCCGCCACCAGGATCACCTTGCCCAGATCGCCGGGGTCGGGCAGACCGCCCAGAACCACAGCCGCGCCGTCGCCGAGCTGATCCACCAGGCCCTGAGCCGCGCTCTGCAAACCGCCACCCTCGACACCATCGAGGCGCGCCACCAGCAGCTGGTGCGCACCCACCGCCACCGCCTGCCCCGCCAGCGCCGCTGATTTCGCCAGGGCGAGTTCTTCACGGGCGGCAACCAGAGCCTTCTGGCTGGCCTTGAGCTCATCCGCCAGCTGCACGACGCGATCCACGATCTCGGCGGGCTGGGCCTTGAAACGCTCGCCCAGTTGCTTCACCACCGCGTCGCGCTCGTTGAGATAAGCCAGCACAGCCGGGCCGGCCACCGCTTCGATGCGGCGGATGCCGGCGGCCACGCCGCTCTCGCTCACGATCTTGAACAGACCGATCTCAGCGGTGTTGGCCACGTGGGTGCCGCCGCAGAGCTCCATCGACACGCCGGGCACATCCACCACCCGCACCACATCGGCGTATTTCTCACCGAACATCGCCACGGCACCGGCGGCCTTGGCTGTCTCGATCGCCATCTCCTGAACCTCGAGGCTGTGGGCCTCGCTGATCCAGCCGTTGATCAGCGCTTCGATCTGCTCGAGCTCGGCGGCGGTGACGGCACGGGGGCAGTGGAAATCGAAGCGGAGGCGATCGAAATCCACCAGCGAACCAGCCTGGCCGATGCCCGGATCCACCACCTGCTTCAGGGCCGCCTGCAGCAGGTGCGTGGCGGTGTGGTTCGCCTGGGCGCGGCGGCGGCAGGCCCGGTCCACCTGGCCATGCACCACATCCCCGAGGCTGAGCACGCCGCGCTCGATGCGGCCGCTGTGCACAAACACACTGCGGTTGCGCGACACCGCCTCGATCGCCACGATCAGGCCATGGCCATCCGGCCCGTCGCCGCTGAGCACGCCGCGATCCCCCACCTGGCCGCCGCCTTCGCCATAGAAGGGGGTGGTGTCGAGCACCACCTGCACGCTGTCTCCTGCCACGGCCCGCTGCGCCGGCTCGCCGTTCACCACCAGCGCCACCACGCAGCTGCTCTGCTCCAGCAGCTCGTAGCCGCGGAAGGCCGTGGCCTCCAGATCAGCCGCCACCTGATCGATCGCTTCCTGGAGGGTGAGATCAATGCTCACCGCCGCGGCCTTGGCCCGCTGACGCTGGGCCTCCATCGCCGCCTCAAATCCATCGAGATCCACCGTGAGACCGTGCTCCTCAGCGATCTCCTCGGTGAGCTCCAAAGGGAAGCCGTAGGTGTCGTAGAGCTCGAAGGCCTGCGCGCCGGAGATCTGCTTGGGCTTGGCCGCCAGCACATCGGCCAACAACTTCTCTCCCCGCTCCAGGGTTTCCAGGAAGCGGGCTTCTTCACGCTGGAGCTCCGCCAGGATCACCTCGCGGCGCTCCAGCAGCTGCGGGTAAGCGCTCTGCATCAGCGCGATCGAGGCTTCGCCCATCGCCGTGAGGAAGGGCTTGTCGATGCCAAGCAGGCGGCCATGGCGCACCACGCGGCGCAGCAACCGGCGCAGGATGTAGCCGCGGCCGAGATTGCTGGCCGTCACGCCATCGCCAATCAGCTGGGTGATGGCACGGGAGTGGTCGCCGATCACCTTGAGGCTGGTTTTGCCCTTCCCATCGAGGGCGGGATAGGCCACGCCCGCCAGTTGTGCCGCCGTTTCGATCAGCGGATAGATGAGATCGGTTTCGTAGTTATTGGGAACGGCCTGCAGGATCTGGGCCATCCGCTCCAGGCCCATGCCGGTGTCGATGTTGCGGTTCTCCAGCGGCGTGAGCGTGCCCTCGGCGTCGCGGTTGTACTGCATGAACACCAAGTTGTAGAACTCGATGAAGCGGGAATCGTCCTCGAGGTCGATGCCGTCGTCGCCGAGTTCGGGCTTGAAGTCGTAATAGATCTCCGAGCAGGGGCCGCAGGGGCCGGTGGGGCCGGAGGCCCAGAAGTTGTCGGCCTCATCCATGCGGATGATCCGCTTAGGGTTCACTCCCACCCGATCGCGCCAGATCGCCTCGCCTTCGTCGTCCTCGCGGAACACGCTCACGACGAGATTCTTCGGCGAAAGGCCGAACACCTCGGTGCTCAGCTCCCAGGCCCACTGAATCGCCTGCTCCTTGAAGTAGTCGCCGAAGGAGAAGTTGCCGAGCATCTCGAAAAACGTGTGATGCCGCGCCGTGCGGCCCACGTTTTCGATGTCGTTGGTGCGGATGCACTTCTGGGAACTGGTGGCGCGGGGCGCTGGCCGCTGCTGCTGCCCCAGAAACACCGGCTTGAAGGGGAGCATGCCGGCGATGGTGAGCAGCACCGTGGGGTCCTCCGGAACCAGGGAGGCGCTGGCGATGCGCTGGTGGCCGCGCTGCTCATAAAAGGCCAGAAAGGCCTCGCGAATCTGCTCACCACTGCGGGGACGTGCCTCCTGCGGACGCGACGATCGTGCAACAGCCATGGCGAATTCGGGCGTGGGAGGCAGGTCCAGCAGCCATGATCGCCCCTGAGCCGCCATCGACGTTTGCCGTGGACAGTCGCGCCAGCCTGCGCCTGCGCTCCATTGGCTGGGCCCTGCTAGCTGGCACCTGCGCCGGGTTGATGAGCCTGCCTCTCGGTCCCGAAATGGCGGTGCGCTCCACCGGCTGCGGACTCTTCTATGGCTTGCTGGCCTTCCATCTCGAGCGGGTCGATCCGGAGGATTCCCATCTGCGGGCCGGCCTTGTGGGGGCGGTGTGCGGGATCCGCAGCCTGGGGATGCCCCTGCCCTCACCCTGGGGGGGGCCTGACGCCCTGGCATCATTGGTGCAGGACCTCCTCTTGGCGTGGTTGCCGTTGATCGGCAGCGCACTCCTGCTTCACGGAACCCACCGCATGTTGTCTGCGTCGCGGCCATGAGCCTGCTGCACGCCACCTGGCTCCCGGCCATCCGTACACCCACCAGTTCCGGGCGTGCCGCCCTGCTGGTGTGGGCGGACACCTGGCGTGTGGCGGAGCCGGCGGGCCCCGGCGTGACCCCGGCCACCCATCCCTTCACCCTCAGCGCCGATGACCTGCGCGCCTGGCTGAGCGAACGGGAGCTGCTGCCCGACGGCATCATCGATGCCACCGCCTGCCTCACCCTGCCCAGCCGCACGGTGAAACCGAAGCGGAAGCGTGGCGAGACCGCCCCTGTGGATGAGGGCTGGACGGGTCTGCCCCTGCAGGCGGGAGAACCGATTCCGAAGCAGACCGAATGGTGGCCCTGGCAGGTACAGGGCCTGGCGGTCGAACCCGGTGCAGCCACCGCCTGGCTGGCCCGCTTGCCCCTCTCCGGCCGCCACCCCGACCTCGCCGATGAGCTGCGCTGGTGGAGCCACATGCAGCGCTGGGCCCTCAGCCTGATTGCTCGCAGTCGCTGGATTCCCCAGGTGGAGCTGAGCAAAGGGGAGGGCTACCCCCACCGCGCCCGTTGGGTGCCTCTGCTCAATCGCGAAGACGATCGCCGCCGCCTGGAAGACATGGCGGCCCGCCTGCCGCTGGTGGCCACCTGCGCTCTCCCCTGGCGCGAACCCACCGGGAAGCGCAGCAACCGCACCACCCGGCTGCGGCCTGAGGCGATGCGGGCGGCCAATCCGGTGGCCTGTTGTCGTCCCCGCAGCGGCCGACTGCGCGTCGCCACCCTGCTCGAAGACCTGGTGGATGCCCAGCTGCGCACGGGTTTCACAGCCCAGACGGACGGGCTCGATCCCCTGCTTGCCGCCTGGGAGGAGGCCCTCGGCAGCGACACCGGCGTGATCCACCTGGGCGATGAAGACGCAGAGCGTCTGGCCACCGCCAGCCATCACTGGCGCGAAGGGGTGGCCGGCACTGTGGCGGCGGCGCGGGCCTGCCTGGAACTGGAGACCCCCGACGACGGCGATGACCTCTGGACCCTGCGGTTCGCACTGCAGGCCGAAGCGGATCCCACGCTCAAGGTGCCGGCCGCCCTCGCCTGGGCGGCCGGTCCGAAGGGACTCCAGCTCGGCGAAATCGCCGTGGAGCATCCGGGCGAACTGCTGCTGGAAGGCATGGGCCGGGCGCTCACGGTGTTTCCACCGATCGAACGCGGTCTCGACAGCGCCACGCCGGAAGGGATGCAACTCACCCCCGCCGAAGCCTTCGTGCTGGTGCGCACCGCAGCCCGCGAACTCCGCGATGTGGGGGTGGGCGTGGAGCTTCCAGCCAGCCTCTCGGGTGGCCTGGCGAGCAGGCTCGGCCTGGCGATTCAGGCGGAACTACCGGAGAAATCCCGCGGTTTCACGCTGGGCGAAACCCTCGACTGGAGCTGGGAGCTGATGATCGGCGGCGTCACCCTGACGCTGCGGGAACTGGAGCGCCTGGCGGGCAAGCGCAGCCCCCTGGTGCGGCACAAGGGCACCTGGATCGAGCTGCGCCCCAACGATCTCAAGAATGCGGAGCGGTTTTTCGCCGCGAAGCCCGATCTCAGCCTCGACGATGCCCTGCGCCTCACCGCCAGCGAAGGCGACACGCTGATGCGCATGCCGGTGCACCGCCTGGAAGCGGGCCCACGGCTGCAGGCGGTGCTCGAGCAGTATCACCAACAGAAAGCTCCCGATCCCCTGCCGGCGCCGGAGGGCTTCTGCGGCCAGCTGCGGCCTTACCAGGAGCGGGGCCTCGGCTGGCTGGCCTTTCTGCACCGCTTTGATCAAGGCGCCTGCCTGGCCGACGACATGGGTCTGGGCAAGACCATCCAGCTGCTCGCCTTTCTGCAGCACCTGAAGGCCGAGCAGGAGCTGAAGAGGCCGGTGTTGCTCGTGGCGCCCACCTCGGTGCTCACCAACTGGAAGCGGGAGGCCGCCGCCTTCACGCCGGAGCTCGAGGTGAAGGAGCACTACGGGCCCAGGCGCCCTGCCACCCCTGCAGCACTCAAGAAGAGCCTCAAGGATGTGGATCTGGTGCTCACCAGCTACGGCCTGCTCCAACGCGACAGCGAACTGCTCGAAAGTCTCGATTGGCAGGGGGTGGTGATCGACGAAGCGCAGGCAATCAAGAATCCGAGCGCCAAACAGAGCATGGCGGCCCGAGACCTGGCCCGCGCAGGACGCAGCAGCCGTTTCCGCATTGCCCTCACCGGCACGCCGGTGGAGAACCGGGTGAGCGAGCTCTGGGCCTTGATGGATTTCCTCAACCCGCGGGTGCTCGGCGAAGAGGACTTCTTCCGCCAGCGCTACCGCATGCCGATTGAGCGCTATGGCGACATGTCGTCGCTGCGGGATCTGAAATCCCGCGTGGGACCTTTCATTCTTCGCCGGCTCAAAACCGACAAAGCGATCATTTCCGACCTGCCCGAAAAGGTGGAACTGAGCGAATGGGTGGGATTGAGCAGGGAGCAGAAAGCGCTCTATGCCAAAACCGTCGAGGACACCCTCGATGCGATTGCCCGGGCGCCCCGCGGACAACGGCATGGCCAGGTGCTGGGGTTGCTCACCAAGCTGAAGCAGATCTGTAACCATCCCGCCCTGGCCCTGAAAGAGGAGGCGGCCGGCGACGAGTTCCTGCAGCGCTCCATGAAACTGCAGCGCCTGGAGGAAATCCTCGAGGAGGTGATCGACGCCGGCGACCGCGCCCTGCTCTTCACCCAGTTCGCCGAATGGGGCCATCTGCTGCAGGGTTACCTGCAACGGCGCTGGCGCAGCGAAGTGCCGTTCCTGAACGGCAGCACCAGCAAGAGCGAACGCCAGGCGATGGTCGATCGCTTCCAGGAAGACCCGCGGGGGCCTCAGCTGTTCCTGCTGTCACTGAAAGCCGGTGGTGTGGGCCTCAACCTCACCCGCGCCAGCCATGTGTTTCACATCGATCGCTGGTGGAATCCGGCGGTGGAAAACCAGGCCACCGACCGCGCCTACCGGATCGGCCAGACGAACCGGGTGATGGTGCACAAGTTCATCACCAGTGGATCGGTCGAAGAAAAAATCGACCGGATGATCCGCGAGAAATCACGCCTCGCCGAAGACATCATCGGCTCAGGCGAAGATTGGCTCGGCGGGCTCGACATGGGCCAGCTGAAGGAACTGGTGAGCCTCGACGACAACGGATCACTTTCAGCATGACCCTCACCCCTCCCGGCAACGGCATCAACACCTCCCTCGGCGACGAGGGCCTGGGGCAGCAGCCCTGGTGGGTGGAGCAGTGGATGGAGCTGATCAACTCCTACCGCTTCAAAAAACGGTTGGAGCGCGCCTGGGCCTATGCCCGCGAAGGGCATGTGACCTCGATCCGCTTCGAAGGGCGGCGGGTGCACGCCCGCGTGCAGGGCACCGGCGAAGACCCCTACAAGGTGAAGCTCTGGCTCGATGTGCTCAGCGACGAAGACTGGGGCTATGTGCTCGAAGCCCTGACCCAGAAGGCGCGCTGGTCGGCGCAGTTGCTGGCGGGAATCATGCCGGCGGACATCGAACGGGCCTTCGCGGCCAGCGGCCGACGTCTCTTTCCCTTCAAGCTCCAGGAGGTGCGCAGCGAATGCAGTTGTCCCGATAAAGCCAACCCCTGCAAACACATCAGTGCCGTGTATTTCCTGATGGGGGAGCGGTTCAGCGAAGACCCCTTCGTGCTCTTCCAATTGCGCGGTCGCACCCGCGCCAAGCTGCTGGAGGATCTGGCTGAACACCGCCGGCAAGCCCTGGAGGCGCTCGCTGAGTCGTCGGAAGCGGATCAGAACGACGGCCAAGGTGCGGACGACAGCCCGGCAACCCTGGCGCCACCCCATCCCGCCGTGCTCGATCCCACCCTCTGGTGGCGCTACGACGCCGCCCTCGACGGCGATCTGGTGGTGATCACCCCGGCCATGGACGGCGACACGGGCCTGGATGCGGCCGGTGAGCTGCCCCTGGCGGAGGAACCACGCTTCCCCGAGGCCAAACAGCACTTCCTGACGCACCTGCGCGAGCAAGGCCAAACGCTGGCCCAGCAAGCGATGCTCGCCGCGATGGCCGCCGGTGGCTGAAGCGCCCTGGCTGAGCTTGGCAACACAGGGCCTGGTGACGCTCCTGCTGCACTCCCACCAGCGCGCCTTCGGCCAACCCCTGCTGGCCTGCGACCGGAGCGGCAACGCAGGCCGATTGATCTGTCAGGAACTCTTCGCTGCCGACATGGCCGTGCTCGCCCACGACGGCGCCGCTCTCGACGCAGGCGAAGGCCCCCGACTCACCTATGCCAACGCCACCGCCCTGCGGTTGTGGCAACGGCCCTGGTCCGCCATGGTGGGCATGCCCTCCCGACGCACGGCACCGGAGAGCGAGCGACGGGACCGGGCGCAGGCCCTCAGCACCGCACAACAACGCGATGCCTTTCGCGGCTATCGGGGCATCCGCATCGACCGGAATGGGCGCCGTTTCGTGATCAACAACGCCCGCATCTGGACCCTCCGGGATGGGGACGGTCGCGCCTGTGGTCAGGCGGCCGCCTTTGCCGACTGGTGGCTGCTCTGAAGACAAACGGCTCTGAGGGGCGGTTGTCACGACACGGCAGTGGTGGCAACCGAAGCAGGTGGTCGAGACCGAACCTGAACGGCCGGTTCTCCGGCTGTTGGTGCCCAAGCACAGGGCGCAGATTGGCGGTGCGGGTGACAACCAACACCCCCAACTTCCACCTTCTGGAGGACACCACCATGATCACCCTTCGCCAATCTCCCTTCGATCTGTTTGAGCGCCTGGACCAGCAACTGTCCCAGGCCGAGCGGGTTCCTGCAGCGGAAATCCACGACACGGCCGAGGCCTATGTGATCAGCCTTGAGCTGCCCGGTGTCGACAAGAGCACGATCGACGTGCAGGCCACCGATCGCAGCATCAGCGTGACCGCAGAACGTCGTCGCCCCGACAACGCCGAGGACGAAGACACCGCCCTGCTCAGTGAGTTCCGCTACGGCAGCTGGAGCCGCAGTTTCCGCTTTCCCCAGGGACTGAACCGTGAGCAACTCCAAGCCAGTTATCGCGATGGTGTGCTCACCATCCGTGCCGGAAAAGTGAACAGCCACACCGCCGTTGCGGTGCAGGTGGAGAGCTGAGCAGCAACCAGCAGCCCACGCTGATGTTCAGCGGCCAACACCGAGCAGGTCGTGGCCAATGAACACCAGCGTGAACAGCACAAAGAACACCAGCCCCAGCCAGCACAATCCCCGCATCCAGGGTCCGTAACGGTGCTCCAGCGGCACCAGGGCACTGTTCATCGTGTCCATCGCCATCCAGGCGAACAGCGGGGCGGTGACAAAGCTGCCGGTCATCGCTCCGAACACAAAATCCGTGACCCCCACACCACCGCTTGATGCCAGCAACAGGGCCAGCACGGAGGCGAGGAAGTGGAGCACCACCCAGAGCGCCAGGCGGCGCCGCTGAGGACCCGGCGCCGCATCGCCCCGATCCTTGCCCTGGAGCAGGCCCTGAATCGCCGAAATGCTGCGCGGATAGGCATCCAGACAGGTGAGGGTGGTGCTGAACATGGCCGAGAACGCGGCCGGAATGATCACCCAGGCGGCCCAGCCGCCCATCGCTTCGGTGTAAAGCCGGATCAGCTTCTGCGCGAACGACACACCACTGGCGGAGAGCATCCCGTCACCGGTGCCATACATGGTGTAAGCACCAAGAATCACGAAGAACAGGGCCGTCGCCACCGTGACGGCGTAGCCCAGATTGAAGTCAAATTCAGCCTCCTGACGACTGGCGGTGTGATGACTGTCGCGGGCGCGCGAGAACATCCACAGCGATGGCCACACACACATCTCCACCGGCCCCGGCATCCACCCCATCAGAGGGATCAGAAAACCGAGGTTGGCCCAGGTCCAGGGACTGGGATCGGCCGCGGACCAGCTGGTGGCCACATCCGCCACGGGCCCGCGGATCAGCAAGGTGAAGGCCGCGACGCCGGTGAGCAGGGTGAGCAGCGCCACCAACACTTTCGAGATCCGGTCGAGGGCGCGGTAATGGCCAAGAAGGAGCAGCAGCGCACTGACCAGCAATACGGCAATCGCCAGGCCGTAGGGATCGAAGCCGGCAAGCACCGGCACAGTCGTGAGCAGGAGCCCGGCCACGAAACTCACCGCGGCGATGGTGAGGGTGCCCGTCACCAGGCTCACGATCAGATACAGGGGCAGATAGGCGCGGCTGCGGGCCTGAAATCCCTCCAGGAGCGACTGCCCGGTGGCCGCCGTGAAGCGACTGCCCACCAGCAGGAACGGGTACTTGAGCAGGTTGGTGAGCAGGATCAGACCCACCAGGGCAAAACCGAAACGGGCACCGGCGGTGGTGGACGACATCAGATGGGAGCCGCCGATGCAGGCCCCTGCCAACAGGATTCCCGGCCCCAGGCTCTGACGCAGTCCGCGCCAGCCCCGGTCAACGGTTGTGGTCATGATCGCCAGCGCACGGACGGCCATCCTCCGCTGCCGCCCCATCACGGGCCCTCAGGCCGCCTGGGCGGCGATGTAACGCACGAGCGTCGGCCAGGTCTGAAAACGAACACTGTTTCTACAGTCGAGGTTCGCCGCACGCAATGGGATGGCAGCTGCCACCGGCCGACTCAGCCTGCAGTGCGAGGTGATCGGGGCCGACACCACCACGATCCGCTCGCTCGACTGGGACCGCAGTCGCTTCGACATCGAATTCGGCCTGCGCAACGGCACCACCTACAACAGCTTTCTGGTGCGGGGTGAGCGCACCGCCCTGATCGACAGCAGCCACCTCAAGTTCAAGAGCACCTGGCTGCCGCTGCTGCAGGAGCAGATCGATCCGAAAGCGATCGATCACCTGATCGTGAGCCACACCGAGCCCGATCATTCGGGGCTGATCGGACATCTGATCGACCTCAACCCCGAAATCGAGATCGTGGCCTCGAAGGTGGCGATCCAGTTCCTGGAGAACCAGGTGCACCGCCCCTTCAGGAGCCGGGCGGTGAAGAGCGGCGAGGAGCTCGATCTGGGCACCAACCCAGCCAGCGGCGTGCAGCACCGCTTCGAGTTTCTGAGTGCCCCCAACCTGCACTGGCCCGACACGATCTTCTCCTTCGATCACGGCACCGGCATCCTCTTCACCTGCGATGCCTTCGGTCTGCACTACTGCTCAGACGAAGTCTTTGATCTGGACCCGGGCGCGATCGCACCGGACTTCCGCTTTTATTACGACTGCCTGATGGGCCCCAACGCCCGCAGCGTGTTGCAGGCGCTCAAGCGCATGGATGGCCTGCCGGAAATCCACACCATCGCCGTGGGCCATGGCCCGCTGCTGCGCCACCACCTCAGCCACTGGATCAGCGATTACCGCGAATGGAGCAGTGTGCGCAGCCAGGGGGAGAGCTACGCCGCCGTTTGCTATCTCAGCCAATACGGCTTCTGCGACCGGCTCAGCCAGGCGATCGCCCACGGCATCGGCAAGGCCGAAGCCCAGGTGCAGCTGGTGGACCTGCGCGCCACCGATGCCCAGGAACTCACGGCCCTGATCGGTGATGCCAAAGCGGTGGTGGTGCCCACCTGGCCGGCGGAAGCCGACAGCGACTTCCAGGCCTCCATCGGCACCCTGCTGGCGGCGTTGCATCCCAAACAGCTGGTGGGCGTGTATGACGCCTTCGGCGGCAATGACGAACCGATTGATGCCGTGGCCAGCCAACTGCGCAGCCAGGGCCAGAAGGAAGCGTTTGCGCCTTTGCGGATCCGCCAGCTTCCCGATGGAGAGGATTACCAGCGCTGCGAAGAAGCCGGCACCGACCTGGGGCAGCTGCTGACGCGAGACAAGGCGATCGCAGCGATGAAAAGCCTGGATGGTGATCTCGACAAAGCCCTGGGACGCCTCAGTGGTGGCCTCTACGTGGTGACGGCGAGCCAGGGCGAAAACGGCAGCCGCCGCCGCAGCGCCATGGTGGCCAGCTGGGTGAGCCAGGCCAGCTTCTCGCCTCCGGGCCTCACGATTGCGGTCGCCAAAGACCGGGCGATCGAAACCCTGATGCAGGTGGGTGATCGCTTTGTGCTGAATGTGCTCCGCGACGACAACCACCAACCGCTGCTGCGTCACTTTCTCAAGCGCTTCCCACCGGGTGCCGATCGCTTCGCCGGCATCAACACCCTGGAAGGCGTGGCCGCCGGCGGCCCGGTGCTCGGCGATGCGCTCGCCTACCTGAGCTGCCGTGTTGACCAACGCATGGAGGGGCCTGACCACTGGATCATCTACGCCGTGGTGGAGCAGGGCAACGTGGCGGATGCCGATGCCCGCACCGCCGTCCACCACCGCAAAGTGGGGAACCACTACTGATGCCCACTGCCAGCGCCAGCCTTCAGGACAGCTCCGGCAGGGAAGTCATTGACCTGCCGCTCGACCGGGGCCTGATCACCCTGAGGGGGTTGAGCCCCCAGCGCCTGCGCTTCGAGCTCGAATATTCCCTTGAGCGCGGCAGCACCGCCAACAGCTTTCTGTATGCCGCCGGCACAGACGCCGATGGGCAGCCCTGCCCCGCCGTTCTGGTGCATCCACCCGGTGTCGCCTACGCCGAGGTGTTCCTGCCCGCCCTCGCCCGCCACCTCTCCACGACCACAACCCCAGGGGAGGCCCAGGCGCTGCAGGTGGTGGTGGGCCATGTGAACCCCAACCGGGTGGCCCTGCTGCACAAGCTGGCGGAGCACTACCCCGGCCTGGAACTGATCAGTTCCAACCCCGGCGCCAAGCTGCTGGAGGAGCTCTGGCATCAACGCAAACCCCTGCCTCCAGGGGAGGACGACCACCGCCCCCCACTGCCGGCACTACCCACGCTGCGGGTGATCCGTCAGGAGACGACCCTGCCCCTGGCGGAGGGTCGTCGGCTGCTGCTGCTTCCCGCTCCCACCCCGCGCTGGCCGGGCGGCCTCCTGGCCTTCGAGGAATCGGACGGCCTGCTGATGAGCGACAAGTTCTTCGCCGCCCACCTCTGCACCAGCACCTGGGCCGAAGCCAGCCGCAACGACACCGAAGAGGAACGGCGCCACTTCTACGACTGCCTGATGGCCTCGATGGCCACCCAGGTGGACAGCGTGGTGGAACGGCTCGAGGAACTCGACATCCGCACGATCGCGCCCGGCCACGGACCGGCGATCGAAGCCAGCTGGCGCAGCCTGCTCAGCGACTACCGCCGCTGGGGTGAACGCCAGCACAAGGCAGCGCTCACGGTGGTACTGCTCTTCGCCAGCGCCTACGGCAACACTGCAGCGATCGCCGATGCCCTCGCCCGCGGCATCGGACGCACGGGTGTGCGCGTCAGCAGCCTCAACTGCGAATTCACGCCCGCCGACGATCTGGTGCAGGCGATCCGCAAAGCCGACGCGATTCTGATCGGCTCACCAACCCTGGGGGGCCATGCGCCGACCCCGATCGTCTCCGCCCTGGGCACCGTGCTAGCGGAGGGGGATCGCAGCAAACCGGTGGGCGTGTTCGGCAGCTTCGGCTGGAGTGGCGAAGCCCTCGATCTGCTCGAGAGCAAGCTGCGCGATGGCGGCTTCAGCTTCGGCTTCGAACCGATCCGGATCAAATTCAGCCCCGATGCCGGCACCGTGCGCACCCTGGAGGAGACGGGCACACGCTTCGCCAGACAACTGCAACAGGAACGCCGCAAGCAACAGCGCCGCTCGGCCGGAGGCCTGAGCGAAAGCCGCAGCGACCCGGCTGTGCTGGCCCTGGGCCGGGTGGTGGGGTCGCTCTGTGTGCTCACTGCCCGCAAGGGGACGGCAGAAAGCAGCCAGACCGGTGCCATGGTGGCCAGCTGGGTGAGCCAGGCGAGCTTTACGCCACCGGGCATCACCGTGGCCGTGGCCAAAGATCGGGCCGTGGAAGCACTGCTGCACAAGGGCGATCGCTTCGCCCTCAACGTGCTGGCGGAGGGCCGCGAAAGCGGGCCAATGAAGCAGTTCCTACGACCGTTTGCGCCCGGAGACGATCGCTTCGCAGGCCTGGAGGTATCGCGCAGTCCGGCGGACCAGCCCCTGCTGCCGGACGCCCTGGCCTGGCTCGAAGCAGAGGTGAAACAACGCATGGAATGCGGCGACCACTGGCTGATCTATGCCGAAGTCCGAGAGGGCGGCGTGCTCGACAGCGATGGACAAACCGCCGTGCACCATCGTCGCAGTGGCGCCAACTACTGAGCCGAGGTCCGGCTTGAACCACAATCCGAACATCAGCATCTGAAGACCAACTCATACTCGTTATGAGTTCGGCTAAGCTGCTGATGTTGCTTCCCACCCAGCCATGGACCTGAACAACGCGGCCACCCACGCCAACCTCGAAGCCGCCTTCGGCGGCGAGAGCATGGCCAACCGCAAATATCTCTTCTTCGCCGATGTGGCCAAGAAGCTCGGCAACACCGAACTGGCCAAACTCTTCCGCGACACCGCCGCCCAGGAAACCGAGCACGCCTTCGCCCACTTCCGCCTGCTCCACCCCGAGCTGGTGATCGACGATCCGGCCAGCCTGAGCGACGAAGCCAAGCAGGCGATGCTGGCCCGCTGCCTGGAACTGGCCATCGAAGGTGAAACCTACGAGTACACCACCATGTACCCCGAGTTCGCCGCCCAGGCCCGCAGCGATCGCGATGGCGGTGCCGAAGCTGAATTCAACGACCAGATCGACGAATCCAAGGAACACGCCGGCATGTTCCGCACCGCCGCCAAGAATTTCGGCCTGCTCGCACCGGTCGAGCAGCATCATGCTGAGCGCTACGGCGTCGCCCTCGAAGCGCTGCAAGGCAAAGGGGAGGCCGGTGAGGCCGATGAGCCGGTCGCCGGCCTCTGGATCTGCAAGGTGTGCTCGATGATCTACGACCCCGCCCAGGGCGACCCCGACTCCGGCATTACTCCAGGCACGCCGTTTGAAGCGATTCCAGACGACTGGACCTGCCCGATCTGCGGCGCCCGCAAAGCCAGCTTTGTGCCCTACCGGGAAGCGGAACTGAAAGCCGCCTGAGCCCGCGCTGCCGCTCGACCTAGTTTCAGCCCCAGCACCTCTTCACGCCATGTCTGCCACCAGCCCCGATCTCCTGGTGATCACCGCCAGCAATGGTGAAAACCTCAAACTGGCGCAGCGCTTCGTGGAACAGGCCGAACAGCTGGGGCAACAGGCCGAGCTGCTCGATCTCACCAGCCTCGATCTGCCCCTCTACACCCCCCGGGCCCAGGAGAAGGGCACGCCGGCAGCCGTCGCTCCCCTGCAGGAGCAACTGATGGCGACGCCACGCTGGGTGATCTGCGCCCCTGAATACAACGGATCCATCCCCCCCTCTCTCACCAGCGCCATCGCCTGGTTGTCGGTGCAGGGGGATGACTTCCGCAGCCTGTTCAACGGTCGGCCGATCGCCATGGCCACCTTCTCCGGAGGCGGGGGCATGGCCCTGCTCCATGCCCTGCGCATCCAGCTCACCCATCTCGGCGCCGAAGTGGTGGGCCGCCAATTGCTGAGCAACTACGCCAAGCCAGCAAAGGACGACAGCCTCCAGGATCTGCTCCAACGCCTGATTCAGAAACAGCCTCTCCAGGTTTGAGCCCCTCACCCTCAACCCAGCCATGGTGTCTGCGCTGCCCCCTCCACAACCGCTGTTCCGCCCCGCCGACGAGCGCTTCCACAGCGCCCTCGCGTGGCTGGACTCCTGGCACAGCTTTTCCTTCGCGGGCCACCACCACCCCGACTGGATAGGCTATGGCCCCCTGCGCGTGATCAACGACGACACCATCGCCGCCGGTCGGGGCTTCGGCATGCATCCCCACCGTGACATGGAGATCATCACCGTGATGGTGGAGGGGGAACTGACCCACACCGACTCCATGGGTCACAACGCCGTGCTGCGGGCGGGGGAAGTGCAGCGCATGAGTGCCGGCACCGGCATCGTGCACAGCGAAATCAACCAGAGCCCCGATCCCTGCAGGCTGCTGCAGATCTGGATTGAGCCGACCCAGACCGGGCTCAGCCCCGCCTATGAGCAACAGCCGATGCCACTGGGGTCGGGCTGGACCCGCCTGCTGGACCCGGATCGCAAGGATGGAGCTCTGGCGATCGCTCGCCCGGTGCGCCTGTGGCGCGCTCAGATCAAAGCGGGTGCCAGCCTCGATTGGCCCACCGACCTGACAGGCTCAAGTTGGCTTCAGGTCATCGACGGTCAGCTCGGGCTGAATGCAGCCGCAGAACCGCTGCCAGCCCAGCTGCGTCGCGGTGATGGCCTCGGCCTCCCGAACGATTCGATTCCCGGAAACGGCCTGGAGGCTGTGGAGGCCAGCGATCTGCTGCTGTTTGCACTGGCCTGAAGCCAAGGGAACGCAACACCGCGTGAAGGCGATCCCGAAGATTCTCGAAAGTTCAGCACCACACCAGATGTGGTGGGTTGAAATAGCTTTGACTTGATGCTGTCCCGCTGCGATGGGAACCGCCACAGAGCCTCGACCCCCTGTGCGTTATCGGGGCTTTCTTTTGCTGACCCAGGCCAATGGCACCTGGCTGGTGAGGCCCGAACGCAGTCCGATGACGCTGCTGCCCTTTCGCACGCCCACCTGCTCGCTGGAGGATGTGAAAGCGCTGATCGACTGGCGTCTGTCTGAAAGCACCAGCCTGATCAGGTCGGCCTGATCCGAACGCGCCAGCGCAACGCGCTGGCTCAGGCGGCTTGCGGCGGCGGTGTGGGCGAGCCGAGGGGCTGGAATGGCAGCACCAGGGTGGCCCAACGCTGCGGACGACCGGGCCGCTCACGGCGCGCCTGACGCACACCAAAAGGCACGCGCACAACGTTGGTGCCCTCCACATGCAGGGTGTGACCCCGCTGGAGAGCCGCTTCAAGACAATCCGGAAGCTCCGGAACTTTGGTAATGGGAGTGGTGGCTGGAGTGTGCTTGCTGGCCATGTCCCCTCGACAAGGTTGCTGATGCCGCACAGTGTGGTGATGCACAAACACCGGGGCTGAAATCGGCAATGATTATTTCCGATTTCGGTAAAAATTTACCCTGCCGGTTGGGCTGCCGCCAGCTCCTCAACAGACGGACAGGTGCAGATCAGGTTGCGATCACCGAAAGCATTGTCGATCCGGGCCACATGGGGCCAGAACTTGGCCTCCCGTTGATCAGCCATCGGGTACGCCGCTTCACGGCGCGAATAAGGACGATCCCAGTGGTCAGCTGTGACCGCAGCCAGGGTGTGGGGCGCACGCTTGAGGGGGTTGTTCTGGCGATCCACATCGCCGGATTCGATCGCAGCCGCCTCGGCACGGATCGCGATCATGGCGTCGCAGAAGCGATCCAGTTCCGGCAAGCTTTCACTCTCTGTGGGTTCCACCATCACCGTTCCCGCCACCGGCCAGCTCACCGTGGGCGCATGGAAGCCGTAATCCATCAAGCGCTTGGCGATGTCATCCACATCCAGGCCGGCGGAACGCTTGAGGTCGCGCAGATCCAGGATGCACTCATGGGCGACGAGGCCTGCGTCACCGCGGAACAGCACCGGGTAGTGATCGCCGAGCCGATGGGCGAGGTAATTGGCGGCCAACAGCGCCACAGCTGACGCCCGCCGCAGACCGCGCGGCCCCATCAAACGCAGATACATCCAGCTGATCGGCAGGATGCCCGCACTTCCCCAGGGTGCAGCAGACACGGGCGTGATTCCCTGGTCGCCGCCGCAGGCCACCAGGGGGTGGCCGGGCAGGAACGGTTGGAGGTGCGCCGCCACGCCGATCGGACCAACCCCGGGGCCACCACCACCGTGGGGAATGCAGAAGGTTTTGTGCAGATTCAGATGGCAAACATCAGCCCCGTAGGCACCGGGCCGGCAAAGACCCACCTGGGCGTTGAGGTTGGCACCATCGAGATACACCTGACCACCGTGCTGATGCACGAGATCGCAGATCTCGCGGATCCGGGTTTCAAACACCCCATGGGTTGAGGGATAGGTGACCATCAGGGCCGCCAGGGAGGCACTGTGCTGCTCCGCCTTGGCCCGCAGATCCTCCACATCCACATTGCCCTGCGCATCACAGGCCACCGGCACAACGCGCAGGCCGGCCATCACCGCACTGGCGGGATTGGTGCCATGGGCGCTGGTGGGAATCAGACAGACATCGCGATGGGCGTCCTGGCGGGAGCGGTGCCAGGCCCGGATCACCAGCAGACCGGCATATTCACCCTGGGAACCGGCATTGGGCTGCAATGACACCGCCGCAAAACCGGTAAGAGCCGCCAGCCAACCTTCCAGATCGTGCACCAGGTGCTGCAGGCCCCGGCACTGCTCCGCTGGCGCAAAGGGATGGAGGGCGGAGAACGAGCGCCAGCTCACCGGCACCAGTTCAGCCGCCGCGTTGAGCTTCATGGTGCAGCTCCCCAGGGGGATCATGCTGTGCACCAGCGAAAGATCCCGGCTCACCAGCCGCTGGATGTAGCGCAGCAGCTCGGTTTCGCTGCGGTAGCGCTGGAACACCGGCTGTTGGAGCCAGCGGCCGCGGCGCAGAGGAAGCGCGGGAAGAGCCTGCTCCAGATCGACCGTCTCCGCTGCCATCGCCAGGGGATCCAGGACGGGAACGGGCTGATCGACCACCTCCGCCAGCACGGTCAACAGCGCCTGCAGCTCGCCTGGATCGCTGAGCTCATCAAGGCTGAGTCCAAAGCCCTCCGCCTGCTCCACAGGAGCCCCATCGGGCAGCACGCGCAGATTGAAACCGCACTCGCTTGCGCGTTGATGCACAGCGGGGGCCAGGGGAGTGACCACATCGAAGCCATCGAAGCGGGGGGCCTGAGGCAACGGATAGCCAAGGGCCACCAGACCCCGCTCCAGGGCGATGCGCTGCCCCACCAGGCGCCGGGCAATCACCGCGAGGCCATCCGGACCGTGATGAATCGCGTAAAACGACGCCATCACCGCCAGCAGCACCTGGGCGGTGCAGATGTTGCTGGTGGCTTTGTCGCGGCGGATGTGTTGCTCCCGGGTCTGCAGAGCCAGGCGCAATGCCGGGCGGCCTTCCGCATCCACCGACTGACCGACGATCCGGCCGGGCACCTGACGCTTGTAGATCTCACGGGTGGCAAAAAAGGCGGCATGGGGACCGCCGCCGGCCATGGGCACACCGAAGCGCTGAGCGCTGCCCACAGCGATATCAGCTCCGAGTGACCCGACGGGAGCGAGCAGCACCTGGGCCAGGGGATCAATCGCCACGGTGGCCAGAGCACCGTGCGCATGGGCCGCAGCGATCAGCGCCGATGGATCCCAGAGATGGCCGTTGCGACCGGGAAGTTGGAGCAACACCCCGAACACGTCCTCGTCCCAGCGGAAGGCATCAGGCTCGCCCACCTCCAGGCTGACCCCCAGCGGCGTGGCCCGGGTCTCGAGAACCGCCAACGTCTGGGGCAGCACGGCCGCATCCACCAGAAAGCGACACGCCTGCGGGCGCTTACACACAGCCAGACTGAGGCTCATCGCTTCAGCGCAGGCCGTGCTCTCATCGAGCAAAGACGCATTGGCGATCGGCAGCCCGGTGAGCTCGCTGATCAGGGTCTGGAAATTGAGCAGAGCCTCCAACCGCCCCTGGGCAATCTCAGCCTGATACGGGGTGTAGGCCGTGTACCAGGCCGGATTCTCCAGCACGTGGCGCTGAATCAGGGCCGGCGTCGCCGTGTCGTGATACCCGAGACCGATCAGGGAACGATGCAGACGGTTCGCCGCAGCGATCTTGCGCAGCTCCGCAAGAGCCTGTGCTTCAGCCACACCCTCGGGCATGGCCTCCAGTGGCGGCTCGGCATCGAGGATGTCGGCGGGCACCACCGCCCGCACAAAGTCTTCCAACGACGCGAACCCGAGAGCCTGGAGCATGCACTGCTGCTGCTCCGGATCAGGTCCGAGATGCCGCTCCACAAAAGGCGACAGCCTGTGTTGCTCAATGGCTTCTGCAGAGGCGACGCAGCGCTGTTCCAGAAGGGTCACGGCCTTTGAGCAGCAGGCGCGACTGTAGGGAACGAAACCGCAGACCGTCTGCCGTTCAGGAAGCGGCGATCTTGGTGGCGTAGGTGGCCGCATCCATCAATTCAGCCAGCTGCGACGCGTCAGCAGGGCGGATCACCAGCAACCACCCCTCCCCATGGGGGTCGTTCTGCAGTTCCTCCGGGCTGGCCAGCACCGCTTCATTGCGCTGCACCACTTCGCCGCTGAGGGGGGCATACATGTCTTCCACCGCCTTCACCGACTCCACCGATCCGAAACCGGTGCCGCGATTCAGGCTGGCACCCACATCGGGGAGATCGACAAACACGATGTCGCCGAGCTGATCCACCGCAAAGGCACTGAGGCCCACCCGCACCAGATCGCCATCGCGATGGGCATATTCATGGCTGTCGGCGAAGCGGAACTGGTCAGGAAAATCGAAGGCCATCGGGCCGGAAGCGGGCAGACACCTCACCCAGTGTGGGGTAGATCCACCAGTCGTGCCTCCTCGAGCGCCACCAGCGCTCGGATCAGAGCCAGTTCGAGATGGCTGCGATGGGTGCCGCCCTGCACATAGAGGTTGAAAGGCTCCCGCAGGGGAGCATCGGCGGAAAACTCACTGGTGCTGCCGTCGATGAAGGTGCCGCCGGCCATCACCAGATCACTGGCATAGCCGGGCATGGCCGCAGGCACCGGATCGAGATAGGCGCCCACTGGAGAGCAGGCCTGAAACGCTCGGCACACCACCTTGAGGGCTTCGGGATCGCCGAGCTGCACCGCCTGAATCAGGTCGCTCCGGTGCGCACCCGGAGACGGTTGCACCGGATAGCCCAGGGCGGCGAACGTGCCAGCCACCAGTTCGGCGCCGATGAGCGCTTCCGCCACCATCTGGGGGGCGAGAAACAGCCCCTGCAGGATCAGTCGGTGCAGATCAAATCCGGTGCCGCCCTCACTGCCGATCCCAGGGGCGGTGAGCCGACAGCAGGCCCGTTCCACCAGCTCAGCGCGACCGGCCACATAACCACCGGTGGGCGCCAGGGTGCCGCCCAGATTCTTGATCAGGGAGCCGGCGATCAGATCGGCACCCACAGCAGGCGGCTCCCGCTCTTCGACCAGCTCGCCATAACAGTTGTCAACGAAGCAGACGCACTCCGGCTGGCGGGCATGAATGCGCTGGCACACCGCTTCGATCTGCGCGATCGAAACAGACGGCCGCCAGCTGTAGCCGCAGCTGCGCTGAATCAGGATCAGGCGGATGGGCTGGTCCAGGGCCTGATCCAGCGCCTGTAGATCCAGCGAACCATCGGGGTTCAGATCGCATTCGGCGTAGTCGACGCCGAAGTCGACCAGGGACCCCTGACCCTCTCCGCGCAGGCCGATCACCTCCTCCAGGGTGTCGTAAGGCCGACCAGTGATCGACAGCATCCGATCGCCGGGGCGCAGCACACCGAACAAGGCGGCGGCGATGGCATGGGTGCCACTGACGAACTGCAGGCGCACCGCTGCTTGTTCCGCCCCCAACACCCGCGCGAAGACCCGATCGAGCACCTCACGCCCCTGATCGCCATGGCCATACCCCGTCAGGGAGGCGAAATGCTGGGTGCCGACCCGCTCCGCCGCGAAGGCCGCCAGGATCCGCTCCAGGCGCAAGCCCACCCCAGCCGTGCGGGCGGCGGCAACGGGCGCCTGTTGCGCCGCCACACGCTGCACCAGAGCGCGGGCCCGCACCTCGGGCGAGGCGGAAGGCGAAGCATCGGAACTCAAAAGCATCAATCGCGGCGTCTCGCTGCTGCATCCGTTGCTCTTCTACATTCTCAGCTCCAACCCAACGCCTGTTCGCCGCGGCCCTCACCGCAGCGACCGACGATTCGGTTCGTGGAGTCTTCCTTGGTCACAACCCCTCTGGCGTCTGCCGCCACCGATCGCGAGCTGCGCATGCGTGCGGCGGTGATGGCTCCCCGGGGCCCCTTGCCCCGCCGGCAGCGACGGATCAAATGGGGCACCACCAGTTTCATGCTCATCCTGCATGTGCTGGCCACCGTCGCCCTCCTGCCCCGGTTCTGGAGCTGGCAGGGCGTTGTCGCTCTGGCGGTGCTCTATTGGATGACCGTGCTGGGCGTGACCCTCGGCCTGCACCGCCTGGTCGCCCACCGCAGCCTCAGCGTGCCCCGCTGGCTGGAGCGCACCCTGGTGATCATGGGAACCCTGGCCTGCCAGAGCGGACCGATCGAATGGGTGGGCCTGCACCGCCATCACCACCGCTTCTCCGACCAAGCCAACGACCACCACGACGCCGCCCGCGGCCTCTGGTGGAGTCACAGCGAGTGGATGCTGCACGCAATCCCCGCTCTGGAGCACATCGACCGCTATGCGGGGGACCTCCAGGCCGATCCCTTCTATCGCTGGCTTGATCGCTGGTTCCTGCTCCTGCAGATTCCCCTGGGCCTGGCCCTCTACGCCTACGGCCAGATGGCTGACGTGCATGGCGGCGGCCTGGGGTTGGTGCTCTGGGCGATTCCGCTGCGCCTGGTGATCGTGTATCACGTCACCTGGCTGGTGAATTCGGCCACCCACGCCTGTGGCTACCGCAATTTCGATTGCCCCGACCTCTCCCGCAATTGCTGGTGGGTGGCCCTGCTCTCGTTCGGCGAGGGCTGGCATAACAACCATCACGCCCATCCGGCCAGTGCCCGCCATGGTCTGCGCTGGTTTGAGCTCGACATCACCTGGCTGCACATCCGCCTGCTGCGCCGACTGCGTCTGGCCCACCGCATCCGCCAGGCCCGTTATGCGCCCTCAGGACTGCCCTGAGCGTTGGCGTCCATCGCGGCAGCTCGCTGCCGCAGCTGGGCCAGAAACCCTTCGGCACCACGCTGACTGGATCCACCCAGCCCTTCATAGGTGGCATGCAGATCGAGGAGTTCCCCATCGAGCTCCTCAGCGGAGTAATCGCGCAACCCGGCCATCACGGCCGCGAAACGCTCGCGCCGCTGCGGCTTGCTGGGGGGGTAGGCCTGCATCACCTGATCGCGGCACTGACGCCAGGACTGCCCACTGCAGAGCAGATCGGCGAGGGCCGCACTGAGGGCCACGCCCTCCCGGGCATCGATCCGCCAGTCGAACCCAGGAGGCAACGGCGCCAGCCCTACGAAGATCTCCAGCAAATCGCCGGCACCAAGCGCCTGGCCAGCGCTGTTGCGCATCGGTTCCCGCCCGGCTTCCAACACCTGCAGCAATTCCGGATGCACCTCCTGCAGATGCTCCCGAAGCGGCTCCAGACCGCCCTCGAGCACCGCATTGGCCTGCCCGAGGGCGAGGAAGACCTCCGGCCCCGGAGATGCGAGCTTGCCGTTGCGGAGATTGGAGATCTGGGAGTTGTGCACCCGACCGAGGTCGAGCGTTTCGGCCAGAGCCGGCAACACCTTGTGCGACCAACCATTGCGTTCATGCCAGACATGCACGAGGTGCGCCATCGCCCGGCGCCCCTGCGCCAAACGCTCACGGTAACCGCTGGTCACAGAGTCAGAATAAAGATCGGCCTCAATCACTTGATACGGATACTGATCACATGTAGTTTATCGGTAGTCAAGGGAACAAGTCATGGCCTCCAGCGTGATCACGGCGCCATCGCCGCCGAGTCGACCAGCCGCACCGGACGTTGCCCTCAAGAAGGCGGCTGCCCTGCACCAACCTCGCAAAGGCGAAGCACCCGTGAGTGTTGATCAGGGCAAGCGTTGGGGGACCATCGGCTTCATGATCGGGATCCACGTGCTCGCCATCGTCGCCCTTCTGCCCGGATTCTGGAGCTGGCAAGCGGTCACCACCCTGCTGGTTCTCTACTGGGTCACCGCCTGCCTGGGGGTGACGATCGGCTATCACCGCCTGCTCTCCCACCGCTCCTTCCGCGTTCCTCACTGGCTGGAGCGCTTCTTCGCCACCTGTGGCGCCCTGAGCTGCCAGCACGGCCCGATCGACTGGGTGGGACTGCACCGTCACCATCACAAGTTTTCGGATACGGATGCGGATCACCACAACAGCCATCGCGGCTTCTGGTGGAGCCACATGGGTTGGATGTTTGAACCCATCCCGGCCATGCAGGCCGTGCCACGGATGAGCGGTGATCTGGTCAGCGACCCCTACTACCGCTGGCTCAACAACAATTTCCTGTTGCTGCAACTGCCCCTGGCCGGTCTGCTTTTCTGGATCGGCACGGTCACCGGTGCCGGCGGCTGGGCCCTGGTGCTGTGGGGCATCCCCCTGCGCCTGGTGCTGGTGTATCACATCACCTGGCTGGTGAACTCCGCCACCCACTGCTGGGGTGAGGTGGTGTACGAGAGCGGCGACGCCTCCCGCAACAACAAGTGGGTGGCCGCGCTCACCTTTGGCGAGGGCTGGCATAACAACCACCACGCCTTCCCCCACTCCGCCCGTCACGGTCTCCAACCCGGACAGATCGACCTCACCTGGCAGCACATTCGCTTGATGCGAGCCATCGGCCTGGCCAGCAAAATCCGCCTGCCGGTCGCGTCCTAAGCTGATCGATCGCCCATCTGTCCCCGTCCGCAACCGATAGCCATGGCCAAGCGCGTTCAAGTCGTTCTGAATGAGGACGTTCTCAGCCTCGGTCGGGATGGGGATCTGGTGGAAGTGGCCCCCGGCTACGCCCGCAACTTCCTGCTCCCCTTCGGCAAAGCGGTTCCCGTGACGCCGGCCGTGATGAAACAGGTGGAGCACCGCCGCGCCAAGGAAGCGGAACGTCAGGCCGCCCTCAAGCAGGAGGCCCTGGCGTTCCGCACAGCGCTCGACACCATCGGTCGTTTCACCGTGAAGAAGCAAACCGGTGGCGACGAAGTGCTGTTCGGCACCGTCACCAATGGCGATGTGGCCGAAGCGATCGAAGCCGCCACCAAGAAAGAAGTGGATCGTCGCGACATCACCGTGCCCGACATCCACCGCACCGGCTCTTACAAGGTGAAGGTGAAGCTTCACAGCGACGTCACCGCTGAAATCAACCTGGAAGTGGTCAGCTACTGATCAGAGGGTGCGCCAGAGTGGGTATTCGTTTGTGAGCCCACAACGCCATGGTGAGCGTTCCCCTCAATGAACCAGGCGGCGAGTCCGCCGGAGGGGGGCGCCGTGGCTTCAGCCAGGGGCGCCGGAGGGATGAACCCCATTTCGAAGCGCTGCCCGACTCGATTCCGCCCCAGAACCTGGAGGCGGAAGAGGCGGTTCTGGGCGGCATCCTGCTCGACCCCGATGCCATCGGTCGTGTGGCTGATGTGTTGCAGCCGGAAGCCTTTTATCTCGGTGCCCATCGGGAGATCTACCGCACAGCGGTGATGCTCCACAGCCAGGGCAAACCCACGGATCTCACCGCCATGACCGCCTGGCTCGCGGATACCGGCGCTCTGGAGAAAGTGGGCGGCAGCGGCCGGCTGGTGGAGTTGGTGGAACGAGTGGCCACCACGGCATCGATCGAGCAGGTGGCCCGCCTGGTGATGGACAAGTTCCTGCGCCGCCAGCTGATCCGATCAGGCAATGAAGTGATCCAGCTCGGCTTCGACCAGAGCCTGCCGATGGACCAGGTGCTTGACCAGGCAGAACAGACGATCTTTGCGATCAGCCAGGAAAAACCATCCAAGGGGCTGACGCCCACGGCCGAGATCCTCACCAGCACGTTCAACGAGATCGAGAGCCGCTCCCTCGGCACCTCGGTGGCGGGCATCCCGGTGAACTTCTACGACCTGGATGCCATGACCCAGGGCCTGCAGCGCAGTGATCTGATCATCGTGGCGGGACGGCCGGCCATGGGCAAAACCTCGATCGTGCTCAACCTGGCCAAGAACGTGGCGCAGCTCCACAACCTGCCGGTGTGCGTGTTCTCCCTGGAGATGAGCAAAGAGCAGCTCACCTACCGGTTGCTCTCAATGGAAGTGGGCATCGAATCCGGGCGCCTCCGCACCGGTCGTCTGCAACAGGATGAGTGGCCACTGCTGGGCCAGGGCATCAACACCCTCGGCCAGCTGCCGATCTACATCGACGACAAGCCCAACTCGGGCGTGCTCGAGATGCGATCGCTCTGCCGCCGACTCATGGCAGAACAGGGCAGGGATCTGGGGCTGGTGGTGATTGATTACCTGCAGCTGATGGAGGGTTCCACCCCCGACAACCGGGTGCAGGAGCTCTCGCGGATCACCCGGGGGCTGAAGGGGATGGCCCGGGAACTGAACGTGCCGGTGATCGCCCTCTCCCAGCTCAGCCGGGGCGTGGAGTCGCGCACCAACAAACGGCCGATGCTCAGCGACCTGCGCGAATCAGGCTCGATCGAACAGGACGCCGACCTGGTGTTGATGATCTACCGCGATGAGTACTACAACCCGGAAACCCCCGACCGGGGCATCACCGAAGTGATCGTGACCAAGCACCGCAACGGCCCAGTCGGCACGGTGAAACTGCTGTTCGAGCCCCAGTTCACCCGCTTCCGCAACCTGGCGGCGTAGCAAGCCGAGGCTCACACGCATAACGTTTCGCTGCCGCGTATCAGCGAGCGAGGACTGACGCAGAGCACCCGAGCCGACCAGTCGTATTACTATGATGGAAATCCGTAACACGCTCACCTTTTCGAGCCATGGCGCTCACGGTCCGGCTTGATCCCGAAACTCAGCACTGCCTGGATGAGTTAGTGGCCGGCACGGGCCAGGACAAAAGTGCACTGGTGCGCGAACTGATCCGCCAACGCTGGCAGCAGCTCCAGAGCGCTCCCTCGATCACCGAACGGATCGGCGGCCACCCCAGCCACTTCCTCAACACCCTGCCCAAGGGCGGAGCCGAGCGGCCGATGCGGCGCCAGTTACTGATGGAACGCCTCGCCAGGAAACAGCGGCCATGAGGCGAATCCTGGTGGATTCCGGGGTGCTGTTGAGCTATTACCAGGAGCGCGAGCCCCTGCATCAGGCGGTGGTGGCGTTCTTCGACCAGACCTGCGCTCAGCTGATCACCTCGCCGATCTGCGTGGCCGAAGTGCTCTGGCTACTGGGCGACCCCGGCGATACCAGGGTTCTGGCCGCCCAGAACCACTTGCTGCGTGCTGTGAGCCGCGGCGGCATCGAATCGAGCCCGCTGCTGCCTGAGGACTATGCCCGGGTGGCGGACCTCAACGAGCGCTACGCCGACCTGCCCGGTGATTTTGCTGATCTCACGTTGATCTGCCTGTCCGAGCGGTTGGACATCGCTGAGATCCTCACGCTCGCCAGCGACTTCGAGATCTATCGGCGCTTCCGCCGCGAACCCTTCCAGCCCGTCGCGCTCAACTGAACCCCACGAACATTGAGAATGACCCAATGCCGTTGTCAACGCCGCCAACTGAAGTCTTCGACCTGATCGTCGTGGGGGGTGGCCATGCCGGCTGCGAAGCCGCGATCACCGCCGCTCGGCTGGGCTTGAACACGGCCCTGTTCAGTCTCAACCTCGACCGCATCGCCTGGCAGCCCTGCAATCCGGCCGTGGGCGGCCCGGCCAAGAGCCAGCTGGTGCACGAAGTGGATGCCCTCGGTGGCGTCATCGGTCGTTTGGCCGATGCAACGGCGATTCAGAAACGCATCCTCAATGCCAGTCGCGGCCCGGCCGTCTGGGCCCTACGCGCCCAGACCGACAAGCGCCAGTATTCCCGTCAGATGCTGCGACTGCTGCAGCACACCCCCAATCTGGCCCTGCGCGAAGCGATGGTGACGGGCCTGGAGATCGAAGGCGATCCCACAGGTGGCGGCGACGACTGGGATCCGCGGCAAGGAGCGGCCGCACGCATCACCGGCGTGCGCACCTATTTCGGCAGCGTTTACGGCGCCAGGGCCGTGGTGCTCACCGCCGGCACCTTCCTAGGGGGCCGCATCTGGGTGGGCCATCAATCGATGGCGGCTGGCCGCGCCGGTGAGCAGGCCGCCGAAGGTCTCACCGAAGCGCTCCAGCAACTCGGCTTCCACACCGACCGCCTCAAGACCGGCACCCCCGCCCGCGTCGACCGGCGCAGCATCGCTCTCGATCAACTTGAAGAGCAACCCAGCGACGCTGCTGATCGCTTCTTTTCCTTTGACCCGGCGGCCTGGGTGAGCGGTGAACAGATGAGTTGCCACATCACCCGCACCACAGCCGCCACCCACCAGCTGATCCAAGACAACCTTCACCTCACCGCCATCTACGGCGGCGTGATCGACAGCAAAGGCCCGCGCTACTGCCCCTCGATCGAAGACAAGATCGTGCGCTTCGCCGACAAGGACAGCCACCAGATCTTCCTCGAACCGGAAGGGCGTGACACCCCGGAGATCTATGTGCAGGGCTTCTCCACCGGCCTGCCCGAGCCGATCCAACTGCAGTTGCTGCGCAGCCTGCCCGGCCTGGAACAGTGCGTGATGCTGCGGGCTGCCTATTCGGTGGATTACGACTACCTGCCGGCCACCCAGCTGTTGCCCTCGCTGGAAACCAAGCGGGTGGAGGGCCTCTTCAGCGCCGGCCAGCTCAATGGCACCACAGGCTATGAAGAAGCCGCGGCCCAGGGCCTGGTGGCCGGTCTCAACGCCGCCCGCCGCATTCGCGGCCAGGAGCCGGTGCACTTCCCCAGGGAAGGCAGCTACATCGGCACGATGATCGATGACCTGGTGAGCCAAGATCTGCGCGAGCCCTACCGGGTGCTCACCAGCCGCAGTGAGTACCGGCTGGTGCTGCGCGGCGATAACGCCGACCGCCGCCTCACCCCTCTGGGCCGGGAGCTGGGGTTGATCGACGACCGCCGTTGGCACCTGTTCCAGGAGAAACTGGCGGCGCTGGAAGGCGAAACACAACGCCTGGAACGGCAACGCCTCAAGGTGAGCGATCCGGTGGCGTCTGCGGTGGAAGCGGAAACTGGCGCACCGATCAAAGGATCGATCACACTGGCCGACCTGCTGCGGCGACCAGGAGTGCACAGCGCCGACCTGGTGCGCCACGGCCTGGCCGATGCCGACCTGCCCCTGCCGGTGCGCGAAGGCGCCGAGATCGACATCAAATACAGCGGCTATCTGCAACGGCAGCAACAGCAGATCGATCAGGTGAAGCGCCAGGGACAACGCCGCCTGCCGGCGGATCTGGATTACACCAACATCGGCACCCTCTCGCGGGAGGCACGGGAAAAACTCGCGGCCGTGCGTCCGGTCAGCCTTGGCCAGGCCAGCCAGATCCCAGGCGTCAGCCAGGCGGATCTCACCGCTCTCCTGGTGTGGCTGGAACTGCAGCAACGTCGTCGCCAGCCCGGCGCGGCAGACCTCGCCTCCACGCCAGCCTCTCGATAGCGTTGCAGCAGACAACGGTCTGCAGTGCCACCACGCCTTTCCACCTCCAGGGCCTACTGGAACCTGCGTGCCGAGCAGGTGATGGATCGGGTGTTCAGCGATGGCGAGCGAACACTCGAGGCAGTGCAGGTGCGGGTGGATCCTGCGCCCCTCAACGTTGAACCCACAGAACGCACGCCCCCTGAATCCAGAGCAACGGGCTGGTGGCACCGACGGCTGCTACTGCTGCTGTTTGCCGTCCCCACGGTCGCGAGTGTGGCCATCAGCCTCTGGCTGGCCCGGAACTGGCACACCACACAGGCAGCCCTGAATCGTGAACGAGATCTGCAGCTGATCGAACGGGTGCGCAACCTGCCGCCCACCACCGCGGAGCCCCAACCTGCCAGCGCGACCGCCGGCGACCCCATCCAGCTCCCCGCCAGCCTGGAGCCGGTGATGATTCCGCTGCCGGCCAGTCCCCTTCCCAGCGACCAAGCCCCGGCGGCAGAAAGCCCGGTGACAGCCAGCCCGTCAGTCGCCACCGCTCCGCGCACTGACACCGCTCCGCGTACTGACACTGCCCCGCAACCGGCTGCTGCGCCGGAACCGCTGCTGGTGGGGGTGGTGCATGCGGGTGGTGGCAAGGGCTCGGCGATTTTCCGGCTCGACCAGCTCTCCCTCTCCGCCACCCCCGGCGAGCTGATCGGCAACAGCGGCTGGCGCCTCCACTCCGTGCAGGCCAGTGGTGCCGTGATTGAACGCCAGGGCCAGCAGCGCAACCTCACGGTGGGAGGCGCCTTCTGAGCAACGCCTCAGCCCTGCTGCCCTCACCGGAACCGCTCTGGGATGCTGCCACCGCGGCGGTGATCGGCGGCGACGGCCCCTGGGATCTCCCCGGTCCCTGGCGCCTGCTGTTGCTGGGAGACGGCAGCCCCACCCGCCATCTGCGCCTGCTCACAGGTCATCCGGTGGCCGTGCGCCTGATCGCCATGGAGGCCGACGTCACCATGGCAGGGGCGCCACGGGAAGTGCGGGAGCTGCGTCACCCCCTCCTGCGGCGCCAGGTGTGGCTCGCCTGCGGCGGTCAGACCCTGGCCTGGGCCGAGAGCTGGTGGAATCAGGCCGAGGCCGACCAGCACCTGCAGGACCGCGACCTGCCGATCTGGTTGAGCCTCACCCAGGGGCGTTCGGAACTGTTCCGCGAGGTGGATGGGCTCGCCTTGGTGCAAAGCCCCTGGCTGGAGACGGGCTTCGCTGCAGGCGGTCCGTTCTGGAGCCGCCACTACCGCTTCTTTCGCCAGGGCCGGGAGCTGACGGTGATCCGCGAGGTGTTCAGCCCTGCTCTGGAACAGTGGCTGGGCCCAGCACCGCGGGATGCACTTCACCTGACGTCATGAAGGAATGGATCGGATTGTCCCGTTTTCCTCTTGACAACTTGCGGTGAAATGTGCTGGGCCCATCATGGTGGCAACCGCCCACCCGATCCGATGGCACACCGCACCTGGCTGAGCCTCTCCGAACTGGGGCAGCTCTTCGGCATTTCCGCCCGTCACTGTGAACGGGCCCTCGATCAGGCGGGCTGGCTCGACCGCCACGGCCGGCCCACCCCGGCCGCCATCGAAGCCGGCGCCGCCTCGCTTCAGGGCCCCCAGTGTCACCCCCGTGGATGTCGCTGGAACGGAGAGGTCTGCCGTGACCTGCTGATAACCCGGGGGTACAGGCCTGTCAGTCGTGATCAACACGTGAAGCAGTGGGTGGCTCTCCTGGAGGCGATGACCGAAGGCTCAGCCGCCATCAATGCCACCGCCGATCAGATGGCGGAAGATCTTCCCGCTGAGCTGGTCGACGACGTCAATGCCCAGCTCAATCAGCGCGGCTGCCCCTATCAGGCCAGGCGCAGGGCTTCCGCCTGCTGACGGGCCTTCTCCAACTGCTCCCGCAGGCTCTCCTCATCGGCATGGCTCAGGCTCGTCTGAATCAGACGGGCGTGGGGAGCATGGCGACGCAGCTTCTCGATCACCCGATCGGCCGTTGCCTCACGCACCAAAAGGGCCAGCGCCGCCGTTCCCTTCGGCAGGGTCTCACCGAGATCGCGCAGGAACTGATCATTGATGCCCATGTCGCTGAGGGCTCCCGAAGCGGCACCAGCACCGGCTCCCACCGCCAGACCGAGCAGGGGATTGGCGAAGAGCAGACCCACCAACATGCCCCAGAAGCTGCCGCCCACCGCACCGGCAGCCGCCAGGTTGATCGCCTGCCGCAGGTGGACGTGACCATCCTCGGCATGCTCGAGCACCACCGCATCCTCCAGCGCAATCAGATGCTCCTGCTGAATGCCCACCAGCTCACGGCGGACGTCTTCAGCCTCCTCCACCTTGGGGAAGCCCACCACCACAAGATTGCTCATCGGGCCATCGCAGGTGTCCGAAGACTAAGCACACCAACACACAGTGCTCAGTCGCGGCGGCGACTCGACCGGGGCAGGGAACGACGACTGGAGGGCGCCGGCTCCACTGGCGCCCGTCGGGGTTGGGAACGCTCCACGGGTCGCTGCCAACGGTCCACCCGAAAGTCGCTCTCCTCGGGCCAGGCGTCATCTGGCCAAGTTTCATCCCGGGTCACAGCTGGCTGAAGCGACTGCGGCGTGGGGGGAATCCGGGCCGGTTGCCGCCTGGAGATCGCCTCCAGCGGACGTTTGGCCCTGGACGGCTGCTTGGCCCTGGACGGCTGTTTGGCCCTGGATGGCGAAGCCATCGATCGTTGCGGTGACATTGACGTCGGCAGAGGTGCATCGGACTGCCAGACGTCACGGCCGTCATCCTCTTCATCGAGCAACCAATCGATCTTGTCGCCCACCCAGCGACCCACTGCGTCGAGGCGGGCCGACGTTCCCCTGCCGGAGCGGCGACCGGGGCGTGTGCCAGCGACACCATCCACGAACTGCCGTCCGGTTTCAATCCACTGATCGAGGCGCTGGGCCTGTTGCCGTCTTGCATCCATGCCCTGACGTTACCGACGCCGGCGGCGCAACCAACACTCCCGTCGCCAACCCACCAGGGCGATGCTGATCCCTGCGCACTGCAGCACCAGAAGAAACAGATCCATCTCAGCCATGCCGGCACTCGGCGGCCTGGTCAGATGCTGGATCCCCACCCCCATAGGGCTCGAAGCGCAACAGACAACTGGAGTGCCAACGGCCGCCATGGTGACGCTCGCAACAGCGGCGACAGGCCGCCTGGCGCAGACGCCGCCGATAGGGCAGCTGATGACCGCAGCGGGGACAGACCGCAAGCCAGCGGGGCGGCGTGACCGGCACGGGAAATCGATGGCGGATGCTCACCACGAAGCGATCCTGTGCAGCGTTGATCGCGGCCATCCGCGCCCGGAACTGGGGTCCGTGGCTCTCGCGTCGGCCCAAGACCAGATCCACCCAGGCATGAATCATCTCGTGGCAGAGCGTGCTTTCCGTCGCCGCCCTCGGCAAAGGCTCCAACAAGGGCCGAGACAGGACGATCTCGCGACCGATGGGGGGTGCCACCGCAGGGCCGCGGCGATACAAGCCGGCGGTCCGGGTCATGCGTCCATCACTCCAGCGCACCGCCAACAGAGGGTGCGGCCCCCGCACCAGGCTGCCGTCGAAGTGCTCACGGTTCAGACGGTGAAACAGGGGGAGCAGGGGCTCCAGAGACACAAGACAGGGCGGCACCGGTGGTCAGCAGTCAGTCAGACTCACTGCGCATCGTCAACTGCGTGCCGCGGATGGATCTGGCTCTGGTTCGGGAACTCGGAAGCAAGGCCCTGTTGGCCGGCGCTGGAGCCCTGCTTCTTTACTGGACGATCACGGCGGTGAAGCTGGTGCTCAGCGCCCGCGGCATCAATCCGCTGATCAAGCAGTTTTTCACCCAGGTGGCGGCCGGACGTATCGATGCCGCCTATCTGCTCACCACCAAGACCTACCGCCAGCACGTGAACCGGCAACAGTTCATTCGCTTCCTCGCCGGCCTGAAACTGAATCGATTCCGCAACCTGAAGTCGGGCCGGCCGCGCATGCAGGAAGGCAACATCATCCTCACCGTGAAGCTGCTGGCTGACAACAAGGAGGAACTCCCGCTCGACTTCACATTCACCAAAGTGGAAGAGTCGTGGCGCATCGAACGGATCAACCCTGTGAAGGCCTGATCCAGCAACGATGACGCGCCCATCCGGGGAACGGGCACGGGAGCTGCGCACCCTGCTCAATCGCGCTGCCCACGCCTACTACGTGCTGGATGCTCCCGAAATGGAGGATCCGGTGTATGACCGGCTCTACCGGGAACTGGTGGAACTCGAACAGGCGGATCCCAGCCTGTGCAGCCCCGACAGCCCCACCCAGCGCGTCGGTGGGCCACCTGCCGCGGGCTTCCAGAGCGTGCGCCATCGCATCGGCCTGCTCAGCCTCGACAACGCGTTCAACATCGGCGAGCTGGAGGCCTGGTATGCCCGGCTGCTCCGGGTGCTCGACCGCGAGCCTGGCGCCGGCGCCCCCCTGCCGGCGCTGCCGATGGTGGGGGAGTTGAAGATCGATGGCAATGCCCTGGCCCTGAGCTACGAGCAGGGCGTTCTGGTGCGGGCCGCCACCCGCGGCGACGGCGAGCAGGGCGAGGCCATCACCGCCAATGTGCGCACGATCGGCGCCGTGCCGCTGCGGCTCCAGCTCGAGCAGCCACCGGAATGGCTGGAGGTGCGCGGCGAGGCCTTCATCCCCGATGGCACCTTCAGCGCGATCAACGCGGAACGGGAGGCCCGCGGCGAGGCCCTGTTCGCCAACCCGCGCAATGCCTGTGCCGGCACCCTGCGCCAGCTCGACCCGAAGGTGGTGGCGGCGCGGCGTCTCGATTTTTTCGCCTACACGCTGCACCTGCCGGAGGGCTGGCAGGCGGGCGCCGGCGATCCGGCTCGGCCCAGCAGCCAGTGGGAGAGCCTGCAGTGGCTGAAGCGGGCGGGCTTCAAGGTGAATCCCAACGCCGAACTGCTGCCGTCGCTGGCGGCGGTGGAGGGGTTCTTCGCCCAGTGGCAGGAGGGCCGCAAAGCCCTGCCCTATGCCACCGACGGCGTGGTGGTGAAGCTCAACGACCTGCGTCTGCAGGATGCGGCCGGTTTCACCCAGAAGGCACCGCGCTGGGCGATCGCCCTCAAGTACCCGGCTGAGGAGGCACCCAGCAAGCTGCTGCGTCTGACCTGCCAGGTGGGCCGCACCGGAGTGGTGACGCCGGTGGCAGAGTTTGAGGCGGTGCCACTAGCGGGCACGAGCGTCAGCCGCGCCACCCTGCACAACGCCGATCGCCTGGCGGAACTGGATCTGCACGCCGACGACACGATCGTGGTGCGCAAGGCCGGCGAAATCATCCCCGAGGTGGTGCGGGTGCTCACGGAGCTGCGGCCAGCGAATGCAGCGCGACTCGAACTGCCCCACACCTGCCCGGAATGCGGCTCGGAGCTGGTGCGCGAGGAGGGTGAAGCGGCCACCCGCTGCGTGAACAGCAGTTGCCCGGCGATCCTGCGCGGCGCCCTGCGCCACTGGGTGAGCAAGGGGGCGCTGGATGTGGATGGGCTCGGCAGCAAATTGATCGAGCAGCTGGTGGACCGGGGCCTGGTGAGCTCGATCGCCGATCTCTACCGGCTCGACGGGGCACTGCTGGCCAGCCTGGAGCGCATGGGCCAGAAGAGCGCCGACAACCTGGTGGCCGCCCTGGCCGCCTCGAAAGCGCAGCCCTGGCATCGGCAGCTCTATGGGCTCGGTATTCACCATGTGGGGGAGGTGAACGCCAAAGCTCTCGCTGCCGCCTTCCCCAGTGCCGCGGATCTGGCCGCAGCCGCCGCGGATCACGCCGACGCGATCACCGCCGTGTTCGGCATCGGCGCTGAAATCGCCCAGAGCCTGCAGCAGTGGTTCGCCACCGCCGCCAACCTGAACCTGCTGGCTGAGCTGGAACGCCTGGGCTTCAGCCTCTCCAGCAGTGAAGAAGAACTCCAGGCCGCCGCGGAACGCAGCGCCGCCAGCGCTCAGCTCAGCGGCCAGACCTTCGTGCTCACCGGCACCCTACCCAGCCTGAGCCGCAGCCAGGCCAAGGAACTGATCGAAGCCGCCGGTGGCAAGGTGAGCGGATCGGTGAGCAAAAAAACCAGCTACGTGGTGGCCGGCGAGGAGGCCGGAAGCAAACTCAGCAAGGCCGAAAGCCTCGGGGTTCCGGTGCTGGATGAGGCAGGGCTGCAGGCTTTGCTGGCTGCAAGCTGACACAGAAACTCAAGCCCACCGGCCCTCTGCACCTAGCGATAACCGGGCCGATTCACTGGACCACCGGCATTCGGCCCCACCCCTGGGCCGGCAGCCGGACGCAATCCCGCTCCCGGCGCTCCGTAGCCCACACCCGGGGAAGGATTGACCACCGGTCCGCCCGGACGGGCATCGACACCCACTGGCTCGACCTCCACACAGCCTGGGGGATAGCCGGGGCCGGTGCACACCACCGCAGCCTTGAGAGGACTCGCGGCCAGCACACTCAGCCCAGCCAGCGCACCGGCGAAAGAACCACATCGACCCATCCAGACCTCGACATCTCAGAGATCTCCATCCTGACCGCGGCAGGGGCGACGCACCATCCATAACCTGACGGAATGGAACAACCTGCCATCCACCGCTGGATCAAAACCGAGTGCGGCCGGGCGAAGTACGCGGAGCTGGCAGCCAGGCCGGGCCCCTTGGCACGGCTACGTCTGGGCTGGTTTGTGCTGATCGCGGCGCTGCGCGACTGGGCTCTAAGCAATCACCCCGGCCGCTCTGCCTCCTGAAGCGCCTTGCGGGCCGCCCGGCCCACCAGCCACACCACCGCCACCGTGGCGAGAATCCCGGTGATGCGCAGCGCCCAGGTGGCGGGATCGGCCTCGCCGCTGAGCACCTCGCCGAAACGGGCCACGTCGCCGGCGAGCGCTCCTAACCCGCAGAACAGGATCGTGCCCGGCAGGATGCCAATCAGACCGATCGTGTAATCGCGCAGGCTCACCTCACTGAGGCCATAGGCCAGGTTGAGCAGCGAAAAGGGGAAGGCCGGTGAGAGGCGGGTGAGCAGCACCAGCTTCAGGCCCTCACGGCTCACCGCCCGTTCCACCGCCTGCAGCTTCGGCAGTCCGGCGAGGCGGCGCTGCGCCCATGCCCGCAGCCAGGTGCGCCCCAGCAGAAAGGCCGCCTGCGCGCCGAGGCAGGCGCCCACAAACACGATCAGGGTCCCCCACCAGGGGCCATACAGGGCACCCGCGAGCATCGATGCCCACACCCCTGGCAACAACAGCGTCACCCAAAGGGCATAGAGGGGCACGAACGCAACAGCACCGACGGGAGACTGCAAGGCGGGCAGCAGCGCCTGCAAGATCTCGGCCAGGGACACGGCTTGCAAACTCACTGGCTTTCCAAGCGGGGGAAACAACCCACGCTGCCAGGCCCAGAGCAAACAGTTGCCAGCACCGTGGTTGACCGATAGGGTCACCGCCTCAGTCGCAACCGTCTCATCACCGATTTACAGACTACCGCGATCCACAACGTGGAGTTTCTGCAGACCACCTCAGGCCTGCTGACCGGCACTGCGCTGCTCGGCGGCCTGTGGTTGATGCTGCAGCTGCTCGGACGCCATGGCCGCAACCTCGGCAACAAACTCGCCCTGGCCCTACGCCGTCCAGTGCTGATCGGTCTGGGCCTCACCCTCTACGCCACCTGGCTGACCCAGCTGATCAATCGCGAAGTCGCTCTGGTGAGCCAGCAGATGCTCAACCGCTTCTCACTCACATTGCTGATCGGCACGATCAGCTGGGCCAGCCTGAACGTGGGCCATGCCTTCATCCGCTCGGGGCAGATGCGCCGCTGGCTAGCGATGAAGGACCCCAAGGATCAGGCCATGCTGATCAATTTAATGGGGAGGATGTACACCATTCTCGCGCTGCTGTTCACCGCAGCGGCCCTGATGGTGAACTTCGGCATCCCTTCGGCTGCAATCGCCACCATGCTCGGCGGCGCTGGCATCGGCATCACCTTCGCCACCCAGCAGGTGAGTCAGAATTTCCTTTCCGGCTTCATGCTGTTCTTCAATCGTCCGTTCAAGGAGGGCGACTGGATCTGCGCCGATTCCTTTCAGGGAACGGTTGAAAAAATCGGCTGGTATTACACCAGGGTGCAAACATTTGACCGCAGGCCGCTCTTCATCCCGAACTCGGTATTCGCGACAAGCCCGATCGAGAATCCGGGCCAGATGTACAACCGCAGAATTCTGGCCAATATCAGCCTGCGCTACGAAGACCTCGGCCGCATCGCCGGCATCACCACCGATGTGCGCCAGCTGCTTGAACAGCATCCCGACATCGATCAGAAGCAGACCATCTTGGTGAACTTCAACGAATGGGATGCCTCCTCGATCAACATGATGGTGTATTGCTTCACCAAAACAACGGTGTGGCGAGAGTGGCTCGACATTCAACAATCCATCTTCCTGGAGATCGCTGCCATCGTGCAACGCACCGGTGCTGACTTTGCTTTCAACTGCACCACGCTGTACCCAGCGCCGGAATCCGACGGAGCCGCACTGTCCAACCTGATCGCTCGCCGAAATCAGGCGGCCTGAGCTCGTCGCGAACGCTGGCCAGGGCGTAGGCGTCTGGATGCGGTACGACGGGCGGCAACGGGCCAGAGCCTCCTCGGCTTCAAGGTTCTTGGCATTGAGGCGGGATGAGCCGGCCATCTCCAGGGAGAGCGAGCTCGAATCATCACCCAGAAACTGCCGACCAGCTCGCAACCTGCAATCGCCTTAAGCTGAACCCAGAACGCGTCGGGGAGATGACACTCGCCCCACCACCATCCACTGCCGCAGCTCCTGCGGCACCCCTGCCACCTCTGCTGCTCCCTCCCGCTCTGCGCCTCAGCCCCGAGCAGTTCGCCCTGGTGTGCGACGCCAACCCCGAAGCGGTGCTGGAACTGGCGGCGGATGGCCAGCTGATCGCAATGACTCCCACCGGCGGCGACACCAGTGCGCGCAACAGCCTCCTGATCACCCGGTTGCAGATCTGGGCCCTGGCTCAAGGGGGCTGGAGGGTGTTCGACAGCTCCGGTGGCTTCCGCCTGAGCGATGGCTCGGTGCTCAGCCCGGATGCGTCCGCCGTGCGGCTGGAGCGCTGGCAGGCCCTCACGCCAGAGCAGCGGCGCGGCTTCCCGCCGCTCTGCCCCGATCTGGTGATCGAACTGGCCAGCCCCAGCGACCAGGGGCCTCGTGGCGCGTCGAGACTTCGCCGCAAGATGGGCAACTACCTCACCAATGGTGCCCGACTGGGCTGGTTGCTGTTTCCCGAGCAGCAGGCCGTGGAGATCTGGCGGGCTCCTGCCGACCCCGCAGCAGCAGCGACACCCGAGCGGTTAGCACCGGCAACCCTTCTGGAGGAGGGCGAACTGCTGCCCGGGCTGCGGTTGGACCTTTCGGAGTTGTGGGCGGTGTGAGCCGAGGCCAGACGACGAAGCGCGCCAGCAGCTGCACCGCCGCAGCTGGCCTCAGCCCAGATCCAGCAATCGCTTGCGCGCCAGCTCGGCCTGAGCTTCAGCTTCGGCCAGATTGGCTTTGCATTCCGCCACCACCTCTGCCGGTGCCTTATCGGTGAAGTTGGGATTAGCCAGGCGGCCGCTCAGTCCCTTGATCTCCTTCTCGGCCTTGGCGATGTCCTTCTCAAGGCGGCCGCGCAGGGCGTCGAGGTCGACGAGGCCCTCGATCGGCAACATCACCTGCAGTTCGCCGCTCACACCCGCCAGCGCCTTGGTCACCGGGGCCGCATCGGCCTGCCGCGGTGTCATCACATCAACGCTCTCAGCGCGCGTGAGCGCGGTGATATCGGCCGTGGCCTCTCCCAGCACCACCGCCAGATCGCCACGCCCCGTGATGAAGCGAACCGGAACGGATTGCGATGGCTTCAGCCCCGCCACGGCCCGAAGGTTGCGCACCACCCGAATCGCCGCGATCAGCTCGGAGAACGCAGCTTCCAGCCCGTCATCCAATGCCGCTGCATCCAGCGCCGGCCAGGGCTGCAAGGCCAGGAAAGTGGTCTCCCCAGCCCCCGTGACGCTGTGCCAGAGCTCCTCGGTGAGATGGGGCATCAAGGGGTGCAGCATCAGGTGCATCTGACTGATCACCTTGACGAGCACCTGTCGGGCAGTGCGCTGATCGGCCAACGCCTCAGGAGAAGGCGCCTCACCTGGATTGAGCCGACGCTTGCTCAACTCCAGATACCAATCGCAGACATCATTCCAGGCGAATTCATACAACCCCTTGGCCGCTTCACCGAGGCCATAGCTGCTGTAACGCTCGGCTGTTTCACGGTTCACCCGGGCCAGACGCGACAGGATCCAGCGATCCGCCAGCTGCAAAGCCGCAGGCTCAGGCTCGCCAAGGCTGGCGGGGGTCTCGCCACCGAGATTCATCAGCGCAAACCGGGTGGCATTCCAGAGCTTGTTGGCGAAATTGCGCGCCGCCTCCACCGTGGCGGAGGTGTCGGTCTTGCGGTCGTAATCGAGGCGGATGTCCTGGCCGGCGCCGGCCACCTCCCGCACGAGAGCAAAGCGAAGAGCATCCGTGCCGTAGCGCTCGATCAGCAGCAGCGGATCAATGCCATTACCCGCCGATTTACTCATCTTGCGGTTCTGCTCATCCCGCACCAGGCCGTGGATGTAGACGTCCTTGAAGGGCATCTCACCGGTGAAGGCGCCCGCCATCATCGTCATCCTGGCCACCCAGAAAAAAATGATGTCGAAGCCGGTCACCAGGGTGCTGGTGGGATACCAGCGCTGCAGATCAGCGCTGCCTGTCTCCGGCCAGCCCAGGGTGGAAAACGGCCACAGCCCACTGGAAAACCAGGTGTCGAGCACGTCTTCGTCCTGCTCGATCTGCGCGGCAGGGCCGAACTCCGCCTTCGCTTTCTCCAGGGCCTCGGCGTCGTTGCGCGCCACCACGTAAGGCGTGGTGTCGGTGTAGTTGCCACCGGTCTCGCTGATCACAAACCAAGCGGGGATGCGATGGCCCCACCAAAGCTGGCGACTGATGCACCAATCACGGATGTCGGTGAGCCAGTCGCGATACACCTTTTCCCAACGCTCGGGGATGAAACGGGGGGCCTGTTGCGCCAACGCCTCCCGGCAGCGGGCAGCCAGAGGCTCGGTCTTCACGAACCACTGGGTGGAGAGCAGAGGCTCCACCGGCACCTTGCCCCGATCGGAGTAGGGAACGCTGTGCCGGTGGTCTTCCACCTTCACGAGCAATCCCTCAGCGTCCAGCGCCGCCACCACCGCCTTGCGCGCCTCAAAACGATCGAGTCCCTCGAAACGTCCGGCATGGGCATTCATGCTGCCGTTCTTCCGCATCACCGTGATCTGGGGCAGGCCATGGCGCTGACCGATCGCAAAGTCATTGGGGTCGTGAGCGGGCGTCACCTTGACGCAACCGGTTCCGAACCCCTTCTCCACATGCTCATCAGCGATCACGGGGATCTCCCGCCCCACCAGCGGCAGGGTCAGGGTCTGACCGACCAGATGGGCATAACGCTCGTCGGTGGGGTTCACGGCCACCGCCACATCACCGAGCATCGTTTCCGGCCGCGTGGTGGCCACCTCCAGATGGCCCTCACCGCTGCTGAGGGGGTAACGGAAATGCCAGAGGTGGCCGTCCACCTCCTTCATCTCCACCTCCAGATCACTCACGGCTGAGCCGGAGGCGGGGCACCAGTTCACCAGATATTCGCCGCGATAAATCAATCCCTGTTCGTGCAGACGCACAAACGCTTCCTTCACGGCCTCGCTCAGCCCCTCATCAAGGGTGAAGCGCTGGCGCTGCCAATCCACCGAGTAGCCGAGACGACGCAGCTGATCGACGATGCGGCCACCGCTTTCGGCCTTCCACTGCCAGGCTCTCTCCAGGAACGCTTCCCGGCCGAGGTCGTGGCGCGTCTTGCCCTCCTCCTTGAGCTGCTTCTCCAGGAGCGTCTGCACCGCGATTGAGGCGTGATCGGTGCCGGGCAGGCACAACACATTGCGGCCCTGGAGGCGCTGGAAGCGCACGATCGTGTCGATCAGGGCGGTGTTGAAGGCATGGCCCATGTGCAGGCTGCCGGTCACGTTCGGCGGCGGAATCACCACCGAGAAGGGATCACCCGGCGCGGCCGGATCCGGGTGAAACGCCCCGTGGCTCTCCCAGGCCTGCTGCCACCGGGCTTCCGTGCCCACCGGGTCATAGGTCTTGGCCAGCTCGGACACGGGAGACATCCATACAGCCGCGTCATGCTCGCAAAGTGCGGACAACCGGCGAGAATTCGCCTGATTCACGCACCGCCGTGTTCCGCAAGCGCCATCTGCTCCAATGTCGCCGCGTCCAGGGCCCGGCCGCCATTGCCGCCCTGGCCCTGGCACTCTCCGGCTGCGGCCGACTGGGCGCCTCGTTACCGGTCAACCTGTATGTGGCGGTCGGCCTTGAAGACACAAACGTCATCAGCGAAAGCAACCACCGCTTCTTCCGGGAGCGCGTCGCCATCGCAGTCAAGGAATTCCGACGGCTCAACCCCTCCATCCATGTGCAGCTGGCGCTCTACCCAGAAAGCAGCCTGGTGGAACGAATCGAGAGACGTAACGCCGCAGATCTTGGTCCAGATGTGATCTTGAGCGATGCCTACATGGCCAAGACCCTCTACAAAGCCAAGCTGACGACATCCATTCCCTTTGACAAAGAGCTAGAGGCAAATATCTTTTCAAGCATGCTGCAACGGGTGACCGGCGCCGATCGACAGATCGTCGCCCAACCGTTTGTTCTCTATCTCCAGCTGGCCTGCTTCAATCGGCGCGCATTGCCCCAGCCCCCGCGCACAACCCAGGACCTGCTACGCATCAGCGCCGGCGGCAAAAACTTTGGACTGTCGTATGACTCTGCCCAGATCTTCTGGACAGCAGGCAGCCAGGGGGCCCTACCGGCACTGAATCGGATCGAGCAGAATCAGCCGATCACCCCGCAGGACCGGGACTCGATCACCGCCTGGCTGGCCTGGCTGCAGCAGGCCGCCGCACAGCAGCGGATTCAGTTCTTCGCCAATGAGATGGAACTCAAGCTCGGTCTGCAGAAACGGGAGCTCGACTGGATCACCTGCAGCAGCGCCGATGTGGAGGAACTGAAGGCCAAGCTCGGTGACGATCTCGGGGTCAGCGCTCTGCCCCATGGCCCCTGGCACGCAGCCAGCCCCCCCAACCGCCTGCGCGTGCTGAGCCTGGGCGAAAACTCCAGCCCACGCCAGCGGAACGCCGCCATCACACTGATGGATTACCTGCTGCAGCCGCAGGTACAGCGCAATCTCACGCTGCGCTCTCTGTCGTTTCTTCCCGCGAACAGACACGTCAGGGTGCCGATCAAAAGCTCTTCGATCCTGCAAGCGATGGTGACCTCGCGCAAACAATCAGCCGCAGCATCTGAGTTTCTCAATCACTTCAACCTCAACAAAAAGCTCCGCTCCGGCATGACCACAATCCTCACCCCACTGATCTTCGGCATCAACACACCGGAAGAATCCAGCGACAACTTGATCCTGTTTCTGGCGAACGCACGGCAATGATGGAATTATTCGCGGAAGCACTTGGCTGGCTGGGCTACCTGGAACGCTCCCAGGTGGCTGCTCAGGTGGGCTTGATCGTGCTGATTGCCGCTGGCGCTCACCTTCTTCAGCAACCGCTTTTGCGCCGAAGGGTGCCGCGACTGTTGCGCGCCCTGATCGGACCAACCGTGGCAGCGGTGATGATCCTGATCCTGCAGCAACACAATCACGCCAGCGGCCTGATGCGGTTCCTCACCGCAGCTTGGCTGGGCTGGGTGCTGCTGCTGTTTCTCGAACGCGGTCTGCTGCGATTGCTGCCGCCCCAACGCGTGCACGAACTGCTCAGCCGTCTGCTGCGCCCGCTCTACCTGCTCGCCATCCTGCTGCTACTGATCAATCGCCTCGACAGCCTGCAGGATCTGGCTGTGATCAGCGTGGGCCAGTTCTTCGGCACCCCCCTCACCCTCGGCAAATTATTCAGCTCCCTGTTGGTGAGCTACCTGCTGCTGATCGGCAGCGGCCCGCCAGCGGCAATGGTCGCCTGGATGCTGCAGAAGCTGATCGGCTACAGCGACGGCAGCCGCAAGGCCCTGGAGCTGATCATCCGCTATGCCGTGGTCGGCGTCGGCATCACCGCCGTCGGGTTTCAGATCGGGCTCAACACCACCGCCCTGGTGGCGATCGCTGGCGGCCTGTCCGTGGGCCTGGGCTTCGGGATCAAGGAAGTATTCTCCAATTTCATCAGCGGGATCTGGCTGCTGTTCGAAGGATCGGTGCGTCCCGGCGAAGTGCTGATGCTGGATGGAGATCCCTGTGAGGTGCGCCGACTCGGCCTGCGGGCCACCTTGCTCTGGCGAGATCGCGACAACGCCGAACTGCTGATTCCCAATCAGATGTTTTTCACCGCTCAGGCCACCACCTACACCGCCAGCGACCGGATGCGTCGCAGTGAAATTCGCATCGGCGCCGCCTATCGCCACGACCCCCGCAGCGTGATCCAACTGCTGGAGGACACCGCACGCAGCGTGCCCCGGGTGCTCGACCATCCTGCTCCACGGGCGCTGCAGGTGGCTTACGGCGATTCAGCGATCACCTATTCCCTGCGCTACTGGATCGCCAATCCGATGGACAACATCGGCATCATCAGCGAAGTGAACCAAGCGATCTGGGTTGCGTTCCGGCGCGAGAGCATCGAGATTCCCTTCCCGCAACAGGTCAATACCATCCTGGCGCCGCCTCAACCGAAAGACCGGCCAGACGCTCCAGAAACGACTGCCGCGACCCCGCATTGATCCAACCGGTGGCAATCGTTTTGCTGTGGGTGTGATTCACGCGCCCGCGGTGAATGTGCGAAGGGCCGGCGGGAAAAATCACCAGTTTCCCCCGTTCCGCATCTTCATGGTGCTGCTGCCAGTGGAATTCCGTGCCCGCCTCAGGCACGCTGTTGCAGTAAAGAATCCAGGCGAGCACCCGGTGCACCGGCTCGGTGGCCTCATCACCAATCGTCCAGTCGCAGTGCCACTGCCGGAATCCCTCGCCAGGCGCATACCGCTGCAGGTTGAAAATCGGCAGCACAAACAACTCCTGATCGGGGCAAACCTGGCGGAACAACGGTCGCTCCTGCAGATAGCGATCCAGGGCGGCGCTGACGCCACGAACGATCACCTCAGCCAAAGCGAAGGCTTCAGGATCGCTGCGATCGATCGCCACCAGGCTGATATCGGTGCTCACCTTGGCGGGTTCGGCGGCATCCGCCGGCCCAAACGCCACACCAGGACGCTGCAGATCAGGGCGACGGTCAAAAAACGCCATCACGCCATCGGCGACGGCGCCGTAACCGGCATTGCTGTAACGGGCGATCAGGTCCATGGGATCGCCACCACCGCATCCAGCTGCTGCCAACGCTCCCGATCCGACGTGACCCGATCCAGCAGTCCGATCCGCTCCAGAGCCACCACCAAACGTTCCTCAGCCAGAACCGAGGAATCCTGAGGTGCCAACGACAACATCAGCACCTGCTGCTCGGCTGGATCCGCCAGCACCTGCAGCTCCAGATCGGTGAGGTCACGTTCGAAGAACACCCGCCGCAACCGACCGGTGAGCCGCGGCCCCAGGGCCGACGCAAAGCCTTCCAGGGCATCCCGCTCTCCCGACAAACCACAGTTCAGGGCCAACCAGATCAGCAACTTGGCCCAGCTGTCTGCGGTCCAGAGAGGCTCAAAGCTGTCCCGATTCCGGCGGATCAGCTCCAAAAGGGCGAAATCCACCAATGTGGCTTGCAGCTGGGCCTCTGAGGGCTGGGACTCGCCGGGCTGCTGTTGGCTGGAGCGCTGCGTCATGCCTGCCATCCTCCCCTCCAGAGGTCAGACTGTCGTGGAGATGACCGTCAAGGCCATGACCCTGGATCTCAACGATCCCGAACTCGAGTTCTCCGACCTCGTTTACGCCTACCAAAGCTGGGTGATGGCGGTGATCAATGACGAAAAGCTGGACAGCGACGACCAGCTGCTCACTGAAGAGATCACCGAGGATGCGCTCAATGCGATGCGCTTCCTTCCCGGTGAAGTGACCAGCGCGATCGAAACCAGCCTCGCCCGCGTCTACGACGTGGATGCCGATGAGCTGGCCAACCTGCTGTTCCCGGAAGACTGAATCTCCGCATGGGCTGGTCCGCAGCCGACATCCCCGATCAACGGGGTCGTCTCGCCTTGGTGACCGGAGCCAACAGCGGCCTCGGCCTGGAAACCACCCGGGCCCTGCTCGCCCACGGCGCCACCGTGCTGATGGCCTGCCGCAACCGGGAACGGGGGGAAACGGCACGCCGGAGCCTGAGCGATCAGAGCGCCTCAAAGGGGGGCAGCATCGAGCTGCTGGATCTCGATTTGGCCGATCTGGAGAGCGTGGATCGCTGCGCACAAACGGTTCGCCAACGCTTTGGCCGCCTTGATCTGCTGATCAACAACGCCGGAGTGATGGCTCCACCACGGCAGTGCAGCCGGCAGGGTTACGAGCTGCAGTTCGCCACCAACCATCTCAGCCACATGGCGCTCACCAGAGCGCTGCTGCCGCTGATGGAGGGGCAGCCGGATGCACGGGTGGTCACCGTCACCTCAGGAGCCCAGTATTTCGGCCGGATCGCCTGGGAGGATCCCAACGGCGAGCAGCGTTACGACCGCTGGCAGGCCTACGGCCAGAGCAAACTGGCCAACGTGATGTTCGCGCTTGAACTCGACCGGAAACTCCGTGATCGAGGCAGCAGCATCCGCTCCCTGGCGGCCCATCCCGGCTTGGCGCGCACCAACCTGCAACCAGCGTCGGTTTCGGCGAATGGCTCCCGGCTGGAAGCCCTGGCCTATCGCCTCATGGATCCCTTGTTCCAGAGTGCGGCCATGGGAGCCCTCCCCCAGCTTCATGCCGCCACTGCTGCATCAGCCCAAAGCGGGGAGCACTACGGCCCAAACCGCCTGGGGGGTTTGCGGGGCTACCCCAAACGTCAACGTGTGGCTCCCGCCGCCGAAGACCCCCAGCAACGGGAGCGGTTGTGGGACCTCAGCCTCAAGCTGATCGAAGCCGGCCCGGCACTTCGCTAGACCACCTCCGGAGCGACACCACCGATGGCCATCCATCCCACCTCAGCCAATGCGCGACAACAGCGGCTGCTGGACGAACTCGAGCGCTGCGGCGATGAGATGAGCGGCCAACAGCTGCATCGCGTGCTGCAGGACGGCAACCAACCGATGGGACTGGCCACGGTGTATCGCCACCTGCGCCTGCTGCAGCAACAGGGACTGGTGCGCTGTCGCCACCTGCCCAATGGCGAAGCGATGTATGCACCACTCGGCCGGGATCGCCATCACCTCACCTGCGTGAGCTGCGGCCAGACCCGGGTCTTACCGCAATGCCCGATTCACGACCTGACGGTGCCGGAGGAGCAGCGACAGGATTTCGCACTGCTCTTCCACACCCTCGAGTTCTTCGGACTCTGTTCGCACTGCCAGAGTCAGCAGGAAGTCACTGGATGAAGGGCATGGGCGATGCCGGGATCGAACCAGCGACAATCTGCTTGTAAGGCAGGTGCTCTACCGCTGAGCTAATCGCCCCTGCTGCCGATTGTGCCTGAGGGCGGCACGCTGGGTCCAACGCTGTCCTCCTCCTGATGACCTCCGGCCGGGACCATGACCGTGCCACGACGATCGCCAGCCTGCCCCTGGCACTCCTGCTGATGCCGATTTTCGGAGGCGGAGCGGCAGCTCTGGGAGGCCTGACGTTTCTGATCGGTGGCCTCTGGCTCTCACCCGACCTCGACACCCACTCCCGCGCCTTCCAGCGCTGGGGACCGCTACGGCCGCTGTGGTGGCCCTACCAACGGCTGTTGCGCCATCGCTCCCTGATCTCCCATTCCCCGGTGCTCGGTAGCGCCGGTCGGCTGCTGTATCTGGCCGGCCTGATCGCCGGGCTGGCCTGGCTGCTCCAGCCCTGGGGTACCCCCAGCCCCGGGGAGCTGAGATCGGCACTGGCCAGGCTGTGGCAAGACCAGCGCGCCATGAGCCTGGCCATGCTGTGTGGGCTGGAAGCCAGCGCCTGGCTGCATTTGATCCAGGACGGCGACCCGGTGCCACGCCTGCCTCGGTTGCTGCGCCGCCAACGCCGCAGGCCCCGCCGCCGCACGAGGCAACGACGCTGAGCAGTGCGAGGGTGGCTCCATCGCCTGAATGCCAGCCCATGGCCGCCGATTCCGCCACCAGCGCTGCCCTGCACGAGCTGATCGCCGTGGTGGCCCAGCTGCGCAACCCAGAAGGGGGTTGCCCTTGGGATCTGGAGCAAACCCATGCCTCCCTGGTGCCCTACGTGCTGGAAGAGGCCCACGAGGTGGCCGATGCGATCCGTCACGGCGATGACACCCACCTCAAAGAAGAGCTCGGTGATCTGCTGCTGCAGGTGGTGCTCCATGCCCAGATCGCCCAGGAGGAGGGCCGATTCGATCTGGCACAGATCGCCTCAGGCATCAGCGAGAAGCTGATTCGCCGCCACCCCCATGTGTTCGGCGATGCCGAAGCAGCAAACAGCGCCACCGTGAAGGCCAACTGGGAGGCGATCAAAGCGGCGGAACGGAGCGCCGACCCTGCCGGCGAACCCTCCGCGAGCCCCCTCAGCGATCGTCTCGCGGGCAAGGTGCGCGGCCAGCCCGCCATCGCCGGTGCCATGACCATCTCCAAAAAGGCCGCCGCGGCCGGCTTCGAGTGGGAGGCCATGGCCGGTGTGTGGGAGAAGGTGCACGAGGAGCTCGATGAGCTCAAGGAGGCGGTGGCGAGCGGCGACAACAACCACGCCCAGGAGGAACTCGGCGATGTGCTGTTCACCCTGGTGAACGTGGCCCGCTGGTGCGGCATCGACCCGGAAGCCGGCCTGGCCGGCACCAACCGCCGCTTCCTCGATCGCTTCTCCCGCGTGGAGGCCGCCCTCGGCGGCGACCTGCAGGGCCGCAGCATCCAGGAGCTGGAAGGTCTGTGGCAGCAGGCGAAGGCCGAGATCCGGGCCGAAGAAGCCTCTCTAGCAGCCGACTGATCCGCCAAGTTCCTGATCAAGAAAACCGATCACTTCAGCCCAAGCCTGGTCAGCCAACTGAGGATCCCAACGGTCACCGTCATCGCGCAGAAATGTGTGATTGGCTTCGTAAAGAAGTGTCCGATGAGAGAGATCGGGCAAGGCCTCGAGAGTCGAAAGAATCCCAGCCCGCGCGTCCGCCGGTACATGGGGATCCAGACTGCCGAAAATGGTGAGCAAGGCACCTTTGATCTCCCCTGCCCTCTGGATGCTGTCGGCAGGAGTCGAGCCCAACGTCCCGTCCTGCAAACCAGTGGGATAAACGCAGGCGCTCGCTCGCACATCGGTCCTGAAGGCAGCCCGGAAGGCCAGGTGACCACCGATGCAAAAGCCGAGAGAGCCAAGCCGTCGAGCATCCACCCATGGTTGAGCGCCAAGCCAGGCCAGTGTGGCCGCGGTATCGGCGTCGTAGGCAGCAATCGGTGTGTTGCGAGCGTTGTGATTTCCCCGCAGCCGGCCGAGCGCATCGGGCTCGATCATCGTTCCGATCGGTTCGCGACGATGGAAGATCTCTGGTGCTGCCACCACATAGCCATAACCGGCCAATCGATCCGCCAGGCGGGTCATGGGGGCGCCGAGCTGATAGATATCGGAGAAAAACACAATCCCTGGCCAGCAACCCGACGTCACCGGCTGTGCCACATAGAGCCGCATCAGGCTGCCATCCACCGTGAGGCCGACCGAATCACGAGAAATGCGCATGGGAGAAACCACCCGATCGAATGACCGTAGGAAGACCGAACGGAACTGTCAGCAACCGTGGAAAACCTCTGTCAATCCTCAAACGAAGGCCTGCCCTGCCGACGCCGTTTGAGCTGGCTGCGCTGTGCCTTGGCCTCAAGGCGCCGTTGCACCGCCGCCCGTCCGGGACGGGTGGGACGACGCTGGGGAGGGGGTGGCCTGAGCCCTTCGCGCAGCAGAGCCGCAAGACGCCCCAGGGCCAATTGACGGTTCTGCCATTGTGAGCGTTCCTCAGCCGCTACCACGCGCAGACAATCGCCCTCGAGGCGAGTTTTGAGGCGATCCTGAAGCCTGGCGCGACGGAACGGCCCCAACACACGGGACTGCTTCAGGTCAAACACCAGCTCCACACGAGAATCCGTGGTATTCACCCCCTGACCACCGGGACCGGAAGCACGAGAGAAGCGCCACTGCAGCTCCGCCGCCGGGATCACCAAACGCTCGTTGACGATGCAGTTCAAGGGATCAGAACTGAGCTGGACAAAGACGAAAGCATGACAACCCAACCACCGGCGGGTGCACTTAATCTAGAGAAGAGCCTGGCGGTGCGTTCAATGGCCTTTCAACTCAAGGAATTCTTTGCGCCCTGGCTCAACAGCACAACCGAGAAAAGATCGTTTTTTCTGGCTCACCCAAGGGAAGCCATGGAAGAAATCGTTGGCGTTCCAAGCGACATCGAAATCACGATTACCCAAAACAATCAGGAGATTTGGTTTCGCGCTTCTATCCCTAAACTGACGAACAACACAGCAGGATCGCTGGGGCATATGCGTCAAAACAACCAGCGCATTCTCAAGTGCCCTGTCTTAAAAGTCTCGGGAAGTGAATTCATCCAGAAGTACGAAAGCATTCTGATGGAGCACGGGATTCGCGTGCCAGATGATGTCATCGTTTCAATAGACAACGATGTCCAGGGCATGATTCATTTTGATGTGCGTCTTGACACCCTCTACTCCTGAAGGCCGATCTCTGACCTGACAGGAGACCTCCTGACGGTTTTAGCTGGACGTAGACCCTGCCACCCCCTGCATGACCCACAATGCCGCCCCCACCCCCGGCTGGGTCGACGAGCACCACCTCGGCGTTCGCTACGGACTGGAAGGCCGGGTGCTGGTGGAGGAACAGAGCCCCTTCCAGCGGATCACCGTGATCGACAGCCTGCGCTACGGCAAGGGTCTGCTGCTCGACGGCTGCTGGATGACGGCCGAGCGCCAGGAACGGCACTATCACGAATCTCTGGTTCACCCCGCCCTCTGCAGCGCCGCCCAGATCGAACGGGTGCTGGTGATCGGCGGCGGCGATGGCGGCACCGCCCGCGAGTGCCTGCGCCACCCGGGCGTTCAGCACCTCGACATGGTGGAAATCGATGGACGGGTGGTGAAACTGAGTCAGCAACACCTGCCCTCCATCGGTGGCGGTTGCTGGCAGGACCGCCGTTTTCACCTCACCGTGGGCGACGGCATCGCCTGGGCCGCCAACGCTCCAACCGCCAGCTACGACGTGGTGCTCGTGGATGGCTCTGATCCCGCCGGTCCGGCCGAGGGCCTGTTCAACCGCGCCTTTTTCGAGCAGTGCCGGCGCATCCTCAAACCCGGTGGCGTGTTCGCCACCCAGAGCGAGTCACCGGAGGCCTTCCGCCAGGTGCACATCGACACGGTGACGGTGATCCGCGAGGTGTTCGGCCACGCCGATCCGATGTACGGCTGGGTGCCGATGTATCCGAGCGGCTGGTGGAGCTGGACCTTTGCCGCCACCGACAGTCGCCGCTACCTGAATCCGGATCCCTGCCGCGCCGCCGCCGTGGCCGAGGGCTGCGAGATCTGGAGCCCCCGCTGGCAACGCGGCGCGTTTGATGCGATTCCCGCCGCGATCGAGCGGGCACTGAACGCCTGAGGCCATGACCTACCGCCCACGCTTCGACACCGACGGCGCCATCTTCATGGGCTCCAGGCGCGACCCCGGCGGCTGCCGCGTCGGCCTGTTCGGTGTGCCCTACGACGGCACCACCTCCTTCCGCCCCGGCACCCGCTTCGGGCCGGCCGCCATTCGGGAGGTGAGTTCGGGCCTGGAAACCTATTGCCCCCAGCTGGACTTAGACCTGGAGGCGATGGCCTTCGCCGATCTGGGTGCTGTCGACATTCCCTTTGGCGATCCGGAGCCGGTGGTGGAGGCGGTCAAGCAGGCCACCGACGCCGTGCTCTCCCTGGGGCTCAAACCGCTGATGCTCGGCGGTGAGCACTCGATCAGTTCCGGCGCCGTGGCGGCGGTGGCGGATAAGCATCCCGATCTGGCGCTGGTGCAGCTCGATGCCCACGCCGACCTGCGCCACGACTGGCTGGGTGCCCACCACAGCCATGCCTGCGCCATGCGCCGCTGCCTCGAGGTGCTGCCCAGTCAGCAGCTGCTGCAGCTTGCCATCCGCAGTGGCACCCGTGAGGAGTTCCTGGAGCTCCGTCAAACCGGACGCCTGATCGCCCGCGAGCGGATGCTCGAGGCCCTGCAACCGCTGCGGGGGATTCCCCTCTACCTCACCGTCGATCTCGACTGGTTTGATCCAGCGGTGATGGCCGGCACCGGAACCCCTGAACCCGGCGGCTTCCTCTGGAGCGACTTCGCCGAGCTGGTGGCGGAACTGAGTCACCACAACCTGGTGGCAGCCGATGTGGTGGAACTGGCACCCCAGCTGGATCCCTCGGGCGTGAGCAGCGTGTTGGCGAGCAAGGTGGTGCGGAGCCTGCTCATGCTGCTGCATCAGTAGTAGTGGCAGGCATCGAGCCGCTGCTCCCGCAGGCGGGTGTGCTGCCGCCCGAGCAGGCTGATCACCATGGTGGGGTGGCGGTGGATCAGCTCCAGAAAGGTGTTGCGAGGAAGACGCACCACTGAAACGGGAGTCAGCGCCCTGGCCTCGCGGCTGTGATGCAGCCGCTGGCGACCCAGATCCTCGAAAAAGAACACCTCGCCTCGGCTGTAACGCAGCCGCCCATCGAGCGGGGCGGACAGCTCCACCAGGCCCTGGTCGAGGGCATACACCGCCTTGACCCTCTCGCCACGACGGAAGAGCACACCGCCGGTGGGAAAGGTGAGCCGATCGGCGTGATCGTGTTCGGCGATCAACTCCACCGGCGATGGCAGGGTGCTGGTGGCGATCAACGCGTCAGGGTTCATGGACGAACCCCCATCCTCACGAACGCGCCGACTGGGCGGGGTCGCATGGAGCACAGAGCCCCACGGTGCATCGATTTTTTTGCTTTTCTTCAGGATTCCGGCTCATCCCTCCACTCCTGCTGCCACCGGCACGGGGCGCTGATCGAGTTCCAACTGCACATCAGCCCGAACACCTGGTGGCTCCAACGCCTGCAACCGGGGCAATTCGGGAGGCCTGGCCGTCCAGTGATGACACCAGGCCACGCGTGCCAGTTCCGCATGCACCGGTAACCGCCGCAAGCGACACCAGCCCCCCTCCGCCGCCGCAGCCAACCCACTCGCGGCGCAATGGAGACAGCTGTGGCAGCAGACGTCAGCCAAGCGGAAGACTCGGGAGCACCCAGGGTAAGGACGGTCAAAAAAGCGAACCAGTCGAAGCCACAAATCTGCGCCTTTACTTCCACTTTCAGACGCCAGCGGGCGGCAATCCATAGGATCGCCGCACACCGCATCAACGGCTGAATGGACCTGAAGCGCACGCCCCTGCACGACCTCTGTCTGGCGGCCGGGGCTCGCATGGTTCCCTTCGCGGGCTGGGAGATGCCCCTGCAATTCTCCGGTCTGCTGGCGGAGCACCGGGCTGTCCGCGAGGCGGCGGGCCTGTTCGACATCTCCCATATGGGCGTGGTGCGCCTGGACGGGACCAACCCCAAGGATGCGCTCCAAGGGCTGGTGCCAAGCGACCTGCACCGGATCGGGCCTGGCCAGGCCTGCTACACCGTGCTGCTCAACGCCAACGGCGGCATTCTCGACGATCTGATCGTGTACGACCTCGAGGATGGCGCCCTTCTCCTGGTGATCAATGCGGCCTGCGCAGCCCGTGACACCGCCTGGTTGCGCGACCACCTGGAACCGGCCGGGATCCACCTCAGCGATGTCAAAGGGGATGGCCTCCTGCTCGCCCTGCAGGGACCGGAGGCCAGGCAACATCTCGAAGCATTGTCCGGTAACGATCTGCAGGAACTGCCACGCTTCGGCCACCGCTGGCTACAGATCAGCGGCCTGACACCCGAGCCCACCCGGGTGCTGGCAGCACGCACGGGTTACACGGGTGAAGACGGTTTTGAACTGCTGCTGCCGCGCGAAGCGGGTCGGGCCCTCTGGTCACAGCTCCTGGAGCGGGGGGTGCGCCCCTGCGGGCTGGGTGCACGCGACAGCCTGCGCCTGGAAGCGGCGATGCATCTCTATGGTCAAGACATGGATCAGAACACCAGCCCCCTGCAAGCGGGGCTCGGCTGGCTGGTGCACCTGGAGAACCCGGTGCCGTTCATCGGCCGCGATGCCTTGGAGCGAGAGGTCGAGCAGGGCAGCGAGCGACGTCTGGTGGGCCTGCGCCTGGAGGGACGGGCGATTCCGCGCCATGGCTATCCGATCCTGCACGACGGCCAACCCGTGGGCACCATCACCAGCGGCGGCTGGTCACCAACGCTGGAAGCGGGCATCGGCCTCGGCTACGTGAGCCGCTCTCTGGCCCGCGCAGGCACCGATCTGGCGGTGGAGATCCGAGGCCAACAGCAGCCCGCCACGGTGGTGAAGCGACCCTTCTACAGGCGCCCGGGCTGAGCCAGGACCCGGTGGGGGCCCTATGGGAAACTCGCTTGTCTCCCACCACCAACAGATCCCATGCGCAGCAACGGATGCGGCGACCTGCGCAAGCAGCAGATCGACGACCAGGTGCAGCTCTGCGGCTGGGTGGACCGTCGCCGTGATCACGGTGGTGTGATTTTCATCGACCTGCGCGACCGCAGCGGCACCGTTCAGGTGACGGTGGACCCCGATCTGGGTGCGGAAGCCTTTGCCGTGGCGGAACATCTGCGCAGCGAATCCGTGCTGCAGGTGGCCGGCACGGTGCGCGCCAGACCGGAAGAGTCGCGGAATGAACGCCTCACCACCGGTGATGTGGAAGTGCTGGCCAGCAGCATCACCGTGCTCAATGGCGTGAAAGGCACCCTGCCCTTCCCGGTGTCGATTCACGACGAGGAAAACACCCGCGAGGAACTGCGCCTGCGCCATCGCTATCTCGATCTGCGCCGCAAGCGCATGAACGACAACCTGCGCCTGCGCGCCCACACGATCCAGACCGCGCGGCGCTTCCTCGAAGACGAGGGGTTCATCGAAGTGGAGACCCCGGTGTTGACGCGCTCCACCCCGGAAGGCGCTCGCGACTACATCCTGCCGAGCCGGGTGTGTGGCGGTGAGTGGTTCGCCCTGCCCCAATCGCCCCAGCTGTTCAAGCAACTGCTGATGGTGGGTGGCATCGAGCGGTACTACCAGGTGGCCCGCTGCTTCCGGGACGAAGACCTGCGTGCCGATCGGCAGCCGGAATTCACCCAGCTGGATATGGAGATGAGCTTCATGGATCAGGACGAGATCCTTGATCTGAACGAGCGCCTGATCAGCAGCATCTGGAAGGCCGTGAAGGGCGTGGAGCTGCCCCGTCCCTTTCCGCGGATGACGTGGCACGACGCCATGGAGCGCTACGGCACCGACCGGCCCGACACCCGCTACGGCATGGAGCTCACCAATGTGAGCGACATCGTGGCCAGCATGGGCTTCAAAGTATTCAGCGGTGCCGTCAAGGCCGGCGGTTCGGTGAAATGCATCGCCGTGCCCGGCGGCAACGACGCCGTGAGCAATGTGCGCATCAAACCCGGTGGCGATGTATTCAGTGAGGCCCAGCAGGCGGGCGCCGGCGGCCTCGCCTTCATCCGGGTGCGCGAAGGCGGCGACATCGACACGATCGGCGCCATCAAAGACAACCTCTCTGAAGAACAAAAGCAGGAGCTGCTCAGCCGCACCGGCGCCGAGGCCGGCACCCTGCTGCTGTTCGGCGCCGGCGACACCGCCACGGTGAACAAGGCCCTGGATCGGGTGCGCCAGGTCCTGGCCAGAGAGCTGGGCCTGGTGCCAGCGGATCGCAACAACGATCAGTGGAATTTCCTCTGGGTCGTGGATTTCCCCATGTTCGAGTTCAACGCCGATGAGAACCGCCTCGAAGCGCTGCATCACCCCTTCTGCGCGCCCAACGGCAACGATCTGGGCAGCGATCCGGCCGCCTGGGCCGAGACCCTGCCCGGCGCCCGCGCCCAGGCCTACGACCTGGTGCTCAACGGCCTCGAACTGGGCGGCGGCTCCTTGCGCATCCATGATTCAGCCCTGCAGCGCCAGGTGCTGAAGACCATCGGCCTGCCGGAAGCCGAAGCAAAGGAGCAGTTCGGCTTCCTGATCGAGGCCCTCGACATGGGGGCGCCACCGCACGGCGGCCTGGCCTTCGGCCTCGATCGGATGGTGATGTTGCTCGCTGGCGAAGAATCCATCCGCGACACCATCGCCTTCCCGAAAACGCAGCAGGCACGGTGCCTGATGACCGCCGCACCCGCCGGCGTCTCCGACCGTCAGCTTGAAGAGCTGCACGTAGCCAGCACCTGGGTGGATCCCGAATAGATTCCGCTCATTCCAGCCACCGGCAGCGATCCGGCGAAACCCTGAAGGCATTCAGGCGACTGGCTGTTGACCACAAGCGAACGATCGACCGGCGTCAGCCGGAGTCGCGCCGGTGCCGGCAACGACCTGTTGCGCCTGTATCTCCAGGACATCGGCCGGGTGAACCTGCTCAGCAATGAGGAGGAGGTGCTGCTGGCCCGGCAGGTGCAACGCCGGGAGCAGCTCCTGCGACAGGAGCGGGAGCTGGCTGAAGCGCATCCGGTTCTGCGCCGTTTGCTGGAGCTGGAGGAACTGCAGCAGCGGGAAGCCAATCACCACTGCCACTGGCCGACCCGCCAGGAATGGGCCCGGGCGGCAGGGATGAGCGTGGCCGAACTCCAGACGATCCTGAACGAGGGCTACGGCACCTGGAGCCGCCTGATCGAGCTGGAGCCATGCACGTTGAAAGCCCAGCTGCGCGATGGACGCCGCGCGCGCGACCGGATGATCGCTGCCAACCTGCGCCTGGTGGTGACGGTGGCGAAGAAGTATCAGCAGCGGGGTCTGGAACTCCTGGATCTGGTGCAGGAGGGCACGCTGGGCCTGGAGCGCGCGGTGGAGAAATTTGATCCCACCCGCGGTTTCCGCTTCAGCACCTACGCCTACTGGTGGATTCGCCAGGGCATCACCCGGGCGATTGCCACCCAGAGCCGCACGATCCGCCTGCCGGTGCATGTGACGGAGAAGCTCAACAGGATCAAACGGGTGCAGCAGGAAATCGCCAGTCAGGAGGGCCGGATCGCCACCCTCACCGACCTGGCCCAGAAGCTGGGGCTCAGCGAGGAGACCGTGCGCCTCACCCTGATGCGTGTGCCCCGCTCCGTGTCTCTGGAGCTGCGGGTGGGCAAGGAACAGGACACCCAGCTCGGTGATCTGCTGGAAGACGGCAAGGCGACCCCGGAGCAGGAACTGACCCGCGATGCCCTGCATCACGATCTAGAGCACCTGCTCGATGAACTCACCGATCGGGAAGCGGCGGTGATCCGGCTGCGCTTCGGGCTGGACAACGACACCCCCTGCACCCTGGCGCAAATCGGTGAAACGATGGCCCTCTCGCGCGAGCGGGTGCGACAGATCGAGACCCGGGCCCTGCTCAAACTGCGCCAGCCCCAGCGGCGCTGCAAGGTGCGCGATTACATCCAGGGTCTGGATTCCTGAGCGGAAGCGGCCCAGCGGCGCTAACAAGTGTTCAGACCGTCGCACCTGACATGGCCAGCGCTCCCTCGATCGACATCGGCATTGCCACCAGCCAGCGTGAAGAGATTGCCGCCGGGCTCAGCCGCCTGCTGGCCGACACCTATGTGTTGTATGGCAAAACCCACGGCTTTCACTGGAACGTGACCGGGCCGATGTTCAACACGCTCCACCTGATGTTCATGGAGCAATACACCGAGCTCTGGAACGCCCTCGACGTGATCGCCGAACGGATCCGCGCCCTCGGCGTGGTCGCTCCCCATGGCGGCAGCACCCTGGCCGGGCTGGCCTCAATCCAGGAAGCGGATCAGCAGCCGGCAGCGCTCGCCATGGTGCGCGAACTGGTGGCAGGCCATGAAGCGGTGGCCCGCACGGCCCGCAGTGTGTTTCCCCTGGCCGATGCCGCCAGCGATGAACCCACGGCCGATCTGCTCACGCAGCGGCTGCAGATTCACGAGAAAACGGCCTGGATGCTGCGCAGCCTTCTGGAAGCGTGATCCCCAGAGGGCGCTCGGTACATTGAAGAGTCGCCCGGGGGGTCATGGCCAAATTCGTCTTCGTCACCGGTGGCGTGGTCTCCAGCATCGGCAAGGGAATCGTGGCCGCCAGCCTGGGGCGCCTGCTCAAATCCCGCGGCTACAACGTTTCGATCCTGAAGCTGGATCCCTATCTGAATGTGGATCCGGGCACGATGAGTCCGTTTCAGCATGGTGAGGTGTTCGTCACGGAAGACGGCGCCGAAACCGACCTCGACCTGGGCCATTACGAGCGCTTCACCGACACGGCGATGTCGCGCCTCAACAGCGTGACCACCGGTTCGATCTACCAAGCGGTGATCAACAAGGAACGGCGGGGCGACTACAACGGCGGCACAGTGCAGGTGATCCCCCACATCACCGGTGAGATTCGCGAACGCATCCATCGCGTCGCCGCCAACTCAGGCGCCGACGTGGTGATCACCGAGATCGGCGGCACCGTGGGCGACATCGAATCGCTGCCTTTTCTGGAAGCGATCCGAGAGTTCCGGGGCGATGTGGGCCGGCATGACCTGGCCTACATCCATGTGACCCTGCTGCCCTACATCGGCACCTCGGGGGAACTGAAAACCAAACCCACCCAGCACTCGGTGAAGGAGCTGCGCTCCATCGGTATCCAGCCCGATCTACTCGTGTGCCGCAGCGACCGGGAGATCAACGACGAACTCAAACGCAAGATCGGCGGCTTCTGCGGAGTGCCGCAGCGGGCCGTGATTCCCTCGCTCGACGCCGACAGCATCTACGCCGTGCCCCTGACCCTCGAGGAGGAGGGCCTCTGCCGCGAGGTGCTGGATGTGCTGCAACTCACTGATCATGAGAGCGACATGACCGGCTGGTCCCAGCTGGTGCACAAGCTGCGCAACCCCGGCCCCGCCGTGAAGGTGGCGCTGGTGGGGAAGTATGTGCAGCTCAACGATGCCTACCTGTCGGTGGTGGAAGCGTTGCGCCACGCCTGCCTGGCCCAGGATGCCTCCCTGGATCTGCACTGGGTCTGCGCTGAGGAGATCGAGGGCCGCGGGCCCGAGCCTCTACTGCAGGGCATGGATGCGGTGGTGGTGCCCGGTGGCTTCGGCAACCGGGGGGTGGATGGCAAGGTGGCGGCGATTCGCTGGGCCCGTGAACAGCGGGTGCCCTTCCTGGGCCTCTGCCTTGGCATGCAAACCGCCGTGATCGAGTGGGCCCGCAACCAGGCGGGGCTGAGCGGCGCCTCCAGCGCCGAGCTGGATCCGGGCACGACCCATCCGGTGATTCACCTGCTGCCCGAACAACAGGATGTGGTGGATCTGGGGGGCACGATGCGACTCGGTGTGTATCCCTGCCGTCTGGCGCCGGGCACGATGGCCGCGCGGCTGTATGGCGCCGAGGTGGTGTACGAGCGGCATCGCCACCGCTACGAATTCAACAACGCCTATCGCAGCCTGTTCCTGGAATCGGGCTATGCGATCAGCGGCACCTCACCGGATGGGCGCCTGGTGGAACTGATCGAACTGCCGGATCATCCCTTCTTCACCGCTTGCCAGTACCACCCGGAATTTCTCTCCCGGCCAGGGCGCCCCCATCCCCTCTTCCGCGGCCTGATCGAAGCAGCGCAGCAGCGGTTGGCATGAGCGCAACGCTGCCCGTGGTGGAAACCTTCCACTCCCTGCAAGGGGAGGGTCTCCATGCCGGCAGAAGCGCCTTTTTCATTCGCCTCGGGGGCTGTGACGTGGGCTGCAGCTGGTGCGATACCAAACACTCCTGGCCAGCGGAGGCCCATCCGAAACGCAGCGTCGACAGCCTCGCCGCTGCCACAGCAGAAGCGGCCCATGCAGGAGCCGCCTTTGTGGTGCTCACCGGCGGTGAACCGCTGCACCACCAACTCGACGCCCTCACCGCAGCGATCCGGCGCATCTGCAGCCTTCCCGTGCATCTGGAAACCAGTGGCGTGGATCCCCTCAGCGGTGCACCCGACTGGGTCACCCTTTCCCCCAAGCGCCATCGCCCGCCACGTGCCGAGGTGCTGCAAGCCTGTGATGAACTCAAGGTGGTGGTGCACGAGCCGGCGGATCTGCTCTTCGCGGAGGTGGTGGCAACCCAGGCACCCCAGGCCACCTGGCTGCTTCAACCGGGATGGAGCAGCGAGGCAGGACAGGAGCTGGCGACGGACATGGTGCGCGGCAACCCGCGTTGGCGCCTCAGCCTCCAAAGCCACAAGTGGCTTGGGGTGCGTTGAAAGATCTGGTCATCGACGCAGCACGCCTGGCCTCAAACGCGCGGTGACTCGCGTCTTCCTTCGCATAAAATGATCCCGTTGACGCCGTCTATTTATTTTGGGCATTTTCGGACTCTCCCTTCCTGACTTGGAAATCTCGGGTGATTTCGACACTTACCGGCCCGAACAACCCATCCCTGCTGATCTCTACGGCTTGCTGCCGCAACTGCAGTGGTACGGGGGCTCAGCCTGCTTCCCCACCGCCGTCACCAATGCCCTGGCAGGCATGGCCGCCTGGCACGAAACGCCCGAACTGCTGGTGAGCGGAACCGATCGACACAACGGCCTGCTGAACACACGGCTCGCACTCGGCGACGCTCTGGAGACAACACCAGGAGGCACGAATTCAGACAATTACCTCTCAGGAATCCATCACTATTTCTCAGACCGGGGAGTGGCAAACGACTTTTCGGCTTCCTGGAATCCTAATTCAGGCACGCAACTCAATGTTTTCTCAGAGTTGGTGGCCGCCTTTGCTAAAGGGCCGGTAGTTTTCCATGACGATTACACGAGTGGAGGCGGTCACGCCCTCACAGGCATTGGCCTTGAGCTGAATGACAGCAACAACAACATGCGGATCGACCGCGGCGAAGCCTATGCGGTGATCATCGACCCCCTCAATCCAACCAAGACTTATTCACCCGACGCAATCAATCGCGCCGGCTTAACTGAAGCCGAGGCTATCGATCTCTGGAACACCACCATTCAGGCCAGACCCAATGCTGAGCCCTTCTTGCAGAGAGTGGAAATTTACCAGGATTTTGATCGCACCGAAAACCCAGGCATTCTGACTTTCAACTACGACCAAACAGCGATCCTCCCCTCGGCAACGATAGACATTGCCAACGGCCAGCCGCAGTTCAACACAGACGAGATCTGGTCGACAAAGGAGTTTTCAGGCGGCAAGGAAGGAAGTCTCTACGGCTTTGTTGGTCTGCAACGCAGCGAACTGCCCGACAACCTCAACAACTCGATTCAACCCACCGATCGCGAGACGGTGGTATTCAACTTCACAAACTTCATCACGAACAATCAGGTTGCCGTTGATCTCTTCAGCTATTTCAATGAATCATCTGAGTTCTCCAACGACCTGAGCTTCTACCAAGTGGCCGACACGCAAGGGTCCGTTTTTGATCCAATCAGCGGCGCACGGCTGTCTCCTGGCGACGCTGGCTACCGTGAGGCTGCACTGGTGCTGGCGCAAATCTTTGAGGCTGCGCCGAAGCTGGCGCAAACCTTTGAGGTCAGAGACAGCAGCAACGACGACCTCAGCGGTCGCATCTCTCAGGACGCCGCCCAGATGGGCAGCTTTTCCTTCGCCATCGAAGCCCTCGATGACACGGCCCTGATCGCTCCACTCGTGACGACCTCAGCCGGTGACACCTGGACACCATTTGCTGAAGCCAATCGCGATGGTCTCAACCATTTCCAGTGGGCAGGTGGTCTCTCCTTTCAAGTCGAGGATCAATTCGGTCTTGGCGATGGCGACTTCAATGATCTTCAGGCGGTGTTCACCCCTTTGGAGATCAACGGCATCGCCTGAACGACCTCAGCTGACCCCGATCACAGCTGCACCGCTGGCTGCTGGAGGGTCTCGGCCTTCCAGAGGCGCCAGCGCAGGGCGAGGTTGGCGGGCAGATCCACCACGATCGGCCAGGAGGCGTTGTAAGGCACCAGATCGGGCTGCTTGCCGAGGGAGAGAAAGGAAGGCTCGGGCTTCTGATCCGGCGGGCAGGCCTTACGGGTGCTGACGACCATCACAGGGCCTTTCACTTCAAACAGGGCCCGTCCCGACGCCTGCGGCAGGCGGCGCATCGTCAGACCAGGCCCCGACAGACGCTGCAGGTTGCAATCCAGCATCACCTCCCGGCCCACGATCAGCTGGATGCGCCAATCGATCGGGTTGGCAGAAATCCTCGGATCCGAGCTCTTCGGCAGCAGGCCGGAGGGCTGGATCACCCACCGCTTCAGACCGGGGGCCGGCGCAGGATACCCACTCAGATCGAGGCGGGGGATCGCCTTTGCAGGTGGTGCCATGGCTGCCGCAGCGGCAGCCAGCAGGGCCAGACCCTGCAAACCCACACGCTTTGCGCTTGATGCGTGGAAGCAACGTCTGGCCATGACCCCTGCGGCAACAGAATGCCAAGCATGACCGATTCCATCGCGATTGCCCTCCTCTCGGGCGGGCTTGATTCCGCCACCGCCGCCGCCCTGGCCATCGAAGCCGGGCAAAGGGTGATCGGCCTCTCCTTCGACTACGGCCAGCGCCATCGCCGGGAGCTGGAGGCCGCCCGCCATCTGGCCAACAGCCTCGGCCTGGAGGAACACCACACGCTCGCCGTCAACCTGGCCAGCTGGGGTGGCTCCTCACTGACCGACCGCCGCCAGGAGCTGCCCATAGAGGGGGTGCAGCAGGGTGTGATTCCCTCCACCTATGTGCCTGGGCGAAACACCGTGTTCATCGCCATCGGCCTCAGCCTGGCCGAAACCCGTGGGGCTGATCAGCTTGTGCTGGGCGTGAATGCCGTGGATTACTCCGGTTACCCCGACTGCCGACCCGACTATCTGGCCGCTTTTCAAACCCTGGCCAATCTGAGCAGTCGCGCTGGGCTGGAAGGTCGGGGTCCACGACTCTGGGCACCGCTGGTGGAATGGAGCAAACAGCGGATCGTGGAGGAGGCGCTGAGGTTGGGGGTGCCCATTGAGCAGACCTGGAGTTGCTATAGCGGCGGCGCCGTGGCCTGCGGAGTGTGCGACAGCTGCCGGATCCGTGATGAGGCCCTGAGGGCCGCCGGACGTCCCGATCTCTGCAGCCCTGGCACACCATGAGCAGCGGCATGGCCAGCTGCCCCGGGTTGATCCGCAAGGCCTGTCCGTGGCTGGAGCCGGATCTGCTCGCCCAGGCCCTGGCCCGCGACCACGGCGAGGAAGGGCTGATCTGGCTCGATGGCGATGGCAGCGCGCTGGGACGCTGGCTCACCCTGGCGGTACAACCGCTGGAGCAGCATTGTTGCCGCGGCCTTCCGGGCGATCCAGACGCCCGGAACCCGTTTGAGAGCCTGCGCAGGCTGCCCCCGGGCCACTGGACCGGCTGGCTCAGCTACGACGCGGCCGCCTGGCTCGAACCGGGCCAACCCTGGCGACCCGATGCGATGGCCAGCCTCTGGATCGCCCGGCACGACCCGGTGCTGCGCTTCGATCTGCAGCAACAGGAGCTGTGGCTGGAGGGCCTCGATCCCGTTCGTCATGGCGCCATGGCGCACTGGCTGGAGAGCCTGCCTCGCTCCGCTGCATCAGCCCAGGCCCCCGTCCCCGCCCACAGCCCCTGGCAACACCACAGCGATCGCCGTGGCTTCATGGCCGGGGTGCAACACATCCGCGAACTGATCAGCGCCGGCGATCTGTTTCAGGCCAATCTCACCACCTGCAGCAGCACGCAACTGCTGGAGCCGATCAGCAACCTGGCCCTGTTCACACGCCTGCGCCAGCGCTGCCCCGCCCCCTTTGCTGGCCTGGTGGTGGGGGCGGGCGACGCCGCCGGTGAGGCGATTCTGTCGACATCACCCGAGCGGTTCCTCTGCGTGGGGCCCGACGGTTGGGTGGAGACCCGCCCGATCAAAGGCACCCGGCCCAGGCATCCCGATCCGGAACGGGATGCGGATCTGGCGGCGGAGCTGATCTGCAGCAGCAAGGACCGGGCCGAGAACGTGATGATCGTGGACCTGCTGCGCAACGACCTCGGCCGGGTGTGCCGACCGGGGTCGGTGCAGGTGCCGCAACTGGTGGGGCTGGAGAGCTACGCGCGCGTGCATCACCTCACCTCCGTGGTCACCGGTCAACTCCAGGACGGCGCCGACTGGGTGGATCTGCTGGAAGCCTGCTGGCCGGGCGGCTCGATCAGTGGCGCCCCGAAACTGCGCGCCTGCCAGCGCCTCGGCGAACTGGAGCCGGTGGGGCGCGGTCCTTACTGCGGTTCGCTGCTGCGCCTCGATTGGGATGGTCGCCTCGACAGCAACATCCTCATCCGCACCGTGTTGCGCCGCCGCGACCAGCTCCGGGTGCATGCCGGATGCGGCATCGTTGCCGATTCCGATCCAGCCACAGAAGCCGACGAACTGGATTGGAAGCTGCTGCCCCTGCTGGAGGCCCTGGCATGATCAGCTGGTGCAACGGCGCCTGGGGCAGCGACCAGGAGCTGATGCTGCCCCTCAGCGACCGGGGCCTGCAGCTGGCGGACGGCCTGTTTGAAACGGTGCTCGTGCAGGGCGGCCGCCCCAGGCTTCTGGACGCGCACCTGCAGCGCTGGCACACCAGTGCCGCCCAGCTCGGCATGGCGGCACCCCCGAAGGCGGAATGGCTGAAGGGCCTGATCGCAGAAGCGATGGCCCGCAGCGGCATCGGCAGCGGCTGCGGCGCCCTGCGGCTCAACTGGAGCCGAGGGGATGGCCCGGAACGCGGCATCGACCTCCCGCAAGGCGATCCCTCAGCCGACTCCCACCGCTTCTGGTTGAGCCTGCACCCCCACACACCACACTTCAGCGCCGTGGCCGCCTGGATCAGTCGCCATGAACGCCGGAACGCCTCCAGCCGCTTGAGCCGCTGCAAAAGCTTCGCCTACGACCAGGCGATCCAGGCGCGGCGAGAAGCTCAGCAGCAGGGTGCCGATGAGGCCCTGCTGCTGAGCACCTCAGGAGAGCTCTGCTGCGGCAGCACGGCCAATCTGCTGGTGAAACGTGGGGAAGCCTGGTGGACGCCACCCCTCAGCAGCGGCTGTTTGCCGGGGGTAATGCGCGGCCGGGCACTGGCGCTGGGCCTTGCGCGCGAACAACGCCTGGACCCCCAGCCCGATCCCAACGACGCCTGGCTGCTGATCAACAGCCTGGGCTGCCGCCCCCTGCGCAGCGTGGATGGCCAGCCCCTGAACGCCCAGGTGGATGCGCGCGCCCTCTGGACCAGGCTTCTCGATCAGGGCGATCAGGGATGACCCTGTGGCGCGATCCGCCAGTTCTGTCAATCCTGGGAGGACACCAACGACAGCCATGGAACTGAAGCGGGATCTGGGGGTCAGCACCCTCATCCTGGCGGTGGTGACCAGCACGATCGGATCGGGCTGGCTCTTCGCGCCGTATTTCTCCGCCCGCAGCGCCGGGCCAGCCAGTTTGGTGGCCTGGGTCGCCGGTGGCGCCATGGCCTTCGTGCTGGCCCTGGTGTTCGCCGAACTCGGCGCCCTGGTCAACAGCTCCGGTGCCCTGGCCCAGATCCCCATGCTCAGCCATGGCCGCCTTTCCGGCTTCATCGGCGGCTGGAGCGCCTGGATCTCCTATGTGTCCCTCCCCACGATCGAAGTGCTCGCCCTGCTCCAGTACCTGGCCAGCAGCCTGCCCTGGCTCACCCGCGACCAGGGAACCCTGCAGGTGCTCAGCGGCGCCGGTCAACTGGTGGCTGTGGTTCTGCTGGTGCTGTTCACCTGGATCAACCTGGCCGGCGTCAGCCGACTCGCCCACTGGATCGACAGCCTCACGATCTGGAAACTGATCGTGCCGGTGCTGGTGTCGGTGACCCTGATGCTGCTCTCGGGCCACTGGGGCAATCTGGGCGTGAAAGTGACGATGGGGCAAGGTGCCCTGGTGGATGCGATCGGCAGCGGCGGCATTCTCTTCAGCCTGCTGGGCTTCCGTACGGCGATGGATCTGGCCGGCGAAGCGCGCCGCCCCCAGCGCGATGTGCCCCTGGCGATGGGGGTTGGCCTCGGCCTGTGCCTGGTGATCTACCTGATCCTGCAACTGGCCTTCCTCGTGAGCGTGCCCCAGGCCGATCTCCAGAGCGGCTGGACCGCACTGACCCTCACGGCCCATGGCGGCCCGATGGTGGCCCTCGCCCTCGGACTGGGCCTGGGCTGGGTGGCCACCCTGCTGCTGATCGATGCGGTGATCTCACCGGGAGCCACGGCCCTCACCTATGTGGGGGTGTCGGCGCGGGTGAGCTGGATGATGGGGGAGTGCGGCCTGTTGCCGAAAGGACTTGGACGGCTCAACAGCCGCGGCGTTCCCCACTGGGCTCTGATCAGCAGCCTGGTGGTGGGCTCCGCCCTGCTCTGGATCGGGCCGAGCTGGCAGACCGTGGTGAGCTTTCTCACCTCCACCCTGGTGATCGCCCTGGCCATGGGTCCCGTCAGCCTGCTGGCCCTGCGCCGGCAGCTACCGGCGGAACAGCGACCGTTCCGGATTCCCCAGGCCACCCTGCTGTGCAGCATCGCCTTTGTGATGGCGACCTGGGCCACCAGCTGGTGCGGTCGCCAGGCGCTCGAAGGCGCGGTGACCGTGATCCTGATCCCCACCCTGATCTATGCGGTGAACCGCTGGCGCCAGCACCAACCGATCGACCTGCGCTCCGGCCTGTGGTGGGCCCTCTATCTGGGGGTGCTGCTACTCGACATGGAGCTCTTCAGCAATGGGCAGCCGCTGGAACTCCCGGCACTGATGCACATGCTCGTGCTGGCAGGCCTGGCGCTGCTGATCCTGCCCCTGGCGGTGAACAGCGCTCTGCCCGAGATCTCGCGCCATGCCCTCACCAACCTGGGACAAGCCGAGCACGCACCCTGATCCTCAAGACTGATGATCCGCCGCCGCAACGGTTTGCGACTGGATCGACGCACCTTTCTGCTCGGGGCCGGCCTCAGCGGCATCGGCCTGTTGGGGCCAGGGCGCCCCGCCTCGGCCCAGGCGGCCGCGCCGGCCTCACCGCGCAGCTGCCGGCCCGCCGACCCACTCCAGGCCCTGCGCGACGGCAACGCCCGCTTCGCCGCCGCCTGGCAGCAGGCAGACCAGGCCCGCAGCGCCGACGCCCGCGCCCAGCGGATGGCCGCACTCTGGAGTGGGCACTGTTTCGTACCGGCCAGCGTGCTGACACAGGGCCAGGCCCCCTGGGCCACCGTGCTCACCTGCGCCGACTCACGCGTGGCCCCGGAATGGATCTTTGATGCCGCCCCCGCCGACCTGTTTGTGATCCGCAGTGCTGGCAACACCGCCTTCGCTGCTGCGATCGCCTCGGTGGAATTCAGCGTGCTGGAGCTGGCCACACCCCTGGTGATGGTGATGGGCCACAGCGGCTGTGGTGCCGTCACGGCAGCACGCTCAGGCGATGCCGCCACCCCGCTGCTCAAGGAGCTGCTCACGCCGATCGGCGCCGCGATCCGCCCCGATCAGGATCTGGAAGCGGCGATCCAAGCCAATGCCCGCGAGGCGGCCAAGCAGCTCACTGCCCGCAGCACGGTGATTGAGGCTGCCGTCAACAACGGCAACCTCAGGATCGTGGTGGGCTACTTCGACATCGGCAGCGGCACGGTGACGCTGGTCTGACGCGCAGACGCGTCTGACGTTCACACGCAGAGGAAGCGATCCACCACCGCCTGGCTGAGTTCAGCGGTGGGGCCACTGGCGACGATGCCACCCCGTTGCATGGCGTAGTAGCGGTCGGCCTGGCGCACGAAATGCAGATGCTGCTCCACCAGGAGCACGCCGATGCCTGTTTCGGCGATGATGCGCCGCACGGCGGCCTCGATGTCTTGCACGATGTTGGGCTGAATCCCCTCGGTGGGTTCATCGAGCAACAGCAATTTGGGGCGACCGAGCAGGGCACGGGCGATGGCCAGCTGCTGCTGCTGTCCCCCGGAGAGATCCCCACCCTTGCGCGGCAGAAACTCCCGCAGAATCGGGAACAGCTCATACACCAGGGGATCGATCCGGCGGTTGCGCGCCAGGCCACCCGGCAGGGCTTCCATGCCGAGCATCAGGTTCTCCTCCACCGTGAGCTGGGGAATAATCTCCCGCCCCTGGGGCACGTAACCAATCCCGGCCCGAGCCCGTTGGTGGGGCGACAGGCGCTGCAGGGAGCGATCTTCCAACAACAGATCACCGCTGCGGGGTTTCAGCAACCCGATCAACGACTTCAGCAAGGTGGTCTTGCCAACGCCGTTGCGTCCAATCAGGCACACCATCTCTCCGGCCCGCACCGACAGGTCTACATCCCGGAGGATATGGCTCTCGCCGTAATAGGTGTTCAGGCCCTGAATCTCCAGCAGTGTCATGCGTGCTCCTCATCAGCGCTACCCAGATACACCTCGATCACCTTGGGATCGCTCTGAATCACATCCATCGAGCCTTCACAGAGCACATGGCCCTGATGCAGCACCGTGACCGGGCTATCAAGCCGACGGATGAATTCCATGTCGTGTTCAATCACCAGAACGGTGTGATCACCCGCCAGTGACCTGAGCAGATCGGCGGTAAGTTCCGTCTCCTCATCGGTGAGACCCGCCACCGGCTCATCGACCAACAGCAGATCGGGATCCTGTCCCACGAGCATGGCGATCTCCAGCCACTGCTTCTGACCATGCGACAAGGAGCCAGCAGCCTGCTGGGCCCGGCTCTGCAGATTCACGATCGCCATCAACTGGTTGATTGTCTCGTCCTGCGTCGTCGACAACCCAGACATCAGCAAAGGCCAGGGACGCTTCGGACGGCTCACCGCCAAAGCGAGATTCTCATGCACCGTGAGCTGTTCAAACACCCGGGGGCTCTGAAATTTGCGACCGATGCCCAAACGGGCAATGCGGTGTTCGGGCAGTCCCCGCAGGCTGCGCCCCTTGAACAGCACCTCGCCACGGGTTGGCTGCACCTTGCCCGTCATCACATCCAGGAAGGTGGTTTTCCCGGCCCCATTCGGGCCGATCACGGCGCGCAGCTCACCGGGCTTGAGGCAGAGGTTGAGATCATTGAGAGCGAGAAAACCATCAAAACTGACGCTGATCGCCCGCAACTCGATTAGGTGGGTCGAGGCCGTCACGGCTGCACCTCCTCATCACCATCCAGCTCCAAGCGCGGATAGGTGGCCAATCGTCTCGGCACACCGAGCCGGAGCAGGAGATTGCGCGGACCATCGCTGCGCCACCACCCCAGCAGCCCCTGCGGTAACACGGTCACCACCAGGATGAACAGACCACCCTGAATGAACATCCAGGATTCAGGAATCGCTTCACTCACCAGGCTCTTGGCGTAGTTGATCAACACAGCCCCCAACACGGCCCCGAGCAGGGTGCCCCGTCCACCCACGGCGACCCAGATCACCATCTCGATCGAAAAGGGCACCGTCATGTATTGGGGCGACACAATGCCCGATTGCACCGTGTAGAGAGCACCCGACACACCGGCGAGCGCGCCGGCCAAGGCAAACACGATCGTTTTGAACTGGGTCGGGTTGTAGCCCGTGAACCTCAGACGCGATTCGTCGTCGCGAATCGCAATCAGCACATCACCGAAGCGACCACGCACCAACCAGCGCACAAACAACCAGCTCACGATCACCAGAGCAGCCGTGAGCCAGAAAAAGCCCCGCTGCATCCCCTCGGAGCCCACCATCTGACCGAACAGCATGGTGACATCGGTCTTGAGACCGTTGGTGCCATTGATCAGCTTCTGCTGGCCATTGAAGAAATTGAAGAACACCAGCAGGGCCGCCTGGGTGAGGATCGAGAAATACACCCCCTTGATCCGGTTGCGGAACACGAGATAGCCGAGGCCCGCCGCCACCAGCGCAGGAATCAGGGCGATGGCGATGAGCGTGAACAAGGGCGATCGAAAAGGCTCCCAGAACAGGGGCAGCTGATCAACGCCATAGAGACTGAAAAACTCCGGCAACCCATGGGCCGCGTCCGATGCACTGCCGAGCTGCAGAAACATGGCCGCGGCATATCCGCCGAGGGCGAAGAAGATCCCCTGGCCCAGACTGAGCAGACCAGTGAAACCCCAGATCAGGTCAATCCCGAGGGCCACGATCGCCAGGGCCAGATAGCGGCCGAGGAGGTTGAGCCGAAACACGGGCAACACCGATGGCGCCAGCAGCACCGCCACGATCACGACGGCCCAAAGGAGCCATGACCAGGGAAAACGACGACGGGTCATCATTCAGGCCTCCACCATCCGGCCCTTCTGAGGGAAAAGGCCGGCGGGTCGGAACTGCAGGAACACCACAATCAGGGCAAACACCAGCACCCGCGCCATGCTCGTGGTGGCAAAGAACTGCACCGTGGATTCCAGTGGCGTCGGCATGCCGGGCCAGAGCGTGAGCAGACGGCCAGCGCCGATCAGATCGGTGAGCACACCGATGGCCAGGGAAGCGATCACGGTGCCGAGCAGGTTGCCGACACCACCGAGCACCACCACCATGAAGCAGGCCACGATGTAAGACGAGCCCACGTTCGGTCCGACCGAACCCAGCATCGACACCGCCACACCGGCAATGCCTGCCAGACCGGAACCGATGCCGAAGGTGAGCACATCGACGGTGTCGGTGGAAATTCCCAGGCAATCACTCATGGAGCGGTTCTGCGTGACGGCCCGCATGCGCAGACCCCAGACGCTGCGATTGAGAAACCAGGCGATCGCCACCAGGGCCAGAACGGTGATCACGATGATCACCAGACGGGGCACCGGAAAGGTGACATCCATCCACTCGATCCCGCCACGCATCCAGGCCGGTGCCGTGACATCCACGTTGCGCGCATCCGGGCGACCGAGTTTGCGGATGGCTGCGGCCAATCCACCGGCCGACACCACACCAACCAGGGCGCCAAGGGCCCAACTGCCCAGACGAAGCCAACGCGAGGACATTTGCAGCTGCAGCCGCTCCGGCAGCAGTGCCGGCAGCAGAAAACCGATCAGCAGGGCCAGCACCAGTCCGGCGCCGTAGGCGAGGGGCACACTGCGAACAAACTGCTGCAGAATCAGGCTCACCCCCCAAGTGGCGAGCAAGGTCTCCAAAGGGTTGCCGTAAAGACGGCGGATGATTGTGCGCTCCAGCAAAATGCCCACAACGCCGCTCACCACAAAGGCGATCGGCAGAGCAACAATCAAATACATGTCGTAGACGGGTAGCAGCGCTGGCTGCTTGAAAATCAGCTGCACCACATAGGTGGTGTAAGCGCCGAGCATGATCAGCTCACCATGGGCGAGATTGATCACACCCATCAGACCGAACACAATGGCCAGGCCCAGGGCTGCAATCAACAGCACAGAACCAATCGCCAGACCATTGAAGAGGCTTTCAAGAAGAAGCTCCACTGGCAAATGTCAGAGAGTGAAAAAGAAGCGGGAGTGCTGAGCCACTCCCGCAGGGGTCAAGCCAGCGATCAGAGCTTGTATTTCTCGCCCTTGCTGGGGTCGCTCCAGTCGCAGGCGAAGCCTTTGGAGGAAGGATCGAACTGGTTCCAGGCCTGGGGGTCGATCGGGTTATCCGACTGGGCCACAATCTCAAACTGACCTGCCGGAGTGATCTTGCCGATCCGGGCAATCTGCGAGATGTGGTGATTGGGACGCACTTCGATCGGCCCTTGAGGAGCATCAAACTTGACGCCGATCAGAGCTTCCCGTACCTTGTCGTCATCGAAGCTGCCCGCTTTTTCTACCGCCTTCTTCCAGAGATAGACCATGTTGTAGGCCGACTCCTGGGGATCAGCCACCACGGCATCGGGATCATCCGTGAACTTCTTGTAGTTGGCGGCGAAGGTCTTGGATGCCGGCGTATCGATCGACATCATGTAGTTCCAGGCGCCATAGTGGCCCTTGAGGAACTCGGGTCCAATCGTTTTGATTTCCTCCTCGGCAATGGAGTAGCTCATCACGTAATAGCCATTCTCAGGCGTGATGCCAGCATCCTGAATCTGCTTGAAGAAGGCCACGTTCTGGTCGCCATTCAAGGTGTTAATGATCACACCACCATCGGGGAGCGCCTCTTTGATTTTGGCGATGATCGGCGCCACCTCGGTATTGCCGAGAGGCAGATAATCTTCACCCACCACCTTGCCGCCAAGCACGGCCAGCTGCGCTTTGGTGATCGTGTTCGAGGTGCGGGGGAACACGTAATCCGAGCCCACAAGGAAGAAGGGCTTGCCGGCAGCCGGCGACTTCAGATACATGAACTCGGTGGCTGGCTCCGATTGCTGATTCGGAGTCGCACCGGTGTAGAAGATGTTCTTGGAACACTCCTGACCCTCGTATTGAATCGGGTAATAGAGGAAGGCATCCTTTGACTCATACACCGGCAGCATCGCCTTGCGGCTGGCGGAGGTCCAGCCGCCGAAGACAACCGCAACCTTATCGGAATCAATCAGCTTCTTGGATTTTTCGGCAAAGGTGGGCCAATCCGAAGCCCCATCTTCGACAATGTAGTCGATTTTGAATTTCTTGCCATCAACTTCAATGCCACCTGCGGCGTTGATTTCCTCAATCGCCATCTTCTCAGTGTCCACCAAGGTGGTTTCTGAGATGGCCATGGTGCCACTCAGAGAGTGAAGAATGCCCACCTTGACGGAATCGTCAAACTGGCCACTATCCGCCGTTTTTTCACCACCACCACAGGCCGTGACCGACACACCGAGGGAAACAGCTGCGAGCCCGATCAGGAACCGCTTTGACAATGGTTGAGTCATTGTGCTTCTGGAAATTCGTGAGTCGCGCGCTTGTCAAAGCGGCAAAGTCACCCTCCCAGCGCCTGTGCCCAGCACAGGTATCAATGGCAACGCTTTGAGAAGCGCCCGGCGATCATCTCCTCAATTCGGTAGCTGTTGCCACACAAACGCCTCCACCTGATCCAGGCCTTCGCCGCTGTTGAGGTTGGTGAAGCACCAAGGACGCTCACCTCGCATCCGCAAAGTGTCCCGTTCCATCACCTGCAAATCCGCCCCGACCAGCGGCGCCAGATCGATCTTGTTGATCACCAGCAGATCGGAACGGGTGATTCCCGGCCCCCCCTTGCGGGGAATCTTGTCGCCGGCCGCCACATCGATCACATAGAGGCAGAAATCCACCAGCTCCGGGCTGAAACTGGCCGCCAGATTGTCGCCACCGCTTTCCACCATCACGAGATCCAGATCGGGGAACGCCGCCTCCAGCTCCGCCACAGCCGCCCGGTTGATCGAACAGTCCTCCCGGATCGCGGTGTGGGGGCAACCACCGGTTTCCACCCCCCGGATCCGCTCCGGCTCCAGGGCACCGACCCGGGTGAGGAACTGGGCGTCCTCCTGGGTGTAAATGTCGTTGGTGACCACCGCCAGCTGGAGGCGATCACGCAGGCGGCGGCAGAGCGCTTCCACCAGGGCCGTTTTTCCTGAGCCCACCGGCCCGGCAACACCCAACCTCAATTTGCTGCCGGCCATCAGCTTCGGAACAGTCGTGAATACAGCTCAGCATGCAAGAGCTGGGCCATGGAGGCACCCACCCCGGAGCTCCAGAGCTGACGCGGGTCCTGATCCTGCAATGACGCGGCCTGGGCGGCGATCAGGGGCAGCAGCCGGCGCTGCAGCAGCTGGGCCCGGCTGGGGCCCAGGGGCACCAACCGAACGGCGGCGCTGAGCTGATTGGCCACCCAGCTGTAGAGATAGCCCTCGGCCAACTCCAGCGGGCTCAACTCCCAGACCAGCCCCGCCCAGGCGAAGGCTGCCGGATAGGCAAGCGCGGGCTCCACCGTGTCGCCATAAGGCGAGGGCAACGGATGTCCGAGGTCGGCCAGCAACTGCTGCAGGGAGCGACCCATCTGCCGCTGCTGGGCCCGCATCGCCGGCGCCTCCCGCTGGGCCAGCAACCAGCGATCGAGGTCGAGCAGGCGCTGGCGGGCTTCACCATCCCCATCGCCACGGGGCGCCCAATCGCGCCATTGCTGCAAGGCCAGGCGCAACGGCGCCAGGGCAGCGGTGTCGATCCGCACGGCACCATGCTCGAGTTCGGCCCGCAACCAGGCTTCCAACGCCTGCTGATCCGGCAAGGCCCCCTGTTGCTGTTGCTGTTCCAGCCCCTCGGAATAACTGAAGGCGCCCACCGGCAACGCCGGACTGACCAACTGCAGCAGGGCGAGCGATCGGCTCATGACCGGGGGTGAGCATGGGAATGGCCATGGGCCGCCGCATAGGCGCCCCCCTCAGGATGAAAGGGCAGGCAACCGGTTTCCACCTGCAGACCGCGACGCCGCAACATCTCCGCCAGCACCGAATCCTCCAACAAACGCAGCTCCCCGTCCTGCAGTTCCAGGGCGACGTGGCGGTTGCCCAGGTGATAAGCCGCCTGAAGCAGGGCCAACGGCGAGGGCGCCCGCACCACCAGCAGGGGTTCCGGTGCCGCCACCACCTTCACCTCCAGGCTGCGGCAGGCATCGCTGAGCACCTCCCCCGGCTGCAGCGGCTCGGTGCGGGGCAGCTGAAGCAACACCGCACGGCCACAGGCGGTGCGACGCCGTCCGCGCAGGCGAGTGCGCTCCTCGGCACTGAGGGGCAGCAACAAAGCGGAGCCTGCAGCGCCGCCCTCAACGGGCTGACGAGAACAGAGCACCACCAACTCCCCTGCCCCATCCATCGCTGTGCCTTTGCTGTGCGTTGGGATCCAGCCTGCCCAGGGAAGCGGAGCGGCTTTGGTGTGAACCGCTACAGAGTGATCAGTGCGAAGCGGCGCAGGGTGAGGCGATGCAAGCCTTGAAGCAGCCTCTCTCCCAACAAGCTCTCTCCCAACAGCCGACCGAACCGTGGCATGGCCGTTGCGATCTCCATCTGCTGCAGCGCCGGGGCGTCACCATCCATCAGGGCGGCTGCAGCGCACCACTCAAACTGATGCGCGCCGAACGGGGCGCCGATGGTCGCTGCCAACTGCCTCTGCTGCACACCGCCGGAGGCCTGGTGGGTGGCGATGCCCTGACCATCCACCTGGAGGCCGACAGGGGCAGCCGCGGCCTGATCACGAGCGTGGCCGCCCAGAAGGTGTATGGAAGCGTCGGGCGCAGTCGGCTGCATCCCGCCGGCGCCTGGGCCCGGCAGAGCTGCCGCTTCAAGCTGGCGCCCGGCAGCGATCTGGAATGGCTGCCCCAGGAGCTGGTGCTGTTTGACGGCGGGCTCTATGAACAAACCATGCAGGTGGAGCTCGCCCCAGGCGCCTCCTATCTGGGCGGAGAACTGGTGCGCCTGGGCCGCACCGCCGCCGGAGAAACGCTGGGGGCGGGGTGCTGGCGCTCGAACCTGGAGATTCGTCGATCGGATGACAGCGATAGCCGCTGGGAACTGGTGGACCGGCTGGAACTGGGCGGCGATGCCCTCAAGACAGCCCATGGCATGCACCAGCAACCGGTGTTCGGATCACTGGTCTGGGCTGCACCGGAACCATCAGACGCGGACATGCTCGGCGCCTTGCTGACGCAGGGCCGAGAGGCCCGCAACGGCCTGACGGGAACGATGGCCTGCGATGCGCTCGATCAGGGCCTGATCGCCCGATACATCGGCCCATCCAGCCGGGATGCCCGGCTCTGGTTCAGTCGGGTGTGGTGGCTGATCCGCCGGGCGCGGAGGCTGTCGGCGCCGCAATGGCCCCGGGTGTGGCCACTGCAGGAAGACCCGCTGCTGGGCTGGAACCGCTGAGCGACTGCCGAACGGAGCGCTGAAGTGTTCACCACGAACCAGAACGGTGCCGGCCCGCTGCAAAGGTTGAGGCTGGGTGTGCAGGCGTCACACCCATCACCGTGCCTGCCATGCATCTCTCCCCCCAGGAGAAAGACAAACTCCTGATCGTGACCGCAGCGCTGCTGGCGGAACGCCGGCTCCAACGCGGCCTCAAGCTCAACCATCCCGAGGCCGTGGCCTGGCTCAGCTTCCTGGTGCTGGAAGGGGCCCGCGACGGCAAAAGCGTGGCCGAACTGATGCGGGAAGGCAGCACCTGGCTGGGCCGCGATCAGGTGATGGCGGGCGTGCCGGACCTGGTGCACGAGGTGCAGATCGAAGCGGTGTTTCCCGATGGCACCAAGCTCGTGACCCTGCACGACCCGATTCGCTGACCCACCCCACGCATGCCTGCCATGGCCCCCTTCATCCCCGGCGACCTCATTCCCGGCGAACTGCTTCCCGAACCGGGGGAGATCGAACTCAACGCCGGTCGCCCCGTCACCACGATTTCGGTGGCCAACAGCGGCGACAGGCCGGTGCAGGTGGGCTCCCACTTCCACTTCGCCGAAGCCAATGCCGCCCTGCAGTTCGACCGGGCCGCAGCCCGCGGTCAACGGCTCGACATCCCCGCCGGCACCGCCATCCGCTTCGAACCCGGCGACAGCCGCGACGTGAACCTGATTCCCTTCGCCGGTGCGCGACGCGTCATCGGCTTCAACAGCCAGATCAACGGACCCCTCGACGCCTGACCCATGCCCTACCGCATCTCCCGCCAGGCCTACGCCGAGACCTACGGACCCACCACCGGCGACAGGGTTCGCCTGGCCGACACCGATCTGATTCTGGAAGTCGAAAAGGATTACACCGTCTACGGCGATGAGGTGAAGTTCGGCGGCGGCAAGGTGATCCGCGACGGCATGGGCCAATCCCAGACCCCTCGAGCCGAGGGCGCCGTCGACACGGTGATTACCAATGCCCTGATCCTCGACTGGTGGGGCATCGTCAAAGCCGATGTCGGCCTCAAGGACGGCCGCATCGTTGGCATCGGCAAAGCCGGCAACCCCGACACCCAGGAAGGGGTGACGATCGTGGTGGGCCCAGGGACCGAAGCCATCGCTGGGGAGGGCCACATCCTCACGGCCGGTGGCATCGACACCCACATCCACTTCATCTGCCCCCAGCAGATCGAAACGGCCCTGGCCAGCGGCGTTACCACCCTGATGGGCGGCGGCACCGGACCGGCAACAGGCACCAATGCCACCACCTGCACCCCCGGCGCCTTCCACATCGGACGGATGCTCCAGGCCGCCGAAGGTTTGCCGGTGAACCTGGGCTTCTTCGGCAAAGGCAACGCCAGCACCCCGGAAGCGCTGGAAGAACAGGTGCGCGCCGGTGCCTGCGGCCTGAAGCTGCACGAAGACTGGGGCACCACGCCCGCCACCATCGATGCCTGCCTGTCGGTGGCCGATCGGATGGATGTGCAGGTGTGCATCCACACCGACACCTTGAACGAAGCCGGCTTCGTGGAAGACACGATCGCCGCCATCAAGGGACGCACCATCCACACCTTCCACACCGAAGGCGCCGGCGGTGGACACGCGCCAGACATCATCAAGATCTGCGGTGAGGCCAACGTGCTGCCCAGCAGCACCAACCCCACCCGGCCCTACACCCGCAACACGCTCGAGGAGCACCTCGACATGCTGATGGTGTGCCACCACCTCGATCCGAAGATCCCCGAGGACGTGGCCTTTGCCGAATCACGGATCCGGCGCGAAACGATCGCCGCCGAAGACATCCTTCACGACCTGGGCGCCTTCTCGATCATCGCCAGCGACTCCCAGGCCATGGGCCGCGTGGGCGAGGTGATCACCCGCACCTTCCAGACCGCCCACAAGATGAAGGTGCAGCGCGGTGCCCTGCCCGAAGACTCCGCTCGCAACGACAACCACCGGCTCAAGCGCTACATCGCCAAGGTGACGATCAACCCGGCGTTGGCCCACGGCATCAGCAGCGAAGTGGGGTCGATCGAAACCGGCAAACTCGCCGATCTCGTGCTGTGGAAGCCGGGCTTCTTCGGCATTCGCCCGGAACTGGTGGTGAAGGGCGGTTCGATCGTCTGGGCCCAGATGGGCGATGCCAACGCCTCGATTCCCACCCCAGGCCCGGTGCACGGCCGGCCGATGTTCGGCGCCTTCGGCAAAGCCCTCGCCCCCAGTTGTCTCACCTTCGTGAGCGAAGCGGCGATGGATGCCGACATCCAACGCCAGCTGGGACTGGAGCGCACCTGCATGGCGGTGAAGGACACCCGCAGCGTGGGCAAGAGCGCCCTCAAGCTGAATTCAGCACTGCCCAAGGTGAGCGTGGACCCACAGACCTATGAGGTGTTCGCCGATGGTCAACTGCTCACCTGTGAGCCCGCCGAGGTGCTGCCCCTGGCCCAGCGCTACCTGCTGCTTTGAGCCCCACGCTGCTGGTGGTCCAACACGTGGACCACGAAGACGCCGCACTGGTGGGAGAGCTGGCGCGGCAGCTGGGCCTGACACTCGAGATCCTGAGGCCCGACCGGGGCGACCCACTGCCGGACCCCAGGGCGTGTGCCAACAGCATCGCCCTTGTGCTCGGTGGCCCGATGAGCGTGAACGATCACGACCAACCAGGCATGGACTGGTTGCAGCAGGAACTGGACTGGTTGAGGGCCTGGCACCAGCAACGCCGACCGGTGCTGGGCATCTGCCTCGGGGCGCAGCTCTTGGCTGTGGCTGCAGGGGGCAGCGTTCAACCGCTGCAGGTGGGCGCACCACCGCAGCAACTGAAGGAACTGGGGCTTGGCGCGATCCACTGGGTCGCGGATCCCAGTGATGAGGCCCTGCTCAAGGGGCAACCAAGCAGCACTCTGGTGCTGCATTGGCATGGTGATCGCATCCACCTCCCGGCCGATGCAACCCTGCTGGGTTCTTCACTGCACTGCGCCGAACAGGTGTTTCGGATCGGAGCCCACGCCATTGGCCTGCAATGCCACCTCGAGATCGACGGCGATGCGCTGGAACGCTGGATCGCCAACGACCACGACTACGTGGTGAGCGCCCTTGGAGCTGAAGGACCCGACCGCCTGAGCCAGGACTGGCGCAGGCTGGGCACCACGCTTCAGAAACAAGGCCGAAACTTCTTCAATGCTGTGCTCAATCAACTGATTGAGATCAGCCAGACCCACTAATTCCTACGCACAAAAATAAACAAAACCAAAAACTTTTCTGAAGAGGTATCAACCTGAACACCACTTCGGCATTTGCAAGAGCTTCAATATTTCTGTAGCAACAGCTACCGATCGTTCACTTCGCATCGCGCGAAGCGCAGTTCGCCTCAGGCCATGGAACGGGGACCTGAGCTTGCTTCGAGGACCATCCAATGACCACCCTTCTCTATCGCGGGCATCAATACCAGCAAAACAACGCCACTCAGGGCAAGCCTGGGGTGCAGCTGGTTTACCGCCGCAACGTGTACCAAGCCCGCCAGATCAACAACCACAGCACTCCGGTGCAGCTCGTGTACCGCGGCGTGCGCTACACCCGCTAGGCCAACTTCTCAATCCGTAGCAACTCGAACATTCCAGTTCCGAGGATTGAGGCGTAATAGATCCAGCTTCAGCCAAGACGTTGGATCTCATCACCTCTCGCCTCGACCAGGGCCTCGTGCAAGTGAGTCCCTCCAGCGTGCATGGCGTGTTCTGGCTGCAAACCCACTTTCCGTCTCAGGAATGGGACGCCCTGCTGTCTGGGCAAGCCGCCTTTGGCATGGATTGCATCGATGACCTGATCACCGACGCACGTCAGGCCGGCCTGAATGTGGAGTGGGAAGCATCCGTCCCCAGCTGAGCACTTCTGAATTCCCCAGAAGCCCTGCACACGGCTGCGTTGCAGGGCTTTTTTAATGGCTTAACGACTCTGAATACTCAAGCCACCAAGCGGTTGAGCATCGGCAATTCCGACAGCTCATCCCTCCACTCCTGGGCCCAGAGGGCCTGACTGCGCTCATACACCTCCATCAACTGCTCCACGGCGCACTCGTGGAAATCAACGCGCAGATCCAACAGCGGAAAAGCAGCTTCACCACTCACCTGCACCGCTGCTGAGGTGCAGAAGGGAGAGCGATGGTCACCGCCCGCCGCTTCCCCGGCCTGCAGAGCCATCATCAGACGGCGGCCCAGTTTCAAGCTGGGGTCGCTGGTGAGAAAGGCCTGTTCCATCGCCGCCAACACACCCTCATCCACCAAGCAATTGCCGGCAACAGACAGATCACGCTGATGGCGATGCCCTGCCCAAGGGCCGCAATCCTGCCCCGTCCAACAGGCCGTGCGACCGTCCAGGTCGATCAGGTGAAACTGACGCCGGTCTCGGTGCTGGTCATCCGCCAGCAAGCTGGCCAGAACGCTCTCGGCATCGGAACTCTGCTCAAGGCGCTCAAGGCCACAAATCCCCAGATACGGATTGGTGTGGGCCTGGGTGGCGACAGCACCAACTCCGGCGCGGATGTGAGGCACGGTGGATCCAACAGCCAGATGACAGGTGGCCACAGCCACGCCGAAGCGACCGTTGCTGGGGTCCCGGGCCAGGATCGAAAAGGTCACGGCAGCTGACGGTCGAGCCGCAGCAACGTTTCCAGCAGCACCGCGGTGCCCGCCCAGCACTGCTCGTCACTGGTGAACTCAGCAGCGGAATGACTCAGGCCGCCCCGGCTGGGCACAAAAATCATGCCCATCGGCCAACGTCGGCCAACCTCCTGGGCATCGTGGCTGGCGCGGCTGGGGAGATGGCTGTGGGACAGGCCGAGATCGGCTGCGGCCTCAGCGATCGTGGCCATCACCACAGCGTCAGCAGGGGTGGGATCAACGCTGAACTGGGGGTCAACCGCAATCGGGCAGCCGGTTTCAACACCGATGCGTTCCACCTGATGCATCAACTCCTCAACCAACTGATCGAGAACGGTGGGATCCACATCCCTGAGGTCAACCGTCAGGGCGACTGCGCCGGGGACAACATTGGCTGCATTGGGCCAAACCTCCAGTCGACCCACCGTCGCCACCGGATCTCCGGGATGACGGGAAGCCATGGCCTCGATGGCAAGAACAAGACGCGAGGCCGCCACGAGGGCGTCTTGTCGCAACCCCATCGGTGTGGTGCCGGCGTGATTGGCCTGGCCTTTCACATTGATGCTGAACCGACGCTGACCAACAACGCCCTCCACAACACCGATGGCATCACCGCGTTGCTCAAGAACGCCACCCTGCTCAACATGCAACTCCAGGAAAGCGGCATAAGCATCATCGGAGCGGCGCGCCGAGGCCAGGGAGGGCCAGTGGCCGCCGATGCGCGCCAGGTTGTCCTGAATCGGCTGACCATTGCTGGTGGCATAACTCTCCGGGTCATCGGAGGCCGTGCCCGCCAAGCCCTTGCAGCCCACCATGGTCGACTCCTCGTCGGCAAAAGCGATCAACTCGATGCCGTGCTGCAGGCGCAGGCCCTGGTCTTGCAGCGCGCGGCAGGCTTCCAGACCGGCCAACACCCCCAGGGCCCCATCAAAACGTCCACCGGTGGGAACCGTGTCGAGGTGCGACCCGGTCACCAGGGCAGGGCGGTGGGGATCCAGGCCCTCGAGGCGTCCGATCAAGTTGCCAGCGGCATCAACACGCACCTGCATGCCGAGCTGCTTCATCCAGTGGGCCAGTAACTCACGGCCCTCCACATCCTCCGGCGAAAAACCGCGTCGACACACGCTGCCATCAGGCTTGGCGCCAATGCTGGCCAGCTGCTCAATCGTTGCCACCAAACGATCACGGTTTGGACGCGCCGCGATCTTGGCTGGCTCGACCCGCGATGCAGGGGTGGTCGGAGAAGCCGAAATGAGCGCTGGCAATGCCGTGACCTTCAGTTCAAAGGAACCAACACCTTCACCTGAACGGACCGATCGGCCTGTAGCTAGCGCAACGATTTAACCCTGATCAAAGAATTCAAACGGGCATCAGCACGCGCCAGCCCAGGCGGTCCGCCTCCCGGCGGGCCAGGGCTGGCATGTCTTCCGCCACAAACATGCGGTGCAACATCTGCACGCCCAGCAGGTGATTGATCACCGCATCCATCTGCACACGCTCTGCATCGGTGGTGGCTGGATCCTCGTGACGGGCAAACAAGGCACGCACGCCGGCTTTGCTCAACAAACCAGCGGCATCGATCGCCTCATCACTGAGGTAGTCGTCGGCGAGCTGCTTCATCTGCTCCCACTTCTCGGGCTCCGTGTGGGCTGGCGGTGCCATGAAGGCGAACTTCTCACGCCGGTACAGCACCTCCGGCAACAGGCCGGCCATGGCTTCCCGCAGCACGTATTTCTCGGTTTTCCCCTTGATCCGCAGCTCAGGCGGCACCTGAACCGCAACCGCGGCCAAATGGTGATCGAGGAAGGCGGGTCGCGCCTCCATGGAATTGGCCATGTCGACCCGGTCGCCACCCCAGGTGAGGATCTGGCCCTCCAGCATGGTCTTGATCCAGACGTACTGGGCCTTGTCCAGGGCATGGCGCCCCTCCAGTTGATCCGCATCCAGCTGCTCGGCAATCGCCTTGCCCGGGGAGTAATCCTTCAACGCTGTGGCATGGGATTCCGCCAGAAGCTCCGGCACCAAAGGCGCGCAGGCCAGCCACGGCTGCAGGCAACTGGGGGTGAAGCCAACCACCGCATCAAGATCGGGGTCATCCACCTGGTTTTCAGCCAGCATTGCCCCCTTCACCAGGGCATTGGACTCTTGCAGCAGGCTTTCCCAGCTGGCGCGCTCCTCCTGCGGCAGGTCATCGAGACCATGGAGGAACATGTCGCGGCGAAAGGCGGGATAGCCGCCAAACAGCTCATCTGAGCCTTCGCCAGTCATCACCACCTTGTAATCCACGTCGTTGACGTGACGGCTCATCAAGAACTTGGCCACCGCCAGGGTGTTGTAGATCGTTCGCTCCGCATGCCACATGGTGCGCTCCATGTGGCCATAGAGCTCCTGGCCCGAGAGACGCATCAGATCCTGCTCAGCGCCGGTGGCTTCGGCCATCTCACGGGCAATCGGCGACTCGTCGTAACGGGCGTCGTCAAACCCGATCGTGAACGCCTTCACCGGTGCCTGGCTCACGGCTGAGGCCAAGCCGAGGATCGAACAGCTGTCGATGCCGCCTGAGAGGTAACAACCCACCGGCACGTCGGCCACCATGCGCAGTTCAACGGCCTCCAGCAAAGCCGCACGAACGGCAGCGATGTGGTCGGCTTCGGTTCGCTTCGGGTCCCGCTCGTCCTTGCGCGGAAAGTCGACGTCCCAGTAGGTGGACTCCGACACCTCCAGATGCCCATTCACCCGTTGCACCTTCAGCACATGGCCGGGCTTCACCTGATGCACCCCGGCGAAGGCGGTGGTGCCGGGAACCATGGTCTGCATCAACTGGTGAAACAGACCCTCCGAGGTGAAACGTCGCTCCACCGCCGGATGGGCGAACAGCACCTTCAATTCGGAACCGAACACCAGACCCTCAGGCGTCATCGCCCAGTACTGCGGTTTGATGCCGAAGCGGTCCCGCACCAGGTAAAGGCAGTCTTCGGACCGATCAAACAAGGCAAAGGCGAACTCACCGCGCAACAGGGGCAAGGTCGCCTCAAGGCCCTGGCGTTGATACAGCCGCAGCAGGATCTCGGAATCGCTCTTGCTGCTGAAGCGCACTCCCTGGGCGGTGAGATCAGCCCTGATTCGCTGGAAGTCGTAGAACTCACCGTTGTGGGCCATCAGCACCTCACCGTCATCGGTGAGGAAGGGCTGCCGGGCCCGTGACTCATTCAGGTCAATGATCGAAAGGCGGGCATGGCAGAAGCCAACGCCGGCCTGATCGATCACCTCAACGCCGAAGCCATCGGGCCCGCGATGGGCCTGAATCGCCGCCATGTTGACCAGCAGCTGGCGATCCACCGTCTGCTGACGGTCGGCATTGAAAACACCCCCGATTCCACACATCAGTCCACCTCAGATCACATCCATCACGCGTTCGGCCCGATCCACCATGCAGGTGAGCAGGGCCATCCGCAGGAACACAGCTCCCCTGGCCTGGCTGAAATACCAATTGTGGGGCGTGTCATCCATGCAGGTGCTCAGTTCCGCTCCCCGAGCTAGCGGATGGAGCACGATCGCTTCCGGCTTGAAGGGCATGTCGCGGGTGAGACGGAACCCTCCGCCGTGCACTTCATAGGAATCGCCGACCCAGGCAATGGCATTGATGTAAACCACATCCAAGTCGGGCACTTCCGCCTGCAGATCGGTGCTGGAGCGCACCTTCATCCCACATGCTTCAAGCTCCTCCAACTGTCCTGGGTCGAACAGCGGCTGCTCCGGCTCCAACCCAGGGGCATGAATCACCACCACCTCATCCACGGCCTGCGGGAACTTGGCCAGGATCCGCAACAGTGAGCGAACCGTTCTCATCCGCGAGGGAATTCCGACGATCCCAATGCGAATCCGATCAGCGGGTGCCACTTCAGCTTCAGCAAGCTTGGGGCGCCACTTGAAGATCGTGTAGAGATCCGCCATCGCCTGGGTGGGATGCTCATCGATCCCATTCCCCGCATTGATGATGGGAATCCGCAGGGTTGACGTCATCGCATAAACCGCACCGGGATCGCTGTCCCGCAGCACCACACAATCGCCGTAGTTGTTGAACATGTGGGCGACATCTTCGAGGGATTCGCCCTTGGCGATCCCCGTGGTGGCCCTGTCGGTGATGTTGATGGAGGAACCGCCGAGGCGGTGCCAAGCGCTGTCAAAGGACAGCCGCGTGCGCGTGCTTGGTTCGTAAAACGCGTTGATCAGAATCTTGCCGGTGAGCGGCGTGTTGTGACGGCAATAGCGGTCTGGATTGCTCTCGAATTTCGCCGCCAGCCGAAACACCTGCAAAAGAGTCTGTGGGCGAAACGGTTGGATCGAGACCACGTGCTGATCCACCAGATCCTTCAAAGGCTCAACGTCTTCGGCAATGGCAGCCAGCAGCTCCTGGGGTTGGTTCTGCCCATAAACATCTGGCCCCATCGGCTCAAAGCGAATCTGAACCGATGACGCGTCCACAACTGCTGATTTGGCCTGTGCCATAGCGGGATCGGATCAACACCCTGTTTGCCAGACCGAGTGCTAAAGCCAGGAATTACATCTTTCACCCGTAACAACAACCACACTGCTTCGTCCACGAAGAAGCAGCTTCTTAAGCAAAGATCCGGAAAGGATTGTGCTGGGGTGGACGGCTAAAGGAGACATCACCAAACCCGGCCATTCCTCCACTCCACCCACCAAATCACCAGCAGCACGAGCACCGACAGCACCAGGGCGAGCTGACTGGCCACCAGCAGAAACTGAAAACCCGACAGACCAACGAGGCCGGCCATCAAAGGAAGCGTTTGGATCATCCCTCCTCCTTCAGCAAGGTGAAGTCAAAGCGTTCCGGCCGCATGCGACTGCCAATCAGCATCACAACCGCCGACACGGCCGCCGAAAACACAGCAGCGCAGTAGGGCGCGATCAGCACATAGGCGAGCAGGCCCACAACGCTGCCGGCGAGCATGGCCGCGATGGCAGCCGTGCGGTTGGCCGTGCGCCAGTACAAACCGCAGGCCACCGGCCAGACCGTGGAGGCCACCAGGGCACCGGTGAAGAACAGCACCGACGCCAGCGAATCCAGCCGCGGCCAGGACAGCGCCAGGGTGACGACGGCCAACCCCACCACCATCAGCCGCGCCGCCTGCTTGAGCTGTAGGTCGCTGGCCTGGGGCCGCAACAGGCGGAAGTACACATCCTCCGCCAACAGATCGGCGGTGGATGCCAGCAACGAATCCAAGGTGGAGGTGAGCGAAGCAAACACCACCACAAACACCAGGGCCGCGCCACCGGCCCCGAGCAGATCGGCTGCCATCACAGGGAACACCATGTTCACCTGCTCGAGGGGCAGCTCACGGGCCAGGGCCACGAGGCCAATGGAGCCCGTCACCATCGGCACGCTCATCCAGGCGATTCCGCCCAAAACAAAAGAGGTCATCACCACCGAGCGCCGGCTGGCGAACACCCGGGACCACCAAATGTTGTTGTGAAACACCTCGCCCATCGAAAAGAGGGCGGAATTCCAGGCGATCAACAAGCCCGCCGGCAGCAGCAGATCCAGCCGATCGGGATGCCGGGCCAGCAAGGAGGCATGCACCTCAGGCATCGGGAATTGACGGAAGGCAAGCACCGCCACCACCGCCAGCAACACCATGATCAACAGCGACTGGATGAAATCGGTGCCAATCACGGCCCGCATCCCACCGAACAGGGTGTAGACGGTGGCAACACCAATCACCACCACCATTCCCACGTGGTAATCGAAGCCTGAAAGCGCCTGCAGCAGCAGGCCAGCACCCATCGCCTGGGTCATCAGAAAGCCCAGGGTGTAGATCGCGGTGATCAGCATGAACACCCACCAGGCCAGACGCCCGTAGCGCAGGCGAATGAAGTCGCCGCTGGTGCGCCCGTTGGGCATCAACTGCTTGATCCGCGAGGCCAGGGGGGCGAACAGAATCAGGCCAAGCCCGGCCAGGGCATAGCTGAACATGCCCCAGAGGCCGGTTTTGTAGCCGAATTCAGGGGCGAGCAGGGTGGTGTTGCCGGTGACCCAGGAGGCCATCAACGTGGCCGTACTCAGGGCCAGCCCGATGTTGCGCCCCGCCAGCATGTAGTCGTCGGCATTGCCTTGACCGCGCCGGCCCCAGGCAATCCCCAGCGCCACCCAGAGCACAGAGAACAGCACCACCAACGCCCAGGCGATCCCGGGCTGAAGGAAGGGAACCGAGTCAGCGGACATCCGTCGACCCCCTGCGATTCCAATACAGGTGTCCGCGCAGAATCATCACCACCGTCGCCGCAGTCACAACGGCACCAAGGGCAAAGATCAGTCGCGCCCAGAGCAATTCATCCAAGGCGAAGAGCGTTTGAACTCCAGAAACAGGTAAGCAAAAGAGGCGTCCCAGCTCCAGCTGTCGCCTTCGATTTCGGTGCCTTCGGATACCCAAACATCAGGCGATCAGCGCCCGGTCGCCTGAAATTGCGGAATGTGTAGCAACCACCACCCGAAGGGGGTTGGGGCGACGCCTTGGATGACATTCACCTACGCGATTGGAATGTTCACCGACTACAAACCCACGGTCGGCTTCGACGAATATTTCTGCAATGAAACAGCCAGACCGCGCGACGATCTGGCCACGCTGCTCACATCACTGGGGCAGCTGGGATTGCCCGAGCTCAACCGCAGCCATGCCTCGGCTAGCCAACTGCTGCGTCGCCTCGGCGCCACCTTTCGCCTCAACGATTCCGGCCTCAAAGGCAGCGAACGGATTCTCCCCTTCGATCCCTTGCCCCGGCTGATCAGCCGCAGCGACTGGATCACCCTGGAGCGGGGACTGCTGCAACGCCTGGAAGCCATCGACTGCTTCCTCGCAGACATCTATGGCCCCCAGCAGATCCTCAATGATGGAGTGATCCCGCGGGAAGACGTTGAAAGTTCCTCCGGCTGGCGACCTCAGATGCAGGGCATCAGCCTGCCGCTCAACCGCTGGTGCCACATCTCCGGGCTCGACCTGATCCGCGATGGCAGTGGCACCTGGCGTGTCCTGGAAGACAACCTGCGCTGTCCATCGGGGGTGGCCTATTTCCTCGAGAACCGTCGGGTGATGAAACGGTTGTTCCCTGGCCTGTTCGAAGGCCGTGCCGTTCAACCGATCGACGCCTATCCATCCCATCTGCTGCGCACCCTTCAAGACCTGGCGCCCTGGAGTGACAGCCCCCGCGTGGCAATCCTGACGCCCGGGGTGTTCAACAGCGCCTATTTCGAGCACAGCTATCTGGCCCAGCAGATGGGCATTGCACTGGTAGAAGGGCGCGACCTGGTGTGCGAAGACGGCCGCGTGTGGATGCGCAGCACCAACGGCCTCAAGCCTGTGGATGTGATTTACCGCCGGATCGACGACGATTTTCTCGATCCCACCGTGTTCCGCCAGGACTCGATGCTGGGGGTGCCGGGCCTGATCGACGTGCTGCGGCAAGGACGGGTCGCCATCGCCAACGCCCCGGGCACCGGCGTCGCCGACGACAAGCTGATCTACGCCCACGTGCCGGCGATGATCCGCTACTACCTCGATGAGGAGCCGATCATCGAGAACGTTCCCACCTATCTCTGCGCCCGACCGGACGACCGGCGCTACGTGCTCGAACACCTCGAGCAATTGGTGGTGAAGTCGGTGGCGGAAGCCGGGGGCTACGGAATGCTGATCGGCCCCCAGGCCAGCCGATCGGAGCTGGCGGACTTCGACACGAAGATCCGTGCGAATCCCCGCAACTTCATTGCGCAGCCCACGCTGCAACTCTCCACCGTGCCATCCCTCAGTGACGGTGAGCTCTACCCCTGCCACGTTGATCTGCGCCCCTACGTGCTGCGCGGCGCAAGCAGCTGGGTGAGTCCAGGGGGGCTGACGCGCGTGGCACTCAAGCGGGGCTCCCTGGTGGTGAATTCGTCCCAGGGCGGCGGCTGCAAGGACACCTGGATCGTCGACGACCAACGGATGGCGGCACGGCACCCCCAGGAGGCGGTGCCGTGCTGAGCCGCGTTGCCGATTCGCTCTACTGGATCAACCGCTATCTGGAACGGGCCGAAAACATCTCGCGCTTTCTGGAAGTGAGTGAGGCGATGGCGCTGGACTGTCCTCCGGGCAGCGCCGAACCCTGGCTGCCGCTGGTGGAGGTGACGGGGGATCGCCAGCGCTTCGATACGGCCTACCCCGATGCCACACCCAAACAGGTGGTGCGCTTCCTGCTGCAGGACCGCAGCAATCCCAACAGCATCGTGAGTTGCATTGCGGTGGCACGGGAGAACGCACGGCAGATCAGGGATGTGATCACTACGGAGATGTGGGAGCAGATCAACGATCTGCACTGGAGCCTTCAAGACGACGAAGACATCTGGCGCGAACCGGTGCAGGAACAACTGCGGATCATCCGCCGCGGCTGCCAGCTCGTGTACGGGATCACCGACACCACCCTGAGCCGCGATCTCAGCTGGCTGTTCAGTCAGCTGGGTCGTCTGATCGAACGGGCCGACAAAACCTCCCGCATCCTCGACGTCAAATACTTCCTGCTGCTGCCTTCCCCTGAAGAGGTGGGCGGCGTGCTGGACGAACTGCAGTGGATCACCCTGCTGCGCACAGCGGGGGCTTATCAGATGTATCGCCACAGCGTGCAACAAGCGATCAGCCCTGCAGCGGTGGCACGCTTTTTGCTGCTGGACCCCATCTTTCCTCGCTCGGTGCGGTACTGCCTCCAGGGCATCAGCGACACCTTGCAACAGATCCAGCAGCTCCCGAACCAAGACACGCCGGATGACCTCGACTGTTTGCGCGGTCAGCTCCTTGCCCGGTGGAGCTATGTGCGGATCGACAACCTGATCGAAGCCGGTCTGCATGAAGCCATTGATCAGCTGCAGCAAGACCTCAACCAACTCCACCACCTGATCCAGACCCGCTACTTCACCAGCGCGGACCTCCATTCCATCCCCACCGATCCCGCATGCGCGCTCTCATCATTCACCGCCTGACGTATCGGTATGACGCCCCGGTGTTCCTCGGGGAACATCGCCTTTGTCTGAGGCCTCGGGGGCAAGGATTCCAGACCCTGCTGGAGCATCAACTCAGCGTGTTGCCGGAACCGGAGCAACGTCGGGAACTGGTGGCCGCCAGCGGCGATGAAATCCAACGGCTCCGCTTTCTCGGCAGCACCGATGAACTCGTCTTTGAGGCCCGCAGCCTGGTGGAGACCCGGCCAGCACCCCCGCTGGAGAGCTGCTTCAACGGCCTCGAACCACCCCTGCCCTACCCGCAAGGCCAACTCAACAGCGATCTGCAGGGGGCACTGGAAGGCTGGTTGCCCAACGGCCAACACGAACCCTCGGCCATCGAGCTCACCCAGGAAGCCCTGATGGGCAGCAACCAGCAGACCCTGGCCTTTCTGAAGCAACTGATTGAACTGATTCAAGAGCGGGTGAAATACACCCAACGCCATGTGGGACCCGCCTGGCCGGCGGGCCGAACCCTGCGGGAGCGGATCGGCTCCTGCCGTGATCTGGCCATGCTGATGGTGGCCTGTTGCCGCGTGGTGGGTCTTCCGGCCCGCTTTGTGAGCGGCTATCAACTGCAGCAACCTCCCCCGAAGGAGTACGACCTGCATGCCTGGGCGGAGGTTTACCTGCCGGGAGCGGGCTGGCGGGGCTTTGACCCCAGTGCCGGGATGGAAGTCAACGAGCGCTATGTCGTGCTGGCCACCTCCTCCAAGCCGGAACTCACCGCGGCCGTGAGCGGCAGCTTCAGCGGCCCCCCTGGAGCCAACAGTGAACTGAACTGGCAGATTCAGATCAGAGAGGACGCCTCCGCAACGGAAACCCCCTCACGCAACCTGGTTCAGGCCGCCTGAAGCAACGGCTCCACCCCATGCAACTGGGGCTTCGGCGCCGAGCTGTGGGTGGCTGCCATCAAGGCCGGGATCTCGGCGCTGTTGTAGACGCGGAATTCCCTCACCAGAGAAGCGCCCTCCTCACGAACCGCCTGGTTCAGAACGACGGAACCATCGGGATCGGAGATCGAGCGGTGGAAAGTGCCAGGCGGGATACGAAGGATGTCACCACCGCTCTCGAGCCGAACGATGTGGAACGGCTGCTCCCAGGCCAGGTTCACCAGGAAGAAGGTTCTGCCGCCGCTTGCCGCAAGCAGATTGTCTTCCTGATGGGGATGCAGATAGAACTGCCAGGCTCCGCTCTCCGGATCGTTGGGGGGCGACACGGCCGGGCCGCTGTGAATCACCAGGTCGCGCGCGTTCGAGGTGTTCACGGTGACGTCGAAAAAACGAACCGACGGGGTGTCGCGGAAGCGCTCGTAGGCCAGCAGTTCAAACATGTCGATGGATCCTGAGGGATCCTTCAGCTGCCCCGTTGTACCGGGGGCATCACGCAAAAACGGTGACGATCACGACGGTTCAGCCCCCCAAATACGCCATTTCCGCATGGGTTGACGCAACAGCGGCTGGATCACGCTCCTCGCTGTAGCGGTCTTGGCGTCGCTGCCAGAGCTGGCGCATGGCCTGCTCAAGCTGAGGCTCTGAGGCGAGCGCGGGCTTGAGATCGGTGCCTTCAGCAGAAAACAGGCAGGTGAACGCCTGCCCATCAGCGGTGACACGCAAGCGGTTGCAATCCCCGCAGAACGGCTCACTGATGGAGGCAATCACACCGATGGTTCCAGCACCATCGCGGTAGTGCCAACGCCGGGCCGTCCCACCCCGCGGGCGACCCAAAGGCTCCAGGGGCCAACGGGCATGAATGTGCTCCACCATCTGCGCCGCCGGCAGCACCTGGTCCAGCGTCCACTGGTTGCGGTTGCCCACATCCATGTATTCGATCAAACGCAGCTCCATCCCCTGCTGCCGGGCCAAATTGGCCAAGGGCAACAGCTGATCGTCATTGATCCCCCGTTGGATCACGGCATTGAGCTTGAGCTCGCCGCATGAGGGGTCAAAGCCAGCGGCGCAGGCCGCCGCGATGCCGTCCTGCACCTGGCGCACCAGGCGGTCTCCAGCCACGGCACCACCCTTGAGACCAGCCATGCGCGCCGCTGCCTCCCCTTCCGCCGCATCCAGGCTGATGGTGATTCGATCCAGCCCTGCGGCACGCAACGCCCGCGCCATCGGTTCCGACAACAGCACCCCGTTGCTGGTGAGCGCCACGGCCTGCAAACCAGCGATCGGATCCGAACGATCCCGCCGGGCCTGGGCCACCGCCTCCAACAACGGCAACAAGCGCCGGCTCAACAACGGCTCTCCACCGGTGAGCCGCAGCGTTTGTGCCCCCAGGCGCGCGGCCACACGAATCACGCGCATCTGCTGCTCCAGCGTCAGCAGGCCAGGGGGCTCCTCCACATCCGGACAGCAGTACGGACAGGCGAGATTGCAACGGGCCGTGAGCGACAACCGCAACACCCCGATGGGCCGGTTGAGGCGGTCTGCGAGCGGCAACAACGTGCTCATCCCTCCAACGCTGCCAGATCTGCAGGGCAATTGGCATTCACCAACGCCTTTTGAGGCAAGCGCACCGCCTGATGGGGAACGCAGGTCAACCAATCCATCCAGCGCAACTCGCCGCGTTGCAGTTGCTGATCAAGGCAGGAGCGGAAGGGAGAACCGGAGGGGATCACCGCCAGCAACGGCTGCAACCGTTGCCCGTCATGGGCCACTGCTGCTTGATCGGGGGCACGATTCCAGGCTGCGATCAGCTGCCGGACAACGGCGGTGCGCAAACGGGGCATGTCCACCGGCAGCACCAACACAGCCTCCCCAGGCTGAGACGGCAACAGCCTGGCCAGCGCCTGCAGAGGGCCATTCCAGGGAGGGGGCTCCAGCAGCACGGAACATCCCGGCCGGTGGGCAAGCAGCTCTGCGTGGGCGGCATGACGACTCAACACCTGCACCGGATAACCGAGGGGCAGCAGCTGGTCGACCAGGGCCGTGAGCCAGACACCACCGGAGGGATGCGGCAGGAGGGCCTTGTCACGCCCCATGCGACGGCTGCTTCCGCCACTGAGCACACAAACCCGCAAGCCTTGGTTCACATCGCCGACCAACAATCTGCACCAGCGGAGTCCAACAACCCACAAAAGTTGCAACCGCTACCAAATCATTGCCGCACAAGAACGTCTGATCCGATCAATCAGCCCCGTTGATGTTTGCTTCGGCACAGAAAAACAGAAATTGGTAACCAATCCGACCAAACACGGGCCCGACGAATTGATTAACTGCGCGGGTCAAACGGATTCTCTTTTCGACCGTTTTGCCATCCCCGGGCACCTTTCCTTTTGAAGCCCGAGGTTCCTTCTCTTCTCCTCAATGCTTGGCGACCTTTGGTCGTTCCAGGGCAGGTACCGAACCCTTCACCTGACCTGGATCGCCTTCTTCCTGACCTTCGTGGTCTGGTTCAACCTGGCCCCTCTGGCCACCACCGTGAAAGCGGACCTGGGTCTGACCGTTGGTCAGATCCGCACCGTGGCCATCTGCAACGTGGCCCTCACCATTCCGGCGCGCGTGCTGATCGGCATGCTGCTGGACAAATTCGGACCCCGGATCACCTATTCCTCGATCCTGGTGTTCTCGGCGATTCCCTGCCTGCTGTTTGCGTCCGCTCAGGACTTCAACCAGCTGGTGGTGGCCCGTCTGCTGCTCTCCATCGTTGGCGCCGGCTTCGTGATCGGCATCCGCATGGTGGCCGAGTGGTTCCCTCCCAAGGAAATCGGCCTGGCTGAAGGCATCTACGGCGGCTGGGGCAACTTCGGCTCCGCCTTCTCCGCCCTCAGCATGGTGGCCCTCGCTGGCTTCCTCTCCTTCTCCGGCGGCTTCGAACTGCCCACCGGCGCTGTTCTGAACTGGCGCGGTGCCATCGCCCTGACCGGCATCGTCTCCGCCGTCTACGGCCTCTTCTACTTCTTCAACGTCACCGACACCCCCCCCGGCAAGACGTATCAGCGCCCGGCGAAATCCGCCGGCCTGGAAGTCACTTCCATGCGCGACTTCTGGGGTCTACTGGGCATGAACGTGCCCTTCGCAGCCATCCTTTGCGTGCTCTGCTGGCGCCTTTCCAAGGTGGGCTTCCTCACCGCAAGCACCTACCCCCTTGCCCTCGGTGCCGTTGCCGTCTGGTTTGCCTTCCAGACCTGGGGAATCATTCGCACCAACCGCGACCTGATCCTCGGCAACAAGGTTTATCCCAAGGAAGATCGCTACGAGTTCCGCCAGGTGGCGATCCTCGAGCTCACCTACATCGTGAACTTCGGCTCTGAACTGGCCGTGGTTTCGATGCTGCCCACCTTCTTTGAAACCACCTTCGATCTGCCGAAGGCCACCGCCGGAATCCTGGCGTCCTGCTTCGCTTTCGTGAACCTGGTCGCCCGCCCTGCTGGCGGTCTGATCTCCGACCGCGTCGGCAGCCGCAAGAACACCATGGGCTTCCTCACTGCCGGTCTCGGCGTGGGCTACCTGGTGATGAGCATGATCAAGCCCGGCACCTTCACCGGCACCACCGGCATTGCCGTTGCCGTGGTAATCACCATGCTCGCTTCGTTCTTCGTGCAGTCCGGTGAAGGCGCCACCTTCGCGCTGGTGCCCCTGGTTAAGCGTCGCGTCACCGGCCAGGTGGCCGGCCTGGTTGGTGCCTACGGCAACGTTGGTGCTGTGACCTACCTGACCATCTTCAGCCTCCTGCCGATGTGGATGGGCGGCGGCGGCGAACCCACCCCCGAGGTGATCGCGGCTTCCAACAGCGCCTTCTTCCAGATCCTGGGTGTGGCCGGTCTGATCGTGGCCTTCTTCTGCTTCTTCTTCCTGAAGGAGCCCAAGGGGTCCTTCGCAGACCTGCACGAAGGCGAAACCGCCTGATCCATCTCCCTCCGCAGCACCCTGTCGCTGCACAACGACCCGGAGCTTCGGCTCCGGGTTTTGTTCTTTTTTTGGTTCCTGCATGACCAACTCACCCCGCAGCGTGCGCAGCCAGTGCCCCTACTGCGGCGTGGGTTGTGGCCTGGAGCTCTTGCCTCCTGCCGTGAAGGGTGAGGCCGTGAAACGGGATGCCGAGGGCAACCCGATGTGGACCGCCCGCGGCGACCGCGAACACCCCTCAAGCCTTGGCCAGGTCTGCATCAAGGGCGCCACCGTCGGCGAAACCCTGGCCCCAGGCCGCCTGCGCCAACCCCTGTTCCGCCAGACCCTTGAGGACGACTTCGCGCCGATCAGCTGGGACGACGCTCTCAACAAAATCACCGGCCAGATCCAGGCGAGCGTGGCCCGGCGCGGCAACGCCGATGGCATCGCCATGTACGGCTCCGGTCAATTCCACACCGAGGATTACTACCTCGCCCAGAAGCTGCTCAAAGGCGCCCTGGGCACCAACAATTTCGACGCCAACTCACGGCTGTGCATGAGCTCAGCGGTGGCGGGCTACACCCGCAGCCTGGGCTCCGATGGTCCCCCCTGCAGCTATGAAGACCTCGACCACTGCACAGTGGCGTTTCTGATCGGCACCAACACGGCCGAATGCCACCCGGTGCTGTTCCAGCGGCTGCTGAAGCGGAAACGCAAAAACCCCGGCAGCGTCAAGATCGTGGTGGTGGATCCACGCCGCACCGACACCGCCAAAGCCGCCGATATCCACTTGCCGATTGCACCGGGCAGCGACCTGGCCCTGCTGCACGGGATTGCCCACTTGGTGCTGCGCGAAAACGGCCAGGATCCGGCCTTCATCGACGACCACACCGAGAATTACGACGCCTTTTTTGACGTCGCCGCCCGCTGGACCCCAAGACGGGTGGCCCTGTTCTGCAACATCCCCGAAAAACGCCTTCGGGAAGTGGCGGCTCTGTTCCACCGGCGCGAGAAGGTGCTCAGCCTCTGGTCGATGGGGGTGAACCAACGCCGTGAAGGAACGGCCGTGGTGCAGGGGTTGATCAATCTGCATCTGCTCACCGGCCAGATCGGCAAGCAAGGAGCGGGCCCGTTTTCCCTCACCGGCCAACCCAACGCCATGGGCGGACGCGAAGCCGGAGGCCTGGCCCACCTGCTGCCGGGCTACCGCCTGGTGGCCAACGCCGAACACCGCGCCGAAGTGGAGCAGGCCTGGCAGCTGCCGGCAGGACGAATCAACACCAAGCCCGGATTGGCGGCCTGGCAGCAGATCGAGGCCATGGAACAGGAGGCGCTGGACCTGTGGTGGGTGGCCGCCACCAACCCCCTGGTGAGCCTCCCGGATCTTGACCGGGTGAAGTCGGCCATGCAGAAGTGCCCGCTGGTGGTGGTGAGCGAGGCCTACGCCGACTCGGAAACGTCCCACTACGCCCACCTGCTGTTGCCCGCAGCCCAGTGGAGCGAGAAGGCCGGCGCCATGACCAATTCCGAACGGCGGGTCACCTACTGCCCGGCCTACCGGCGTCGTTTCGGCGAGAGCCGTCCCGACTGGGAGATGTTTGCCGAGGTGGGCCGGCGCCTGGGCTACAGCGAGCAGTTCAACTTCGAATCAGCGGCTGAGGTGTACGCCGAATTCACAGCTCTCACCCAGGGCAGGCTTTGCGATGTGAGCGGCCTCAGCCATGAACTGCTGGAAGGCGAAGGACCGCAGCAATGGCCCTATCCCAGCGGCAGCACCCCCACCACAGAAGCCAAACGTCTCTACGAAGACCGTCAATTCGCCACCCCCAACAAACGCGCCCGCTTCAGCACCGATCAACCGCTGGGACTAGCGGAACCCCCCTGCGACACCTATCCGCTGGTGCTGACGGTAGGCCGCTACCTGGGCCAGTGGCACACGATGACCCGCACCGGCAAGGTGGAACGGTTGATGAAACAGCATCCCGAGCCGCTGCTGGAGATTCACCCCGGTGACGCGCAGGAGTTGAAACTGCGCAACGGTGAACTGGCGGCGATCAGCTCACGCCGCGGCCACCTCACCGCCACGGTGAAAGTCACCGATCGCATCCGGCGTGGGTCGGTCTTCCTGCCGATGCACTGGGGATTCACCCAGGAGAAAGCCTGCGAAGCCAACACCCTCATGCACGACGAGGCCTGCCCGGTGTCAAAGCAGCCTGAACTCAAGGCCTGCGCGGTGATCGTGGCTCCCGCCGTCTCGGTGGTGAAGCCCGTTGAACAGCAGAAAGGACGATTGGAGGCCCTGCGCCGGCTGCTCACACCAGCACTTCGCTGAAGGCTGCCTCAAGGTTGTGGTGGTCGTGCCCAGGCCGAACCAACTTGCACAAGGCAAAGCGATCCAGCTCACTGAGCTGGGTCCACTGCTCCAGGGTCAGCGCCACACCCCGCACTGTGGCCGCCTCCTGCACCACAGCGGGCAGCTCCGCCTGCTGTTGCCAGGGGGCACCACTCACCGGTGGCAGATCCTTGGCCATGCCATCGGCCATGGAGCGCGTGCAATCGCGCAGGTGTTGGCGAAGCTGCTCAAGAGCATCGGCGCCATCCGGCCAATCCACCAGGGCTTGACGTTGCTCCTGGGAAAGTTCAAGCCAGTGGTTGAGCTTCAACTTCACCCCACACAGATCCAATTTGCGTCGCACACACAGAGGGATGCAGCGCCAGTTGCCGATGAAGTCCTGTTCAAAGGCAAAGCAATGGCAGGCGGAATTACGGCGGCTGGACATCAACCAAAGCCTTGATCGGTGTCAATGATGACAACGGAAGCCCACGGAAACAGAGATGTTTACCCCGTTACAAATGTTGGTCTGTGCGCTTCGCCCTCTCCCTCGGAATGCTGCTGGGAATGTCCCATGGATGGGTCACGGCTGAAGCACTCCAACAACAGCCCATGCAGGGCTTTGATCCCATAGAAACTGTTAATTCCGCTACACAATTCAACCTGTTTAGTAGTCGTTCACACCAATTTTTTCCATACTGAAGCTCTGTTTAAAGAGTTTCTGCCGTGACCAGCAGCATCTCGTCCGCTTCCGGCCGCAGCCCGATCACCCTGGCCGCCGGTTTCCTGGGCGCCTTCATCGTTGGTTCCCTCGCCGTGCAGCTGGTACGCACCCAGACGGCTTCCGTTCAGGCCGGTGCCGCTGGCGTGGAGCCGGTAATCGCCGGCCCTGCCGCTCTCTGGGCTCCCTTGGCCGAGCGCGACATCGCCAGTGCCACCGCAGCCGCAACAGCCCAACCCACTGCTGCCATCCAGCCCGCCGTTGAGCCTGTTGTGGGCTCCGAAGCCACCCTCTGGTCTGCCTTCGGCGAGCGCTGATCGCACTGCCCACGCAGCACAGCCCACCAGCCGGCCCGCATAAGGTGCCGGCATGGGGATTCAGCGCCGTCAATTCCTCCAACGAACGGGCGGTCTGGCCTTGGCCGCCCTGATCCAAGCGCGCCCCGTTGAGGCAGCAGAGGAGGGCTTCTGCAGCCCGAATGATCCACTCGAGGCCCTGATGGAGGGGAACCGCCGATTTGCCGAGGCCTGGCGCCAGGGCAAACAAGACGACGGAACGACACCCAGAACGGCGGGCGCTAACCCGCGCTGCTTCAACTCCCCCAGGGCGTTGGCCACCAGCCAACATCCCTGGGCCACCGTGCTCACCTGCTCTGATTCACGGGTGTCGCCGAGCTGGGTGTTCGACACCACCCCTGGTGAACTGTTCGTGATCCGCAACGCCGGCAACACCGCCTTCACCGAAGCCATTGCCTCGGTTGAATACAGCGTCAGCGTTCTCAAGACGCCACTGTTGATGGTGATGGGACACAGCGACTGCGGAGCCGTGACGGCGGCGATGGACACCAACCCGCTGACCCCCTCCCTGGAGCGACTGATCCAACCCATCCGGGAGAACATCAACGGCAGCAGCGATCTCGAGGACGCCGTGAAGCGCAACGCCCTCGCCAGCGCCTCCACCTTGATTCAACGCAGCGCCGTTCTGGCTGAGGCCAAAGCCAGCGGTGCGCTGAAACTGGTGGTGGGTTGTTTCCAACTCAGCAGCGGTGTTGTGAGCTTGATCGAATGACGCAAGATCTGAGTCACCTGAACCAGCAAGGCGAGGTTCACATGGTGGACGTGGGGGACCGGCCGACCACCCACCGCGAAGCCCATGCCCGTGGCGCCATTCGCATGGACGCCTCAACCCTCGGCCTGATCCAGCGGGGCGAGACACCGAAAGGAGATCTTCTGGCGGTCGCCCGGGTGGCAGCGATCCAGGCCGCCAAACGCACCTGGGAGCTGATTCCCCTGTGCCATCCGCTGCCACTCAGTGGCATGGATGTGTCGATCGACGCCGACGCCTCCCTGCCTGGCCTGGTGGTCCACTGCCGTTGCCGCACCACAGGCCAGACCGGGGTGGAAATGGAAGCGATGACGGCCGTGTCCGTGGGGCTGCTGACCCTTTACGACATGCTCAAGGCGGTTGATCCAGCCATGACGATCGAGGCGATCCAGCTGGAGTTCAAGGAAGGAGGGAGGAACGGTGTCTGGAAACGCTGAGCCCTACGGACGCGAAGGGCTACCTCTGGAAGAGGCACGTCGACGGGTTCTTGCGGCGCTTCAGCCGATCACAACCAGCAACACAGTGCCGCTGCAGCAGGCCCTCGGCCGGGTGAGCGCTGCGGATGTGCTGGCCAGCGCGGCCGTTCCGGGATTCCGGGCTTCGATCATGGACGGCTACGCCCTGGGGCAGAGCCACCAACCCAAACCTGGGGACACCTGGCAGCTGAAGGGACGCTCCGCCGCCGGCCAGCCCTTCAACAGAACCCTGGCCACCGGCGATGCGATCCGCATCCTCACCGGCGCTCCACTGCCGGACGGTGCCGGCTGGGTGCTGCCCCAGGAGCTGATCAGCGTGGACGGCACCAGCCTCCAGCTGGTGAAAGAGGCGTCGGATCGTCCCTGGATTCGCCTCGAGGATGAGGAATGCCGAGCGGGGGACCTGCTGCTGGCCGCTGGAGAGCGCCTTGGTGCCGCCGATCTCGCACGCCTCGCCGGCTGCGGCATCGCCGAGCTAACCATTGCGCAGCAACCCCGCATCGGGCTGCTGATCAGCGGGGACGAGCTGGTGCCACCCGGAACAGCGCGGCAACCCGGTGCCATCTGGGAGAGCAACGGCACGCTTCTGGAGACGATGCTCCGAGCCCTGGGGCAATCGGTGACCCAGCGACGGGTGGTGGCCGATCAACCCGACGCCCTGCGCCAGGCCCTGCTGGATCTGGCCCATGACTGCGACGTGGTGGTGAGCACCGGCGGCGTCTCCGCTGGCGACACCGATTGGATCCGACCCCTGGTGGCGGGGCTGGGTGCCGTGGACTTCTGGAAACTGTTCCTACGCCCGGGGCGCCCCTTCGCCTTCGGCAGCATCGGCGAAAGCGTGCCATTTTTCGGACTGCCGGGCAATCCCGTGGCGGCGGCGGTCACCGCCCTGCAACTGCTCTGGCCCGCCCTGCAGGTTCTGGAGGGCCAAAGCGAACCGGAGCTATTCCCCCGGGTGATGGTGGAACTCGCTGACCCGTTGTCCCGCCGACCGGGACGGCCGGAATTGGCTCGGGCCCGCCTTGACACCAACGCCGCAGGAACGCTGCTGGCACGGGTGGATGGCTCGCAGGCCTCGTCCAGGATCGGTTCCCTGCAACAGGCCGATCTGCTGCTGGAACTGCCAGCGGAAGCCGGCCCGCTCGAAAGCGGCACCCGTCTCTGGGCCCAGCTCATCCGTCAGCGGATTTTCTGAGCCGGATCAGGCTGAAACCAGCGGCGCTCCCAGGCCATGAGCCTGCCGGTTGAATCGAAATGGATGCTGATCTGCTGAAACAGGGCAGCGCCGAGACGGCCACCGATCTCGAGGCTGAAGGGCGCACTGGGGAGCTCACTGGGCACCGAAAACACCAAGCCGTCGGGCATCACCGCTGAGCAGTCGTTGTGCAACAGCTGGCTTGGATCGAACACCAGCGAAGCGGCGTCCTCCGCCTGGCCGTTCACCCCCGCCTGCGGCCTGAGCATCTGCCGCTCGCCACTCCATCCCTGCACCTGCGCCAGCAAGGCCTCGGGTGTCCCGCATGCGGGACGGTCGGGTTCGGGATCGGTGCCGTTCATGCAACGGAAACCCACCGCCCCAACACGCTGCAAACGCCAGCGGCCGTCAAGCGGTTCCCAGAGCAGCACCAGCATCGAGCGGGAACGACCGCAGAACAAGTTGATCTCATGGCCGAAGCGAGGACGCTCGGCATCCAACCCCCGGCTGGACTGACCGCCCGCCCCGGGGAACTGCCAGCAGCCTCCACCGGCGTTGTAGGTGGCCCGGCTGATGGGATAGGTGGCCTTACCCCCGGGGGCAAAGGCCAGACCCGATCCATCCCACACCCCGTGGTCGTCATCGGAAAAGGAAATCGCGTAGGTGGTGGGGTCGATCCAACGGGTCGGATGCTGCAGATCCAGCCGACCGCTGCCGTCCCGCTCAAACCAATGGCCGCAGCCCTGCCAGTGGCCGGCGAAATTGCGGCGGTTGAGGGTCCACTGATCAGTCATGTCCGTGACGGCAGCCAACGGTCGGTCTCCTTAGGGTCGCCCCAACAGCCATCCCCGCCATGGACCTGACGATCGTTGGCTGCGGCTACGTGGGGCTCGCTTTGGCGGAGCGGCTGCAACCAAAACGCCCCCAGCTGAAGCTGACGCTGACCACCACCAGCAGCGAACGGCTGGAGCAACTCAGCCCCCTCGCCGATCGGGTGGAACTGTGCGACGCCACAGACCCCGCGCAATTGCGGGAGGCTCTGCGGAAAAGCAGCAATGCCGTGTTCTGCCTCGGGCCAAAGGGAGATCGCCAGGTGGATGCCAACGGCTACCGCCACACCTTCGTCGACAGCTTCCATTGCCTGACGTCGCTGTTGCCACAACTGCCGAAACTGCGGCAGATCGTCTACACGGGCAGTTGCTCGGTGTACGGCGATGCCGCGGGGGACTGGGTGGATGAACAAACGCCACCCACACCAGGCAGCGGCCACAGCGATGTTCTGCTGAAAAGCGAACAACTGCTCAGCGGCATCAGCGACAGACGGGTGTGCATCCTGCGCCTCGGGGCGCTCTATGGCCCTGGCCGCGATCTCGATCGACGCCTACGCGGGCTCGCCGGACTGGAACGCCCTGGCAGCGGCTCGACCTACAGCAACTGGCTGCATGTGGCCGATGCCGCCGGTGCCCTTGAAGCCGCTCTCGATGCTGAATGGGCCGGTCTGGTGAATGTGGTCAACGACGAGCCGCTTCGGCTGCGGGACCTGGTAGGCCGCAGCCTGCAGCGCCAGGGCCTGGCCCCCGTGCGCTGGCTTGGGCAGGACGAACCGGGTTCAGGGGGCCGACGGATTCGCAACAGCCGGCTCAAACAGCTGGGCTACCAGCTGCAGCACCCGCGCCTTGATCAGAGCGGCGTGTTGGCCGCCAGCCAGGTGCCCTGACCCGCGCACCACTCCCGCTTCCAGAACGGGGCCTGGTGCTTGAGTTGTTCCAACAAAGCGGCCGAGCAGCGCTGCGCCGCCCCACGGCGATCGGCCTGCACCGCCACCAGCACGATCGGCTCACCGGGGGCGAGCTTGCCCACCCGATGCAGCACCAAAATCGACCCCGCCCGGTGCTCCTGCTGCAGACGCAGCGCCATTGCCGTGATCTGACGTTCGCAAAGGCCGGGAAAGTGCTCCAGCTCCAGTGCCTCCAAAGGCCGGCCATCCATGGTGGTGGGACGCACCCGACCCATGAAGATCGCAGCGGCCGCGGCATCCCCGCTCCAAAGCGCCAGTTGCTGCCAAGGATCAAAGGGATCCGGGCACACCTCCACACGGCAATCGGTCACGCGTCACCCCCCCGTGAACGGTGGAAGAAAGGCCAGCTCATCACCGGCCTGCAACGGCTGATCGGCACCGACCAACTCCTGGTTCACCGCAATGCTGATGCCCTCCAGCGGACCAAGATCCAGCTGGTTCCAGACCTCACGGGCCGTCGAGACGCCTGGTGTGAAGGGAAGGGAACGCTCGGCCCAACCGGCGCGTTCTCGCAGGGAAGCGAACAGCAGCACCTTCAGCACCACGTCCATTGCAGCTGGAGTGGTTCTAGCGTCCGAGGGCTCCGCCGCTGTGCCATGGGCCTCTCCATCGCCCTGCTCACCATCTCCGACACACGCACCCTGGCGGACGACAGCAGCGGAGATCAGCTGCAGCGCAGCCTTGAAGACGCGGGGCATCGCCTTCAGGAGCGACAACTCTGCCCGGATGATCGCTATCAAATCCGCCGTGAACTGAGCCGCTGGATCGCCGATCCTGGGGTTGATGTGGTGATCACCAGCGGCGGAACCGGGCTCACCGTACGCGATGGCACCCCCGAAGCAGTGGCACCGCTGCTGGACAAAACCATCGAAGGATTCGGTGAACTATTCCGTGTGCTCTCCTTCGAAAGCATCGGCACCAGCACCCTGCAAAGCCGCTGCCTGGCCGGCGTGGCCAACGGCACATTCGTGTTTGTGCTGCCGGGATCTCTGGATGCGGTGACCACTGCTTGGAACCGGCTCATCCGGGCTCAACTCGATGCCGACACCCGACCGTGCAACCTGGCCCAGCTCCGGGCTCGCTTGAAGGAATAGAGCGGAATCAAGCGGAGCCGTTCAGAACGGAATCGGCATCGTGACCGCTGCCGGTGAGGGCATGCAGGCTTCAACCTGCTGATCAATCACCTCACCCACCACAACGATCGAGGGTGACTTGAAGGCTTCGGCTCGGCATTGATCGGCAACGTCAACCAAGGTGGCTTTGAGGCAGCGTTGCCCCGCCACCGTGCCCTGCTGGATCACCGCCACGGGGGTTGTCGAAGCCAAACCACCCGCCATCAGCTCCTCTGCGATCCGGGGCAGGTTGTGCAGCCCCATGTAGATCACCAATCCGTCACTGGCCGCAGCCAGGGCACGCCAATCCACGGAGGGACGGCGCTTGTCGATTTCCTCATGACCGGTGACGAAGGTCACCGATGACCCCGCCCGCCGGTGGGTGACGGGAATTCCGGCGTAGGCAGGGGCAGCAATGCCAGCGGTGACACCAGGCACCACCTGAACAGGAATGTTCCGCTCCGCCAGGTAAGCGGCTTCTTCCCCTCCACGACCAAACAGGAAGGGATCACCCCCCTTCAAGCGCACCACGGTGCTGTGCTTCTGGGCCATTTCAACCAGCACGGCATTGGTGCTGGGTTGGGGCACCGAATGATGACCGCGACGCTTGCCGACAAAACGGCGTTCGCAGGTTTCCGGCACAAGATCCAGCACTTCCTCGGGCACCAGCGAGTCGTACACCAGCGCATCGCACTGGCTCAGCAGCCGATGCGCCTTCAGCGTGAGCAACTCGGGATCACCGGGACCGGCTCCCACCAGATAAACGGTTCCGGTTTGTTCAGCGGTGGTCACGGCAGAGAAACAAGCAGATCGATCAGGGCCTGACGGGTGGGTGGATGCTCCAGCAGAGGAGGCAATCCACCAGCTTCGCTCAACGCATCCGTCATGCGGTTGGGAGCAAGGGTTAGTGGCAGTGGCCTGGCCCTGGGATGGCGCTGCTGGAACTCGGGCCAGGCATCAAAGGCAACCAAGGGCAAAGCCAGGCGAGACGCCAGCATCGCGAGGAAGCGATCCGCCACCCCCGGGCGCAGGGGATGGTGCACCAGCACGGCATCAGCTCGCTCAGACGACGGAAGTGCTGAGAGCACAGCGTTCCACCATGTGGTCCAAGAGCCCAGAAAGGGCAGCAGACGCACACTGGCTCCGGCACCACGAAGCCTGTTGCGAATCGCCGGCACATCCGTGCGGGCATGCGCCCCAGGCAGCAGCAGCAGGGGAACGATCCAAGAGGATTGGGGAAGCGCCGATACGGGTTGTTCAGCCGTCAGCACCTCCAACTGCACGGGCGCCGAGCGCCGCTGAGCCAGAAGGTCCGGCAGAGAGGCCAAACACTCAGGAACAACACCTCCACTGCGGCCATGCACCACCAGATGCAACCCCTGGCGCCCCCCATCGGAAGCATCATTTCGTAGCAATGGCCACGGATCGATGACCATGCCGGCTGATGTCATCGGGTTGTTGTGAACGTTGGATGAGTCATGGCGCCCCGCCGTCGTTTTGATCGTGCCCCATTGGACAGCCGCTCCTACCGGGAACCGCTGGACGGACGCATTGAGCGATACGACTTCCGAGACGACCGGTACGACGGGCGGAACGACGTCCGGGACGAGAGGTACAGCCGGGGATACGACCCCAGGGAGGCCCGTTACGACCGGCATGACCGGTACGACCGAAGCTTCGACCGTCCCGCCGGACCCTCCGAACTCGACCAAGACTTCGCTGCGATGAAGCGGGTTTGGCAGATGCTCCGGGCCGGAGCGGTGCGCATGGTTGGCGAAATTGGACGCCAATACTGAGGCCGAAGCAAGTTGCCTTTTACGGCCTCGTGGGAACCACCAGATGTAGCCGGTTTTACAAATCGGTCAGGACAAAGCCCTGGGATTGACTAGCACCAAAAGTGTTCTCTTTGTTACGGACCAGGGTCGCCGTCGCAGTGTTTATTCGATCAACCCAACGCTCCCCTTCGTTTTGAAGCGTTGCCGGTCTTCGGGCCATCTCGATTGATTCGCGCCTCGTCTTTGAGCAATCAATCCGCCCACTCGTTAATCGACTTATGACCATTAGCTCTCCCTCCAGGCCTTACCTGGATGGCAAGAAGCTCAACAAGATCGAGCAGAACAAGGCGGCCAAGGATGGCCTGTTGGTTGGCAGCGAAATCGAAAAATTCGCCGAGCTCGGCTGGGAACAGGTGGATGAAACCGACCTTCAGTTGCGTTTGAAGTGGTACGGCATGTTCTGGCGTCCGAAAACGCCGGGCAAATTCATGCTGCGCCTGCGGGTGCCCAATGGTGTGCTGACGGCCGATCAGCTGCGGGTGGTTGGCTCCATCGTTGAGCGCTACGGCGACAACGGCAGCTGCGACATCACCACCCGTCAGAACCTGCAATTGCGCGGCGTGCTGCTGGGCGACCTGCCGGAAATCCTCAAGCGGCTGAAAGAAGCCGGCCTGAGCACGATCCAATCCGGCTTCGACAATCCCCGCAACGTCACCGGCAACCCCATCGCCGGCATCGATCCCAACGAGATCGTCGACACGCGGCCTTACACCACCGAGCTGCAGAACTTCCTCACCAACAACTGCCAGGGCAACCCGGAGTATTCGAACCTGCCCCGCAAGTGGAACACCGCCGTTGCCGGCGCAAAAGACAACTTCCTGCTCCACAACGACATCGTTTTCCACCCCGTGGAACGGGATGGAGTGATGGGATTTGGCGTCTGGATCGGCGGTGTTCTGTCATCGCAAATGAACGCCTATGCCGTTCCCCTGAACGCCTGGGTGAAGCCAGATGAAATCTGCAAGATGACCGATGCCGTGATCCGGCTCTGGCGCGACAACGGTGAGCGCGACAAGCGCCCCAAGGGTCGTTTCCGTCTCTACCTGGATCAGGTGGGCCACGACGTGTTCCGCAGCCAGGTGGAAGAACTCTTCGGTCCGTTGACCCCCGACCCAGGCTCTGTTTTCAACACCACGCCCCGATCCCACTACGGAATTCATCCGCAGAAGCAGGAAGGCCTCTCCTTTGCCGGACTGCATGTTCCGGTGGGTCGCCTGACCGCCAAGGATCTGCAGGATTTTGCGACCGCCAGCCTCAACTACGGCAATGGCGAGGTGCGTCTCACCGAAGATCAAAACGTCATCCTCGTTGGCCTTCCCAACGACAAGCTCGACGCCCTGAAGGCAGACGCCCTGGTGCAGCGCTTCCCGCTGGAGCCAGGCACCATTGCCGCTGGCACCGTGTCCTGCACGGGCAACACCTACTGCGGCTTTGGTCTCACCAACACCAAGGACCAAGCCCTGGAAGCGGCCAAGGAACTGGACCAGGAGCTCAATCTTCCCGAGGAGTTGAAAATCCACTGGACCGGCTGCCCCAACACCTGCGGCCAGGCCTACATGGGTGCCATCGGCCTCACCGGCACCAAGGCCAAGAACAGTGAAGGCGTGATGGGTGAGGGCTACGTGATGACCCTTGGTGGATCCCAAGGCGCCAACCCAACGGTCGGCGAAATCCACCGCAAGGCGATCCCGGCCGATGAGATCAAGACCGCTCTCAAAGAGGTGTTGATCGACAAGTTCGGGGCCACCCCGAAGGCCTGATCGCTGCTTTGGCCGTGACGCTTCCTTTTGAAGTCACGGCTCCCCGCACCGACCACTCCCCCTCACCGTCATGGCCAACCGCAACGACGTGTTCTCTCGTTTCGTCAACTGGCTCAGCGCCAGTGGTCGCGACGGAGCCGCCATCAACCGTCAGGGCGGCAGCCCTGATCTGTTCTCCCGCCTGATGAACCGCATCAGCGGTTGACATCAAAACCTTCGTCCAACTCTCAATCTCATCTGATGGACTACGTCCTACCCAATGAGCTTGTCGACGGCATGATTGCCGCCGGCGGCAAAAAATCAACGGTCAGCGTGAAGAACCTGCTGATCCGTGGCTTTTACTCCGGGGCCATCCTTGGCCTGGCGGTGATCCTGGCCCTCACCGTGGGCATCACCGTCAAAGCCCCCTTTGTGGGCTCGCTGCTGTTCCCCTTCGGCTTCGCCAGCATCGTGCTGTTCGGCATGGAGCTGGTGACCGGCAACTTCGCCCTGCTGCCGATGGCCACCTGGGCCGGCAAGAGCAGCTGGGGTGCCACCTTCCGCAACTGGGTCTGGGTGTGGATCGGCAACTGGATCGGCACCGCCGTTGTGGCCGTGATCATGGCCATCAGCCTCACCAGCGGCACCATGGATGGCGCTGCTGACAACGTCGGCCCGCCGATCTGGGATGCCGTGGCCCAGAAAATCATGGCCCTCAATCAAATCAACGTTGAGAAGAAGTACGAGGCCCTGGGAAGCATGGGCTTCTTCCTCGCCTTCCTGCGCGGACTCGTGGCCAACTGGTTGGTTTGCCTGGGCGTGACCATGGCTCTGGTGAGCAAGAGCGTTCCCGGCAAGATCCTGGCCTGCTGGCTTCCGATCACCGCCTTCCAATCGATGGGCATGGAGCACATCGTGGTGAACCAGTTCCTGCACACCGCTGGCCCGATCCTCGGTTCAGGCGTGCCCTTCACCAAGGTGATCTTCTGGAACTTCCTGCCTGTCACCCTCGGCAACATCGTGGGCGGCATGGTGTTCATCGGCATGCTCTTCTACAGCACCCATCGCACACCGATGGAGAACGTGCTGCCCACCGAGCACGATGAAAAGCTGGAGCGTGAGCTCGCTGCTGAACTGGGTGCCCGCTGATCCATCCATGAACGACGAAGCCGTTCTCTGGGAACGGCTCGCCCGATCTCGACGCGCTCCTTTGGAGCCCGCTTGGCTGGGGGAGGTTTACTCCCCCAGCCTTTCTGTTGATCTGCGGCGAGCCCTCTGCGAAAAACTGGGGATGCAGGCCGAGCGCGGCTGGCCCGTGATCCAAGACCTCCTCGCCAACCACGGGGTTCTGCCCGATTTGGTGATGGCGGCAGGACTCTGCCACCAGAGCGAAGCCCGCGATTGGTTGTTGGCTCAACTCGAGCAAACCTCAGATGATGAAGCCGCCAACCTGATGGTGGTTCAGGCTCTCGCCTGCTGGGGTGCCGAAGTTCCCGAATCGGTGGTGGTGAATTGCCTGCATCACCCGGGCCAACTGCACCGACTTGCCGGTCTTCAACTGCTCAGCTTCCGATCCCATTGCCTCGACGACGGTGAACTGCTGCAATTCTGCCAAGAGGTTTTGAATGATTTTCGCGATCCAGTCGTTGTGGCCGCCATTCGGGTTCTGCAACGCCGCGATGGCGTGTTGATCAGCGAAAAGCTGGCAGAGCTGTGTGGAAATGGTTCCCTGCCTGTTGCCGAGGCCGCCTTCCGCGCGCTCGGTTGCATCGCTACACCTTCCAGTCAGCGCTGCCTGCTGGAGTTAAGCCAGGAGCTGAATGACGACGTTCGGCGGAAAATGGCCAGCACCCAACTGAGCCAACAATTCCGCCAATAAAAAAGCCCCGCGATTGCGGGGCTTGATGTCTTCAATCAAGACATTTGGTTGTTCACCACTTTTTGTAAGGCAGGAACTTGCCGCACATGGTGATTTTGACGCGATCACCTTTGGGATCCTCCACCTTGTCGACATCAAGTGTGAAGTCGATCGCGCTCATGATGCCGTCACCGAAATGCTCCTGGATCACATCCTTCAGGGGCATGCCATAAACCTGCATGATCTCGTAGAAGCGATAGATCAAGGGATCAGTGGGGATCACCGGATCGAGGCTTCCCTTGGTGGGGAACTCCTGCAAAGCGGCGGTGATGGCTGGGTCAAGGGAGAGCAGCTCAGCCAGCTTTTCGGCCTCTTCTTTTGAAGCTGTGGCCTGTCCATAGAACAGGGATGCAATCCAGACCTCATCAAGGCCCAGGGCTGCTTCCAGATCAGCAAAGCTCATGCCCTTGGCCTTCTTGGCAGCCATCAAGGTAGAGGTGACGGTCTCCTGAGAAGGAGCTGCCAACGACGGGGTCGAGGGAACAGCTGAAACAGTCATGATTGAACGAAAAGTTGTTATGGCCGCTTCAAAAACAGCGTTCCAAGCTGGAACGTCTCAGCAGCCCCAAAACTGTTGCGCAAATGCTGACTGAACAATGAAGCATCAACTACAAAACAACAGCCTGTTTTGAAGCAACAAGCACAGCCAACAGATCCATGAGCGGGTGAAATAACCTTCAACGAAGAAATTTGCAATGAGCCAATTCTTCCAATCCATCGCAACCCTGCTGCAGGGGCAATTCCTTCCACCAACCACTGCTCCCCAACTGATGCTGGAGCGGCTCTATTACGCCGAAGGACGCCACCACCCGGAGCACCCTCGCCATGGCAGTTTCGAGGGGCTATCCCGGCTGAGCAGGCCCTGAGCTTTCGTAGCAATTGCTACCCCTGCTGGGTCAGTCGCTCCTGAAGACTGACCTCAGCTTGAGGTCGGACCTTTGACGAGCGCAGTTCTCTCCGGCCGCGACCGCTTCAAGCAGCACCTGCGCAAGGTGGGAAGTGGTGAACACACCAGCAAAGGCATGAGTCGCGAGGAAGCGGCTGATGCCATGGAGTTGATGCTGCAGGGCGAAGCGACGCCCGCACAGATCGGCGCCTTCCTGATCGCCCATCGCATCCGACGGCCCGAACCCCAGGAACTTACGGGGATGCTCGACACCTACCGAGCCCATGGCCCGGTGCTGCAATCCACTGCTGGCAGTCGAGCACCGTTGTGTTTCGGCATGCCCTACGACGGGCGCACGCGCACAGCGCCGATTTACCCGCTCACCGCGCTGGTGCTGCTGGCCTGTGGTCAGCCGGTGGTTCTGCAGGGCGGTGACCGGATGCCGATCAAATACGGCGTCACCGCTGTTGATCTGTTCCGCCTTCTCGATCTCAACCTCACAGGTCTGCCGATCAGCGCCGTTGCCGACGGGTTCCAGCAGACCGGTTTCGCCCTGATTCACCAGCCGGATCATTTCCCCATCGCGGAAACCCTGATCGGCTACCGCGAGGAACTGGGCAAGCGTCCCCCGGTTGCCAGCCTGGAACTGCTCTGGACACCCCACCAAGGCGACCACCTGCTTGTGAGTGGCTTTGTCCACCCACCAACAGAAGCCCGCGCCTGGGAAGCCCTCAAGCAAGCCGGCGAAACCGATGTTCTCACCGTGAAGGGGTTGGAAGGAGGCACCGACCTGCCCATCGGCCGAGCCTGTATCACGGCCCGGGTGCGGAACGGCAAGGCGGAACGATTGATCCTGCACCCCCGTGACCATGGCTGTCACGACGCCGACGTGGAATGGGCTAACGACACCACCTGGGCTGAGCAGGCACGCAACGCCCTGCAGAACAAAGGCCCTCTCTGCGACGCCCTGCGCTGGAACGCCGGCGCCTATCTGTGGTTCGCCGGCTGCAGTGATTCCCTGGAACAGGGCATTCAACGGGCAGCATCCGTTCTCGAGACGGGCCAGGCCCAAGCCCAGCTCGATCAACTCCGCGCTTGGCGAAGCAGCTTGACCATCCGATAGCGCTCGAACGGAACGCCTCCAATCAGGATCGTCTCCGGCGCTTCCACACACCAGCCCCGTCGCTCCAGCAACGGTCGGCTGAACTGGCTGGCCTCCGTTCGTAATTGTTGAACGCCGGACGCCAGCGCATCCGCCTCAATCCGTTTCAAGAGGGCACTGCCATGCCCCCGCCTCGAGGCACAACCACGGCAGTAGAGCAACGAAAGACGATCTTCCGGATGGCGGATCGCAAAGGCCGAACCATCCGTGGTGAGCCATCCGGAGCCCTCCCGAAAACTCGCATCGAGCACGCCGGGCAACCAGGCCAGAGCCGCCCAGGCCCTGACTTGTGCCTCTGAATAAAGGAGGGGAGCCTGCGATTCGATCGCATCGGCATAGATCTCCCGCAACAGCGGGTGATCCTCCGGAGCGATCGGACGCAAATCCATGGAGCCGCTTGTGGGAATGTGAGTCTCTCCTGCGTGGCAGCAAGCTTGCAGCGTCCTCGGATTCCCACACTGCTCAGCGCGTTTCTCACGCTGCTCAACGACCGGCTCAGCGAAAGCATTGTTTTTCCGCTGTTGCCCTTTCTCCTGGCCCAGTTCGCCCCAGACGGACGAACCCTGGGACTGTTGGCGGGAAGCTATGCCCTGGCGCAGTTCCTGGTCACTCCCTTGATCGGAGCGCTCAGTGATCGCTACGGCCGCCGCCCTGTGATCAGCATCTGCGTCGCAGGATCCGTGGTGGGGCTCGGCCTGTTTGCCGTGACGGTTTCACTGCCATGGCCCAGCCAAAGCCTGCTGCCACTGCTGCTTTTGTTCGCAGCACGGATCATTGACGGCATCAGTGGCGGTACGGCAGCAACAGCCAGCGCCGTGCTCGCCGACATCACGCCTCCCGACAAGCGAGCCCGTGCCTTCGGCTTGATCGGCGTGGCCTTTGGCTTAGGGTTCATCCTTGGCCCCTTCGTTGGCGGGCAACTGGCCCGGGTGGCCGTGTCCCTTCCCGTTTGGGTGGCCACAGGCTTCGCTGCACTCAACCTCTTGGTGGTGCTCAATCTGCTGCCGGAAACCCATCCCCAGGAATCCCGCAAAAACCTGCCCAGAAAACGCGACCTCAATCCGTTTGCACGGCTGAGCCAGGTGCTGATGAACCCCAGCGTGGGGCGACTGTGCGGAGCTTTTTTCCTCTTCTTCCTTGCCTTCAACGGCTTCACCGCCATCCTGGTGCTCTATTTCAAGCAGCGCTTCGGCTGGGGCCCTGAGCTCGCCACCACCGCCTTCCTGGTGGTGGGGGTGGTCGCCACCGTGGTGCAAGGGGGGCTGATCGGACCGCTGGTGAAACGGTTTGGCGAATGGCGTCTGACCTTGCTGGGCCTCGGCCTGGTGATCATTGGGTGCCTGCTGATCCCCAGCGTCGGTGCATCCGATCGGGCGGGCGCCATCTTCACTGCCGTCGGCATCCTTGCCCTGGGCACCGGATTGGTCACACCAAGCCTGCGCAGCCTCGTGTCACGGCGCCTGGGTCGCGAAGGGCAAGGCAGTGCCCTCGGCAGCCTGCAGGCCCTGCAGAGTTTGGGCAGTTTCCTCGGCCCTCCCCTGGCGGGATTGAGCTACGACCTGCTGGGTCCAGTGAGCCCGTTTGCAGCTGCGGCAACCGTGCTGGTGATCGTGATCGGCCTGGTGGCCGGCAGCCCTCTGCCGGACATCTCCGACACACAACCAAGCCAGTCCTGATTGCTACGTTTCGGCTAACGACACCAGCGCCGAGCCGTTCAGCCCATGTGCGCAGCTGCCTTAGCCCCGGAGCACTACATCAACCGGGAGCTGAGCTGGATCGCCTTCAACGAAAGGGTGCTGGCCCAGGCCCTGGATCCGCGCACACCTCTGCTCGATCAAGCCAAGTTCAGCGCCATCTTCAGCAACAACCTCGACGAATTCTTCATGGTTCGCGTGGCGTCACTGAAGTCTCAGGTGGAGGCGGGCGTCAGCAGGCCAAGTGAGGATGGCAAATCGCCGTTGGAGCAGCTGCTGGCGATCCGGGAACGGCTGATTCCCCTGCTGCGAGAGCAACAGGTGCATTACCGCCAGCACCTGAGGCCGAAGCTGCTGGAACACAAGGTTGAGCTGCTCGATTACAAACAGCTGAACGACGACCAACGCCAGTGGGTTGACGACACCTTCCAAACCTCCGTGTTTCCGGTGCTCACACCGCTGGCTGTGGACCCGGCTCATCCGTTTCCCTTCGTCAGCAACCTGAGCCTCAACGTTGCGGCCGTGGTTGTTGATCCGGAAACAGGGCAACGGCAATTTGCCCGGGTGAAAGTTCCCCAGAAAAATCTTCCTCGCTTCATCGCCATCCCCTCGCACCTGAGCGGCCAGGAGCACAAACCCGTTCACACCGCCATCGCCCTCGAGCAGGTGATCGCCTTCAACCTGAAGGAGCTGTTCCCTGGCATGACGATCGAGGGGCACTACTTCTTCCGCGTGACGCGGGATGCGGATCTGGAACTGAGGGATCTGGAAGCCGATGACCTGATGCTGGCCCTGGAACAGGGACTGCGAAAGCGGCGCATGGGGGGTGAGGTGGTGCGCCTTGAGGTGCCCAACGAAATGCCTCCGGACGTGGTGGAGATGCTGATGACAGGTCTCAGCGTTGAAGAGGAAGACCTCTATGTGATCGATGGCCCCCTGGGCCTCGACGACCTCTTCAGCCTGACCGCCCTACCGCTGCCGAAACTCAAAAGCCAAAGCCACGGGGGCCAGACACCAGCGGTGCTCGCCCGCAGTCAGCAACACCTGCTGGACGAGGGAGCAATCAAGCCGGATGAGTTCAGATCGATCTTCTCGGTGATTCGCCGTCAGGACATCCTTCTGCACCATCCCTATGACCTCTTCTCGACAACCGTCGAAGAGTTCATCAACCAGGCGGCGGACGATCCCCAGGTGATGGGCATCAAGATGACGCTTTACCGCACCTCCAAAGACTCGCCGATCATCGCTGCACTGATCCGTGCCGCCGAAAACGGCAAGCAGGTGATGGCACTGGTGGAATTGAAGGCACGATTTGACGAAGACAACAACATCCAATGGGCCCGGCACCTGGAGCAGTCCGGAGTGCATGTGGTCTACGGCGTGCTGGGGCTGAAAACCCACACCAAGATTGTCCTGGTGGTGCGCAAGGAGAAGGACAAGCTGCAGAGCTATATGCACATCGGCACGGGCAACTACAACTCCAAAACCTCCAAGCTGTACACCGACCTGGGCCTGCTCACCGCCAACCAGGAGCTGGGTCAAGACCTGGTGGAACTGTTCAATTACCTCACCGGTTTTTCCAAGCAGCAAAGTTTTCGTCGCCTGCTCGTGGCCCCCGTCACCCTGCGGAAAGGCATGGAGCTGTTGATCCGCCGCGAAATTGAACATGCCCAGCGGGGCCGAGAGGCCGTGATCCGAGCCAAGATGAATTCCCTGGTGGACCCAACGATCATTGCGCTTCTTTATGAAGCCTCCCAAGCCGGAGTGACGATCGAATTGATCATTCGCGGCATGTGCAGCCTCTATCCCGGTTGTGAAGGACTGAGTGAAAACATTCGGGTGATCAGCATCATCGGCCCGTTCCTGGAACACTCGAGAATCTTTTCATTCGCCAACGGCGGCTCACCGGAGGTGTACATCGGTAGTGCCGACTGGATGAGCCGCAACCTCGACCGCCGCGTTGAAGCGGTCACACCGATCGAAGACCCCGAGCATCGCCAGAAACTGGAACGCCTGCTGCAGCTGTACTTGAATGACAACCAGGCTGCCTGGGACATGCAAAGCGACGGCACATTTGTGCAGCGCAAACCCGAAAACGACACCTCGGAACGCAATTCCCAGATTCAATTGATCAAGGAATGGAGCAACGGCATCCAATCCTTGTGATTCTTTTGGTTTTCAAAGGGATTGCGTCTGTGACATCCGATACAACATTCCTTCAAAAACAAACTTGAAGCCTGCACGATCACAGCCAAATCAGTTGTTTTGAAAGCCCAAAGATTCAGCTCCTGAAATTCTTTCGATTCGAAACAGTCAACACTGTTGCCTGGTGCTAAGTTCAGCCCAAATTCATTCAGGAGACCAGGGTGATGGGGATCCCTCTGGAATCTTCCGGCACGACAAAACAGTCGTCCCGGAAGGAACCTGCGTTGCCGTCCACCGGACGTCGACCTTCAACTCGACAAGGAGGGCGGCTTGCCACCGACTCCATTGGTTTTTATCTGAGCAGCATCGGACGCATCCCCTTGCTGACGGCAGCTGAAGAAATCGAACTTGCACACCATGTGCAGGCGATGAAGCAAATTCAGGAGCTACCAGAAGAGGAGCTGACCTCCCGGCATCGCCACAAGATCCGCATGGGCAAACGGGCCCGCGACAGGATGATGGCCGCCAACCTCCGCCTCGTGGTGAGCGTGGCGAAGAAATATCAGAACCAGGGCCTGGAGCTGCTCGATCTGGTTCAGGAAGGTGCCATCGGCCTGGAGCGAGCGGTCGACAAGTTCGACCCCGCCATGGGCTACAAATTTTCCACCTATGCCTACTGGTGGATTCGCCAAGGCATGACGCGGGCCATCGACAACAGTGCCCGCACCATTCGCCTGCCTATCCACATCAGCGAAAAGCTCTCCAAGATGCGTCGCATCTCCCGGGAGCTGTCCCACCGCTTCGGTCGTCAACCGAATCGGCTGGAGTTGGCGAGTGCCATGGGCATCGAGCCCCGGGAACTGGAGGATCTGATCTCCCAGAGCGCACCTTGTGCATCCCTGGATGCCCATGCCCGTGGCGAGGAAGATCGCAGCACCCTGGGTGAACTGATCCCGGATCCCAACGGTGAAGAACCGATGGAGGGGATGGATCGCAGCATCCAGAAGGAACATCTGGGGGGCTGGCTCTCGCAGTTGAACGAACGCGAACAGAAGATTCTGAAGTTGCGGTTCGGCCTTGGTGGTGAAGAACCTCTGACCCTTGCGGAGATCGGTCGTCAGATCAATGTGTCGCGTGAGCGCGTCCGACAGCTGGAGGCCAAGGCGATTCTCAAGCTGCGGGCCATGACCAACCACCAACAAGCCGCCTAAGCCACTTGCTTTCCTTCACCGGACCCATCGCCATCCTGCTCTGGATGGCGATGGTGGTAGCAGGCGCCGTGTTGTGCCGCCGGCTTCGGCCGAATCAACGGGAACTGAGCCGAAAAATTGTGCACATCGGAACCGGAGCCGTGGTTCCTTTGGCCTGGTTCTTTGAAATTCCCTTCGTTGTTGCCCTGCCTGTTGCGGCGGTGATCACGGTTGTGACGACGATCAACCACCAATGGCGCTTCATCCCCGCCGTTGAGGATGTTGATCGCAACAGCTACGGCACCATCGCCTACGGCATCGCAATCACAACGCTACTTCTGCTGTTCTGGCCAACCCGAGCCGATGCGGTGTCCGCCGGGGTTCTGGTGATGGCCTTAGGGGATGGCCTTGCAGGGTTGATCGGCCGCAACGTCGCATCCCCGAAGTGGGTTCTGTTTGGTCAAACCAAATCAAGCGTCGGCACGATGACCATGGCCGTTGTCTCAGGCCTGGTGCTGATCGGCCTGGCGCGATGGTCGGGGGCTGACCTGTCCCTGCCAGCAGCCCTTGGCATGGTGGCGATGGCAACCGGTTTGGAGCAGCTCAGCTGGAGCGGTCTCGACAACCTCAGCGTTCCCCTCAGCGTGGGGGTGCTGTGGAGTCAACTGGTGGTTTGAACCAAGGCGTTGATGCTCAGGCGGTAACCGTCTGTTTGCGACTGGCCACGGCCGCGGCCAGATCCTCCAACAGGGTTTCGGTGGTCTCGAGGCTGATGCAGGCATCCGTGATGCTCTGGCCATAGGTGAGCTGCGTCAGGTCGGCGTTGAGCTTCTGATTGCCTTCCACCAGATGGCTCTCGATCATCACGCCCATCACGTGATTGGAGCCCCCCCGTAATTGCTCGGCAACGCTGGCCAGCACCTCCGCCTGTCGGCGGAAGTCTTTGTTGCTGTTGGCATGGCTGCAATCCACCATCAGGCGATCCTGCAGACCAGCTTTGCTCAACTCGGCTGCGGACTCCTGCACAGCTTCCAAGTGGTAATTGCTGCCCTGGCTGCCGCCGCGCAGCACGAGGTGGCCATAGGGATTGCCCGTGGTGCTGACGATCGAGGCATGACCATCGCGATTGATGCCGAGGAAGTGATGCGGCTTGGCTGCCGCCTGCATGGCATTGATCGCGATGGTGGCGCTGCCGTTGGTGCTGTTCTTGTAGCCGATCGGCATCGACAACCCTGAGGCCATTTCACGGTGGGTCTGACTTTCCGTCGTCCTGGCACCGATCGCGGTCCAGCTGATCAAATCAGCGATGTACTGCGGAACAACGGGATCGAGCAGTTCCGTTGCAGCAGGCATCCCCTCCCGGGCGAGATCCAACAGCAGTCCCCGAGCCCGCCGCAGGCCGGTGTTGATGTCGTAGGAGTCGTCGAGATGGGGGTCATTGATCAGTCCCTTCCAACCAACCGTGGTGCGCGGCTTCTCGAAATACACCCGCATCACCACTTCGAGCTGATCCTTCAGGCGCTCGCGGATCGGAGCCAAGCGCTGGGCATACTCCCGGGCAGCCTTAACGTCATGAACAGAACAGGGGCCCACCACCACCAGCAGACGCTGATCACGGCCACTGAGGATCTCTTGAATGCGCCGGCGGGCTGACGCCACGGTCTCGAGCGCCGCCGCGTCCATGGGCAGCTCCTGATGCAACACGGCAGGGGCCACCAGGGGACGTGTCTCCACCACATGCAAATCGGAGGTGGTGGCCATGACTGGACGCGAGACTCCGACCAAGGCTACGCACCCCGCTCACTGGCAACAGACACGGTCCGGAAGAATGGTGGTCATCGCTGAACAGAGATCTCCATGCTGAGCGCGTACCGCGAGCTGGCCGCCGCCCGGGAAGCCCAGGGCGTTCCCGCTCTTCCGCTCAACGCCGAGCAGACCCAGGGACTAACCGAATTGCTGCAAAACCCTCCCGCCGGCGAGGAGGAGTTCCTGCTGCACCTGCTCAGCGAGCGGATCCCCCCGGGTGTGGATGAAGCGGCTTACGTGAAGGCCACCTGGCTCAGTGCCGTGGCTCAGGGAGACGCCAAGAGCCCCCTGGTGTCACCACTGGAGGCCACCCGGCTGCTGGGAACGATGGTGGGGGGATACAACGTCGCCGCCCTGATCGAGCTGCTGAAGCACTCCGACGCTGCGCTGGCTGGCTGTGCTGCTGAGGGACTCAGCCGAACGCTGCTCGTCTACGACGCCTTCAACGAAGTGATGGATCTGGCGGCGGACAACCGCTTCGCCAAGCAAGTTGTGGACAGCTGGGCCGCAGCCGAGTGGTTCACCGCCAAGCCCGAACTGGCCGAGAGCATCACCGTGACGGTGTTCAAGGTTGAAGGCGAAACCAACACGGACGATCTGTCACCGGCCACCCACGCCACCACCCGGCCGGACATCCCCGTCCATGCCCTGGCGATGCTCGAGACCCGCCATCCGGAGGGCCTGAAGACCATCGCGAGCCTGAAAGAGAAAGGCCATCCCGTGGCCTATGTCGGTGATGTGGTGGGAACCGGCAGCTCCCGCAAGAGCGCCATCAATTCGGTGCTCTGGCACACCGGCAATGACATTCCCCATGTGCCCAACAAACGGGCAGGCGGTGTGATCCTCGGCGGCAAGATCGCCCCGATCTTTTTCAACACCGCTGAAGACTCCGGTGCCCTGCCGATCGAATGCGATGTCACCGACCTGAACACCGGTGATGTGATCACCATTCGCCCCCACGCCGGCACGATCGAACGGGACGGCAAGGTGGTGAGTCGGTTCGAGCTGAAGCCCACCACGATCAGCGACGAGGTGCGGGCCGGCGGTCGCATCCCCCTGATGATCGGTCGCGCCCTCACCGACAAGGTGCGCGCCAAGCTTGGCCTCACCCCTTCGGATCTGTTCATCCGCCCCTCAGCCCCGGCAGACACCGGCAAGGGCTTCACCTTGGCGCAGAAGATGGTGGGCAAGGCCTGTGGTCTTGCAGGCGTCCGACCCGGCACCAGCTGCGAACCGCTGATGACCACCGTCGGCTCTCAGGACACCACCGGCCCGATGACACGGGATGAGATGAAGGAACTGGCCTGCCTGGGCTTCTCCTCCGACCTGGTGATGCAGAGCTTCTGCCACACCGCCGCCTATCCGAAGCCGGTGGATCTGCAGACCCAGAACGAACTGCCCGACTTCTTCGCCCAGCGCGGTGGCGTGGCCCTTCGGCCCGGTGACGGCATCATCCACAGCTGGCTGAACCGGATGCTTCTGCCCGACACCGTCGGCACCGGCGGCGACAGCCACACCCGCTTCCCCCTCGGCATTTCCTTCCCAGGCGGCTCTGGGGTGGTGGCCTTTGCAGCCGCCATCGGCGCCATGCCACTGGACATGCCTGAATCGGTGCTGGTGCGCTTCAGCGGGTCCCTGCAACCGGGCGTCACGCTCCGGGACGTGGTGAACGCCATCCCCTGGGTGGCCATCCAGCGGGGACTGCTCACCGTTGAAAAGGCCAACAAGAAGAACCTGTTCAACGGCCGGATCATGGAGATCGAAGGTCTGCCCGACCTGAAGCTGGAACAGGCCTTCGAACTCACCGATGCCAGCGCCGAACGCTCCTGCGCCGGCTGCACGATCAAGCTCTCCGAAGACACGGTGAGCGAATACCTGCGCAGCAACGTGGCGCTGCTGAAAAACATGATTGCCCGCGGCTACAGCGACGCCCGCACCCTGGCCCGCCGGATCAAGGAGATGGAGGCCTGGCTGGCGAATCCCCAGCTGATGAGTGCTGACGCAGATGCGGAGTACGCGGAAGTGCTGGAGATCAACCTCGACGAGCTCACCGAACCGGTGTTGGCCTGCCCCAACGACCCCGACAACGTGAAACGGCTCAGTGAGGTGGCCGGTGATCCGGTGCAGGAGGTGTTCATCGGCTCCTGCATGACCAACATCGGCCATTACCGGGCCGCGGCCAAGGTGCTGGAGGGGGCTGGCAGCAACCAGGCCCGCCTCTGGGTCTGCCCGCCCACGCGCATGGATGAGGACAAGCTGAAGGAAGAGGGTTACTACGCCATCTTCGAGGCGGCGGGCAGTCGGATGGAGATGCCGGGCTGCTCCCTCTGCATGGGCAATCAGGCGCGTGTGGAGGACAACACCACCGTGTTCTCCACCAGCACCCGCAACTTCAACAACCGCCTGGGCAAGGGTGCCCAGGTGTATCTGGGCAGTGCGGAGCTGGCTGCCGTGTGTGCCCTGCTCGGCCGGATTCCCACGGCGGAGGAGTATCGACGCATCGCTGCGGAGAAGATCGATCCCCTCTCCGATGAGCTCTACCGCTATCTCAACTTCGATCAGATCGAGGGCTTTGCTGATGCGGGACGGGTCGTGAGCGCCAGTGACCAGGCGGAGGTGATGGCCGGGGTCTGACGCCGACCCCGATCACCTCCATGGTTGTTCTGAGTGAACTGAAACAACGCCGCCACCAACTCGGTTCCAGTCGCAGCATCCGCCGGCTGCTGGAACGGCGCTGGTGGGTGGTGGTGCTGGCCCTGATGCTCACCGGTCTCGGGGCCGCCCTCACCGGGGTGCTGTTCAAAGCCGGCATCAAACTTCTGGGCAGCTGGCGCCTGGATCTGCTGGCCGGCCTGCCGGCCTGGGCCGTCCTGCCCGCACTTGGAGCCCTGGGGGGGCTGATCTCAGGCCTGATGGTGGCCAACCTGGCGCCCGCCGCCGGTGGCTCCGGCATCACCCACATCATGGGCTTTCTCAAACACAGAGCCGTGCCCATGGGCCTCCAGGTGGGCCTGGTGAAACTGGTGGCGGGCATCGTGGCCATCGGCAGTGGCTTTCCCCTCGGCCCGGAAGGTCCCGCCGTCCAGATGGGTGGCTCGGTGGCGTGGCAGATGGCGCGCTGGTTGAAGGCCCCGGTGGCGTTCCGCCGGGTGATCGTGGCTGCCGGCGGTGGCGCCGGCATCGCCGCGGTGTTCAGTGCACCGATCGGTGGCTTTGTGTATGCGGTGGAGGAACTGTTGCATTCCGCCCGGCCGGTGGTGTTGCTGCTGGTGATCGTCACCACCTTCTGGGCTGATGCCTGGGCCGACGTCCTGGGCCTGGCCGGCCTCAGTCCCAGCAGCGGCGGGCTTGACGCCACCGAAGGCTTTCAACTCGAAAGGGAATACACGCCGCTGGTGAATTTTTTACCGATCGATCTCGGCTATCTGATCGCCCTGGGCATGGTCGTCGGAGTGCTCGCAGAGCTCTACTGCCGCTATGTACTGGCCATGCAGCGCCGCGGCAATGCCTGGTTCGGAGACCGACTCGTGCTGCGCATGGTGATCAGTGGTGGCGTGCTGGGAGGGGTCTATGCCTTTATGCCCGAACCGTTTCACAACCTCGAAGGCCTCCAGCATCTGATCGCCGACAGCAAGGCCGACATCCCGATGGCCCTGGGCACCTTTGCCGTCTTGTTCTTCAGCACGGGGCTAGCGGCTTCATCCGGAGCCCCGGGCGGGCTCTTCTTTCCCATGCTCACCCTGGGAGGAGCCATCGGCCTGGCCTGCGGCATCTGGGTGGAGGCGCTCACCGGCCACGTGCCAAGCACCTATGTGTTCGCGGGCATGGGCGCCTTTGTGGCCAGCTGTTCCCGCACGCCGATCACGGCGATGTTTCTGGCCTTTGCCCTCACCAAGGATCTGCTGATCCTCAAACCGATCCTGGTGGCGTGCCTCGCCAGTTTTCTCGTGGCACGGCTGTTTGATCACCGCTCGATCTATGAACGCCAGATGGGAATGGAGCTGCTGGTGGAGAACCATCTGCAGGCACAACGGGAACGGCGCGGCGGCATTCACCATGCCTGGGATGGTTCGGTGCGCCGTCGTGCCTTTCAGCCCCCCCAGCCGCCTGGCCTGGCCGCCCGATCGCCGGACGACCCTGCAGGATGACAGGGTGATGCCATCGCCCTGCTGAACCAGGAAACCCTGCTGTTTAAGCCCGCGGTGCCGGAGGCCGGCGCCCTGAAGGTGGTGCTTGCCTTTCCCAGCACGTACACCGTGGGCATCACCAGCCTCGGCTTCCAACTCGTGTGGGCCAGCCTGGCGATGCGCACCGATCTGGATGTGCGCCGCCTCTTCACCGATCAGGGCGATCCCCAGCATCGCCACTGCGATCTGTTCGGTCTCTCCCTGAGCTGGGAGCTGGATGGTCCGGTGCTGCTCGATTTGCTGGAGCAGCAGAACATTCCGATCTGGAGTGCCGATCGCGGCGACGCCGATCCGCTGGTGTTCGGTGGCGGGCCGGTGCTCACCGCCAACCCGGAGCCGCTGGCTCCCTTCTTCGATGTGATCCTGCTCGGCGACGGCGAAGAGCTCCTGCCCCGCTTCATCGATGCCCTCCAGGCCTGTCGGGATGGCCGCCGCAGCGAACGCCTGCAGCATCTGGCCTCGGTGCCGGGGGTCTACGTGCCGGCTCTCTATGCCCCCCGCTACGACAGCAACGGCCACTTGCGCGCCATCGAAGCCACCCAGGCGTCGCTTCCGCCGCGGATCGCGAAACAAACCTGGCGCGGCAACAGCCTCAGCCACTCCACCGTGATCACACCGGAGGCGGCCTGGCCCAACATCCACATGGTGGAAGTGGTGCGCAGCTGCCCGGAGCTCTGCCGTTTCTGTTTGGCGAGCTACCTCACCCTCCCCTTCCGCACCCCGTCCCTGGAGGACGGCCTGATCCCGGCGGTGGAACAGGGCTTGACCGCCACGCGCCGGCTGGGACTGCTGGGGGCATCGGTAACCCAGCACCCCCAGTTCGAGGCGCTGTTGCAATGGCTGAGCCAGGAGCGCTTCGACGACCTGCGGCTCAGCGTCAGCTCGGTGCGCGCGGCCACGGTCACCCCTGAGCTGGCCAGCACCCTGGCCCGGCGCGGCAGCAAATCACTCACGATCGCGATCGAGAGCGGCAGCGACCGGATGCGCCAGCTGGTGAACAAGAAACTCAGCACGGCGGAGATCGAAGCGGCGGCACGCCATGCCAAGGAGGGGGGGCTGAGCGGGCTGAAGCTCTACGGCATGGTGGGGCTGCCGCAGGAGGAGAACGACGATGTGGAGGCAACGGCCAAGCTCCTGCTGGAGCTGAAACAGCACACACCGGGTCTGCGCCTCACCCTGGGCGTGAGCACCTTCGTGCCCAAGGCCCACACACCGTTCCAGTGGCAGGGGGTGAGGCCGGAAGCGGAAAAGCGACTGAAACTGCTGGCCAAGCGCCTGAAACCGAAGGGCATCGACCTGCGCCCGGAAAGCTATGGCTGGAGTGTGATCCAGGCCCTGCTGTCACGCAGCGATCGACGCCTCGCCCCCGTGATCGCAGCCGTGCGGGGCTCCCAGGACAGCCTGGGGGGCTGGAAGAAGGCTTACCGTCAAGCCCGCGCCGGTGAACTGACACCAGCCCGGAGTGCCGGCGTGGAGCTGCCCCTGCCGCCACCCTGGCAGGAGGTGGTGCATGACACCTGGAGCGAGGAGCGGACCCTGCCCTGGAGCCATCTCGACGGCCCCCTCAACCAGGAGACGCTGCAGGGTCATCGCCGGCAGGCTCTCGGCCTGACCTGATCTGACAGCGCAGACCGGCCAGCAGGATCCAGCCGGCGATGTTGAGACGACTGTCGAAAAACGGCATGTCGGTGCCATGGAGCACCACGAGGATCAACACCGCTGCCCACCAGGCCCGCTCGAACAGACCGCGCAGGCCCAGGCGCAGGGAGGTGATCAACAACGCCAACACCAGGCCGATCACGGCCAGGGCCACCGGCAGACCATGGCTCACGGCCAGCTCGAGGGGAAGATTGTGGGCATGGCCATGCCACTTGCCGGTGCGCAGGGGATAGAGCACGGAGAACGCGGCGGCGCCCCAACCCAGCCAGGGGCGTTCACCGATCAGCTGCAGAGCCACCCCCCACTGACTGAGGCGCGTCGAGGCGACGGCCCGCTCCGCCCCGTAGCGACTGTCGGTGAGCCTCGACCAGATGCCGTCAGGCACCAGGGCACGGGCCGGCTGTTGCAAAAACAGCGGCACACCGGGAAGCACCGCCAACAGCACGGGGAGCAGCGCGAGCAGCAGCAACGGCAACAACCAGGGCCAGCTCGGAGGGCCCAGCACCACCGGCACCGCCAGCACCAGGGCCCCCCAGGCGTTACGGGAATCGGTGAGCAGGAGCGCCGCCACCTGCGCCGCCGCCACCACCAGCACCACGGCACGCCGACGGACGCTGAGACCGGGCTGCACCAAGGCGGCGAGGGCGAACGGCCAGACCATCGCCAACCAGGCCCCGGCGATGTTGGCGTAATCAAACAGCCCCGAAAGACGACCACTCGGCTCACCGCCGGGGGTCACAAACCAGATGATCAGCCCACCGAACACCTGCCAGGGGCCCTGCCACCCCCACCACAGCTGACCCAACCCCGTGACCAGCACCGGCACCGTGCCGGCGACCAGACAGAGTCCGGCACGACGACGGGCGCGACCATCCGCCACATAGGGCTGAAATCCCCAGAACCCCCAGAAAAACGGCAACCAATTGCCCAGACCCGCCCAGGCAAGCGAACCGGAATAGGCCTGAAGACACCCGATCAGCATCAGGCTGCTGGCAAGCAGCAGAGGGGCATTCCAGGGATCAGACCAGAGGGGGCGCTCCCGTCGCACACTGCCAAGCAACACAGCCGGAAACAGCAGCAGGCCGGCCAGCAGCGCTGAGGAGGGCAGCAGAAACAGACCCAGCTGAAACAGTCTCCAGCCCATGGGCGAAGCCATGACCGGTCGATGGGCCGCCAGAAACCCCGTCACGCAAACACTGCCGTACGGCCGCGGTAGACCATCACCTGGCGACGCAGATGCAGTCGCAGCGCCCGGGCCAGAGCAAGACGCTCCGTATCGCGCCCCTTACGGATCAGGTCCTCCACCTCATCGCGATGGCTCACGTGGGCAATCGTCTGCTCGATGATCGGTCCGGCGTCGAGGTCTTCCGTCACGTAGTGGGCGGTGGCACCGATCAATTTGACGCCCCGCTCCCAGGCCCGGTGATAGGGCTGCGCGCCCTTGAAGGCGGGAAGAAAGGAGTGGTGAATGTTGATCACGGTGGGGAACTGCTCCAGAAAATCGGCGCTCAGCACCTGCATGTATTTGGCGAGCACCGCGAGTTCCACGTCGTGCTCCCGGAGCAGTTGCAGCATGGTCTGCTCCGCTTCCGCCTTGCGATTGCGCTCCACAGGCACACACACAAAGGGAATGTTGAAATCGGCACAGATCGGTTCGAGATCAGGGTGATTGGCAATCACCAACGGCACCTGCATCGGCAGTTCGCCGCTACGCGCTCGCCAGAGCAGATCCAGCAGACAGTGGCTCTGCTTGCTGGCGAGAATCGCCACCCGGGGATGCTCATCGGAGAAATGGAGCTGGGCCTCGCCATCGAGCCGTTGGGCCAGGGCCGCTGCGGAGGGGGCGATCGCCTCGCGGGGCAGCCCGAACCCCTCCAGGCCCCATTCGATCCGGCTGAGGAACAAGCCGGCGCCAGCGTCGGTGTGGTGATCGGCATGGCGGATGTTGCCGCCGTTCGCCGCCACCCAGCCAGCCAGCTCACTCACCAAGGCGGGCCGATCCGGGCAGATCAGCTGAAGAATCACCGAAGCGGACAACACGGCTGGAGCGTGGGGAAACCTCGATTCTGACCCTGCAGGATCCAGATGAAAGCCTCCGCGGAACGCAGCTACAGTCGCCGGACCTTGTCTCGAACCCCATGCTGAGCGCCCTGCGTCGCCTCGCTGCGTTCTGCCTCTGTCTGGTGCTCTGCTTCGGCCTCGCGGCCTGCAGCGGCAATGCCAAAGCCAAGCCCGCCACGATCAGCCCCGAGGACATGGCCGTGATCCGCCGCCAGGCAGAGGGATTCCTGAGTGCGCAGGAGCGACTGCCGGAATTGGCCACGCTGGTGAACCAGCGCGACTGGACGTTCACCCGCAACCTGATCCATGGCCCCATGCAGGAGGTGGGCCGCGAGATGCTGTACATCAACCAGCGCCTGCTCCCCCAGGATCGCGCCAATGCTGAGGCGCTCGCCGCCAGCCTGAAGAGTTCCCTGGCCGAACTCGATGAGGCAGCCCGTCTTCAGGACGGCACCAAACTGCAGAAGGCCTATGTGGAGGTGGCCACCGGCTTCTCCAATTACGCCAAGGTGATTCCGGCGCAGGCGCTCAGCTGACCGCATCGATTGCTGTGATCGGCGCCGGCGCCGTTGGTGCCGGCTGTGCCTGGCGCCTGGCGCGCGAGGGATTCGAGGTGACCCTGGTCGATCCCGGCCTTCAGGCGCCCCTTTCACGCCAACCCGAGCGTGGCGGCCCTGTCCCAGCCAGGAACGGTCTGAACGGCACACTGGCCTCCCTGGGCATCCTGATGGGGCTGGTGTTCCGTCGTTCCAGCGGCAGGGCCTGGCGCTTGCGCCAGAGAAGCATGGAGCTCTGGCCCGAGTGGGCCGAGGAGCTGAACCAGCCCGAAAGTCCGCTGCAACTCGAGACGCCTTTGGTGCAGATGGCCACCAGCGCCGAAGAAGGTCAACGCCAGCAACAGCTGGCGGATGAGCGGGCTGACCTGGGCCTGCGCTTCCTGAGTCCCCAGACCTTGAAACGTCAGCATCCGCACTGGCCGGGTGCCGACCACGGCGCCCTGCAGTCCGAGCGGGATGGTCGGATCGATCCGCTCGCCCTGCTGGGAGCGCTCCGGCACACACTCGATCAATGCGCTGTGCGCCAGATCGCCGCCTCGGTCGGCGCAATCGAACGACCGACAGCGGACCGAACCCGACTCTGGCAGCTGCAGCTCGACACGGGTGAGCGCCTGCAGGTGGAGCAACTGCTGATCTGCGCGGCTCTCGACAGCCAGACCCTGTTGCGGCAGCTGAACCACGATCTGCCGATGGAACCGGTGCTGGGGCAGGTGCTCGATCTGCAACTGCCGGATGGAATCAGGCCAGGATCCGACTGGCCAGCGGTGCTCGTGTGCCAGGGCTTCAATCTGGTGCCCCACAACCACAACCGACTCTGGCTCGGGGCCACGCTCGAACCCGGTGCAGCGGCGGACCCCGCCCGGCTCCACGCCATGCAGACCCTGCAAGGCCAAGCCCCCGACTGGTTGCAAGCCGCTGAAGTGATCCAGTGCTGGCGAGGTGTGAGAGCGCGACCACTGAACCGGCCGGCACCGCTGCTGGAGGTGCTCGAACCCGGTCTGATGGTGGCGACCGGTCACTATCGCAATGGCGTGCTGCTCGCTCCGGCCACAGCGGAATGGGCCTGCAGCCAGGCCAAACGGTTGTGAGCGCGAGCCTTACGTCGTCTTAAACTCGATTTCGCTTGTTCTGCATAAGGTTTCGGAGTGGATCTGACTCCACCGACCCCTTTTTGTCGAGAACATGCGTCGAACCCTCCGCAACCGTGCGCTGACCGCCGCTGCCGGCGTGACCGCAACCCTGACCCTGGCCTCCTGCTCCGTCGGAGACGGTGGTGGCGGTGGTGGTGATCAGGTCAAGGGCAACCTGAGCGGCGCCGGTGCGTCCTTCCCCGCCGCCATCTACACCCGCTGGTTCCAGGAGCTGGCTCCCGAAGGCGTCAATGTCAATTATCAATCCGTCGGCTCCGGCTCCGGTGTCCGCCAGTTCACCGCCGGCACGGTCGACTTCGGCGCCTCCGATGCGCCGATGAAGCCCGATGAAGTGGCGAAAGTGGCCCGCGGCGTGCTCCAGATCCCGATGACCGCCGGTGCCATCGCTGTGGCTTACAACAACCCCGGTTGTGAACTGAAGCTCACCCAGGAGCAACTCGCCGGCATCTTCCTCGGCAAGATCACCAACTTCAAGGAACTCGGCTGCGACGACAAGGCGATCACCATCGTCCACCGCTCCGATGGTTCCGGCACCACCTACAACTTCACGAAACACCTCTCAGCCATCAGCGAGGAGTGGAAGAATGGGCCAGGCACCGGCAAATCGGTGAATTGGCCTGTCGGCGTAGGCTCCAAAGGTAATGAGGGCGTTTCCGCACAGCTGAACCAGGTGGATGGTGGTTTGGGCTATGTGGAAGTGGCTTATGTCAAAGACAAGCTCCAGGCCGCTGCGCTCGCCAATGCTTCCGGAGAGCAGGTGAAGCCCACCAACGAAACGGAGAGCACCGCTCTCGATTCGATCGACCTCGGCCCTGAGCTGATCGGTGGCAACCCCAACCCCCCCAAGGGCTATCCGATCGTCACCTTCACCTGGATCCTGGCTTACAAAGAAGGTAACGGCGACAAGACCGAGCTGCTGAAGAAAGCGTTCGATTTCATGCTCTCCGAGAAGGCCCAGAGCCAGGCTCCTGAGCTGGGTTATGTGTCCCTGCCCCCGGGCGTGGTGGAGAAGTCGAAAGCCGCTGTGGCCCAGATCAGCAAGTGATCCTCTCAAGCCGATTCGTCTGATTCGTTTGACATCAAAAAGGGGGCCCTTAGGCCCCCTTTCTTCATGCTGACATTGAATCGCTCCAACGCTCAGATATGAATCACTTCGATTCGGTGAATTCCGCATCGATCACATCATCACCGGCATCGCTCGTGGATCCGGCGGCACCGGCAGCGCCATCGGCGCCGGGGGCTGCAGCGCCATCAGCGCCGGCCTGTTGATACACCGAGGCACCCAAGGCGTAGAGCTCCTGCTGCAACTGCTCCAGCAGAGACTTCATGCTGTCGAAGTCTTCCTTCTCGGTGGCTTCCTTCAGCTGGGTGCGCTTCTCCTCCACCTTGGCCTTGGCCGCGGCATCCACCTTGTCACCGAGTTCGCCCAGCTGCTTCTCCGCCTGATACACGAGCGTTTCCGCCTGATTCTTCAGGTCGATCCGCTCACGCTTCTCCTTGTCGGCACTGGCATTGGCCTCGGCATCCTTCACCATGCTTTCCACTTCCTGTTCGGAGAGTGTGGAGGCGCCGGTGATCGAGATGCTCTGCTCCTTGCCGCTGCCCTTGTCCTTCGCGGTCACGCTCAGGATGCCGTTGGCATCGATGTCGAAGGTCACTTCGATCTGAGGCACGCCACGGGGAGCGGGGGGGATGCCATCGAGCCGGAAGGTGCCGAGCGATTTGTTGTCGCTGGCCATCTCGCGCTCACCCTGGAGCACATGAATCTCCACATTGGTCTGACCATCCACCGCTGTGGAATAGGTCTCCGATTTCTTGGTGGGAACGGTGGTGTTGCGCGGGATCATCTTGGTCATCACACCACCCAGGGTCTCCACACCGAGAGACAGGGGGGTGACATCCAGCAGCAGGATGTCCTTCACCTCACCGGCGAGCACACCGCCCTGAATGGCGGCGCCCACGGCTACCACCTCATCGGGGTTCACGGTCTGATTGGGATCCTTGCCGGTGATCCGCTTCACCAGCTCCAGCACGGCGGGGATCCGGGTGGATCCACCCACCATCACGATCTCATCGAGTTCACCAGCGGAGAGCTTGGCGTCCTTGAGCGCCTGCTCCACCGGCACGCGGCAACGATCGATCAGCTTGGAGGCCAGCTCCTCGAACTTGGCGCGGGTGAGGGTGAGGTCGAGATGCTTCGGGCCTTCAGGGGTTGCGGTGATGAAGGGCAGATTGATCTCGCTCTGCGTGGCGCTGGAGAGTTCGATCTTGGCTTTTTCGGCCGCTTCCGTGAGGCGCTGCAGGGCCTGCTTGTCTTGACGCAGGTCAATGCCTTCGTTGGCTTTGAAGCTGTCGGCCAGGTGATCCACGATCACCTTGTCGAAGTCATCACCGCCGAGGTGGGTGTCGCCGGAGGTGGAGAGCACCTCGAACACGCCGTCGCCCACTTCGAGCACGGACACATCGAAGGTGCCGCCCCCGAGGTCGAAGACCAGGATGCGCTCATTGCTCTTCTTGTCGAGGCCGTAGGCGAGAGCAGCGGCGGTGGGCTCGTTGATGATGCGCAGCACCTCAAGGCCGGCGATCTTGCCGGCATCCTTGGTGGCCTGGCGCTGGGAATCGTTGAAATAGGCGGGAACGGTGATCACCGCCTGGGTCACGGTTTCTCCCAGGTATTTGCCGGCATCCTCAGCCAACTTGCGCAGCACCTGGGCACTCACCTCCTCAGGGGCGAATTGCTTGTCGAGCACCGGGCACTTCACCTTGACGTTGGAGCCAGCTTTCTCAACGGAATAGCTGACCTCCTTCGACTCCTCATTCACTTCATCGACACGACGACCGATGAACCGCTTGACGGAATAAAAGGTGTTGTCGGGGTTCATCACCGCCTGACGTTTGGCGATCTGCCCCACCAGCTGATCCTGGTTCTTCGTGTAGGCCACCACCGACGGTGTGGTGCGAAACCCTTCCGCATTGGCGATCACGGTGGGCTTGCCACCCTCCATCACCGCCACGCAGCTATTCGTGGTTCCAAGGTCAATGCCGACAACTTTGCCCATCGATGCCCACCTCCTAAAAACAGTCCGTCTTGAACCTCTGCATCCTCATCAGGGGTGAGCCCTGCAGGCGAGGTGTGGTTCCCGAACAGACAGGCCGGTCGATCCTGGACACTGACCCCATGACCAACCCAACGACAGCCAAGCCAACGACAGCCAACGCTCAAACAGCCCTGGTGGGTCTGCTCGGTGATCCGGTGCACCACTCCCTCTCACCGGTGATGCACAACGCCGCCCTGGAGGCGATGGGGCTCAACTGGATCTTTCTGGCGCTTCCCACCCCGGCCAACGACCTGGAGACCGTGGTGCGGGGCCTGCGCGCCGTGGGCTGCCGCGGCCTCAACGTGACCATCCCGCACAAACACAGCGTGGTGCCCCTCTGCGCCGAGCTCAGCCCCCTGGCCCAGCGCCTCGGCGCGGTCAATGCCCTGGTGCCGCGCGTCGACGGTGGCTGGTTTGGCACCAACACCGATGTGGAGGGCTTCATCGCACCGCTGCGGGAAGCCCAATCCGACTGGCAAGGACGCAGGGCTCTGGTGCTCGGCTGTGGCGGCAGCGCCAGGGCGATCGTGGCCGCCATCACCAGCCTGGGTTGTGACCAGATCCAGATCGCCGGACGGCGTCCCGACGCCTTGGCGGCATTCCAACAGGACTGCGGCGCCTGGGCACCGAGTCTCACCGGCCTGGACTGGCACCATCAAGCGGCCCTGGAGCAGGCTCTGGAAGCGGCCGATCTGGTGGTGAACACCACGCCGCTGGGCATGGCCTCAACCCACAACCCCGACGCTGTCCTCGCCAGCCCCCTCAGCCCCGGCGACATCCAGCGACTGAAGCCTGAGTGCTGGGTGTACGACATCATCTACACGCCGCGACCGACCCGACTGCTCACCGATGCGGCCGCCCATGGCTGCCGCACGCTCGATGGACTGGAGATGCTGGTGCAACAGGGGGCTGCAGCCCTGAGGCTCTGGTCCGAGCGAAGCGACGTGCCCGTTGCCGTGATGCGCCACGCCGCCGAAGCGGCCCTGGCTGATCGCGGCTGACCGCCTAGCGTCACCCCAACCACCAACCCTCGATGACGACCCCCGTCTGGCAGCGGCTTCTCGGGCTGCTGGTCTACCTGTTGCCCTGGAGTGATGCGATCCCCTTCGGCAGCCACCTGATGGGCCAATTCCCCTGGTTGCAATGGCTGACGTTGCCGGCCCTGCCGCTGGTGCTCCTGGAACGGGGGATCCCCTTCGGCAATCTCCTGGTCTTTTTCCTGCTCTTTCTCGCGGTGGTCCGCAATCCCAACGTCCCCTATTTCATCCGCTTCAACACCCTGCAGGCCCTGCTAGTGGACATCATCGTGGTGCTGCTGGGCTATGCCTTCGCGATCCTGCTGCAACCACTGGGGGGCGGTCTGATCCTGCGCACGTTGTCCAGCACGGTGATGATCGCCGTGCTGGCGGTGGTGATCTTTGCGGTGATCGAATGCGTGCGCGGTCGGGAACCGGATCTGCCCGGATTGAGCCAGGCGGTGCGGATGCAGCTCTACTGAGCGGTCAACCCCCCGGGCGATAGGGTGGTGGATCCGTCGCTCACCCTGGTGAGCCTTCAGTCCTCGTCGGATCGGATTCCATGACCCTGCAGCCGTATTACGAGACCATGTACATCCTCCGTCCGGATATCCCGGAGGAAGAAGTTGAGTCACACCTGACCAAATATCGCGACATCCTGGCGGAAGCGGGTGCTGAGGTGCTCGACAACCAGATGCGCGGCAAGCGTCGCCTGGCCTATCCGATCGCTAAGCACAAGGAAGGCATCTACGTGCAGCTCAGCCACAATGGTGACGGCCAACAGGTGGCCGTGCTGGAAAAAGCGATGCGGCTCAGCGAAGACGTGATCCGTTACCTCACCGTCAAGCAGGACGGTCCTCTGCCTGCACCGCGCGTCATGCCCGGCAGCGAAGCCGCCGCTGCTCAGAGCGAAGCCGCTTCTCCGGCCTGATCCAGTCTCGGTTCAGGGATTGTGCCCGCCATGGCCTGGCGATAGCGTCCGGCCATGGATGAGCCCTCCCAGTCCCATCAGGCCCCTGCGCCCCTCTGGCTGCAACGCACAACCAGCGACGATCAAGCCACAGCGCCATCCTCCAGCGCTGAAGTGATCCAGCTCCGGCAGCGCGTGCGGGAGCTGGAGGCGCAACTCGACGACTACGAAGCCCTGCTGGCTGAACTTCCAGAGCTATTTGAACGCAAATTCCAGCAACGGTTGGAACCGCTGCTGGAACGCTATCGGCTGTTGGCGAGAACCCAGACCCTGCTGCACAGTTCCACGCCACCCCTGCTCAAGGCGGCGATGCGCTGGCGCCGCCGCAGCCCGGATGCGGCCTCACAACAGGACGCGGCCTGAACGCCATCAACGCCGACGCGCTGCGGCCCAGAGCCGGATCGGCAGGCCCCACACATAGATGAACCCCTCAGCGGCACGATGGTCGAACTGATCCTCACTGCCGTAGGACGCCATCGCCGGCACGTAGAGGCTGCTGGTTGAGGAGGCACGGCCGGTGACCATGGCCGAGCCCTTGTGCAATCGCAGCCGCACCACTCCGTGCACATGCTCCTGGGTGCGATCCATGAAGCCATCCAGGGCTTCTTTCAGCGGTCCGAACCAGAGCCCCTGATACACCAGATCCGCCCACTGCATTTCCAGCTGGCGCTTGGTGCGCAGCACATCCGCCGCCAGGGTGAGGCTTTCCAGCTCCTGATGGGCCTGGATCAGCAACAACAGCCCCGGGGTCTCGTAGATCTCGCGGCTCTTGATCCCCACGACCCGGTTCTCGATCATGTCGAGACGGCCGATGCCATGAAGGCCGGCAAGGCGATTCGCCTCCCGGATCAGCGCCACAGGGTCGAGACGCTGGCCATTGATGGCCACGGGGTTGCCGGCCTCAAAACTGATCTCAATCTCCTCAGCGGCATCGGGGGTGTCGGCCACCGGCCGCGTCATCGCGAACACCTCCTCCGGCGGTGCCACCATCGGATCCTCCAGGGGACCGGCCTCAACGCTGCGGCCCAGCAGGTTGAGATCGATCGAGTAGGGCGACTGTTTACTGACCGGTGCCGGGATGCCACAGCGCTCGCCGTAGGCGATCGTTTCCTCGCGGCTCATGCCCCACTCACGCGCCGGAGTCAGCACCTTGAGATCGGGAGCCAGAGCGGCGATCGCCACATCAAACCGCACCTGATCGTTGCCCTTCCCGGTGCAGCCATGGGCCACCGCATCGGCACCCACCTCCCGGGCCACCTCCACCAGTCGGCGGGCGATCAAGGGACGGGCCAGGGCGGTGGAGAGGGGATAGCACCCTTCATAGAGCGCATTGGCACGGATGGCCGGAAACGCGAACTCGCGGATGAAGGGATCGATCAGATCGCCCACCAGCGACTGACTGGCCCCGGCCTCCAGCGCTTTGATCCGGATGGGCTCCAGTTCATCCCCCTGTCCGAGATCGGCAGCGAAGGTGATCACCTCCTCGACGCCCCACTCCTGCTTCAGGTAGGGAATGCAGACGCTGGTATCCACCCCACCCGAATAGGCGAGCACCACCTTCTTCGCGCGCCCCATCAACCGGACTCCAGATCACGATCGTCTGATTCTCCATCCCGGCCGATCCGGGCCAGCAGCAACCAGACCGCCAGCACAAGGGCAGGGCCGAACACAAGCACCGGCACCATGAGCCAACCGATGGCCACAGGGGCGGGATGGGTCGCACCCCAGACCCGCAGCGCAAGGCTGATCAGAAGCGCCAGCAGCCACACAGCGCCAAGACGCATCCATTCATCGATCACGGAAGGCTGGAAAGCGGTCTTCTATGATGGCGGATTGGACTGATTGGACTTGTCCTCCGCGATGAGCAGTGCCCTCGACAGCATCAACCCGGCCCTCACCCGTTACGGGCGCCGGGAGCCGGCACCGGTGCTGCCGCTGCGGGAAGAGCCCGATCTACTGAGCTGGCTGGAGACCAGTGGCCGTCTCGTGGAAGATGAGGAATCAACCTCACCGGAAGTGAGCACGGTGGAAGAGGAAGAGCTCTCGGCACTGATGGGCGAAAAGGAGGACTACAACGCCGCCGACGAGCAGAACGAAGAGAACTGGGAAGACTGAATCCGGGGCGTCTGGGTCGCCCTATCCTCGGCCCGACTCTGCGCCCTGCCTGCCGTGAGCGACCTTTCGGCGCCATCGCCATCGGTGAACCGCTCCAACCAGGTGGGAGGCCGCGTCAGTGCCTTGGTGCTGGCGGTCGTGATCGTCGCTGCTGCCTTCGCCGCGGATCGCTGGATCCCTAACAGCCTCTTGAGTGTGCCCTTGATCGTGGCGACCCTGATCGCCGCCGGCACCACCGCCTGGGGGGTGCCCAGGTTGCGTGCTTTGAAAATGGGCCAGGTGATCCGGGAAGACGGACCCCAGGCCCATCTGCGCAAGGGGGGCACGCCCACGATGGGTGGGTTGCTCGTGGTGCCGGTGGGCGTGATCATCGGCTCCCTCAGCGCCGTGGGGCAAGACAATGCCAACCGCCTGCTTGCTGTTGCGGCCGTGACCCTGGCTTCCATGGTGATCGGCGGCATCGATGACTGGCGCAGCCTCACCAGGCAGACCAACAAGGGGCTGACGGCACGGGGAAAACTGCTCCTCCAAGCACTGATCGCGGCCCTGTTCCTGGCGGTCGCCGCCTGGCAGGGCTGGATCAGCAGCAGCATCGCCCTGCCTTGGAACCTCACCCTGCCGCTGGCCTGGTTGATCTGGCCCCTGGCCCTGTTTGTCTTCCTGGCGGAAAGCAATGCCACGAACCTCACCGATGGTCTCGATGGTCTGGCCTCCGGCTGCGGTGCTCTTGTGTTCACAGGCCTGGCCCTGCAGCTGATGCTGCGAGGCAACAGCGGTGATCCGGCCCTGGCTGGCTTCTGCATGGCGATGGCAGGAGCCTGGCTCGGCTTTCTGGCCCACAACCGCAATCCGGCCCGCCTGTTCATGGGCGACACCGGATCGCTGGCGATGGGAGCCTGTCTCAGCGCCGTGGCACTCCTCAGCAACAGCCTCTGGCCTCTGCTGCTGATGGGGGGCGTGTTCCTGGCGGAATCGCTGTCGGTGATTCTCCAGGTGTGGGTGTTCAAAGCCACCAAAGGAGCCGATGGGGTCGGCCAACGCCTGTTCCGGATGGCCCCCCTGCACCATCATTTTGAGCTCAGCGGTTGGAGCGAACAAACTGTGGTGCGCCGCTTCTGGCTGATCACTGCCGCTCTGGTGCTGATCGGTCTGGCTCTTCGCCCCACCTGACTGCACCACCATGCACTACTTCACCTGGAAGGAAGCCGGTCTGACCAGTGACTGCGCCAGTCTGGAAGCGATGGCGGCACGGTTTGAAGAGGCGGCCAGCCTGATGCGACGGATGGCTGCCGAGGGCTTCAGCCTCGAGCATCAACACGGTCAACCGCGGATCACCCATGGCGATCCGGAGGTGTTCGCCGCCTGGGGGTTCATCAACGAAGCCTCACCTGAACGGCAACTCACCCTGATCAACGATCTCGACCCATGACCCGGGGCTGATGCACCGCACCCTGCGCGACACCGCGACACTCCTGCGCCATCACGGCCTGAAGCGGTGGTCGCTGCTGCTGCTGCCAGCACTCCTCCTGGCGCTGACCGCTCCTCTGCAGCCGGAAGGCGCCGGGATGGAAGCGGTGCGCTTTCTTGGCTTCGGCCTGGCCCTGGTGCCACTGGCCCGGGTGATTTCGATCCTGGTGGATGCGCTGAGTGAACACCTGGGTGACCGCTACAGCGGTGTGGTGAGTGTGGGCCTCAGCAACCTGGTGGAGCTGGTGATCTCGATCACCGCCCTGGGCAGCGGGCTCTACAGCCTGGTGGTGGTGTCGGTGGCCGGCGCCGTGATCACCAATTGCCTGCTGGTGCTGGGAGTCAGCACCATCTGGGCCGGTCGTCGCCAGAAAAAGGTGAAGATCAGGCCACACAGCACCAATCTGCAGGCGCGCCAACTGCTGCTCAGCCTGCTCTTCCTGGCGGTGCCCACCGTCTTCGGCATCGGAGGAGGCATCCAACCGATGGCGGGCACCAACGCCCTCGACCGCTTTGCCGTCTATTCCCTGATCGTGGCGCTGCTGATCCTGGGCTACTACCTGCTGTCCTTCCTGCTCCAGCTCGGCACCCATCGCACCTTCTTCAAGGCTGAGACGGATGACATCCTGCAAGCGGATGGGGTTGAAGCAGCCGAGAAGGATCGGAGCCATCTGCCCCGTCTGCCCGCGATCCTCGCGGCCATGGCCGTGGTGAGTGTGCTGGTGGTGCTGGTTTCCGAGCCCCTGGTGAATGCCCTGGAAACCCTGGTGCAGGGGAGCCATCTCAGCGAATTGTTCATCGGTCTGTTTCTGCTGCCCCTGTTCGGCTGCACCGCCGAAGGTGTGATCGCCATCAGCGCCGCCTCCCGCGGCCGCATGGATCTGGCCGTGACCAGCACCCTGGAATCCAGCGGCCAGTTGCTGATGTTCGTGCTGCCGGTGCTGGTGTTGCTGGGATGGCCGATGGGTCGCTTTTTGCACCTGAGCATCCCCCTGGTCGCTCTCGGTTGCACCACCATCACGGTGTTGGCCGTGCATTGGATTACTGAAAACAACGAACTCGACTGGTATGAAGGGGTTCAGCTTGTTGCTCTCTACGGAGTGATGGGGCTGGGGTCGTTGTTGCTCTGAGGATCATGCTCGAACTGGAATTGGCGTCACTGCTCGGAATCTCAGCCCCCGTCGTGGCGGGTGTGGGCGCACTGGTGCTGATCCGCCGCTGGCGACAGCGCCGGAACGCACCCCGCACAAGCCCGCTGACGCCACTGCCGGCAGCGCTGCAGAACCAGGCCACCACCCTGCCGAAAGGACAGGACCGCTGGCTCTGGATCCTGAGGCTGCTGCGCAGAATCCCCGGCTACGTCGGATCCCGCCTGCAACAGCTGGTCGAAACCCTGATCACCCCCTCAGCGTTCATGGCCTGGTCCTGAGGGCCCCCACGATCCACACGATCACAAAGGCGAGGGAAGACACGCCCAGATAAATCAGGGCCCACTTCTGCAAGCTGGCGATCTCCCAACCGAAGAGCAGTCCATCCGCCGCATCCCCGGCCGTGGACAAGGCAAGAACGAAGGGCATACCCGGCAGAGCGCGAAGATCACCCCATGCTGCCCTGCCCACAACCATGACCCTGTTTCCGAAAACGGTGCTGCTGCTGGGCAGCGGCGAACTGGGAAAAGAGGTGGCGATTGAAGCCCAGCGGCTGGGCTGTCGGGTGATCGCCTGCGACCGCTACGCCGAAGCACCGGCCATGCAGGTGGCCGATCAGGCGGAGGTGTTCACCATGACCGATGCGGAAGCTTTGCAGGCCGTGGTGCGACGACACCAGCCCGATGTGGTGATCCCGGAAATCGAAGCCCTGGCGGTGGATGCGCTCGCCGCTCTGGAATCCGAAGGCATCCGGGTCATCCCCACCGCCCGGGCGACGGCCGTGACCATGAATCGCGACCGGATTCGGGACCTGGCCGCCGGCAGCCTCGGCCTGCGCACAGCCCGCTTCGCCTATGCCTCCAACCTGAAAGAACTGCAGGAGGTTGCAGCACCTCTCGGCTGGCCTGTGGTGGTGAAGCCGGTGATGAGCTCCTCCGGCAAAGGGCAGAGCGTGGTGCAGGCTGCGTCTGACCTCGCCGCGGCCTGGCAGACGGCCGTGTCCGGAGCCCGCGGCAGTGGTGACCGGGTGATCGTGGAGGAATTCCTGCGCTTTGATCTGGAAATCACCCTGCTCACCATCCGCCAACTGGATGGCACCACCCTGTTCTGCCCACCGATCGGTCATGAACAGAGCGGCGGTGACTACCAGTGCAGCTGGCAACCCGCCGCCCTCTCCAATGCGCAACTGGAGCAGGCCCAGGCCATGGCACGGGCCATCACCGACAACCTCGGGGGCGCCGGATTGTTCGGTGTGGAATTCTTCCTGTGCGGCGACGCAGTGATCTTCTCGGAGCTCTCACCCCGACCCCATGACACCGGACTGGTCACCCTGATCAGTCAGAACCTGAGCGAATTCGACCTGCACCTCCGGGCCGTGCTCGGCCTGCCGATCCCGGCGATCCGCTGCCGCCAGCCCTCCGCCAGCCGGGTGATCCTGGCCGACCAACATCTGAGCACGGTGCGGTATGCCGGTCTGCACGCTGCCCTCCAGCTCGAGGACACGAAGGTGTTGCTGTTCGGAAAGCCCAGTGCAAGGCCGGGCCGGCGCATGGGTGTGGCCCTGGCGCAGGGTCACGATCTGGACACGGCCCGCCGCCGAGCCGATCAGGCCGCCGCTCGCATCCAGGTGCTCGAGGCCTAACGGCGCGATAGAAAGCGGTAGTGCTGCAATCCCTCCAGCAGGCCGGACAGGCGCGAACGGCTGGCGAAGAACACCCGCTGCTGCTGACGGAAACACTCCAGGCTGGGATCGTGGTCGGCGAGAACCACCGTGGCAGGAAGGCCGCGCACCAGTTCCCCGTCCCCCTGCTGGCTGGCCACCACAAGAATCCGCTCGAGTGGAAGCTGCCAGCGCAGGGAGAGAAATCGGATGGCCTCACTGCGGGAGGCCCGCAGCGGCAACACATCGAGAAACCAGTGGCAACGCAGATGGGGACGGGCGGCGAGTCGCCGCTGCCGCAACCTTTGACGCACCAGGGGCAGGATCGCTTCGCCTGATTGCCGCAGTAGAAAACTGAGCTTGAACGGACCCTGCTCGGCGGGATCCTGGCGTTCCAGATGGGCGCTGAGATCAGCCAGGGCTCGCTCCACGTCCTGACGCTGCCAATCCACCCAGATCCGCTCCGACCAGAGCGGGTCGGGATCCTGCTGGTCGGCATAGACGATTTCCGTGCCAGCCCTGGTGATCCAGACAGCCGGCTGGGGCAAGTGAAGTTCAGCGAAACGCTGACGGGCCGCCGCCAGGGAGCGTCCGGTCAGGACGCCCAGACTGCCGGCTGATGACTTGGCGGAACCCAGCGGTGCGTTGAGTTGCTGACGCAGGGCCTGGAGCGCCTCGGTCTCCGGTTGCTCCAGGCTGCTGTCGAGGTCGAGGAGCAAGAGGCGATCGGCCAGCGGCCGTGGCTCCAGCAGCAGCGAACGCGGCTGGGAGCTGGATAGCGACTGCGCTCGCTCGATGCGGCGCTGCATCAGGGCGAGGTAATGGCAGACATGGGCATCCCAACTGAAGTGGCGGCTGACCGCCTCAATGCCGTTGTCACGCCAACGCCGCCAGCGCTCGGGATCGGATCCGGCCCGCTCCAGACCGTCCTGAAGCGCCTCCAGATCGGTCACATCCACGAGCAGACCGTTGTCGCAACGCGCCAGGATGTCGCGGGGCCCACCGTCATCGGTGGCCACCATCGGCATGCCGCAGGCCGCGGCCTCCAGCAGGGTGAGCCCGAAGGGTTCGGTGAGCGCCGGGTTCACGAACAGACCGCGCCGCTGGGCGGCCCAGCGATAAATAGCGGGAATCTGCGCGCGCCGGTGCTGTTTCGGATAGGCCACCTGACCGTAGAGGTCGTAGCGATCCACCAGGTCGAACACCTGCTGAAACACCTCCCGCTGCTGTTTCTCCAGCTGGCGCGGATCCTCACGACAGCCGAGCACCAACACCAGGTTGTGGCGTTGACGCAGGAGCGAGGAACGACCGAAAGCTTCCACCAGGGCGGGGATGTTCTTGCGTCGCACCGCCCGGGAAATCGCCAGCAGCGGCGGCAGAGACGGATCCCTGAGAAAAGGATCCAGCAACCCGTCCACAGCCTCGGATTCAGCAGGAGTGGAGCGGGGATGGAAACGACTGGCATCCACACCTGGCGGCACCACCTCCGCCTGATCGGCCCGGAAGCGTCCGTAGCGGCAATACTGCTCCTGGGCCTCCTGCCGGGTGCTGGTGATCACCAGATCGGCATGGGCCAGAGCCAATTCCTCCGCATCGATGCGGCGGCTGATCGAAAACGACTGCTCGATCTGCTTGTGATCCCCACCGGCAGCCAACAACCGACGCAACTTCTCACGACCGAGAGAGTGGCCCGTGAACACCAACGGAATGCCCAGCCGGCGACTCACCAGGGCACCGACATACCCGGCGTCGGCGTAATGGGCATGGATCCAGTCGGGGCGATGCTGGGGCTGCTGCAGGCGAGCCACCAGCTGATCGGCCAGCTCGTCGAGATAGGGCCAGAGCTGTTCCTTGCGCAGATAACGACGCGGTCCGAAGGGGAGGCGAAGGATCGTGGCGCCGGGGGCGATGGTCTCCTGGGGCTGGGCGTAATCGCTCGACACGCGTCGGTCCTGGATCAGGCGGGTCACCACCTCCACCTGCTCCACCTCCGGACGGGCGGCCAGTCCTCGAGCCAACTCGAGCACGTAGAGGGTCTGGCCACCGGTGTCGGCATCGCGCCCGAGTTCAAGCTCATGGGACCGGAACAGACCGTGCAGATGCAGATGCAGCAGCTTGAACCCCATCACCCAACCCGATCACACATCGCAGCAATCGATCGACTGCCTGGATCAACTGTTAGGGGAACCATCCATCGACAAAGATGAAAAGATTCTGAGATCTGAAGTGAGCGGTCGACAATTTCAGCCGAAAAACCAGACCAACACTGATGTTTTCACGCATCCTGCATGCCAACACTCCGTGCCCTTCATGTGGAACTACAAACGATTGAGGGCTTGATTCGCCCGGGGGTCCTGTCTTAACGGGGTGTCGACAACGAGGGGGTCACATCCACCAGGGCATGCTCAGGGTTGCCCCAGCCACCGCCCTGAAAGGTGATGGCGGCAGGAACAGCCAGCTGTTGATTCACCCAGGCCAGAATCAGGGGTCCGAGTACGGCGGGAGAGGCTGCAGCGGCTGGGGCGCGCAGGTTGAAGTGATCTCCACCCTCCACCAGCACAAGGCGATGGCCCAAGGGGCCAATCCCGGCCTGGCGCAGCGGGCTCACCGCTTCGGGATCCGGAGGAACAACCCAATCGCTGGTGCCGCTGACGATCAGGGTGCGGGCCTGGGCTTCACCAACACGGCTCTGATCGAACAACAGCTTCAGCGGTGGGCTCACCGCCACCACAGCCTGCACACGCGGATCGGCAAGCGATCCCTGATCCGAACCCTCGAGCCAACTGCACTGCAACACCCAACTGAGATTCCGCTCGGGATCGGCGGGGTCGTTGCAGCGGGCTTTCAATGTGCTGCTCGTGGTGTTCAGTCCACCCAGCTGCAGAGCCGCTGTGGCACCCCAGGAATGGCCCACAACCGCCACCTGGGATGGGGTCACCCCGGAGCCTGGCAACAGTCGGCCAGCTGCCACACCATCCAGCACCGCGCTCACATCCAACGGACGCCAACGCATTTCTTCCGGTCCCGGCGGCGGCTGATCACCCATCAACATCGCCTTTTGCTGAGCGGAATCACTGCCCGGATGTCTGGGCAGCACCACGGTGTAACCGTTCATCACCAGCAGGCGAGCCCAACCCTCAAAGCTGGCGGGATCGTCCCAGAGGCCATGGGAGATCACCACCAGACGCCCATTGGCGGAACGCTGGGGCTGATAGGTGATCAGGGTGAGGGGCTCAGACCGATGCGACACAGGCAGCGTCAGCTCCTGCCGCCGCCAAGCCGATGGGTCGAGGCTGCCGATCGATGCCGACGCGGGCGTGGCGGCAGTGGCCTGACGCAACAGGCGCCTGGCCTCATCCTGATTGTTCTGGAGCCGCTGGGCATAGGCCGCAAGCGCCTGGAGATTGAGCGTGATGCGCTCCCCGGGAACCTGGCGCAACAAGCCGAGAAGGTGGGGTTCACCGGCGCGGTAGGCCGCATCCAGCGCTGCCGCAATCACGGGCCCGCGCCCCTCGAGCGGCAGGCCCTCCACCTCCACCAGTTCGGAAGCGGCCAGCAAGGCCTGTTCGAACAAAGGCTGACCCAACGACTGCTGAACCACCCCGGTGATCTGATCAGGTAATGGAGCTGTGAGCAACTGCTCAAGCAGGCGCTGCACCGCACCATCACCGGCCTGGTCGAGCTCCTGAAGGTCGGCATTGGCGCGAATCAAATCGGCGGCCGTGCGCGATGCACCGATCTCCAGCTGGATGGTCATCTCCATCACCGGCAGACGCAGATCCAGCTGCTGCACCGCTGCAGCGGGAGTGGCGGTGAGGCCTGGGATCCACCAGGCACTGCCGAAGGCAACGGCTGCAGCAACGAGCCGCTGCGGCAAAGGGATGGTCATGCGAAATAGATCAGGCGGCGGCGAGCTGCGGGGCGGGGTGCTGCTCAAGCACCTTGCGTAGATAGCGCCCCGTGTGAGACGTGGGATGTGCCGCCACCTCTTCCGGCGTGCCGGTGGCGACGATCTGCCCGCCCTTGTCGCCCCCTTCCGGACCCAGATCAATGATCCAGTCGGAACAACGGATCACATCGAGATTGTGCTCAATGCAGATGATCGAATTGCCCTTATCAACCAAGCGCTGCATCACATCCATCAGCTTGTGCACGTCATAAAAACTGAGGCCCGTGGTGGGTTCATCGATCAGATAGAGCGTTTTTCCGGTGGCCCGGCGTGACAACTCCGTGGCCAGCTTCACCCGCTGCGCTTCGCCGCCGGAGAGGGTGGGAGCCGGCTGCCCCAGCTTCACGTAGCCCAGGCCCACATCCACCAGCGTGCGCAGCCGATCCGCCGCCTGGGGAATCGCTGAGAACACATCAGCCGCCTGCTCGACGGTCATCTCAAGCACGTCGGCGATGGTGTGACCCTTGTAGGTCACCTGAAGCGTCTCCCGATTGAAACGGGCGCCCTTGCAGACATCACACTGCACATACACATCGGGAAGGAAATTCATCTCGATCACGTTCACGCCCTGACCGCGGCAGGCCTCACAACGGCCTCCCTTGACGTTGAAACTGAACTGACCCACCTGGTACCCCCGCGCCTTGGCTTCCACGGTGGCGGCAAACACCTGACGGATCGGATCAAAAGCGCCGGTGTAGGTGGCGGGATTGGAACGGGGCGTGCGACCGATCGGTGACTGGTCGATCACGATCACCTTGTCGATCGACTTCAGACCCCGCAGCTCGGCGAGACCGGCCGGGAACGGCACCTTGTGGCCGAGGCCATGTTCCAGGGCGGGATGGAGCAACTCGTTCACCAGGGTGCTCTTGCCGCTGCCGCTGACCCCGGTGACCGACACCAGCCGCCCCAGCGGAAACTCCACGCTCAGATTCTTAAGGTTGTTGCGGGCGCAATCGAGCAGTTTGAGACTGCGACTGCCGGCGTTGCGCCGCTCCGGCGGCGTGGGAATGGAACGGCGACCACTGAGATAGGCGCCCGTGAGGGACTGCTCCGCGGTCAGCAGATCGTCGAGCGACCCCTCCGCCACGATGTGGCCGCCATGCACGCCGGCTCCGGGGCCGATGTCCACCAGATGGTCGGCCGCGCGGATGGTGTCTTCATCGTGTTCCACCACCACCAGGGTGTTCCCCAGATCCCGCAGCCGCTCCAGGGTGGCGAGCAGACGATCGTTGTCGCGCTGGTGGAGGCCGATGCTCGGTTCATCGAGCACATACAGCACACCGGTGAGTCCGGCACCGATCTGCGTGGCCAGGCGAATGCGCTGCGCTTCACCGCCGGACAGGGTCATCGCCGGTCGATCCAGGCTCAGGTAGTCGAGCCCCACATCAAGGAGGAACCTCAGACGCATGCGGATCTCCCGCAGCACGAGATCACCGATCTGAATCTGGCGCGACGTCAGCAGGGGCTCCGCCCCCTCCGCAGCACCCACGCCCATCAGACGCTCGATCCGCTCCAGGGTCTGCCCCACGCTCACGGCGGTCAGTTCCGTGATCCGAAACGGACCCACGCGCACCGCCAGCGCTTCCGGGCGGAGCCGCTGCCCGGCACAGGTGGCGCAGGGGACGAGCTCAAGAAACTTCTCCAGTTTCTGGCGCTGCGATTCACCACTGGCATCGCGCAGTTGACGCTCAAGAATCGGCAGGATGCCTTCAAACGGCCGCTGATAACCGGCGCTCTTGCGATAGCGACTGTCGGCCTGGATCAGGATCGGCTCACGGCTGCCGTTGAGCAACACATCCCGCTGGTCATCAGTGAGCTGGTTCCAGGGGGTTTTGATCTCAAAGCCGAAGGCCTCGCCTACCGAATAGAGCAGGGAAAAGTAGTAGCTGTTGTCCTTCTCCGCCCAGGGGGCAACGGCGGCATACACCGGAAGCGAGGGGTCGGGCACCACCCGTTCAGGCGTGAACTTGCGCAGATGGCCGATGCCATGGCAGTCCTCACAAGCTCCGTAAGGGCTGTTGAAGGAAAAAAGGCGAGGTGACAGTTCCTCGAACACAGCGCCATGTTCGGGGCAGGCGAAATTCTCGGAATACAACCGTTCCCGCTCGACCCCCTCCGGCAACGCCTCATCCTTTTTCGGCACCACCTCCACCACGGCGAGGCCATCGCCGCGCTTGAGAGCGGTGCGCAGGGAATCGGTGAGACGTTCCTGAATGCCGTCACGGGCCACCAGGCGATCCACCACAACATCGATGCTGTGGGAATGGTTTTTATCGAGCTCGATGTTGTCGGCGAGCTCACGCACCTCACCATTGATGCGCACCCGGGCAAACCCCTCGGCCGCCAGGCCACTGATCAATTTGGTGTGGGTGCCTTTTTTGCCGCGCACCACGGGTGCGAGCAACTGATAACGGGTGCCCTCCGGCAGGGTGAGGATCTGATCCACCATCTCGTCGATGGTCTGAGGTCGGATCGGGCGATCACATTGGGGGCAATGGGGTTCACCGGCGCGGCCGAACAGCAGCCGCAGATAGTCCTGGATCTCCGTGACCGTGCCGACGGTGGAGCGGGGGTTATGGCTGGTGGATTTCTGATCGATCGAGATCGCCGGTGAGAGCCCCTCGATCGCATCCACATCCGGCTTGTCGACCTGACCGAGAAACTGACGGGCATAGGCCGACAGGCTCTCCACATAACGGCGCTGACCCTCGGCAAAGATCGTGTCAAACGCCAGGGAACTCTTGCCGCTGCCACTCACGCCGGTGAACACCACCAGCTTGTTGCGGGGAATGGTGACGTCGACGTTCTTGAGGTTGTGCTGACGCGCTCCACGCACGCGGATCACATCCTCGAGCGAACCACCGCTGAGATTGATCGGGCCCGCCGCATTCGACAGATCCTTCGGCTTGGGAGCGGGGCGCCCCATGCGGCAGCGTTCGGCAGCACCAGAGTCTACGGAGATTGATCCGGCTCAGGCTGCACGCTGTTCCAGCAGGCTGGCGGCATAAGCGCGCGCCTCACCCAGATCGCCACCGGCCAGTTCCGCCAGTTCCTGCTGACGCGCCTGAGTGTCCCGCAGATGGGACACTCGCGAGCGGGTCTCGCCGTTCTCCACCGCTTTGCTCACCCGAAAATGATGATCCGCCGCTGCCGCCACCAGAGGTTGATGGGTCACACAGAACACCTGACGGTGGCGCGACAGGGTGCGGAGCAGATCGGCCATCGCCCCGCTGACACGACCACTCACGCCCGTGTCGATCTCATCAAACAGCAGGGTGCTGGAGCCATCCACGGCTGCCAGACAGGTCTTGAGCGCAAGCAGAAAACGCGACATCTCCCCACCCGATGCCACCTCACCCAGAGGAGCAAGGGGCTGGCCGGGATTGGCGGAAAACAGAAACGCCACAGCGTCAGCACCGGCCTCGCCTGGCTCTGAGGGATGCACCGCCACCTGAAACCGCACATTCGCCAGACCCATCGGCCGCAAATGGGCCAGCAGATCCTGTTCCAGCTGACGGGCCACCCGATGGCGGCGTTCCGTCAATACGCCGTTGCTCTGATCGCGCTGCAAGCGGGCCTGATGTTCCTCCAGCTCCAGCGCCTGCACGGCCCCATCCGCTCCACCGGGTTCCAGCTGTTCGCGCAGGGCATCACGGAGCTCGCAAAGGCCGGAGAGATCCTGACCATGGCGGCGCTCCAACCGTTTCAACAAGGCCAGACGATCCTGCAAGGCATGGAGCCGACCAGGATCGCTCTCCAGAGCAGCAGCGTAGGTCTCCAGATCCCGGATCAGATCTCGCACGGTGGCCTCAAGATCGAGGCAACGCTCCGCCAAGGGCTGCAGCGAGCCATCCAGGGCCACCATCTGCTGCAGTTCATGGCAACAGGCCACCAGGTGATCCACGGCCGAAGGGGCCTGATCCGCTCCGTCCTGAAGACGACCCACCAATTCGGCCAACCCCTCCTGCAGGCGAACGCCATGCACCAGCCGATCCTGCTCAGCCGTGAGCGCCTGAATCTCGAGCGGATCCTCCAAAGCAGCGGCCTCCAGTTCCGCCAGCAGCTCCTGGCGCTCGCCCCAGTCGTGCTGCAGACGCTGATGATCGGCACGGGCCTGCTCGAGCCGCTCGGAACACAACCGCCACTGCTGCCAGTGCTGACGCACCCGCTGCAGCAGCTCCTCCAGCTCCGGCCCGCCAAGACGATCCAACCAGCGCCGTTGCAGACCGGGCCTGGACAACTGCTGACTCTGCCCCTGCACCGTGAGATCAATCAGCAGAGGTCGTAACGACAGCACCTGCTGCCGATTGATCACCACACCATTGACACGGAAGCGACTGCTGAGCCGATCGTCCTGACGACGCCAGTCGCGGCTGACCACCAGCTCCTGGTCGTCATCGAGGGGGAGCTCATGGGCTGCCAACCAGGCGCGGAGTGCCGCCTGCACCGTGAACCGCGCCTCGATACCAGCCCGATCGCCATCGCGGCGAATCAACCGCTGGGCCGCCGTACCCTGCAACCCGCCCAGCACGGCATCCAACGCATCGAGCAGGATCGACTTGCCGGCGCCGGTCTCTCCGGTGAGCACGGTGAAGCCCTGCTCGAAATCGAGCTCCAGACTGTCGATCAGGGCAATGTTCTGCAGTCGAAGCCCGGTCAGCACGGCAGCTCCCGGTGGTCGCGTTGACCGTAGCGGCAGCCCAGCTCGTTTAGAAGGGGTGCACTGGCAAGGCCGGCCGTGATCGAACAGGAACTCGGGGATTTCATTGAAGCGTCAGGCCTGATGGCCTACGACCCAGCAGCGATCACCCGGATCTACGCCGGTCACCCCCAGCGGTTGATCCGACGCCTCTGGCAGACCCTGGTGCCGATCGGTCTGCTGCTGCTGGGCATCGGCAGCGACTGGGTGCTGGGCCTGCTGAGGACGCCGGAACGGGCCCGACGCCGAGCGCGGGAATGCGCCGAACTGCTGGTGGACCTCGGGCCAGCGTTCATCAAAGCGGGGCAGGCACTCTCCACCCGGCCCGACATCGTTCCGCCTGTGCTGCTCGAGGAACTGGCGCAACTGCAGGACCAACTGCCCGGCTTCTCCAGCGACCTGGCGATGGCCTGCATCGAAGAGGATCTGGGGGCGCCCGTGCACGCACACTTCCACTCGCTGGAGCGCGAGCCGATCTCTGCAGCCTCCCTGGGTCAGGTGCACCGAGGTGTGCTGAAAGGCGGTCAGCTCGTGGCTGTGAAGGTGCAGCGGCCGGGGCTGCGGGAACAGATCACGCTCGATCTCTACATCGTGCGCAACATCGCCGCCTGGTTGAACCGCAACATCGGCCTGATTCGCAGCGACCTTGTGGCCCTGATCGATGAACTGGGGCAACGGGTGTTCGAAGAGATGGACTATCTCAACGAAGCTGCCAATGCTGAACGGTTCCGGGAACTGCACCGCAACAACCCCCGCATTGCCGTACCGGCGATTTATCGAGCCGCCACCAGTCGGCGGGTGCTGACGATGGAATGGATCGACGGTGTGAAACTCACCAACCTGGAGGCGGTGCGGGCCATGGGCATCGATCCCGACGACATGGTGGAGGTGGGTGTGAACTGCAGCCTGCAGCAGCTGCTGGAACACGGCTTCTTTCACGCCGATCCCCACCCGGGCAACCTGCTGGCCCTCGAGGACGGGAGGCTCTGTTACCTCGATTTCGGGATGATGAGTGAGGTGAGCCGGGAGTCACGCACGGGCCTGATCCAGGCGGTGGTGCATCTGGTGAACCGCAATTTCAACAAACTCTCCAAGGATTTCGTCACCCTCGGCTTCCTGTCCGAAGACGTGAATCTCGAACCGATCGTCCCCGCCTTCGAGAGCGTGTTCAGTCAGGCCCTGGAGATGGGGGTGAATCGGATGGACTTCAAGAGCGTCACCGATGACATGTCGGGGGTGATGTATCGCTTTCCCTTCCGGGTGCCGCCGTACTACGCGCTGATCATCCGCTCCCTGGTGACCCTGGAGGGGATCGCCCTGAGCGTGGATCCCGACTTCAAAATCCTCGGTGCGGCCTACCCCTACTTCGCCCGTCGCCTGATGGAGGATCCCGATCCGCAACTCCGCCAGAGCCTCAAGGAGATGCTGTTTGACGGTGACGCCTTCCGCTGGACCCGCCTGGAGAACCTGGTGGCCAGCGCAGCCAGTCAGGCCCAGCTGGACCTCGACACCCTGCTCGACCAGGTGCTCGATTTCCTCTTCTCTCCTAACGGGGGCATGCTGCGCAATCAATTGGTGGAGGCGGTGGTCGACCGCCTCGATGCCCTCGGCTGGTTCACGATGCTTCGAATCAGCCGGCAGCTGCCGCGGCGCCTGCAACCACCGGGCCTGATCGCATCAACCTCCTGGCAAGCGGCCGACGACGAGATGCTCGATCTCGAACCGATCCGTCAACTGGTCGCCGTGCTGCAGCAATTGCCGGGATTCCGCCCGGAGCTGGTGCTGCGACGCCTGCCCCGTCTGCTGCGTGAACCTGGAGCTCGCACCATGGGCCTGAGTGTGGCCAAGGGACTGGCCGAACGAGGAGTTGTCCGCCTCGTGCGCGTCGCCGCTGGTGTTCCTGCCTAGATTCCGGGCGCTTGGAACAGGTCATGCGTTTGTCCACACCGAAGCGCTCGCGGCGCCGTGCCCTGCTGGCCCTGGCCACTGGTCTTGGGTTGAGCCTTAGCAGCCTGATCGTTCCGGCCCAAGCGGCCAAAGAAGTGGCCTTCGTGAGCGGCGCCTTCAGGCGCTCGATCTCCGTGGCGGATCTCGCCTATCTGGCCGAAACCGGCAAAGCGCGAGGGCTGCTCGCCGACATTCTCAAACTTGGTCGTCAGGACCCGGCCGATGTGGCCAAGCTCCTGAATCAGAAACTCGACCTTCCCCTGGTGCTCACCAGTCGGCTGATGTCGACCCGCATCGGTGATGTGATCATCCGTCGGGTGGCCACGATCATCTATCCCCTCAAGGTACCGGCTCCATCCGTGAGCGTTCCGGCGATCCGGGCCGGTGTGATCAACGGTCTGCAGATGGGCAGCGGCGGCCTCGATGCCATCCGTTTTCTTGAGGCCTATCCCGCCGAGGTGATGGAGGTGAACATCCCGGCCCTGATGGCGGTGGTGCAGAAAGCCGAATCGATCGCTGGCCTGGTGAAATTCTTCTCCGAGTCGCCCCTGGATGGGCTGAAGAACGGCGACTCCTGAAACGAAGCGCCGACGCCACTCAAGCCAGCCGCATAGATTCCAGGGGCCCTATGCGTTTTGCCGGTGTCTCTGCTCCAGAACCTGCGCAGGCGGCTGACCAGCACCCCTGTGATGCAGGACTGGCCCGGCCTGATCGAGGCCTATCGGAGCTGGCTGCCGGTCAGTGATGCCACACCGGTGGTGACCTTGCGCGAAGGCGCCACCCCCCTGATTCCCGTGCCATCGATCGCCGAGCGGATCGGCCGGGGCGTGAAGGTGTTCGTCAAATACGACGGTCTCAATCCGACGGGGTCCTTCAAGGACCGCGGCATGACCATGGCGATCAGTAAGGCCAAGGAGGCGGGCTGCGAAGCGGTGATCTGTGCCAGCACCGGCAACACCTCGGCCGCTGCCGCCGCCTACGCCCGCCGTGCCGGCATGCGGGCCTTCGTGCTGATCCCCGATGGCTACGTGGCCCAAGGAAAATTGGCGCAAGCCCTGGTGTATGGCGCCGAGGTTCTGGCGATCCGGGGCAATTTCGATCGTGCGCTCGACATCGTGCGTGAGGCCTCCGACCGCTATCCGGTCACCCTGGTCAACTCCGTCAATCCCTACCGGCTGCAAGGCCAGAAAACCGCGGCGTTCGAAGTGATCGAAGCCTTGGGTGATGCGCCCGACTGGCTCTGTATCCCGATGGGCAATGCCGGCAACATCACCGCCTACTGGATGGGCTTTCAGGAATATCACCAGGCCGGTCGCAGCCGCACCCTGCCGCGAATGATGGGCTTTCAGGCCAGCGGCTCTGCCCCCTTGGTGAGCAACACCACGGTGGAGGATCCCCACACCATCGCCACGGCGATCCGCATCGGCAATCCGGTGAACCGGGAGAAGGCGATCGCCGCTCGCACCGCCAGCAACGGCGCCTTTCTCGATGTGACCGACGCGGAGATCGTGGCGGCCTACAAACTGCTGGGAGGCCAGGAGGGCGTGTTCTGCGAACCGGCCAGCGCCGCCTCCGTGGCCGGATTGCTCAAACGCAAGGAGGAGGTTCCCGCCGGAGCGACCGTGGTCTGCGTGCTCACCGGCAATGGCCTGAAGGATCCCGACTGCGCCATCAACAACAACGATGCGGCCTTCCATACCGACCTGGATCCGGATCTGGGCACCGTGGCCCGCGTGATGGGCTTCTGAGCGATCCGGCCCATCACCGATCTCCCCACCGTTCATCGCAACCGTTCATCGCCAAGGCTCAACCCCTCCGCGGAGGGGTTTTTTGCTGCCCGATCGCACCAACCAACCGATGAACTGGCTGCGGACAACCGCAATGAACCCGGCCTCAAGGCCGTGGAAAACGGGGACAACCCGCCCTCCCAGACCGACCACGCCTTCTCCACACCCTGTTGAAACTGTGCAAATCGCCATCCTCTCCGCACCCAGCGCCGCGATCTGCACAAGCCTGTGAAAAGCAAAACACCCTGCTGGAGCTGGATTGGCAGGGTTTTCC